>NZ_JAAARM010000021.1 GCF_009908285.1 Pseudomonas sp. Fl4BN1
GCCAGGCTGTCCGCATCGGGCATTCCCCCGCCCGCCGATACCCCGACCGCCATCCCTTCCGGAATGTTGTGAGCAATGATGGCAAACACAAATAGCCAGATTCTCGGGGCAATGACTGGATGCTCGGGAGTACCCACCAGCGTTTCCGGACTGCCTGCTGAGACCTTGCGGTCCACCAGGAACAGTCCGAAAGCACCGAGCATGATGCCGAGACTGATCAGGCCGCTGGAGCTCCAGGCCGACAAGCCCAGGCTCTGAGCGGCAGCGATACCCGGAACGATCAACGAAAACGCTGTCGCCGCCAACATCACGCCGGCCCCAAAGCCGAGCAAGGTGTCACTCACGGCCACCGGCATTCTGCGGATCACCAATACCGGGACAGCCCCCAGCGCCGTGCCCAATGCGCAGATCGATCCTCCCTGCAATGCCCGCAATAATCGCGGTTCCAGATTAAGCCAGCTCAGCCCTTGAGCCACCAGCAATGCGGTACCCGCCAACAGCAACAGCGAACCGAAGGCATAACGAAACATCCGTCCGCTGCTGATCGCCAGTGTTTCAGTGCCCATAGTCGGCCTTAGTTCTTATTGGTAGAAAATCTCAAGCCATCGCGGCCTGATAGCGTTGAGCAACTTCCGGCCAGTTGATGACGTTGTAAAAGGCATTGATGTACTCGGGTCGCCGGTTCTGATAACGCAGGTAATAGGCGTGCTCCCAGACGTCCAGGCCCAAAATCGGCGTGTTGCCATTCATCAGTGGACTGTCCTGATTACCGCTGCTCTCCACCACCAGCTTTTTCCCCGGCGTCACACTAAGCCAGGCCCAGCCACTGCCGAAGCGAGTCAACGCGGCCTTGGTGAAGGCGTCCTTGAAACTCTCGAAGCCACCCAACTGCTGCTCGATCGCCTGCCCCAGAGCGCCCTCTGGCTTGCCGCCGCCCGCAGGCGTCATCACTGCCCAGAACAGCGAGTGGTTGGCATGACCACCGCCCTGATTGATCACCGCAGCACGGAGTTTTTCCGGCAATTGTTGAATACTGGCCACCAGCTTTTCCACCTCCCACCCTGCCCACTCAGTGCCCTCCACAGCGGCATTGAGATTGTTGATGTAGGTCTGATGGTGCTTGGTGTAGTGAATTTCCATGGTCTGCGCATCGATGTGCGGTTCCAGGGCGTCGTAGGCGTAAGGCAAGGCAGGCAAGGTAAAGGACATATTCAGTGCACTCCAAAAGAGGGGCTGTCGGGTGTCGGGCCGTCGGAGGACAACCGCGCGACATTGCTGTCCAGCAAACGGTGATTACGGGGGTATTCACCGTGTTCACCAATGAAATTGAGCAACTCGACGTAGGTCTTGCTGCTTTGGCGCAGCGCCGCTTCCCGCAGGGCCGGTGCCAGGCGAGCGTCCTGCATGGTCTGCAGCAGGCGCTGGTGGATAGCGCAGAGGTACTCCGCGCTCTCCTCCGGCTGGTTCAGACGCAAATGCAGGTCCGCCAGGTTGTGATGGGAAATCACACAAGCCGCTACCGCTTCGTCGGGATTCGACCAGCGCTCGAACAACACCTGTGCCAGGGCCAGCGCCTGCAGGTAGAACTCGCGGGCATCCACCAGCTCCCCCTGCATGAACAAGCGATTAGCCCTTTCGATCGTGCGTTTCCAGTGCTCCATGGTGAGCCTCCAAAGCGGTGTCGAGGGTTACACGCCGCCAGCGGTGAGTTTTTCCGGATCCAGCAGGATCTCAAGCTGGCTACGCGACAGATCGGTGTGCTCAAGCGCTACGTCGATCACCGGACGTCCCTGCTTGTAAGCGGTCTTGGCGATTTCTGCGGCCTTCTGATAACCGATGATCGGGTTCAGGGCGGTGACCAGGATCGGGTTACGCGACAACGCCTCCTTGAGCTTGGATTCATTGACCTTGAAGCTGGCGATGGCTTTGTCCGCCAACAACCGGCTGGAGTTGGCCAGTAACTCGATGCTGCTCAACAGGTTCTGGGCAATGATCGGCAGCATCACGTTGAGCTCGAAGTTGCCCGATTGCCCGGCCACGGTGATGGTGCAGTCATTACCGATGACCTGCGCAGCAACCATCGCAGTGGCTTCCGGAATCACCGGATTGACCTTGCCGGGCATGATCGACGACCCCGGCTGCAGGGCTTCCAGCTCGATTTCGCCGAGCCCCGCCAGGGGGCCGGAGTTCATCCAGCGCAAGTCGTTGGCGATCTTCATCAATGACACCGCCGTGGCCTTGAGCTGGCCGGATACCGTTACCGCGGTGTCTTGGGAGCCGATCAGGGCGAACAGGTTCTTGCCCGGAGTGAACTGAACCTGGGTCAGCTTGCTCAACTGCTGGCTGAAGAGTGCCGCGAACTCGGGATGGGCGTTGATCCCAGTGCCCACCGCAGTGCCCCCCTGAGCCAGGGACTGCAGGCTCGGCAACAGGTCCTGCAAGTGGGCGATGTTGGCTTTGAGCTGTTGCGCCCAGCCTTCCAGGACCTGGCTCATGCGCACCGGCATGGCGTCCATCAAGTGGGTGCGACCGGTCTTGATGAAGGGATGCACCTGCACCGCCTTGTGCTCGATGACCGCCACCAGATGCACCAGCGCCGGCAGCAATTGCTCGTGCAGAGTCAGGGCTGCGCTGACATGAATGGTGGTGGGAATGATGTCGTTGCTGCTCTGGCCGCAGTTGACGTGATCGTTGGGGTTGACCGCCTCGCCCAACAGGCGGCTGGCCAGGGTCGCCAGCACTTCGTTGGCGTTCATGTTGGAACTGGTGCCGGAACCGGTCTGGAAGATGTCCACCGGAAAGTGCTGCATGAAGTCGCCTTCCAGCAGGCCCTGGGCAGCATCGACAATGGCCTTGCCCTGGGACTCGCTGAGCTGTCCAAGCTCGACGTTGGCCTTGGCCGCAGCGGCCTTGGCCAGGATCAAGGCACGAATGAAGGCGGCCGGCATACGCTGGCCACTGATAGGAAAGTTATCCACCGCACGCTGGGTCTGCGCCCCATACAGGGCCTGCTCCGGGACCTGCAGCTCGCCCATGCTGTCGCGTTCGATACGGGTATTACTCATCGGGGAATCCTTGCACCAGTTCAATCAGAGGAATGGAAGGCAACAGCGAGCAGGTCGCCAGTTGCTAGGCATGGCTTTGCCAGCGTTTGAGCCGGCACTTGCACAAAGACAGCCGTTCCAGGTCGCGTAAAGGCTTCCACGCCTGGTCCAGGCACAGGCTGCGCCAATGCCAAGGCAGCGCGGTATCGGTAGCGGTATCGATCAACAAACGGAAGGAGGTTTCAGCGACAGTCCAGGACGACATGGCGGTACAGCAGGCCAGGTAGCGCCCCTCGGCAAGGTAGTGCTCGATCAGACGCGGCTCGTCCGGTTCCAGTGCGCAACGGATCTGGCGGCTCATCCAGCGCCAGCTTTCGAGATAAGGCTGCTCGTGCAAGGCAGAACTCATGACCTGGGCTCATTGAATAATGAGATTCATTATTAAATGATATTGAGAATCAAATCAATTGAGCTTGTGCAATTTTCATCCCCCCATGAACAATCACAGGCACAAAAAAACGCGCCACCCGTGAAGGTCGCGCGTTTCGTTGAAGCCTGCCTTGATCAGCTGCCGGCGACGGTCATGCGTTCGATCAGCACCGAACCGGTGCGGATGTTGCTGCGCAGTTCCAGATCACTGCCCACGGCGACGATCTGCTTGAACATGTCCCGTAGATTACCGGCAATGGTCACTTCCTGTACGGCGAACTGGATTTCACCGTTCTCCACCCAGAACCCCGCCGCGCCACGCGAGTAGTCCCCAGTGACCATGTTCAGGCCATGGCCCATCAACTCGGTCACCAACAGGCCGCGTCCCATGCGCCGCAATAGCGCCGTCTGGTCTTCATCGCCATGGGTGACGAACAGGTTGTGCACGCCACCGGCGTTGGCGGTGCTCGGCATGCCCAGCTTGCGCCCGGAGTAGGTGCCGAGCACATAGGACACCAGCTCACCGTCCTTGACGAAAGGTTTGGCGTAGGTCGCCAGGCCATCACCGTCGAACGACGAACTGCCCATGGCACGCATCAAGTGCGGCCGCTCATCGATGGTCAGCCATTCAGGAAACAGTTGCTGGCCCAGGGCGCCTTCAAGGAATGAAGACTTGCGATACAGATTGCCGCCGGAAATCGCCCCGAGGAAACTGCCGAACAAACCGCCAGCCAGCTCTGCGGAAAACAGTACCGGCACTTCGCAGGTCGGTACCGGACGAGCACCCAGGCGGCTGGCGGCACGCTGGGCGGCGCGCTGGCCAATGCTCGCCGGATCCGCCAGCAACTGGCCCTGGCGATTGACGTCATACCAGTAATCGCGCTGCATCTGGCCATCGGCCTCGGCAATCATCACACAGCTCAGACTGTGACGAGTGGACGCATAACCACCAATGAAACCATGGCTGTTGCCATAGACCCGGCAACCCTGGTGGGTGCTCAAGGTGGTGCCATCGGCATTCTTGATCCGGGCATCTGTGGCAAAGGCCGCTGCTTCACAAGCCAGAGCCTGCTCGATGGCTTGCTCAGGGGTGATGTCCCAGGCATGAAACAGGTCGAAGTCCTGCAGGTCCTTGGCCATCAAGGAGGCATCTGCCAGGCCCGAGGCTTCGTCTTCGGAGGTGTGCTTGGCGATTGCCAAGGCCGCAGCCACGGTTTCACGAATAGCTTCGGGACCGCTGGCGGAAGTGCTGGCCGAACCCTTGCGCTGGCCCATGTAGAGGGTGATGCCAAAGCCCTGGTCGCGGTTGAATTCCACGGTCTCCACTTCCCGCTGGCGCACCGATGTCGACAGCCCCTGCTCCAGCGACACCGCCACTTCACAGGCACTGGCCCCCTGGCGCTTGGCCTCGGCGATGATCTGCTCGACTTGCTCCTGCAGGGCCGGCAAAGCCTGTGGGCCGACGCTTTGTGCTGCACTCATGGTGTTCTCCACTCAAATTCTGCTTTCGATTAAGGCCGGCGAGCGACCGGGCCGGACAAGCGGCCCTCGACTGGTTATCATGGCGGCGTTTCTTTGCGGACTGCCACCATGGTTGATTCTTACGACGCCTCCCTCGATGGGGAAAAAAGCAAAACCCAGGTCAAACGCGAGCTGCATGCTCTGGTTGATCTCGGCGAGCGCCTTACCACTCTCAAGCCCGACTTGCTGGCCAAACTGCCCCTGACCGACGCTATGCGCCGGGCCCTGGCGGATGCGCCCAAGCACGTCGCCCATATCGCCCGTAAACGCCACCTGCAATTCATCGGCAAGTTGATGCGGGACCAGGACACCGACGCGATTCTGCAATTGCTTGATCAACTCGATGCCTCCACCCGGCAATACAACGAACGCTTCCATAACCTGGAACGTTGGCGTGACCGCCTGATCGGCGGTGGCGATGACGTGCTGGAAAAGTTCGTCGGCGAATACCCGGACGCCGATCGCCAGCAGCTGCGCTCCCTGATCCGTCAGGCCCAGCATGAGGTGGCCCAGAACAAGGCGCCGGCCTCCAGCCGTAAAATTTTCAAGTACATCCGCGAACTGGACGAGACTCAACGCGGTCTGCGTTGAGCCTTTCACGGGTGAGTTGCCCAGCAACTCACCCGGCGCCCCTCCTCTCTTATGCCCCTGTACCGCCCACGGTGATCGCATCGATCTTCAGGGTCGGCTGGCCGACGCCCACCGGCACCGATTGCCCATCCTTGCCGCAGGTACCGACGCCGCTGTCCAGGGACAGGTCATTGCCCACCATCGACACTCGGCTCATGGCTTCAGGGCCGTTGCCGATCAGGGTTGCGCCCTTGACCGGCGCGGTGATCTTGCCGTCTTCGATCAGGTACGCCTCGCTGGTGGAGAACACGAACTTGCCGCTGGTGATGTCGACTTGGCCACCACCGAGGTTGGCGCAGTAGATACCCTTCTTCACCGAGGCGATGATTTCCGCCGGATCGCTTTCGCCACCCAGCATGTAAGTGTTGGTCATGCGCGGCATCGGCAGGTGCGCGTAGGACTCGCGGCGACCGTTGCCGGTACGTGCCACACCCATCAGCCGGGCATTCAACTTGTCCTGCATGTAGCCCTTGAGCACGCCGTTCTCGATCAGCGTGGTGCACTCGGTCGGGGTGCCTTCATCGTCCACGCTCAGCGAGCCACGGCGTCCGGCCAAGGTGCCGTCGTCGACGATGGTGCAGAGTTTCGAGGCCACCATCTCACCCATGCGCCCGCTGTAGGCTGAACTGCCTTTACGGTTGAAGTCGCCTTCCAGGCCGTGGCCCACTGCCTCGTGCAGCAGCACCCCGGACCAGCCGGAGCCGAGCACCACTGGCAAGGTGCCAGCTGGCGCCGGAATCGCTTCGAGGTTGACCAGGGCTTGGCGCAGCGCCTCACGGGCATAACCCATGGCACGGTCTTCGCTGAGGAAATAACGGTAATCGGTACGTCCGCCGCCACCGTGGCCACCGCGTTCGCGGCGGCCGTTCTGCTCGACGATGACGCTGACATTGAAGCGCACCAGCGGCCGCACATCCGCCGCCAGGCCGCCGTCGGTGGAAGCCACCAGGATCCGTTCCCAGACCCCGGCCATGCTCACGCTGACCTGCTGGATACGCGGGTCCAGGGCACGGGTTGCCACGTCCACACGCTTGAGCAACTCGACTTTCTCGGCTCGGCTGAGGACTTCCAGGGGGTTGTCCGGCGCATAAAGCTGCGCCACATCCTGGGTGGTGAACGCCTGCACGGCGCCGTTCTGCCCGGCCCGGGAGATTGAGCGCGCCGCACGGGCGGCCAGGCCCAGGGCTTCCAGGGTGATGGCGTTGCTGTAGGCGAAGCCGGTCTTCTCACCGGATTGCGCACGCACCCCGACCCCTTGGTCGAGGTTGAAACTGCCTTCCTTGACGATCCCGTCTTCCAGGGACCAGGATTCGGAGATCTGTCCCTGGAAATACAGGTCGGCGGCATCGATGCCCGGGCCGGCCAGATCCCCCAGCACGCCCTGCAGGCTTTCGATGGTCACGCCGCCAGGGGCTAGTAGATGTTCACTGACTGAGGACAACAACCCACTCATATGCTTTGGCCTTAAATTCGTCGTACTTATGCAAGTCGTTGAACGCCTTGCGAGAAAATGCGCCGGTGACTGAACACCGGCATCCGCGCCCGAATGGACGCCTGTTCACTGCTGTCGCGCTCGGCCAGCAGCACACCCTCACCTTGATCCTGTTGCGCCAGCAGCCGTCCCCAGGGATCGACTATGGCCGCATGTCCGTAGGTTTCCCGCGGACCGGGATGAACGCCGCCCTGCGCCGCCGCCAGCAGGTAGCACTGGGTTTCGATGGCCCGGGCACGAATCAGCACGTCCCAATGCGCGGCACCGGTGACCGCCGTAAACGCCGAAGGCGCGGTAATCAACTCCGCCCCTGCAGCCCGCAACTCGCTGTACAGCTCGGGAAAGCGCAGGTCATAACAGACGGTCAGCCCCAATCGCCCCACTGGCGTATCAGCCACCACCACGCGGTTTCCATGAGCATAGTCATCGGATTCGCGGTAGCGCCCTCGATTGTCCGCCACGTCGACGTCGAACAGATGCAGCTTGTCGTAACGCGCAGCGACCTGCCCCTGGTCATCCACCAGTAACGAACAGGCATTGGACTTGGCCTCGGGCTGATCCTCGGGCGGCAACGGCAAGGTACCGGCCACTATCCATAACTTGAGGTCGCGGGCGGCCTGTTTCAACCACGGCAGGATCGGACCTTCGCCCAAGGCTTCGGCACGCCCGATGACGGCCATGTCACGGCGCCCCATAGCGGCGAAATTCTCTGGCAGCACCGCCAGCCTTGCACCGCCGGCAGCTGCTTGTTCAAGCAGGCCACGAGCCTGCGCCAGATTGGCCAGGATATCGCTCTGGCTGACCATTTGAATCACCGCAAGAGACATGGCGTACTCCGTGTTGGGTAGGCCGCCATGCTACTCCATAGGGGCGAATCGAGGATTCTCAAAACGGCTTGTCGAGGGTGATTTTTGGCTCTTTCCACGGACCTTTGACGTTGTATTTGACGCTGGCAAAGCGCGCCACCCGATCACCGATCAGCTTGTCGATCAGGAACAACGCCCCACCCACCGCTGGCGCGCCGACGATCAGCGCGGCAATCGGCAGGTTGTTGGTCACCGGCAAGGTCACCAGCAGCTTGGCATCCACCTGGTCGGCCACCATGTCCAGGGTGCCATTGAGCTCCAGGTTGCTCGACGGTCCGGTGAGAGTGATCGGCTCACGGGTGACATAGACGCCGTTGCTCGCTGCCAGCACCCCCCTAACCCGGTCATAGCTCAGGCCCTTGCCGAACAGGTCGGAGAAGTCCAGGCGCAAGCGCCGACCAATGGAGTTGAAGTTGAGCAGGCCAAACACCCGCAACGCCTGGGCCCCGCCGTCGACTTCGACGAACTGGCCCTTGCGCAAGGTGGCGTCCAGGCTTCCGGAATAACGCTTCAGGCCGACCCAGGCCGGCGAGCCCGGCCAACGACCATCAACGTCCAAGTGAAAGTCTTCACTGGTAACCGTAGGCGCAAAACCCCAGCCCTTGAGCACGTCTGCGAGGTTCTTGCCGGCAATGCGACCACGATACCAACTGCTGCTGGCACCGGCCTGGCCTTCCCAGCCACCCTCGCCTTGCAACTGCATGCCCTTGAGTCCGAGGTCCAGGCTGTTGAAGCCCATGCCCTTGGCCGTTGGCCGCACCTTGAGTGCCCAACGGCCGATCAGGTCAGAGCCCTGAAACAGCTGCTCAATGGCAATATCCAGCGGCGGAACATTCTTGGGGTCCACCGACGCCAGCGGATCGGGGGCATTCTCATCGGCCTGCGCCGCAGGGTCAGCGGCCGGCAAGCGCACGTATTGCATGTTGATGGCCATTGGCGTGGTCTTGGCATCGGGCATGCCGACCTTGCCTTTGGCCTGCTGACTGTCGATCTGCAACTCCCAGGCAGCTGGCTTACGCATCAACAGCAGGTTGACCTGATCCAGGCGGGTGCCGAAGGCACTGAGCGTACCGACCTTGAAATCGGCGCTGCTGAGCAACTGCTTGGCGCTGCCGCCCGGGTCCTGCCCAGCATAGCGATCCACCAGGGCTTTCCAGGGTTCTACATCCAGCTCGGACAAAATCCCGCGGACCCGCAGCCCTTTGACAGTGGGCAGCAAAGCCGCGCCATCACCAAGGAACAGCTCGCCGCGCCCCTCGGCGAGCTTGCCGCTGGGCGCGGCAAAGGTGAAATCGGCCAACTCGCCGTAATTGAACCAGTAACGTCGCTCGGGCCCTTGCAAGGTCATGCGGAACACACTGTTGCGCCCAGTGCTGGCCGCCATACCGAACGGGGCCGGCAGATCCACCGCCACGCCCTTGAGGCTTGAACTGACCATCAACTGGCTGTCAGCGCCGTCGAGGTTCAATTGCAGCTGATACGGCACCTCGCCAGACACCGGCAGCGGCTGGCTGACTTGCAGCCAGTCGGTGAGTTTCTTCACCGCCACCTGCCCCTTGGCTACCACTCGAGTATTGGGCTTGCCAGGTTTGCCATCAGCGAAAATCTGCGCGCTCACCGGTCGGTCGAAGGCCTGGGCACTGATGCCTTCGCCACTGAGGCCCTTAGCGCTGTCGAAACGGAAATTGCCCTTGAGCTGGGTCAATTCCAGTTCCGGCTCACTGAGCTTGAGTCGCGCGTTGTCGGTCTTGAAGTTCACCACGATCTTCGGCTCTTCGCCTTTGACCAGGGGAATGTCCAAATCCAGATTGCCTTGCAGGTCACCCTCGCCTTGCCAGCCGGCAAAGGTCGAGGCGGTTCCGATCGGTGCCTCCTGGAGAATCTTTACCCCGTCCCCCAGGCCACCGGCAAAACCACCGTCGATGAACATATGGGCACTCTTACCGCTGGCGGCATGGGGAATGTTGACGAACACATCCCGTACCTTGGTGTCCAGCAACTGCCCTTTGCTGGCGACGATGCGCACCCCGCTGTCCTCGACGAACACATCCCCACTGACCTTGCTCAGGTGCGGCCAGCCCGGCTGGAACGCCAGCTCGGTGTCATGCACCTTGAAGAACAGGCTGATGCTGCGGGCCGCCTCGATGGCGTCATGGTTCAGCGAACCCTGGTACTGAAAGAAACCCTGGTCCACCGCGCCCTTGAGGATCGCCGTGCGCAGCCATTCGTCCACCGCCGGGTTGAGCATTTGCGGCAGGTACTTGGCGGTGTAGCGCCCATCGCCATCGACCAGGCCGACCCGCAGGTCCATGTAGTCTTCCTGGCTGTGATCGAAATGCAGACGGATCAGGAAATCGCCGGCGATCTTGCCCTCCTCTCCGAGCACCTTGAGGTAGGGGGAAATCAGAGTGAAACCTTGCTTGTCGAGCGTCCAGGTCAAGGTGGCGTTGGCCTGGATATACTGCCAGGGCTTGGCGAAAATCGGGAACAGGTGCAGGGAGAAATCCTTGCTGTCCATACGCAGCTCGCCCTTGCCCAGGTCGCCGCTGATGCTACCGCTGACGTTCCGCGCTGCCGGGGCACCATGATAGGCGTCGAAACCGACGCGTTCGAGATTGGCAGCAAAGCTCAGACGCTGATCGTCGGTGGCCTGGGGCCGGTAGTCGAGCAGCACATTGCGCAGCCCACCGGTGACCTTCAGGCGATCGATGGTCGTGGCCAGCGCCTCCGGCAACGGCGCCAACGCGTGGAGGATCGGCGTTACCGGGGTCAGATCCAGGCGATCAGCCTGCAACTGCCAGAGTTCTTCGCTTTGTTCCGTGGCCTTGGTCTGCTGCACTAGCAAGCGAGACTCCCAGCGAGTCTCGCCGAGGTTCAGCGCCAGGGAATCAAGTTGCACCTGCAAGCCTTGTTCACTGCGCTGGAAGTAGGCGTTCAAGGCCAGGTTCTTCAGGGTCACCGGGGCACGCTCGGCATAGGCAGCGGTGAACTGCGGTGCATTCAGGCGCAACGTGGCGTTCTGCACCGTGCCTTGGCCCCAGTTCAGCCACAGCTCGCCGCCGGCCTTGAGCGCGGACAGTTTCCATTCCTGGGTAAGGCGAGCCGGCAGCCAGCGCGACCAGTCACTTTGCGGCAGACTCAGGTACAGGTCGGCTTGAGCGTCACGCCAGGCGTCGGCACGGATCCGCGTGCGCAGGTTCAAGGCCAGGGGCTGGCCGTCCGGCAGGGTCAGGCGCAGATCCAGGCGCTGGCGACTGGGGCCGGTACGCAGGTTGAGTCCGACATAGGTCAGGGCAAGCGGTTGATGATCTTGCGGCAACAAGGTGATCTGACTGTCCAACACCGACAGTTCCGCCACCTGCTGCAGGCGGGTCAGCAATTGCTCGGGGTCCACTGGCTGATCCTGCTGCACTGGTAGGCCTTGCAACTGCCATTGGCCGTCCACCCCCTCCTTGAGGCTCAGGCTCAGGCCGCTGAGTTCCAGGCGTCCAATCTGCAGCTCACCCGCCAGCAGGCTGCCAAGCACATCCGGCGCCACACTCACCTGATCCAGGCGCAAGGCATTGGCGCCCTCGCCGACCATCACGTCATGGGCGAGCAGGATCGGTGACAAGCCTCTCCAGCGGCCTTCGAGGCTACCGATATGTACCGGCAAGCCCACGGCCTGCTGTACCTTGGCTTCAACTTCAGCCTGGTATTCAGCCACCAACGGAGTCAGTTCGCGCCCCAGGCTGACATACAAGGCAGTCATCACCAGCGCCAACGCACAGAGGCCCAGCCCCCAGCGAGTCAGCGTGGTGAACAGGCGGATCAGCCGCTCCATTTCAGTTGGCTCCCATGGCAAAAGTCATGCAAAAAGCTGAAGCCAGCCGTTTCCACTGATGTAAAGCACGCGGAATCAGAGCAGCACCACGTCGTATTGTTCCTGGGAATACATGGTTTCGACCTGGAACCTGATGGTCCGGCCAATAAAACCTTCCAACTCCGCAACGTTACCGGACTCCTCATCCAGCAAACGATCAACCACTTTCTGATTGGCCAGCACCCGATACCCTTCTGCCTGATAAGCCCGAGCTTCGCGGAGGATTTCACGGAATATTTCGTAACAGACGGTTTCTGGCGTCTTCAACTTACCCCGTCCCTGGCAACTGCTGCAGGGTTCGCAGAGCACCTGCTCGAGGCTTTCCCGGGTCCGCTTACGCGTCATCTGCACCAACCCGAGTTCGGTAATGCCGATGATGTTGGTCTTGGCGTGATCGCGCTCCAGCTGCTTCTCCAGAGTGCGCAGCACCTGCCGCTGATGCTCCTCATCTTCCATGTCGATGAAGTCGATGATGATGATCCCGCCGAGGTTGCGCAGGCGCAATTGCCGGGCAATGGCGGTGGCGGCTTCGAGGTTGGTCTTGAAGATGGTTTCCTCAAGATTGCGGTGGCCGACGAAGGCCCCGGTGTTGACGTCGATGGTGGTCATGGCTTCCGCCGGGTCCACCACCAGGTAGCCACCGGACTTGAGCGGCACTTTGCGCTCCAGGGCTTTCTGGATTTCATCCTCGACGCCGTACAGGTCGAAGATCGGGCGCTCACCAGGGTAATGCTCCAGGCGATCGGCGATTTCCGGCATCAGCTCGGCAACGAACTGGGTAGTCTTCTGGAAGGTTTCCCGGGAATCGATGCGGATCTTCTCGATCTTCGGGCTCACCAGGTCCCGCAGGGTACGCAGCGCCAGGCCGAGGTCCTCGTAGATCACACTGGGTGCGCCAATGGTCTTGATCTGCATACCGATCTGATCCCAGAGCCGGCGCAGGTAGCGGATGTCCATCATGATCTCGTCGACCCCGGCGCCCTCGGCGGCGGTACGCAGGATGAACCCGCCAGCCTCCTTGATGCCTTCCTGGGCCACGCAATCGCTGACCACTTGCTTCAAGCGCTCACGCTCGGCCTCGTCTTCAATCCTCAGCGAGATACCAACATGAGCGGTACGCGGCATGTACACCAGGTAGCGGGACGGGATCGACAGCTGGGTGGTCAGGCGTGCGCCCTTGGAGCCAATGGGGTCCTTGGTGACTTGCACCACCAGGCTCTGCCCTTCGTGCACCAGGGCGCTGATGCTCTCGACTGCCGGGCCTTCGCGGTTGGAGATTTCCGAAGCATGGATAAAGGCCGCACGATCCAGGCCGATGTCGACGAAGGCTGCCTGCATGCCCGGCAATACCCGCACCACCTTGCCTTTATAGATGTTGCCGACAATGCCCCGGCGCTGGGTGCGCTCGACGTGAACCTCTTGCAGCACTCCGTTTTCGACCACCGCCACCCGCGATTCCATCGGCGTGATGTTGATCAGAATCTCTTCACTCATGGCAGTGTCTCGTTCAGGCGTGTTCATAGAGGGCCGCAGTAGTTGGGTACGGCGCTTTAGCGCACTGGAAGGTTTTGCCAACAGGGTATGCCGAAATGGCCGAGCAGTTCTGCGGTTTCGCACACCGGCAAGCCGACCACGGCGGAATAGCTGCCATTGAGCCCGGACACAAACACCGCCGCAAGTCCCTGAATCGCATAACCGCCAGCTTTATCCGCAGGCTCGCCACTGGCCCAGTAGAGCGCTGCCTCTTCGGCCGAGATGGGGCGAAAACGCACCAGGCTACGCACCACCAGCGACTCGCAACGATCACCGTCGAGCAAGGCAATCGCAGTCAGCACTTCGTGTTCGCGTCCAGACAGCGCCATAAGCATCGCCAGGGCATCGGCCTGATCCTGCGGCTTGCCAAGAATCAGCCCATCGAGCACCACCGCAGTATCGGCGCCCAGCACGCAAGCCGGAGCCTGGGATTCACTGCTGGTGATCAACCCGCGACCGGCCGCTGCCTTGCCCCGAGCCAGGCGCTCGACGTAGGCGGCAGGAGGCTCATCGGCCAGCGGGGTTTCATCGATATCCGCATTGATGGCGGTGAAAGGTACGCCAATCTGCGTGAGCAACTCACGCCGACGGGGTGAACCCGAAGCGAGGTAAAGCGGACTCATCAAGACATCTCCCTGTCGAGGTACGGGCCAATGCCTGACCGAATTAATTGATTTTGAAACGTCGGCACAAACCACGCAGGCCAAAGCTGACCCAGGGCCACAACAAGGCACTGACCAGCGCCGGCAACACCAAGGCCAGGGTCGGCTGACGATTGCCGGTCAGGGCACTGAGCCATAGCTGCACAAGCTGCGCCAGGCCAAAGATCACCAGGATCACCAAGCTCTGCTGCCACATCGGGAACATCCGCAGACGCTGCTGCAGGGACAGCACGAGGAACGTGATCAACGTCAGGATCAAGGCGTTCTGCCCCAGCAGGGTGCCATAGAGCACATCCTCGGCCAGCCCCAGGCACCAGGCGGTGACCATCCCCACCTTGTGCGGCAGGGCCAAGGCCCAGAAGGCCAGCAGTAGAGCCAGCCACAATGGGCGCAGGATTTCCATGAACTGTGGCAACGGCGACACGCTCAGCAGCAGGCCGATGAGGAATGTCAGCCAGACAATCCAGCCGTTTCGTGAATAGGTACTGCCCGCCATTATTCTCTTCCTCCGGTGGTGGCCGGTACCGCTGCCGGTGGCTTGGCAGCCGCCGGTTTCACCACAGGTTTATGAACCGGCTTGACCGGAGCATGGGCCGCAGGCTTGACCGGCGTCGCCGCGGCTGGCGCCGGAGCAGCATTGGCCGCCCCGGCCGGAGCTGTTGCAGGCTTGGGTACTGTGGCCGGGACCACCGGCGTCGCGTTGCCACCCTGTCGGTCCTGGGCCTCCTGGGCCTGGGCGGCATCGTTGGCCCGCTCTTCAGCGGTACGTGGATCGCTGAACACCAGCAGCAGGTAACGGCTGCGGTTCAACGCTGCAGTGGGCACTGCTCGCACAATAGCGAAGGGCTGGCCAGAGTCGTGAATCACTTCCTTGACCGTGGCCACCGGATAGCCGGCAGGGAAACGCTGGCCAAGACCGGAACTGACCAATAGGTCGCCTTCCTTGATGTCGGCAGTATCGGCCACATGGCGCAACTCCAGGCGCTCCGGATTACCGGTGCCGCTGGCGATGGCGCGCAGGCCGTTGCGGTTGACCTGAACCGGAATGCTATGGGTGGTGTCGGTCAGCAACAGGACACGAGAGGTGTAGGGCATCAACTCGACCACCTGCCCCATAAGGCCTCGGGCATCGAGCACCGGCTGACCGAGGAACACACCATCACGCTCACCTTTATTGATGATGATGCGATGGGTGAAGGGGTTCGGGTCCATGCCGATCAACTCGGCCACTTCGACCTTCTCGTTGACCAGCGCCGAAGAGTTGAGCAACTCACGCAGGCGCACGTTCTGCTCGGTCAGGGCCGCGAGCTTTTGCATGCGTCCCTGCAACAGCAGGTTTTCAGTCTTGAGTTTTTCGTTTTCGGCCACCAGCTCGGTACGGCTGCCAAACTGGCTGGCCACACCTTGCCATAGCCGTTGTGGCAGGTCGGTGATCCAGTAGGACTGCATCAACACCAGCGACATCTGGCTACGCACTGGCTTGAGCAGTGTGAAGCGGGCATCGACCACCATCAGTGCGACCGACAGCACGACCAGCACCAGGAGGCGCACGCCTAATGAGGGACCTTTGGCGAAAAGCGGTTTAATAAGCCGCTCCTCCCAGGCAAATGTTGTGTTTATTCATACGGCATCAAACCGGCCTGGATGCAGATTGACAGAAGATAAACGCCACAGGCAGCACTGCAAAGTGCTGCCTGTGGGCGCAACAGCATAGACCTCGCAGCGATGTTATTCGCTGGAGAGCAGGTCCATGGTGTGCTTGTCCATCATTTCCAATGCACGACCACCGCCACGAGCGACACAGGTCAGCGGGTCTTCGGCGACGATCACCGGCAGACCGGTTTCCTGGGCCAGCAACTTGTCCAGGTCACGCAACAATGCACCACCACCGGTCAGTACCAGACCACGCTCGGCGATATCCGAAGCCAGCTCCGGAGGCGATTGCTCCAGGGCGCTTTTCACTGCCTGAACGATGGTGGCCAGGGACTCTTGCAGAGCTTCCAGCACCTCATTGGAGTTCAGGGTGAAGGCACGTGGCACGCCTTCAGCCAGGTTACGACCACGTACGTCGACTTCACGTACTTCACCGCCCGGGTAAGCGGTGCCGATTTCCTGCTTGATGCGCTCGGCGGTGGATTCACCGATCAGGCTGCCGTAGTTGCGACGCACGTAGGTGATGATCGCTTCGTCGAAACGGTCGCCGCCGACACGGACGGATTCGGCATACACCACACCGTTCAGGGAGATCAGGGCGATTTCAGTGGTACCACCACCGATGTCCACCACCATCGAACCGCGGGCTTCTTCAACCGGCAGGCCGGCACCGATGGCAGCAGCCATCGGCTCTTCGATCAGGAACACTTCACGGGCACCGGCGCCAAGGGCCGATTCACGGATGGCACGACGCTCAACCTGGGTGGACTTGCATGGAACGCAGATCAGCACACGAGGGCTAGGCTGCAGGAAGCTGTTTTCGTGAACCTTGTTGATGAAGTACTGCAGCATCTTTTCGCAGACGCTGAAGTCGGCGATCACGCCGTCTTTCATCGGACGAATGGCTGCAATATTGCCCGGAGTACGACCGAGCATGCGCTTGGCTTCAGTACCAACCGCCACAACACTTTTCTGATTACCGTGGGTCCGAATGGCCACAACTGATGGTTCATTCAGGACAATACCGCGCTCGCGCACGTAAATAAGGGTGTTGGCAGTGCCCAGGTCAATGGAAAGATCGCTGGAAAACATGCCACGCAGTTTCTTGAACATGGGGAAGGGACCCTAGGCAACGCGTGGGTAAAAAAGTGCGGCAAACTCTAACAACGACAGGGATTTTGGGCAAGGCGCCAATATGTTAAATTGACCGCTTTTCTGTGCACCAACCCCCACAATCGCGGCCATAAGACCGTAGAAATGCGGTAGTGTTCCGACAATCTAACACACGGACGAGATCCGTTCTGTTTTCCACTGGAGAATCCCATGGCGCTTGAACGCTCCGACGTGGAAAAAATCGCTCATTTGGCCTGCATCAAGCTCAATGAAAGCGATCTTCCACACATCACCTCCGCCCTGAACAGCATTCTCGGGCTGGTGGATGAAATGCAGGCAGTCGATACCGACGGTATCGAGCCCCTGGCCCACCCACTGGAGGCCAGCCAGCGCCTGCGCGCAGACGTTGTGACCGAGTCCAATCATCGCGAGGCTTATCAGTCCATCGCGCCAGCGGTCGAAAACGGCCTGTATCTGGTTCCGAAAGTCATCGACTAAAGGGAAAGAGCCTGCAATGCATCACATGACTCTGGCCGAGATCGCCCGCGGACTCGCCGACAAGAAATTCTCTTCCGTAGAACTGACCCAGACCCTGCTGGCGCGCATCGCCCAGCTGGATCCTCAGCTCAACAGCTTCATCAGCCTAACCCAGGACCTGGCACTGTCCCAGGCCCAGGCCGCCGACGCCCGTCGTGCCAATGGCGAGAACGGCGCCCTGCTCGGCGCACCGATCGCGCACAAGGACCTGTTCTGCACCCAGGGCATCCGCACCAGCTGCGGCTCGAAAATGCTGGACAACTTCAAGGCGCCGTATGACGCCACCGTGGTCGCCAAACTGGCCGCTGCCGGGGCTGTGACCCTGGGCAAGACCAACATGGACGAGTTCGCCATGGGCTCGGCCAACGAGTCGAGTTGGTACGGTGCGGTGAAAAACCCATGGAACCTGGAACACGTGCCGGGCGGTTCGTCCGGTGGTTCCGCCGCAGCCGTCGCCGCGCGCCTGTTGCCTGCGGCCACCGCTACCGACACCGGCGGCTCGATCCGCCAACCCGCTGCCTTCACCAACCTCACCGGTCTGAAACCGACCTACGGTCGCGTTTCCCGCTGGGGCATGATTGCCTACGCCTCCAGCCTCGACCAGGGCGGCCCGTTGGCCCGCACCGCCGAAGACTGCGCAATCCTGTTGCAAGGCATGGCTGGCTTCGACCCGAACGACTCCACCAGCATCGATGAACCGGTGCCGGACTACAGCGCCGGCCTTAACGGTTCGCTGCAGGGCCTGCGGATCGGCGTGCCGAAAGAGTACTTCAGTGCCGGCCTCGACCCACGCATCGCCGAGCTGATCCACAACAGCATCAAGGCGCTGGAAAAGCTCGGCGCCGTGATCAAGGAAATCAGCCTGCCGAACATGCAGCACGCGATTCCCGCGTACTACGTGATCGCCCCGGCGGAAGCCTCCTCCAACCTGTCGCGTTTTGACGGCGTGCGCTTCGGCTATCGCTGCGACAACCCAGAGAAGCTGGAAGACCTGTACAAACGCTCCCGTGGCGAAGGCTTCGGCAGCGAAGTGCAGCGCCGGATCATGGTCGGTGCCTATGCGCTGTCCGCCGGCTACTACGACGCCTACTACCTCAAGGCGCAGAAAATCCGGCGCCTGGTAAAAAACGACTTCATGACCGCCTTCAATGAAGTCGACATCATCCTTGGCCCAACCACGCCGAACCCGGCCTGGAAGCTCGGGGCCAAGAGCAGCGACCCGGTCGCTGCGTACCTGGAAGACGTCTACACCATCACCGCCAACCTCGCCGGCCTGCCGGGCTTGTCCATGCCAGCCGGTTTCGTCGATGGCTTGCCGGTAGGCGTGCAGTTGCTTGCGCCGTACTTCCAGGAAGGTCGCCTGTTGAACGTTGCCCACCAGTATCAGCTCAACACTGACTGGCACACCCGCACCCCAACCGGCTTCTGAGGAGATACACATGCAATGGGAAGTCGTGATCGGGCTGGAGATTCATACCCAGCTCACCACCAAATCGAAGATTTTCTCTGGTAGCTCCACCGCCTTTGGTGCCGAGCCCAACACCCAGGCCAGCCTGATCGACCTGGGCATGCCCGGCGTACTGCCAGTGCTGAACCAGGAAGCTGTGCGCATGGCCGTGATGTTCGGCCTGGCCATTGATGCCGAAATCGGCCAGCACAACGTGTTCGCCCGTAAGAACTACTTCTACCCGGACCTGCCCAAGGGCTACCAGATCAGCCAGATGGAGTTGCCGATCGTCGGCAAGGGCCACCTGGACATCCCCCTGGAAGACGGCACGGTGAAACGCGTTGGCATCACCCGCGCGCACCTGGAAGAAGACGCCGGCAAGAGCCTGCACGAAGAATTCAACGGCGTCACCGGCATCGACCTGAACCGTGCCGGTACGCCGCTGCTGGAAATCGTTTCCGAGCCTGATATGCGCAGCGCCAAGGAAGCCGTGGCCTACGTCAAGTCGGTCCACGCGCTGGTGCGTTACCTGGGAATCTGCGACGGCAACATGGCCGAAGGCTCCCTGCGGTGCGACTGCAACGTCTCGATCCGCCCCAAGGGCCAGGTCGAGTTCGGCACCCGCTGCGAGATCAAGAACGTCAACTCGTTCCGCTTCATCGAAAAGGCCATCAACAGCGAAATCCAGCGCCAGATCGAGCTGATCGAAGACGGTGGCAAAGTGATCCAGCAGACTCGCCTGTACGACCCGAACAAGGACGAGACCCGTCCGATGCGCAGTAAGGAAGAAGCCAACGACTACCGTTACTTCCCCGACCCGGACCTGCTGCCAGTAGTCATCGAGGACAGCTTCCTCGACCAGGTACGCAGCACCCTGCCGGAACTGCCGCCACAGAAACGCGAGCGCTTCCAGGAGCAGTTCGGCCTGTCGGTCTACGACGCCAGCGTGCTTGCCACCAGTCGTGAGCAAGCGGACTACTTCGAGCAGGTCGCCCGCATCGCCGGCGATGCCAAACTCGCGGCCAACTGGGTCATGGTCGAGCTGGGCAGCCTATTGAACAAGCAAGGCCTGGAAATCGACGAAGCCCCGGTCTCGGCGGAACAACTGGGTGGCATGCTGCTGCGGATCAAGGACAACACCATCTCCGGCAAGATCGCCAAGACCGTGTTCGAAGCCATGGCCAATGGCGAAGGCAGCGCCGACGAGATCATCGACAAGCGCGGCCTCAAGCAAGTCACTGACAGCGGCGCGATCTCGGCGGTGCTCGACGAGATGCTCGCGGCCAACGCCGAACAGGTTGAACAATACCGCGCCGCCGATGAAGCCAAGCGCGGCAAGATGTTCGGCTTCTTTGTCGGTCAAGCGATGAAGGCCTCCAAAGGCAAGGCCAACCCGCAACAAGTCAACGAACTGCTGAAAAGCAAGCTCGAAGGCTGATCGAAAAGTGACGCGGTGGCTTGTCAGTCGAAACGGGATGCACGCACCCCGGTCTTCGCTGGCAAGCCAGCGCCTACTCGCGACTGCTTCTCCCCCCCTTTCAATAGAGCGTTCCAGCATGCGGCCTCTGCTCATTGTCGGTGCCCTGCTCGTTCTACTCACGGGTTGCGTCAGCAGCCATGTCATCGACCCTCGGGGTTATGACGAAACCGGAACGGCCTCCTATTACGGTGCCCAGCACCACGGCAAACGCACCGCCAGTGGCGAAGCCTTCGACCAGAACGGCCTCACCGCCGCCCATCGAGAACTGCCGTTCGGCACCCGGGTGCAAGTCACCAACCTGGGCAACGACAAAAGTGTCGTGGTCCGCATCAATGACCGTGGCCCGCACACCCGTGGCCGCCTGATCGACCTGTCCCGCACTGCCGCTCAACAGCTGGATATGCTGCGCAGCGGTACCGCCAAAGTACGCATCCAAGCCCTCAGCGACTGACCGACGGAGCCCTAGCCATTACCGCCTTTGCCGAACTGCCCCTGCTCAGCCTGATCCAGCTCATCAGCGGCCTGCTGATGCTGATCGCCGGCGCCGAGTTGCTGGTGCGCGCCGCCGTGCGCCTGGCGGCGCGGCTGCATGTACGCCCGCTGATCATGGGCCTGAGCATCGTCGCCTTCGGCAGCAGCGCGCCGCAAATGGCCATCAGCCTGCAAGCGACCCTGGCCGATAACACCGACATTGCCGTGGGCAGCGTGATCGGCAGCAGCATCTTCAACATCCTGGTGATCCTCGGCCTCTCGGCCCTGATCATTCCACTGCGAGTGTCGCGGCAACTGGTACGCCTGGACATCCCGCTGATGATCGGCGCCAGCCTGCTGGTGTTCGCCCTTGCCTATAACGAACGCCTCACTTCGGTTGATGGCCTGATCCTGCTCGCAGCCCTGGTGCTGTATCTGGTCCTGCTATTACGCCAGTCAAGGCACTCGGCGCGCCCTCGTTTACCCGATCCTGCCGACCAGCGCAGCGCAGCCCCCAGATTCAGCAGCATGCTGATGGTCCTCCTCGGCCTGGGGCTGCTGGTCTTCGCCGGGCACCTGTTGCTGGGCGCTGCCATCACCGTGGCTGATAACCTGGGGCTGTCGGAGCGGGTCATGGGGTTGACGGTGATTGCCGTCAGCGCCTCCCTGCCGCAGCTCGCCACCTCGTTGCTTGCTGCCTTGCGCGGCCAGCGGGATATCGCCGTGGGCAACGTCATTGGCAGCAACCTGTTCAACCTGCTGGGGGTGCTGGGATTCACCGCCCTGGTGGCGCCGACGCCGCTCTCGGTCTCGCCCAATGCCCTGGACTTCGACCTGCCAGTGATGCTCGGCGTGGCGGTGCTATGCCTGCCAGTGTTCTATTCCGGGTACCGCGTGACCCGGGCTGAAGGCCTACTGTTTCTCGGCCTGTACCTGGCCTATAGCCTGCACGTGGTGTCCTTCACCACCGGCATGCCCCTGGCCGGCAAACTGGAACACTTGATGCTGTTTTTCGTCCTGCCAGCGCTGGTGGCGTTTCTGCTGTTCAGTTCGCTACGGGCCTGGCGCCGCCAACACAAGAGAGAAACGCCATGAGCGAGAACAAGAAAAACGGGGTGCAAATGCGTCGCCAGGTAATGGGCGATGCCTTTGTCGATCGCGCCCTGGGCAACGCCACCGAGTTCACCCAGCCGTTGCAGGATTTCGTCAACGAGCATGCCTGGGGCGGGGTATGGAACCGCGAAGGGCTGCCATTGAAAACCCGCAGCCTGATTACCCTGGCGGCCTTGACGGCACTCAAATGCCCGCAGGAGCTTAAAGGCCACGTGCGTGGCGCCCTGAACAACGGTTGCACTGTGGACGAGATTCGCGAAGCGCTGCTGCATTGCGCGGTGTACGCCGGCGTACCCGCGGCCATCGACGCCTTCCGCGCCGCGCAGGAAGTGATAGACACTTATCAACAGGCCAACTGAAGACTCGCCATCGGGGCAATGATCGCCGGCTGACCGGCGATCCGCTTCATCGGGTGCTCAGATCCAACCGCCCCACTGCAACAGGAAGATCCCGAGGTTGGTGGTCACGGCCGCCATTACGGTGGTGATGACGATGATCGCCGCCGCCAGTTCATGATTGCCATTGGCCGCCCGGGCCATGACAAAACTCGCCGCCGCAGTCGGGCTGCCAAAGTACAGGAACAGGATCCCCAGTTCCGCCCCACGAAACCCGTATAACCAGGCCCCCAGGGTCGCCAACGCCGGCAGGCTGACCATCTTCAACAGGCTCGAACTCATGGCCATCCGACCACTGTTGCGCAAGGCCACCATGGACAAGGTGCCACCAATGCAGATCAGTGCCATGGGCAAGGTCATCTGCGCCAGGTATCGACCCGACGTCTCCAGCCAACCCGGCAACGGAATCTGCCAGTAAGCGAACGGCACCGCCGCCAGCACACTGATTATCAGCGGATTGCGCACCACACTCTTGAAGATGCTCCAGGGATCTGACTTGATCTGCGGGCTATAGACCGCCAGGACAATGGTCGACAGGGTGTTGTAGAACAGGATCACCAGGGCCGCCAGCACCGCCCCCAGGGAGATCCCGTAATCCCCATACATGCTCGCCGCCAGGGCTAGACCGATGATTGCGTTATTGCCGCGAAATGCGCCCTGGGTATAGATACCGCGATCGGCCCGTGGACAACGCCAGATCGCCCAGCCCCAGGCCAGAGCAAAACACACCAGGGTGGCCACGCCAAAGTAGATCAATACCGCCGGTTTCAACGCCGAATGCAGGTCCGCATGCAGAATGCCGAGAAACAGCAGCGCCGGCATGTTGACGTTGAACGCCAGCGCCGAAGCGACATGGATAAAGTTGTCGTTGATCCACCCCACCCGCTTGAGCAGTAGCCCAAGGAACAACATCGCAAAAACAGGCGCAGTGATCGTCAGCGTTTCGAAAAAGATGGCCAGCATGCGCGAATGAACCTTGAGCCTGTCGTCAGGGCGCCAATGATAATCCAATCCACAGGCCGCCGCCCGGCGTTGCCTCCATCTGGATTCGGCTCGTTCAGCCCATGCAACAGCCCCGTCCGCTCGATCTCCCAAGCGTATTGACGCCTTGGAGAACGAAGCCGAAGCACCGAGCAAAACCTGCCATTCGCAATGCTTGATACAGGAAGGAATCATTCCTTGCTTGACGGCGGAAAGTCTTCCTCTATTATCCAGATAACTGTATATTCATACAGTTAAATTCAAAGCATCCCCATGACATATCAAGGAGCTAGAAATGTCAGGACTCTCTGCACAGAAGCAGCAACAGCCACAACACGCCGGCAAGATCATTGCCGACCTGGATCACCTGTTCAGTGAACAGGGCATTGCCATCTCAGGCGATGGCGACACCCTGGTACTGGTCGCCGATGGCCATCACACCATCAAGTATCACCGCCCCGAAGTCCTTCCCCGCGCCGTGCAAAAAGCCACCAGGCCACAGCTACGTTTCGAGGGTGGTGAGCACACCGCAATCGGTGACAGCACCCTGCTGCGCTTTACCAAGGACGCACCGGCTATTCCCGCCTGGCAGGTCGAACTGCACTTGCCCAATGGCCTGTCACTGACCTATGGCCAGGTGGTTACCCTGGGGGGGGATTTCTACGGCATTCCCGAGCAGCCGATTTGCGAAGGCGCGACCCCGACCGATCGAGTGCAACGTTTTACCGCCGCCTTCAATTCCCTCGCAGTGCTGCCAGCGGCCAAAGACGAAGCCCGGCAGATCCTCGCGGTAATGCAAAAAGAAATCGCCGCAGCCAACCAGGCGATCCGCGACGGCAAACAACCCCACGAAGCCTATGATGCCCTGGGCGATACGCTGTCCGAAGAGTGGAACAAGATCACTGGCGGCGGCAGCCTGGTCTCCGCGTTGTTCCCTCTGGGGCGCTACTTGAAGCTGGCGGCCAACAATGCCGACCACTTTGGTGAATGGGCCCTGGCGGCTTACATCGCCGGGCACACGGCGGCCCTGCAGCAAGCGGTGCTGGCGGGTAAAACCGCAGATGACAAGCAACTGGAACTGGCCTATGCAATGAGCGCCTTCGCCGATCACTTCCTCACAGACCTGTTTTCCGCCGGTCATGTGCGAGTGCCACGCAAACAGTTGGCAGCGGTGGTCACCCCCAGCGACCTGGGCTCACTGATTACCCGTTTCATGCACGACGAAGACAGCAAGTTCGGCCTCAATGTCAGCAACACCCAGGGCGATCACTGGCACGCCTACGGCGACAAGCGCTACTTCGACAGCGTCGACCACCACAATCGGCAACAAGTGAAGCTTGCGGTACAGCGCTCGGCGGACGAAATCTTCGCCAGCTACTTGAGTGGCAGCCTCCCGGCTCCAGCCAGTTACTCGGCGTTAAAAGTTCTTCCGGACCTGAACGCCGCGAAAGCCGGCAACTTCTCGCCGCTGTTCGTGATGAGTGGTAACAAGGTACTGCGTCGCAGCGACGTCAATAACCTGAATGACAACAAGACCATCGATAACTGGTGGGGCTGGAGTACCTACCTGCTGCTGAAAAACTACAGCCCGAACAAACCCGCCGGCTACCTGGAAACACCCAACACAACTCCAACGATCCTGGCCGATGGCTGGCAGAGCCATACCCCCAGCGAACCCAACTGGCTGCCGGGCCACGCAGTGCGCTACGCCCTCAGCGAAACCAGCGGCTTGAACGAGTCCTACAACGGCCCCTGGTCGGCCTATGTGGAACTGAGTGACAGCTTCCAACCGACCCTGAGCATCCCGTCCGGGACCAGCAACAGCAGCTCGACCGGGCGCAATGTGTTCCGCCAGTTCCGAGGAGGCTCACCGGAACTGATCGGTTCCATCGACAAGAGCGCCAGCCGTTTCATCGACCGCAACGCCTGATAAGGAGATCACCATGGCTATCAATCTGAAACTGCAACTGGCCTCCGGCCAATCCCTCAAGGACGCGCCACTGGAGCTGCTGCTCAACGGCGCTCCGATTGCCCGGGCCAGTGTGGATGAACACGGCAACGTGACCTTCAACGCCCAACCGGGAAGCGGCCAGCTGGCGGTAAGAGTGGATCGAATGATCCTGCACAAGTCCTGAGCCACTCCCGCCCTGCAGCCACTGCAGGAGCGGGATTAACCACGGAGGAAACGCCTCAAACCACACAGCAACCAAGATCAGCGCTTGATCCTGCGTGCCTTGGCATCAACCTGAGGCACCGCTCGCAAGACGGCTCAGGCGCCAGCGCCTGGCGGCCTGGGCGAAACCCTCACTCAGGCCATCTGGGCCTGATCCACCAAGTGCCCCTGCTCGATACGGATGTGCCGCGGGTGGAAACGCTTGAGGCTGCTGCGGTGACCAACGCTGACGATGCTCACCCCCGGCAACTGGTCGATCAGTGCCTGATACAGCGTGGCCTCATCTTCTTCGTCCATGGCCGAGGTGGCCTCATCCATGTAGAGCCAGTGCGGGGCATAAAGCAGTGCCCGGGCAAAAGCCAGTCGCTGCTGCTCGCCCGGGGACAACATGCGCTGCCAGTGATTGCTCTCATCCAGGCGCGCCACCAGATGGGGCAGGCGGCAGGTTTCCAGGACCTGTTCATAACGCTCCTGGGAATAGCTTTCACCCGGCTGTGGATAACTCAAGGCATCACGCAGACTGCCAATGGGCAGATAAGGTTTTTGCGGCAAGAACAGATAGCGCTGGGCCGGCAGCAAAATGCTCCCATGCCCCGCCGGCCACAGCCGCCCCATGGCCCGCAGCAGGGTGCTCTTGCCACTGCCGGAGCGGCCACTGAGCATCAGCCGTTCACCGGGCCGCACAGTCATCTGCGCACCGGCCAGCAAGTGACGACCATCTGCCAGGTCCAGAGCGAGGTCACGGACCTGCAAATGATCGCCCTGGCGCTGCACATCAATGGCCGGTGGACGCTCCTCGTTTTCGCTCATGGCCTGGCGGAAACTCAGCAGACGGTCACAGGTGGCACGCCAGGCGGCCAGGTCCGAGTAGGCGCTGATAAACCAGCTGAAGTTCTCCTGGACGTTGCCGAAGGCCGAGTTGATCTGCATCAGTTCGCCCAGTTCGATCTTGCCGGTGAAGTAACGCGGCGCAGCGACGATGAACGGAAAGATAATCGCAATCTGGCCATAACCGGCAGTGAAGAAGGTCAGGCGCTTGGACACCTTCATGATGTCCCAGAAGTTGTGCCAGACCTTGCCGAAGCGACTGCTCAGGCGCTGGTTCTCGTTCTTCTCGCCGTCATACAGGGCAATGCTCTCGGCGTTCTCCCGCACCCGCACCATGGAGAAACGCAAATCGGCTTCGAAACGTTGTTGTTGGTTGTTCAGGCCAATCAAGCGGCGCCCGATCAGGTGGGTCAGCCAGCTGCCGATTGCGGCATACACCAGCGCGCACCAGAACATATAGCCGGGAATGGTGTAGCCCAAGACCTCGATGCTGCCGGACACGCCCCAGAGAATGATCGAAAAGGACACCAGGCTGACCATGTTACGGATCAACCCCAGGCCCAGGGCCAGGGTATTGCTGGTGAAGCTGTTGAGGTCTTCGGAAATCCGCTGGTCCGGGTTGTCGGTGTAGCCGCCCTGCTCCAGCTGGTAGTAGTTCTTGTGGCCCAGCCAGCGGGCAAAGTGTTGCTCGGTGAGCCAGGCCCGCCAGCGGATGGTCAGCATCTGAGTCAGGTACAGACGGTACACCGTACCCAGGATCGCCACCGCAGCAATCCCGCAGAAATACAGGATCAAGTGCCAGAACGCAGCCTCATCCTTCTTCTGCAAGGCGTTGTAGAAATCCTTGTACCAACTGTTGATCCACACCGAGATGGCCACGCTGAACAGCGACAGGCCGATCACGGCAATCAACAGCAACCAGGCCTTGCCCTTTTCCTCACTGCGCCAGTAAGGCGTGATCATCGCCCACACCCGGCGAAAGAATTGCCCGCGCACAGCATCATTGACCGCGGAGTATTCAGCGTTCTGATTCATCGTTGAGGCTCGATAGGGAAAGGGACAAGCGCTGAGCCGATCATAGTAGATCGGCTCGCTTTTTCACGACGCCCAGCGGACATTCGTTCAGTCGCAGTTCAGCGACGTACGGGACGCTTCTGCAGCTTGCGCTGCAAGGTACGGCGATGCATGCCCAAGGCTCGGGCAGTGGCGGAGATGTTGCCTTCGTGTTCGGTCAACACGCGCTGGATGTGCTCCCATTGCAGGCGGTCCACCGACATCGGGTTTTCCGGTACCAGGGTGTCGAGATCGGCGTGTTCGGAAAGCAGCGCAGCCAAAACGTCATCGGCATCTGCCGGCTTGCACAGGTAATTGCAGGCACCGCGCTTGATGGCCTCCACCGCAGTGGCAATGCTCGAATAGCCGGTCAGGATCAGCACGCGCATTTCCGGATCCAGCTCCAGCAGCTTGGGCAATAGCACCAGCCCGGAGTCGCCATCCATCTTCAGGTCCAGCGCGGCGTAGTCCGGCAAGTCCTGTTGCGCGATGCTCAGGCCCTCTTCGGCGGAGCCTGCGGTACTGACGCGAAAGCCCCGGCGGCTCATGGCTCGGGCCATCACGCGGGTAAAGGTGGCGTCATCATCCACCAGCAACAGATGTGGCAGTTCCTCGCCTTCGACTTGGATCTCTTCACTCATGGTCGTCTCCTCGGGCGGCACGAGGCAGGCGCAGCTCGGTGAGCGTACCGCCTTCCTCATGACTGTAGAGTTTCACTGAGCCGCCAGCGCGGGTCACGCTGGCCTTACTCAAAAACAGGCCCAGGCCAAAGCCTTTGCCCTTGGTGGTAAAAAACGGTTTGCCAATCTGCTCGGCGATGGCCAAGGGTACTCCGGGGCCGTGGTCACGAATACTGATAGTGAGGTTTTCCACGTCCCAGTCCAGGCGTACTTCCAGGCCTTCGGGGCAGGCATCGGCTGCATTGTTCAGCAGATTGAGCAAAGCCTGGGTCAGGTCCGGTGGTGGCGCCAGTCGCGGCACCGGCCCCTCACCCAGCAGATGGAAACGGTAACTGGCCTCGGGGCGCATCAAGTGCCAGCGGTTCAAGGCTTCGTCCAGCCACTGGGTGACGTCCTGCATATCCACCGCCAGGCGACGATTGGCTTCGGCAGCGCGCACCAGTTGCTGCAGGGTTTCCTTACACAGCTTGACCTGATCCTGGAGCACGCTGAGGTCATCCTGCAGCAACGGATCGGGATGGTCCTGGCGCATTTCTTTGAGCAGTACGCTCATGGTCGCCAGTGGCGTGCCCAACTCATGAGCGGCGCCGGCGGCCTGGGTCGCCACGGCCAGCAATTGCTGGTCTCTTAGCCCTTCTTCACGACGGATCGCCCGCAACTCTTCCTGACGGCGTAGCTCTTCAGCCATTCGCGCGGCGAAGAACGTAATCACCGCCGCAGCCAGGGCGAAGCTC
The DNA here is from genome assembly GCF_009908285.1 of Pseudomonas sp. Fl4BN1. Taxonomy (GTDB): domain Bacteria; phylum Pseudomonadota; class Gammaproteobacteria; order Pseudomonadales; family Pseudomonadaceae; genus Aquipseudomonas. Next base: position 28,698 of record NZ_JAAARM010000021.1, read on the forward strand.
AGCCACATGCCATAGACCTGCAAGTTCTCCCGGGCAATGGGGAAAGTCTGCAAGGGGTAAAAACGTGCCAGCAGCAAGGTATAAAGGGTCAGTGCGATGCCCGAAAGGACCACCGAGTAACGCCAGGGCAGGGTCACCGCGGCAATGGTCAGGGGCACCAGGTAATAAGACACGAAGGGGTTGGTGGAGCCGCCGGAGAAATATAGCAACACGCTGTGGATAAACAGGTCGCAGGCCAGCTGCAGAGCGTACTCCAACTCCGTCACCGGCCAGGAAGTGCGCAGGCGAATGGCGGTAAAGGCGCAGAGCACCATGGAGAAAATCAGGGTGACACTCAATTGCAGCCAAGGCAGTGGCAGCAGGTCGAGCCAGTAGGCGATCCCCACTGAACCGGCCTGAGCGGCTAGCACGAGGGTACGAATAAAGGTCAGGCGCCAAAGGTTCTGGCGGGTCGCGGACAGCAATTTTACGGGGGCGAGCATGAGCTCTCCTGATGAGCGCTCCAGGGCAATCGCCGGGAGTATAACCAAGCCGCCCGCAGCGCAGGCAAAACTGCGGCAAAGCGCCACAGAGAAAAGCCGCGACAGCGGCAAACTTTCAGCTACCAGCGCAAGCCCGGGATCGTAGCCTGCTTACATGTATCAAAGTTGTAAAAGGCTGCAACAGCGAATAAAAACTACAGTCTTATCTGCTCACGCAGCTCGAACCTTTGGCCTGCGGACCGCACTCAAGGAGTTTCCATGCAGCATTTCAGTCGCAGCGTCGCCCTTCTCGCCCTTAGCGCCGGTACCCTCATCAGCCTGCCAGCGCTGGCCGCCGATGAACTGCACTACAACCAGATTTCCCTGCGCGCCGAAGTCAGCCAGGAAGTGGCTCGCGATCTGATGATTGTGACCCTCTATAGCGAGTCGCAGAACACCGATCCGGCCAAGCTCGCCGCCGAAATCACCACCACCATGAACAAGGCCCTCGGCCAGGCACGCCAAGTCAAGGATGTGACCCTGCGCCAGGGCAGTCGCAACAGCTACCCAATCTACGATGGCAAGGGCCAGAAGATCACCGGCTGGCGCGAGCGCGCCGAACTGCGCCTGGAAAGCTCCGACTTCGCCGCTCTGTCCAAGCTTACCGGCGAACTGCTGGGCGACCTGAAAATGGGCGGCATGGACTTCGCCATCGCCGATCCGACCCGCAAAGCCAGCGAAGACGCCCTGCTCAAAGATGCGGTCAAAGCATTCAAGGCCCGCGCCCAACTGGCCACCGAAGCTCTGGGCGGCAAGGGCTACAAGATCGTCAACCTGAACCTCAACAGCAACGGTTATCCACAGCCCTACATGCGCGCACCAATGATGATGAAGGCCGCCAGCATGGATTCGGCGCCGGTGACCCCGGAAGTCGAAGCAGGCACCAGCCAGGTCAGCATGACGGCTGATGGCGCCATCGAAGTCTTGATGCCGTAAAGTTTCCCTGCCTCCCCCAAACGGCGGTAGCCTCCAGCACGAAACCGAGGTTATCGCCGTTTTTCGTTACCAACTATTTCAGCCCGAACCAGGAGTACTCAGCTCACGGTGCATCCGTTCGGCCACCTCGGCGCGGTTAAAGTTAGCGACCTCAGTATTGCGCCTGCCAGGCGTTAGTGACGTCTGCCGGGTATACTGCGCCTTTCAATAAGAGTCTCTCCAATGACCGCAGATCGCATCGGCGAACGCCTGCGCCGCTATCGCCGCGCCGCCAAGAAAACCTTGCGCCAAATTGCCAGCGAGTCCGGTCTTACTGCCAGTTTCCTCTCCCAAGCGGAACGCAATCTCACCGGTGTCTCGATCTCTTCCCTGGTCAACATTGCCAAGTCTCTGAACGTTCCGCTGAACGCTCTGTTCGACCAGCCGACTCAAGCGCAACCCGACTCCCACGAAGGCAAGCGGGTGCGCTACACCATCGAAGGCCAGCCACTGGCCTACGAGCGGCTGTCCAGTTCCTTTCCCGGCAACCTGATCAACGCGGTGAAGATGAACATATCGGTGGGCTACCAGTCGGAGCTGATTTCCCATGATGGCTCAGAGTTCTCCTATGTTCTTTCAGGGCAGATCGTCTACACCATCGAGGGCCGCCAATATCCCCTCGGCGCTGGCGACTCGGTGCACTTCGACGCGACCAAGACTCACTGCCTGGCCAACGTCGGCAACGGCCCGGCGGAAGTCCTGACCATCACGACCATGGGCCTGTTCGACGACCATTCGGCAGCCTGAGCTCAATCCATGGCCGCCTATCGAACCTCAGAGGCATCCTTTGCGCAGGAGAAATGTAAGTCACACTTAATTTTCGTTGACCCCGATTTCAGCATGACTTAATTTCGGCATCGGCGAATCGACAATCAACAACACAACAAGCGATCGCCGTCGCCGCACAGGGTCCATGGGGCTGCATCCACTCCCCATAGAAAGGCGAGTTGCCATGGCCCACAAGGCCAATCCTCAGATACGCCCTAGAAAAAGAATAATGAGGTTTGCATGCGTAAGACCTTTCCGCTCCAGGTTTGGCAGACAGCTGGTCTGATCCTCGGCTCCCCGCGGTCACACACCGCCAGCAACCTCCACACCGACTACGTCACTTCGAGCCGCGACTTCAACGCCGCCGGCAATGTGCTGTTCACCTGCCAACGCCTGCTCGAGCGCAGGCATCCGTTGCGCACGGTCTCCCCCTCCGAGTCGCCCTACTTCATTCGGTCAGCCAGATACGCCGGCCCTCTGCACAAGGAAGGCAAGACCCAGCAGCTTAACCCGAAGCCGGCCGTAACGGGCTCCAGTGACGCACCAACGGTGAGCGCGATTCGCCCTGATTGCTCCACAAGAAGGCGGCATATGCACCACAAAAAGCCGGCGCAAACGATCAAATGCGTCAACACTTATACAAATGCGTCATTCCTGTACGTCCGTTCCACTCTTTGAGACTTGTGACGGCCCTGCATCTTGCATTGGGTATGGGGCCTGCATAAGTATCGATGGGTCGACTCACAAGGTCGCCCTCTACACCAAAAATGACAACAAATCATGAGGCCACCATGTTCAAAAAAGCAGTCCTTCCGTTATTAGTCAGCGCCGGCTTGCTTGCCAGCGCACCCTTCGCCCACGCGGCAACTAACCTGGTGTTCTGCTCTGAAGGGAGCCCGGCCGGTTTCGACCCTGGCCAGTACACCACCGGAACCGACTTCGACGCCTCAGCCGAAACCATCTACAACCGGCTGAGCCAGTTTGAACGTGGCGGCACCGCCGTGATTCCTGGCCTGGCCACCAGTTGGGACATCTCGGACGACGGTCTGACCTACACCTTCCACCTGCGTGAAGGTGTCAAGTTCCACACCACGCCGTACTTCACTCCGACCCGCACCTTCAACGCCGACGACGTGCTGTTCACCTTCAACCGCATGATCGACAAGGACATGCCGTTCCGTAAGGCGTACCCGACCGAATTCCCGTATTTCACCGACATGGGGATGGACACCAACATCACCAAGATCGAGAAGCTCGACGACAAGACCGTCAAGTTCACCCTGAAAACCGTTGACGCCGCGTTCATCCAGAACCTGGCGATGAGCTTTGCCTCCATCCAGTCCGCCGAGTACGCCGACAAGCTGCTCAAGGAAGGCAAGACCAGTGACATCAACCAGAAACCGATCGGCACCGGCCCATTCGTCTTCAAGAGCTACCAGAAAGACTCCAATATCCGTTACACCGGCAACAAGGACTATTGGAAGCCTGAAGACGTGAAGATCGACAACCTGATCTTCGCCATCACCACCGACCCATCGGTACGTATTCAGAAACTGAAGAAAAACGAATGCCAGGTCACCCTCTTCCCGCGTCCAGCCGACCTCAAGGCGCTCAAGGAAGACAAGGACCTGAAGCTGCCTGAACAGGCAGGCTTCAACCTTGGCTATATCGCCTACAACGTGATGCCGGTACTCAAGGGCCGCACCGACGCCAACCCATTGGCCGACCTCAAGGTGCGAGAAGCGCTGGACATGGCGGTGAACAAGCCGCAGATCATCGATTCGGTGTACCAGGGCGCCGGCCAACTGGCAGTCAATGCCATGCCGCCGACCCAATGGTCCTACGACACCACGATCAAAGATGCCAAGTACGACCCGGAGAAAGCCAAGCAGCTGCTCAAGGAAGCCGGCATCAAGGAAGGCACTCAGATCACCCTGTGGGCCATGCCGGTACAACGTCCGTACAACCCGAACGCCAAGCTGATGGCCGAAATGCTGCAGTCCGACTGGGGCAAGATCGGTCTTAAGGTGAACATCGTCAGCTATGAATGGGGCGAGTACATCAAGCGTTCCAAAGGCGGCGAAAACCAGGCGATGATCATCGGCTGGAGCGGCGACAATGGTGACCCGGACAACTGGCTCGGCACCCTGTTCGGCTGTGATGCAATGAACGGCAACAACTTCTCGAAATGGTGCGACAAGCCTTACGACGCACTGATCAAGCAGGCCAAAGCTACATCCGATGTGGCCAAACGCACCGAGCTGTACAAGCAGGCGCAGCACATCATCAAAGACCAAGTCCCGATGACACCTATCGCACACTCGACGGTGTTCCAACCCATGCGCGCCAACGTGCAGGATTTCAAGATCAGCCCCTTTGGTTTGAATTCCTTCTACGGCGTCAGCATCGGCAAGTAAGGTCCTGCAACGGCGACGTCCCTGACGTCGCCATTGCTTGACCGGCCCACCCTGGAAGAATCCGGCCCTATCTGCGAGATACCGTCCTTCGAGCACACGGTCTTTCGTATTAAAAGCCGATTCCTACAAGGCTATAAGGCACATCGCATGTACGCCCCTGCACTCGATCCCTAACGTCGGTGCAAGGCAAACCTGCGCCTGCCGACGGGCATTTGCTGCAAGCCATGGTTTGGCATCAATGACCTGTACAGGCTCCAGGAAGGAGCCATGGCCATTGATCATCACAATAAAAATGGAGATGGACCGTCATGCGTCATTCCCTGATTCTCTCGACCCTGCTGGGCAGCAGTCTACTGGCCAGTGCCTCGTTCAGCAGCGCCGCCGACCGCAGCCTGGTGTTCTGTTCCGAGGGCAGCCCGGCAGGCTTTGATACCGCGCAATACACCACCGCCACCGACAACGATGCCGCCGAGCCGTTGTACAACCGCCTGGTAGAGTTCGAAAGAGGTGCCACCAACGTGGTTCCCGGCCTGGCCAAGAGCTGGGACATTTCCGATGACGGTCTCACGTACAGCTTTCACCTGCGTGAAGGGGTGAAGTTCCACAGCACGCCGTACTTCAAACCGAGCCGTGACCTCAACGCCGACGATGTGCTGTTCACCTTCAACCGCATGCTCGACGCCGAACACCCATTCCGTAAGGCCTACCCGACGGAGTTCCCCTACTTCACCGGCATGAGCCTGAACAAGAACATCGCCAAGGTCGAGAAGACCGACCCGCTGACCGTGGTCATCACCCTGAACAGCGTGGACGCAGCCTTCATCCAGAACATCGCCATGAGTTTCGCCGCGATCCTCTCTGCCGAATATGCCGAACAGTTGCTCAAGGCCGGCACCCCTAGCCAGATCAACCAGAAACCCATCGGCACCGGGCCATTTGTCTTCCAGCGCTACCAGAAAGATTCGCAGATCCGCTACACCGCCAACACGCACTACTGGGACCCGAGCCGGGTCAAGCTCGACAGGCTGATTTTCGCCATCAACACCGACGCCTCGGTACGGGTGCAAAAACTGCGTGCCGGCGAATGCCAAGTGACCCTGCATCCGCGCCCTGCAGACATCGATGCGCTGAAGAACGATCCGAAACTGCAGGTCATCGAGAAGCCCGGCTTCAACCTTGGCTACATCGCCTACAACGTGCAGCACAAACCTTTCGACCGCCTCGAAGTACGCCAGGCCCTGGACATGGCGGTGAACAAGCCGAGCATTCTCAATGCCGTGTACCAAGGCGCAGGCCAACTGGCAGTCAACGCCATGCCGCCGACCCAGTGGTCCTACGACGACAGCATCAAGGACGCCGCCTACAACCCGGAAAAGGCCCGTGAGCTGCTCCGGGCCGCGGGGGTCAAGGAAGGCACGGAAGTCACCCTCTGGGCCATGCCCGTGCAACGCCCCTACAACCCCAACGCCAAGCTGATGGCCGAGATGCTGCAAGCCGACTGGGCGAAAATCGGCCTCAAGGTGAAGATCGTCAGCTATGAATGGGGCGAGTACATCAAGCGCACCAAGAACGGTGAACATGACATCAGCCTGATCGGTTGGACCGGAGACAACGGTGACCCGGACAACTGGCTCGGCACCCTCTATAGCTGTGACGCCATCGGCGGCAACAACTACTCCATGTGGTGCGACCCGCAGTACGACAAGCTGGTCAAGCAAGCCAAAGTCGTCACCGATCGCCAGCAGCGGACCGAACTCTACAAACAGGCCCAGCAGTTGCTCAAGCAGCAAGTGCCGATCACCCCGGTGGCCCACTCAACCATCAACCAGCCATTAAGCGCCAAAGTCGAGGGTTTCATGGTCAGCCCATTTGGCCGTAACTCCTTCTCAGGTGTCAGCCTAGACCCATAACCGATGAGCCCAAAACCCTGGGGGCGTTTTTCGCCCTCACGCAGGCGCTTTGCCTGAATTTGGCGAATTAGCCACATGCAAACGTTTGCGAAGCCTTGAATGAGTTCCAAAAAACAGCCGGCCCAAAAAAACCGGCATTTAAAAAAGAAAGCAAAGGAGCTTCACCCATGAAACTGAGCAACAGCGCATTGTTAGCCTTGGCTATCAGTAGCATCACCGCCACGGCACATGCGGAGAGCATCAGCCAGGACTTCGTCCCGACTGAACTGAACAGCAAAAGCGCCCAGGCTGAAACCAAGGGGTTCATCGAAGGGCAAAGCCTGTCGGGGAGTACCCGCAACTGGTACGCCAACGAGCTGAAACGTCGTGATGATCGTTTTTCGTACAATCACAACGGCGTCGCAACTCCGACTCCCCGTCGTATCAACTGGGTCCAGGGCACCATCCTGAACTACACCTCGGGTTTCACCGAAGGCACCGTGGGTGTCAGTACCGAAGTGGCGGCCTACAACGCTATTGCTCTGGATCGTGATCGCAAGGATATCGCCGGCAAGAACAACCGTACCCTGACCCACTCCGACGGCGACGCCGTGGGCCAGTGGAGCAAGCTGGGCCTGGCCAACGTCAAGTTTCGTGTGTCGAACACCACCCTCACCGCCGGCCGGCAGAACTTCAGCACGCCGATCGTCGACGTCATCGGCAACCGTCCGCTGCCTTCGAGCTTCGAAGGCATCAGCCTGCACAGTGAAGAACTCAACAACCTGTCGTTCGACCTCGCTGGTTTCGATCGAGTCTCGCCACGAACCGAACAGAGCCTGTCGAAGTTTCGCAGCGAGTACTCCGCCACTGGCGTGGAAACCGACAAGGTCTATACCGCCGGCCTCAACTATCAGCCGTTCAAGAGTCTGAAAACCAGCCTGTACGGTGCCAAGGTCAAAGACTTCTGGAACCAGTACTACTTCGGCGCCACCCACGAACTGGGTGACAGCCAGGTGCTGAGCCTGACCACTGGCCTGAACTACTACAAAACCGTCGACGAAGGTAAAAAGTTGATGGGCCAGATCGACAACGACACCTACTCGCTGTCGCTCGGCCTGACTCACCAGGCCCACAGCCTGACCTTCTCGTACCAGGAAGTCAGCGGTAACGAGTACTTCGACTACCTGCACGAAACCAACGGCATCTACCTGGCCAACTCCCTGCTCTCGGACTTCAACGGACCGAACGAGAAATCCTTCCAGATCGCCTACGGCCTGAACATGGCCGAATACGGCGTACCAGGTCTGAAATTCAACATCTACCAGGCGCGCGGCTGGGGCATCGACGGTACCCACTACCGCGGTGTTGCCTACACCGATCCAGGCGCCAAGCGTGGCGACCTGAGCCTGATGGACGGCGAAAGCCACTATGAATACGGCATCGGTGCGTCCTACGCAGTGCAGAGCGGCCCACTCAAGGCCACCGCTATTCGCGCGACGTACACCACCCACCGCGCCAGCGAACATCAGGCAGATGGCAACATCAACGAATTCCGCCTGGTCACCACCATCCCGTTCAACATTCTCTAACCCACCAGTTGAAAGGCGGGTTCATGACGAATCCGCCATTCAAGCTAATCTGGTTCAATCGATTGCAGAGGGTTCTTGATGAAAATGCTTCCCCTGAGAGCGGCCATGAGCGCCGCCTTGCTGAGCGTCGCCATGGGCGCCGCAGCCAAACCCTTGGTGGTCTGTACCGAAGCCAGCCCGGAAGGCTTCGATATGGTCCAGTACACGACTGCAGTCACTGCCGATGCGGTGGCAGAAACCATTTTCAACCGCCTGGTGGACTTCAAGCCCGGCACCACGGACATCGAGCCGGCCCTGGCCGAATCCTGGGACATCAGCCCGGACGGCCTGCAATACACCTTCCACCTGCGTAAAGACATCAAGTTCCACAGCACCGACTACTTCACCCCGACCCGCGAGATGAACGCCGACGACGTGCTCTGGAGTTTCCAGCGCCAGCTGGACCCGAAGCATCCCTGGCATGACAAGTCCAGCGTGGGCTTCCCCTACTTCGAAAGCATGGGCTTCAAGGAACTGCTGAAAAGCGTCGAAAAGATCGACGACCACACCGTGGTCTTTACCCTGACGCGTCGTGAAGCCCCATTCCTGGCCGACATCGCCATGGCCTTCTCCTCGATCTTCCCGGCGGAATACGCCGACAAGCTGCTCAAGGAAGGCAAGACTGCCGACCTCAACAGCAAGCCCATCGGTACCGGCCCATTCATTTTCAACCGCTATGCCAAGGACGCCCAGGTACGCTTCAAGGCCAACCCGGACTACTTCCGCGGCAAGCCGCCAGCCGACCCGCTGGTGCTGGCGATCACCGTCGACAACAACGTGCGCCTGCAGAAGCTCAAGGCCAACGAATGCCAGATCGCCCTCTATCCCAAGCCCGATGACATTCCCAGCATCAAGGCCGATGCCAACCTCAAGGTCGATGAACTGGCAGCCATGACCACCAGCTACATCGCCATGAACACCACCCGCAAATACATGAGCGATGTGCGCGTACGCCAGGCCATCAACATCGCCTTCGACAAAGAGGCCTACGTCAACAGCCTGTACGGCAAAGGCAACGCCCTGATCGGCACCGGGCCTTATCCACCGACCCTGCTGGGCTTCAACACCAGCCTGAAAAATCCGCCCCGCGACTTGGACAAGGCTCGCGCCCTGCTCAAGGAGGCCGCAGTGCCGGACGGCACGATGATTACCCTGTTCACCCGCAACGGCGGCGGTCCGACCAACCCCAACCCGATGCTCGGCGCCCAGATGATGCAGGCCGACCTGGCCAAGATCGGCCTCAAGCTCGACATCCGCGTCATGGAGTGGGGCGAGATGCTCAAGCGTGCGAAAAACGGCGAACACGATATGGTGTCGGCCGGCTGGGCGGGGGACAACGGCGATCCGGACAACTTCCTGACCCCGAACCTGAGTTGTGACGCGGCGAAAAACGGCGAAAACTACGCCCGCTGGTGCAACAAAACGTTCCAGGACCTGATCGACCAGGCCCGCTCCGACGCTGAACCTGCCAAACGGGCAGCGCTCTATGAAAAGTCCATGCTGGTGTTCGAACAGGATCAACCGTGGATTCCCATGGCCTATCCGAAAATGTTCACCGCCATGCGCAAGAACGTCGAGGGTTATCACCAGAGCCCCCTGGCCACTAACAACTTCGCTACCACCCAAGTGAAGTAATAAGAAACGCCCGCCGCCCTTGACCCCAAGGGCGGCGGGAACGCCGAACCGGCTGATTGAGGTACTTCAGAAGATGTTTAGTTTTATTGCCCGCCGTGTGGGGTTGCTGATCCCCACATTCTTCGGCATCACCTTGCTGACCTTTGCCTTGATACGCATGATTCCCGGCGACCCCGTGGAAGTCATGATGGGCGAGCGTCGGGTCGACCCTGAGATGCATGCCCAGGCAATGGAACGCCTTGGATTGAACAAGCCGCTGTACGCCCAGTACCTGGACTACATCGGCAAGCTGGCCCACGGTGACCTGGGCGAGTCGCTGCGCACCCGCACCAGCGTGTGGAGCGAGTTCACTTCGCTGTTCCCCGCGACCCTGGAGTTGTCCATGGCCGCCCTGCTGTTCGCCGGTGTCCTCGGGCTGCTGGCCGGGGTGATTGCCGCCCTGAAGCGAGGGTCGCTGTTCGACCATGGGGTGATGGGCATCTCCCTGACGGGATACTCGATGCCGATCTTCTGGTGGGGCCTGATCCTGATCATGTTCTTCTCGGTGAGCCTGGGCTGGACCCCGGTTTCCGGGCGTATCGACCTGCTCTACGACATCGAGCCGAAAACCGGCTTCATGCTGATCGACACCCTGCTGGCCGATGACACCGGCGCCTTCTTCGACGCCCTGCATCACCTGATCCTGCCGGCCATCGTCCTGGGCACTATTCCGCTGGCGGTGATCGCGCGGATGACCCGCTCCTCGATGCTCGAAGTGCTGCGTGAGGACTACATCCGCACCGCCAAGGCCAAGGGCCTGTCGCCAGCTCGCGTGGTGTTCGTCCATGGCCTGCGCAACGCACTGATTCCGGTGCTGACCGTGGTTGGCCTGCAAGTCGGCACACTGCTGGCCGGCGCGGTCCTGACCGAGACCATCTTCTCCTGGCCGGGTATCGGCAAGTGGCTGATCGAAGCCATCGGCGCCCGGGACTATCCCGTGGTGCAGAACGGCATCCTGCTGATCGCCTGCCTGGTGATCATGGTCAACTTCGTGGTGGACATCCTCTACGGCTTTGCCAATCCACGCATCCGTCACCAGCGCTGAGATCAAGACTAATGAGCACTCAAACCTCCTCAGTAGCAGTCGATCAAAGCCTGCTCTATCCGTCCGTGTACAAAGAGTTCTGGCAGCACTTCTCCCGCAACAAAGGGGCAGTGGCCGGTCTGTTGTTCATGATGCTGGTGGTCTTCTGCGCCCTGTTCGCGCCCTGGGTTGCCCCGCATAACCCCAGCGAACAATACCGCGACTTCCTGCTGACGCCGCCGGCCTGGCTTGAAGGCGGGCAGATGCAATTCCTGCTGGGCACTGACGAACTGGGCCGTGACCTGCTGTCACGCCTGATCCAGGGTTCACGCCTGTCGCTGCTGATCGGCCTGTCGTCGGTGGTGATGTCGCTGATCCCGGGGATTCTCCTCGGACTGTTCGCCGGGTTCTTCCCGCGCTTGCTGGGCCCGACCATCATGCGCCTGATGGACATCATGCTGGCCCTGCCCTCGTTGCTGCTGGCTGTGGCGATTGTCGCCATCCTCGGCCCTGGCCTGATCAATACCGTGATCGCCATCGCCGTGGTGTCCCTGCCGTCCTATGTCCGTCTGACCCGCGCCGCGGTAATGGGCGAACTGAATCGCGACTACGTGACCGCCGCCCGCCTGGCCGGTGCCGGCCTGCCGCGCCTGATGTTCATCACCGTACTGCCCAACTGCATGGCACCGCTGATCGTCCAGGCGACCCTGAGCTTCTCCTCGGCAATCCTCGATGCCGCCGCCCTGGGCTTCCTCGGCCTCGGCGTGCAACCACCGACCCCTGAGTGGGGCACCATGCTGGCCTCGGCCCGCGACTACATCGAACGCGCCTGGTGGGTCGTGAGCCTGCCGGGCCTGACCATTTTGCTCAGCGTGCTGGCAATCAACCTGATGGGCGACGGCCTGCGCGATGCGCTGGATCCGAAACTCAAGAACGCCGCCTGAGGAGATTCCCATGTCACTGCTAGAAATCAAGAATCTCAATGTCCGCTTCGGCGACGCCAGGGCGGTTCCGGTAGTCGATGGCCTCGACCTCAAGGTCGACAAGGGCGAAGTCCTGGCCATCGTTGGCGAATCCGGCTCCGGCAAATCGGTGACCATGATGGCGCTGATGGGCCTGATCGAGCACCCCGGCATCGTCACCGCCGACGCTCTCAACTTCGACGGCCGCGACATGCTCAAGCTCAGCGCCCGCCAGCGCCGGCGGATCGTCGGCAAGGACCTGGCCATGGTCTTCCAGGACCCGATGACCGCGCTGAATCCCAGCTACACCGTGGGTTTCCAGATCGAGGAGGTGCTGCGCCTGCACCTGAAGATGTCCAGCAAGGCGGCACGCAAGCGCGCCATCGAGTTGCTGGAAAAGGTCGAGATCCCTGGCGCTGCCAGCCGTATGGACGCCTACCCGCACCAACTGTCCGGTGGCATGAGCCAACGGGTAGCCATCGCCATGGCGATTGCCGGCGAGCCCAAGCTGCTGATCGCCGATGAACCCACCACCGCCCTCGATGTGACCATCCAGGCGCAGATCATGGAACTGCTGCTCGCCCTGCAGAAAGAGCAGGACATGGGCCTGGTGCTGATCACCCACGACCTCGCCGTGGTGGCCGAGACCGCCCAGCGAGTCTGTGTGATGTATGCCGGCCAAGCCGTGGAAGTGGGGCAAGTGCCGCAGTTGTTCGACATCCCCGCGCATCCCTACAGCGAAGCGCTGCTGGCGGCAATTCCCGAGCACAGCCTGGGGGCCTCCCGCCTCTCGACCCTGCCGGGTATCGTCCCTGGTCGCTACGATCGACCCCAGGGTTGCCTGCTGTCACCACGCTGCCCTTATGCCCAGGACAACTGCCGTCAAGTGCGCCCCAGCCTTGATCAAAAAGCCGCCAGCCTGGCGCGCTGCTTCTACCCGCTGAATCAGGAGGTGGCGTAATGGCCGTCGTTCTTACCGCCCGCGACCTGACCCGTCACTACGAAGTATCCCGCGGCCTGTTCAAGGGCCACGCCACCGTGCGCGCGCTCAACGGCGTGTCCTTTGAACTGGAAGCCGGCAAGACTCTGGCCGTGGTGGGCGAGTCCGGTTGCGGCAAGTCGACCCTGGCCCGGGCCCTGACCCTGATTGAAGAGCCCTCTTCGGGCTCGCTGAAAATCGCCGGCCAGGAAGTTGCCGGCGCCAACAAGGCCCAGCGCAAGCAACTGCGCAAAGACGTGCAGATGGTGTTCCAGAGCCCTTACGCCTCGCTCAATCCACGGCAGAAGATTGGTGATCAACTGGCAGAGCCTTTATTGATCAACACCAAACTGTCAGCTGCCGAACGGCGCGAGAAAGTCCAGGCGATGATGAAGCAGGTAGGCCTGCGCCCCGAGCACTATCAGCGCTACCCGCACATGTTCTCCGGCGGGCAACGCCAGCGCATCGCCCTGGCCCGGGCGATGATGCTGCAACCCAAGGTGCTGGTGGCGGACGAGCCGACCTCGGCCCTGGACGTATCGATCCAGGCCCAGGTATTGAACCTGTTCATGGACCTGCAGCAGGAATTCAACACCGCCTACGTGTTCATCTCCCACAACCTGGCGGTGGTGCGTCACGTCGCCGATCAGGTGCTGGTGATGTACCTCGGCCGGCCGGTGGAGATGGGGCCCAAGGAGGACATCTACACCCGTCCCCTGCACCCCTACACCCAGGCGCTGCTGTCGGCGACCCCAACCATTCACCCGGACCCGGACAAGCCGAAGATCAAGATCGTCGGCGAATTGCCCAACCCACTGAACCCGCCATCCGGTTGCGCCTTCCACAAACGCTGCCCCTACGCCACCGAGCGTTGCAGCACTGAAGAGCCGGCCCTGCGCCAGCTCGACAGCCGGCAGGTGGCCTGTCACTACGCAGAGCAATTCCTGGTGTAGACAGCCATGAAAAAGGCGCTCCCGGAAAGCCTTCCGGGAGCGCCTGAACCTTGTTCGACCCGCCCCTGGCAACGGATTGCGCATCAGTCCGTTGTCGGGGGCTTTCTTTTAGCCCTGGCTGTCACCGTCGTCGTCAGTGGTCTGATCGTCATCGCCGGAGCTGCCACCCTGGCCTTCATCGCCCGGCTCCGAGTCGGACTTGGCGAGCATCTGCACCGGCGTGCTCTGGTTCGATGTGAAGCCTGGCTCGGTCACTTGCATCAGGTTGTGAGCCCAGGCCGCCGAGGTTCCCAGCGACAGCATCACCAGCACTTTGAGCAGCAGCACAACGCGTTGGAACATTCTCATAGCCGATTCCATCCCTTCATAGGTGAATCATCGAAGGCTGCGAACCCTGCCTTACAGTGGCCACAGCACTGTCTGAAACCTAGTCGCGATATCCCGGCTTTTCCAGATAGCAGGCTATCGATACCCGAGCCGACCGGGCCCTTCCGACTAACGGCGCCCAGCCCCTGAAAACACCGCAACCCGTAGGAGCCGGCTTGCCGGCGAAAGGCACGCGGCCATTCCCTATACAGGCCATGGTTCGTGTTGCGTCCCGTTTGGCCTCTTCGCTGGCAAGCCAGCTCCTACAGGGAGAGGTGCCAAGCCAATCCGGGAATCCATCGGCTAAAAAAAAGCCCCGCTGTCTGCACAGCGGGGCTCGGGGTGTCACCGGCGAACTTAGTGGTGTTCGCGGGTGGCGCGGAATTTCACGTCCGGCCAGCGTTCTTCCATCAGCGCCAGGTTGACCCGGGTCGGCGCCAGGTAGGTCAGGTGACCACCGCCGTCCAGGGCCAGGTTTTCCACCGCCTTGTTGGAAAACTCTTCGAGCTTCTTCTTGTCGCTGCAGTCGATCCAACGGGCGGACCACACGGTGATCGGCTCATAGGAGCACTCGACCTTGTATTCCTCCTTCAGGCGGCTGGCCACCACATCGAACTGCAGCACACCGACGGCGCCGAGGATGATGTCGTTGCTGCGCTCCGGGAAGAACACCTGGGTCGCGCCCTCTTCGGCCAGCTGTTGCAGGCCCTGACGCAGCTGCTTGGACTTGAGCGGGTCCTTCAGGCGCACGCGGCGGAACAGTTCCGGGGCGAAGTGCGGGATACCAGTGAAGCCCAGGGCCTCGCCTTCGGTGAAGGTGTCGCCGATCTGGATGGTGCCGTGGTTGTGCAGGCCGATGATGTCGCCGGCATAGGCTTCTTCCAGCTGCTCACGCTCGGAGGAGAAGAAAGTCAGGGCGTCGCCGATGCGCAAGTCCTTGCCGGTACGCACGTGGCGCATCTTCATGCCCTTCTCGTACTTGCCCGAGCAGATGCGCATGAAGGCGATACGGTCGCGGTGCTTGGGGTCCATGTTCGCCTGGATCTTGAACACGAAGCCGCTGAACTTCTCCTCCTGGGGCGTCACAGTGCGCTCGTTGGCAACCCGCGGCAGCGGCCGCGGTGCCCAGTCAACCACCGCGTCAAGCACGTGATCGACACCGAAGTTGCCCAGGGCGGTACCGAAGAACACCGGGGTCAAATGGCCGTCGAGGAACTCCTGCTGGTTGAACTCGTGGCAGGCGCCCTGCACCAGTTCCAGCTGATCGATGAAACGCTCGTACTCGTCACCCAGGTGGGCCCGGGCTTCGTCGGAGTCGAGTTTCTCGATGATCTTGGTTTCGGTGCGCTCGTGGCCGTGGCCCGGGGTGTAAACGATGATGTAGTCGCCCGCCAGGTGGTACACGCCCTTGAAGTCGCGGTAGCAACCGATCGGCCAGGTGATGGGTGCAGCCTTGATCTTCAGGACCGCCTCGATTTCATCCAGCAGTTCGATCGGGTCGCGAATGTCCCGGTCGAGTTTGTTGATGAAGCTGACGATGGGCGTGTCACGCAGGCGGCAGACGTCCATCAGGGCGATGGTCCGTGGCTCTACGCCCTTACCGCCGTCGAGCACCATCAGCGCCGAGTCCACTGCGGTCAGGGTGCGATAGGTGTCTTCCGAGAAGTCTTCGTGGCCCGGGGTGTCCAGCAGGTTGATCATGTGTTCGCGATAGGGGAACTGCATGACCGACGTGGTAATGGAAATACCCCGCTGCTTCTCCATCTCCATCCAGTCGGAAGTGGCGTGGCGGTCGGACTTACGCGATTTGACGGTACCCGCCACCGCAATCGCCTTGCCCATCAGCAACAGCTTCTCGGTGATGGTGGTCTTACCCGCATCCGGGTGGGAAATAATGGCGAAAGTGCGGCGTTTCGCGACTTCGGCGGCCTGTTGGGTCATGGGAAATCGCCTGGCGATGATCAAAAAAGGGCGCAGATTATAGCCCAGACATAGCCTCTCGGGCCACCGCTGCCCCCGTCGCCCAAGCCACCACGCGGCAGATAAACGGTGGCTATATGCTGCCAAGTATGGAACCTTTTAAAACGTGGAGACGTCCACTCCCCTGTCACGCGCTGTCGTCAGGGGCTGAAATATCAGCTAGTTAGCTTGACGAAGCTGCGCTCATGGCTCGTTCACCTGCCGCTCTGCCGGCAACCGACGAGCTGCTTTTCGCGCGTACTTTCGCGGCAGCCAGGAATGGCCTTGCCACACGGGAAAGTGCCCGCCGACTGAAAAAAGGAGTCCGCCTGTGGCTATTCGCTATGGCAAAGGGCTGATAGGAGGGGTTGCGGTAATCGCCCTCCTGGCCCTGCTGGTCCACTGGATCGGCATCACGACGATCGAACACTACCGCGACGATCTGTTGTTCTACCTGCAAGCCCATCTGTACCTGGTACTCGCGTCAATGCTCGCCGCGCTGGTGGTGGGAATCCCCGCCGGGATCTTCCTCAGCCGACCCTCGATGGTCGGGCGCGCTGAACGCTTCATGCAAATCTTCAACATTGGCAACACCGTTCCCCCTCTGGCCGTCCTGGCCATCGCCCTGGGGATCCTCGGCATCGGCAGTGGCCCGGCCATCTTCGCTCTGTTCCTCGCCTCCTTGCTGCCCATCGTGCGCAACACCTTTGAGGGCCTGAAAAACGTCCAGGGTTCTCTCAAGGAAGCCGCAGTCGGCATCGGCATGACGCCACGCCAGGTGCTGTGGAAAGTCGAATTGCCCAATGCCGTGCCAATCATCATCGGCGGCGTGCGGGTAGCCCTGGCGATCAACGTCGGCACCGCGCCCCTGGCCTTCCTGATCGGCGCCAACAGCCTGGGCAGCCTGATCTTCCCCGGCATCGCCCTGAACAATCAGCCGCAACTGCTGCTCGGCGCCGCCTGCACCGCACTGCTGGCCTTGCTCCTCGACGGCCTGGTGACCCTGGCCAGCCGCCTTTGGCTGGAACGTGGTCTGCGCCCGTCTTAAGCCCGTCAGAGACAAGGAACCGACATGAAGAAATTAAGCCTGATACTCGGCTGCGTCCTGCTTTTCAGCGGACTGGCCCACGCCGCGGAAAAACCGCTGATCCGCATCGGCGCCCGGGTCTTCACCGAGCAGACCCTGCTGGCGGAAATCACCTCCCAGTACCTGCGCAGCAAGGGCTACGACACCCGCGTCACCGGCGGCCTGGGCAGCAGCCTGGCCCGCAGCGCCCAGGAAAGTGGCCAACTGGACCTGATCTGGGAATACACCGGGGTGTCGCTGGTGGCCTACAACCACATCGACGAGAAGCTCGACAGCGAACAGTCCTACGCCCGGGTGAAAGAACTCGACGCGAAAAAAGGCCTGGTCTGGTTGTCGCCGTCCAAGTTCAGTAACACCTATGCCCTGGCGCTGCCAGAAAACGTGGCCAAGGAACATCCACAGATCAACAGCATCAGCGACCTGACCCAGGCCCTGGCCGAAAACACCCGGGAACATCGCCTGGTGGCCCTGGACACCGAGTTCGCCAACCGTTCCGACGGCATGGCCGGAATGGTCAAGCTGTATGACATGGCCCTGACCCGCAAGAACACCCGGCAGATGGACGCCGGCCTGGTCTACACCGCCCTGCGCAATGGCCAGGTGTTTGCCGGCCTGGTCTACACCACCGACGGGCGCTTGAACGCCTTCAAGCTGAAACTGCTGGAAGACGACAAGCACTACTTCCCGGACTACACCGCCGCGCCCGTGGTGCGTCAGGTCTACCTCGACGCCCACCCGCAACTGGCCGCCGAGCTCAAGCCGCTGGCTGCGCTGTTCGACGACGAAACCATGCGCCAGCTGAACGCGCGGGTCGACGTCGACCACGAAAGCCCCTCCGCCGTGGCCGCAGATTTCCTGCGCCAGCACCCGATCAACTAAAGAGGAGAAGACATGGAATTCCTGAACGCCTTTTCCCATCTCGATTGGGCCCAGGTCCTGCACCTGACCTGGCAGCACATCACCCTGGTGGGCATCGCCGTCACCCTGGCCATCGTCTTCGGCGTCCCCCTGGGCGTGCTGATGACCCGCTTCCCGACCCTCGCCGGCCCGCTGCAGGCCAGCGCCACCGTGCTGCTGACCATTCCGTCCATCGCCCTGTTCGGCCTGCTGCTGCCGTTCTACTCCAAGTTCGGCCAGGGCCTCGGTCCGCTGCCGGCCATCACCGCCGTGTTCCTCTATTCCCTGCTGCCGATCATGCGCAACACCTACCTGGCGCTGACCGGTGTCGAGCCGGGCATTCGCGAAGCCGCCCGCGGCATCGGCATGACCTTCGGCCAGCGCCTGCGCATGGTCGAGTTGCCGATCGCGGTGCCGGTGATTCTCGCCGGAGTCCGCACCGCGGTGGTGATGAACATCGGCGTCATGACCATCGCCGCCACCATCGGCGCCGGCGGCCTGGGCGTACTCATTCTTGCTTCCATCAGCCGCAGCGACATGTCGATGCTGATCGTCGGCGCGGTGCTGGTCAGTCTCCTGGCCATCTTCGCCGACCTGCTTCTGCAATGGCTGCAACGCACGCTGACTCCAAAAGGACTCCTGAAATGATCGAACTTCAAAACCTGACCAAGACCTTTCGCAGCAACGGCAAGGATGTCAAAGCCGTCGACTCGGTAAGCCTGACCGTCAATGAAGGTGAGATCTGCGTATTCCTCGGGCCCTCCGGTTGCGGCAAGAGCACCACGCTGAAAATGATCAACCGCCTGATCATGCCCACCTCGGGCAAGGTGCTGATCAATGGCGAGGACACCACCGATCTGGATGAAGTGACCCTGCGCCGCAACATCGGCTACGTGATCCAGCAGATCGGCCTGTTCCCCAACATGACCATCGAGGAAAACATCGTGGTGGTGCCGCGCCTGCTGGGCTGGGACAAGCAGAAATGCCATGACCGCGCCCGCGAGCTGATGAGCATGATCAAGCTCGAACCCAAGCAGTACCTGCATCGTTATCCGCGGGAACTGTCCGGTGGCCAGCAACAGCGCATCGGGGTGATCCGCGCCCTGGCGGCGGATGCTCCGCTGCTGCTGATGGACGAGCCCTTCGGCGCGGTGGACCCGATCAACCGCGAGATGATCCAGAACGAGTTCTTCGAGATGCAGCGGGCGCTGAACAAGACTGTGATCATGGTCAGCCACGACATCGACGAAGCCATCAAGCTGGGGGACAAGATCGCCATCTTCCGCGCCGGCAAACTGCTGCAGATCGACCACCCGGACACCCTGCTGGCACACCCGGCGGACGACTTCGTCAGCAACTTCGTCGGCCAGGACAGCACCCTCAAGCGCCTGCTGCTGGTCAAGGCCGAAGACGCTGCGGACAACGCGCCGTCGGTGAGCCCGGAAACCCCGGTGGCCGACGCCCTGGAACTGATGGACGAACACGACCGGCGCTACGTGGTGGTGACCTGTGCCGAGAACAAGGCCCTGGGTTATGTACGACGCCGCGATTTGCACCGTCAGACCGGCACCTGCCAGCAATTCCTGCGGGAGTTCAACGCCACTGCAGCCTACGACGAACACTTGCGGATTCTTCTGTCGCGCATGTACGAGTTCAACCGCTCATGGTTGCCGGTGATGGACGCCGAACGGGTGTTCCTCGGGGAAGTGACCCAGGAATCCATTGCCGCCTACCTGAGCTCGGGGCGTTCGCGAGGGGCCAAGACCAGCATCGTTTCCCCCGCGGAAACAGCCTCTGCCTGATAGTCACAGCCCTCCCCCGTAGGAGCTGGCTTGCCAGCGAAGGCGCCCGCCAGAACTGCGCAAGGTTCAAGGGCCTTTTTCGCCGGCAAGCCGGCTCCTACGGGGGCGGCAAGAAATATGAACACCCGGACCTGTCGCGGCCACGGCAAGCAGGGGCCGCAATGATCAAAATAACCCTCTGATGGAGCGTTTCGCAGGCAACGTCGCCGATGTTGACGACTTCGTTGTTTACGGTGATCAGGTAGACAAAGGCGTCGAACGTGCAGGTATTTTTAACACCGGGGAATTCTTCGGGAACATCTGCCCGTCATCTGTATCGACTACAAAGAGTGGTGTCCGCCACGCACGTCAGACAAGTGCAAAAACGCGACATTTTTTGTTGATCTCAGCCCCCTCACCGCCTAAAGTTCGCGCCGAACGTCCATGCTGGAAACGATCCATCCGGCTCAAGTACTGACGACGAGACAGCAAGGCCAAGGGCAGGTTTCCCATGGCCTTTTTGCTTTCGGCGACATGCCTTGGGAAGTAGGCGAACCAAAGTGGGGATACGGAGGACGTTCACAAGGAGGGGTCATTAATGACACCTCCTTAAACCCATTGATGACTCATGTTTGCCAGTAGGAGCTTCCAACGCATGTCGATTAATGTCGAAGACTATTTCGCGCGCGAAACCTTTCAAAAAATGAAAGCGTTCGCCGACCAGCAAGAAACCCCGTTCGTGGTCATCGACACTCAGATGATCTCCCAGGCCTACGACGACCTGCGCGCCGGTTTCGAATTCGCCAAGGTCTACTACGCGGTCAAGGCCAACCCGGCCGTCGAGATCATCGACCTGCTGCGTGACAAGGGCTCGAACTTCGACATCGCCTCGATCTATGAGCTGGACAAAGTGCTGAACCAGGGCGTCAGCCCCGACCGCATCAGCTACGGCAACACCATCAAGAAATCCAAGGACATCCGCTACTTCTACGAGAAGGGCGTGCGCCTGTATTCCACCGACTCCGAAGCCGACCTGCGCAACATCGCCAAGGCCGCTCCTGGCTCGAAGGTCTATGTGCGCATCCTCACCGAAGGCTCGACCACTGCCGACTGGCCTTTGTCGCGCAAATTCGGCTGCCAGACCGACATGGCCATGGACCTCTTGATCCTCGCCCGCGACCTCGGCCTGGTGCCGTACGGCGTGTCGTTCCACGTTGGCTCGCAACAGCGCGACATCAGCGTCTGGGACGCGGCGATCGCCAAGGTCAAGGTGATCTTCGAGCGCCTCAAGGAAGAAGACGGCATCCACCTCAAGCTGATCAACATGGGCGGTGGCTTCCCGGCCAACTACATCACCCGTACCAACAGCCTGGAAACCTACGCTGAAGAGATCATCCGCTTCCTCAAGGAAGACTTCGGCGACGACCTGCCGGAAATCATCCTCGAGCCAGGCCGTTCGCTGATCGCCAACGCCGGCATCCTGGTCAGTGAAGTGGTGCTGGTGGCGCGCAAGTCGCGCACCGCGGTAGAGCGCTGGGTGTACACCGACGTGGGCAAGTTCTCCGGCCTGATCGAAACCATGGACGAAGCCATCAAGTTCCCGATCTGGACCGAAAAGAAAGGCGAGATGGAAGAAGTGGTGATCGCTGGTCCGACCTGCGACAGCGCCGACATCATGTACGAGAACTACAAGTACGGCCTGCCACTGAACCTGGCCATCGGTGACCGCCTGTACTGGCTGTCCACCGGTGCCTACACCACCAGCTACAGCGCTGTTGAGTTCAATGGCTTCCCGCCACTCAAAGCGTTTTACGTTTAACCGCAGCGGCAAGCGGCAAGAAAAAGCCCATGACTTGTCATGGGCTTTTTTATGAGCGTGGCTCAATGGTTCAACGATCTTCCCGGGCATGCCAAATACGCAGGATAGACAAGGTCATGCCTTGAATCTCATAACGTATCTCGTAATGCCCCACCAGCAGTCGTCGAACATCCCTTGGTTTGAACTCCTCCAACTCTTCCCCCAATCGAGGGTTATATAGAAGAGTATCTGGAGTCTGTACGAGAGATTGCACGGTCCGAGCAGCAGCGGAGCGATTGACCTGGGCGAGAAATTCAAAAAGCCGAGCCAGATCGGACAAGGCCTTGCTCGTCCATTGCAGCTGTCTCATTTCGGTAACGGTAGAGGGTTGTCGCCAGACAGACTCTCCGCCCAAGCCAGCACTGACTGATGATCGACAACCCTTCCAGCATCTACATCTGCCAAGGCCTCAAGCGTCAGTCGGCGGCGCTCTTCTTCCTGGTCAACCCAGGCCACCAACGCTTGCTTCACGATCCAGGCACGGGAGCGCTCCAGGCGAGAAGCCAGTTGATCGACCTTATCAGCCAGATCCAAGGGAATATGAGCGGTCAGTACTTTTGTCGAGGGCATGAGACAAGACCTGCATCAGAATGATTAAAAATGATTAGTTTTGAATCATAGTGATTTAAGCCAAGACAGCAAGCCGCTCTACATCCCGTTCATCACCCAATTGCGCTGCGCGCTGATGATAGGCCAGAGCCAGTTCGCGAATCTCCGGGTGCGTGGCATTGAGCAACGCGGTGCAGGCCACCCGGAGGAAATTCAGGTTGCCGCCGGCCAGGGCTCGATTCAGCCACTCCACCGCCTCGTCGATTCGCCCAGCATCGGCCAGCACCGCCGCATGGCTGAACTGGCCACGGAAATCACCGCCCTCGGCCGAGCGCCGATACCAGTCACGGGCCGCTTCAAGGTCGACCGGACACACCAACCCCTCCTCCAGGTAACGCCCCAACAGGTTCATCGATTTGGCATGGCCCAACTGCGCCGCGCGGCGATAGCAGGCCAGTGCCAGGGAATGGTTTTGTTCCACGCCACGGCCGGTGGCCAAAAGGTTGGCGTAGTTGTACAGCCCCCAGTCCAGACCCGCCTCGGCGGCCAGACGATAGTGTCCGGCAGCACGGGTAGCATCCGCCGTGCAGCCCCAGCCGTGCTCATGACAACGACCGAGCATGTTACGCGCCATCAGGTGCCCTCCCTGGGTCGCGATCTCGAACCAGCGCACCGCCAAAGGCTGGTCCTGCTGAATGCCCCGACCGTCGAGGAGGATCTGCCCCAGCAATGCCTGGGCATCGACAAGCCCCTCACGAGCCGCCACCAGCACTGCCTGGGCGGCACGGGCCGGGCTCTCTTCGAGCATGGCACTCAATTGCGCGCCATCAAGGATTTCCTCACGGCGTAGTTGAAAGGTCACGGCTTACACCTCAACCCAGCGACGCAGCAGGTTGTGGTAAGTGCCGGTCAGGCGGATCAGTGAGGGATGCTCGGGCATGTCCCGGGTCAGCTCCTGGATCGCCCCGTCCATTTCGAACAGCAGAGCACGCTGGCTGTCCTCGCGCACCAGGCTCTGGGTCCAGAAGAACGAAGCGTAACGGGCGCCGCGGGTTACCGGGTTGACCTTGTGCAGACTGGTACCGGGATACAGGACCATGTCCCCCGCCGGCAACTTCACTCGCTGCAGGCCGTAGGTGTCCTGGATCTCCAGCTCGCCACCGTCGTAATCCTCGGGGTCGCTGAAGAACAGGGTCGACGACAGGTCGGTGCGCACCCGCTCCGGGCTGCCCTTGGGCTGGCGCACCGCATTGTCGATGTGGAAGTCGAAGCTGCCACCGGCGGTGTAGCAGTTGATCAACGGCGGGAACACCTTGTGCGGCAAGGCGGCAGACATGAACAGCGGGTTCTTCCACAGCCGGTCGAGCATCGCCGCACCGATCTCCTGGGCCAGCGCGTGCCCTTCGGGCAACTGCAGGTTGTGCTTGGCCTTGGCCGATTGGTACCCGGCGGTGATCTTGCCGTCCGCCCAGTCGGCCTGCTCCAGGGCTTCACGAATGCGCCCCACTTCATCACGGGTGAACACGCCAGGAATGTGCAGCAACATGGCCAGGTACCTGAGAACCAAAAGATCGTCAATGATATTGATTCTTATTGACTGTGTAAAACCCGGGGACGAACGAGAACGCAAAAACCGTAAAGATAAATTGTAAAGAATGTAAATTCTTCTCTAATAGCAATATTTCGCAATTGATAACGAATGCTTTTATCCCCTATATTCCGCCGCCTCAAATCCCTGGGGAGGGGAATAAAAATGTCACGCCAACAACCACTATCCGCCGTCAGTTCACCACGCCTGCTGGCGTCTGCGATTGGCGTGGCAATCACCGCCGGCTCTGCAGGCCACATGGTCCAGGCTGCTGAAGACACCAGCAAGAAGACCTCGGGCAACGCCATCGCCCTGGATGCCACCAGCATCACCGGTGAAGCGCAGGAGTCGACGTCCTACCAGGTAGACAAAGCCTCCTCACAGAAATACACCGCACCACTGGTGGATACGCCACGTTCGGTCACGGTGATTCCCCAGCAAGTGCTCAAAGACACCGCCGCCACGTCCCTGCAGGATGCATTGCGTACCGTTCCGGGGATCACCTTCGGCGCAGGTGAAGGTGGCAACCCCCAAGGCGATCGCCCGTTCATTCGTGGTTTTGACGCTCAAGGCGACACCTATCTCGACGGCGTACGCGACACCGGTGGTCAAAGCCGCGAAATCTTCGACATCGAGTCGGTCGAAGTCAGCAAGGGCCCGAACTCCTCATTCGGTGGACGCGGCTCGGCCGGCGGTAGCCTGAACCTGGTGAGCAAGCTGCCCAAGCAACAAGATTTCCTCAATGGTGGTTTCACTTACGGTTCCGACCAGACCCGCCGTTACACCCTCGACGTCAACCGTCAGTTCCTCGAAGGCGCGGCTTTCCGCCTGAACCTGATGAGCCACGAACAGAACGTAGCGGGTCGTGACGCCGTCAACTACGACCGCTGGGGCGTAGCGCCATCGTTGACCTTTGGCTTGGGTACCCCTACCCGGGTCAACGTCAGCTACTACCACATGGAAAGCGACGATCTGCCGGATTCGGGCATTCCGTATGGCTACAGTTCGAGCGCTGCCAAAGCGCCGCACGTGCATGACAAGCCGACCGACGGTGGCGACAGCAACAACTTCTATGGCCTGAAAGGTCGAGACTTCCGCAAGACCCGCGCGGACATCAGCACCGTCTCCATCGAGCACGACCTGAACGAAAACATGACGCTGAAAAATACCCTGCGTCATGGCAACACCGGACAGGATTACATCCTCACCCAACCGGATGACAGCCAGCACAACGTCAACCAGTTCGGTACCGTCTGGCGCCGCGCCAACAGCCGCGTGTCGACCACGGAAACCACCACCAACCAGACCGATCTGTTTGGCGAGTTCCACGCACTGGGCTTCAAGAACAACTACTCGACCGGTCTTGAATTCACCGGCGAAGAAACCCGAGTCAGCAGCTACACCGTGAGCCCCAACAGCAACCCGACCTGTACTGCAGGCAAGGTCGGCAGCACGGGTGGCAGTTGCACCTCCTTGGCCAATCCGAACCCGGACGAAGCCTGGACCGGCAGTGCCGCGCGCAACTACAACGGCACCAACACCAAGGCCACCTCCCGCGCCGCCTACGTCTTCGATACCATCGAACTCGATCCGAAATGGCTGCTGAACCTGGGCCTGCGCTACGACACCTTCGATACCGTGGCCAATACCAATGCCGTTCCAACCTCCACGGTCAAGGCCCGCAGCAAGCTGAAAGACAGCAGCCAGTTCTGGAACTGGCAGGCCGGACTGGTCTGGAAGCCGATGGAAAACGGCAGTGTCTATGCCTCCTACGCGACCTCGGCCACCCCGGCCGGTGCACTGGTGGGTGAAGGTGCAGAAGGCAACCCTCTGGCGGCTGGCGCCAGCACCAGCGACTTGCAGCCTGAAGAAACCGTCAACTACGAGCTGGGCACCAAGTGGAATGTGCTCAACGATCGCCTGTCTCTCACCGCGGCGGTATTCCGCACCGAGAAGAAAAACACCCGGGTCCTGGTTGACGCAATGACCTACGAGAACGCCGGTGAGTCCCGTGTCGACGGCCTGGAACTGGGCGCCAGCGGCAAGATCACCGACAAATGGCAAGTCTTCGCCGGCTATAGCTACCTCAAGAGCAAGTTGGTGGACGCAGGCTTGACCGGTCGTAACGGCGCGATCACCGTCGGTGCGGCCTCGGCCAAAGGCAATGAAATGCCGAACACGCCGAAGAACACCTTCAGCCTCTGGAGCACCTACGACATCACCTCGAAACTGACCGTCGGTGGCGGCGCGTTCTATGTCGACGATGTCTACGGCGACACTGCCAACACCGTGTACGTTCCCTCCTACACCCGCTACGACGCCATGGCCAGCTACAAGCTGACCAAGAACGTCGACCTGCAACTGAACGTGCAGAACCTGACCGACAAGACCTACTACGACAAGGCCTACGCGGCGCACTTCGCCAACCAGGCAGCCGGTCGTACCGCATTGTTGACCACCAGCTTCCACTTCTGATCCAGCACAAAACCCTGTGGCCACGGCCACAGGCACTCAAGCCCCATGCACGCCAATGCCTGGGGCTTTCGTGTGTAAGAACGAATGCTTCTCGACAACCCACGGCATAATGCGCGCCGTGCTTCACCTCTCTGGACGAACAAGGCGAGTGACGTGTTGAAGAAAACCCTGTTTCAGTTGCACTGGTTCTTCGGCATCAGCGCAGGACTGGTCCTGGCCCTGATGGGCATTACGGGAGCGACGGTATCGTTCGAAGACGAGATCCTGCGCGCCCTCAATCCATCGGTACTGCAAGTCCAGAAACTCCCTGCCGGGGTATTACCGCCCGCCGAACTGGTGGACAAGATCCAGGCCGCCGAAGGCAAGACCGTGTCCATGCTCTGGGTGGAAACCGACAGTGGCAACGCCGCGCGGGTGTTCTTCACCCCACCGCCAGGTGAACGCCGTGGGCAGATGCGCTACTTCGATCCCTATACCGGCGAGTTCATGGGCGACGCCGTCGGCCAGGACTTCTTCGGCTTGATGCTGCAACTGCACCGCTTCCTGGCGATCGGTGACACCGGTCGGCAGATCACTGGCGCCTGCACCCTGATCCTGATCTTCTTCTGCCTGTCCGGCCTGTACCTGCGCTGGCCGCGCCAGGTCGGCAAATGGCGCGTGTGGCTGACCCTGGACTGGGCCAAGAAAGGCCGCGGCTTCAACTGGGACCTGCACGCCGTGTTCGGCACCTGGTGCCTGCTGTTCTATCTGCTGTTCGCCCTCACCGGGTTGTACTGGTCCTACGAGTGGTACAACAAGGGCCTGACCCAATTGCTCTCCGATTCACCGCAAAGTGAACGCGCCCGTGGTGGCCGTGGTGGCCCAGCGCCCAAGGGCCCGGCACCGGTGGCGGACTACAACGCCATGTGGAGCAGCATCTACAGCGCCGCCGGCAAAGACCTCAATGCCTACAACGTGCGCATGCCGCCGGTGGCCGGGCAACCGGCAACGGTGTTCTACCTGCTCAAGACCTCGCCCCACGAGCGGGCCTTGAACCAGATCACCCTGGACCCCGTCACCGGGGTCATCAGCCGCCACGACCGCTATGCCGACAAGAGCTTCAAGGCGCAATTGCTCACCAGCGTCTATGCGCTGCACGTGGGCAGCTACTTCGGCCTGATCGGACGCATCGTGCTGGCCCTCGCCTCATTGAGCATGCCGTTGTTCTTCGTCACCGGCTGGTTGCTGTACCTGGATCGCCGACGCAAGAAACGCCAGATCAAGAGTGCCCGCCAGGGCCTGGAAAACCCCACCAATGATGCTTCGGCGTGGTTGATCGGCTTCGCCAGCCAGAGCGGTTTCGCCGAGCAACTGGCCTGGCAGACTGCCGGCCAACTGCAGGCCGCAGGGGTCGCTGCCAAGGTCCAGCCGCTGGCCAGTCTCAGCCAACAGGACCTGCGCGACGCCCAGCATGCGCTGTTCGTGGTCAGCACCTTCGGTGACGGCGAAGCACCCGACAGCGCTCGAGGTTTCGAACGCAAGTTGCTGGGGCGTGAACTGTCGCTGCAGGGTCTGCAGTACGCCGTGCTCGGCCTCGGCGACCGTCAATACCCGCACTTCTGTGGCTTTGCCCGACGCCTGCATGATTGGCTATCGAGCCAAGGCGGCAGCACCCTGTTCGCCCCCATCGAAGTGGACAGTGGCGACACCTATGCCCTGCGTCACTGGCAGCAGCAACTGGGCCAACTCACCGGCCATGCCCCGGTGGACCTGTGGCAAGCTCCGGCCTTCGACAACTGGACCTTGAACAGCCGCACCCTGCTCAACCCCGAAAGCAGTGGCTCCGGGGTCTATCTGCTGCAACTGAGCGCCCCCAGCGCCAGCAGCTGGCTGGCGGGCGACCTGGTGGAAGTCATGCCACGCAACAGCCCCGGAGCCGTGATCGACTTCCTCGGTGGCCTGGGTCTTTCCGGCAGTGCCCCGGTGCAACTGGACGGCCTGCAGGAAAGCCTTGAACAGGCCTTGGCCAGCCGCCAGTTGCCGGAAAACCGCGCGCACCTGGTGGGGTTGCACGCCCAGGCGCTGGTGGATGCGCTGGTGCCCTTGCGCATGCGTGAATACTCGATTGCCTCGATTGCCGCCGACGGCTGCCTGGAGTTGCTGGTGCGGCAGGAATGCCACCCCGACGGCAGCCTGGGCATCGGCTCCGGTTGGTTGACCGAACAGGCTCCGGTGGGCTCGGCCATCAGCTTGCGAGTGCGACGCAACAGCGGCTTCCACTTGCCGACCGAACCTTGCCCACTGATATTGCTGGGCAACGGCACCGGGCTGGCGGGCTTGCGCAGCCTGCTCAAGGCGCGAATCGCCGAGGGTCAGCAAGCCAACTGGCTGATCTTCGGCGAGCGCAATGCCGAGCATGATTTCTACTGCAAGGATGAACTGCAGGAGTGGCTGATCCGCGGTGATCTGAGCCGCCTGGACCTGGCGTTCTCCCGGGACCAGGCAGAGAAGATCTACGTCCAGGACCGCTTGCGCCAAGCGGCCGATGAGCTGAAGAAATGGCTGGATAATGGCGCCGCGATTTACATCTGCGGCAGCTTGCAGGGCATGGCTTCGGGGGTGGACCAGGTGCTCAACGACATTCTCGGCGCGCAGCAGGTAGAACGCCTGATCGAACAGGGCCGCTACCGCCGCGACGTTTACTGAGCTGCCGAACGCTTCGCCAGCAAGCCGGCTCCTACACCGCTCGTATTGCACCCCGTAGGAGCTGGCTTGCCAGCGAAGGCGCTCACCAGCACGGCGCAAGGCTCAAGGGCCTCTTCGCCGGCAAGCCGGCTCCTACAACGCTCGTATTGCACCCCGTAGGAGCTGGCTTGCCAGCGAAGGCGCCCGCCAGCACGGCGCAAGGTTCAAGGGCCTCTTCGCCGGCAAGCCGGCTCCTACAACGCTCGTATTGCACCCCGTAGGAGCTGGCTTGCCAGCGAAGGCGCCCGCCAGCACGGCGCAAGGTTCAAGGGCCTCTTCGCCGGCAAGCCGGCTCCTACAAGGGTTACACCGGCTGCAATTTGTGCTCGTACACCGACACGCCATCCAGGTCCCGCAGAATCACACTCAGCTCGGCGCTTTGCCCGTCGATCTGCACTTCGCCAAAGAACTGGAAGCCGGCAAAGGGCGAGCTGTTCTGGGTCGGCGGCGCCTTCTGGAACACCACTTCCGGGCCGAAGGTCTTGTCCAACACATTGGGTCCGAAACTCCCCGCATTCAGCGGGCCAGCGACAAACTCCCAGAACGGTTCGAAATCCTGGAATGCCGCCCGGTCCGGGTGGTAGTGGTGGGCCGCGCAGTAGTGCACATCCGCCGTCAGCCACACATGGTTGCGCACCTGATGCTTGCGCAAATACGCCAGCAGTTCGGCAATCTCCAGCTCGCGGCCCTGGGCCGGGCCCGGGTCGCCGTTGGCGATCGCCTCCCAGCGCGCCACCCCGGGGCTGACTTCGCCATCGGGCACTCCCAGGCCAATGGGCATGTCTGCCGCCACCACCTTCCACTGGGCCGAGGAATCCTTGAGCTCGCGCTTCAGCCAGTCCAACTGCTCACGGCCGAGGAAGGGTTTCTCGCCACCGAGGTTGTCGTCGTTGGGGCCTCGATAGCTGCGCATGTCCAGCACGAACACATCCAGCAACGGCCCATAGCTGAGCTTGCGATAGATGCGCCCGCCGCCATCGGCGCTCTGCCGGCGCATGGGCGAATACTCCAGCCAGGCCTGGCGCGCGCGGCCCACCAGGGTCTGGATGTCCTTGACCACGTAGCGCTCGTCCAGCTGCTTGCTCGGCGACCAGTTGTTGACCACCTCGTGGTCGTCCCACTGCCAGATCTGCGGCACCTGGGCATTGAAGCGGCGCAGGTTCTCGTCCATCAGGTTGTAGCGGTAGTTGCCCCGGTATTCGTCGAGGGTCTCGGCCACCTTGCTCTTGGCTTCGGTGGTGAGGTTGCGCCAGATGCGCCCGTCCTCCACGGTCAACTGCGCCGGCACCGGGCCGTCGGCGTAGATGGTGTCGCCGCTGTGGATAAAGAAGTCCGGAAGGCGCAGGCGCATCGCTTCATAGATGCGCATGCCGCCGATGTCCAGGTTGATGCCGAAACCCTGGCCCACCGTGTCGCCGCTCCAGACGAAACGGATATCCCGGCGTTGCGACGGTGCACTGCGCAAATGGCCGAACCAGGGTTCGCTGGCCACGCCGGACTGGGCATCCTCGAAGGTCACCCGATAGAAGATTGCCTGGTTGGCCGGCAGCCCGGTCAACTCCACCCGCGCCGTGAAGTCGGTGCGGGCATCGGCCAGGGGCGAAACGCAGCGCCGGGGGTTGCTGAACATGCTTCGCGTGTCCCACTCCACCACCATCCGCGCCGGGCGG
Organism: Pseudomonas sp. Fl4BN1; assembly: GCF_009908285.1. GTDB lineage: Bacteria > Pseudomonadota > Gammaproteobacteria > Pseudomonadales > Pseudomonadaceae > Aquipseudomonas. The sequence continues at coordinate 59,442 of NZ_JAAARM010000021.1, forward strand.
TCGCTGCGGCTCCAGATCATCGCCCGGTCCCCCAGCAGGTCCCCGGACTGCACCCCATCGGTGAGCTGCGGCCGATCCTTGACCGAGGCGATCACCGCCGGCGCCAGGCTCGGCATCAACAGCCCCGCCCCGGCGATTTGCATGATCCGACGACGGCCGAGGTTGAACTCGCTCATGGTGACTCCCTGACAATGGTCAAAAAAACCACCTTAGACAGCGGGGATGAAGGGGGTGTGACAGCAAGGACATACGGCCGCAATGCAGGGTGGCAGCTCGACGCGGACTAGCAGAACCGGCCTCAGGCAACCGGCGCATCCGTAGATGCTCCGCGCAGAGCCGCCCTGACGATCCGAAACTAATCAACTGCTACTCCAGATTCAAGCCAGTCAGAACGGTTTAGACGCGTCTTACACGAAGAGGTAGAGCAAGCCCACAACAGTTGAAGCCGAAGGCGCCCTGAGGCGCTCTCCGGCGGTGAAAACCTGTACGAGCGAACGGCGACTCAGCTGGGAGAACGACGATTGCCATCGAGCAAAGCATCCACCACACCACGGGCCATTTCCACTGAATGCACCAGGGACCAGATCAAGCCGCGCTCGATGCCGCTGGCATGTTCGGTGATCTCGTCGGACACCTCCTCGGCGGCTTTGAGCAGCATGGAAACGTGGAGCAAGGCTTCTTCGGCGCTGATGCCAGGGCGGACGGTGAAGGGCGAGTCGGTGCCCGCAGGGCCTGCAGCGGTGGGGTGCAGAGCCGAGATCAACGAGCCGTTTGCGCGGCAGTGGCGCCCCCTCCTCCGTAGGAGCTGGCTTGCCAGCGAAGGCGTCGGCTAGAACAGCGCAAGGCTCAGGGGCCTCTTCGCCGGCAAGCCGGCTCCTACAGGGCTGCGGTGCTGCCGCCTTCTCCGTAGGAGCTGGCTTGCCAGCGAAGGCGTCGGCCAGAACAGTGCAAGGCTCAGGCGCCTCTTCGCCAGCAAGCCGGCTCCTACAGGGCTGCGGTGCTGCCGCCTTCTCCGTAGGAGCTGGCTTGCCAGCGAAGGCGTCGGCCAGAACATTGCAAGGCTCAGGGGCCTCTTCGCCGGCAAGCCGGCTCCTACAAGGTTGCGGTGGCGCGCCCTCCTCCGTAGGAGCTGGCTTGCCAGCGAAGGCGTCGGCCAGAACAGCGCAAGGCTCAGGGGCCTCTTCGCCGGCAAGCCGGCTCCTACGAGGAGGCGGGTTGCAGGGCGAGCTCCGCCGTTTCAGGCCGTTTTACCAGTGCATACACCACGGCGGTCAGCAGGCTGCCGGCAACAATCGCCAGGAGGTACAGCAGGGCGTGGTTGATGGCGTTGGGGATCAGCATGACGAACAGGCCACCATGCGGTGCCATCAATTTGCAGCCGAAGTACATCGACAACGCGCCAGTCAGGGCGCCGCCGGCAATGCTCGCCGGGATCACCCGCAGCGGGTCTTTGGCAGCAAACGGGATCGCGCCTTCGGAGATGAAGCACAACCCCAGCACCAGCGCCGCCTTTCCGGCTTCGCGTTCGGTCTGGGCGAATTTGCGTCGGGCAATGAAGGTGGCGATGCCCAGGCCAATGGGCGGCACCATGCCCGCGGCCATGGTGGCAGCCATCGGTGCATAGCTCTGGGAGGCCAGCAGCCCTACCGAGAACGCATAGGCGGCCTTGTTGATCGGCCCGCCTAGGTCGACGCACATCATCCCACCCAGCAGTACCCCCAGCAGAATGGCGTTGGTGGTGCCCATGCTGTCGAGGAAGTGGGTCAGGGCTTCGAGCATGCCCGCCACCGGTTTGCCCACCACGTAGATCATCACCAGCCCGGTGAACAGGCTGGCCAGCAGCGGAATGATCAGGATTGGTTTCAAGGCCTCCAGGCTTTGCGGCAGCCGCGCATATTTACTGATCGCCTTCGCCGCATAGCCGGCCAGAAAGCCGGCGACGATGCCGCCGATAAAGCCCGCGCCCAGGGTGCTGGCGAGCATGCCGCCAATCATCCCCGGCGCCAGCCCCGGACGGTCGGCGATGGAATAGGCGATGTAGCCCGCCAGCAACGGCACCATCAGTTTGAAGGCGGTTTCGCCGCCGATCTGCATCAGTGCCGCGGCCAGGGTGCCCTCTTCCTTGAACGCGGTGATGCCGAAGACAAAGGACAGGGCAATCATCAGCCCCCCCGCCACCACCATCGGCAGCATGAACGACACGCCGGTCAGCAGGTGCTTGTAGACCCCGGTCTTGTCTTGCTTGGCCGGGGCCTGGGCGCCGGCGGCGGTGGATTCCAGCTGGCCCTCGGCCAGGGCCTTGTTCAGGGTCGCCTCGGACTGTTTCAGGGCCACGCCGGTGCCGCAGCGATAAATGCGCTTGCCGGCAAAACGCTCGGTGGGCACTTCGATGTCCGCCGCCAGCAGCACCACATCGGCCTCGGCAATGGCTTGGGCGCTCAGCGGATTGCGCGCGCCCACCGAGCCCTGGGTTTCCACTTGCAGGTCGTAGCCCAGGCGCTTGGCGGTTTGCTGCAGGGCCTCGGCGGCCATGAAGGTGTGGGCCACGCCGGTCGGGCAGGCGGTGATCGCCACCAGCCGCGGGGCGCGCTTGCCGGTCTCGACCACGGGCTCGGCACTGGCCTCGGCCGCGGCATATACCTGGGCCTCTTCGGCGCCGCGACGCAGCACCGCGTCCACATCCTGCAAGGCCTGGGACGGGCTGCTGCGATACACCCGCTTGCCAACAAAACGCGACATATCCACAGGCCCGGTGCTGACCACCAGCACCCATTCGGCGGCTTCGAGGGTGGCCGCCGACAGTTGGCGTTCCGGGTGCGCTTCATCGTGCACTTCAACGCTGGTGCTCCAGCCCTGGCGCTGGGCTGCGGCGTCCAGCAGGCGGGCGCAGAGCACGCTGGTGACCATGCCGTTGGGGCAGGCGGTAACTATGGCTAACTTCATGGGCAACCCTCTTATTGTTCTATGAGGGGATGCACGCGCACCCCCTGCTCCAGCCGGGCCAGTTGCGCCCTGTCGCTGATGCCGAAACCGATCTGGGTCACGGCCATGGCGGCAATCGCCGTGGCGGTGCGCAGGGTCTGTTCGAACGGCTGGGCACTGAGCAGGCCGTGGAGCATGCCCGCCAGCAACGAGTCGCCGGCGCCCACGGTGCTGACCACCCTGACCTTGGGCGGCAGGGCCTGCAGGGACGGTGCGGCGCTGAACCAACTGACCCCCTCGGCGCCGTGGGAAATCACCACATGCTCGACGCCTTGGGCGTGCAGCTGGCGGGCGGCCTCGGCCTGCCCGGCCACTGAAACCACCGGGCTGCCGAGGGCGTCCGCCAGTTCTTCGGTGTTGGGCTTGACCAGCCAGGGGCCCGCTGCCAGGCCGGCACGCAAGGCGGCGCCGCTGGTGTCGAGGGCGACCTTCAGGCCCAAGGCTTTCAAGCGCAGCAGCAGGGCCTGGAACCATTCGGGGCTGACCCCGCGCGGCAGGCTGCCGGCCACCACCACCGCGTCATGCCCGGGAGCGATCTGCTCCAGGCGCTCGAGCAGGGCCTGTTGCGCGGCTTCGCTGACCTCGGGCCCGGGGCCGTTGATATCGGTAATGCGGCCATCGCCTTCGGCCAGCTTGATATTGCTGCGGGTGTCCCCGGGCACGCGGATGAAGGCGTCGACAAAACCGCGCTGGGCGAACAAGGCGTCGAAGGCCTGTGGATTGTTTTCCCCGAGAAAGCCGCTGACGGTGAGTTGATGGCCGAGGTCGGCCAGCACCTGGGCCACGTTCAAGCCCTTGCCGGCAGCATGGGTGTGCATGGCGTCGCCGCGGTTGACCTGCCCTGCGTCCAGGCGCGCCATCTGCACGGTGAGGTCCAGCGCCGGGTTGAGGGTCAGGGTGAGTATTGCTGCCATTACATGGCCTCCACTAGGGCGCGCACCTGGTTGGCGCTGCCGACGGCCAGGGCCTGTTGAGCAAGGGTTTGCGCCTGGGTCAGGCTGAGTTCGCGAATCCGCGCCTTGACCTCGGCGACGCTGCGTCCGGAAACACTCAGTTCATCCACCCCCAGGCCCACCAGCACCGGCACCGCCAACGGGTCGGCCGCCAGCTCACCGCACACACCGACCCACTTGCCGTGGGCATGGGCAGCACGCACAGTGATGTCGATCAGTTGCAGCACCGCTGGGTGCAGGCCGTCGGCCTGGGCCGAAAGGGTCGGGTGGCCACGGTCGATGGCCAGGGTGTATTGGGTCAGGTCGTTGGTGCCGACGCTGAAGAAGTCCACTTCCCGGGCCAGCACCGGCGCCAGCAGGGCGGCGGATGGCACTTCGATCATGATCCCCAACTGCAGGTCGGCCACGGGGATTTCCCGGCGCAGGCGCTCGGTCATGTCCCGGGCCTGGCGCCACTCTTCGACGCTGCCGACCATGGGGAACATGATCCGCAGCGGGCGGTTGTCCGCCGAGCGCAGCAGCGCACGCAGTTGCGCTTCCATGATCAGCGGCCGTTGCAAGGTCAGGCGGATGCCGCGCACGCCGAGGAAGGGGTTTTCCTCCTTGGCGATGGGCCAGTAAGGCAGCGGTTTGTCGCCGCCCACATCCAGGGTGCGCACCACCAGCGGACGCCCGGCGAGGCCGTCGAGCACACGACGGTATTCGGCTTCCTGGGTGGCTTCGTCCGGGGCCTGGGGATGGGCCATGAAAATCAGTTCGGTGCGCAGCAGGCCGATGCCTTCGGCGCCGTTTTCAACGGCGGCGGCGACACCGGCGCTTTCACCGATATTGGCGAACACCTCGACCGCGTGACCATCCGTGGTGTGGGCCGGCTGATGGCGTTGTTCGGCGGCGGCCTTGAGCCGTTGCTCGCGGTTGTCGCGCTCCTCAACGGCGCATTGCAGGGACGCCGGGTCGGCGTCCACATGCAGGCGGCCGCGCTGGCCGTCCAGTAGCAAAGGCGTACCGGGCTTGATCAGCAGCACACTGGCCCCCGCCCCCACCAGGGCTGGAATGCCCAGGGCCCGGGCGACGATGGCGCTGTGGGCCGTGGCGCCGCCACGGGCGGTGAGAATCCCGGCCACGCGGTGCGGGTCCAGGCGCGCCACATCCGAAGGGCCGACTTCGTCCATCACCAGAATGTACGGCTGCTCCGGCTCGGCCGGGGTTTCGATGCCGCACAACTGGGCCAGCACCCGACGGCCGATGTCCCGCAGGTCGGCGGCGCGCTCGGCAAGCAGGGCGTCCTGCAGGGCTTCCTGCTGTCGGGCGGCGCTTTCGATCACGCTCATCCAGGCCGCTTCGGCGCTTTCGCCCTGCTTGAGGCGGGTGTCCACTTCGTCGCTCAGCTCGGGGTCGTCGAGCATTTCCTGGTGGGTGATGAAAATCTCGCGGATGGCCTTGGCCTGGCTGCGCTGGATCAGCCCCTGAATGTCTTCGCGGACCTCGGCCAGGGCCTGCTGCAAGCGCTGGCGCTCGATGGCGGAGGACTCGCCGCGCAGTGGGTAATCGATGCTTTGCTGAACCTGGATATGGGCCGGGCCGATGGCGATGCCGGGCGCGGCAGCGATGGCCTGGATCAGGCTGCCGGAAGCCGGGGCGCTGATCGGCTCGACGACTTCTTGTGGCTCCTGCCGAGGGGCGCTGACAGCCGGCAAGGGCTCGACCTCTTCACCCAGGCCTTCCTCGATAGCGGCCAGCAACGCGGGCAAAGCGTCGGCGGCGACGCTCGGTTCAGCGATCAGCTCCAGCACCTGACCACGCCGGGCACCGAGGCTCAGCAGCTTGCTCAGGCTTTTTACCGAGACCGCAGACTCCTTGCCATCGGCGAGGCGGATGCGGATCTCGCCGTCAAAATTCTTCGCCAACTGCGCCAGCACCTTGGCCGGGCGTGCATGCAGGCCGTGGGCGTTGGCCAGGGCGATACGGGCACTGGGCCAGTCCGCCGGCAATTCGCCGCCGAGCACTTCCAGCACCGCGCGACTGCTGGTGGCGCGGCCCAGCTCCTGGCCACGGCCTTCGATCAGCAGCGCGCACAGGCGCTCCAGCAGGACCTGGTGGGCCTCCCCCAGGCTGGCCAGGCAGAACAGGCCACTCAGGGGCTGGCCCAGGTAGCGGATGGGTTTGTCCGGGGTGACAAAGGCCAGCCCCGGGCGCAGCACGGTCTGTTCGCTGTGCAGCCACCACAGGCCGTCGCCCAGGGGCAGCGCTTCCACCTGTTGCAGCACCGCGGCAAAGCCGTTGCTCACGCATTCGGCCTGGCGCAGCAGACGGGCGCCGCGCCAGACCAGCTCTTCGAAATCTTCTGCCGCCACCCCGAGGCTGATCATCTGGGCGTCCAGCGCCAGTTCCTGGGGCGCGCCCTGCAACAGCTTGAGTAGGGCCTCCGGGGAACTGGCACGACGCAGCGCCTGGCCGAGGTCGGTTTCACCCAGGGCACGGGTCAGTAGTTGTAGGAGGCGCAAATGCTCGTCGGATTTTGCCGCAATGCCGATGGCCAGGTAGACGATCTGCCCGTCGCCCCAGTCCACGCCGTCGGGAAACTGCAGCAGGCGCACGCCGGTGGCAAAGACCTGGTCGCGGGTTTCCGGGGTGCCGTGGGGAATGGCGATGCCTTGGCCAAGAAAGGTCGAGCCCTGGGCTTCGCGGGCCTTGAGACCGGCCAGGTAGCCCTCGGCCACCAGGCCGTCCGCCACCAGTTTGTCGGCCAGCAGGTGCAGCGCCGCGGACTTATCCACAGCCGACTGGCCCATGGATATCTGCTCTACAGTGAGCTCGAGCATGGCTTCTCCTATTTAGCGCGGCAGGGGGCGGCGCTAGGTATTGTTTTAAGTCAGCAGCGTAGGCGTCTTTACTGCCACAAACGGGACTCGGTGCCTGGCAGGGGCGTTTTCCGTTTGTGCTTCGGCCTAGAAAATACGCCTGCTGAAACGTTTAATCTAGCAAGTTTGGTACGTTACTCCATAATCTCGAGCGCTTGAAGTCCTTCTGGTCGATTGCCGGTTCCGACGTTGGTCGCCTGCCCAGATCGGGTAGGATTGGCGAAAATATCGGGGCAAGCACCAAAAACAAGGAAATCCCGGGTTGAAACTCAGTGATATCGCTCGCCTGGCCGGTGTGTCTGTGACCACCGCCAGTTACGTCATCAACGGCAAGGCCGAACAACAACGCATCAGCAACGCCACCGTGGAACGGGTGCGGGCGGTGGTGGAAGAACACGGCTTTACTCCCAATCCCCAGGCGGCCGGCTTGCGCAGCCGGCACACCCGTACCTTGGGCTTTATTCTCCCGGACCTGGAGAACCCCAGCTACGCACGCATCGCCAAGCTGCTGGAACAAGGCGCCCGGGCCCGAGGGTATCAGTTGCTGATCGCCAGCTCCGACGACGCCCCGGACAGCGAGCGGCAACTGCTCCAGCTGTTCCGCGCCCGACGCTGCGACGCGCTGTTCGTCGCCAGCTGCCTGCCGGCGGAAGATGACAGCTACCAGCAGTTGCAGGCCCAGGGCCTGCCGATCATCGCCATCGACCGGGTGATGCCGCCCGAGCTGTTCTGCTCGGTGATCAGCGACGACCTGCAAGCCAGCCTGCACCTGACCCAGAGCCTGCTTGAGCCCGAGCCCAAGCAGATCGTGCTGATCGGCGCGCGCCCGGAACTGAGCATCAGCCAGGAGCGCGCCGCCGGTTTCCGCCAGGCCCTGGAGGGCTTCGGCGGCGAGGTGCTGATCGAGCACGGCGAAGCCTTCAGCCGCGATTGCGGCCGCCAGCTGATGGAGGAATTGCTGCAGCGCCTGGGCCATCTGCCGGACGCCCTGGTGACCACTTCCTACGTACTGCTGCAGGGAGTGTTCGATGCCTTGCACGACTTCCCGCTGAAATCCCGGCCGCTGCGCCTGGGCACCTTTGGCGATACCCAGTTACTGGATTTCTTGCCGCTGCCGGTCAATGCCATGGCCCAGCAGCATCAGCTGATCGCCGAGAAAGCCTTGCAACTGGCCCTGGCAGCCATTGAGGAGGCGCATTACCAACCGGGCGTGCAGGCCATTGCGCGCACCTTCAAACAGCGCATCCAACAGGGCTGAACCGTGGAGCTGATCGACAGCCACACCCACCTGGATTTTCCCGACTTCGACGCCGACCGTGAGGCGCTGCTGGCCGACAGCCGCGCTCAAGGCGTCAAGCGCATGGTGGTGCTGGGGGTCTATCAGGACAATTGGCAACGGGTATGGGATCTGGTGCAGAGCGACCCGCAGTTATACGCGGCCTTCGGTTTGCACCCGGTGTACCTGGATGATCATCAACCGGCGGATCTCAAGGATCTGGAAGATTGGCTGGCGCGGCTGGCGGGGCATCCGCAGCTGTGCGGGGTGGGCGAGATCGGCCTGGATTACTTTCTCGAGCAACTGGACCGTGAGCGCCAGCAGCACCTGTTCGAGGCCCAACTACAGCTGGCGGCGGATTTCCAGTTACCGGCCCTACTGCATGTGCGACGCAGCCACGCCGCGGTGATCGCCACCCTGAAGCGCTTCAAGCTCAAGCGCGCCGGGATCATCCACGCCTTTGCCGGCAGCCGCGAGGAGGCCCGCGAATACATCAAGCTGGGGTTCAAGCTGGGGTTGGGTGGCGCCGCCACCTGGCCCCAGGCCTTGCGTCTGCGCAAGGTGATCGCCGACCTGCCGCTGGAATCGCTGGTACTGGAAACCGACTCGCCGGACATGGCGCCCGTCATGTTTGCCGGCCAACGCAACAGCCCCCAGCACCTGCCGGCAATCTGCAGCGCCCTGGCGCAGATCATCGACATTGCCCCCGAGCAACTGGCCGCAGCCAGCACCCGCAACACCTGCGAGCTGTTCGGTTGGCCCTCAGGCGCCCTGTAGCAACAAGGGCCGACGCTGCCGGCGACGGGCAACCACCAGCACCAGCAAGCAACTGCCGAGCATCAACGCCGAAATGCTCAGTTGCTGCCTCAGGCTCAGCAGCCCCACCCACTCCAGCACCAAAGTCACCAGCAGTACTGTGGCGCACAGCACGATCATCATCGCGCGCAAGGTGGCGAACGAACCCAGGGATTTGAGGCGTTTGATCTGCTCAGGGCAATCAAGCCTCAGGGGCTTGTGGCAGTGAATGCAGTTGAAGGACTCCTGCATAGCCATGGCGTTGAGTTGCCAAGGTTCGAGATCGAGAAAGGTCTGGCAATGGGCGCAGCGGCCCAGGACTCCAGAAGTTGCGGTCATCAGCGAATTTCCTCAGGGCCATGAGTACGTCATGGTCGACTGGTCGAGTCACCCGGTGAGGGGCGCTCAAAAAAACAGACGCGCAGGAAAACAGGAAATACGCCACAAACAAAGAATTTAATTACTACTGGTTGTATGCAAGATGGCGGAGCCCTTTACGCTAAAGCACTCCGCGAGCGAAAGACCGCCAAGGCGTCAGACCCTGAAGGCACCAATCAACTGCTTGAGCTGCACCACTTGGGCCGACAACTGGCGACTGGCATCCTCGGTCTGGTGTGCGCCTTCGGCAGTGCGTTCACCGGCGCGGTTGATCTCGACAATGTTCTGGTCGATGTCATGAGCCACCGCGGTCTGCTGCTCCACCGCCGCGGCAATCTGCTGGTTCTGGTCGACGATCATGCCCACCGCCCCAAGGATGTTTTCCAGGGCCTGCTGGACTTTCTCAGACTGCCCCACGGTGCCATTGGCCATGGCATGACTACTGCCCATCGCCTTAACCGCCGCGCTGACCCCGCCGTGGAGTTTATCGATCATCTGCTCGATTTCCTCGGTGGACTGCTGCGTGCGCTTGGCCAGGGTCCGTACCTCATCGGCCACCACCGCGAAGCCCCGCCCCTGCTCGCCGGCCCGCGCCGCTTCGATGGCGGCGTTGAGGGCCAGGAGGTTGGTCTGCTCGGCAATGCTCTTGATCACCTCCAGCACCCGGCTGATGGACTGGCTGTCACTGGCCAACTGATTGATCACCAGCACCGACTGGTCGATCTCGCTGGCGAGCCGGGCGATGCTGCCCTGCTGGGACTCCACCAGACCACGACCGCTGATGGTTTCATCATTGACGCTGTGGGCGCTACTGACCGCCGCCGCGGCGCTGCGAGCGACTTCCTGGGCGGTGGCAGACATTTGGTTCATCGCAGTGGCCACCTGTTCGATCTGGCTGCGCTGGCCGGCCACTGCCTGGTTGCTCTGGGCCGAGACGCTTTCTACCTGCCCGGCCTGGCGCTCGACTTCGCTGACGGTTTGGCCGACTCGCTCGATCAGATCGTGGATCTTCAGCACCGTACCGTTGAACACGCTGCCCAGCTCTCCCAGCTCGTCGCGACTGTGGGCCTTGAAGGTGACCGTCATGTCCCCGGCCGCGACCTTGTCCATCATCGCTCCAAGGCGCCGCAGGGTGGTGCGGGTCGAGGCGTAGAAACCGCCATACAGGTAGACGATCGACAGGAACACCAGGGCCAGGGCCACCACCAGCAGCACCATGTGGCTGCGGTTCTGCTCCAGGCGCTTTTGCAGTTCGACGTCGAGAAACTTCAAGGTGCCTTCGTTGAGTTGATAGGTCTGTGCCATCAGGCCGCTGACCTGGTCGTAAAACCCCTGCCAGGGCGCGTCCAGGGTGTCGGCCACGATCACCTGCTCCTCGAACAGTTCGCTGGCCTGCTTGAGGCTGCCTTTGCTCGCGCCGGCCAGGCTGTCGAGGCTGTCGTGGGCGGCGCGGCTGGCGCCCAGGGCGTCCTGCAACTTGAGCGCGTATTCGGCCTGGAGCTTTTCGATCTGCACCAGCAACTCGTCGAAACGGGTGCTGGATGATGAGTTGAGGAACCCTTGGCCCAGGGAGGAGGCACCGATGGCCCGGCCTTCACCCAGGGTCTGGGTAATTTGCGGGGTGACGCTGGTGATCAGCTCGCTGAGCTGGCGGATATCGCCCTGGCCGTCACGGCTGAGGCCCGACTGGCTGGCGATGATCTGGCTGAACAACTGTGCACTGCCCAACAGTTTGCCGATCAACCCGCTCTTGTTCAGCAGTGAGCTTTCCCCCTGCTGGGCCTTGAAGGCCGCGACCAGCTCATCGCGCTTGGCGTTGAACGCCTCGACTTGCTGGGGATCCACAGTCACCGCCTGCATGGCTTGCAGGCGTTCGAGCACGGTTTTCTCCAGGGCGACGATCTTGCCTTCCAGGTCCCCGGCCTTGCCGGACTGGCCGAGGCTGGCGTTGATCTGCACCTGATTGTTGAGGGTCTCCAGGTCCCGACGCAGGGCCAGGCTGCTGCCCAGCAGATCAAGACTCTGCAACTCGACCTGGGTGCCCTGGAATTCACGATAAGAGTCGCGCACCAGATAGAAGTTGGTCACCAGCATGGGTAGAAAGAACAGCACGCTGATCAGGCTGAACTTCATGCCGAAGCTCAGGCGGTTCATCAGCGCGACAGCGGGATAGAGCAAGCTCTTCACAAAGAAGTCTCCCTTTTCTTTTATTGTTATTGGCAGGCAGGCGAAAGCAGCAGATAGCCACTATTCGGCGCTGCCTCTGTATAGCTCAATTTCGGGGGAGGTTTTGTAACTTAAAGTTAACCGCTAGAGAGGCGCCCAGAGCAGGGTTTCCTCAGAAGGCTGAGCAAGGCTGATATGGCGAGGAAGCAAGCGTTCCTCGCCACAAAAAACCGTGCCCAGCAACCGTCAGTCAGGCTAGAACAGTCCACAGGGCAAAACCGGCGTACCAGAGCACTGCCGCACGCAGCAGCAGTTCCCAGATACGGTCCAGGCTGTTGATACCTTCCGGCCCCGCCACCGGTGGCGGAATTTCACCGGCCACCAAGCCGACCTTTTCCACCAGTTGCGCGGCGCTGATGTGCCAGTTGAGCAGTTCGTGGAGCATGACCCGGCTGACAGCGACGAAGTTACCCACCAAGGCAAAACTCACCGCCAGCAAGCGTACCGGCAACCAGTCGAAGGCGTGCCGCAACTGCTCTGCCCGCTCTATCAGGGCCGGGTTCTTGCCGTGTTCGGCCGCCAGGGCCAGCAGGCGATAACTCAGGGCCGCCACCGGGCCCAACAGGAAATACCAGAAAATTACCGCAAAGAAGCTCTGGAAGGCCTGCCACAACAGGTGGGCCTGAACGCTTTCCAGCAGTTGCTCACCATTGTCGGCACAGATGTCCAGGTCACGCTTGGCAACGTGGACTGCCGCTTGCAGGTCCTCGCGTCGCCAGGCATCGCGGAACGGCCCCAGGCCGCCCAACAGGTCCCCCCTTCCCAGGGCATAGATCACCACCCACAGATGCACCGGCAGAGCCAGCAAGCCATAAGCCACCGGCTGCAGGACCCACAGCAACACGCCGAGCAAGATCACTGGCAGCAGTATCAAAACCATCAACAGCCACCACGGATGCCCGGCCATGCGCGGGCTCGACTCCAGTCGTGCCAATTGCCGCAGCCACCAACCGTCGCGCTGTACCCGCTGGCGCAAGGCCGAGAATTTCTCGATCCATACCGCCAGCAGCAACACCAGAAAACTCATTGTCTTTCCCCCTTCTCCACGGCGGCACGATAGCGTGCCCAGTCGAAAGCCGGGCCCGGGTCGGTCTTGCGCCCGGGCGCGATGTCGCTATGCCCACAAATTCGCTGTGGTGTTATAGCGCAATAAACTGCCTGCAATTGATCGGTCAGGACACCCAAGGACTGATACTGGGCGTTGCTGAAGGGCAGCTCATCGGTGCCTTCCAGTTCAATGCCCAAGGAAAAATCGTTGCAGGTCTCGCGCCCCTCGAAGCTCGACACCCCGGCGTGCCAGGCCCGGTCCAGACAAGAGACAAACTGCGTCACGGCGCCGTCACGCTCGATCAGGAAATGCGCGGACACGCGCAAGTCGGCGATCCCGGCAAAATACGGATGCTCTGTGACATCAAGGCGATTCTGGAAGAATTCCTGCACCTTGCCGGTGCCGAACTGCCCCGGCGGCAGGCTGATGTTATGGATCACCAGCAGGGAGATTTCGCCCCCCGGGCGCTCATTGAAATTGGGTGATGGGCAGTGACGTACGCCATGACACCACCCCGTGGCAGGGTCCAGCCGCATACCAGTTCCTTCAGCTAAAGCCTTGAATGGCCCAGTATGCCGCGTTACGCCCTCGGGTTGCGATCACTTGCCGTGATTGAGCCGCTGCAGATTGCCGATCACCGATTCCAGGGCTCGGTCGAACAGCAAGGTATCGTCCAGGGCGCGCACTGCGCCTCGGTGAAACTCCAGGGCCAAGCCCATGCGCGTGCGTTCCAGGACCTTCATCCCGGTGCGGTTGACGAACACGTACTTGGCCACTGGATGGGACACAATCGCCGCCAGCTTGCAGCGCAAGGTGTTGTCCTCGTCCTCCTGGAACTCGACCCAGGCCCCCAGTCGCAGTTGGTCGACTTGCAGCACACTGGCGTCATTGGCGGGCAACGCCAGCGGCGCGGCCTCCAGAGGGCCCTCCTCCGCGGAGGGCAGGAGGATCTCTTGAGCCACCACGATCATCTCGACGCGCTCCGCCTCCAGAGCCACCACTCGCGGCTGAGGGACCTGGGCTTCGCGCTCGAACGCCTGCAGGTGCAGGAGTTCAAGCTGGCTGAAAAATTCGCTGGTGGCGAAGGGATCGAAAGCCGCACCGCTCAAACCGTCACGCAGGCCCTTGAGCAACCCCGGCACCAGCGCCAGCAAGCGCATCGCGGTGTCCGGCTGCTCGTGGCGCTGCACGCTCCAGATCAGTTCGGTCAGGGTCTGCTCGGCAATCTGCCATTGGGTGGAGTCATCGCCATGCTTGAGGAAACTGAGCAGCAGGACCTGGCTCCAGGCGTCACGGACAAAGTCCACTACTTTGTGCGGCAGCACCTTGCCCAGCAGCGCCTCATTCAACGCTTGCTCGACCCGGCGTCGGGCCATCTCCGCCTTGGCCCGGCCTTCCTCGGCGTCGCGGGTACGCTGCTCCAGCAACTCGGCCCGGCGTCGCTCGTCGGCGGTAAAGGCGAGAAAGTCCGCCAGCAGCTCGGAAAAGATCGCCGGGTCGTCGGTGAATTCGCTCAGCAAGCGCTGTACCACTTGCTCGATACGCAGGTACAGGCTGTCGCGCTGATGGTCATCGCAGCCACCCCAGCCCATGGCGGCCGCAGCAATTTCATTCATCAGGCGCCGGGCCGGATGACTGCCGCGGCTGAAGAAGCTCTTGTCCAGCACCGCCACCTTGAGCATGGGGATCTGCAGGCGCCCGATCAACGCCTTGAGGGAGTCCGGCAGGTTGCGGTCATCGAGGATGCACTCGAAGAGCATGGCGATCAGGTTGATCACGTCTTCATCGGCGACCCCCACCACACGGGACTTGCCGCTCTTGACGCTGACCCGGGTCAGCAACTGCTCCAACTGGTTGCGCAGGTCGAAGTCTTCCTGGGCGCTGGGCGCCGGCACGTACTGCTGCAAGTGCGACAGCAGGCGCAGCAGATCGCGGGTCGAGATCGGTTGGGTTTCAGCGCTGGCTTCCAGGGTCGGTGCGACACTGCCGCGCACATGGAAGAGCAGCGTCTGCAACGCTGCGAAAACCTCCTGGACGCTCTCGTCGAGCTGCCCCTGGCTGGGCTTGACGGTACCGTCTTCGCCTGCCGCGCCCTGCACGTCGGCCTGGGCTCGATCCGAGGCCCGTCGCGCCGGAGCGGGCATCAACTCCGGCAGAATGCCAGTGGCGATCAGCAACTGGTTGGCCTCGGCATAAAGCTGCTCCGCGTCGCTGAGCACATAACGCTCGAAGAGCTTGAGGATGATCAGCTTGACCTTGATCTCGACCCCCAGGCTGCGCCCGGACTGCAGGAAATACTCGCACAGCAACGCCGGTCCCAGGGGGTTTCCTGAATCCGCCAGGCGCTGGCCCAGCAGTACTCCCAGACGCGCCGTCAATTGCCCCAGGGCGAAACCATCACGATTGAGTACCTTGGCCACCATGGCATCCACTGCCACGCTCTTTTCCAGGTCATCGTGAGTAGGGGCCAACGATGGGTCATAGGCCACCGTATGAGGAATGACCAAGGCCGGATCGTATTGGACCAGACCGGCAAAGGCTTCGAAAAACTTCTCGAGAAAACCACGCTCGATACTTTTGCGCTTCAGGCGCAGGTCGCGCATGGCTTCAAACAGCGTGTTCTGCTCGACGTTGTTCTGCGCCCGGTCAGCCATTTCAAACAGGGTATCGTCAGCATTATCGAACAGCTCCTGCAAGCCGTGGCGCAGTTGCTGGGCAGCCTTGTCACGAACCTGAAGCAGAATCACCGGCAGGCGGGCAAGCGGCGACGCGGTCGCCTGATCTGTAGCCGCCTTGTGCAAAGGCACTACATTCCCGTCGTTGTGCATCCAAGCCTCCTGGAAAAGGTGTTTCTTCGGTTCGATTTCAAGGTTCAGTCAAGCCGGCGACGCTCACAGCCGGCTCTCAGCGGAGGCAAGTGCACTCTACTGCTCTTTAGTTAAGGGGGGAGCCAAAGATACGTCAAAGCTATGACGTCAATTACAAGTCATATTATCTTGTAAAAACCCCCTCTTGCGCCAGCAGACTCTGCCGCCTCTTCTGAAAAAACCCTCGTTTCGTTAAGAAAATTCACTCTCATTCATCGGACAAAGCTACGAAAGACAGGTTCGCTAAAGACTGCCGAGATTTGCTGCCTTGGGTTAGCCGATCCCCTGCCCCTATAATCGGCACACTTTGTTTGTGGAGCCCGTTATGCCGAATCTACGCCTCGCCGACCTGACCGCCGAAATCGAAGCCAACGTGCGCCGCGCATTGCTGGAAGACATCGGCAGCGGCGACATCACTGCGCAATTGATCCCGGCCGAACGTCTGGCCAAAGCCACCATCATTACCCGCGAGGCCGCAGTGATCAGCGGTACCGCCTGGGTGGATGCGGTGTTCCGCCAACTGGATCCGCGAGTTGCCGTGCACTGGCAGGTGGCTGACGGTGAGCAGGTTGTGCCCAACCAGGCGCTGTTTCACCTCGAAGGCCCGGCCCGTTCGTTGCTCACTGGCGAACGCAGCGCGCTGAACTTCCTGCAAATGCTCTCCGGCGTGGCTACTCGGGCGCGTTATCTGGCCGACTTTGTCAGCGATACCCAGGTCAAGCTGCTGGATACCCGCAAAACGCTCCCTGGCCTGCGCCTGGCACAAAAGTACGCGGTCACCTGCGGTGGCTGCCATAACCACCGCATCGGTCTGTACGACGCGTTCCTGATCAAGGAAAACCACATCGCCGCCTGCGGGGGAATCGCCCAGGCCATCAGCGCCGCCCACCGGATCGCCCCGGGTAAGCCGGTGGAAGTGGAAGTGGAAAGTCTTGCGGAATTGAAAGAGGCCCTGGCTGCAGGTGCCGACATCATCATGCTCGACGAACTGAGCCTGGACGACATGCGCGAGGCCGTGCGCCTGAATGCCGGCAAGGCCAAGCTGGAAGCCAGCGGGGGAATCAACGAAAGCACCTTGCGCCCGATTGCCGAAACCGGGGTGGACTACATCTCCATCGGCGCCATGACCAAGGATGTGAAAGCCCTGGACCTGTCCATGCGGCTGAGCCTCTGAGCCATGAAAAACGCCAGCCTGGTTCAGGCTGGCGTCGGGTTCAACTGTCGATCTCGTTGAGCTGCAAGTAATCCTCGAGGTCCATGCCCAGCGCTTCAGCAACCTCCTGATGCACTTCCAGGCGCATGGCCTTCAACTCTTCCGGTGTCTCGGCCACCAGATCGAGCACCAGTTCCCACGGCTCGATGCCGCGAGACTCCGCCTCGTCCTCAAAGGCCCATTGCGCCTGTTGCTTCTGTTCTTCCGGGCTCAGGGCGCTGATTTCTTCTTGCAAGGAAGGCGTGGCAGCCAGGTACCTTTCAAGCGCTACGTCGATTCTTGCCTCTTTAGGAATCATCTCGTTCTCTCTGATCGTGGGAATGGAAGATGGATCTGGATCGTTGGGATCTCTCTGCCGCAAAAAACCGTTTCAATCGTCGATTTATCTGGCCTTCAGAACCATTCGGGATCATCTGAAAACAGCATGCTGGTACTCAGACAGAAACCGAATATAGGACCTTTGGGCGACGATTTATATGACCCAATGCATCAATTGGGTAAAAACCGGCCATCCCACGCATCGTAAAGGCTGCGCCCACGATCCTGCCTACGGGAACAAGTTTTCAGGAACGCAGTCATAGCGTTGTGCCACATCGGCACTTCACAAGGAATCTCAGTGATGTCCAGTTGTTCAAAGTCTGCGCCTGCACTGTTCTCGATCAGTATGGCGGCGCTGTTGTTCGGCAGTTTGACTCTCCCGCAACAGGCTCGGGCCGCTATCGAGTACCAGACCGACAGCCCTTCTTCCTACGACAAACTCGGCACCATCCACCGCGACGCTCGCGGAAATTACACACTGCACAGTTCGGACTTCAGCAGCGATGACCTGAAGAACCTGCAGGACAGCCTGAAAAGCACCAAGGCCGAGCTGGAGAAACTGCAGAGAACCGTCAGTGACCAGGCTCGAACATTCGACGAGTTCAAGCGCAATAGCGGTTCCAGCTCCAGCAGCAATGCCAACGAACTCTCCACTCTAAAGCGCACTGTCAGCGATCAGGGCAACAGCTTGAGCAAGCTGGAGAAGCAAGTAGAAGAGCTCAAGCGCAGTGCAAGCGGCAGCTCGAACTCAAATAGCAGCGAACTGACCAGCCTCAAGCGCACCCTCGGTGACCAGGGCAGCAGCCTTGATAAACTGGAGAAACAAGTAGAGGAGCTCAAGCGCAGCACGAGCGGCAGCTCGAACTCAAATAGCAGCGAACTGACCAACCTCAAGCGTGACATCGGCAATCAGGCCAGTGAGCTAGGCAAGCTTGAACGTCAGTTGGAAGACCTCAAACGCAACGCTGGATCCAGCTCGGGCTCCAGCTCTAGTGAACTTTCCAACCTCAAACGCGATGTCAGCAGTCAAGGCAATGAACTCAACAAGCTCGGCAGCCAGTTGGAAGATCTCAAGCGCAATGCCGGCTCCAGCTCCAGTTCAAGCTCCAGCGAGCTATCCAACCTGAAACGTGAGGTGAGCAACCAGGACAACGAACTGGACAAACTCAAACGCAGCGTGGATGACCTGAGTAGAAAGGTGAAATAAGCCAACGATAGATATGACAAAGCCCGCATCACGCGGGCTTTGCTTTGTACAACTGGTGCCGGAGACAGGAATCGAACCTGCGACCTTCGCGTTACGAGTGCGCTGCTCTACCGACTGAGCTACACCGGCGTGGATTAAAACCTAGCACCGGCACCTGGGGCCGGCAACTATAGCCACAGGGCACACTTGGACAAGAAGGCCTGTGTCCCCTTCACGAGCCTCAAGGACCCGCCTGCTCCATCGCCTGCGGCAGCAGCCAACACAATCAAGCATGAGGAGCTGGCAGTGAGTATTTTGTCGTAGATAGCAAAACGCCCCGAACCAGTCGGGGCGTTTGCTTGTTCAGCGTAAGGCTAAAGGGAGATTAAACGCCCGAAGCCTTGGCTGCTGCCACGTCTTTGATGGACAGCTTGATACGACCGCGGTTGTCCACGTCCAGTACCAGCACTTCCACTTCCTGGCCTTCTTTGAGGATGTCGGTGACTTTCTCAACGCGAGCGTCGCTCAGCATCGAGATGTGCACCAGACCGTCCTTGCCCGGCAGGATGTTGACGAAGGCGCCGAAGTCGACGATGCGCTCAACCTTACCGACGTAGATCTTGCCGATCTCGGCTTCCGCGGTGATGCCCAGGACGCGCTGACGCGCGGCCTCTGCAGCTTCCTTGGTTTCGCCGAAGATCTTGATCGAGCCGTCGTCTTCGATGTCGATCGAAGCCTTGGTCTCTTCGCAGATCGCACGAATGGTGGCGCCGCCTTTACCGATGACATCACGGATTTTGTCGGTGTCGATCTTCATCGCGATCATGGTCGGAGCGTTGGCCGACAGCTCGGTACGCGACTGACCGATGATCTGGTTCATCTGACCGAGGATGTTCAGGCGAGCTTCCAGGGCCTGGCCCAGGGCGATCTCCATGATTTCTTCGGTGATGCCCTTGATCTTGATGTCCATCTGCAGCGCGGTAACACCTTTGGCGGTACCGGCTACCTTGAAGTCCATGTCGCCCAGGTGGTCTTCGTCACCCAGGATGTCGGTCAGGACGGCGAACTTCTCGCCTTCTTTAACCAGACCCATGGCGATACCGGCGACCGGTGCCTTCATCGGTACACCAGCGTCCATCAGTGCCAGGGAAGCGCCGCAGACCGAAGCCATGGAGCTGGAACCGTTGGACTCGGTGATTTCCGAAACAACACGGATGGTGTACGGGAACACGTCGGCAGCTGGCAGCATGGCCGAAACCGAACGACGGGCCAGACGGCCGTGACCGATTTCACGACGACCAGCGCCACCCATGCGACCACACTCGCCCACCGAGAACGGAGGGAAGTTGTAGTGCAGCATGAACGGGTCTTTTTTCTCGCCTTCCAGGGTGTCCAGCAGTTGCGCGTCACGGGCGGTGCCCAGAGTTGCAACAACCAGGGCCTGAGTTTCGCCACGGGTGAACAGGGCCGAACCGTGGGTCTTTGGCAGAACACCGACTTCGATGTTCAAAGGACGTACGGTCTTGGTGTCACGGCCGTCGATACGTGGCTTGCCGTTAACGATGTTTTCGCGAACGGTGCGGTATTCGATCTCACCGAAAGCGGCTTTGACTTCGCTGGAGGAAGGCTGGCCTTCTTCACCGGACAGCTTGGCAACCACTTGGTCTTTCAGCTCGCCCAGGCGGGCATAGCGATCAGCCTTGACGGTGATGGTGTAAGCCTGGGAGATCGCCTCGCCGAACTCGGCACGGATAGCGCCCAGCAGTGCGGTGGCTTCTGGCTGTGGAGCCCAGTTCCAGGTCGGCTTGGCAGCTTCGGCAGCCAGTTCTTTAACGGCATTGATCACAACCTGGAACTCGTCGTGAGCAAACAGTACCGCGCCCAGCATCTGGTCTTCGGTCAGTTCTTTGGCTTCCGACTCAACCATCAGCACGGCGTCAGAGGTACCGGCAACGACCATGTCCAGGCTCGAAGCTTGCTGTTGCTCGTAAGTCGGGTTCAGCAGGTAGCCGGTGCTTTCGTGGAAAGCCACGCGAGCGGCGCCAATCGGGCCGTCGAAAGGAATGCCGGAGATCGCCAGGGCCGCCGAGGTACCGATCATCGCAGCGATGTCCGGATCGGTTTTCTTGCTGGTGGAAACCACGGTGCAGACAACCTGCACTTCGTTCATGAAGCCTTCTGGGAACAGAGGGCGGATTGGACGGTCGATCAGACGCGAGGTCAGGGTTTCTTTCTCGGAAGGACGGCCTTCACGCTTGAAGAAACCACCAGGGATCTTACCGGCAGCGTAAGTCTTTTCCTGGTAGTGAACGGACAGAGGGAAGAAGCCCTTGCCTGGATCCGCTTGCTTGGCGCCAACCACGGTCACCAATACGCTGACGTCGTCGTCAACGGTGACCAATACTGCGCCGGAGGCCTGACGGGCGATACGGCCAGTCTCGAGGGTGACGGTCGACTGACCGAACTGGAATTTTTTGATTACCGGGTTCACGGTGTCCTACCTTCTTTGTGGCTCTTGGGGAAACTGGGTTCTTGCGAAATTCTTGGGCAATGTCGGGAATCGGCCCAACGCCTGTCCAGGGTAAAACGTGTATCCAGATAAAACTTGAGGCTGGGGCCTGCCATGGGCCAGCGGGAACCCACTGACACACGGCAGACAACCAACCTCTAGCGCAATCGCTGATTAGCGACGCAGACCCAGGCGACCGATCAGAGTCTGATAACGACCCAGATCCTTGCCTTTCAGGTAGTCCAGCAGCTTACGACGCTGGTTTACCATGCGGATCAGACCACGACGGGAGTGGTGATCTTTACCGTTGGCCTTGAAGTGACCTTGCAGTTTGTTGATGTTGTGGGTCAGCAGTGCAACTTGCACTTCTGGCGAACCAGTGTCACCAACAGCTTGCTGGTAGTCAGCTACGATTTGTGCTTTTTCTTGAACGTCGAGAGCCATGAGGCAATCCTTTTTTCAGGAAACCACCCAAAGGGCAGTTTCAACAGGCCAGGGACAAATCCCTGTATCTAAAAATGAGTAGTGACCGTGCCTGTTAACAGCCACCCTCTCCAGCCTGCTGTTACACAGGCTGGTTTCGGTCATTCTGACCGAATCAAGCGACGCGGCGCGATGCGCCCGTCTTCGCTCACTTCACCGATACCGATGAAGCGACCATTGTGATCCTGTACCCGCACCATGCCGAACTTCGGTGCATCGGGGGCACGTACTGGCTGGCCATTGAGCCAATAGAACGCACTGTGCTCCGAGAACTGCAACAACGGCCAATCCAGCAGGCCACTGTCCGATGGCATCAGGAAACGGTCTACCGCTTCGTTGCCGCCTTCGGCGTGCACTGCTTCCAGCTCTTCCAGGGTGACCGTCTGGGCCAGGCTGAAAGGTCCGGCCTGGGTCCGCCGCAGTGCCGCGACATAAGCACCACAACCCAGTTTTTCACCAATATCTTCCACCAGGGTACGGATATAGGTGCCTTTGCTGCAGTCCACCGCCAGGCGGGCAGTGTCGCCTTCACAGGCGAGTAATTCCAAGCGCGCAATAGTAACAGAACGCGGTTCGCGCTCCACCACTTCCCCTGCACGAGCCAGTTTGTAAAGCGGCTGGCCATCGCGCTTGAGGGCAGAGTACATCGGCGGTATCTGTTTGATTTGACCACGAAACCCGGGCAATACCGCTTCGATATCGGTACGACCAACGGTCACCTCGCGCTCCAGCAAAACCTCGCCTTCAGCGTCCGCGGTGGTGGTGGTCTTGCCCAATTGCATCAGGGTTTCATAACCCTTGTCGGAATCGAGCAGATACTGCGAGAACTTGGTGGCTTCACCAAAGCACAACGGCAAGACGCCGGTGGCCAGGGGGTCGAGACTGCCGGTATGACCGGCCTTCTCGGCATTGAGCAACCAACGGACCTTCTGCAAAGCCGCGTTGGAGGTAAAACCCAGCGGCTTGTCCAGGAGGATGATGCCGCTGACGTTACGACGGATACGCTTGACCTGAGCCACCGCTTACTCCTTGGCGTCGTCAGGGGCAGGCGCGGCGTGCTGGCTGTCTTCTGCCACGGCACGCTCGATCAGGGCCGACAAATGCGCTCCGCGAACCACGCTTTCATCGTAATGGAAGTGCAGTTGCGGCACGCTGCGCAGCTTCATTTCACGCGCCAACTGCATGCGCAGGAAGCCTGCCGCCGAGTTCAGCACCTTGATGCTCTGGGTGATTTCTTCAGCGTTTTCCTGGCCCATCACGGTGATGAAAATCTTCGCGTGACCAACGTCGCGACTGACTTCCACGGCGGTGATAGTCACCAGGCCGACGCGTGGATCTTTGACTTCACGACGGATCAGCTGCGCCAGTTCGCGCTGCATCTGATCACCGATACGTTGGGTACGGCTGTATTCTTTTGCCATGTCTTGTTACCTGTTACTGCCTCACGGTGAAACCCGTGTGGTCTGAAAGCGGCAAACGCCCGGCCTGACAGAAGCCAGACCGGGCGTTGCGTTTAGAGTCCGCCAGTGGCGCCGTGCAATTGCATGCGGCTGACCATGGCGGCTCTTGAAGTGCGCGAGTTAGAGGCTGCGAGCAACCTGAACCTTCTCGAAGACTTCGATCTTGTCACCGACTTTGACGTCGTTGTAGCTCTTCACGCCGATACCGCATTCCATGCCGGCACGTACTTCGGAAGCGTCATCCTTGAAGCGGCGCAGGGATTCCAGCTCGCCTTCGAAGATAACGATGTCTTCACGCAGTACGCGGATTGGACGGTTACGGTGAACAACACCTTCGATGACCATGCAACCTGCGATCGCACCAAACTTCGGCGAACGGAATACGTCGCGAACTTCGGCAATGCCCAGGATGTTCTCGCGAACGTCGCTGCCCAGCATACCGGTCAGGGCTTTCTTGACGTCTTCGATGATGTCGTAGATCACGTTGTAGTAACGCATATCCAGACCTTCCTGCTCGACGATCTTCCGTGCGCCAGCATCGGCACGCACGTTGAAGCCGAACAGTACAGCATTGGAAGCCAGTGCCAGGTTGGCGTCGCTTTCGGTGATACCACCGACGCCGCCGCCGACTACGCGCACTTGCACTTCGTCGTTGCCCAGGCCATTCAGAGCGCCTTGCAGAGCTTCCAACGAACCACGAACGTCAGATTTGAGGACGATGTTAAGCGTCTTCTTCTCTTCCTGGCCCATGTTTTCGAAGATGTTTTCCAGCTTGCCGGCGTGAGCACGGGCCAGCTTGACTTCACGGAACTTGCCTTGACGGAACAGAGCCACTTCACGGGCTTTCTTCTCGTCGGCAACCACGCTCATCTCGTCGCCAGCGTCCGGAGTACCGTCCAGGCCGAGGATCTCGACAGGGATGGAAGGACCGGCTTCCTTGATTGGCTTGCCGTTCTCGTCGAGCATGGCACGAACGCGGCCGTAGTTCGAACCGACCAGCACCATGTCGCCTTGACGCAGGGTACCGTCTTGAACCAGCACGGTCGCCACTGGGCCACGGCCCTTGTCGAGACGGGACTCAACCACAACACCGCGACCTGGAGCCGAAGGCGTTGCTTTCAGCTCAAGAACCTCAGCTTGCAGCAGGACGGCTTCCAGCAGGTCGTCGACACCGGTACCCATTTTTGCGGATACAGGCACGAACGGCGTATCACCGCCCCACTCTTCGGAGGTCACGCCGTGAACCGACAGTTCACTGCGGATGCGATCGAGGTCGGCACCTGGCTTGTCGATCTTGTTCACAGCAACAACCAGCGGTACGCCAGCAGCCTTGGCATGCTGAACGGCTTCGATGGTCTGCGGCATTACGCCGTCATCTGCTGCCACGACCAGAATCACGATGTCAGTCGCCTTGGCCCCACGAGCACGCATTGCGGTAAACGCGGCGTGTCCCGGGGTGTCAAGGAAGGTGACCATGCCGCGTTCGGTTTCAACGTGGTAGGCACCAATGTGCTGGGTAATACCACCGGCTTCGCCCGCGGCCACTTTGGCACGACGGATGTAGTCCAGCAGCGAGGTTTTACCATGGTCAACGTGGCCCATTACGGTCACGACTGGCGCACGGGAAACCGCTTCACCTTCAAACTTCAGGGACTCGGCCAGGGAGTCTTCCAGGGCCGTGTCGCTGACCAGGGTCACTTTGTGGCCCAGCTCTTCAGCAACCAACTGGGCAGTTTCCTGGTCCAGTACCTGGTTGATGGTGGCTGGAGTACCCAGCTTGAACATGAACTTGATGATTTCAGCAGCCTTGACCGACATCTGCTGGGCGAGATCGCCCACAGTGATGGTCTCGCCGATCTTCACTTCGCGCACGACAGGCCCGGTAGGGCTCTGGAAACCGTGAGCATTGCGCTTCTTCAGCTTGGCCTTGCCGCGACCACCACGACGGAAACCGTCGCTTTCTTCGTCGGTAGTACGTGGAGCCACGCGCGGCGCAGGCGCCTTTTCCTTGACCGAAGCACGGTGCGGAGCGTTTTTGCGCTCGCCGTCACTGTTGCCACGACGACTGCTATCGTCGCTGCGAGGTTTGTCGGGACGACGTGGCTCTTCGCGCTTGCGAGCATCCGCTGCCGGAGCAGGGGCCGCAGCCGGTGCGTCTTGCACGGCTGCCGCAGCTACGGGAGCAGGAGCAGGAGCCGCAACTGCTTCTGCCACTGCAGGTTGCGCAGTAGCAGGCTGGCGACGGGCTTCTTCTTCGGCGCGACGCTTGGCTTCTTCTTCAGCCTTCTGACGAGCAGCATTGTCTACTGCGCGACGCTCTTCCAGTTCGCGTTGACGCTCGGCTTCGATTTCTTCCGGGCTGCGCTGCACGAAGACTTTCTTCTTGCGCACTTCAACGCTGATGCTCTTGCTGCCAGCGACACGTAGGGTGCTGGTGGTCTTGCGCTGCAAAGTGATCTTGCGTGGTTCTTCCACTTTCGCCTTGTGGCTGCTTTTCAAGTGAGTCAGCAACGATTGCTTCTCACTATCGCTCACATGTTCCTCGGCGGCGGTGTGCGGCAGACCTGCCTCACGCATCTGCTGCAGCAGGCGCTCTACCGGTGTTTTGACCTCATCGGCCAGTTGTTTCACCGTGACTTGCGTCATGCACTTCTCTCCTCAGGCCGCGCCTAATTACTCGAACCAATGGGCTCGGGCGGCCATGATCAACTTGCCGGCACGATCATCGTCAATGCCGTCGATGTCGAGCAGGTCGTCAATAGACTGCTCGGCCAGGTCTTCGCGGGTAATTACGCCGCGCACCGCCAGTTCCATCGCCAAATCCTTGTCCATACCCTCAAGCGAGAGCAGGTCTTCGGCCGGATGGGCGTCTGCCAGCTTTTCCTCAGTAGCGATGGCTTTAGTCAACAAACGATCCTTGGCCCGAGCGCGAAGCTCGTTGACAGTGTCTTCGTCAAAGCCGTCGATGTTGAGCATTTCTTCCAGCGGTACGTAGGCAATCTCTTCCAGGCTGGTGAAGCCTTCATCTACCAGCACCTGTGCCAGGTCTTCGTCGACTTCCAACTCGTCGATGAAGTTGCGCAGGATGTCGCCGGTTTCTGCTTGCTGCTTAGCCTGGATGTCCGATTCGGTCATCACGTTCAGGGTCCAGCCAGTCAACTGGCTAGCCAGACGCACGTTCTGACCACCGCGACCGATGGCCTGAGCCAGATTGTCTGCGCCAACGGCGATGTCCATGGCATGGGCATCTTCGTCAACGATAATTGCCGCGACTTCCGCCGGCGACATGGCGTTGATCACGAACTGCGCCGGGTTCTCATCCCACAGGACGATATCCACACGCTCACCGCCCAACTCACCGGATACGGCCTGGACGCGCGAACCGCGCATACCAATGCACGCGCCTTGCGGGTCGATGCGTTTGTCTTTGGAGCGGACCGCGATCTTGGCCCGCGAACCCGGATCACGGGAAGCGGCCATTACTTCGATCAGGCCTTCGGCAATTTCCGGCACTTCGATACGGAACAGCTCGATCAGCATTTCCGGCGCAGTACGCGACAGGATCAGCTGCGGGCCGCGGTTCTCGGTGCGGATTTCCTTGAGCAGCGCACGCAGACGCACACCGACACGGAAAGTCTCACGGGAGATGATGTCTTCACGGGCCAGCAACGCTTCAGCGTTGTTACCCAAGTCGACGATCACGTTGTCACGTGTCACTTTTTTCACGGTGCCGGAGATAATTTCCCCCAGGCGCTCGCGATAGGCATCAACCACCTGTGCGCGCTCGGCTTCGCGAACCTTCTGCACGATGACCTGCTTGGCGGTCTGGGCAGCGATACGGCCGAATTCGATGGACTCGATTTTCTCTTCGATCACATCACCGACTTTGGCATCGGGATGAGTCTCGTGAGCTTTGCTCAACCAGGTCTCAACCGCTGGATCATCCAGATCGGCCTCTTCGACCACTGTCCAGCGACGGAAAGTCTCGTAGGAACCGGTGTGGCGATTGATTTCCACACGCAGGTCCACTTCGTCTTCAAAACGCTTTTTGGTAGCCGTGGCCAAAGCCAGCTCCAGCGCTTCAAAAATCACGCTTGCCGGTACACCCTTTTCATTGGATACCGACTCAACAACCAGCAGTACTTCTTTGCTCATCGTACGCCTCGCCTTTCGCAAGCCATTGGATCCGCGGGATCCGCGTCTCAGTCAAAACTGGGAATTATGTTGGCCTTGTCGACCATATCGATCGGCAACAAGAATTCGTGGTCATCCACTTGCACCACGACATCCTGCTCCTCCACCCCGCGGAGAAGGCCCTGAAAGTTACGCCGACCTTCGAAGGGCGAGCGCAGCTTGATCTTCACTTGCTCACCGACATACTTGGCAAACTGTTCAAGAGTGAACAGCGGGCGTTCCATGCCTGGAGAGGAAACTTCAAGGGTGTACTCAACGGCGATCGGATCTTCTACGTCGAGAACACCGCTGATCTGACGGCTGACGATGGCACAATCGTCCACCAGCACGCCGCCTTCTTTATCAATGTAAACGCGCAACATTGAGTGGCGGCCCTGAGCCGAAAACTCGATACCCCAGCATTCATAGCCAAGGGCCACGACCACCGGGGCCAACAAGGCCTGCAACTGTTCTAGCTTGCTCGACACCTGAACCCCCTCGTGCATGCTTATGCAAATAAAAAATGGGCGAAACGCCCATCCCGGAAACGCCGTCGAATAGCGGCGTTATAAAGTGTCCAGCTAACAAAAAGCCCCTGAAAAGGGGCTCCGCTAAAACTGGTTGCGGGGGCCGGATTTGAACCGACGACCTTCGGGTTATGAGCCCGACGAGCTACCAGACTGCTCCACCCCGCGACAAAGCTGGGGCGGAAGTATACGACTGATCCCTTTTTGGGTCAATGTAACCTTCCACCTACAAGAAAGCCCGCAACAGCGGGCTCTCCTGATAATTGGTACCGAGAAGGGGACTCGAACCCCTACACCCTATGGGCACAACCACCTCAAGGTTGCGTGTCTACCAATTCCACCACCTCGGCATAGACTACGTTACTGCATGAAACTCTTCTTACTTCTGCTCTTGAGCCGGAGGTACGTCAGTCGCACTGTTGGCCGACTTTTGCTCTTGGAGCACCGGGACATCATCAGAAGCCGGTTTTTGCTTTGGTACTTCAAGCACTGCTGGATCTGGCAAACCTACTTGAGTCAGCTGATGAGCTTTCTCTTTAGCAAAGTAACCTAACCCCAAGCTGGTTATGAAGAAACCGGCGGCAAGTATAGCAGTAAACTTACTAAGAAAGGTAGAGGAACCTTGGCTTCCGAACACAGTATTTGAAGCACCTGCACCGAAAGACGCGCCAGCATCCGCACCTTTACCCTGCTGCAGCAAAACCAGAGCAACTACGCCCAGGGCACCCAGCAGATGAAAAACGACTACGACTGTTTCCAGCATTTTTTCAGTTTCCCGCGGCGCGACAAATCGCACCGAACTCATCTGCATTCAGGGAAGCTCCACCAATGAGCCCCCCATCGATATCCGGCATGCCGAACAGTTCGACCGCATTGGCCGCCTTCACGCTGCCGCCGTATAGAAGCCGCACTCCTCGTGCCACTTCAGAATTCTCTGCCGCCAACTGCGCGCGAATGGCGGCGTGCACATCCTGCGCTTGTTGCGGTGTTGCAGTCAGCCCGGTGCCAATGGCCCAGACCGGCTCGTATGCGATAACAGCATTGGCGAAAGCACCAACACCCAACTCTTCAATGATGCTGCCCAGCTGACGCCCGACAACCTCAAGAGTCTTCCCGGCTTCGCGCTGCTCAAGGGTTTCCCCTACACACAGCACCGGTTTCAAACCACAGGCCTGTGCCGCTGCGAACTTGCGGTTGAGGGTCGCGTCACGCTCGCCCATGATCAGGCGGCGTTCGGAGTGCCCAACCAGCACCAGGGAACAACCTGCATCCACCAACTGACTCGGGGCAATCTCGCCCGTCAACGCACCTTGCATGGATTCCACCGCAGAGTTCTGCGCGCCGACCTGAATCGACTTGCCTTTCAAGCCATCAATCACTTGATTGATATGCAAGCAAGGCGGGAAAACCGCGACATCAACACCGCTTGGCAAGGCCAGATGACGAAGGCCATTGATCAGCTCAGCGACGCTGGCGCGGGTACCGTGCATCTTCCAGTTACCAGCTACCATAGGGCGACGCATGCTGTACCTCGTCGGTCAAAGTGGGCGCAGATGTTACCCAACCAAAACAACACTGGCAAGCCGAATTCAGGCAGAAACTTCAGCAACCAGTTTTGCCAGCTCATCGGCATAAGCACGAACCAGTGCTTCATCGTCACCTTCGACCATGACACGCACCAACGGCTCGGTACCAGACTTACGCAACAGAACCCGACCACGCCCCGCCATGGCGGTAGTGACTCGCTCACACGCCTTTTTCACTGCAGGATGCTCAACCGGGTTATCCCCCCCGGCAAAACGTACATTGACCAGCACCTGAGGACACTTGCGCAGCCCCTGACGTGACTGAGCCAGACTTTCACCACGAGCCTTCAGCGCCATCAGCACCTGCAGAGCGGCAATGATCGCATCCCCGGTGGTGGCATGACGGAAGCATACGATGTGCCCGGAGTTTTCACCGCCCACCAGCCAGTTACGCTCCAGCAACTCAGCGATCACATAACGGTCGCCGACATTGGCCCGGACAAAGGGAATGCCAAGGTCCGCCAGTGCCAACTCCAGGCCGAGATTGCTCATGAGAGTGCCGACCACGCCGCCTTGCAGCTTGTCACGCTCGTGCAGGTCACGGGCGATGATGAACAACAACTCGTCGCCATCAACAATCGCACCTGTCTGATCAACCATCAGCACCCGGTCACCATCCCCATCGAAGGCGATCCCCAGGTCTGCATGCTCAGCCAGAACAGCAGCCTGCAACTGCCCCATGTGGGTCGAGCCGCAGTTTTCGTTGATATTCAAGCCGTCAGGCTGCGCAGACAGCACAGTGACTTGTGCGCCCAACTCACGGAACACGCTCGGCGCCACCTTGTAGGTTGCGCCATGAGCACAGTCGAGAACGACCTTCAATCCCGCAAAACTGGTGCTTGAAGGCACGCTGCTCTTGCAAAACTCGATATAACGCCCCGAGGCGTCGTTGATCCGCGATACCTTGCCGAGCTTGCTCGACTCCACCACGGTCATCGGCGCATCCAGCAGCTCTTCGATCATCAGCTCAACTTCGTCAGGCAGCTTGGTGCCCTCGCCAGAAAAGAACTTGATGCCATTGTCATGGTGGGGATTGTGCGAGGCGCTGATGACAATGCCAGCCTCAGCGTGAAAGGTGCGCGTCAGGTAGGCGATCGCCGGTGTCGGCATCGGCCCCAGCAGCAGCACGTCAGCGCCAGCGGCGGACAACCCGGCCTCTAACGCAGACTCGAACATGTATCCAGAAATACGCGTGTCCTTGCCCACCAGCACACGACAGGCGCCCATGCTGCGGAAGGCCATACCAGCCGCCCAGCCGAGCTTGAGCATGAAGTCAGGAGTAATCGGGAATTCGCCCACACGACCACGAATACCGTCGGTGCCAAAATATTTCTTAGTCATAAGTACTCCATCATTCTTATTCGGCGGATTCCACAGCCGCGATCATTCGCACCACATCCACTGTCTCGGCGACATCATGGACACGGATAATCTTCGCACCCTTGCTCACAGCCAAGGCCGCGAGCGCCAAACTACCGTGCAATCGCTCGGCTACTGGGCGATTCAAGGCTTGGCCAATCATACTTTTGCGCGACACCCCAACCAGTAGAGGGCGCCCGAGGGCATGCAGTGCCTGCATATGCTTGAACAGGCTCAAGTTGTGCTGCAAAGTCTTGGCAAAGCCAAAACCGGGATCGAGAACAATCCGCTCAGCACCGATACCTACCGCCGCACACGCAGCCATACGCTCACTCAGAAACGCCCCCACCTCCCGGGTAACATCCTCGTAATGCGGGCTGTCTTGCATATCTCCCGGCTCACCGAGCATATGCATCAGACAGACCGGCAAACCGGTAGCGGCCGCAGCATCCAGGGCACCATCACGGCGTAGCGAGCGCACATCATTGATCAATCCGGCACCAAGGCGAGCTGTTTCACGCATCACCGCCGGCGTAGAAGTATCAACGGAAATAATCACATCCAGCTCGCGATGAATCCGCTCGACAACCGGCGCCACGCGCTCCAACTCTTCAAGGGGCGATACCGCACGAGCCCCCGGCCGAGTTGACTCACCACCAATATCGATCAGCGTAGCACCCGCCACAACCATGGCTTCGGCATGCCGCAAGGCCAGATCGAGCTGACTGAAGCGACCACCATCGGAGAAGGAATCGGGAGTTACATTCAAGATACCCATGACATGCACATGGGCCAGATCAAGAACCCGGTTGCCGCAAGGCAACCGGGTGGAGGAAGGAACAGAAGTCATTTAAAACCTTAGTGGTCGGCAGCAGGGCCGCCAATAGGTGTTTCCGGACGCTCGTTTTGCACTACTGGAGGAGTAGTACCCGAGCCGCCCTCCCAATCACGAGGTTCACGCGGAGGACGCCCGGCCATGATGTCGTCAATCTGATCGGCATCGATGGTTTCGTACTTCATCAAGGCGTCCGCCATAGCGTCCAGCTTGTCGCGGTTATCAGTCAGGATCTGCTTGGCAGTGCTGTAGCACTGATCGATGATGCTGCGCACCTCGGAGTCGATCAGCTTCGCCGTCTCAGCGGACACGCTCGTGTGCTGACTGCCGGCACTGCGACCCAGGAATACCTCACCCTCTTCTTCGGCGTACATCAGCGGACCAAGCTTCTCGGAAAGGCCCCACTTGGTCACCATGTTCCGGGCAATCTGGCTGGCACGCATGATGTCGTTGGATGCACCGGTGGTGACACCGTCAAAACCCAGGGTCATCTCTTCCGCGATACGACCACCATAGAGCGAACAGATCTGGCTGATCAACGCGCGCTTGGACAGGCTGTAACGATCCTCTTCCGGCAGGAACATGGTGACACCCAATGCCCGCCCCCGAGGAATGATCGACACTTTGTAGACCGGATCATGCTCAGGCACGACACGACCAACAATCGCGTGACCCGCTTCGTGATAAGCCGTGTTCTGCTTTTCTTTCTCGGACATGACCATGGACTTGCGCTCGGCGCCCATCATGATCTTGTCTTTGGCCAGTTCAAATTCCTTCATCTCAACAATGCGCTTGCCAGTACGAGCGGCAAACAGCGAGGCTTCGTTCACCAGGTTCGCCAGGTCCGCACCGGAGAAACCCGGGGTACCACGTGCAATCACCGCAGGTGCAACGTCGTCGCCCATTGGTACTTTACGCATGTGCACTTTGAGAATCTGCTCACGGCCGCGGATGTCTGGCAGCCCCACCACGACCTGACGGTCGAAGCGACCAGGACGCAGCAAAGCCGGGTCCAACACGTCTGGACGGTTGGTGGCGGCGATAACGATGATGCCATCGTTCATCTCGAAGCCATCCATCTCTACCAGCAATTGGTTGAGCGTCTGCTCGCGCTCATCATGACCGCCGCCCATACCGGCACCACGGTGACGACCGACCGCATCGATCTCGTCGATAAAGATGATGCAAGGCGCATGCTTCTTGGCCTGTTCGAACATATCGCGAACACGGCTGGCGCCGACACCGACAAACATCTCGACAAAGTCGGAACCGGAAATAGTGAAGAACGGCACCTTGGCTTCGCCAGCAATGGCCTTGGCCAGCAGGGTTTTACCGGTACCTGGTGGCCCCACCATCAGTACACCGCGAGGAATACGACCGCCCAGGCGTTGAAACTTGCCCGGATCACGGAGGAACTCAACCAGCTCACCGACTTCTTCCTTGGCCTCATCGCAACCGGCAACGTCAGCCAAGGTGGTTTTCACCTGATCTTCAGACAACAGTCGCGCCTTGCTCTTGCCAAAGCTCATTGGCCCGCCTTTACCACCAGCGCCGCCTTGCATCTGCCGCATGAAGAACATGAAGACCGCAATAATCACCAGAATCGGGAAGCTGGCAACCAACAGTTGAGTCCAGATGCTTTGCTGCTCAGGCTGCTTGCCTTCGACCACAACGTGGTTATCCACGAGGTCGCCAATCAGGCCATTGTCCTGAATCGCCGGACGGATAGTCTTGAAGCTGTCGCCATCGTTACGCTTGCCGGTAATCACATAACCGTCGACGGCTACGCGCTCGACCTTGCCATCCTTAACTTGCTGGATGAAGTCGGAATAGTTGAGGGTCTGCGGCTCGTTAGGGCTGGAGAAGTTGTTCATCACCGTCACGAGGACGGCCGCGATGATCAACCAAAGGATCAGATTCTTTGCCATGTCGTTCAATTAACTACCCTCTGAAGCAAGCTCCGCTACTGGCGCGCGCTTCGCATGATATTCACCGGCCTAACTTACTACATTACCTACAGCTCTGGCAGGCGCTGTCTGTAACCCTATGTGAAACTTAGACTACACAATATGCGCTTAATCCGACGGGGCGAAATACGAAAATCCTATCGCACCAGTCAAAATTCTTACTTACTCACTACGACCACGGAAGCCGCGCCCCAGCAGGTATTGCTCCCGAGAACGGTCACGGGAAGATGTCGGTTTGCGCATCTGCACCTTGTCGAACATCTGCCGAACGCTCTTGTGGTATTCATCAAAACCTTCCCCTTGGAAAATCTTGATCAAGAAATCACCACCTGGACGCAGTACTCGGCCGGCAAGATCCAGCGCTAACTCGCACAGAAACATCGCCCGCGGCATATCCACCGCTGGTAACCCACTCATATTGGGGGCCATATCGGAAATCACAAGGTCGACCTCAGAATTTCCGACAGCTTCGAGAATTTTCGCCAACACCGCATCCTCGGTGAAGTCCCCTTGAATAAAGGTCACATCGGGGATGCTGTCCATTTCCAGAATATCGGAGGCAATCAGTCGGCCCTGACCACCAATCAGACGACTGGTCACCTGCGACCAGCCACCCGGTGCAGCACCCAGGTCGACAACACTCATTCCAGGACGGATAAGGCGGTCCTTCTCCTGGATCTCCAGCAGTTTGTAGCTGGCACGGGAACGGTACCCATCTTTTTGCGCCATTTTGACGAATGGGTCGTTGAAGTGCTCTTTCAGCCAGTTAAGGCTTGTCTTGGAACGGGCCACGGGCCACCTCAAAAATAAAACGGGTCGTGATTAACTGGGCGGTCCCGGACTCGCTCGGGTAAACTGGCCGCCGCTTTTTACAAGATCAGACGCAGGGGTCAGATTATGCCGCTCACTCAAGAGCAGAAGAAACAGTACAAATCCATTGGCCACCATCTGAAACCAGTATTGACTGTGGCTGACAATGGTTTGACCGAAGGTGTGCTAGCCGAACTTGAACGCGCCTTGAGCGATCACGAGCTGATCAAGATCAAGCTCAACATCCTCGAGCGCGAATCGCGCCTGGAAGCCATTGCCGAACTGTGCAAGGCCGGTAAAGCGGATCTGGTGCAAGTCATCGGCAAGATGGCGTTGATCTACCGCAAGAACGCCAAGGTAAACAAGCAATTGTCGAACGTCCATCGTTTCCACTGACGTCGACTCGGGTCAAGGGTGTGCCTGGCGCACCCTGCGATCCCATCCAGGTGCCGGCTGCAACACCAGTACCAGGCCCGAAAAGCCCAGTATCAGATAGCTGAACAACTGCCAGCGCTGAGCTTCCGGCAACAGCATGCGTACAGTGAAATACATTCCACACGCATACATCGCCATCAACAGCAGTTGCCCCCGAACATCCCGCCACAAACTTCTCAGCCCCTCGGACCGGATCAATACCAGCGCCTGCAGGACAACACACGCCGCCGACAAACCCACCAACAGCGCACTAAGCCATAGCGAAATTTCTTCGATCAGCAAAGGCGCGAGGCCGATCTGCCCCAGAGCGGGTAGCAAGCCAAGATGCAATAACCATAAGCCGCCGACCCAAAACATCTGGGTCAGCTGCCAAAGCATGGCGCCCGCATTGAGCGGGCGCCTTCTTTCATATGTGACGGACTTCGACAATCTCGTACTCGATAACGCCACCAGGCGTTTTGACCGCCACCACATCACCCTCTTCCTTGGCAATCAAGGCACGAGCGATAGGCGAACCGACAGAGATTTTACCGAGCTTGATATCAGCCTCGTCCTCACCAACGATCTGGTAAGTAACGCTTTCGTCAGTTTCGACGTTGGCGATCTCAACCGTGGTACCAAAGATCACTTTACCGGTATGAGGAATGGTCGTGACATCGATGACTACCGAATTCTGCAATCGTCCTTCGATATCACGAACCCGCGCCTCAACCATCCCTTGCTGCTCACGGGCAGCATGGTATTCGGCGTTTTCCTTCAGGTCACCCAGTTCGCGGGCCGTGCCAATGTCCTGGCTGAGCTTCGGACGCACGACCTTGGTCAGGTGAGCATGTTCTTCTTCCAGGGCGCGAGCGCCCTGGACAGTCATCGGGTATTTATTCATGCCTTCAATCCTGCATGTAGATCCTGCAAGCGACGCACGGTTTTTTCAGGACCGAACTTCAGCGCTTCGCAGATAGCTTCGCCAGCAGCAATGGTAGTGGTGCAGTAGATCTTGTGCTGCAAAGCGTTACGACGAATGGAATAAGAGTCAGCAATCGACTGACGACCCTCAGTAGTGTTGATGATCAAGGTGACTTCGTCGTTCTTGATCATGTCGACCACGTGCGGACGACCTTCGGTCACTTTGTTCACACGACGTACTTTCAGGCCTGCCGCCTCGATCAGCTTGGCGGTGCCCGCAGTAGCGACCACTTCGAAACCCAAGTTGATCAGATCACGAGCCACGCCTGCAACCAGAGGCTTGTCATCATCACGCACACTGATGAATGCGGTACCGCCAGTCGGCAGCACTTCGCTAGCGCCCATCTGGGCCTTGGCGAAGGCTTCACCGAAGGTGTCGCCAACCCCCATGACCTCACCGGTGGACTTCATCTCTGGGCCAAGGATCGGGTCAACACCCGGGAACTTGGCAAACGGGAATACCGCTTCCTTGACGCTGTAGAAGTTCGGAATGATTTCCTTGGTGAAGCCCAGCTCTTTCAGAGTCTTGCCGGCCATGACACGAGCCGCGATCATCGCCAGGGAGACACCGATGCACTTGGACACGAACGGCACGGTACGCGAAGCACGCGGATTGACTTCAATCACGTAGATGTCTTCGCCTTGAAGCGCCAACTGAACGTTCATCAGGCCAACAACACCCAGTTCCAGGGCCATTTTCTTGACCTGGTCACGCATTTCGTCCTGGATGTGCGCCGGCAGCGAGTACGGCGGCAGCGAGCACGCAGAGTCACCGGAGTGAACACCGGCCTGTTCGATGTGCTGCATGATCGCGCCAATCACCACGTCGGTGCCGTCGCAGACCGCATCCACGTCCATTTCAATCGCGCAGTTGAGGAAGTGGTCCAGCAGCACGGGGCTGTCGTTGGACACTTTCACTGCATCACGCAGATAGCGCTTGAGCTCTTCTTCTTCGTAGACGATTTCCATCGCCCGGCCGCCCAGCACATAGGACGGGCGCACCACCAGCGGATAACCGATCTTGCTGGCAGCGCGAATGGCCTCATCTTCACTACGCACGGTGGCGTTAGGCGGCTGACGCAGATTCAGGCGTTCAACCATCTGCTGGAAGCGCTCACGGTCTTCGGCACGGTCGATCGCGTCCGGGCTGGTACCGATGATCGGCACGCCAGCCTCTTCCAGGGCACGAGCCAGCTTCAACGGGGTTTGCCCGCCGTACTGGACGATCACGCCCTTGGGCTTCTCGACACGCACGATTTCCAGCACGTCTTCCAGAGTCACTGGCTCGAAGTACAGACGATCCGAAGTGTCGTAGTCGGTGGAAACGGTTTCCGGGTTGCAGTTGACCATGATGGTCTCGTAACCGTCGTCACGCAGTGCCAATGCCGCGTGTACGCAGCAGTAGTCGAACTCGATGCCCTGGCCGATACGGTTAGGACCGCCGCCCAGGATCATGATCTTGTCGCGACCGGACGGTGCAGCCTCGCACTCTTCTTCATAAGTCGAGTACAGGTAGGCGGTATCGGTAGCAAACTCGGCAGCGCAGGTATCAACGCGCTTGTAGACCGGAAACACTTCCAGCTTGTGACGGTGACGACGCAGGTTTTTCTCGGTGACGCCCAGCAGCTTGGCCAGACGCTGATCGGAGAAACCCTTGCGCTTGAGGCGGAACATCATGTCACGGTCGATGCTGGCCAGACCCAGGGTCTTGACCTTCTCTTCTTCCTTGATCAGGTCTTCGATCTGCACCAGGAACCAAGGGTCGATCATGTTCATGCCGAAGATGTCTTCGACCGTCAGGCCGGCACGGAAGGCGTCCGCCACGTACCAGATACGCTCGGCACCCGGCACAGTCAGTTCGCGCTTGAGCACGCCCATGCTTTCCGGGTTGCTCAGATCGAGCTTCTCATCCAGGCCACACACGCCCACTTCCAGGCCGCGCAGAGCTTTCTGCAGGGACTCCTGGAAGGTACGGCCGATGGCCATGACCTCACCAACCGACTTCATCTGAGTCGTCAGACGGGCATCGGCTTTCGGGAACTTCTCGAAAGCAAAGCGTGGCAGCTTGGTGACGACGTAGTCGATGGAGGGTTCGAAGGACGCCGGAGTCTTGCCGCCGGTGATGTCGTTCGACAGCTCGTCCAGGGTGTAACCGACGGCCAGCTTGGCGGCGACCTTGGCGATCGGGAAGCCTGTGGCTTTCGAGGCCAATGCCGAGGAGCGGGAGACCCGCGGGTTCATCTCGATCACGACCATACGGCCAGTGGTCGGGCAGATGCCGAACTGAACGTTGGAACCGCCGGTTTCCACACCGATCTCACGCAGCACCGCCAGAGAGGCGTTACGCAGGATCTGATATTCCTTGTCGGTCAGGGTCTGTGCCGGAGCAACGGTGATTGAGTCACCGGT
The DNA here is from genome assembly GCF_009908285.1 of Pseudomonas sp. Fl4BN1. Classification (GTDB taxonomy): domain Bacteria; phylum Pseudomonadota; class Gammaproteobacteria; order Pseudomonadales; family Pseudomonadaceae; genus Aquipseudomonas. The sequence continues at coordinate 97,061 of NZ_JAAARM010000021.1, forward strand.
GTGCACACCCATCGGGTCAAAGTTTTCGATCGAGCAAACGATGATGCAGTTGTCCTTCTTATCGCGGACAACCTCCATCTCGTACTCTTTCCAGCCGATCAAGGATTCGTCGATCAGCAGTTCCTTGGTCGGCGATAGGTCCAGACCACGGGCGCAGATTTCCTCGAATTCTTCACGGTTGTAAGCGATACCGCCACCGGTGCCGCCCATGGTGAAGGATGGACGAATGATGCAAGGGAAGCCGAGCTTGTCGAGGACCGCATTGGCCTCTTCCATGCTGTGGGCGATACCGGAGCGCGGGCACGCCAGGCCGATGGACTTCATGGCCTTGTCGAAACGCGAACGGTCTTCAGCCTTGTCGATGGTGTCGGCGTTGGCACCGATCATCTCTACGCCAAACTTCTCTAGAACGCCTTCACGCTCCAGGTCCAGGGCGCAGTTCAGTGCAGTCTGGCCACCCATGGTTGGCAGCAGCGCATCCGGACGCTCTTTCTCGATGATCTTGGCAACAGTCTGCCACTTGATCGGCTCGATGTAGGTGGCGTCAGCCATGGCCGGGTCGGTCATGATGGTAGCTGGGTTGGAGTTCACCAGGATGACCCGGTAACCCTCTTCGCGCAGAGCCTTGCAGGCCTGGGCGCCGGAGTAGTCGAATTCACAGGCCTGGCCGATCACGATCGGGCCAGCGCCAAGAATCAGGATGCTTTTAATGTCTGTACGTTTTGGCATGGGTTGTCACTCAAATCCGCAGGTCAGTCGGCAAGCCGTCTTGAACATTCTCTGAGGCGCCTGAGGGGACTCCACCGGATTTCCGGGGTCGCCCTCAAGCGCTGCTCGCTACACTTTCAAGGCGAACGCTTAGCGTCGCTTGGCCATCTCGTTGATGAAGCGGTCGAACAGCGGCGCCACATCGTTCGGGCCCGGGCTGGCTTCAGGGTGGCCCTGGAAGCTGAACGCGCTCTTGTCGGTACGCTCGATACCTTGCAAGGTGCCGTCGAACAGCGACTTGTGGATCGCCCGGACATTGCCTGGCAGCGTGGCTTCATCCACCGCAAAACCGTGGTTCTGACTGGTGATCATGACCACGCCGGTATCCAGATCCTGGACCGGGTGGTTGGCACCGTGGTGGCCGTGCCCCATTTTCAGGGTCTTGGCGCCCGAAGCGAGGGCCAGCAGTTGGTGACCCAGGCAGATGCCGAATACCGGAATCTCGGTTTCCAGGACTTCCTTGATCGCCTTGATCGCGTAGTCGCAAGGCTCCGGATCACCAGGACCGTTGGACAGGAACACACCATCAGGATTGAGCGCCAGGACATCGCTCGCCGGCGTCTGGGCAGGCACCACAGTGACACGGCAGCCACGCTCTACCAGCATTCGCAGGATGTTCAGTTTGACCCCGTAGTCATAAGCGACAACGTGGTACGGCAGCTCCGAAGCCTCGATCGTCGCATGGCTATCGGTCTTCAAGTCCCAAACCGTCGAACGCCATTCGTAGCTTTTCTGGGTGCTGACGACTTTCGCCAGGTCCATGCCTTTCAAGCCCGGGAAGGCGCGTGCCGCGGCAATCGCTGCTTCTTCGGAAATGTTGTCACCGGCCATGATGCAGCCGTTCTGAGCACCTTTCTCTCGCAGAATGCGGGTCAGGCGGCGAGTATCGATACCGGCGATCGCCACCACATTGTTGGCTTTCAGGTAATCGGACAGGGACATCGTGTTACGCCAGTTACTGGCCACCAGGGGCAGATCACGAATGACCAGGCCAGCCGACCAGACGCGGTCGGACTCGGCATCTTCCGGCGTGGTGCCGGTGTTGCCGATGTGTGGATAAGTCAGGGTAACGATCTGCTGGGCGTAGGAAGGATCAGTAAGGATTTCCTGATAGCCGGTCATTGCGGTGTTAAACACCACCTCACCAACGGTTTGACCGTCGGCTCCAATGGCTTCGCCGCGAAAGATGCTGCCATCAGCAAGGGCGAGTATGGCTGGCTTAGTCAAGAAGACCTCCCGTAAATAGAGCCTGAAAGGGCGATCGCAGGTTGCAAAAAAGCGGAATGACGTATAGACACGTCACCCCGCTTCTTCATCGAATTATCTGCGCGCTTTTAGTGGACACACTAAAGCTGTAGCTTACAGAAAAAGGCTTTTTCGGTCCACCGCTAATGAGCCTTAAAGGCAGAGGAATGCGACAGAACATCGCTTAGCGGCTTGAAGCAGGGCCGAAGTACAACCTCAACCCCACTTCAGATGCATCTCAACGCAGGTCAAGCACATCCTGCATGTCGTAAAGACCTGCCTCACGACCGTCCAGCCACAGGGCGGCACGTACCGCCCCCTTGGCAAAGGTCATGCGACTGGAGGCCTTGTGGGTAATCTCCAGACGCTCACCCTCAGTGGCGAACAGCACCGTGTGATCGCCCACCACATCGCCACCACGCACAGTGGCGAAACCAATGGTTTCACGCTCGCGCGCCCCGGTATGACCTTCACGACCGTAGACTGCAACCTGCTGCAGGTCACGCCCCAGAGCACTGGCAATCACCTCGCCCATGCGCAGAGCGGTACCCGACGGCGCATCGATCTTGTGCCGGTGATGGGCCTCGATGATTTCAATATCCGCATCATCACCCAACACCCGTGCAGCCATATCCAGCAGCTTCAGCGACAGGTTGACCCCAACACTGAAATTGGCAGCGAAGACGATTGGAATCTCCTTGCCCGCCTCTTCCAGCAACTGCTTTTCCTTGGTGCCCAGCCCCGTAGTGCCAATCACCATGGCCTTGCCCGCCTTGCGGCAGAACGTCAAGTTCTTGAGCATCACTTCCGGCAAGGTAAAGTCGATCAGCACATCGAATTCATCGACGACCTTTTCCAGGCTATCGGACATCGACACGCCAAGACGACCCAGGGATGCCAGCTCGCCTGCATCCGCACCCACCAGCGAACTGCCGGGCCGTACGATTGCCGCCGTCAACCCGGAGAGCGGCGAACGCAGCTGCACGGCCTCGACCAAGGTCTTGCCCATGCGCCCTGCGGCACCCATCACAGCTATACGTCGCATGCACTACTCCTTACAGGTCGCCAAAGAAGCGCTTGACGCCCTCGAACCAGCCAGTGGTTTTCGGCGAGTGCGAATTGTCACCTTCCAGCGAACCACGCAACTCTTCCAGCAGCTCGCGCTGACGACGACTCAGATTCACTGGCGTCTCCACCGCTACACGGCACATCAGGTCGCCGGCACCACCGCCACGCACCGGCGCAACACCCTTGCCACGGACCCGGAACTGCTTGCCAGTCTGCGTCCCCTCGGGAATCTTCAGCTTGACCCGACCATCCAGGGTCGGAATCTCCAACTCACCACCCAAGGCAGCATCGACGAAGCTGATAGGCACTTCACAGAACAGATGCTTGCCATCACGCTGGAAGATCGAGTGTTCACGTACGTTGATCACTACATACAGGTCGCCAGTCGGACCGCCCTGGGCCCCTGCCTCACCTTCACCGGACAGACGAATGCGGTCACCGGTATCAACACCCGCCGGCACTTTTACCGATAGTGTCTTGTACTCTTCGACCCGACCTTCGCCGTTGCACGACTCGCACGGATCGGAAATGATCTTGCCCTGGCCATGGCAACGCGGACAGGTCTGCTGCACCGAGAAGAAGCCTTGCTGCATACGAACCTGACCAATACCGCCACAGGTCGGGCAAGTGACAGGCGACGAGCCCTTCTTGGCACCCGAACCATCGCACGGCTTGCAATTGACCAGTGTCGGCACACGGATATTCACCGTGGTGCCACGTACCGCCTCTTCCAGATTCAGCTCCAGGGTGTAACGCAGATCGCTGCCGCGCTGCGCGCCGCCACGGGAACCACCGCGACCACCACCAAAGAAATCACTGAATACATCGCCGAAGATATCGGAGAAATTCTGACCACCAAAACCGGCACCGCCACCACCCATGCTCGGATCGACACCGGCATGACCGTACTGGTCATAAGCTGCACGCTTACTGGAATCGGACAGCACTTCGTAGGCCTCGTTGGCCTCTTTAAACATATCTTCCGACGCTTTGTCGCCGGGATTACGATCCGGGTGGTGCTTCATCGCCAGGCGACGATAAGCCTTTTTCAGCTCCGCCTCGCTGGTACCACGCTCCACACCCAATATTTCGTAATAGTCACGCTTTGCCATAAGTCTTTGCACTCTTAAGGACGTCCGGCAAACCCTCCTGAGCTCTGCCAAACTCGCTGAGCCCCAATACAGGCCCGGACCCAACTCACGTCAATTCAACGATCCTGGTCTTGGATAGCCAACCCGGTTACAGGCCGACAATTGCGATCATCACAGTCGAAAAGCAGGAGCTTCTCCGACCCGACCGCCTGCGCACAAACGAAGCTTGTACGCCGTCATAAATTCGCTGACGCCAGACACGCCAACGCGGGAGCAAGCTCCCGCGCGGCGACATCCTACCAGTCACCGCCTTAAGGCAGTCAACCGGCCGACCAACAAGCCATTACTTGTGGTCTTTTACTTCTTCGAACTCGGCGTCGACAACGTCGTCGGCTTTTTCAGCAGACTCGGCGTGAGGCGCCGCGCCTTCTGCAGGCTGAGCCTGTTCGGCGTACATCTTCTGGGCAACCGGAGCCGAAACTTTCGACAGCTCTTCGACCTTGGCTTCGATGGCAGCCTTGTCGTCGCCTTTGATGGCAGCTTCCAGGGCAACTACAGCAGCCTCGATAGCGGTCTTCTCTTCGGCGGTCACTTTGTCACCGGCGTCAGCCACCATCTTGCGAGTCGAGTGCACCAGCGCATCACCCTGGTTACGGGCAGTGGCCAGCTCTTCGAACTTGCGGTCTTCGTCAGCGTTGGTTTCAGCATCACGAATCATCTGCTGAATCTCTTCCTCGGACAGACCGGAGTTGGCCTTGATCACAATGGACTGAGTCTTGCCGGTGGCCTTGTCTTTGGCACCTACGTGCAGAATGCCGTTGGCGTCGATATCAAAGGTCACTTCGATTTGTGGCACGCCACGTGGAGCTGGTGGGATCTCAGCCAGGTCGAACTTGCCCAAGGACTTGTTCTGACCGGCTTGCTTACGCTCACCTTGCAGCACGTGAATGGTTACAGCGCCCTGATTGTCATCGGCAGTCGAGAACACTTGCGATTTCTTGGTAGGAATCGTGGTGTTTTTCTCGATCAGCGCGGTCATCACGCCACCCATGGTTTCGATACCGAGGGTCAGCGGGCTAACGTCCAGCAGCAGAACGTCTTTCACGTCACCTGCCAGAACCGCGCCTTGGATAGCAGCGCCCATGGCAACTGCCTCATCCGGGTTAACGTCTTTGCGTGCTTCTTTACCGAAGAACTCGGTCACCAACTTCTGAACCAGTGGCATACGGGTCTGACCGCCGACCAGGATCACATCGTTGATCGCGCCAACGTCGATACCGGAGTCTTTCAGAGCGATGCGGCAAGGCTCGATGGTGCGCTGAACCAGATCTTCAACCAGAGCTTCCAACTTGGCGCGAGAAATTTTCACGTTCAAGTGCTTAGGACCAGTGGCGTCTGCAGTGATGTACGGCAGGTTCACGTCGGTCTGCAAGCTGGAGGACAGCTCGATCTTGGCTTTCTCAGCAGCTTCTTTCAGGCGCTGCATCGCCAGCGGGTCACCCTTGAGGTTCATGCCGCTTTCTTTCTTGAACTCTTCCACGAGGTAGTCGATCAGACGAATATCGAAGTCTTCACCACCCAGGAAGGTGTCACCGTTGGTAGCCAGCACTTCGAACTGGTGCTCGCCGTCCACTTCAGCAATCTCGATCACGGAAACGTCGAAAGTACCGCCGCCCAGGTCATAAACGATCACGGTGTGATCGCCCTTGGCCTTGTCCATGCCGTAAGCCAGAGCAGCCGCGGTTGGCTCGTTGATGATACGTTTCACGTCCAGACCAGCAATGCGGCCGGCGTCCTTGGTCGCTTGGCGCTGGCTGTCGTTGAAGTAGGCCGGAACGGTGATCACCGCTTCAGTCACTGGCTCGCCGAGGTAGTCTTCGGCGGTCTTCTTCATCTTCTTCAGAATTTCAGCCGAGATTTGTGGCGGCGACATTTTCTGGCCGTTCACTTCTACCCAGGCGTCGCTGTTGTCAGCCTTGACGATCTTGTAAGGGACCATCTGGATATCTTTCTGCACAACTTCTTCGTCAAAACGACGACCGATCAGACGCTTTACCGCGTACAGGGTGTTGTGCGGGTTGGTGACAGCCTGACGCTTGGCCGACTGACCTACCAGAATCTCGCCATCGTTGGCGTACGCAATGATCGACGGGGTGGTACGAGTGCCTTCGGCGTTTTCGATGACTTTTACGTTGCCGTTTTCAAGAATGGAGACGCACGAGTTGGTGGTCCCCAAGTCAATACCGATAATCTTGCCCATGTTAGCTCTCCCGAAACTTTGGATTTGGATGCCGCAGTTGTGGTGGCAAACTGCGGTAGCACTTAAACGCTTGACTGATAAATGGGGGCTCTACAGCCGTTTTCAAGCCTTTTCGTCAATCGAAGGCGAAACCGGTGCAGGAACCTTGCTGACCACGACCATGGCCGGGCGCAGCAGGCGACCATTGAGCTGGTAGCCCTTCTGGAACACCTTAAGAACACTATTCGGCTCCACATCCGCGCTTTCCTGCATGGCCATGGCCTGATGCTGTTCAGCGTTGAAGGGTTCACCGTGAGGATCAATGCTTTCCAATTGATAACGCTTGAGCGTGTCGTGGAACATCTTCAAGGTCAGCTCGATACCTTCACGCATCGGACGGATGCTCTCGTCATCCGGATTGGACAACTCCAGACCACGCTCCAGGCTATCGATCACCGGCAACAGGTCACCGGCAAACTTCTCGAGAGCAAACTTGTGAGCCTTTTCTACATCCTGCTCGGCGCGACGGCGGACGTTCTGCAGATCAGCCGCAACACGCAAAGCCTGATCCTGCGCACCAGCCAGTTGCTCTTCGAGCACTTGTACACGAGCCACCAGGTCTTCACCCGAAGCGTCGGGAGCCTGATTGGCGTCTAGATTTTGCGTATCCAGCGTCTGTTCGTCAGCCATGAAATTCTCCTTTCAATAACGTCTGTGAGCCAGGCTCACTCTTCTGTCCAGCTATATGGGGTCGCATTTTCACGGTTCAAGTCCGAAGCCGCCGCAAAAGTCATTCCGACCCAAGAAAACCCGCCCACGGCCATTCCCGAACGCACTAAACAATCAAAATGACCAAGCCAATCGAGCTAAGGGAAAGCATTGTCAGCCCGAAACAAAACACTGTATAAATAACCAGACATTCAGTTTGGGAGCGGCCTTAATGCTGGTGCACCTGTCCGTACACAATTACGCCATCGTCGAACACCTGGATCTGGAACTGGATCGAGGGATGAGCGTTATTACCGGTGAGACCGGCGCCGGCAAGTCGATCATGCTCGACGCGCTCGGCCTGACCCTGGGCGATCGCGCCGACAGCGGCGTGGTACGGCCAGGAGCGGACAAGGCCGACATCCTCGCCACATTCGATCTGGCGGATATTCCGGAAGCTCGTGCCTGGCTAGCCGAGCGCGACCTGGACAACGACGGCCCCTGCATCCTGCGCCGGCTCATCACTACCGAAGGTCGCTCGCGCGGTTATATCAACGGTACGCCCTGCCCGCTTGGAGACCTCAAAGCGCTGGGCGAACTACTGATCGATATCCACAGCCAGCACGAGCACCAGTCACTGCTGAAGACCGATACCCATCGGCGCCTGCTGGATGAGTATGCCGGCGCCACCGATCTTGCCCGCCAGGTACAGCTAGCCGCCCAACGCTGGCGCCAGACCCGCCTGGAACTCGAGCGCTTGTCCAATTCCGGCGATGAGCAGAGGGCCAGGCATCAGTTGCTCAGCTATCAGCTGGAGGAACTGGAAAACCTCGGACTGGGGGAAAACGAACTTGAGGAGCTGGAGCAGGAACACAAGAACCTGACCAATGCCGAGGCCTTGCTGGGCATCTGCCGCCAAGTGGTGGAGCAATGCAGTGAAAGTGATTCAGGCAATGTCCTCAACGCCCTGACCGTCAGCCTCAACCGTTTATCCAGTATCGGCAACTCATCGGGCTCGCTGGGCGAAGCCACCAACCTACTGGCCAGCGCGCAAATCCAGGTGGAGGAAGCAGTCGGCGAATTGAACCGCTTCCTTGATCACTTTGACGCCGACCCGGCACGCCTGCAGCAACTCGAAGAGCGCCTGGACTCCATCTACACACTGGCGCGCAAACATCGCATCCAACCCTTCGAACTGGCTGCAATGCAGCAAACCCTGCTGGACGAGATCGAGAGCCTGGACGCCAACGACGAATCCATCGAGCGTCTCGGCGAGGAACTGCAGTCGTTCGCCCGGCATTACCACGAGAAAGCCAAGGACCTGAGCCTACTGCGCCAACAGGCGGCAACTAGCCTGGCCAACCTGGTCGAGCTGGAAATTCAGCGCCTGGGCATGCCTGGTGGCCGTTTCACCATCGAGTTACATGCCAACACCAGCGATGAGTTGCTGCCCAACGGCCTGGAGCAAGTCGAATTACTGGTCAGCGCCAACCCTGGCCAACCCCTCAAGGCCCTGGCCAAAGTTGCCTCGGGTGGCGAACTGTCACGTATCAGCCTGGCGATCCAGGTCATCACCGCACAGACCTCTAGGGTTCCAACCCTGGTATTCGACGAAGTCGATGTAGGGATTGGCGGCCCTACCGCGGAGATCGTCGGCCAACTGTTGCGCCGCCTGGGAGAGCGCGGCCAAGTACTGACCGTCACTCACCTGCCCCAAGTCGCCGCCCAGGGACACCAGCACCTGTTCGTACACAAGGTGCGCGGCAGCAATGCGACACATACCGCGGTTTCCAAGCTGGGCAAGAACGAAAGAGTCGAGGAAGTTGCCCGAATGCTCGGCGGTATCGACTTGACCAAGGAGTCGCTGGCCCACGCCAAAAAAATGGTGGTGACCACCAAGGCCTGAATCTTGAGCGCTTCTTTTATATAGAAAACACGAAGGCGACCCTGAGGTCGCCTTCGATCGTTTCACGACCAGGAAAGTCGCTTGAGAGGCTTACTTCTTCTTGCGCACATACAGTACAAGATTGTGATCCACCAACTCGAAACCGTGCTTTTCGACAATCGCCTTCTGAAGCTTTTCGATTTCTTCGTCGAAGAACTCGATCACTTCACCAGACTCCACGTTGACCATATGGTCGTGGTGACCGCCATCCGCCAGCTCGAATACCGCGTGACCGCCATCAAAGTTATGGCGCACCACTAAACCGGCAGCCTCGAATTGAGTCAGTACACGGTAAACCGTGGCCAGACCCACATCCTCGCCAGCTTCCATCAGCGCCTTGTAAACATCTTCAGCGCTCATGTGCCGCTGCTCAGTGGAATCGAGCATTTGTAGAATTTTGACCCGTGGCAGAGTCACTTTAAGGCCGGCTTTACGTAGTTCGCTATTTTCAACCATGGTCAGCTTTCTCGCCGATGCTGCTTCGCAGCTTCTCTTAATGCGGGTATGATCGGGGTTTACGTTGTCCCAGCCAAGATAGTGGAAGTCGCCCACCGATGCAAAACACCAAGCTCTTGCTAACCAGTTTCACCTTCGTGGGACTGCTCGCACTCGCCGGTTGTTCATTCCCCGGGGTTTACAAAATCGACATCCAGCAGGGCAATGTCGTCACGCAGGACATGATAGACCAGTTGCGTCCGGGAATGACCCGACGACAAGTAAGGTTTATCATGGGCAACCCCCTGTTGACCGACACGTTCCACGCCGATCGCTGGGATTATCTGTACAGCCTGCAACCTGGTGGCGGTGAACGCCAACAGGAACGCGTCAGCGTGATCTTCAACGGCAACGACCAATTGGTCAGCCTGGCCGGCGACTTCATGCCGGGTGTAAGTCGCGACGAAGCCTTGCTAGGCAAGGACAGCGCCAACACCGTCACCGCGCCTGCCCAGAACGTCGAAAAACCAAAAGCCGAGAAGCCAGCCAAACCAGGCTCTCTGCTCGACCAGATTCAGAAGGATGTGGACGGCGTCAAAACCGTTCCGGTACCAACACCTGAACCACTGGACACTTCGCCAGAATAATTTCTGCCGACATAAAAAAGCCCGGGCATGCCCGGGTTTTTTATTGTTTGTCACAAAAAATCACTGTTCTCGCTTACGCGCCTCAGCAGCCTTAAGTGCCCGCAAACGTCGTACCTCTTTTGGATCAGCCAACAGCGGACGATAGATTTCGATCCGATCCCCCGCCTGAATCACATGCCGCTCAGGATCAATGATCTGCTTGCCGAAGATCCCTACCGGACAACTCGCCAGATCCAACTCCGGGAACTGCTCCTCTATAGAAGAAGCCAGCAACGCCGTGCGCAGAGTTACACCATCAGGCACATCCACCTTGAGCAGCAACTGACGATCAACCGCAGCGTAAACCACTTCGATCGTTATCAGGGACTCAGCCATGCAGTTGCTTGGCCCTCTGGCAGAATGCGTCCATCAGGGTATTCGCCGCCTGATTGAACAGCGGCCCCAATGTGGCACGCACCAAAGGCCCAGCGTAATCGAAGGACAGATCAAGACTGATCTTGCAGGCCTTCTCCCCCAATGGCTTGAACACCCACACACCGTGCAATTGATTGAACGGCCCCTCTTCCAGATTCATCTCGATCGAATGCCCTGGCACCAGGATATTGCGGGTAACAAAACGCTGGCTCATTCCACCCTTGGCCACTGCCAGGCTCGCGCGCATCTGCTCTTCGCTGCTTTCCAGCACCTGCGCAGAAGAACACCAAGGAAGAAACTCCGGATACCGGGCCACATCGTTGACCAGGTCATAGAGGAACTGCGCCGGATAGGGCAGAAGGGCCGAGCGTTGAATATGGGTCGTCATGTGAGCTTTATTTCCACAACTGGGCGGCAAACACCACAAGAATGCCGACGGGCGCCACATAGCGCATCAAAAACATGGTCAGGGCGAATATCAGCGGACGACGCAACGACAGCTCATCACGAACCGCCTCACGGCCCATCACCCAACCTGCAAATACCACGAAGCACAAACCGCCAAGAGGCAACATGATCCGCGAGGTGAAAAAGTCGATCACACCAAAGAAATCCAGACCGCCCGCCGCGCCCCACTGGTAGAGGTGGAAAACGCCGCCATCGTTCACGAAAAACTTGGCCTGCTGCCAGATATTGAAGGAAAAAACCGTTCCCAACCCCACGAACCAGCAACTGAATGCCAGCCAGAAAGTTACCCAGCCGCGGCGGATTTTAGTCCTCTCGACGAGATAAGCCACCATCGGTTCCAACAGCGAGATAGCCGAGCTCCATGCAGCAATCGCCACCAGGATAAAGAACACTACGCCCATAAGCTGGCCGAACGCCATATTCCCGAAGGCAAATGGCAAGCTGATAAACATCAGCCCCGGCCCTTCGCTGGGACTCAAGCCTGCCGCAAACACAATAGGAAACAACGCCATCCCCGCCACCAGGGACACGAAGGTATCCAGCAGTGCTACCGCCACCACCGTACCGGACAGAGATGCGTGCTTGGGCATATAAGCGCCGTAGATCATGATCGAGCCGACACCCACGCTAAGGGAAAAGAACGCATGCCCCATGGCCGGCAACAACCCATCCAGCAATTGCTCCTGGCTGAAATCGAACATGAAGTGCAGCCCCTGCACGAAGTGGCCGGTGGTCATGCTGTATCCCAGCAGCACCAGCAACATCACGAACAGCAGTGGCATCATGATCCGCAGGCTGCGCTCAAGCCCGGCGACCACACCCTTGGCAATTACCAGTGCCGACAACAGCATGAATAGCGTGTGCCATAGAGTCAGGCGCCAGGGATCTGAAGTCACCGCAGAAAAGTAAGCCCCTACCTGATCCGCCGAGACACCCTGAAAGTCGCCCCGCCCCATATCGATGATGTAGTCCAGGGACCAGCCACCCACCACGCTATAGAAGGAGAGAATCAGCAGCGCCGTGATCATTCCGGCAAAGGCACCCCAGGACCACTTGGCCGAATGCCCAGCCTCCAGTGCCAGCACCTTCAAGGCATTCGCCGGACTTTGCCGCGCACGCCGTCCGATCAGGGTTTCTGCCAGCATCACCGGCAACCCGATCAGCGCAATGCACGCCAGAAACACCAGGACAAAGGCACCACCACCATAGACGCCGACCATGTAGGGGAATTTCCAGATGCTCCCCAGGCCCACGGCCGAACCAGTTGCAGCGAGTATAAAGACCCAGCGGCTTGCCCAGCCGCCGTGGACAGAGACCCTGTCTGTCGACATCGTTAACACGCCCAACCGAAAAAAAGAGCGCGCATTGTCCGGGATTCAATCAACCTGCTCAAGCACGCTGCTTCACCGTAGCCGACGCGCTCGCAACTCCCTATAATGCCGCCCCTATGGCTAAACAGAAGAAACACCCAACAGGGACCATCGCGCAAAATAAAAAGGCGCGGCACGATTACTTCATCGAACATCGGTTCGAGGCTGGCATGGTCCTGGCCGGCTGGGAAGTAAAGAGTCTGCGTGCAGGCAAGGCACAACTGGTCGACAGTTATGTGCTGCTCAAGGACGGCGAAGCCTGGTTGCTCGGCAGCCACTTCACGCCATTGACCACCGCCAGCACCCACGTCATCGCCGACCCGACGCGCTCGCGCAAGCTGCTGCTCAACCAGCGTGAGCTGGAGAAGCTGTTTGCCGCCGTGCAGCAGAAGGGTTACGCCTGCGTGTGCCTTTCGCTCTACTGGAGCAAGCACCTGATCAAGTGTGAAATCGCACTGGGCAAGGGCAAGAAGGAATACGACAAGCGCCATACCGAACGCGAGCGCGATTCCGATCGCGAACTGCAGCGTGCGGTGCGAACCAAGGGCAAGGAAGACTGATCTTCCTGCCTTGAGGTCGCTTTCGCCGGCAAACCGGCTCCTACAACACCCAAGTAGGAGCCGGCTTGCCGGCGATTTGCATTACATGCCCTTGCGCCGTTCAGCCCGGGCCACTCGCTGCACTTCCTGACGCACTTCTTCGAGCACTTCCTGCACATAGAGAATGTGGCGGCTGGAGATTTCCCGCGCCTCTTCGGCTCGTCCTTCGATGATCGCCTGGTACAGGTCGCGGTGCTGGCTGATCAGCATGTCGCGGGTTTCCGTGCGCTGCTTGTACATGCCGCCGATGTTGGTCACCACGTTGCGCTTGAGCAGGTCGAACAGCCCGCGAATGGTGTGCAGCAGCACAGCGTTGTGGCTGGCCTCGGCAATCGCCAGGTGAAACTTGGCATCCGCTGCACCCTCTTCACTGCGGCTGGCATCGTCCGAGCGGGAGTAGCAGTCCTGCAGTTCCTCGAAGGCTTGAGTCAACCGCTCACGGTCCACCGCCGTCGCCCGCAACGCCGCGTAATAAGCGCAAGACGCCTCCAGGGTATGGCGGAACTCCAGCAGATCGCGCTGGGCATCGGTGTTGTTTTCCAACAGGTGCAGCAACGGATCACTGAAAGTCGAGCCCAGGGACTCCACCACATAGTTGCCACCGCCCTGGCGGCTGATCAGCAGCCCCTTGGCCGTGAGTTTCTGGATCGCCTCGCGCAATGAGGGCCGGGAGACACCAAATTGCTCGGCCAAGGCGCGCTCAGCGGGCAGCCGTTCGCCGGCCGTCAAAGTGCCTTCGAGAATCATCCCTTCCAGACGCTCGACGATATCGTCGGACAAACGGCGCTGGCGTATCTGATCAAACCCCATAACTCACTCTCCACCCTCCCGACCCTTCGCCGGGGGGCTCTATTCTGGCCTATTCACCGTGCGCCAACACCTAGCAGAACGCGGCCATTTGCACCGATCAGATGCCCGCGCCATAGCGCATTCGACAAAAGTTTTAGGGCGGCAAATTGACACACCGAGCACAAGGCTTTTACCCTAGCCAACAGTGATTGTAAATTGGTCTTACCAATTAACCAATACGCTAGCAGTGCCTGACCAACAACAATTAGGGGCCACCCCATTATGCAAACCTGGCAACAGCTCTATAGCCCGCTTGGCAGCCTCGGCTTGTCCGCCCTCGCCGCCGTCATTCCGATCGTGTTCTTCTTCCTGGCTCTGGCCGTGTTCCGCCTCAAAGGACACGTCGCCGGGAGTATCACCCTGGCCTTATCGATCCTGGTGGCGATCTTCGCCTTCCAGATGCCCGTCGACATGGCCTTCGCTGCCGCTGGCTATGGATTTGCCTACGGTCTGTGGCCCATCGCCTGGATCATTGTCGCCGCCGTTTTCCTTTACAAGCTGACCGTGAAGAGCGGCCAGTTCGAAATCATCCGCAGCTCGGTGCTGTCGATCACCGACGACCAACGCCTGCAGGTGCTGCTGATCGGCTTCTGCTTCGGCGCCTTCCTCGAAGGTGCGGCAGGCTTTGGCGCACCGGTGGCGATCACCGCCGCCCTGCTGGTGGGCCTGGGCTTCAACCCGCTGTACGCCGCCGGCCTGTGCCTGATCGCCAACACCGCGCCCGTGGCCTTCGGCGCCCTGGGGATTCCGATCATCGTCGCCGGCCAGGTAACCGGCATCGACGCCTTCAAGATCGGCGCCATGACCGGCCGCCAGCTACCGCTGCTGTCGCTGTTCGTGCCGTTCTGGCTGGTGTTCATGATGGACGGCATGCGCGGTGTCAAAGAAACCTGGCCAGCCGCGCTGGTAGCCGGCCTGAGCTTCGCCGTCACCCAGTACTTCACCTCGAACTTCATCGGCCCGGAACTGCCGGACATCACCTCGGCCCTGGCCAGCCTGATCTCCCTGACTCTGTTCCTGAAGATCTGGCAGCCCAAGCGCACCGCCGGTGCGCAGATTGCCGGCGCCACCTCCGGCGTAGCCATCACCGCCAGCGCCGGGGGCTTCGGCCAGCCACGCCAGACCCAGGCCTCGCCCTACAGCCTGGGCCAGATCTTCAAGGCCTGGTCGCCGTTCCTGATCCTCACCGTGCTGGTGACCATCTGGACCCTCAAACCCTTCAAGGCAATGTTCGCCGCCGGCGGTTCGATGTACGCCTGGGTATTCAACTTCGCCATCCCGCACCTGGACCAGATGGTGATCAAGATGGCGCCGATCGTCACCACCCCGACCGCGATCCCGGCGGTGTTCAAGCTCGACCCGATCTCGGCCACCGGCACGGCGATCTTCTTCTCGGCGCTGATCTCCATGCTGGTGCTGAAGATCAATTTCAAAACTGGTCTGACCACTTTGAAAGAGACCTTCTACGAGCTGCGCTGGCCGATCCTGTCCATCGGCATGGTGCTGGCGTTCGCCTTCGTCACCAACTACTCGGGCATGTCTTCGACCATGGCCCTGGTACTGGCCGCCACCGGCGCGGCGTTCCCGTTCTTCTCGCCGTTCCTGGGCTGGCTCGGAGTGTTCCTCACCGGTTCCGATACCTCGTCCAACGCCCTGTTCAGCTCGCTGCAGGCCACCACCGCGCACCAGATCGGGGTCAATGACACCTTGCTGGTCGCGGCCAACACCAGCGGCGGCGTGACCGGCAAGATGATCTCGCCGCAATCGATCGCCGTGGCCTGCGCCGCCACCGGCCTGGTGGGCAAGGAATCGGACCTGTTCCGCTTCACCCTCAAGCACAGTCTGTTCTTTGCCACTATTGTCGGTCTGATCACCCTGGCCCAGGCCTACTGGTTCACCGGCATGCTGGTGCACTAAGCAACACCTGCGACACCGATGGAACCGACGCCGCCCTCACCCGCGGCGTCAGTCATTCACCACCCGGTCTGCAAGGCTGCTGAAAGCTTGCTGGTTTATCTTTCAGCCGCCGCAACGGACGAATAACCGGGACCACCCGGAGACACGCCTGATGAGCGAGCTTTTCTACAACGCCGTGCCCAATGCGACCCGTGTCGCGCCGCCGCTGGCCGAACCCCGGCAGTACCCCAGCGCGAAGCCGTCGCGGGTCTACCTGTTCGGCACCTGCGTGGTCGACCTGTTCTATCCCGAAGCCGGGATGGATGCGATTCACCTGCTGGAACGCGAAGGCATTCGCGTGGACTACCCGCAAGGGCAAAGCTGCTGCGGACAACCGGCCTACACCTCGGGTTACACCGAGCAGGCGCGCACCGTGGCCCGCTCGCAACTGGCGCTGTTTGCCGGTGACTATCCGGTGGTGGTGCCGTCGGGTTCCTGCGCAGGCATGCTGCGCGAGCACTACGCGGACTTGTTCAAGGACGAGCCCGAAACGCTGCAACAGGTGCAGGCCCTGGCCGCCCGCACCTTTGAGCTAGCCGAGTTCCTGCTGCACGTGTGCAAGGTGCAGCTCAAGGACAGCGGCGCGCCGGTCAAGGTGGCGCTGCACACCTCCTGCTCGGCACGTCGGGAAATGAACACCCACCTGCACGGCCGTGAGCTGCTGTCACAGCTGAGCAACGTGGAACGGGTAGAACACAGCCACGAAAGCGAATGCTGTGGCTTTGGCGGGACTTTCAGCGTCCGAATGCCGGACATCTCCGGCGCCATGGTCGCGGACAAGACCCGTGCGCTGAAGGAATCCGGCGCCCACCAGGTACTGAGTGCCGACTGCGGCTGCCTGATGAACATCAACGGCGCCCTGGAGAAACAGCAAGAGGCGTTGCGCGGCCAGCACTTGGCGAGCTTCCTCTGGCAACGTACTGGAGGTGCGCAATGAGCACCCCAGAGCTGATTCCGACCACCACGGTGGCGGACGATTTTCGCACCCGAGCCCACCAGGCCCTAGGTGACCAACAGCTGCGAAACAACTTTCGCAGCGCCATGGATTCACTCATGGCCAAGCGTGCGGCTTCGTTCAGCGATGCCCACGAAAGAGAACACCTGCGCGCCATGGGCAACGCGATTCGCGCCCGGGCGTTGTCCAAGCTGCCCGACTTGCTCGAGCGCCTGGAACAGAACCTGACCCGCAACGGTGTGACAGTGCACTGGGCGGAAACGGTGGACGAGGCCAATGGCATCGTCCTCTCGATCATCCGCGCTCACGAGGCGCGGCAAGTGATCAAGGGCAAATCGATGGTCAGCGAAGAGATGGAAATGAACCATGTCCTCGCTGAACAAGGCATTGAATGCCTTGAGTCGGACATGGGCGAGTTCATCGTCCAGCTCGACCACGAGAAGCCTTCACACATCATTATGCCGGCGATCCACAAGAATGCCGGTCAGGTCGCGTCCTTGTTCCACGACAAACTCGGCGTGGAGTACACCAAGGACGTTGACCAACTCATTCAGATCGGTCGCAAGGTCTTGCGGCAGAAATTCTTCGAAGCCGACATCGGCGTCTCCGGCGTCAACTTCGCCGTGGCCGAGACCGGCACCCTGCTGCTGGTGGAAAACGAAGGCAACGGGCGCATGTCCACCACCGTGCCGCCGGTGCACATCGCCGTCACCGGGATCGAGAAAGTCGTCGAGAACCTGCGGGACGTGGTCCCCTTGCTGTCGCTGCTGACCCGCTCAGCCCTGGGCCAGCCCATCACCACCTACGTCAACATGATCTCCGGCCCGCGCAAGGAACATGAGTTGGACGGCCCTCGGGAGGTGCACCTGGTGCTGCTGGACAACGGCCGCAGCCAGGCCTTTGCCGACAGCGAGCTGCGCCAGACCCTGAACTGCATCCGCTGCGGTGCCTGCATGAACCACTGCCCGGTCTACACCCGGGTCGGCGGCCACACCTACGGCGAGGTTTACCCGGGGCCGATCGGCAAGATCATCACCCCGCACATGGTGGGCCTGGCCAAGGTGCCGGATCACCCCAGCGCCTCCTCGCTGTGCGGCGCTTGCGGTGAAGTGTGCCCGGTGAAGATACCGATCCCGGCGCTGCTGCGGCGCCTGCGGGAAGAGAACGTCAAGGCCCCGGACAGCCCTCATCAAGTGATGCGCGGCCAGGGCAGCAAGTATTCGCGCAAGGAGCGTTTCATCTGGAACGCCTGGGCCCGGCTCAACAGCTCGCCGACCCTGTATCGCCTGTTCACCCTGGCGGCCACCCGGCTGCGCGCCCTCACCCCGAGCAAGATCGGCCCCTGGACCCAGAACCACAGTGCGCCGAAACCCGCCGCCCGGTCACTGCATGACCTGGCCCGTGAGCACCTGGACAAGCAGGGAGACCGCTGATGAGCGCCAAACACAAGATCCTCGCCAAGCTGCGCAACAGCCTGACCGGCACCACGCCGATTGTGGATAACTTCGACGAGGCGCTGGTCACCGAGCCTTACACCTACAGCGCGGAGCAACGCATCCCACAGCTGCGCAAACAGATGGAAGCGGTGCACACCGAAATCCACCTGAGCACCGCCGCCGACTGGCCAGAGCTGCTGGCCCGCCTGCTGCAGGAGCGCCAGCTGCCCAGCCTGCTGATCGCCCCGAGCACGCCCCACGGCCAGCGCGTCACCCAATACTGGGCCGAGCATCCGCAATTACCGGCGCTCAAGGCCTACGACCGCCCGGTGGAAGAATGGAAAGCCGAGCTGTTCAACGACACCCCGGCCAGCCTCACCAGCACCCTGGGCGCGATCGCCGCCACCGGCAGCCTGATCATGTGGCCAACCCGGGAAGAGCCGCGGCTGATGAGCCTGGTGCCGCCGGTGCATTTCGCCCTGCTCAAGGCCAGCGAGATCCGCGACAACTTCTATCAGGTGCAGCAACAGATGAACTGGGCCGCCGGCATGCCGACCAACGCGCTGCTGGTGTCCGGCCCATCGAAGACCGCTGATATCGAGCAAGTCCTGGCTTACGGCGCCCACGGCCCGAAAGACCTGGTGGTGCTGATCCTGGAGGACCAATGAGCCTACCGGCCGCTTTTCTGCGTGACGCCCAGCAACTGATCCCTCAGGAGCGGCGCTTCGACGACCCGCTCTCGACCCTGGCCTTCGGCACCGATGCCAGCTTCTACCGGCTGATTCCCAAGCTGGTGATCCGTGTCGAATCCGAAGATGAAGTGGTCGCCCTGCTCCAACTGGCCCAGCGTGATCAGGTGCCAGTGACCTTCCGCGCCGCGGGCACCAGCCTTTCCGGGCAGGCCATCAGCGACTCGGTGCTGATCGTTCTTGGGGATAACTGGAACGGCAAGGAGATTCGCCACCAGGGTACGCAGATCCGCCTGCAACCCGGGGTGATCGGCGCCCAGGCCAATGCCTGGCTCGCGCCGTTCGGACGCAAGATCGGCCCCGACCCGGCCTCGATCAACGCCTGCAAGATCGGCGGCATCGTCGCCAACAATGCCAGCGGCATGTGCTGCGGCACCGCGCAGAACACCTATCACACCCTGGCCGGCATCCGCCTGGTACTGGCCGATGGCACCCGCCTGGACACCGAAGATAGCGCCAGCGTCGCCGCCTTCCGCGCCAGCCATGCCCCACTGCTGGAGCGCCTGGCCGAACTGGGCCGCAGCACCCGCGCCAACAGCGAACTGGCAGCGAAGATCCGCCACAAATACCGGCTCAAAAACACCACCGGCCTGTCCCTCAATGCCCTGGTGGATTTCGACGAGCCACTGGACATCCTCAGCCACCTGCTGGTGGGTTCCGAGGGCACCCTGGGCTTTATCAGCGCGGTGACCTACGACACGGTGATCGACCACCCGAACAAGGCCTCGGCGCTGATCGTCTTTCCCGATGTGGACACCTGCTGCAACGCCGTGACCGTGCTCAAGAGCCAGCCGGTGTCGGCGGTGGAACTGCTGGACCGCCGTAGCCTGCGCTCAGTGCAGGACAAGCCCGGCATGCCGGCCTTCGTCCAGCAACTCTCGGCCAATGCCTGCGCGCTGCTGATCGAATCCCGCGCCGCCTCCTCGTCGCTGCTGCACGAACAACTGGCGCAGATCATGAATTCCCTGGCCGCCTTCCCGGTGGAAAAGCAGGTGGATTTCAGCGAAGACCCGCAGGAAAACGCCAAGCTCTGGGCGATCCGCAAGGACACCTTCCCGGCGGTGGGCGCGGTGCGCAAGACCGGCACCACGGTGATCATCGAAGACGTGACCTTCCCCGTGGAACAGCTGGCCATCGGCGTCAATCGCCTGATCGAGCTGTTCGACAAACACCACTACGACGAAGCGATCCTGTTCGGCCACGCTCTGGAGGGCAACCTGCACTTCGTCTTCACCCAAGGCTTCAACAGCAGCGATGAAGTGAACCGCTACCAGGCGTTCATGGACGACGTGGCGCAACTGGTGGCGGTGGAGTTCGGCGGCTCACTGAAGGCCGAGCACGGCACCGGACGCAACATGGCGCCCTTCGTCGAGCTGGAATGGGGCAGCGATGCCTACCAGTTGATGTGGCAGCTCAAGCGTCTGCTGGACCCCAACGCCATCCTCAACCCGGATGTGGTGCTCAGCGAAGACCCGCAGATCCACCTCAAGCACCTCAAGCCGCTGCCGGCGGCCGACGAGATTGTGGATAAGTGCATCGAGTGCGGTTTCTGCGAGCCGGTGTGTCCGTCCAAGGGGCTGACCCTGAGCCCGCGCCAGCGCATCGTCATCTGGCGTGATATCCAGGCGCGCAAACGCGCCGGCATCGACACCACTGAACTGGAGGCGGCCTATCAGTACCAGGGCGTCGACACCTGCGCCGCCACCGGCCTGTGCGCCCAGCGCTGCCCGGTGGGCATCAACACCGGCGAGCTGGTGAAAAAACTGCGCAGTGAACACGCCACCCACAACGGCACCGCCGACTGGCTCGGCTCGCACTTCGCCAGCACCTTGCAGGGCGCGCGCTTCACCCTGCACGTGGCCAACGGCGCGCGCATGCTCCTGGGGGCGCCACGCCTGAGCAAGCTGTCGGCGACCCTGACGCGCCTGTCCAAGGGCCAGGTGCCGCAGTGGAACAACGCCATGCCGCAACCGGAAAAGGCCATTCGCTTCAGCCCGGCGGTGAGCGATTCGCGTCCGCGGGTGGTGTACCTGGCAGCCTGTGTGTCCCGGGTCATGGGGCCTGCAGCGGGGGACAAGGAACAATCGTCGCTCTACGAAAAAACCCGCGGCCTGCTGGAAAAGGCCGGCTACCAGGTGGTGCTGCCGGACAACCTGGACAACCTCTGCTGCGGCCAGCCGTTCGCCTCCAAGGGCTACGCGACCCAGGCCGAGGACAAGCGCCAGGAACTGATCGGCGCCCTGCTCCACGCCAGCCGTGGCGGCCTCGACCCGATCTACTGCGACACCAGCCCCTGCACCCTGCGCCTGGTGCAGGACCTGGGGGATGTGCGCCTGGACCTCTACGATCCGGTGCGCTTCATCCGCACCCACCTGCTGGAGCGCCTGGAGTTCACCCCGCAGGAAGCACCGATCGCGGTACACGTCACCTGCAGCACCCAGCACCTGGGCGAGAGCCAGGCGCTGATCGAACTGGCCCGGCGTTGCAGCAACAACGTAGTGATCCCCGAAGGCATCCACTGTTGTGGCTTCGCCGGCGATAAGGGCTTCACCACCCCGGAGCTCAATGCCCACTCCCTGCGCAGCCTCAAGGATGCGGTGCAATATTGCAGCGAAGGCATCTCCACCAGCCGCACCTGTGAAATCGGTCTCAGCCAACATGGTGGGATCGACTATCACGGGCTGGTGTACCTGGTGGATCGGGTGACCCGGGCCAAGGTGGCCTGAACTTAGGGACGGGATCACAAGGGGCGTTTCGCCCCTTTTTTGTGCCGGCTCGAACCCGATAACGGCAGCTCCACTTCATCGCAAAAAAAAACAGAACCCCGGCGCACGGCTAGAGTCCATTTTCTAGGCCCGCAAAAAAGGGCTTAGCCCCACTCGGCAGCCTGCCCCGTTGAACGGCAGCACCGAGCCCCTGCGATCAAGGAGATAACCATGAAGCGTTCCGCACTGGCTGGACTGTTCATTACCGCCGCGATGCTGGCCTCCCCGGTGTTTGCCGCCGGGCAAGAGGACCTGTGCCAGATCAACCTGCAAAAGATCAAGGATGCCAAAGTCAGCACCGAAGTCATGAGCTCGGACCTGAGCAGCGACATCGACGCCATGGTGCAGCAAGCCACCGCCGAGCACGCCAAAGGCACCGAAGAAGGCACCAAGAACTGCATCTCCATAACCACCCAGGCGATCCAGAAATTGCAGAACAACACCAAGGGCGATCAGTAGGCCGATGCATTGGGCCAACCTTCGGGTTGGCCTTCTGGCCTCGGTTAGCGTAGACTCCGCCCACCTGTTGGTAATGCACAACAGGTTCGGGGCCGTTTAGGATTCGACGCCGGTTGCGAAACTTTAGGTGCATGCCGAGTTGGTAACAGAACTCGTAAATCCACTGTTGCAACTTCCTATAGTTGCCAATGACGAAACCTACGGGGATTACGCTCTCGCTGCGTAAGCAGCCTTAGCCCTTCCCCCCTGGTACCTTCGGGTCCAGCAATCATCAGGGGATGTCTGTAAACCCAAAATGATTGTCATATAGAACAGAATCGCCGTGCAGTACGTTGTGGACGAAGCGGCTAAAACTTACACAACTCGCCCAAAGCACCCTGCCCGTCGGGTCGCTGAGGGTTAACTCAATAGACACGGCTAAGCATGTAGTACCGACAGCGGAGTACTGGCGGACGGGGGTTCAAATCCCCCCGGCTCCACCAAACAAGCTATACAAATCAGGCACTTAGCGAATCTCGCAAGTGCCTTTTTTGTGCCTGAATGGGCTGCTTTGGCTCGGTTATGCCAGCTTAATGACAGCATTTGTAGTGGCCATGTAGTGATCAGCGGCACGCCTCGTTCGCCGCTACCAGCACCCGCTCGTACCCAATCCTCTGCCGGCGCTCTGCCAGAAGCGCCCGCACTTTGAGCTCCAGGCTGTCCGTGGACCAGGCTGACACGGGGACCGCTGGCACATTGCACCAGCACTGCTACTCGAACAGTTCGAACCTCGGGTTCCCAGCCAGTTCTAAGGCCAGCACTTCTCGGCCACCTCGCCCGCACTTGAGTACAGGGCGATCTGCTCGCAATCCGAGCGCCTTGTGGCTATTCAGATTTTAACCTCATAACCGACCGAGATTGCCGCCTGTCCTGCATCAGAAAAAGCGTCTTGAGCTACTCGTAACCCCGTAGAAAGCGTACCGCCCACACTCAGGTCATAGCTGTAGTTGGCCGTCATGTAGGCGCGTATATCATTGCGCACCAGGTTACTTTTATAGTTCAACGACTCCATGCCGGGCACATCGGTAGTGCCATTCAGGCTCATCCGATCAACATGCAAATCATGTTCAACACCCATGCCCAACTTGACCCGGGAAGCGCTGTCGATCGATGTTTGCGCATCAAGCCCCAGATCAACCACCGTCGCATTCAAACGGGCTTTTTTGTAGTCACCGGTAATCGCTCCACGGTTTTCCGAATAACCATCACGGGTGGTTCGTTGCTGGACCAACGCCATCCCCGGAGTGATCAGCCAACCGCTCTTGTGCATGACGCCGTAACCCAGGCCAACACGCGCCGCCACGGTGCTCATGTCCGCCGAGCCTTTGAGTTGTTGCACATTGCTCAATGACTTGCCACGTGTCAGCTCATTGTCCTGAGTGTTAACCCCTACGCCCACACTGACCTGCAAACCGGTGCGTGCCAAGCCGCCTTCGCTGTACTCGCCCAACAATCCCAGGCCAAAAGCCGTATCGGCACTGATACCGCTGTCGCGCAACCGTGTACTACCACTTGAAAGACTCACGCCCAAGGTGGCGTTTTCACTCAAGCCATGACCCAAGGTCAACAGACCTTGCGTTTGGTGGGTACGACCCATGCCGTTGTCAGAGCCTGTATTGGACACAACACCACTGACCCGCAGGCAGTTCATGCCAGCAGCGCCGACAAAACAACCGTTACCGAGTAGGCGATTCATCGCTAGCTGTTGCTGGGCCGCCGCCTGCTCGGTTTCGCTCGCCAGCGAGGAAAAGGACTGCAGGACGTTGATATGGTCCTGCATGATTCCAGACTCAAACGGGCTCCAGACCCGATAAATAAAGGCCCGAGTATTGCCGTCCTCGGTTTCGGCATATCCCACGACGGTGCTGCCATCGGCACTGACGGCGCTAGCGCCACTCCACCCACGATTATCGTTGCGCAGTGTGCCTAGGTCCTGCATTGCACCCAGGGCGGAATTCCAGCGAAAGGCCCGACTATTGCTGTCCTCGGTGTTGGCAGTCCCCACGACGGTGCTGCCGTCGGCACTGACGGCGGCAGCCCAAGTGTACCCAAGGTTATCGTTGCGCAGCGAGCCTAAATCTTGCATGGCATTGAGCGCCTCGGTCCAGCGAAAAGCTCGCCGAGAGTTGTCCTCGGTATCAGCGCTCCCCACGACGGTGCTGCCATCGGCACTGACGGCGCTAGCGCTACTCCACCCACGATTATCGTTGCGCAACGAGCCTAGGTCCTGCATGGCACCCAGGGCGGAGTTCCAGCGAAAGGCTCGGCTATTGCCGTCCTCGGTATCAGCCCCCCCCACGACGGTGCTGCCATCGGCACTGACGGCGCTAGCCGAGCTCGACCCAAGATTATCGTTGCGCAGCGAGCCTAAATCTTGCATGGCGTTGAGCGCCTCGGTCCAACGAAAAGCTCGCCGAGAGTTGTCCTCGGTATCAGCGATCCCCACGACGGTGCTGCCATCGGCACTGACGGCGCTAGCGCCACTCCACCCACGATTATCGTTGCGCAGTGTGCCTAGGTCCTGCATTGCACCCAGGGCGGAGTTCCAGCGAAAGGCTCGGCTATTGCCGTCCTCGGTATCAGCCCCCCCCACGACGGTGCTGCCATCGGCACTGACGGCGCTAGCGCCACTCCACCCACGATTATCGTTGCGCAGTGTGCCTAGGTCCTGCATGGCACCCAGGGCGGAGTTCCAGCGAAAGGCTCGGATAGGGCCGTCCTCGGTATCAGCCAGTCCCACGACGGTGCTGCCATCGGCACTGACGGCGCTAGCGCCACTCCACCCACGATTATCGTTGCGCAGTGTGCCTAGGTCCTGCATTGCACCCAGGGCGGAATTCCAGCGAAAGGCCCGACTATTGCTGTCCTCGGTGTCAGCCTGTCCCACGACGGTGCTGCCGTCGGCACTGACGGCGCTAGCCCAGTTCGACCCACGATTATCGTTGTGCAGTGGGCCTAGGTCTAACATTTCGTCATACGGTTCGAAGGGTGCGGCACTAACGTTCGACACAGTGACCAGGGGGAGGAACAGGAGTGCATACAGGTTGAATTTATTCATCAGTTTGCGCCTGAGAGGCGCACTCATATCAGTCGAAGACTCCTTGATGATCGAACTTACCTCGCATCTTGAGAAGGAGAATCCTCTCAATTCCCCAACATTCAGAATTTTCTTAAAAGACTCCAATGACAACTGTTCTGCCGTATATGGATGTTGACGCATCCAGGCTGGTCGCCCTTTTACTTTGTGGCAGACACTTCCTTTGCATACGCTTGGCACGCCCGTAGCGCAATCAGTCCTTGGTCACCGTCACCGGTGATGGCGACAATTCGTTGAGCATGCGCTGGGTCAAGTTCGGCTCGCGCTCCCCCATGAACCACACTGCAGGTGCTGGCATCGGCTGGCAACCCAACGCCACCACTCGGGGCGGCGTTGAGTAGGACTGACAGCCGGACATCAGCAGTAGCAAGACGGTCACGCAGGCGAGCCTGCTTTTTCTGTTCATCAGTCAATTCCTTGTAGTGGGTTTGGTCCTGGGCAACGAGTCGATCCTCGAGCGCTCGGCGCCGATCCTGCTCCTCACCCTGCCACTTAATGACAGCGGCAGCGGACGCCTCGCGCTCTTCTCCGTACGCCCGGGACTGATCAGCAAGCTGCTTGCCGTAGCGCCAGTCCTGCACCTGCCATGCGGTGCCTGCGCCAACGGCGAGCAGCAGGATGGCCAACACCAGACGCAACGCCGTGGCACTCACGCCAGCACCTTCAGCGCCAGGTCATAGAGGGCCTTGCGATCAGCCGCGCCGTTCGGCACCCGGCCCGGCTGCCCGGTGTTGATGATGCTGCCGATGTCCTGGATGCGCCCGGCATCGGCGAACTCGTTCAAGCCGTGGGTGGCCCACCACCAGGCGGCGGACAGAGACGCTTGCTCAGCCTGCTCCAGCAGCTCGGGCTCGGCCTCCAGAGGAAGGCCCAGACCAAGGCCAGCAGCGCGGTAGTTCGCACGACCGGTGACCTGCAGCAGGCCACGGCCACGAAATCGCCAGCCATCGCCCTGCTGGGTGTTGCCGTTGCGACCGGCGTAAGTGTCGTTTGCGATCGCCTCAGGGCGACGGGCCAAACCCAGGGCCCTGGTGTTCGGATTGCCGTCGGCGGCGCGATACCGCCCGGGCCAGGTAGAAGCCAAACCCGGGGCGCTGTAGTTCAGGTTTTCAACCATGCGCCGAAGATGGCCAGACTCGTGCCCGACCTGAGCCAGAAACGCAGCCTGGCGCACGCGACTGTCGATCTTGAATCGAGCCATGGCGCGGTTGAGCGCAGGTACAAAAACGCCCGCGACAGGGCGGGCGTTCGGGAGGATCTGCAGCAACTGCTGCTCGGTGATTGGCATTCGTTTTTCTCCAGGCACAAAAAACCCGCACTCGGCGGGCTTAGGAATGATCGGTGATGGGGGATTTCCCCTAAGCAAAAAAATCCCGCTCAATGGCGGGCTCATGGGGCTTACAGCTGGTTCACTGCGCGTCGATGACGAGCCTCGCTTCGGCTCGCTTGGCAGCCACATCTTCGGGAATGGGCTTACCGGTTTCGAGCTGA
>NZ_JAAARM010000022.1 GCF_009908285.1 Pseudomonas sp. Fl4BN1
GGCGCCGAAACCGGAGCCCAGGGCCAGCAAGGCGCCGCTGTAGCCGAACCAGGCCTCGCCCTGCCCCAGGCTGCGGAACAGGAAAGGGCCCAGGCTGTAGTAACTGAGCAGGGC
Source organism: Pseudomonas sp. Fl4BN1 (assembly GCF_009908285.1). GTDB lineage: Bacteria > Pseudomonadota > Gammaproteobacteria > Pseudomonadales > Pseudomonadaceae > Aquipseudomonas. The sequence goes on from NZ_JAAARM010000022.1 coordinate 115, forward strand.
AACATTGAACAACGCCACCAACAGCGCCGAACACCAGATCCCACGATCCCCGAGCATCTGCTTCAGGGTCGCCCCCAGAGGCGCCGGAACCTGCAACGCCGGGCGGGTTTCCGGCAACGCACGGACGCACCAGCCCAACAGCAACAGGGCCAGCACCAGCAAGCCCGCCAATGCGCCCGAATAGCCCCAGGCCCGGCTGAGGCCAGCCCCGGCGCACAAGCCAATGGCCGGGCTGGCCGCCAGGACCATGCCCACCAGGGAAAACACCCGGATCAACGCCTGCCCCTTGAACAAGTCCCGCAACAGGGTCTGGGTCACCACCGACGCCGCCGCGACCCCGAGCGCCGCCAGGGCCTGGGCCAGCAAAAAACCGGCAAAACTATTCGCCCCCAACGCCAGCAGCGTCGCCAAGGCATACAGCGCCAACCCTCCCAGCAGCGCCGGGCGCCGGCCCCAGCGGTCACTCAGCCAGCCCCAGAGCACGACCCCGGGGGCGAAGCCAAACACCAGCACCGACAGGCTCTGGGCGGCCTGCTCCGGGGTCACCCCAAACGCCCGGCCAACATCCACCAGGGCCGGGCTGTAGAGGGTCTGGGCGAGCTGCGGAAACATCAGCAGGGCCATGGCCAACAGCAACAAGGGATGGGATTTCATCAGCTACACACTCGGCAAAAAAACGATGCCGGCGATTCTAGGCACCTGCTCGTGGCGTATTATCGCAACCCTGCCAACTAACAGTGGAAATCGGACAAGCATGGCATGGCTCGACGCTCAGGCACGTTTTGATCCCGACAGCTTCCAGGTACCGGTGATCGGTATCGCCGCGACCCTGGGCGACCACGACTCAGGTCTACACCAGCACCGCCGCGGGCAATTGCTCTATACCCGCCAGGGCTGCACCCGCATCACCCTGGCCGATCGCCTGTGCCTGTTGCCGCCGTCACGCGCGGCGTGGATCCCTTCCCAGGTCCGGCATCGGGCGCAGATGCAACAGAACGTGGACTACCGCTCGCTGTACTTCAGCGCCGAACTGTCGGCGAGCCTGCCGCAGCAGGTGGCGGTGATCGACGTCAGCCCGCTGCTGCGCGCCGTGCTGGAACCCATGGCCCTGGCGCCATTCGACAGCGACTGGAGCCAGGGCCGCTACCCCCATTTGCTGGGGCTGTGCCTGGAAGAAATCCGCGAGGCCGTGCAGCAGCCATTGTCCCTGCCGCTGCCCCGGGACAAACGTCTGCAACCCCTGCTGGAAGACCTGCAGCAGCTGCCGCCAGAATTGCAGGTACTGGCCACCCGGGTCGGCGCCAGCAGCCGCACCATCGGCCGGATTTTCCAGCGCGAAACCGGCCTCGGCTATCAGCAGTGGCGCCAACAGTGGCGACTGATGCGTGCCATCGAGTTGCTGTCCACCGGCCGCAGCATCGGCTACAGCGCCTTCGCACTGGGCTTTGCCAGCGACAGCATCTTCATCGCCTTTTTCAAGGCCATGACCGGCACCACGCCGCGCGCCTACTTCAAGTAACGGGCGCCGGCTTCAGTCCTGAGGCAGTTTGCGAAAGCCCACCGCCAGGCGGTTCCAGCTGTTGATGGTGGAGATCGCCATGCTCAGGTCGACGCATTCACTGGCGCTGAACTGGCTGGTCAACCATTCATAATCGGCATCCGGCGCATGGGTTTCGCTGAGCCGGGTCAGGGCTTCGGTCCAGGCCAGGGCCGCACGTTCGCGCGGGGTGAAGAACGGGCTCTCGCGCCACACCGCTACAGCAAACAGGCGGCGCTCGGTTTCCCCGTGCTTGAGGGCATCGAGGCTGTGCAGGTCGACACAGAAGGCGCAGCCATTGATCTGGGACGCCCGCAGCTTGACCAGTTCGACCAGGGATTTTTCCAGGGGCAGCCTGGATACCGCAGTTTCCAGGGCGATCATGGCTTTCAGGGCCTCTGGGGAGGCGGTATAGAAATCGAGACGAGGTTGCAAGGTTCAAGCTCCGGAATCAGTCGAGATGCTGCCACCTTACGTCCCGGCCGTGCGCTGACCAATGACCAATCCCGCAGAACTTCAATAGACCAATGCAGCCGCTGCCGCCGGCGGCGAGGGCACGGATCAGGTGCGGCTGCGCAGCCATTGCATAAAGCCCTTCTTGGCCACTGGCTTGGGTGAGGACTGGGCCAGGCTCAAGGCAATGTGCTGGCGGAAATCCAGCAGGGTCTTCATCGCGTCGCCGATGTCGTGGCGGGCATCCAGGCAAAGTTTGAGGAACTCGTTGTCGATGCGGTACAGACTGCAGAACGTCTTCGCCGAGAACTCCGCCACGGTGGCCTGCTCGGCCACCAGGCCCGCTTCGCCAATCACTTCGCCCGGGCCCATGCGCCCGGCTTCGAAGGGTTTGCCGTCGCGTTGCATGCTGACCGTCACCACGCCGGACTCGATGATGAACAGGTGATCGCTGACCTCGCCTGCGGGCAGGATGGTTTCGCCAGCACGGAAGGTTTGCAGCTGCATGTTCTGGCTGAAGGTGTCCTTCTCCTCCTGGCGCAAGGTGGAAAAGATGCTCGAGCGGTCCAGCAACGCCCTGGGTCGCGACAGGTTCGTCGACTGCGTCGCCTCGCCCGTGGACAGCAGGCTGATGCCGCTGGCCTGCAGATGCCGGAACGCCAGGTCGAACAGCTGGTTGCGCACCTCGCGCTTGTGCCCCATCTGCGCGACGAAACCGCTGATCTCATACTCGACGCCACTGCTGCCGGAGCTTTTCAGGGCCACGCTGGGGGCTGGGACACTCAACAGGAACCGACAGCCGAGCATCGCCCGCTCCAGCGCCTCGATGACTTTCTGCGGGCGCGCGTGGGGGCTGAGCTGCAAGCTCACGGCAATCCCGTACAGGTCCCTGGGCCGGCTGAAATTGGTGATCTTGGCCTTGGACGCCAGGGAATTGGGGATCACCACCATGCTGCCCTGGGAGGTCTGCAAGCGGGTCGCGCGCCAGTCGATGTCCACCACCTTGCCTTCGGTGCCGTCGATGGCGATCCAGTCATCGATCTGATACGGCTTGGTGGTATTGAGCACGATGCCCGAGAACAGGTCGCTGAGGGTGCTTTGCAGCGCCAGGCCGACAATGATCGCCAGGGCTCCGGAGGTGGCCAGCACGCCCTTGACCGGCAGGTCCAGCACATAGGCCAGGGCGGCAATGATCGCGATCAGGAAGATCAGCGCGCCCATCAAGTCTTGCAGCAGTCGCCCGGTGTGCCCGACCCGCTGCATCATCAGGGTGCCCAGGAGCACCGTCAGGGTCCGCGCGCCAAACAGCCACCAGCCGATCTGCAATCCCGTAGCCGCCAGATGCAGGGGCACATCGTCTGGCCAGGGCGCAGGCTGCATGGGGTTCATGCCCTGGTTGAACAGCATCAGGCTGTAGAGAGAAAAAATCAGTACCCGCACCGCCAGTTTCCAGTGCTCGCCGCGACCGCCGATCAGGCGCCAGAGCACGACATCCAGGAGCAACAGGAACAGTGCGGCCAACAGCGGGTGATTGGCGAACAGGGCGAACATCAAGAAGCTCCGGCAGGACGAAGACGGCAAGATCGCACAAAAGATGCAGGAGCAGGTATAGCTGGAAAAGACCAACGCCGGAGCCTGGCCAGGGTGTTTGTCGTCGCCGCAAATCCAGGTCGGATTCGGCCAGCCCCGCGTCAGGCCACAGCCGCCCGAGCAGCCCGCACGCCCTTGGACCCGAGTGGCCAGGACCCAGGGCAAACGACAGCAAAGTGGCGGCGCCGATTGGCGCCGCCAGGGGAGTCACTTGCCCTGGGTCAGGGTGTTGTAGCTGGTCATCAGGTTGCGATAGTCAGGGATGTGGTTGGAGAACAGCGTGCCCAGGCCCTCGATGTCGTTGCGCCAGTCGCGGTGCAGCTCGCACGCCAGGCCGAACCAGGTCATCAGTTGGGCGCCGGCATTGGACATGCGGTTCCAGGCCGAGTCGCGGGTCAGTGCGTTGAAGGTGCCGGAAGCATCGGTGACCACGAACACTTCAAAACCTTCTTCCAGGGCCGACAACGCCGGGAACGCCACGCAGACTTCGGTGACCACCCCGGCAATGATCAACTGCTTCTTGCCGGTGGCCTTGATCGCCTTGACGAAGTCTTCGTTGTCCCAGGCATTGATCTGGCCGGGGCGGGCGATGTACGGAGCGTCGGGGAACAGGGCCTTGAGCTCCGGCACCAACGGGCCGTTGGGGCCGGTTTCAAAACTGGTGGTGAGGATGGTCGGCAGCTTGAAGTACTTGGCCAGGTCGGCCAGCGCCAGCACGTTGTTCTTGAAGCGGTCGGGCTCGATATCGCGGACCAGCGACAGCAGGCCGGCCTGGTGGTCAACCAGCAGAACGGCAGCGTTATCCTTGTCGAGACGTTTGTAGGCGTTAGTCATGGTGAAGTCCTCGCTAATGATCGATGCCGGAACCCGGCTTGAGTGAAATCCGTTGCACGCACCGCCGCCGTAACGGCAGGCGCCAAGGTGTAGCGCGCGACTCGCAGAGCCTAGTTGCCCAAACGCGTCGCGCCAGCGCTGCCGATCAGTGATCGGCGGCGTCCATCCGGCCAAAACGTCCCGATTGAAAATCGACGAAAGCCTGATGAATCTCCTCTTCGCTGTTCATCACGAACGGGCCATGGCCGACGATGGGCTCGTCGATAGGCTCGCCGCTGAGCAACAGCACAATCGCGTCGTTGTTGGCTTCCAGGCTGATGCGCTCACCGTCCCTGGCCAGCAACGCCAGCTGGCCTTCACGCACCGGCTCCAGACCATTGACCTGCACGGTGCCGCGCAACACTACCAACGCTGTGTTACGACCCGCGTGCAGCTCCAGGTCCAGGTGCTTGCCGGCGTGCAGGCGGATGTCCCATACATCGATCGGGGTGAAGGTCTGGGCCGGTCCTTGCTGGCCGGCGAACTCACCGGCGATCAGGCGCAGGTTGCCGGCATTGCCCGGCAACGGGATCTGCGGAATCTCGGCCGCGACAATCGTCTGGTAACCGGGGGCCGCAAGCTTGTCCCGGGCCGGCAGGTTGACCCACAACTGGACCATTTCCAGGTTGCCGCCACGCCGGGCGAAGTCGGCGGAATGAAACTCCTCGTGGAGAATCCCCGAGGCCGCAGTCATCCACTGCACATCGCCGGGGCCAATCTTGCCGCCGCTGCCGGTGGAGTCACGGTGTTCCACTTCACCGTCGTAGACGATGGTCACGGTTTCAAAACCGCGGTGCGGATGCTGGCCAACCCCGCGGCGGGCACTGGTAGGGCTGAACTGTGCGGGGCCGGCGTGATCCAGCAGCAAGAACGGGCTGATGTGCTGGCCCAGGTTGTCGTAGGAAAACAGGGTGCGTACCGGGAAGCCGTCGCCCACCCAATGGGGCCGTGGACTGGTGTAGATGCCGATGATGTTTTTCATGTCGTCCTCCAGAACTTTCTGATGGACCACCTTAAATCTCACACCTTTGCTGCGCTAGACTGCAAAAATCGCCCTTAGCGTTCTATTTGGAGAACGATCTTGGAAGACCTGAACACCCTCTACTACTTCACCCAGGTGGTGGAACACCGAGGGTTTGCCGCTGCCGGGCGGGCCCTGGACATGCCCAAGTCCAAGCTCAGCCGACGGATTTCCCAGCTCGAGGAACGCCTCGGCGTGCGCCTGATCCAGCGCACCAGCCGGCACTGTTCGCTGACCGAGATCGGCCAGGCGTATTACCAGCGCTGCCTGGCCATGCGGGTGGAAGCCGAGGGCGCGGCGGAAGTCATCGAGCGCAACCGCTCCGAACCCCAGGGCCTGGTGCGGGTGGCCTGCCCCACGGCCCTGCTCAACTCCTGGGTCGGGCCGATGCTCACCCGCTTCATGCTCAAGTACCCCTTGGTGGAACTGTTCATCGAGAGCACCAACCGCCGGGTCGACCTGATCCACGAAGGCTTCGACATTGCCCTGCGGGTGCGTTTTCCGCCCCTGGAAAGCACCGACCTGGTGATGAAAGTGCTGGGCAACAGCACCCAGTGCCTGGTGGGGCATCCAGACTTTCTGCAGCGCCTGTCGAGCCCCGCTTCGGCGGCCGATCTCAGCGGCCTGCCGAGCCTGCACTGGGGAGCGGCGCAGCGCGAGTACCAGTGGCAACTGCTGGGCCCCGACGGGGCCGAAGCGCAGATCCGTCATCGCCCGCGCATGGTCACCGACGACCTGCTCGCCTTGCGCCACGCGGTGCTGGCAGGCATCGGCATCGCGCATCTGCCCAAAGTGGTGGTGCGCGAAGACCTGGAGGCGGGACGCCTGCGAGAACTGGTGCCCGGCTGGGCGCCGCGCTGCGGGATCGTGCATGCCATCTTCCCCTCGCGCCGTGGCCTGCTGCCGTCGGTGCGCAGCCTGATCGATTTCCTGGGCGAGGAATTCAATCACAGCGACATGGCTTGAGGGCCGCGACATACCAGGGCTTGGAGGGCTCACCCAGGCCCTCGCCAAACCCGGAAGTCGACTAGCCTCTGCGCGCTTAACAGGCAGGAAGATTCGTGACCGGGAAGCAATATTCCTTTGTGCCAACGACGGTTTTTCTGCAACGATCGGGCGCGGATACTGCGGGCCATTCCCACTGCAATGTCCGGAGTTATCCATGTCTGTACCCGCCTTTGGCCTCGGCACTTTTCGCCTGCAGGGCCAGGTACTCATCGACTCGTTGAGCACGGCCCTTGAACTGGGCTATCGCGCCATCGACACCGCGCAGATCTACGACAACGAAGCCGATGTCGGCCAGGCCATCGCCGACAGCGCGATCCCCCGTGAAGAACTGTTCATCACCAGCAAGATCTGGGTCGCCAACTTTTCCCGCGAGCGCTTGATCCCCAGCCTCAAGGACAGTCTGCGCAAGCTGCGCACCGACTACCTGGACCTGACCCTGATCCACTGGCCGTCGCCGGACAACCAGGTGCCCGTGGCAGAGTTCATGCAAGCCTTGCTGGAGGCCAAGGCCCAGGGCCTGACCCGGCAGATCGGGGTGTCCAACTTCACCAATGCGCTGTTACAGGAAGCGATCGATGCCGTCGGCGCCGAGCAGATCGCCAGCCATCAGGTCGAGCTGCATCCCTATCTGCAAAACCGCAAGGTGGTGGAGTTCGCCCGCAGCCAGGGCATCCACATCACTTCCTACATGACCCTGGCCTACGGCGAAGTGCTGAAGGACCCGCTGATCGCCCAGATCGCCAAGGCCCACCAGGCCACGCCGGCCCAGGTGGTGCTGGCCTGGGCCATGCAATCGGGCTACGCGGTGATCCCCTCCTCGACCCGCCGCGCCAACCTGCAAGGCAACCTGCTGGCCTGCAACCTGACCCTGGGGGCCGACGACCTGCAACGTATCGCCAGCCTGGAGCGCGGCCAGCGCCTGACCAGCCCCGCGGGTATTGCGCCGCAGTGGGACTGAGTGGTGATTGACTGAGACAGAAAGCACAACGGCACCCTCGAGGGATGCCGTTTTAAAGAGTGCGCGGGACGTTCAACTGGCGCTGGCACTCCAGTTGCCCTGCGGCAGGTCGGGTAGCCATTGGATACCTGGCCTGGGGGCCTTGAACTGCGGTGGATCGATGAACAGCATCAGGCGCTTGACGGCCTCACTGTCCAGCGACTCGGCGCGACTGCACTGGACCTTGTGCCGGCGGCTACTGGGGATCTCTGGGAAACGCTGGTTGCCGTAGATCAGTGCGTGATCGATCTGCGGGTTGTCCAAGCAGAAAGCCAGCAGGTCAAAACCGCTGTGAGTGGCCAAGCCGCCGTTGATGATCAACAGGTCGAATGGGTCGCAAGCGTATTCCACCAAGGTCAGCAGCTCTTCCAGCCGATGCACGGGAGCCACTCGGTAATAACTCAGTTGGTTCAGCGTTCTCTCAATCTGCATCCGGTGAAAATGCTGATCATCGGCAATCAATATACGCAGCGCTCTATTGGGCATGTTCCTGATCCTGCAAATGAGACGGACCGGTGAATACCAGTCTTATCCTCCTAGATCGGTAGAAGGCTAGGGAAGTGCTCATGGGTTTTCTGTAGGATTATTCTGAAATTCTAAACACGGTAAGCCTGGCAGCCCATTTTTCGGACTCATCAGCTAGTGCTCTCAGTAATGTCTCTAAGTCAGCCGCAAAACACTGCCCTATCTTAATTGTCACGCATGGTTTTTAGCAGAGGGGAGCAGGCGAGAAAGCTCTCGTCGTAGCACAAGCTCTTTCCCACGCGAGGCTTATCACGTCCTACAGGAGCGGGCACAAAGGGCTTGTTTTACCCTGAGCCTGGGCCAAGGTGCTGACGGCAGCGCTCGAAGTTGGCGATACCGCAACAACTCCCTCGCCAGCACACGCCGTCATTCGGTGGTGCTCGGGCTCCAGAAAGCCTGCTGCACCAGCGCCGAAGCAGATAACCGAGCCACCAGCGCATCCAGCTCGTCGCCGTCCACCGAGGTGGTGGCCAGGGTCGCCTCGATCTCCACGTCCTCATTGCCAAAGGCATGCACGTCGACGTCGCTGGCCGGGTAGTTGCTGCGCTCCAGTTCGGCTTCCAGCAACGCAAACACGGCTTTCTGTTTCGAGCGATGGGCAATCACATAGACGATGTTGGTGACCTCGGCGGAGATCACGTCCAGGGGCTGGCGGTTGATGTTGTTGACGATGGGCCGCAGCAAGGTATTGGCCGCCAGGACGAACAAGGTCCCCAGCAGTGCCTCGAGGATCAGGTCGGCACCGGCGCAGGCCCCCACCGCCGCCGAAGCCCAGAGGGTTGCGGCGGTGTTCAGGCCACGGACATTGCCCTCCTCGCGCATGATCACCCCGGCGCCGAGAAAACCGATGCCCGAGACCACATAGGCCACCACGCGTACCGCACCGTCGGCACCGCCAAGGCGGTTGGCCATGTCGACGAAGATCGCCGCCCCCACTGCCACCAGCACGTTGGTGCGCAGGCCGGCGGTGCGCTGCCGGTACTGGCGCTCGAAGCCGATCAGGCCACCGAGGATAAAAGCCGCGCTGAGGCTGACCAGGGTGTCGACCAACGAGTCCAGGTTGATGTTGTGGATGGCTTGCATGGGGACGGGTCCTTGAGCGGGATGGCATAAATGGCACCCGAGGACTCTAGCAGCGGTCTATGAAGGTCTGTCGAACCACGCGTTACCTGGCGGCTTGCGTAGGAGCTGGCTTGCCAGCGAAGAGGCCCGTCAGGACGCCTTCGCCAGCAAGCTGGCTCCTACAGGACAGCATTACTGCCAGCCGAAACGCCGCACGTAGTAGCCCTTCACTGCCTGGGTCAGGGCCATGTAGGCCAGCAGGATGAACGGCAGGAACACGAAGTACAGCGAGGGCAGCGCCTGCAGCTTGAAGTAGTGCGCCAGCGGGCCCATCGGCAGGAAGATCCCCACCGCCATGATGATCCCGGTCATCACCAGCAACGGCGTGGCCGCACGGCTCTGCAGGAACGGAATCTTCGGCGTGCGGATCATGTGTACGATCAGGGTCTGGGTCAGCAGCCCCACCACGAACCAGCCGGACTGGAACAGGGTCTGGTGGTCCGGGGTATTGGCATCGAACACGTACCACATCAAGGCAAAGGTGGCGATGTCGAAGATCGAGCTGATGGGCCCGAAGAACACCATGAAACGCCCCACATCCGCCGGCTGCCAGCGCTGGGGCTTCTTCAGCATCTCGTCATCGACGTTGTCGAAGGGAATGGCGATCTGCGAAATGTCGTACAGCAGGTTCTGCACCAGCAGGTGCATCGGCAGCATCGGCAGGAACGGGATAAAGGCACTGGCCACCAGCACCGAGAACACGTTGCCGAAGTTCGAACTGGCGGTCATCTTGATGTACTTGAGCATGTTGGCGAAGGTCCGGCGCCCTTCCAGCACGCCCTCCTCCAGCACCATCAGGCTTTTTTCCAGGAGGATGATGTCCGCCGCTTCCTTGGCGATGTCCACCGCACTGTCCACGGAAATGCCGATGTCAGCGGTGCGCAGTGCCGGCGCGTCGTTGATCCCGTCGCCCATGAAACCCACCACGTGGCCGTTGGCCTTGAGCAAGCGGACGATGCGTTCCTTGTGGGTCGGGGTCAGCTTGGCGAAGACGTTGGTGGTTTCCACCGCCTTGGCCAGTTGCTCATCGCTCATGCGCTCGATGTCATTGCCCATCAGTAGCCCTTGCTGCTCCAGGCCCACTTCACGGCAGATCTTCGCGGTGACCAACTCGTTGTCGCCGGTCAGCACCTTGACCGCCACGCCATGCTCGGCCAGGGCCTTGAGCGCCGGCGCGGTACTTTCCTTGGGAGGATCGAGGAACGCCACGTAGCCGATCAGGGTCAACTCGTGCTCGTCCGCCAGGCTGTAGGTATCACGGCCCTCGATCATCGGCCGCGCGGCCACCGCCACCACCCGCAGGCCCTCTTCGTTGAGGTCGGCGGTGACCTGGCGAATCCGCGCCAGCAGGGTTTCGGTGAGGGCCTCTTCGGCTTCGCCGTGGCGCACGTTGCGACACACCGCCAGCACTTCTTCCACCGCGCCCTTGCAGATCAGCAGGTGCGGACGCTCCTGTTCCGCCACCACCACCGACATGCGTCGGCGGTTGAAGTCGAAGGGGATCTCGTCGACCTTCTGGAACGCCGTGCCGACCTTCAACTCACGGTGCACTTCCACGTGTTCCAGTACCGCCACGTCCAGTAGGTTCTTCAGCCCGGTCTGGTAGTAGCTGTTGAGGTAGGCCATCTCTAACACGTCATCGGAGTCCTCGCCCCAGACGTCCACGTGCCGCGCGAGAAAGATCTTGTCCTGGGTCAGGGTGCCGGTCTTGTCGGTGCACAGCACGTCCATGGCACCGAAGTTCTGGATCGCGTCCAGGCGCTTGACGATGACCTTCTTGCGCGACAGGAACACCGCGCCCTTGGCCAGGGTCGAGGTGACGATCATCGGCAGCATTTCCGGGGTCAGGCCGACGGCGACCGACAGCGCGAACAGCAGCGCCTCCATCCAGTCGCCCTTGGTGAAACCGTTGATGAACAACACCAGCGGGGCCATGACGAACATGAAGCGGATGAGCAGCCAGCTGACCTTGTTGACGCCGCTCTGGAATGAGGTCGGCGTGCGGTCGGTGGCGCTCACACGCAATGCCAGGGTGCCGAAATAGGTGCTGTTGCCGGTGGTCAGGATCACCGCCGTGGCGGCACCGGAAACCACGTTGGTGCCCATGAACAGAATGTTGTCCAGGTCCAGGGGGTTGCTGGTGTCACTGTCCTGCTGGCGCGCAAACTTCTCCACCGGCATGGATTCACCGGTCATGGCCGCCTGGCTGACGAACAGATCCTTGGCGCTGAGCACCCGGCAATCGGCGGGAATCATGTCGCCGGCCGAGAGCACGATCAGGTCACCGGGCACCAGTTCCTTGATCGGCAGTTCGATGCGCTGCGCGCCCTTGGCCTCGGCAGCCGCGCCCAGCAGGCGCCCGAGCATCGGTGCCTCCTGCGGCGGCGTGTCCCGGCGCATCACCGTGGCCGTGTTGCTGACCATGGCCTTGAGCGCGTCGGCGGCCTTGTTCGACTTGGCCTCCTGCCAGAAGCGCAGCAGGGTCGAGAGCACCACCATGGAGAAAATCACCGTGGCGGCCTTCATGTCCTCGGTCAACCAGGAGATCAGCGCCAACAGGGTCAGCAGCAGGTTGAAGGGGTTCTTGTAGCAGTGCCACAGGTGAGTCCACCAGGGCAGCGCCTGCTCATGCTCGACTTCGTTGAGGCCGTAGCGCTCACGCTGGGCTTCGGCTTCCTGGGTGCTCAAGCCATCGGTGTGGCTGCCAAGCTGGTCCAGCATGTGCGCGGCGTCGCTGTTGGCCGCAGCCACCAGGGTCTGTGCCAGGGTGGGCGGCACATCGCGGCTGACACTGGCATCACTGAAACTTTCCAACAGGGCCAGGCGGCGGAAGTGCCGGGCGAAATGCCGGGTCCGCAGAAAGCCGGCAAAGAACTCTTTCAACAAGCTGAGCTTCATGGTGATGACTCCTGCACTGGCGCCCCGAGCAATGGCTCAAGGGGCACCAGCGTTGCAACGAAACAGGCGGGGTGGAGAGACAGCAGGACAGGGCTGGGCTTACGCCCGAAGCAATCGCACCGTCAGTGATGGACGATGTTGCTGGCGATGGTGACGCAGGCTGATGTAACCCATGGCTGTTCCCCCGGATGGACGGCGCTGGGAAATCCGCAGGCAGGTACGGCCGGGGCTGCTGAAGGCGATGAATCCTCCCGGCCAGCCTGGCACGCGGGTCGCAAGAGCCGCGCATCGGTGCAGCCACGACGCGGCGCAAAGCCGGATCGCAGGCAATTGAGAGTCATCAAGAAGTGACGTCGGGAGGCGAACCGTAAAGCTCGCGATCGGGATGCCGCATCTCGCTGGACGGCGAGACAACGGCAGGAAAAGGCTGCGCGTTATCTTGCCGAGACTGCGCCGGCTATGAAAACCGGCTGACTCCTGTCACTCGAACAAGTACCCACACTGGGTCTCCACTGATTGAAAACGCGCGCAGCTTACGCCGCACTATTTGCAGAGTAAACCGCTGAAAAACCCCGGCCGGGGGGAATTGAAAACTTCTTCAGCCGAGGTTCAGGAATGCTCGCCCCAGCCGCTTGTACAGGTACTGGACTGCCGGCGAAGCGGCCCGCAAGAGCCTCCTTCACCGGCAAGCGGCGCCTAGCAGCGCATCAGCTGGCGGTAGCCAGCAGCATGTCACGCACCGAGCGGCTCTGGCCGCGGGTCTTGCCGTGCTCGTACAGCGAGTCGGCGATCTCTTGCGCGCGGATCGCCAGCACCGACAGCAAGGTATCGCTCAGGCCATGGCTGGCCTGACTGAAGCCCTGCAGGTAGACCCCCGCCTTGCAGCGTTCATCGGTCAACAGGCGGTAGTTGCGGTCCACTTCGAAATCACCCAGGTAGGCTTGCAGCGGTGCCAGCAACTGGCGATGCATCTGCCGCTCGTAACCGGTGGCCAGGATCACCGCGTCGTAGTGACGCACTTCGCGCTCGCCGCTGGCGCTGTTGCGCAGGATCAACTCGATGCCCAGGTCCGTGGCCGTGGCCTTTTCCACCGTGGTCATGGTGCGGAAGGTGTGACGTGGAATGCCCGACACCTTCTGCCGGTAGAAGATCCCGTAGATGCGCTCGATCAGGTCGATGTCCACCACCGAGTAGTTGGTGTTCTGGTATTCGCTGACCAGGCGCTCGCGCTCGCTGCCGTTGTGCTGGAACACCCGGTCGGTAAAGGCCGGGGAGAACACTTCGTTGACGAACGGGCTGTCATCGGCAGGCTTGAGCGCCGAGCCGCGCATGATGATGTCGGCCTGTACCGAAGGGAAACTGTCGTTAAGGTCGATGAAGGCCTCGGCAGCGCTTTGCCCGCCACCGATGATCGCGATGTTCATCGCCTTGCCGTTGACACACGGCTGGGTGGCCATGCGCTCCAGGTACTGGGAGTGGTGGAATACCCGTGGATCGTCCTTGAGCCCCTTGAACGTCTCCGGAACCCGTGCGGTGCCGCCGGCGCTGACCACCACCGAACGGGCGGTGCGCACGAACTCGGTGCCCTGGGCGTCGCGGGAAATCACTCGCAGGGCTTCGACCTGCTGGTTGTGCAGCACCGGCTCGATGCCCAGCACTTCTTCACCGTAGCGGCTGTGTTCCTGGAAATGCCCGGCCACCCAGCGCAGGTAGTCGTTGAACTCCATGCGGCAAGGATAGAAGGTGCCCAGGTTGATGAAGTCCACCAGGCGCCCGTGGTGTTTCAGGTAGTTGACGAAGGAATAGGGGCTGGTGGGGTTGCGCAGGGTCACCAAGTCCTTGAGGAAGGAGATTTGCAGTTCGCTCTGGGTCACCAGGGTGTTGCCGTGCCAGCGATAGTCGGCCTGCTTGTCGAGGAACAGCGCGTCCAGCGGACCGTGCTCCTGCCCGCGCTCCTCCAGCGCAATGGCCAGCGCCAGGTTCGAGGGGCCGAAACCGATACCGATCAAATCGTGAACGTTGGCCGATGCAATTGCCTGTGTCATTTCCAGTGTCCTCTGGATAAACCGCCTCAACGCGGGGGATAAAGTGTCTCGGTGACCCGACTGGCCCGTGCAGCACAGCAGATCGTCTGTTGAGTAGGGACGAGGACAATGAAAAAAAATTTAACGAAATAAGACTCAGTGGCTGTCCCACTGACGGAGTCGAACCCGGCAGTGTTTCATCGCGTTGACGATGTGTTTTTCCACCAGGCTGCGGGAAATCCCCAGTTGCTCGGCAATCTGCGGATGGGACAGGCCTTCGAGCTTGCGCAGCAGGAAACTCTCGCGGCACAGCCGAGGCAGCTCGGCCAATGCCCGCTGGAGCATTTCCAGGCGCTGGCCCTGATCAAGAGAGGTGTGCGGCGACGGATTGAAATAGCGTTCTTCGTTGTCCAGCACCTCAAGGGGCTCGGACTGGCGCAAGGCGTTGCGCCGATGGTCATCGATCACCAGGTTCAGGACCGTGCGATAAAGAAACGCTCGCGGCTGCTCGATCGGCGTAGCGCTGGAGCGCTCCAGCACCCGCACATACGCGTCGTGCACCACATCCTCGGCCACCTGGCGATTGCCCAGCTTGGCATTGAGGAAGCCCATCAGCTCGCGATAGTAACTTTCCAACATGGCTCCCGACCGCCACAGGGCGATTCTGTCCTTGAGCAAGACCGGCGATGGCCGGTTACGCCCGATGATTCAATGATGGCAGTTTAGAACCGCAGCGTAATTTATAGTAATTCTCATATAGATTTAAAGTACCGCAGTGTCGCGCAGGGTTTATTTTCAATGTTTCGACAGCTGTAACGCCATGTGTCGACACTTAAATTCACCCCGCGTCATCTCGTTTACCTGACAGCTCCCCGTCTCTGCCGCTCCCGCGGCAGTCGCAAGCCTGGCGTACCTCACGTGACCCGGCGGCGGTGACGGGCCGATATCCCCTGGCCGGAACCCTGCATGAAACGTCCTCGACCCACCCGACGCGCCCTGCTTGTCGCACTGTGTCTGCTCCCCGTTGTGGCCATTACGGCCTGGAAACTCATTCCTCCCGATCGCAATCAGTTCGCCACCGTGCAAGTCAGCCGAGGCGATATCGAAAGCAGCGTCACCGCCCTGGGCACCCTGCAACCGCGGCGCTATGTGGATGTGGGTGCCCAGGCCTCCGGGCAGATCCGCAAGATCCACGTGGAAGCCGGCGACACGGTGAAGGAAGGCCAGTTACTGGTGGAAATCGACCCAGCCACCCAGCAGGCAAAACTCGACGCCAGCCGCTTCTCCATCGAGAACCTGCAGGCCCAGCTGCAGGAGCAGCACGCGCAGAACCAGCTGGCGCGGCAAAAATACCAGCGCCAGCAGAACCTCGCCGCCGGTGGCGCCACCCGCGAAGAAGACGTACAGGCCGCCCAGGCCGAGCTCAAGGCCACCCACGCGCGGATCGACATGTTCAAGGCCCAGATCCGCCAGGCCCAGGCCAGCCTGCGCAGCGACCAGGCGGAACTGGGCTACACGCGCATCTACGCGCCGATGTCCGGCACCGTGGTGGCGGTGGACGCCCGTGAAGGCCAGACCCTCAACGCCCAGCAACAAACGCCGCTGATCCTGCGCATCGCCAAGCTCTCGCCGATGACCGTCTGGGCCGAGGTTTCCGAAGCCGACATTGGCCACGTCAAACCCGGCATGAGCGCCTATTTCACCACCTTGAGCGGTGGCAGTCGGCGCTGGACCAGCACCGTGCGGCAAATCCTGCCGATCCCGCCCAAGCCCCTGAATGAAACCAGCCAGGGCGGTGGCAGCCCCGCCAGCACCAGCAAGAGCGGCAGCGGCCGGGTGGTGCTCTACACCGTGCTGCTGGACGTGGACAACGCCGACAACGCGCTGATGGCACAAATGACCACCCAGGTGTTCTTCGTTGCCAGCCAGGCGAAAAACGTCCTCACCGCGCCCATCGCCGCCCTGCAGGGCAGCACCACGGCGGACCGGCAGGTCGCCCGGGTAGTGGCCAAGAACGGCTCGATCGATGAACGCGAAGTGCGGGTCGGCATCAGCGATCGCCTGCGCATCCAGGTACTGGACGGGCTGAGCGAAGGCGATCACCTGTTGATCGGCCCGGCCAACAGCAGCGGGGGTTGAATGCAGACTCCGCTGATCGACCTCAGGAACATCCGTAAGTCCTACGGTGGTGGCGATACCCCGCAAGTCGATGTGCTGCGCGGTATCGACCTGTCGATCCACGCCGGCGAATTCGTCGCCATTGTTGGCGCCTCGGGCTCCGGCAAGTCGACCCTGATGAACATTCTCGGCTGCCTCGACCGCCCCACTTCCGGCGACTACCTGTTCGCCGGGGAAAACGTCGCCCAACTGGACAGCGACGAACTGGCCTGGCTGCGCCGCGAGGCCTTCGGGTTCGTGTTCCAGGGCTACCACCTGATTCCCTCGGCCTCGGCCCAGGAAAACGTCGAAATGCCGGCCATCTACGCCGGCACCCCACCCGCCGAGCGCCACGCCCGCGCCGCCGCTCTGCTGGAGCGCCTGGGCCTGAGCGACCGAACCGGCAACCGCCCGCACCAGCTGTCCGGTGGCCAGCAACAGCGGGTGTCCATCGCCCGCGCGCTGATGAACGGCGGCCATATCATCCTCGCCGACGAACCCACCGGTGCCCTCGACAGCCACAGCGGCGCCGAGGTCATGACCCTGCTGGACGAGTTGGCCAGCCAGGGCCACGTGGTGATCCTGATCACCCACGACCGCGAAGTCGCAGCCCGGGCCAAGCGCATCATCGAGATCCGCGACGGCGAGATCATCAGCGACACCGCCGACCACGATCCGTCGGTGCAAACCAGCGCCAACAGCGGCGCCCTGCAAGCCGTGGACCTGCGTCAGCGCCTGGTAGATGGCAGCGAAGCCAGCGGGGCCTGGAAAGGCGAACTGCTGGAAGCGATACAGGCCGCCTGGCGGGTGATGTGGATCAACCGCTTCCGCACCGCCCTGACCCTGCTGGGGATCGTCATCGGCGTGGCCTCGGTGGTGGTGATGCTGGCGGTGGGCGAAGGCAGCAAGCGCCAGGTGATGGCGCAGATGGGAGCCTTTGGCTCGAACATCATTTACCTGAGCGGACACTCGCCCAACCCGCGTGCGCCCATGGGCATCATTACCCTGGACGAGGTCGCCGCCGTGGCCGCCCTGCCCCAGGTCAAGCGCATCATGCCGGTCAATGGCGCCGAAGCCGGTGTGCGCTACGGCAACCGCGACTACATGGCCTACGTCGGCGGCAACGACACCAACTTTCCGCACATTTTCAACTGGCCAGTGGTCGAGGGCAGCTATTTCAGCGATGCCGACGAACACTCGGCGGCGGCCGTGGCGGTGATCGGCCGCAAAGTCCGGGAAAAGCTCCTGCACGACGTCGCCAATCCCATCGGCCAATACATCCTGATCGAGAACGTGCCCTTCCAGGTGGTGGGCGTACTGATTGGCAAGGGCGCCAGCTCCGGTGACCAGGACAGCGACGACCGCATCGCCGTGCCCTACTCCGCCGCCAGCACCCGCCTGTTTGGCAGCCGCAACCCCGAATACGTGGCCATCGCCGCCGCCGACGCGAGCAAGGTCAAGGAAGCCGAACAGGCCATCGATGAGCTGATGCTGCACCTGCACAACGGCAAGCGCGATTACCAGCTGACCAACAATGCGGCAATGATCCAGGCCGAGGCCCGGACCCAGAACACCCTGTCACTGATGCTCGGCGCGATTGCCGCGATCTCGCTGCTGGTGGGCGGTATCGGGGTGATGAACATCATGCTCATGACCGTGCGCGAACGCACCCGCGAGATCGGTATCCGTATGGCCACCGGTGCCCGCCAGCGCGACATCCTGCGCCAGTTCCTCACCGAAGCGGTGATGCTCTCGGTGGTCGGCGGCCTGACCGGCATCGCCCTGGCGCTGCTCATCGGTGGCGTGCTGATCCTCAGCGAAGTAGCCGTGGCCTTCTCCCTGATCGCAGTGGCCGGGGCCTTTGCCTGTGCCCTGGTCACCGGCGTCATCTTCGGCTTCATGCCCGCCCGCAAGGCTGCCCGGCTCGACCCGGTCACGGCCCTTACCAGTGAATGATCGATCTATGAAAGTGCACCTGACCCTCCTGGCCGCCGGCGTCATGCTAGCGGCCTGCAGCAGCCCCCAGCCGCGCCCGGACAGCGGCCTGCAAGCACCGCCAGCCTGGCATTCACCCGCCAGCCACAGCGACCGGCAACAGGACCCGCGCTGGTGGGCCCGGTTCGGCAGCCCGGAGCTGGACCGCCTGATCGCCGAAGCCCGCAACGGCAGCCACGACCTGGCAGCCGCCATGGCCCGGGTGCGCCAGGCCCAGGCCACGGCGATTATTGCCGGTGCGCCGCTGCTGCCGGAAGTCAGCGGCACCTTCAACGCCAGCCGCCAAAAGCTCCTGCGCAGCAACGGCTACAGCCAACTGGACGCCAACAGCAACAACAAGACCGTGGACTACTTCAATGTCGGCCTCAGCGCCACCTATGAAGTGGACTTCTGGGGCGGCCGCCGCGCCGCCCGCGACAGCGCCGTGCTAGGGCTCCAGGCCAGCGCATTCGACCAGTCGACGGTGGAGCTGACCCTGCTCAGCGGCGTGGCCAACAGCTATGCCCAGGTCCTGTCGCTGCGAGAGCAGAGCCGGATCGCCGAACTCAACCTGGCCAATGCGCAGCATGTCCTGCAACTGGTACAGACCCGCTACGACTCGGGCTCGGCCACGGCCTTGGAACTGGCCCAGCAAAAAAGCCTGGTCGCCGCCCAGCAGCGCCAAGTACCACAGGTGCGGCAACAGGCCGAAGAGACCCTGATTACCCTCGCCGCACTGCTGGGACGGCCAGTACAAAGCCTGACCCTGAACGACCAGCCCTTCGCCCAGTTGAACTGGCCGAGCATCGACGCTGGGGTGCCCAGCGACCTGCTGCTTCGGCGTCCCGACATCGCCAGCGCCGAGGCCCGGCTGGCCGCAGCCCAGGCCGATGTCAGCGTAGCGCGAGCGGCGATGCTGCCAACCCTGACCCTGACCGCCAACCTCGGCTCGGGTGCGGACAAGCTGGGGGACGTGTTACGCAACCCCTTCTACAGCCTCACCTCCGGCCTGGTGGCGCCGATCTTCAACAACGGCCGCCTGGGCGCCCAGCGCGACCAGGCCACGGCGCGCCAGGAGGAACTGCTGGAAACCTATCGCGGGGCGGTCATCAACGGTTTTGCCGATGTGGAGAAAGCCCTCACCAGCATTCGCGGGCTGGACCTGCAACGGCAGTGGCAGGGTGAAGAGCTGAACCAGGCGCAACGGGCCTTCGAGATCGCCCAGAGCCGCTACCAGTCCGGCGCCGAAGACCTGCTGAGCGTGCTGGAAACCCAGCGCACCCTGTACGCGGCCCAGGACCAGAACGTGCAACTGCGGTTATCGCGATTGCAGTCGAGCATTGCCCTGTACAAAGCCCTGGGGGGTGGCTGGCAGGAACCCGATAATACTCCGGCACACAGGCCGCTATAGGCTCATGACCGGTAGGTCTTCCTGGCGCCAACCCGTACTATGCCGAGCACTCACCCCTAAACCTGGAAGACCGAATTGCCCATCAGCGAGCGCTTCGAACTGGAAATTCTTGAACTGATCGAGGCATTGTCCTGCGCCGACTTCGACAAGCTTTCAGCGAACCAGTGGCTTGGCAGACTGGCCGCACAGGATGTCGCGCAGCGAATTGACGAGTATGGGAAAAGACTGCTCCTGCCACCTACCCCCTTTCTGCAAAATGTCGACCTCCATGAATACCGCGACGGCTCCGGCTGGGCATTGGATATCCCCTTGTGGACCGAAGAGGAAGGAATCAGCGATCTGACCCTGTCTCTGGAACTGCTCGTGGATCCGCGCGGATCAAGGCTGCAAATGACCGACCTTCGGGTACTCTGAGCCCCCCCCTGAAGCCGTGACCAACAACAAGCCGCAAGCTACCGCAGTGGATGCGCGCAAGCACTGCTGAAGCGGCACGCTGCCAGTGAAATCCTGACACTGCTGATTATCCAACGCCTCAAGAGCACCGAGCCATGAACGACAGCGACTTCAAACAACTGCTGGCCAAGCGCAAATGCGACCAGCCAATCTGGTTTGCATTGCCTGCGGACCGCTGCGCCAGCGAAGACGACATCAGTGGATTTGAACAAGCGTGGGGGCTGCAACTTCCTGGCGACTACAGGCAGTTTCTCAAGGCATTTGGCGGCGGCTACTTTGCACTGGGAATCGTCTATTCGCTGGATGAAGCCAGCGACTTGAATCTGCCCCGCATCAATCGGGCACACCCGGTGATTGCCCAGGACCATCTGTTGTTTTCGGAAAACGGCTGCGGCGATTTCTACGGTTTCAAGATAGAAAACCACCAATGCCGGGCAGAGATCTTCTGTTTCGATCACGCGAGCGCAGAGTGGCAGGAAACCGGATACCGCAACCTGTTGAGCTTTCTAGCCGAGGTTGCCCTGTCCAACTGAAGGTCCTGCCCGCGGTCTTCAGCCCCACAGGCAGTGGCAGGTCCGACGTGGCTACAGCAGCCGCTCCCTGAGCTTCAAATGCCGCGCATACCAGGGTCGACGCGGCACTTTGCGGAACAGATCGGCCAGCTGCTTCTCGTCATCGATAAAGGTGATGCGCAGCGCCAGCTTCATGGTTTCCGGGTCCATCTCCACCGTCTTGCCCATCTGCAAACCGGGAATGGTGCTGCAACCATGGGTCAGCGGGCCCAGCCAGGGGTCGCCCGCCTCGACCCAACGCCCCGGGGCGAACCAGGGCACGCCGTTGACTTCCTGGCGCTTGAGTTCACCGGGATGAAAGCGCTCGTGGGCGCGGAACCAATCTTCCAGGCGATCGTCGATCCAGCCATGGAAACGCCAGAACACCGGGCTCACATGGGACGAGAACGGGTCACCGAGAAAATCGTTTTCCGGCTGGTACCAGCGCGCAGCGAAATCTGCCGGATCCCGGGCCAGGGGCACCGGCGCGCCGCTGGAAGGATCACGGGGCACTGAAGCCCAGCGCATGTGCAGCCAGTCGTGCAGGCCCAGTTCGATTTCCGAACCGAATTGCCCCAGGGTCAGCTTCGCCAGGTAGCGCGGGTCACGGTACTGGGACTCCCAGACTTCAAAGTTGCTGTGGTAGGTCTCGCCCGCCTTGATATCGCTGACCCACTGGCTGTATTCGTCATCGCCGTGGGCCAGCCAGGTTGGCGGCAGCGAGCCGCCGTCGTGGTTATCGAAGTAACGGGCAAAACCCAGGCGGTCGCGCTGCAGCTCCGGTGCAGGCATGGGAAAATGCGCCCAGGACGGCAGGTCTTGCATGGAGCGCGCCGTACCCAGCATGTGCCGGTGCATGAAGAAGAAGTCGATACCGGAACCGTTGCGGTCTTTCTTCAGCCCACGAGCATCACGCTCCTGACCGCGCGGGCCGGGTTGCCAGCCAATACCGCGCAAGGCATCGCGCTTCTCTTCGGAGAGCCGGTGCCACTTGTCCCGGGTGGCGTGCCAGAGCTGGTGGAACAACCGGTGCTCGGGGGAAATCAGCCAGGCCTGCAGGGTCGGATTGAGGCCGATCCGCTCCCGTGCTTCAGGAAAGCGCTGCTTGGTGGCGACAAACCGATTGTCCAGTTCCGCCAGCCCCAAAGGCCGGTCCAGGCGTTGCACACTGCCGCTCAGGGTACCGCTGCCGGCGTTGCCAAAATCGGCCCAGACCTCGTCCAGGGTCAGTTTGAACTCATAGGCGGCAACCCCGTCCGGCGCGGCGCTGCTGATCAGCCGCCAGTACATCTGCGCCGGTTTCG
This sequence comes from Pseudomonas sp. Fl4BN1, assembly GCF_009908285.1. Lineage (GTDB taxonomy): Bacteria > Pseudomonadota > Gammaproteobacteria > Pseudomonadales > Pseudomonadaceae > Aquipseudomonas. The sequence goes on from NZ_JAAARM010000022.1 coordinate 22,013, forward strand.
GGCTGACCAGGTCGCCGATGATCTGATAACGCGGGGCTGCCGCGGCACGCAACCCCTGGGGGGTGTCCAGATAACCACGCAGGCCACGGCCACGCTGGGCGATGTCGATGAACAGCTCCAGGCCTTGCCGGGGCAGGCCCTCCAGGCCGGCATCACGCCCCAGGAAACGAATACTCCAGATGCCCCGCAACTGGTCCGCCAGCTGCTGCCCGGCGGTGTCCGCCAGATCCACCGTGGCCTCGCCCGGAGTGATCGGAAACTCTTCCTCACGCGTCAACTTGCGATGCACATAAAACGCTGCTGGCACTGCAGCGCCGGTCAGCGCCAAGCCCGCCATGAACCCTCGTCGAGAAATCGTCATTGCCCTACCTGTGTCAGCCCTGAAGCAGGCTTTATCCAAGCTAGAACGTATGTTGCAGGAAGAAATTTACCGTTGCCGCAGCGCGCTTAAATTTTCCGCTGCGTCGCTCGTTCTTCCCAGATAGCAAAGGCCCCCTGTGCCTGCACTTTGACCGCAACTGCGACTGAGATGGCAATGACCAAACCACGTTCGAAAAAGGCTCTTTACATCGGCCTGCCGCTGGCCCTGGCGCTGACCGCCGGCGCGGGCTTTCTGGCCTGGGACTACGGCTTCAGGAACAACCCCGGCTACCCGATCAAGGTGATGAAGCAGGCCGAAGAACTGCAAGAGCGCCTCCTCTCCTTCGACAGCCACGTCACCGTGCCCCTGGACTTTGGCAGCGCCGGCAACGAAGCCGACAAGGACGGCTCGGGCCAGTTCGACCTGGCCAAGGCCGGCCGCGGACGCCTGTCCGGTGCCGCACTGACGATTTTCGGCTGGCCGGAAATCTGGAACGGCCCGAACGCTCCGCACCGCCCCACGGCGGGTTTTGTCGACGCCGCCCGCAACGAACAGGAAGCGCGCTACAAAATCATCACCGGCATGGTCCGCGACTTCCCCAACCAGGTGGCCATCGCCTACACCCCGGACGATTTCAGGCGCCTGAATGGCGAAGGCAAGTTCGCGGTGTTCCTCAGCATGCTCAACGCCTACCCCCTGGGCACCGACCTCAACCAGCTGGACTTCTGGGCAAACCGCGGCATGCGCATGTTCGGCTTCAGCTATGTGGGCAACAACGCCTGGTCCGACTCGTCGCGTCCGCTGCCATTTTTCAACGACACCCCGGACGCCCTCGGCGGCCTGTCCGACCTCGGCAAGCAGGCGGTACACCGCCTCAATGACCTGGGGGTCATCATCGACGTGTCGCAGATGTCGACCAAGGCCCTGGAGCAGGTCAGCCAGCTCAGCCGGGCGCCCTTCGTGGCCTCGCACTCGGCGCCCCGGGCCCTGGTGGATATCCCGCGCAATCTCAGCGACAAGGAAATGCAGCTGATCAAGGACAGCGGCGGCGTGGTGCAGATCGTCGGCTTCGCCACCTATATCCGCCCCTTGAGCCAGACCAGCCGCGACAAGCTCAACGCCCTGCGCACGCGCTTTGACCTGCAACCGCTGACCGGCCTGGAAATGGCCCTGATGCCCGGCGACGCGATCATCACCGTGTGGCCCGAGCAGCGCTTCGGCGAGTACGCCGGTGCGTTGTACGGCATCGTCGAGAAAGAGCCCAAGGCCACCCTCAAGGACTACGGCGACGCCATCGACTACGCGGTGAAGAAGATCGGCATCGACCACGTCGGCATCAGCTCGGACTTCAACGACGGTGGCGGCATCGATGGCTGGAAGGATGTCAGCGAGGGCCGCAACGTCACTGCCGAACTGCTGACCCGCGGCTACAGCGAAGCCGATATCGCCAAGCTCTGGGGTGGCAACTTCCTGCGGGTCTGGGAGCAGGTGCAAAAATCCTCCAAGCCCGTGACCCAGCGCTGACCTTCCTTCACTGCCCAGGAGCGAAATGCATTCATGACTGATCGTCGTAGTTTTCTCAAGCAGGCCGGCGTCCTCGTTGCAGGCCTGCCCCTGGGCGCCGCCGCCCTCAACAGCCAGGCACTGGCAGCCAACGGCACAGCGCCGCAGGCTGCTGCCACGGACTCCTGGCCGGCGTTTCGCCAATTGTTCAACCAGGACCCGGACTACATCCACTTCTCCAATTTCCTGGTGACCTCGCACCCCAAGCCGGTGCGCGATGCCATTGAAATGCACCGCGCGCGCATCGATCGCAACCCGGGCCTGGCCATGGACTGGGACCTGCAGGAAACCTGGAAGCGCGAGGCGCAAGTGCGCGACTGGGCGGGCCGTTACCTGCAGGCCAAGCCCGGGCAGATTGCCCTCACCGGCAGCACCAGCGAGGGCCTGGCGATGATCTACGGCGGCTTGCACGTGCGCCCGGATCAGGAAATCCTCACCACCGAGCATGAACACTACGCCACCGAATACAGCCTGAACTTCCGCGTCGCGAAGCAAGGCACCCAGGTGCGCAAGATCAAGCTGTTCGAGAACCCCAACCGGGTCTCGGTGGACGAAGTGCTGGGGGCGATCAAGCGCAGCATTCGCCCCAACACCCGGGTGCTGGGCATGACCTGGGTGCAGTCCGGCAGCGGAGTGAAACTGCCCATCGGCGAGATCGGCAAGCTGGTGGCGGAACTCAACCGCAACCGTGACGAGAAGGACCGGATCCTCTACGTGGTCGACGGTGTGCACGGCTTCGGCGTGGACAACCTGGACTTCCCCGACATGCACTGCGACTACTTCATTGCCGGCACCCACAAATGGATGTTCGGCCCGCGCGGCACCGGGATCATCTGCGCTCGCTCCGAACAGCTCAAGGACCTGACGCCGACCATCCCGACCTTCTCCGAAGACCACAGCTTCGCCACCTCCATGACCCCTGGCGGCTATCACGCCTTCGAGCACCGCTGGGCCCTGGACGAAGCCTTCAAGCTGCACCTGCAACTGGGCAAGGCCAAGGTCCAGGCGCGCATCCACCAGCTCAACAGCGAACTCAAGCAACGCCTGCAGGCGCACTCGAACATCGAGCTGGTGACTCCGCCCAGCCCCGAGCTGTCGGCGGGCTTCACCTTCTTCCGGGTCAAGGGGCAGAACTGCGACCAGGTGGCGGCCTACCTGATGCACAACCGGGTGGTGGCCGATGCCGTGGACCGCGATGTCGGCCCGGTGGTGCGCACCGCGCCGGGCCTGCTGAACAACGAAGACGAAATCGAACGCTTCATGGCCCTGCTGAGCAAAAGACTCTGACCGCGCAGGCAGCCGCCTGCGCCCAAACCCCTTGAACGAGATCATTCATGAACCAGGCTCTTCCCCCTGCCGGCTTCCCCTTCAAGCCCCTGGCCAGCGTTGCCCTGGTGGCGCTGCTCGGCGGCCTGCTGCCCAATCTCGCACAGGCTGGCGAACCGCAACCGGGCAAGGTTTTCAAAGACTGCAAGGACTGCCCGGAAATGGTCGTGCTGCCGGCCGGCACGTTCACCATGGGCACCCCGGACGATGAAGTCGGCCGCGAGCCCGATGAAGGCCCGATGCACGACGTGACCTTTGCCAAGCCCTTCGCCATGAGCCGCTTCCAGATCACCGCGGCGCAATGGGACAGCTACATTCGCCAGACCGGGGTCAAGATTCCCAACGGCGACACCCGCCCCGGCCGTGAGTGCGTGGCCAGCAAGCCGCGCTATGCACAAGGCCCGCGCCAGCCGGCGGTGTGCATGAACTTCCCGGAAGTGCAGGCCTATGTCGCCTGGCTGTCACACAAGACCGGCCACGACTACCGCATGGTCAGCGAGTCGCAGCGTGAATACGCCGCCCGCGCTGGCTCCAGCGGGCCGTTCCCCTTTCCTTTCGATGAAGGCAAGGGATACAGCATCGCCAAGCACGCCAACACCTACGGGCCGGCCGACGGCTACAGCTACAGCTCCCCGGCGGGCAGCTACCCGGCCAACGCCTTCGGCATGTACGACATGCACGGCAACGTCTATGAATGGCTCGCCGACTGCGAACACCCCAACTATGTCGGCGCCCCCACTGACGGCAGCGCCTGGGTCGAGCCTGGTTGCAAATCACTGCAGATCCGCGGCAATGACTGGGGCGAAGCACCGGTGTTCTCGCGTTCCGGCAACCGCAACAACATCTACCCGGAGACGCGCGGCGACTGGATCGGTTTTCGCGTAGTGCGCAGCCTGTAAGTCCTCCGACAGCCGGGGCCCGAAGCCCCGGCTGACGCTGATTCAGCCTTGCTTGGCAAGCAACTCCAGGCCTTCGTGCAGGGCCGGGAACAGGCTGTTGTTGAAGTTGTTCCAACGCAGTTCGAGGATGCTGTCTTCAGGGCCGATCTCGGTCTTGAGCACGTCATGGAACACTTCACCGGAGTCGATGCCATTGTCCACGTAGTGGAAGGACGCACCGGTGAGATACAGCGGCTCCACCGCCACGGTTGCCTTGGTCGCCCAGTCCACCACCTTCTGCCCGCGGGCACCGTACAAGGCATTCCAGGTGGCGTAGGCACCGCGACGCTCGTAAGGCGATTCGATCCGGGTGATGCCCGGGTGAATATTCATGATCCGCCGGGCGAATGGCGCACCAGGCCGCACCAGCTCGTCGAGGATCACCAGCAGGCCATCGAGCACCACGATATCGGCCTTGAGTTCCACCAGCGTGTCATGCAGGCGGCGTTCGAAATCCTGCTTGCCGGCAATGTGCTCGGCCGTGCCCCGCGGGTGACGGCGATAGGTGGAAGGCACGCTCAGCAGCAGGTCATTGACCTTGCGCCCCTGCACCGCAAGGTCCGCCGGGTACAGCCACTGGCGGCCGGGCTGATAGGCGAAGCCATAGTCGGCCACCAACTGCTGGTCCCGTGGCGACTGCGGATCGTCGTCATAGACCACGCCCACCAGGTTGTACAGATCGCCCAGCGGCGTCTGGTTCAACGACTCCGCCAGGAACTCCAGCACCGATTTCATGTAGCGCTCGTGGTCCTTGTAGGCCACTGGCTGCCCAGCCTTGTCGGCAGCGGCATTTCTCAGGGACCAGACATACACCAAATTCTTCTTCGTCATTTGCTCGCTCTCGCTGAATGGATCAGGCACTGCGTCGATACACGTGCGCCCACAGAACAAGAACGAACCAGGCAGCGGGCAATTTATCGGTCCCCGCGCCGCTTCCCGGGCCTCCCCCGGCAATGCCTGCATGCCGAGCTAAATACTCGCGCCAATGTTTCGTTTGTCATGGGTAAGGGTCTGCATGCCTCGACCCTCTATCCACAATTTTGGGAAGTACTTATGACCGACCCTAAGCGCGGCGCATCTCGCGGGCTGCTCGCATTGCTCAGGCCGTTTCGCACCACCGTGGTGATCTCCGTTGCCTTAGGGATGGCCGGCGGCCTGGCTATTACCCTGTTGCTGGCCACCATCAACAATGCCCTGCACTCGCCCACAGGCATGAACCAGGCGGTGATCCTGACCTTCGCCGGCCTGTGCCTGTTGGCCTTGACCAGCTCGATCGTCTCCGACATCGGCACCAACTACGTCGGTCAGAGGATCATTGCCGCGCTGCGCAAAGACCTGGGCGAAAGGGTCCTGTGCGCACCGATCGAACAGATCGAGCGCTATCGCAGCCATCGACTGATTCCCGTGCTGACCCACGATGTCGACACCATCAGCGAGTTTTCCTTTGCCTTCACCCCACTGGCCATCGCGTTCACGGTCACCCTGGGCTGCCTGGGCTATCTGGCCTACCTGTCGGTGCCGATGTTCGTACTGATGATCGTGGCCATCATCATCGGCAGCAGTGTGCAGTTCATCGCCGGCGCCAAGGGCATCAGGGGCTTCGATGAGGCCCGCGACCAGGAAGACGAATTGCAGCGCTACTACTCGGCCATCGCCTCGGGGGCCAAGGAGTTGCGCATGCACCGGCCTCGACGCTATCGGATGAACACCCACCGCATCCAGGAAACCGCGGATCGCATCAGTGACATCCAGGTGCGCTCGGTGAACATCTACATCATGGCCAAGACCTTCGGCTCGATGCTGTTCTTCGTGGTCATCGGCCTGGCCCTGGCCATGCAGGCCTACAACCCGAATCCCGATCCTGCGGTGATCACCGGCTTCGTCCTGGTGCTGCTGTACATGAAAGGCCCCCTGGAACACGTGGTCGGCTACCTGCCGATCATCGGCCGGGCCAAGATCGCCTTCGACCGCATCCGCGAACTGTCCGAGCGCTTCTCGTCCCCGGAACCGCATCTGCTGATGGACGACGCCGAGGCCCCGACTCCGGTGGTCAACAGCCTTGAGCTGCGCGGCGTGAGCTACAGTCCGCCGCCAGTGGAAGGTAGCGAACCGTTCCACCTGGGGCCGATCAACCTGAGCATCAAGCAGGGCGACATCGTGTTCATCGTCGGTGAAAACGGCTGCGGCAAGACCACCCTGATCAAACTGCTGCTGGGCCTCTACCAACCCCAGTCAGGAGACATCCACCTCAATGGCGAGGCTGTGGTCGCGCGCACCCGGGACGATTACCGCCAGCTGTTCACCACCGTGTTCTCCGACTACTTCCTGTTCGACGATATGGTCCAGGGCAGCGGCCAGGGCTCGCTGGACAACGCCGCGCAATACCTGGACCGCCTGGAAATCGCCCACAAGGTCAGCATCAAGGACGGCGCCTTCAGCACCACCGACCTGTCCACCGGGCAACGCAAGCGCCTGGCCCTGGTCAACGCCTGGCTCGAAGGACGCCCAGTGCTGGTGTTCGACGAATGGGCCGCGGACCAGGATCCGGCCTTCCGGCGGATTTTCTACACCGAGCTGCTGCCGGACCTCAAGCGCCTGGGCAAGACCATCATCGTGATCAGTCACGACGATCGCTATTTCGACATTGCCGACCAACTGGTGCGCCTGCGCGCCGGCAAGGTCGTGCACGAACACGCATTGGAATCGGCCTGAGTTTTTTTTCCGGTTTGTTCAAGGAAGAACGTCTCACTAGTGGTAATGAGAATTAAACGCAATAGATACCCATAACAGCCAACCTAATACATAGAAGAGAAAGCATCCATGTCAGCACTACTCGGTCTCAGTCCCCTGAGTAAAGCGCTATCCATGCGACGGGCCCTGCACATCAACCTCCTGCCGAGCGCCCTCGCCCTTGCGGTATCGCTACCGGTGGCGGGCTACGTCCAGGCCCAGGAGATCGAGCTGGACATTCCTGCGCAGCCTTTGGGCAGCGCCTTGCAGGAGTTTGGTCGCCAGGCCAACCTGCAGGTTCTCTACAACCCGACAGACATCCAGAGCCAGCGCAGCACCTCGGTGAAGGGCAAGATGGAGCCGCAGCAGGCAATCAAGACCCTGCTCAATGGCACCCGCACCACCTACAGCCTCAACGGCAATTCGCTGACCATCAATGCCGCGACCGCCAATGGCGTGGAGCTGGGTGTCACCAAAGTCAGCGCTGACCAGTTGGGCACCATCACCGAAGGCTCGGGCTCCTATACCCCGGGCACCATCGCCACCGCCACGCGCCTGGTGCTGAGCCCGCGGGAAACCCCGCAGTCGATCTCGGTGACCACCCGCCAGGCGATGGACGACTTCAACCTCACCTCGATCAACGACGTGATGCGCCACACCCCGGGCATCACCGTAAACGCCTACGACACCCAGCGCAGTGACTACTACTCGCGTGGTTTCTCGGTGCAGAACTTCCAGATCGATGGCATCCCGACCATCCGCGACGCGGTCTATGCCAGCGGCCAGACCCTGAGCGACATGGCGATCTATGACCGGGTGGAAGTGCTCAAGGGCGCCAGCGGCCTGTTGACCGGCGCCGGCGACCCCGGCGGCACCATCAACCTGATCCGCAAGAAACCCACCAGCCAATTCCAGGGCCATGCCAGCCAGGGGTTCGGCTCCTGGAACAACTACCGTACCGAGGTCGATGTCAGCGGTCCCTTGACCGAAACCGGCAACGTCCGTGGCCGGGCGGTGGCGGCGTATCAGCAGAAAGACTCGTTCATGGACCACTTCTCGAACAAGACCAATGTCTACTACGGCATTCTCGACTTCGACCTGTCGCCGGACACCCAGTTGAGCGTCGGCGTCGACTACCAGGACAGCATTCCCAAGGGTTCCAGCTGGGCCGGTGCCGCGCCGCTGTTCGACAAGGCCGGCAATCGCATGGATCTTCCGCGCTCCTTCAACAGCGGCGCCCGCTGGGCTTCCTGGGAGCAGTACACGCGCAACGTGTTCGCCACCCTGGAGCACAGCTTTGCCAACGGCTGGGTCGCCAAGGGCCAGTACAGCCACATGATCAGCGGCTATGACGCCCACGTGAACACCCTCAAGCAGCCGACCGCGGACGGCATGACCACCATCAACATCAACAGCTTCGATGGCGAGACCAAGAGCGACAGCCTCGACATGTATGTCAGCGGCCCCTTCAGCCTGCTGGGGCGCGAGCACCAGTTGGTGATCGGTGCGGCCAGCTCCAACGCCCACAAAAAGGGCTACGACTACTGGAGGCCGACCCTCGTCGAAACCAACCGCTACGACTTCTACAACTGGGATGGTAAAGCGGGCAAGCCGTCGGACTGGGGTCCACTGGACGAAAAGACCGATCAAACAACCCGTCAGAATGCTGGCTATATCACCGCACAGTTCAGCCTGATGGATGACCTCAAGCTGTTGCTCGGCAGCCGTGTGGTCTACTACAGCCTGACCGGCACCAGCGACCTCAAGGACACCGGCAAGGTCGTGCCTTATGCCGGCCTGATCTACGACATCGACGAGCACTTCTCTGCCTACGCCAACTACAGCGAGATCTTCAATCCACAGAGCGCTCGTGACGCCGACAAGAAGGTGCTGGAGCCCGATGTAGGCAAGAGCTACGAACTGGGGATCAAGGGCGAGTTCTTTGAAGGCCGCCTGAACTCCAGCCTGGCCTACTTCGAACTGCACCAGGAAAACCGTGCCGTAGACGATGTCGACTACAACGCTATCCATCCGTTTGCCTATGCATCCAAGGCCATCACCGCCAAGACCAAGGGCTACGAGGCGGAAATCTCCGGCGAGCTGACTCCCGGCTGGCAGTTGAAGGCCGGCTACACCCACAAGGTGATCCGTGACGAAACCGGAACCAAGGTCTCTACCTGGGAACCCCAGGACCTGGTCAGCCTCTACACCAGCTACAAGCTGACCGGCGATCTGGACCGCCTGACCCTGGGTGGCGGACTGCGCTGGCAGGGTACAGCGTGGAACATCCTCAAAGTCAACGGCAACGACGTCAAGGTCAGCCAGGACCCCTACTCGGTGGTGGACCTGATGGCCCGCTACCAGGTCACCGATAACGTCTCGACCACGCTCAACGTCAACAACGTGTTCGACAAGACCTACTACTCCAACACCGGCTTCTTCAACTCCGCCTATTACGGCGAACCCCGCAGCTTCATGGTCACCACCCGCTGGGACTTCTGATCCCGAATTCTCCCCGCGCCGCTGGACAAGGCTCTTGTGCAGCGGCGCATCTCGTTCCCCCCCTTTCCTCTCTGACCCTCAATACCGGCGGCTACAAGGCCGTGGGCTGGGAGGTCTACGGCACGGAAAGCGGTGAGAATGCCGCTGCGCGCTGCTGCAACGCAGCGTGATCGGCGAGCAGTGTTTACACGAACCGCTGTGCTGCACTCGGACAACGGAGCGTCGATGAAATCAGTAACGTTGTTGAGCAAGATGTACGAACTGTGCATCACGCCCTTGCGGGGCCGACCACGGGTCAGCAACGACAATCCCTACTCGGAGTCGCTGTTTAGAACACTGAAATACTGCCCACAATGGCCGCAGGATGGCTTTGCCAGTTTGGACACCGCACGGGCTTGGGTGAGGGGTTTCATGCGCCGGTACAACAACGAACATCGGCATAGCCGGATCCGCTTCGTCACACCGGCTGAGCGGCATCAAGGACTGGACCGTCAGGTTTTGGCCCAGCAACATGAGCTGTACAAACGAGCCAAAAAGAAAAAGCCGGATCGGTGGTAGGGTCGAACACGTAACTGGGGGCCGATCGACACCGTGCTGTTGAACCCAGATCGAGAGCAATAGGTCGATAAAAGAGCAGCATAGTTAGACGGTTGATGCGACAACCACCTTGAAAAGATACCGTCATGTTGCAACTGGTGCGTCTCGGTCGTACGTTCCAACAAAGTCTATACCATGCACTTATGCATAAAAACAGGGATCTGTCATGACGTATTCAAGGGCTTCAAAAATCGAAAAACTCAGCCATCGATGTTCTTCGGTGACTGAGTTTTTTGACAATGATTAAGCCTTTTTAAAGCCTGGCTTACCATTTGCGGCTCGCCATTTTTTGACAACTTCCAAAACTCCTTCCGGACTGTCTTCGACCCCTTCCGCAGGATAGAAAATTAGTCCATTTTTTTCTGGATGCTCGGTCACCTCATCAAAATGCTTTGCAAGTTTTTGAATATATCTTCCAAGATCATCGCCTTTAAGTCCTTGTTTATTCTCAAAGAATTCGGCCAAAAAATCCTTGAATTCAGACTCTGTATAATCTTCTAACTTACTCTTAAGCTCCATCTCAACCCCAATATCTCTCGAGCGACCTTCAATGTGTAACCCAGGAATTATAAATTGATCAGCTTGATCGCGACATGGAAAATAAAAACCAGTTACCGATATAATTCGGCGACTGTGTACGACCACTAACTATTAGGACTGTTTGAAGCCGGCTTTACCGTTAACTGCTCGCCACTCCTTTACTTCTTTAACTACGGCTTCAGGACCACTTTTCCCAGGCTCAGGATAATACAATAGATCTGACCCAGCTGGATATTCAGAAATCTCTTCAAACTCCAGAACAGCGTTAGTATGCGCCTGCTCTAGAGAGAGATATTGCTTATGGTGTAGTTCGTATTTTATGCGTCCCCCCACACGCTCAGTCTTCCTGACGAATGCTGAATATCCCTTTCTCATCGCAGCAAGGCTACCAGGGTCTCAAGGTCGCGGTGTTCGACCCCGTGCTTTACAAGGATCTGACTGATGAACAGAAAAAGCGGGCTCGCATGCGTGATCGGATTGCTACTGCTGAGCTCCGGCTGTCAGTCCGACTCAATGCCGCCACCTCGGGTAGTGGCGGTGGGTTGCCAGGCGCTGCCGGCACCTGCGGCGTGGTTCATGGAGGAACGCGAGCCGAACTTGACCCAGCGGCTGCTCAATGATTTGTCGCCATTACTGGGGACGGTGACGAAGGATTGATCGCCCTGGCCGCATGCCAGGACTACCTCAACGAAGTCATTTCAACGAAGTGAAAGGAAGAGGTCGCGAGAGCGCAGAGCTAAGAGAGTTGTTAGTGGGTGAAAGCATTTAATAGCATAGGAAGCCCCTCTTGAGGGCTTCCTATGTACCGGGCAGCATATTTTAGATCAGGTATGCTCAGGGTTGTGAAGAATGAAAGAAAGCGTATCAACCTTCATGTCGGCGGTGTAACTAAGGAAAACTCTAATCTCGGGACGTTCGGGATGCACGTAAGAGCCCCAGCCACCGACCAGACCGATTACTGGCATCTTAAATGGCTCTCTAGTTTCCCTAGGAGCGCCAAGTAGAGAGCGAACATGGGGCTTATCCATTTCTCTATAAAAAGGCGAGGGTAGCTCACCTTGATAGGCTGGAATGTTTTCCATCGTTTGTTTAATAACTATATGGAGTTTTCCGAAGACTCGACTCTCCGCCCAGAACTCTAAGTCAATACCGACATCAATATCTAGAGTGAGCCAGTCAGAGTCTTCATACTGCTTCTCTAAGGGAGTGCTTGGGATGGTATTATTCTCAAGCAGCTTGCTGTAGTTGCTTCCAATTTTTTTATTAGACTTTCAATGATTGAAGAGTTCATTAATACCAGCCCTGTTCTTCGTTGATTTTATGAAGAGTTGTTCGTGCGCCCTCAATGTCTTTTTCGGAAAAACCTTCTTCCAGCATGGCGCTTTTTATAGCATTAAAATTGCTGCCTACTATTCCTCTTAGGTCGGCAGCGTCTTTGCGCTGTTTTTCCTTAGTGTTGCGCCCACTGTAAGTTTCACTATATTTTTGATGCATACGTACTGGCATTGCAATGCTGGCTTCTTTTTTCATCAGCTCTCAGATTTTTTTCTCTCGAATACCAGGCACATTTAATCGTAAATAAGTATCTAGTGCTCCCTGTGCTGGCATATAGTCAAGATGGTTTCAGCGCGAGGTCTTCCGGTAAAACCACCATAGATATCGACTTCTAGTGCCTTCACTGGCGGCTTGGAAAATGCCAAGTAGACCGGAGGCATTCCTGCGTTTGCCGGCGTCACATTGATCAACCGGAGTTACTCAACAGACTTGATCGTATTGTGAACAACGTTAGATTCCTGGTCACTAAACAACAAATCACCTCGCGCTGCTCATTTTGTTATAACTTGGTGATAAAGCCGTTATTACCACTTTCAACCAAGGATGACTGATGGCCCCCCGCACCCCTCGTATCACCACCGGATTCGACCAGTCCTACGCCTGCAGCACCTGCGACACCGAAAACCTCGATTTCGACCAGGACCTCAACGAACGCGACTGGACGTGCTCTGCCTGCGGCCACCCCGTGCTGATCGCTCTGGCCGACGACGCCGGCAATACCGCCCTGGTGGTGCGTTACCAGGCCCAACACCTGGAACCCGGCGACTACATCTACCAAGAGCATGACCTGGACGGCGGCGTCCTGCGGGTAATGGGCTCCAACAAAGCCATGGGCAAAGGCAACAAGTGGTACCTGGGCCTGCAGGGCTTCGGCAGTATGACCGTCGAGCCCGATCGCTATTTCAACCGCGTGCCCTAACACCATGACCCAGCCAACGGATAGCCCCATGCCCCTGTTCGACCCCCTCCGCGACTTCTTCCAGCGCCGCAAGGCGGCCAAGCTCGATCAGTCCGCCCTGGGCCTGCAGATCCAGATCGAGCACAACGCAGTAGTGCGGGACAATTTCTTTTTCCCCGGGCCCACCATTACCGCTTCGATCCTGCGTGATGGCCAACCTGTCGGCTCCATCCGCTACGGCCAAAGCCCGCTCCAGGATCGGGTCTACATCAGCGACTTCAAGATCAGCGACACACAGCGCCGGCAGGGCAGTGGCCAGGCCGCGCTGTGGCGGATCTGGTGTCTGTACCAGGTACCGCTGACGCCCATGCACGAAGTTGCTACCTCGGTCGATTTTTGGGACAAGGTCCGCAGGCGCTTCGCCGGCGCCGGCGTCGAGCTCACGCGCGATATCCGTACCGGCGATCAGGACGCCGAGCAAGACCGCTGGAGGCACCTGATTCCCGAGCCCGAACACCTGGCCAAGATTCGGGAAATCGAGGCATCACCCGAATGGCCAGCCATCCAGAGCGCGTGGGCTGCCCGGGAGCAATCATGAATCAGCTAATACCGCAGGCGACGCCGCTGAGCACCGTCTAACCGCATCCCAGTTTCAGCAACTGGCCGTCGTGCCGGCAGCGGTGGAGTGGTTAGTAAATATCGACAACCCGCGCACTCGGCGCGCCTATCCAAACGACCTGGAGGACTTTTGCGGTTTTGTCGGGCTCACCGGCGCCGATGAGTTTCGTGCCGTGACCCGGGCCCACGTCTTGGCTTGGTGCGCCCAGCTCGAAAACCCCAGCCTGGCCGGGGCCACCATCCGCCGCAAACTGGCGGCACTGGCCAGCGTGTTCGATCACCTCCTGGAGAACAATGCCATCGCCGGTGGCAACCCGGTGCACAGTGTCAAGTGCCCGGAGATCGCCGACTTGCCGCAGCTTGGCAAACTGATACGACGGAAGGTCAATGCGTTGATCGGGGTAGCCCCTTTAACCGCGACTCAGGAACGTTTCGCGGCAAGCGAATGATCTTCGGTAGATATGCAGCGGTCAGGCGCATGCTGCATATGGCGACGTTAGCGGCTGTTCGCTTCAACCCAGTAATCGGGGCCTTCTATCAACGACTCGTCGCCACAGGTAAGCCGAACAAAGTTGTTCTGGTTGCCTGTATGCGAAAGCTGGTGACCATTCTCAACGCCGTCGCAAAACAGGAAAGCCGTGGGATGAACCCATCCACACGGCTTGACTGGCAAGACAGTTGCTCGTTATGCCCCCGGTCACTGTCCGTGACCGGGGGCTTGTGCATCATCGCCGCAGCCGACGCCAGGCGAACATCCGCCGGCGCCGCTTGCGACCTTACACCTGCAGCAGCGGCTCAGGCTCGACGCTCTCCGCTGCAGGCAGATCGCCAAGGCGTTGCAGCGTCTCGTCGGCCAGGGCCAGCAGCAACTGCTGGAAATCCCCGGCCAGGTAGCCCATGTCCGCCGCCGTGAAGACCTCGCGGTCATAGTTGAACTCCAGCCGCAGGGTGTCCGCAGACCAGAGCATGACGGTCAATGGATAGTGGGTCTGCTCCAGACTCTGCACGTCAACGAACTGCAGGCCCGAAGGTGCCCCTTGCTCCAGCGCTTCGGACACCGGGTAGTTCTCGAACACCAGCACGCTGTCGAACAGTTCCTGGCCGGCCCGACCGGCCCAACGCTGGATGTCCGAGAGCGCAGTCTGTTCCTGCTCGCGCAAGCGTACGTTCTGTTCCTGTACCTGCTGCAGCCAGTCGCCCACGGCCATGTGCCCACGGGGTGAAGCCACCACCGGCAGGGTGTTGATGAACAGCCCGACCTGCTGTTCGATCCCAGGCAACTCCACCGGGCGACCCGACACAGTGGCCCCAAAGGCCACGCTGTCCTGCCCGCTGTGGCGCTGCAGCAACAACAGCCAGGCACTCTGTACCAGGGTGTTGAGGGTGACCTTGTGGCGCTGCGCCGAAGCCTTGAGCCAGGCCGTCTGCTTGAGGTCGAACGTCAAGCGGTGATCAGCATTGGCCGTACGCGCTTGCCCGGACACGACCACGGCGCTGCCCGGCAAGCGCGTCGGCTCGTGCAATGGCGCCAGGTGCTCGGTCCAGAAGGCCTGGTTGGCGTCACGGTCCTGGCGTTGCAGCCAGGCGATGTAATCGCGATAGCTGCTGATGCGCGCCGGCAAGCTCTCACCCGCGTAGTGCTGCAGCACCTCGCCAAACAGTTGCGAACCGCTCCAGCCATCCAGCAGCAAGTGGTGGCTGGTGTAGATCAGATGATGGCGGTTGGCACCGGTACGCACCGCCACCAGACTCAACAGCGGCGCCTGGTCGAGCGCGAAGCCCTGGATGCGGGTGGCCTGGGCCAGGGTTTCCAGGGCTTGTACCTGATCGGCCCGATCCTGCCAGTCATGCTCGACCCAAGGCAGTTGCCGATGTTTGTAGACCACTTGCAGCGGCTGCTGGCCGGTCTGCCAGAGGAACCCCGTACGCAGAATTGCATGCTGGTCCATGGCGGCCTGCCAGGCCCCGCAAAAACGCTCGACGTCCAGGCCCTGGACATCGATGCGCATCTGGTTGATGTAGTCACCGGCGCGCGGTTTGTGCACCACCTGATTGAGCATGCTCCGCTGCATCGGCGCCAGCGGGTACAGATCCTCGACCTGCTCCAGCGCCAGCGGCAAGGCATCCAGTTGTTCCTGAGGCAATCCGGCCAGGGCGAAGTCGGACGGGGTCGCACCGTGGTGCTGCGGTTGGCAGCAGTGCTCGATCAGCAACTTGAGTTCCCGGGCGTAGTCATCGGCCAGGTGCTGGATGCTTGCCTCGTCGAACATCTGCTGGCTGAAGCTCCAGTTCAGGTTCAATTCGCCGGCGTAGATCTGGCCGTTGATTTCCAGCCAGTTGCCCAAGTCCGCATCAGGACTCTGGTCCGCCCCGCTGTAGTCACCAGAGGGCGCAAACAAGCCTGCGCTTTGCCCATCGTCGAAACTGCCGTCGAACTGCCCCAGGTAGTTGAAGGTGATACGCGGACGTGGCAACCGACTCAGGGCCTCACGGATCTCGGCGCTGCCCAGGTAGCGCAGGGCGCCAAAGCCGATGCCTTTATCGGGAATCCTGCGCAGCTGTTCCTTGATCCCCTTGAGCGAGTCCGCCAGCGTCGAGGCGGGCACCAGCTGCACCGGATAGATGCTGGTGAACCAGCCCACGGTGCGAGTCAGGTCGACGTCATCGAACAGGTCTTCACGGCCGTGGCCTTCCAGGCGAATCAGGGTCGAGGCGTGGCCGGTCCAGCGCCCCATGACCCGCGCCAGGGCGGTCAGCAGCACATCGTTGATCTGCGTGCGATACGCCGCCGGCACCTCTTGCAGCAACTTGCGGGTATAGGCCTGATCCAGGTGCGTGGTGACGTTCAAGGCGTAGCGGTTGCTCAGGCTGGCCGCCGGATTGACTCCCGGCAGATCGGCCTCGGCCCCGTGCAGCTGCGTTTGCCACCACCCCAGTTGCCGTTGCAGGGCCTCGCCCTGGGCATGGCTCTGCAAGCGCTGGGCCCAGGCCCGGGTCGAGCTGGTCTTGGCCGGCAATACCGCCGGGCGGCTCTGGGCCAGTTGGCGATAAGCGCTCTGCAAGTCTTCCAGCAGGATCCGCCAGGACACGCCATCCACCACCAAGTGGTGAATCGCCAACAGCAAGCGCTGGGAACCGTCCGCCAGGTCCACCAGGACCGCCCGCAGCAACGGGCCCTGGCCAAGATCAAGGCTGCGCTGGGCGGCCTCGCCCAGCACCGCGAGTTCCTCGGCATCGCCCAATGTCCGGCACCACAACACCTGCTCGGCCTGGTGCTGCTGGGCTGGACGATAACTGGCCTGCCAGGTGCCGTCTTGCTGGATGTACTGCGAACGCAAGGCGTCGTGGTGCACGATCAACGCCTGCAGTGCCTGCGCCAGCAACAGCGGGTCCAGGCGCTCATGGGCCCGCAGCACCACCGACTGGTTCCAGTGATGACGCTCGACGATATCGTCCTCGAAGAACGCTTGCTGGATCGGCAACAACAGCAATTCGCCGTTCAACGGCGACTGATCGATCACCAGCCCCTCCTCGCCCTGGCGGGCCACAGCCGCCAGGCTGTGCACGGTCTGGTGCTGGAACAGGTCCTTGGGGCTGAAGCGGATACCCGCCTGACGAGCCCGGCTGACCGCCTGGATGGAAATGATCGAGTCCCCGCCCAGCTCGAAGAAGTTGTCGTTCAAGCCCACTTGGGGCAAGCGCAGGACTTCGGCCCAAATCGCCGCGATCTGCTGCTCCAACTCACTCTGCGGCGCCACATAGGCTTGCTGCATCAGGCTTGCATCCGGCTGCGGCAGGCCCTTGCGGTCCAGCTTGCCGTTAGGCGTCAGCGGCATCTGCGCCAGGAACAGCAAGTGCACCGGCACCATGTAATCCGGCAGCCGCGCTCTCAATGCCTGGCGTACCACTTCACGGCAATCGGCCTGGGCCTGCAGGTCATCGACCTGAGTGGGGTCCAGGGGCACCAGGTAAGCCACCAACTGTTTACCGCTCGGCCCTTCCTGGGCCACTACCACCGCTTCGCGCACCGATTCCTGCTCACGCAGACGGGCTTCGATTTCGCCCAGTTCGATGCGGAAACCGCGGATCTTCACCTGGTGGTCGACCCGGCCCAGGTAATCCACTACACCGTCGGCACGGCCACGGGTCAGGTCGCCGCTGCGATAGGCGCGGCTGCCCGGGGCGCCATGCGGATCGGGCACAAAACGCTCGGCAGTCAGCGCCGGACGCTCCAGGTAACCGCGGGCCACACCCTCGCCCCCCAGGTACAGCTCGCCGGCCACGCCAATCGGCTGCAGGTTGAGTTCGGCGTCCAGCACATAGCCGCTGCGGTTGCCCAGCAAGGTGCCGATCGGCATGTAGACCGCGCCACAGCGATCGCCGGCACGGGCTTTCCACAACAGCGGCGTGACCACGGTTTCGGTGGGGCCGTAGCCGTTGAACAGGTAGGTCGGACGCAAGGCGCGCCAAGCCAGGTCATAGCTCGATTGCGCCACCGCATCACCACCGAAGCAGTACACCCGCACCGCCGGCGGGTTGCCGTCGCGCTCGGCATGCTCGGCCAGCTGTTGCAGGTACACCGGCGGGAACACGCCCACGGTCACCCCGTGACGGTGCATCTGCGCGTAGGTGTATTCCGGCAGCCACAGGCTGTCATCGCGGATCAGCACCCGCGCACCGTTGATCAGCGGGTGCATCCAGCCTTCGTGGGAACCGTCGAAGGCGAAGGACATGAAGTGCAGCTCGCAGTCCGCCGGGGTCATTTCATAGCGTTCGCCAGTGGCGATGATGTGCGCCACCAGCGGCCCGTGGGACACCGCCACGCCCTTGGGCATGCCAGTGGAGCCGGAGGTGTAGATCACGTAGGCCAGGTTGTCGCCGTCCAGGGCCACTGCCGGGGTCGTGTCGCTGTAACCGTCCCAGTCCTCGCGGCGATCCACCGCCAGGCTCGCCAGTCCCTCGGGGATCGGCAGTTTGTGCGCCACGGCGGTATGGGTCAGCAGCAGCCGGGCACGGCTGTCCTGCATCATGTACAGCAGGCGGTCCTCGGGGTATTCCACGTCCAGCGGCACATACACGCCGCCAGCCTTGAGCACCGCCAGGAACGCCACCATGATCTCGGCGCTGCGCGGCATGGCGATCGCCACCCGCACTTCCGGTCCCACGCCACGGGCGATCAGGGCCCGGGCCAGGCGGTTGGCGCTGCTGTTGAGCTGATCGTAGGTCAGGTGCTGGTCATCGAAGATCACCGCCACCGCGTCCGGGGTACGCCGGGCACTGTCTTCCACCAGCTGGTGCACCAGGCGCCCGGCCGGGAAGCCCGACTGGCTGCGGTCCCAGAGTTGACGGATGTGCTGCTGCTCATCGACATCCAACAGGTTCAACTGGCCAATGCTCTGCTGCTGATCGGCCACCATGGCCTGCAACAGATTCTGCCAGTGACGGGCCATGCGCTGGATGGTCGAGGCCTCGAACAGATCGGTGGCATAGCCCAGCGAAGCCAAGAGACCATCGGCCGACTCATGTACATCCAGGTCCAGATCGAAGTGCACGGTCTGGCTGTCCCATTCCAGGCCTTCCACCCGCAGGTCGCTGAGCGGTTGCCCGGACTCCTTGCGCTGGTTGTCGGTCTGGTGGTTGAACATCACCTGGAACAGCGGGTTGAGGCTCAGGCTGCGCTCCGGCTGCAGGGCCTCCACCAGTTGTTCGAAAGGCAGGTCCTGGTGCGCCTGGGCCTCCAAGGCCCGCTGCTTCACCTGGACCAGCAACTGGGCCACGGTCATCTGCCCGTCGATATCGGCCTTGAACACCTGGGTATTGACGAAAAAGCCGATCAGACGCTCGGTTTCCATGCGGTTGCGGTTGGCCACCGGCACCCCGACCCGCACGTCCTGCTGGCCACTGTAGCGGTGCAACAGGGTCTGGAACGAAGCCAGCAACAGCATGAACAGAGTCATGCCCTGAGCCTGGGCCAGGGCCTTGAGATCCTCGGTCAGCGGCGCTGGCAGTGGCACATTCAAACGCGCCCCGCGATGGCTTTGCGCGGCCGGACGCAAGTGGTCCAGGGGCAACTCCAGCACCGGCTGTTCACCGCCCAGCAGTTGCACCCAATAATCGAGCTGACGCTGTTTTTCCCCAGCCTCCATCCAGTTGCGCTGCCACAAGGCGTAGTCGGCATACTGAATCGCCAGGGCCGGCAATTGCAGGTCCTGGCCCTGGCTGTAGGCGACATACAACTGCACCAGCTCATCGACCATCACCCGCATCGACCAGCCATCGGAAACAATGTGGTGCTGCACCAGCACCAACACGTGATCATCGGCCGCCAGGCGCAGCAGTTGGACCCGCAACAACGGCCCTTGCTCCAGGTTGAAAGGACGGCCGATCTGCGCTTGCACCTCGGCCTTGAGCCGGTCCTCGGTAATGTCGACACACGGGATCGGCAATGCCTGAGGCCCACAGATCACCTGGACCGCGCGCTCGGCGTCCTGCCGCAGATGGGTGCGCAGGCTTTCGTGGCGCGCCACCAGGGTGTCGAAACTGCGCTGCAGGGCCGCCTGGTCCAGGTTTCCCTTCAAGCGCAAGGCACCCGGTACGTGATAGGCCGTGCTTTCGGGCTCCAGTTGCCAGAGAAACCATTGCCGCTCCTGGGCGTAGGACAAGGCCAGGGGCTGGTCCCGGGACACCGCGACAATCTCCGGCACCGCTTGGCCGGCACTGGCGTCCAGCGCCTGCAAGGCCGCAGCGAAACCGCCCAGTCGCGGTTGCTCGAAGAGGACGCGTAACGGCACCTCCAGTTCCAGGCCCTGGCGCAGGCGTGAGACCACCTGCATGGCCAACAGCGAGTGGCCACCCAATTCAAAGAAATGATCCGTCAGGCCGATCCGCTCGACCCCGAGAATGTCAGCCCAGATAGCCGCCACCTGTTGCTCGATGGCACTGACCGGCGCCACCCACTGCGCCTGCAACTGGCTGGCATCCGGTTTGGGCAGGGCCCTGCGGTCCAGCTTGCCATTGGGGCTCAAGGGCATCTGCTCCAGCACCCGCCACAGCGCCGGGACCATGTAGTCCGGCAAATGAGCCGCCAGGTGTGCACTCAGCACATCGCGCCAGTCATCGCCCTCGCCTTGCAGCACCAGGTAGCCCACCAGGTATTGGCCATCCACGGCCAGGACCGCGGTCTCGCATACCCAGTCATGCTCCAGCAGACGAGCCTCGATTTCTCCCAGCTCGACCCGCAGGCCGCGCAGCTTGACCTGATGGTCGATACGCCCGGCGTACTCGATCACGCCGTTTTCGCGATAGCGCGCCAGGTCGCCGGTACGGTACAGGCGCTCCCCGGCCACGAATGGATGGGCCACGAAACGCTCGGCCGTGAGGGCCGGGCGACGGTGATAACCACGGGCCAGGCCCTCGCCCCCCAGATACAACTCGCCCAGCACACCTACCGGTACCGGCTCGAAGTTGCGGTCGAGGATGTAGCAGCCCAGGTTGGCGATCGGTTCGCCGATCGGCACCGCATCGCGCCCTTCGTCGACACAGGTCCAATGGGTGACGTCGATGGCCGCCTCAGTGGGTCCGTAGAGATTGTACAAACCCGCCTGGGGCAGCTTGGCGAACACTTGCTGCTGGGCATCCACCGGCAACGCCTCGCCACTGCAGACGATTCGCTTCAGGCTCTGGCAGGAAGACACGTTCGAATCCTGCAGGAACACCTGCAGCATCGATGGCACAAAGTGCAGCGTGGTGACCTGCTCGGCATTGATCAGGCTCACCAGTTTGGCCGGCTCACGATGATCCCCCGGCGCCGCGACTACCAGGCGCGAGCCGGTCATCAGCGGCCAGAAGAATTCCCACACCGATACGTCGAAACTGAACGGGGTCTTCTGCAATACGGTGTCGCTGGCATCCAGCCGGTAAGCCTCCTGCATCCAGCACAGGCGGTTGCTCAGGGCCGAATGGCGGTTACCGGCACCCTTGGGTTGCCCGGTGGAACCTGAGGTGTAGATCACGTAAGCCAGGTTCTCGCCGACCACCTCGACCCCAGGGTTGTGCTCGCCATGGCCTTGCAGCCAGGACTCGCCCGGCTCCAGCACCAGGCTTTGCAGCCCTTGGGGAATCGGCAGTTGCTCCAGCAGGTGCGCCTGGGTCAGCAACAGTTTCACGCCGCTGTCCTCAAGCATGTAGGCCAGGCGTTCGCGAGGGTACTCAGGGTCCAGCGGTACATAAGCGCCGCCGGCCTTGAGCACCGCCAGCAGGCCCACGACCATTTCGATGGAGCGCTCAACTGCCAGCCCCACCAGCACATCCGGGCCGACTCCGGCCGCGATCAGGCGATGGGCCAGGCGGTTGGCCCGGCGGTTCAGCTCGGCATAGCTCAGGCACTGCCCGGCAAAGACCAGGGCCGGTGCATCCGGAGCCCGTATCACCTGCGCTTCGATCAACTGCTGCACGCTGGCGTGCAGTGGGTAATCGCGTTCGGTGGCGTTCCATTGATAGACGATCTGCTGCCGCTCCTGGGCATCCAGCAGCGGCAGGTCATCCAGTGCCAGGGCACTGTCCCCGACCGCCACCCGCAACAGGTTCAGCCAGTGACGGGTCATGCGCTGCGCAGTTGCGGCACTGAACAAGTCGGTGGCGTAGGTCAGGGACGCCCAGATCCCTTCGCCGGCTTCCTGGGTATCCAGGCTCAAGTCGAACTGGGCGGTTTGGTTCTCCCATTCCAGGCCGGCGACCCGCAGGCCGGGCAACTGCTTCTCTGCGCCACCTGGCGAGGCATTGGCCTGGTGGTTGAACATCACCTGGAACAACGGGTTGTGGCTCAGGCTGCGCTCGGGCTGCAAGGCCTCCACCAATTGCTCGAAGGGCAAGTCCTGGTGAGCCTGGGCTTCCAGGGAACGGAGCTTGGCTTGTTGCAACAGCTGGGCGAAGGTCATCTGCCCGTCGAGATCGGCCTTGAACACCTGAGTATTGACGAAGAAGCCGATCAGGCGCTCGGTCTCGACCCGGTTACGGTTGGCAATCGGCACCCCGATCCGCAGGTCCTGCTGGCCACTGTAGCGATACACAAAGGCCTGGAAAGACGCCAGCAGCACCATGAACAGGGTCGCGCCTTCGCGCTGGGCCAGAGCCTTGAGCCCCGACACCAGGGCCGGCTCCAGGGCCATGTCCAGGCGCGCCCCGCGAAAGCTCTGGACTGCCGGGCGTGGATGATCGAGCGGCAACTCCAGCACCGGCTGCTCACCGGCCAGCAGTTCACGCCAATACCCCAGCTGACGCGCCTTCTCTCCGGCTTCCATCCAGCTGCGCTGCCAGAGGGCGTAGTCGGCGTACTGGATCGGCAGGGCCGGCAGTTGCAACGCCTGCCCCTGGCTATAGGCGCCATACAGTTGCACCAACTCTTCGACCATCACTTGCATCGACCAGCCGTCAGACACGATGTGGTGCTGAACCAGCACCAGCACGTGCTCGTCGGCATCGAGTTGCAACAGGCTGACCCGTAGCAGCGGACCGCGCTGCAGATCGAAAGGCCGGGCAATTTCTTCCTCCACCCGGGCCATCAGCTGTGGCTCATCGATCTGCGCTTCGCTGATCCGGGTCTCGGTCTCGGCCAGCACCACCTGGGACATGCGCTCGCCATCCAGATGCAGGTGGGTGCGCAGGCTTTCATGGCGGGCCACCAGGGTGTCGAAACTGCGCTGCAGGGCGCCCTTGTCCAGGCGCCCGCTCAGGCGCAGCGCCGCCGGTACGTGGTAGGCAGCACTGTCCGGATCCAGTTGCCAGAGAAACCACTGACGCTCCTGGGCGTAGGACAACGGCAGGCTTGGCGCGTCTTGCCGGGTCGGGGCGATGGGCAGTTGAGCGAAACTCATGCCCCGCGCTTGCAGGCGCTGATAGAACTGCTGGCGCTGCTCCAGAGGCAGTCGGAGAAAGCGCGAGACCAGATCGATATTAGGGTTGGAAAGCATTATTCAAATCGCCTCTAGTTCGCTCATGAATTCACGAAGATCATCAAAATCAGCCGCCGTGCCGACATGGCAAGCGCTTGCGGCCTGGGCATAGGTCTGCAGCGAATCGGTCTGGAACAGCTCCGCCAGCGGTACTTCCAGCCCCAGTTCGGCCTGAACCCGGGAAGTGATCTGGATCGCCAGCAGGGAATGGCCGCCCACCTCGAAGAAGTTGTCGTTCAAACCCACCCGCGGCAGGCGCAGCACCTCGGCCCAGATGGCCGCGATCTGTTGCTCCAGCTCGCTCTCGGGCGCCACATAGGCTTGCTGCATCTGGCTCGCGTCCGGTTGCGGCAAGCCCTTGCGATCGAGCTTGCCGTTGGGAGTCAGCGGCATCTGTTCGAGGAACAGCACGTGCGCCGGCACCATGTAATCCGGCAGGTGGCTGCGCAGGGCACGGCGCAGGGTGTCGCGGTAGCTCGCTTGCTGCGCCAGGTCGCCGGCCACGCTCGGATCGAGCATCACCAGGTAACCCACCAGCTGTTTGCCGGTCGGCCCTTCCTGGGCCACCACCACCGCTTCGCGCACCGAATCCTGCTCACGCAGGCGGGCTTCGATCTCGCCCAGTTCGATGCGGAAACCACGGATCTTCACCTGATGGTCAACCCGCCCCAGGTAATCCACCACGCCGTCGGGGCGGCCACGGGTCAGGTCGCCACTGCGGTAGGCACGGCTGCCCGGGGCGCCGTAAGGATCGGGCACAAAACGTTCGGCAGTCAGCGCCGGACGCTCCAGATAACCGCGGGCCACGCCCTCGCCGCCCAGGTACAGCTCACCGGCCACGCCAATTGGTTGCAGGTTGAGTTCGGCGTCCAGCACGTAGCCGCTGCGGTTGCCCAGCAAGGTGCCGATGGGCATATACGCCGCGCCACACGGAGTGCCTTTAGCGGCTTTCCACAACAATGGCGTGACCACGGTTTCGGTCGGGCCATAACCGTTGAACAGATAGGTCGGACGCAACGCACGCCAGGCCAGATCGTAGCTGGACTGGGCCACCGCATCGCCGCCGAAGCAATACACCCGCACCGGCGGCGGATTGCCGTCGCGCTCGGCATGCTCGGCCAACTGTTGCAGGTACACCGGCGGGAACACCCCGACGGTTACGCCATGGCGGTGCATCTGTGCGTAGGTGTATTCCGGCAACCACAGGTTGTCGTCGCGGATCAGCACTCGGGCGCCGTTGATCAGCGGGTGCATCCAGCCTTCGTGAGAGCCGTCGAAAGCGAAGGACATGAAGTGCAGTTCGCAATCGGCCGCGGTCATTTCATAGCGCTCGCCGGTGGCGATGATGTGCGCCACCAACGGTCCGTGGGACACCGCCACGCCCTTGGGCATGCCAGTGGAACCCGAGGTGTAGATCACGTAGGCCAGGTTGTCGCCGTCCAGGGTCACCGGTGGCGCCGTCTCTGCGTAGCCGGCCCAATCCTGGGCCTGGTCGACTGCCAGGCTATCCAGGCCAGCGGGGATCGGCAGTTGTTGCTGGACCGCACTGTGGGTCAGCAGCAGCTTGGCGCGGCTGTCCTGCATCATGTACAGCAGGCGGTCCTGTGGATACTCCACGTCCAGCGGCACATACACGCCGCCGGCCTTGAGCACCGCAAGGAACGCCACCATGATTTCGGCGCTGCGCGGCATGGCAATCGCCACCCGCACTTCCGGGCCCACGCCACGGGCGATCAAGGCCCGGGCCAGGCGGTTGGCACTGCGCTCCAGCTCGCCATAGGTCAGCTGCTGATCGTCGAAGATCACCGCCACGGCCTCGGGGGTTTCCCTTGCACGGTCGGCCACCCGCTCATGTACCAGGCGCTGGGCAGAAAAACCCGAATCCGTACGGTTCCACAGCTGGCGGATGTGCTGCTGTTCGTCGACATCCAGCAGGTTCAGCTGGCCGATGCTCTGCTGCGGGTCGGCAACCATGCCGCGCAGCAAGTTCTGCCAATGCCGGGCCATGCGCTCGATGGTCGAGGCCTGGAACAGATCGGTGGCATAGCTCAGGGACGCACGCACTGCGGCGGCCGACTCCTCGATATCCAGGGTCAGGTCGAACTGCGCCACCCCTTCATCCCAGGTCACCAGCGCCATGTCCAACTGCGCCAAGCGCTGCAGATGGCTGTCGGCCAAGGTGATGTGGTGGTTGAACACCACTTGGAACAACGGGCTCAGGCTCAGGCTGCGCTCGGGCTGCAAGGCCTCGACCAACTGTTCGAACGGCAGGTCCTGATGAGCCTGGGCCTCCAGGGCCCGCTGCTTGACCTGTTGCAACAGCTGGGCCACGTTCATCTGCCCGTCGATGTCGGCCTTGAGCACCTGGGTGTTGACGAAGAAGCCGATCAGGCGCTCGGTCTCGACCCGGTTGCGGTTGGCGATCGGCACCCCGACGCGGATGTCCTGCTGGCCGCTGTAGCGGTGCAACAGGGTCTGGTAGGAGGCCAGCAACAGCATGAACAGGGTCACGCCCTGGCGCTGGGCCAAGGCCTTGAGGTCTGCCACCAGGGACGGTGCCAGATCGATGTTCAGGCGAGCACCGCGGTGACTTTGCAGGGCCGGGCGTTGATGGTCGAACGGCAGCTCCAGTACGGGCTGTTCGCCGCCCAGCAGGCCGCACCAATAGTGCAGCTGACGCACCTTCTCCCCGGCCTCCATCCAGTCACGCTGCCACAGGGCATAGTCGGCGTACTGGATCGGCATGGCCGGCAGTTGCAGCGTCTGGCCCTGGCTGTAGGCGGCATAGAGTTGCACCAGCTCATCGACCATCACCTGCATCGACCAGCCATCGGAAACAATGTGGTGCTGCACCAGCACCAGCACGTGCTCATCCTCCGACAGGCGCAGCAGCTTGACCCGCAACAGCGGCCCTTGCTTGAGATCGAACGGCTGGGCGATTTCGGCTTCCACAAGGGTCTTGAGCCGCGCCTCGTCGGCCTCGGCCAGGACCACCTCGATCCGCGCCTGGGCACTGATCACTTGCAGCGTGCGCTCACCGTCCTGCAGCAGGTGCGTGCGCAGGCTTTCGTGGCGCGCCACCAGGGTGTCGAAGCTGCGTTGCAGCGCCGTCACATCCAACCGGCCCTTCAGGCGCAGGGCGCTGGGCACATGGTAGGCGGCGCTTTCAGGGTCCAGTTGCCAGAGGAACCACTGCCGCTCCTGGGCGTAGGACAGGCTCAACGGCTGTTGCCGATCGACCGGCTGGATCACCGGGGCCGGTATCCCGGACTGGCCCAGGGCCTGGACGAAATCGCCCAGCACCGGGTGCTCGAACAGGGTCCTGAGGCTCACGTCGATGCCCAGCTTGTGGCGCACCCGGGAGACCATCTGGGTGGCCAGCAGCGAATGCCCGCCCATCTCGAAGAACTGGTCGCTGAGGCCCACGCGTTCAGCCCCCAGCACCTGGGACCAGATGTCCGCGATCTGCTGCTCACGCTCGGTGACCGGGGCGATCCAGCTGTCCAGGGACTGGCTGGCATCGGGCTTGGGCAGCGCCGAGCGGTCCAGCTTGCCGTTGGGGCTCAGCGGCAGGTGTTCAAGGAACAGGATATGCGCCGGCACCATGTAGTCCGGCAGCGCGTCGCGCAGGGCCGACTTGATTTGCTCGCGCAATGCCAGCTGCCCGGCTGGCGTCAGCGGCTCGTTGGCCACCACGTAGCTGAGCAACTGGTTGTCGGCGGCAATCACCAAGGCTTCGCGCAGGCTGGCCTGGGCCAGCAGGCGGGCTTCGATTTCCCCCAGCTCGATGCGGAAACCACGGACCTTGACCTGATGGTCGATGCGCCCGATGTACTCGATCACCCCATCGGCGCGGTAGCGCGCCAGGTCACCGGTGCGGTACAGGCGGCCCGGGCCAGCCACCGCGAACGGATCGGGAATGAAACGCTCGGCGGTCAGTTCGGGACGGTTGAAGTAACCCCGGGCCAGCAGCGGCCCACCGATCACCAGCTCACCGGCGACACCGACCGGTACCGGGTTGAGGCTGGCGTCCAGCAGGTAGATGGCACGGCCATCGAGGACCCGGCCAATCGGCATGATCGCCGGCACCGCCTCGCTGCCGTCGACGTAGCCGCCGCAGTCCAATGCCGTGGCGGTCACCGTGGCTTCGGTGGGGCCATAGGTATTGAGCAGGCGCACATGCGCCAGGCCGGCTTCACGCCAGGCACTCAAGCCCTCGGGCGGCATCGCCTCGCCACCGGCATGCACCTGGCGCAG
Source organism: Pseudomonas sp. Fl4BN1 (assembly GCF_009908285.1). Classification (GTDB taxonomy): domain Bacteria; phylum Pseudomonadota; class Gammaproteobacteria; order Pseudomonadales; family Pseudomonadaceae; genus Aquipseudomonas. The sequence continues at coordinate 49,628 of NZ_JAAARM010000022.1, forward strand.
GCGCCCGTAGTCACGCGGGCCACGGTCGGCAAAGTCGCGCACCAGCAGGTACCAGTAGGCGGTGGTCAGGTCCACCACCGAGATCTGGTGCTCGATCAGTTGCTCATAGAAGGTGTCGCTGTCCCACAGCTCGCCACCGCGCACCACCACCCCGGCACCGCAGCACAGGGCCGGGTACAGCTGCTCGACGAAACCGTCGAAGTTGAAGGTGCCGAACTGCAGCACCCGGTCACTGGCGGTCAGTTCGAACAGCTCGGTGAACACCTCGACGTGACGGGCCAGCGCGGCGTGGTCGATGCCCACGCCCTTGGGCCGGCCGGTGGAACCGGAGGTAAACATCACATAGGCCAGGTTGCCCGGTTGCGCACGGGCTACGGGGTTCTGCGCCGAGTATCCGGCCAGCCACTGTGGATCGTCGTCCAGGCAGATGCGCGGCAACCCGGGCGCGATCGACAGGCGCTCCAGCAGCGCATGCTGGGTCAGCAACAGCTGCAGCCCGCTGTCTTCAATCATGCATTGCAGGCGGTCCTGAGGGTATTGCGGGTCCAGCGGCACATAGGCGCCCCCGGCCTTGAGCACCGCCAACAGGCCAACAATCATTTCCAGCGAGCGGTCCACCGCGATCCCCACCAGGGTGTCGGCAGTAACGCCCTGCTCCATCAGGTGATGGGCCAGGCGGTTGGCCCGGCGGTTGAGTTCGGCATAACTCATGCGGCGCTGATCGAGAATCAGCGCCACCTGGTCCGGCTGCGCCAGCACCTGCTGCTCGAAGCGGCTCAGCACACTGGCCTTGGCCGGTTGCGTGGCATGGGCCGGATTCCAATCGCTGAGCAAGCGTTGCTGTTCTGGCTCCAGGAGCAACGGCAAGGCGCCCAGCGCCGACTCGGGGGACTCGACGAAACGCTGCAGCAGCGCCTGCAGGTAGGCACCCAGGCGCTGCACCGTGACGGCATCGAAATCCGCCTGCAGGTATTCCAGGTTCAGGCTCAAGCGCTGCCCGCCGTGGACGGTCAGGGTCAGCGGGTAGTTGGTGCGTTCCTGGCTGCGCACGTTGCTGAACTGCAGCCCGGCACCGCCGGCCTGCTCCAGGCTCTGCGCCACCGGGAAGTTCTCGAACACCACCAGGGTGTCGAACAATGCCTCGCCAGCCGAACCGGCCCAGCGCTGGATATCGAACAGCGGGGTGTGTTCATGCTCGCGCATTTCCAGGTTCAGCGCCTGCACCGTGCGGACCCAGTCGCTGACACTTTGTGCCGGTTCAGCGCCGACAATCAGCGGCAAGGTGTTGATGAACAGACCGACCTGCTGCTCGACGTCCGCCAACTCCGCCGGCCGCCCGGAAACAGTCACCCCGCAGGCGACTGCGGCTTGCCCGGTGTAGCGCTGCAACAGCAACAGCCATGCCGATTGCACCAGGGTGTTGAGAGTCACCTGATGGGCCCGGGCGAAGGCACTCAAGTCCCGGGTCTGGGCTTCATCAAGCTGGCACAGCAGCTCGCCGTATTCGCCCTGCCCCACGGACTGCGCCGCCTTGGCAACGCTGCGAGCCAGGTACGACGGCTCGTCCAGCTGCCCCAGACGCTCGCGCCAGAAGCGTTCGCCAACCACCGGGTCCTGCTGTTGCAGCCAGGCGATGTGCTGGGCGAAGCCGGCGCCCACCGGCCCCAAAGGCTGGCCTTTGCTGGCTTGCAGGACCTCGTTGAGGACCAGCGCATTGCTCCAGCCGTCCATCAGGATGTGGTGGCTGGTGTAGAGCAAGTGCCAACGGTCTTCGCCGGTGCGTACCAGGGCCACCCGCAGCAGCGGCGGCCGGGCCAGTTCGAAGCCCTGTCGATGCTGTTCTTCGGCCAGGCTGTCGAGCGCCGCCTCGAGATCTTGGCGACCGCGCCAGTCGTGTTCGATCAACGGCAGCGTGACCTGGCGATAGACCACTTGCAGGGCCTGACCCTGCTCGTCCTGCCAGACAAACCCGGTACGCAGCATGTCGTGGCGCGCCAGCACCTGCTCCCAGGCCCGCTGGAACTGCACCACGTCCAGGCCTTGCACGTCCGCGCGCAACTGGCTGACATAGACCTCGTCCTGGCCTTGCTGGTACAGGCTGTGGAACAGCATGCCCTGCTGCATCGGCGACAGTGGATACAGGTCCTGCACCTGCCGGGACGGCAGCGCCAGGTCATCCAGTTGCTGTTGGCTCAGGCGTGCCAGGGTCACATCGGAAGGCGTGAAGCCACCGTGCTGCGTATCGATGCAATGCTCGATCAGCGCCAGCAGTTCCTGTTGGTAATCATCCACCAGGCGCTGGATGGTCGCGCTATCGAACATCTCGCGGCTGAAGCCCCAGCTCAGGCTCAGCTCGCCGCCGTAGACCTGGCCTTCGATCACCAGCCAGTTGGCCAGTGGCGCCAGCGGGTCCTGGGTCTGCCCGGCCTTCTCGGTCGCCGGCACCAGCAGGGCCTCGGCATCGAACTGACGATCGAACTGGCCCAGGTAGTTGAAGGTGACCCGGGGCTGCGCCAGATGCGCCAGGGCCTGGCGCGTGGCGTCAGCGCCCAGGTAGCGCAACAGGCCATAGCCCAGGCCCTTGTCCGGTACGGCGCGCAGTTGTTCCTTGATCGCCTTGATCGCCGCGCCGGGCTCGCCGGCCGGACGCAGGTACACCGGGAACAGGCTGGTGAACCAGCCGACGCTGCGGCTCAGGTCAAGGTCGCTGCCCAGGGTTTCACGGCCGTGGCCTTCCAACTGCAGCAGAGTGCCTTCGGTGCCGGTCCAGCGGCCCAGGGTGCGCGCCAGGGCGGTGAGCAGCAGGTCGTTGATCTGCGTGCGATAGGCACCAGCGGCCTGCTGCAGCAACTGCCCGGTGCGCTGGGCATCCAGGGTCAGGGTGATCTTTTGCTCATGACGGTTTTCCAGGGCGCCCGCCGGACGGTCAGCCGGCAGGTCGGCCAGTTGGGCCGGAATCTGTGCCTGCCAATACTCCAGCTCGGCAGCACGTTCGCCCGCTACCAGTTGCAAGTGCTCGGACCAGGCCTGGTAGGAACTGGTGCGCGGCGCCAATGGCGCTTGCGGCTGGGTGTAGAGCTGTTGCAGGTCCTCCAGCAGCACGCGCCAGGACACGCCGTCCACCGCCCAGTGATGGATCACCAGCAGCAGGCGCTGGCTGCCATCCGCCAGGTTGACCAACAGGCCGCGCAGCAATGGGCCGTGTTGCAGGTCCAGGCTGCGTTGCGCGGCTTCACAGAGCTCGCCCAGTTGCTGTGCATTCTCGGCGTTGCGCAACCACAGCAACTCGCCGATGTCCTCGCTGTAAGCCTGCTGCCAACCGTCGCTGGTCTGCCGGACCCGCAAGCGCAGGGCATCGTGATGGGCCGCCAGGCGGCTCAGGGCCAGGCCCAGGCGCTCAGCATCCAGAGGCTGGCGGGCCTGCAGCAACAATGACTGGTTCCAGTGGTGACGCTGGGGCACCGGCTGCTCCATGAACCAGTGCTGCACCGGGGTCAGCGCCACCTCACCGCTGGCCGGGCCGCTGTCCACACGCTCGGCGGCCACTGCCTTGGCCACCTGGGCCAGGCTGCGCAGGGTCTGATGCTGGAACAGGTCCCGCGGGCTCAGCAGCAGGCCGGCCTGCCGCGCGCGACTGACCACCTGGATGGAAATGATCGAGTCACCGCCCAGGGCAAAGAAATTGTCGTCCAGCCCCACCTGCTCCACCGTCAGCACCCCGCGCCAGATCTCGGCCAGGGTCTGCTCGACGCCCTCACGGGGTGCGCTGTAAGGCGCTTGCTGGACTTCACCGACCTGGCTCAGCAGGGCCTTGCGGTCGAGCTTGCCGTTGGGCGTCAGCGGCATCCGCTGCAGCGGCACCCACTGCGCCGGCACCATGTACTCCGGCAGGCTGCGACCCAGATGCGCCACCAGCACGTCCGACCAGTCATCGGCGGCGTCCTGCAGCACCAGGTACGCCACCAGTTGCTTGCCGTCGATCACCAGCACCGTGGCTTCGCGAACCTGCGGGTGCTCCAGCAGGCGCGTCTCGATCTCGCCCAACTCGATACGCAGGCCGCGCAGCTTGACCTGGTGATCGAGGCGCCCGAGGTATTCGATGACCCCGTCGGCACGCTGGCGCACACGGTCACCGGTGCGGTACAGGCGTTCGCCATGATGAAACGGGCACGGCACGAAACGCTCGGCGGTCAGTGCCGGACGGCGGTGGTAACTGCGCGCCAGGCCGGCACCGCCCAGGTACAGCTCGCCGGCGACCCCGGCCGGCACGGGCAGCAACTGGGCATCCAGGACATGGGTGCGCAGGTTGGCGATCGGTCGGCCGATAGGCACGCTGTCGGCGCCTTCGTCGACGCAGGTCCAGTGAGTGACATCGATGGCCGCTTCGGTCGGCCCGTAGAGGTTGTACAGGCCGACGCCCGGCAGTTGGGCGAACACCTGCTGCTGAGCATCCAGCGGCAAGGCCTCGCCACTGCAGACAATGCGCTTGAGGCTGATGCAGGCAGCGACGCCGCTGTCGCGGATAAACGCCTGGAGCATGGACGGCACGAAGTGCAAGGTACTGACCTGTTGCGCGGTGATGGTGGCGATCAGTTGCGCCGGTTCACGGTGTGCCCCGGGCGCGGCCACCACCAGGCGGGCACCGGTCATCAGCGGCCAGAAGAACTCCCAGACCGAGACGTCGAAGCTGAAGGGGGTTTTCTGCAGCACCGCGTCGCTGGCCTCCAGGCCATAGGCCTCCTGCATCCAGCACAGGCGGTTGACCAGCGCCGCATGACTGTTGCCGGCACCCTTGGGCTTGCCAGTGGAGCCCGAGGTGTAGATCACATAGGCCAGGTTCAACGGCCCGCCCAACAGCGCCAGCGGGCTGTCGCTGTAGGCGTCGAGCCAGCCCGGCGGTTGATCCAGGGTGATGACCTTGACCGCATCAGCCGGCAGCAATGGCAACAGCGAGCGCTGGCTGAGCAGCAGCCCGATGCCGCTGTCTTCGATCATGTAGGCCAGGCGGTCCAGGGGGTATTCCGGGTCCAGCGGCACATAGGCACCGCCGGCCTTGAGGATCGCCAACAGGCCGACCACCATTTCGACGGAGCGCTCGATGCAGATGCCCACCAGCACGTCCGGCCCGACACCCTGCTCACGCAGCAGGCGCGCCAGCTGGTTGGCCCGGGCATCCAGCACGCGGTAGCTGAGGACCTGCTCGCCGAACACCAGGGCACTGGCTTGCGGCGTACGCAAGGCCTGGGCCTCGATCAACTGATGCATGCACTGCTGGGTCGGGTAGGTCTGCACCTGAGTCTGGTTCCAGCGGTGAACCAGGGTCTGCTGCTCCTGGGCATCGAGCATCGGCAATTCGCCGAGACGCTGCTGCGGGTCACTGATCATTCCCTGCAACAGCGCAGTCCAGTGCCGGGCCATGCGGGCGATGGTCTGGGCATCGAACAAGTCGACCGCGTAGGTCAGCGCGGCATGCAGCTTGCCGGACTTCTCGTAGGTGTCCAGGGTCAGGTCGAACTGGGTGGTGCGGCTCTGCCACTCGACCATGCCCAGCTCCAGCCCCGATGCGGTCTTCACCGAACTGATGTCGGCGACCTGGGGCTGGTGGTTGTACATCACCTGGAACAGTGGCGTGTGGCTCAGGCTGCGTTCCAGCTTGAAGGCTTCCACCAGTTGCTCGAACGGCAGGTCCTGATGGGCCTGGGCGCCCAGGGCCGCCTCCTTGACCGCCTGCAGCAACTCGCTGATCCGGGTCTGGCCGGTGAGCTCGGTACGCAACACCTGGGTGTTGACGAAGAAGCCGATCAGCCCTTCGACTTCTGCGCGGTTGCGGTTGGCGATGGGCACGCCGACGCGGATATCGCCCTGCCCGGTATAGCGATGCAGCAGCACATTGAAAGCACCGAGCAAGAGCATGAACAGGGTGACGTTGTGGGCTTTCGCCAAGCTCCGCAGTTGTTCGGCCAGGGCCGGCTCTACAGCGAACTCATGACGGCGGCCACGGTAGCTGGGCATCGCCGGGCGCGAGTGATCGGTGGGCAACTCCAGCACCGGGTGCTCATCGCCCAGGCGTGCCTGCCAGTACTCCAGCTGCCGCGCCTGCTCGCCGGCTTCCAGCCAGCGCCGCTGCCACAAGGCGTAGTCGCTGTACTGGATCGGCAATGCCGCCAGCTGCGGCGCCTCGCCCCGTTCGAAAGCGTCGTAGCAGCGAATGAATTCGTCGATCAGCACGTTCATCGACCAGCCATCGGAGACGATGTGGTGCAGGGTCAGCAGCAGTACGTGTTCCTGGGCATCGAGCTTGAGCAGCTTGACCCGCAACAGTGGGCCCGTGCCCAGGTCGAATGGCAGCAACGACTGGCGCTGGGCCTCTTCGGCCACCGCTTGCTCGCGCGCCGGTGCGGCCAGCTGGCTGAGATCCTGGTGTTCCACCGCCAGCGTGGCCTGCGCCGCCGCCTGCTCGAGGCGGTCGTCGGCATGGCGCTTGAACACCGTGCGCAGGGTTTCATGGCGCGCCACCAGGGCGGCGAAGGCCTGTTCCAGTGCAACACGGTCCAGCGCGCCCGTCAGGCGCACCGCTCCCGGCAGGTTGTAGGCACCGCTCTGGGGGTCGAGCTGCCAGAGAAACCACATGCGGCGCTGGGCATACGACAGGGCCTGACGGTCATCGGCAGCCACGTCGAGAGGAATCGGAAATAACCCAAAGTCGATGTTTTCCGCCCGCAGGCTATCGAGGAACAGCCGCCGTTTTTCCAGCGGCAGCTCGATAAACCGACGAGCAAGTTTCAGGGACTTTTCAGCGTTCATCTGGGTTCATCCGTACATGTTGGGTATCGAGCTTTGGCTCGGCTATCCCTACGAAACGGATGGGCCAGGAGAAAAATTAACTGCGCGCAGCGCCGCGGATCAGGGCTGCAACGGTAAATTCCCGGGGTGGCGACTCGTCAAATCAGAACCTGCTTTTTTATAAGGTCGCGATCATGTCATCAGCCACATCCCTGACCCTCTCCCTGGCCAACGGCCTACGCAAGCTGGTGGGCGCGGACAAGCCGCGGGCCTACCGGGTGATCAACGTCGAACTCAAGCAACGCATCGACCTCAGCCCGTCCATGGTGCGCTTGGTGTTCGGCGGCGAGGACATCGCCCAGGCCCGCACCCTGGCCCCGGACCAGCGCATCAAATTGTTGTTCCCCGGCGCCGACGGCACACCGCCGCAACTTCCGGTGGAAGGCGACTGGCACGCCGCCCGGCGCAAATTGCCGACGCAGCAGCAACCGCCGATGCGCACCTACACCATCCGCGCCCTGCGCATGCAGCCGGCGGAACTGGACGTGGATTTCGTGCTGCATGGGGTCAATGGCCCCGCCTCGTCCTGGGCCACCCACGCGCAACCCGGCGATCGATTGCAGATGGTGGTGCCGAACAAGGCCTTCAGCGGCGACCCGGGCGGTTATGAATGGCTGCCGCCGGCGGGGATTCGCAAAGTGCTGCTGATCGGCGACGAAACCGCCTTGCCGGCAATTGCCGGGATTCTCGAAGACCTGCAGGAATACCCGGACCATCCGGATGTGCAGGTATTCATCGAAGTGCCCCACGAAAGCGACTGTATCGACCTGCGCTGCCACCCGCAGACCCGGGTCAACTGGCTGCCACGTGACGTGCTCAATGCGCGCCACGGCGAAACCCTGATCCATGCCGCCCGGGAGCTGGCGGAACTGCCGCCGGCCAACACCGAACGCCGGCCGATCAAGGTCTCCGAACGCCATGAGGAACAGCGCCCGTGGGAAACCGCCAAACCTGCGGACAACAGTTTCTATGCCTGGGTCGCCGGCGAATCCGCCACGGTGATGAGCATCCGCCGCTACCTGATCAACGAACGCGGCCAGGAGCGCCGCAACCTGACCCTGATGGGCTACTGGCGCCTGGGCACCTCCCTGGGCTGAAAGGGCTACGCAACACGCTCCGAACCTGCGGCAGCGACTACCAGGTTGCCGCAGCCAGCGGTATCTGGTGGCGCCGCCGATGCACGTCCAGGTGCCCCTTGATCAGGCTCAGCACCCGGGCTTCATGTGCATGGATGAAAAAGTGCCCGCCCGCCAGCATGTCCACCGAGAAACTGCCGCAGGTTTCCTTGCTCCAGCCAATCAGTTGCTCGGTGGTGGCGCGATCGGTCTTGCCACCCAACACATGCACCGGACAGCTCAGCAGTTCGCGCTGCATGGGGCGAAAGCGCCCGCACAGGAGGAAGTCGGCGCGCAGGATCGGCAAGGTCAGGTCCATCAGTTCCCGATTGGCCAATACCTCTTCGCTGGTGCCATTGAGAGTGCGCAACTGATCGATCAGTTGCTCATCGGTCTTGGGTTCGGCAAAACCCCGGTCGTACTCAGCACGCAGGGTCGGCGCCGCAGTGCCCGAAGCGAACAGCGCCACCGGCTCCGGGCAACCCAGGGCACGCAGGGCATGGGCCAGTTCACACGCCAGTAACGCCCCCAGGCTGTGCCCGAACAAGGCATACGGCGCACGCAACGTGCCCTGGATTTCCCGGGCCAGTTGCATGGCCAATTGGCGCATGTCGGTGTGCAATGGCTCGGCGTAACGGGCACCGCGCCCAGGCAACTCCAACGGTTGCAGTTGCAGCCACTGCGGCAGCTTGCGCCGCCAGCGGCTGTACACCATGGCGCTGGCGCCGGAATACGGCAGGCACAGCAAACTCAACTTGGTCACGGTATTGCCCTCGACAAATCATCTGTTAAGGAAAACGCGGCACGGGCCGGACAAATTAGTCCGCCGGCTCACCCCGGCTCAGGTGTCGATAGCTCTGCAACGCCGCACCGAGCACCACCACACCGCCGACCAAGGCCAGCCAGAACCCGCTGCGTGCGCCAAAATGGTCCACCAGCACCCCGGACCCGGCGGCCCCCAGGGCCACCCCGATGCTCAAGCCGGTGACCAGCCAGGTCAGGCCCTCAGTAAGCTTGGCCGCCGGTACGATGCGCTCTACCAGGGCCATGGCGACAATCAGCGTCGGGGCAAAAAACAGCCCGGCAACGAACACCGCCAGGGCCAGGCCGAGGATGTTGCTCGCCAGCAGCAACGGCAGGGTGGTGACCGCGGTGGCGATGCCGCCGTACATGAACAGCCGTGGCAACGGGATCGAGAGTTTCAGCGCACCGAAGACGATGCCGGCCAGGCACGAACCGATGGCGTACACCGAGAGCACGATACTCGCTGCCGCCGGCTGTCCCTGTTGCTGGGCAAAGGCCACGCTGACCACATCGACGACCCCGACAATGATGCCCATGGCCAACATCAGCAGCACCAGCAGGCGAATCTCCCCGGAACGGATGATCGAGCCACCCTGCCCCTCTGCGTGGGGATGCACCGGCGGCTCGGTGGCCTTTTGCAGGACGAACACACTGACCCCGATGGCCAGCATCAGCAGCGCCGCTAGCGGCCCGGCCTCGGGAAACAGCACCACGCACAGCCCCACCGACAAGGGCGGGCCGATGATGAAGCAAACCTCGTCGAGCACCGATTCCAGGGCATAGGCGGTCTGCAACTGCGGCTGGCCACGGTACAGCTCGGTCCAGCGGGCCCGGACCATGGCCGACATGCTGGGCATGCAACCGGCCAGGGCGGCAAACACGAACAGCGTCCAGTACGGCGCCTGCAAGCGCGTGCACAACAGCAGTGCCAGCAGCGCTCCGCCCCCCAGGCCGGCAGCCAGGGGCAGCACCCGGCCCTGGCCGAAGCGGTCCACCAGCCGCGAGACCTGGGGCGCGCAAAGGGCCGTGGCCAGGGCAAAGGTCGCCGCTACGCCACCGGCCAGGGCGTAACCGCCATGCAGTTGCGCCAGCATGGTGATCAGACCGATACCGGTCATGGAGATCGGCATGCGCGCGACCATCCCGGCCAGGACAAACGCCCGGCTGCCGGGGGCGTTGAACAATTCACGATAGGGGTTGGCCATTTACAACGACTCCTTGGGGGGCTGCAACTTGCCACAAAGTGGCCCTGCAGTAAAAATACATACGCCTCGTATGTGAAAAATCATGCGAACATACGCAGCGTATGTCAACCCTTCATCGAGTGGAGATCCGAACCTCATGAGCAGCCGCCCACGCGCCGAAATGATCGAAGCAACCCGCGCCAAGTTGATTGCCAGCGCCCGCCAGGCATTTGCCCGACAGGGGTACGCCAAGGCATCGATGGACGAACTGACCGCCGAAGCCGGCCTGACCCGGGGCGCGCTGTATCACCATTTCGGTGACAAGCTGGGGTTATTGGCGGCCGTGGTGCAACAGATCGATACCGAGATGGATCAGCGCCTGGAGGCGATTTCCAGCCAGGTTGACGATCCATGGGAAGCGTTCTGCCAACGTTGTCAGGCCTACCTGCAGATGGCCCTGGAACCGGAAATCCAGCGCATCGTGTTGCAGGATGCACGGGCGCTACTGAGTGATACCAGCCAGGCGAGCGAGGAGCAGTGCATCGACACCCTTGGCGCCCTCCTGAGCCAGCTGATCCAGGCCCAAGTGATCGAACCGGTCGCGCCACGGGCCATGGCGCGCCTGATCAACGGCGCCCTGGTGGAGGCCGCCCTGTGGATTGCCAATGCACCGCAACCGGCACAGAAACTTGAAGAGAGCCTGGTCGGCTTGCAACTGCTCCTGCGCGGTTTACGCCGTAACGACGCTCCACACGCCAGGGCCAACCACTGAAATACCCCCTGCCTCAACGTGAAAACTCCATGGACCGCTTTGCCAGGCGCGCTCCCCAACCGGCAGCCACCTGTTTTTCACTCGATGGTTCAAGACTTCAGGTGGGCGACATTCTGCTCAGCCGCAACGCTGCCCGGCACAGCCTGCTCCAGTCCGCCACCGGCTCCGGCTACAGCCACGCGGCGCTGTTGGTGGATGATGGCGGGGGCTGATCGAGGCCATCAAGACCGGGGCAGACCATTGATGAGGACCGGCTCTTCTGTTCGCAGCTGATCGTCTCCAATTTCGCCCAGTGCGTTCTGCCCCTGAGTGAGCAAGCCGCCTAGCTGATCACCCCGGGGATCTTGACCGCTGCAACCTGCTGGTCGAGGTCACCGACTCGGTGATCATTCACAGCCAGTTCGCCGAACTACTATCGGTGCATTTTATCGAACAGCGCCAGGAACAGGACCTGAGCAACCATTTCCACCAGATGAACATGCACATCGCCGGCCTGACCAACCAGGCCTGTGCTTTTAGCAGGCCGCTGAAGCTGCGCTCGCCGATGGACACCTGCGTTGCTCTGAAAGGCTGAACACGCGCCCTGATAAAGGAACGCCCCATGCAGCTATCCTTCGCCCAACAAGTGGCGCTGATCAGCGCCGCGAGCTTTCTCGACCGGCGCTTGAGCGGCGACAAGAGTGTCTGGCAACCTTGAGCGCCGCCGGCCCCCGTTGCGGCCTGAAATGGAATTCCCGCCATGCCCGACTCGCCAATTATCGCGGTGATGATTCACGCCTCCGACTGGCGCGCCGCCACCGACTGGTACGCCCAAGCGTTCCCCCAGGCGCGGCGCATCGTCCACGCGCCCGATGACTTCGGCCATCTGCAGATCGACGGCATCGCCATCGAGATCGTCGCGGCCGATGCCAAGGTCGGCCAGGGCCCGGCAGGCTCGGTGGTGTATTGGCGGGTAACCGACCTGCCGGCGCAGTTGCAGCGCCTGACGGCCCTAGGAGGGCGCCTCTACCGTGGACCGATGGCTATTGGCGACGGCGAGTTGATCTGCCAGGTGCAGGATCCGTGGGGCAACTGCATCGGTCTGCGCCAACCGGCAACGCTCGCTTGAAGTAGATTTCCCCGGCAAACTGGCGCGCGTTTCGCTCTGCGGTCAAAGCTGTCGTTACCAGGAGAACACCATGCAGCAGGTCTTGCTGATCATTGATGTGCAACCGTGCTTCAACCCGCCGCAATGGCTGGTGGAGGGCATCAACCGACTGCTCGGGCGCATGCCCTCAGTGGCCACCGTGGAGCGCCACGACGAAAGCCGCACGCCGTTCGCCCGCCAACTGGGCTGGCAACCGGCGGCAGACGATCACAGCCTGGTGGCCGCCGAACAAGTCTTTATCAAGCACGGCTATGGACCGACGCCGGAGATCCTCGACTACCTGAAAAGCCTGAGTCCAGAGCGAGTACTGGTGTGCGGCATCCAGACCGACACCTGCGTCCTGGCGGCAGGTTTTGCCCTGTTCGATGCCGGCTTGCAGCCGACCCTGATCACCGACCTGACCGTGGGTTCGTCCCTGGATCGCAGCGGCCAGTTGGGGGTCGATCTGTGGCGCCATCATTTCAAGCACCTGACCACCACTGACGAGTTGCTGCGCTAGCGCCCCTGCCGGCTTGCGGGCACATGCACGCTGCCACGGCCGAGAACCAAAGATAGAATCTTGACGCTGAAGAGCCGATCGCACACAGGAAAAATCATGGGAATGGATCTGCATCTTGAAGCCGACAGGCACCTGGACAGCGCACTTCTCAGGCAAGCCATCGAACACTGCAACGGCACCCTGGAAGCGGATCCAGCCAATGGCATCGAGGCACGCTTCCCTTCGGGGATGACCCTAAGTTGCAAAGACAGCTCCGGGGACAACCAAATCTACGCTGAGGACCGTAAAGGCTGCAGCTTCGCCGTGGGCCTGCGCTGCTACCTGAGAATCAAGGGGCCGGAGCCTGACGGGCACTCTTCGCTGGATGAAATCCAGCGGTTGCTGAGCCAGATCGCCGACACTTGCGAGGCGCGATTCATCCTCTCTTTCCAGTACGAGAGCACCCTCTACTGGCGTGATGCTCAAGGTCTGCAGCAAGCCTGAGCATCGGTTTTCATCCCCTGCCGGTGGCGCCCCGGCCAAGACTCGCGCCCTCAATCCCGTGCGGGGTTTCGCCGCCGACGATCACTACCGCCCGGTGTTCAGCCATCAGCGAGGTGTTCTATGTCGATCAGGATACCCAGTACGATTCGCTGCCCCCTGGCGGCGAGTTGCAGCGAGGGTTTCTCGGTCCGATCCGCCCCTGGCCGCACGCGGCTATCGGGTGATCGTGCCCTATCTGCACGGCTACGGGCCGACGTGTTTTGTCCGCGAGCAGGTCATGCGCTCCGGGCAGCAGGCGGCCCTGGTCCAGGACCGGCTGGAGATGCTGCAAGACGGCTGAGGCCGCCCACAAACCGAGCAACAAGCGCACTGTAAGCAGGGAAAAATCGGTACACTTCGCGGCCTCGACCCCCCACAGGACATGGAATGTTATCTGCCGCCCCTTCTTCCCGGCCCGGCCTGCGCCGAGCCCTGGTGCTCTGGCTGTACGCCGCCGGCGTCGGCCATTTGCTGGCCGGCCTGCTGCTGGCCTGGGCCGGCCACAGCGCACTGTTCAACGACTACCTCAGCAGCATCGAACAGGCCTTCTGGGGCGCCGCCGCGCCTGCCCCGGCCCGGGCCCAGCAGATCTGGTGGCTGGGTTTGTTCGGCGCCACGCTGCAAAGCTACGCCTTGTATCTGCTGGCCCTGGTGCACCTGGGCGACCGCCTGCGCAGCCCGGCAGCCTGGGCCTGGCTGATGGCCGGCATCCTGCTGTGGGCTCCCCAGGACATGTGGCTGTCCTGGCAGATGCACATGACCGCCCACCTGTGGGTCGACAGTTTCGCCCTGCTGGTCTTGCTGCCGCCCTTGCTGTGGCTGTACCGCAACGACCGCCGTACTTCTCGCCTTCCCTCGTAAAAGGACTTCACCATCGTGGCTGATTTGCCAATCCTGCAGTGGGCTATCGCCCTGTTGCTCGCCCAGGGCGTGCTCGGCGCCCTGGATACCATCTACCATCACGAACTCACCGTGGCCCTGCCGCAACGCCACAGCGCCCGCAAGGAACTGAGCATCCATGCCCTGCGCTCGTGCTTCTACGGGGTGCTGTTCATGGGCATCGCCCACCTGGCGTTCCAGGGCATCTGGGCCCTGGTGATCGCCGTGCTGTTCGCCCTGGAAATCGGCCTGACCCTGTGGGACTTCGTGGTCGAGGATCGCAGCCGCAAGCTGCCGGCCATCGAACGCATCATGCACACCGTGCTGGCGATCAACGCCGGGGCATTCTTCGCCCTGTACGGCTTGCAGTTGCTGGAATGGTCACGCCTGCCCAGCGCCTTGAGCCCGCTTGACCTGGGCTGGCAAGGCTGGGCGCTGAGCCTGTTCGCCGTCGGCGTCACGGCTTCGGGGATTCGCGACGGCCTGGCCGCCCTGCGCCTGCAACGCCAGGGCCAGGGCGCCAATCCCTTTACCGGTGGCAGCGGCAAGCGGGTGCTGGTCACCGGCGGCACCGGCTTCATCGGTGAAACCCTGGTCAACCAACTGCTGGATGCCGGGCACACCGTCAGCGTGCTGGCCCGCGACCCATTGCGCGCCGCCTACCTGTTCGATGGGCGCGCGCGCTGCCTGCGCAGCCTGAGCAAGCTCGGCCACGGCGAGGTCTTCGACGTGATCATCAACCTGGCCGGTGCGCCGGTGGCCGGACCGCGCTGGTCGGCCAAGCGCCAGGCGCAACTGCTGGCCAGCCGGGTGGGGACCACCGAGGCCCTGCTCAATTGGCTGCAACACGCCCAGCACAAGCCGGAACTGTGGATCCAAGCCTCGGCCATCGGCTTCTACGGCGTGCGCGACGCCAGCCAGACCCTGGATGAAAACGCCGAGCGCGGCGAAGGCTTCATGGCCGACCTGTGTGCCCGCTGGGAGTCCTCGGCGGAACCGGCGACCCGCTTCGGCGTGCGTCAGGTGGTCCTGCGCTTAGGCATCGTGTTCGGTCCCGGCGGCGCCCTGAAACCCTTGCTGATGCCCTTCCACTTCGGCTTTGGCGGGCGTATGGGCGACGGCCGGCAGATCATGAGCTGGGTGCATCGCGACGATGTGCTGCAAGTGATCGCCCGGGCCATGAACGACTCGTCCCTGGCCGGCACGTACAACATGGTGGCGCCGGAAGCGGTGAGCCAGGGCACCTTTGCCAAGACCGCCGGCAAGGTGCTCAAGCGCCCGGTGTGGCTGCATGTGCCGGCCGCCCCGGTGCGCGCCCTGGCGGGGGAAATGGCCGAGCTGTTCTTCGACGGCCAGCACGTGGTGCCGGCGCGCCTGCTGCAATCTGGCTACCGCTTCCGCTACCCGACCCTGGACGCCGCCCTGCGCGACCTGACCTGAGGATTGTCGATGAGCAAGCCCCTGTTGTACCTGCTGGCGGGCAATGGCAGCGCCGCCGACTGGTGGGACGACGCCGTGTTGCATTTCCACCGCTACCAGGTGCAAGCCCTGGAGCTGCCGGGGTTTGGCGACAATCCGCAAGCGCCCTGCAACGATCTGGGCGAATACGCCGAAGCACTGCTGGGCATGACCAAACCGGGCAACGCGATCGTCGCGGTAGGGGTCAGCGCGTTGCTCGTGCTGCACGCCTTGCAACGCCGCCCCGGGCATTTCTCGCGCAGTGTATTGCTGGCGCCGGTGGGGGCCTTTCTCTGGCAGCGGCGCTTGCCGGCGCTGATGTCGCCGCTGCCGGCGCGCCTGTTGATCCATGGCTTGCTCAGCCATAAGCCGAAGTGGTTCGCGCACAAGTTTTCCCGTCAGCGCTGGACCCAGGAACACTACCAGCGCATGGGCTCGGGTTATGCCCGCTGCCGGGCGTTCGTGCCTTTGTGGGATCAACTGCGGGCCGACACCGCGCTGCCGCTGCTGGAGTGGATCAAGGACCCGGTGGAACTGGTCTGGGGTGATCAGGACCGGATGCTGGGGATTGCCCAGGCCGCCGCCTGGTCGGCGATCCTCGCTCGCGCCGACCTGAAGATCAGCCTCAAGCCGGGCTGGGGCCATTACCCGTGGATCGATGAGCCCGGCGAATTCGTTGCCTGGCTGGAGTCCGCTGCAAGCGGTTTTGTCGCCCACACCAAGGGCGGGCGCCTGCGCCTGGCCGAGCTGGCGGGCCAGCCGGTGCCCAGTGCCCTGTCCCTGGACAGCGCCAGCGACTCGCGCCTGCCGGCCTTGCTCGGCAGCCAGCCGCACGCCTTGTGGGCCGTGCGCTCGTCGAGCTACGGCGAAGACCAGGCCGACTCGGCCAATGCCGGCTTGAGCACCACCTATCTGCGGGTCGCCAGCGTTGATGTCGCGGCGCGGATCACTGAACTGCGGGACGCCGGGGTCGAGGAAGTGGTGGTGCAGCGCTTCATCCAGCCGAGCCTGTCGGGGATCGCTTTCGTACGTCATCTGGCAGTCGAGCTGGAGTGGGTCGAAGGCCATCTGGAAAGCCTCGCCGACGGTCAGGTCAGCCCGCAGCGGGCAGTGCTTTCGCGCCTCGGTGCAGCCTGGCAAAGCGGTACGTTCGCCACCACCCAGGGCTTGAGCGCCAGTGCCTTGTGGGACTTCCTGCAAGGGGTGCTGAAGGTCTTCCATTACGTCCCCGGGGACATCGAATGGGCCTGGGACGGCCAGCAATTGTGGCTGCTGCAATACCGCCCCATCAGCGACTACGGCTGGCGCCGGCACCTGACCGCAGCCAACATCGCCGAGATCCTGCCGCCGCAGCCCAGCCGCTTTGTCGAGTACGGCCAGCGCCGGGCGGCGGCGAGCATTCCGGCGATCATGGCACGCTGGGACGCCCGGGTGCTGCAGGACAACGAGCCGTTCACCGCGGTGTTCGACGGCGCCTCCTACATCAACAATGATCTGTTCCTGGCGCGCCTCGCCGACTGGGGCCTGCCCTCCTCCAGCTATGCCGGCGAAGTCGGCGGAGCGACCCCGGCACTGCCCTTGCGCCCACTGCGCCTGCTGCGTTCACTGCCGCGTTTCTTACGCATGCAGCACATCGCCCGGGGCCACCTGCTGACTCTGGAGCGCGGCCTGCGGCGCTTCGATGAGGAACTGGCGCAGTTGCACAACGCAGGCGCCGACGGCCAGCAACTGGCGGACTGGTTCAGCCGTTTCTACGTGTTCGTGGTCCAGGGCAACCTGTGCATCGCCACCGCCCTGGCCAGCAGCGGTGGCGCGTTGCTGGGGCGTCCGCCGACGGCCTACGACAACCTGGAAAACAGCCCCCATCGCCTGCCTTGGGAAACCGACCCCGGCACTCCGCGCCCGCACTGCGCGGACCTGCCATTGCAAGCCTTCCCCCGCTGGAGCCCGAGCATCGCCCTGGCCCACCGCCTGGGTTTGCCGGGCCTGCGTGGTTACTACCTGCAAGTGCGCGAGTGGTACCGGGACAACCTGATGCGGATTTTCTTTCGCCTGCACCATGCGCTGCCCGAGGCTGATCGCGATTACTGGTTCGCCCCCCATGAGCATGTGCGCAACCGTGGCGGCAGCTTCTGGCAGGACGGTCGCGAAGGCAGTGAACAGGCCAGCGGGTTCATGATTTATCCGGGGCAGGCCCAAGGCCGATTGGGGGTCGACATTCTGCTGGAGGACACCCTCGATCCTGGGCGCTACGCCCATTACCAGCAGGCCCGGGCGGTGATCGCCCGCATGGGCGGGCGCCTGTCACACGGCTCGACCCTGCTGCGCGAGTTGCGCAAGCCGTCGGCGGTTTTGCCCCAGGTGGACCCGGCCTGGCTCGGCCGTGAAGTGCGCTATGAGGATGGCCGACTGAGCCTGCTGGAAGAGTGAGCGCGGCCCGCGGGATCAGCCAGATTGCGGAGCCGTAGCGAAACGTTCGCGGTAGGCCTGCGGGGTTACGCCCAGGGCCCGCAGCACACTGCGGCGCAAGGTTTCCTCGCTGCCGAAACCGCATTGCACGGCGATGCGCTTGATCGGCAAACCCGTGTCGGCCAACAGCCGTCGCGCGGTTTCCACGCGGATCAGTTCAATCGCCCGGGCCGGGGTCTGGCCGGTGTCAGCGCGATAATGACGGACGAAACTGCGCTCGCTCATGGCCGCCTGCTGGGCGAGCACCGGCACCGTCAGTGCATGGTTGAGGTGCTCGGCGATCCAGCTGTGCAGCGCATCGAAACGCCCGCCGCTGTTCTGCAGCGACAAGGTCACGCTGAACTGTGACTGGCCCCCCGGACGCTTGAGAAACACCACCAGTTGCCGGGCCACGTCCAGCGCCGCTTCACGACCCAGGTCAGCCTCCACCAGGGCCAGGGCCAGGTCGATGCCGGCGGTGACCCCGGCCGAAGTCCACACCGGGCCATCGTTGATGAAGATCGGATTGGCCTCCACTCGCAGCTGCGGATAGGCCTCAGCCAGTTGCTCGCAACGGGTCCAGTGGGTCGCCACCCGGCGCCCGTCCAGGCAACCGCTGGCCGCCAGCAGAAAAGCCCCGGTGCACACCGACGCCACGCGCCGCGAGGCCTTCGCCCGGGCGGCAATCCAGGCCACCAGCTCTGGGTCCTTGGCCGCTTTGTAGACCCCCCAGCCACCGGAGATGATCAAGGTGTCGCAGGCCTCCTCCGCTGCCGGCAGTGGATCGGCCAACAACGCCAACCCCGATGAGGTCAGCGTTGCCCCGCCCGGGCTGGCAATCACCCGCGGCTGGTAGGGCAAGGGCAGGCCCAGGCCGCGGGCCCGATCATTGGCCGAGGCGAACACCTGCAGCGGCCCGGTGACATCGAGCAACTGGGCATTGGCAAAGGCCAGGACAAACAGGTTTTTTGCAGTGCCGGGCATGATTGGCGTAAACCGAGGGCAGGTTGGCGTATGCGCCAAATCCTAGAACGCTAGAGTCAAGCCGTCCACCTCATCGACACAAGGAACAGGCAATGGCACTGCAGATCGGTTTTCTATTGTTTCCCGAGGTTCAGCAACTGGACCTGACCGGCCCCCACGATGTGCTGGCCGCGTTGCCGGAGGTGCAAGTGCACCTGGTGTGGAAGGACCTTGCGCCCATCCGCGCCAGCTCCGGCCTGATCCTGCAACCCACCACCACCTTCGATGACTGCCCGCCCCTGGAGGTGATCTGCATCCCCGGCGGTGCCGGGGTCGGGGCGCTGATGGAGGACCCACAGACCCTGGACTTCATCCGCCAGCATGCGGCCCAGGCGCGCTATGTGACCTCGGTCTGCACCGGTGCCCTGGTGCTCGGCGCCGCCGGCCTGCTGCAGGGCAAGCGCGCCACCACGCACTGGGCCTATCACGAGTTGCTCGGGCTGCTGGGAGCCATGCCGGTGCGTGAGCGTGTGGTGCGTGACGGCAATCTGCTGACGGGCGGCGGTATCACCGCGGGGATCGACTTCGCCCTGACCCTGGCCGGCGAACTGTTCGACAGCGCCAGCGCGCAGCGCGTGCAACTGCAACTGGAGTACGCCCCGGCGCCACCGTTCAACGCCGGCAGCCCCGACACCGCGCCCGCCAGCGTGGTCCAGCAAGTCCGGGCGAGCAGCGCGCAGTCACTGCAAAAACGCCGAGAGATTACCTTGCGTGCAGCGCAGCGCCTGCAACAGACCTGACAAGACGAGCACCGCCGTCCGGCTCAATGGGACGGCGGGTCGTCCGGGGTGGGTTGCTCTGCAGCAACGCTGGCCTGTGGATAACGCCAACGCCGCCATATCGAGTTGATTTTCCGCCCTATCATCCACAGCGCGCCCAGCACGTTGAGCAGGACAAAGGCCGCGACCAAAAAGCCCAAGGTCTCCACCAGGCCCGGGCAGTTGGGGCCCTGGCAGGAGGAGTGGCCGCCCAGTCCCCATGCAGGGAACGACGCCATGCCCAGCACCACGGACCATAAGCTGGCTGGCCGACTCAATGACTTCGCCTTGGCCCTGCTGGTCCGCAGCAAGCATGGAACGGCGCCGAAGGTTGCGGCAGAGGAAAAACGGGTCTCGTCCATGATCTAGAGCCTGAAAAAAAGTCGGCCATTGCACCACAATGGCCGCCTCTTGCCCACACCGATCAGGCCCGAGCCACCTCGCCGTGACGGTTGTTCGCCAGCAATTGAGTAATCGCCCCGTCGCCATAAGCCCGCTCGACCTTGGAAATCACCACCTGGTAACCGGCGTACCAGCGCTGGTATTGGCGCTTGGCCTCAAGGTGCGCCGGGTGCCGGGCAAACGCCTGGATCGACGCCTCGTCCTCCCAGTAGTAGCTGGCGTTGATCAACTGCTGATCGGCCGAGGTCCAGGATTGCGTGCCGACAAAGCCTGGCAGGCTGATCGCGATTTCATCGATGATCGCGCTCAGACGGTGGAACTCTTCGTCGCGCTGGCCCGGTTTATAGATAAAGGCGGCGATGTACATGCTCGAACTCCGTTGGGGTAAGGATTCAGACCGGCTGGGTCAATAACACCAGGCGCAAGGCCAGCAACAGCAATACCGCCGCCAACAGCCAGGATTGCAGCCGGGCAAAGCGAGAGGTGGTGGATAAGCCACGGCTCAGGGCTGCACCGAACACCCCGAGGGTGGTGTGGAAGATGCCGCTGACCAGGGTCAGCACCAGCCCCAGCAGAATCAATTGCAGGGCGATGCTGCCGTGCGCGGGCTGGACGAACTGCGGCAGGAACACCATGAAGAACAGCAGCGCCTTGGGATTCAGCAAGCTGTTGCACAGGGCCCGCACGAATACCGTGGCCAGCGGCACCCGCGCGGTCTCGGCGAGGCTCGGGCCTGCCCCAGTGCGCAGGGCTTTCCACGCCAGCCATAGCAGATAGACAACCCCGGCGTAGCGGATCAGCTCGAAGGACAGCGGCCAGCCGGCGACCAGCGCGGTGACACCGGTGGCGGTCAGCAGGGTCAGGCAGATGTCCGCCACGCCGATGCCTAACCCCGAGGCCACGCCGCCGCGCCAGCCATAGGCCACGCCGTGGCTGATGACGAACGCCATGTTCGGCCCCGGCGACAGCAACAACAGCAGTACCGCACCGATATAAATCGTCAGGGTGGCCAGGTCCAACATAGCGGCAGCGCTCCAGCAGGAAAGACGCTAGATTAGGGCGCTGACCTGATACAAACAAAAAAGTGTTCTAGATACACAGGGCTGCCCTCATGCGCCGGACTCGCTACAAGACCATCGTCGATCACTTCGCCCAACGCATCCGCGCCGGGCAGCTTGCGCCCGGCACGCAATTGCCCACGGTGCGGGCCCTGATGAGCCAGGAGCACGTGGCCCTGGCTACCGCTTTGCGGGTCTACCACGAACTGGAAGCCATCGGCCTGGTGGTGGGCGAAGCAGGCCGCGGGACCTTCGTGCGCGACACCAGCCTGCCCCGGGGCATGGGCCTGGAACAGCACCCCAGCAGTGCCTCCTCGGTGGACCTGGCGTTCAACTACCCGTCCCTGCCCGGCCAGGCAGAAAGCCTGCGCGAAGGCTTGCGTGCGATAGCCGCCTCCGGCGACCTCGATGCCCTGCTGCACTCCGCGCCTCAAGGCGGCCGCCCCCATGAGCGCCAGACCGCGGCCCGGCACCTGCGCAACCGCGAGGTCCGGGTCGGCGCCGAGCAGGTACTGATCGTCAACGGCGCCCAACAAGGCTTGGCGGTGAGCCTGCTGGCGCTGCTGCAACCGGGTGACATCCTGGCGGTGGATGCCCTCACCTACCCGGGGCTGAAAACCCTGGCCCAGGTCCATCGCCTGGACCTCGAACCACTGCCACAAAGCCATGGCCAGATGGACCTGGATGCGCTGCAGGCCCTGTGTCGTCGGCGCCCGGTGCGGGCGGTGTATTGCATGCCAACCCTGCACAACCCGCTGGGCACGGTGATGCCCCTGGGCGAACGCCAGCGCCTGGCGCAGTTGGCCCGTGATCACGACCTGTTGCTGATCGAAGACGGTGCCTACGCCTTTCTTGCCGAACCTGCACCCAAGCCACTGCAGACCTTGGCCCCGGAGCGCACCCTGTATATTTCCGGGTTGTCGAAAAGCGTCGCTTCCGGGCTGCGCCTGGGGTTTATCGTCGCGCCCCTGGAAATGATTCCGGCCCTGGAACGGGCGATTCGCGTGTCCACCTGGAGCACCCCGTCGCTGACCGTGACCCTGGGCTGTCGCTGGATCGAGTCGGGGCTGGTGGACAGCCTGGAGGAACAGAAACGCATCGATGCCCGGGCCCGTCAGGCGCTAGCGCGTCGGGTACTGCAAGGCTGCGAGTTCCTCGCCCACCCTTCGTCCTATTTTCTCTGGCTGAAACTGCCGGAAGGCCTGCGCGCCGACGAGGTGGTCGCGGCCCTGGAGCGCCAAGGGGTGACCGTCACCTCTGCCGAACCCTTTGCCACCACCGTGCATGTGCCCCAGGCCCTGCGGGTGGCCCTGGGCTCCATCAGCCTGACGCTGCTGCAGCAGGCCCTGGAGAAGGTGCGCAACGAAGTCACCCGCTGAGTGCCCTGGTGCAGGCGCCGGCTTGTCGGTGAAGGCCATCGTCCGCACCCTTTTGCCGACAGCGACACGCCGCCGGGCCGCGCCTGCAACAATGCCCTGCAGCGCCACCCGCCTGCGCAAACAGCAGACGAAAAAAAACCCGCCGAAGCGGGTTTTTTCCAAGACCATTATGACTTCCTGTCTGCAGCATCCGTGCTAATGGTCGACCTTCCTTGATCCTGAGCGCTTCCTGCGCTGCAGTTGTGGGAAAGAAGATTAAACACAAAGTCATCGGACAAAAAGACGCATTAGCTAGCACTGCGTGTAAGACATTCGCCATGCATCACTTCCGAAAACCCTGATCTCAGCTCTGCAGCGCTTGAACCGCCAAAGCCGCGAGCTTGAGCTGGTGATGAGCGCCGGGCGGGTGCTGGTCCTGGAGAAACCAGGCGGCGGACAAACCGCTGAAGGCCAGCACCCATTGCACCAAGCGTCGCGGTTGCAGATCGGCGGCCTTGGCAATGATCTGCACCTGCCGAGTGAAACGCGCCGGGTCGGTGGCACTGGGCAGTTGCGGGTTGCAGATCAGGTTGGCGAAATCAAAACCGCGCTCGCCTCGCACCCGCTTCGGGTCGATCACCTGCCAGCCGCGCTGGCCAAAGTCCAACAGGTTGTCGTGGTGCACATCACCGTGCAGCACCACTTCATCCTGCGGCGCGGCCAGCAATTGCTCCGCCACCGCCTGGCTCTCGAGGAACAGGCCGCCCTGCTGCCGCGCGGCCTCATGCAGATCCTTGAACCAATGATCCAGAGGCACCAGCGGTGGCAAGGGTTGCGGACGCGGAGCGTGCAGGCGCTCCAGGGTGGCGCAGACGATATGGCTGACCTCATCGTGCTGGCCAGCCAGAGCCATGCGCATCAACGAGCGCGGGCCCTGGGCACGCTCCATCAACAAAGCCCGATCCTCCTGGGCATAGACTCGCGCAGCACCCTCCCCGGCCCACCAGGCCATCAGCCGGTTGCCGGCCTGTTCATCCTCATTCAGGGCGATCTTCAACATCGCCGGCGCGCCATCTTCCAGGCGCACCGGCAACAAGCGACTGCCCGGCGTGACAATGGCATCGCCATCGGGCACCAGGCACCAACGTTGTACATAGGGTTCAAACATTCAAAGGCTCGTGAGAAGCGACGGCAAGCGGCAAGTTTCGAGCTACACGCTGGCGGCTTCAAGCTCTATCTGCCACTTGCCGCTTGTAGATTGGCGCTAGCCACTGACGCCCTCAGCGCAACTGCAAGTAGTTTTCTATATGGCTCATCTGCTCTTCCCAGCCCCGGCTGTTCATGCGAAAGGCCTTGAGCCGGCGCTCTGCGGGAACGCCATCGAACCCCGATTCGGTCACCCGCAGCAGGGTGCTGTCGCCGCGTTCCTCCAGTTCGAATCGCACCAGGGTCGTGGGCTCCGTCGAGTAGTCCTGTTGTGGATCAATGGCGTAGGGATGCCAGCTGAAGGAGAACAATTCGTCCACCAGCAATTGTTCGACCATGACGTCCCAGGTCAGGTGCTCATACCCGGGATAGGTAATGGCCCCGCGGACCCGCTGGCCAGGTGTGAAACGCTGGCCTTGCAGGGCCACCCCGAACCATTCGCCAAAGGCTTCGGCCTGGCTCAGCGCAGCCCAGACCTGAGCCCGGCTGGCCTTGAGCAGAATCTTTCTTTCGATGCGATCTGATGAGTTCATAGGACACCTCCAGTGATCAACACTAGACCGCCTGAGCGCTATCGCAACCGGCAAGTTGCACGATCGGCCAGGGCTCTGCGTCAAGCACCAGGGACGCCCGGGCGGACAGAAAAAAATGCTAATGTCGCCCGTCAATTCCTTCTCAAGGACGAGCCATGCCCCCAACCCTTTCCGATCGCTACCGTGGCAGCCTGCTGGGCCTGGCCTGTGGCGATGCCGTGGGCACCACGGCGGAATTCAAGCCGCGGGGCTCGTTCCCGGCGGTGACCGACATGCAGGGTGGCGGCCCCTTCAACCTGGCGCCGGGACAGTGGACCGACGATACCTCCATGGCCCTGTGCCTGGCTGAAAGCCTGTTGCGCAAGGACGGCTTCGACGCCGCCGACCAGATGGGCCGCTACCTCAACTGGTGGCAATGGGGCTACCTCAGCGCCACTGGCGAGTGCTTCGACATTGGCATGACCGTGCGCCAGGCCCTCAGCGATTTCCAGGAACATGGCCAGCCCTTTGCCGGCTCAAGCGACCCGCAGACCGCCGGCAACGGCTCGCTGATGCGCCTGGCACCGGTGGTGCTGTTTCACTACCCCGACCTGGCCCGGGTCCGCGAGTTTGCCGGCGCCAGCTCGCGCACCACCCATGGCGCGGCCGAAGCCGTGGAGTGCTGCCAGCTGTTCGCCGGGTTGATCGCCAAGGCCTTGAGCGGCGCGGATAAAACCCAACTGCAACAGCTCGCTGACCCGGGCTTTGGCGAAGCCAAGGTCATCGCCCTGGCCCAGGGCCGCTACCTGGACAAGACCCGCGAACAGATTCGTGGCAACGGCTATTGCGTCGACTCCCTGGAAGCCGCGTTGTGGTGCTTCCAGCACAGCGACAGCTACGCCGAGGCGGTGCTCGCCGCCGCCAACCTGGGCGACGACGCGGACACCACGGCCGCCATCGTCGGCCAGTTGGCCGGGGCCTTCTACGGGGTTCAAGGGATACCGCGGCACTGGCTGGCGAAACTGCACATGAGCGAGGAGATTCAAGCCATGGCCGACGACCTGCTGCTGGCCGCGCAACGCCACGGGCAACCCCGGCCACTGCACGGCAGTTGCCTGTGCAAGGCCGTGCAATATCGGGTCGCGCGCCTGGACATGCCCATCGGCCACTGTCACTGCCAGACCTGCCGCAAAGCCCACGCGGCAGCCTTCGCCTCCACCGCCGGGGTCATGCGCGAGCACTTCCAGTGGACCCAGGGCCAGGAGCGGCTGAGCACTTATGAATCATCACCCGGCAAGCTGCGGCACTTCTGCTCGGTCTGCGGTTCTCATCTGCTGGCGGAGCGGCCGGGGCAACCCCACGTGATCCTGCGGGTAGCCACCCTGGATGATGATCCGGGGCTGACCCCGCAGGTGCACATCTGGACCTCCCACGACGTGCCGTGGCTGGCCCACGATACCCTGGACAGCTGGCCCGAGTGGCCGCCAAGCCGCGGCTAGACTTGCCTCCCACGCTCATTGCCCAATAGCGAGACTTCCTATGCGTCCAATCCTGTTCCTGGCCCTTGCGCCGTTGCTGCTCGCCCCGCTGGCCCAGGCCGACGAGTGCGACAGCGCCAACACCCAGACCGACATGAACCAGTGCGCCGGCCGGCAGTTCCAGGCCGCGGACAAGGAGCTCAACAGCCTGTACCAGCAGATCAACCAACGCCTGCAAGACCAGCCGCAAACCAAGAAACTGCTGGTCAGCGCCCAGCGTGCCTGGGTGGCATTCAGGGATGCCGAGTGCAGTTTCTCTGCGTCAGGAGTGGAAGGCGGCAGTGTTTATCCACTGGTCTACAGCAACTGCACCACGGCCTTGACCAAGGCCCGGGTGGCATCGTTCAAGACTTACCTCAAGTGCCAGGAAGGCGACTTGAGCTGCCCGGTACCCGCCCAGTAGGAGCGGGCTCGCCCGCGAAAGCACCAGTAAGGCCCCCCTCAGCTTGCGCGGGCCTGTTCGCTGGCAAGCCGGCTCCTACAGCAGGAGCCGGTAGCTGCAGACAAGGTCAGCGCACGAAGATCTGCGCCGTGGTGATTGCCATGTCGCCGCCGGGCAAGGTGATCTTGCCGATCTGCTGCATGTTCTCGGCATCGAAGATCGCCACGTCGTTGAAGGTCCCCGCCAGGTAGATCTTGCTCCCCGCCTGGTTGAACGAAATGCAGTAGTAGGAGTGCTCCAGGGTCGCGGCCTGGATCAGCTTCTTCTGCTTGATGTCGTATTTGGCCAGGCGGTTGAGCACGCCGAACATCAGGTTCGGGTCCTTGGGCGAGCGCATGCCGCTGAAGTAGATTTCGGCCAATAGTCCGAAGTGGGTACTTTCTACCAGTTGCTCAGCGTTATGAGCAAAGCAAAGAACATAGACAGAGTAATGGCAAAATAGTAGCCTTCATTACCAATAATAAGTCACACACTTCTTCATTACTTCTAGAGCAACAAACAAAGTCCAAAGTCCAGAAACCACCAACACAAACCGCACACTTTAAAAGCAATCAAACTAAAGGAATAGAACATGTCCATAGAGTTTTTCTCTAACGCACCACGCCTTCCCGTTCGCGCAATGCAAATTTGGCAAATATTGGTTTCAAAATCTCATAACCGCCAGATAATGACTTACTCAAACCTTGCAGAGCTTTTGGGATACAACGGCTCAGGCACCTTGGGGAGACAACTCGGGCACATCATGTTTTTCTGTGAACAGAACTCTCTACCACCACTGACAGTCCTTGTAGTCAACTCAGAGTCAGGATTACCGGGCAGCGGCTTTCAGCATGAGTCGGAGATTCCCGCACTGAGAGAGAGTGTTTACAGCTATAACTGGTTCAACCTGATACCTCCATCCGAAGCAGACTATACAAAAGCATGGAGCGATGCCCCTAACAATACATGGCGCAATCTATAAACTCAAAAATACCGTAAAGCGAGCTCAAGATGAAATACTACAAACTCTCACAGACTGCAGATGAATTTATAGAGCTTTCAGTTCGGAGCTTTGAACAAGACACGAAAGAAAGTCATCCCTACTATCAAACAATAGGCGATAAGAAACGCTATTTTGCATACTGCCCTGGCTGCAGTAACCCAATCACAATTATCAATCTCTACAATGATGGCAAGACAGAGAAAAATGGCTCGGCCATGCCCCTCCATGGCCGACACTACCAACACTCGATTAAAGATTTTGGTCTATATGATGAAGCAAGCTACCTCTCATGCCCTTTTTCAAAACCACTTTCCTTTTCTGGCAATGCTAAAAGAGGCTCTGGGAAAGATTCAGATTACCTAAAAGAAATAATACTCGAACACAGCGAAACTCTATACAGCTTCGCCACGAGCATTTGCGGAATAAAACTCTCAGAAAACCTATTCACCAAAATGCTCAAAAACTTCAAACAGGCGGAAGGAATATATTATCGCCATATAAACAAATTCAACTTACCTTATGCCTTTCTACACATGGCTCACAGCACCAACATAAGCTATCAGTTCATTGGAAACACCGAAATTGTAGAAAAAATACAAAACACAAGCCTTTTTTTCACCGCAAAAACCGGACAAATAATAGCAAAAGAAAAACTACAAGATCGACCATCAATCAGCATGTACTTTACTGACCACAAATTCACTACAGATGAGAACGACGAGCCTGTTCATAGTTTCAAACAGATCATCATGGAAAAAGATAAAAGCACAGAACACACCATTCTCGAAAGAAAAATAACTTTTGATAATTATTTCTTCTACAGAGTAATCAACAAAAATAATCGCCTTCGTCAGATCAGTAGAAATATTTTCGACTGCTGAAACCTCACCTCATGAAGTTTTTTGCCAAAAGCTACTTACTCTAATAAGTAGCTCTTGCATTTGGTCAACGAATGAAGATCTGCGTCGTGGTGGCCGCCATGTCGCCACCGGGCAAGGTGATCTTGCCCACCTGCGCCAGGCTCTCGGCGTCGAAGATCGCCACGTCGTTGAAGGTCCCCGTCAGGTAGATCTTGCTCCCGGCCTTGTTGAACGACAGGCAGTAGTAGGAGTGTTCCAGGGTCGCGGCCTGGAGCAGTTTCTTCTGCTTGATGTCGTACTTGGCCAGGCGGTTGAGCACGCCGTACATCAGGTTCGGGTCCGTGGGCGAGCGCATGCCGCTGAAGTAGATCTCGGTCAAGGGGCCGAAGTCGGTGGTTTCCGTCTTGCCGGTCTTCAAGTCAATGCTGAACAGCCCGTACAGCGGCTCGGCGGTCGCCGGGTCCTGCTGCTTGTCCTTGAATTTCGCCGCGGTGTAGAGCAGCGAGAAATCGTGGCGGTAGGTCTGCTGGTTCCAGATGTAGAGCACGTCCGGAGCGCTGTAGTTCGGACGTTTCCAGTGCCGGCTGGGGATCAGCACCTCGAACTTGCCGGTCTTCACGTCAACCTTGTACAGGTCCGGTCCGGCCACATACAGGGTGCCGTCGTCGCCGCTCTGCATGATGGTCAGTTGCCGTGGTGCGGGGAAGCTGCGCACAGGCTTGGCGTCGAGCCCGGCATCGGTGGCGTAGACATCCAGCCGCGGCTCCTTGACCTCGTAGCGATCATTGAGCAGCACGGTCGGGTTGGCCACGGTGTACAACTCCTTGCCGTCGTGGCTGACGGTGAAGGCGAACATCGAGCGCGCCTTCTCTCCCGGCTGCTGGGTGATGCTGGCGTGGAACACCTGCTTGCAGCTGTCCAGCTCGACGCCGTAGACATCCGCATAGTGGTTGTTCAGCACGTAGGCAATCTTGCGGTCCGGCGACAGCTGCACGGTGCCGGGGCCAAAGGCGTCGGGCATCTTGCAGGTCTTGTAGAGGCTGTCGGTGGCCAGGTCGAGGACGTGCAGGTTGTTCGGATAATTGGTGGTCACCATGTATTCATGACCACTGTTCAGGGCCAGGGCCTCATCGGCCAGGGCGGTGAAAGAACAGGCGCTGAGAACCGCGCCGGCGGCCAGGCCGCACACTGTGATAGCTCGCATGCTGTAATCCTTGTGCTGTCCGGTTACTTGTCTTTGGGGAAGACGGTGCCGAGGTTGCGCCAGTTGTCGTTGGAGGCCTGGGCGTCCTTGTTCCAGTCGGGGTAGGTGCTCATCATGTCCGGCACCTGGGCCGGCCACCAGCAAGGGTCGGAGCAGCCGTAAAGGTCGGCCTCCATCGGCTGGCAAAGCGACGAGACACCGCCAAAGGCATCGATTTCCCAGCCCGGGTCGGTGGTCGAGGCGCAACCGGCCACGGAGTTCATCGCCAGCACTTCTTCGATACGGTCCTCGGCGGCGGCCTCGGCCAGTTTCTGGGCTTTGTTATTGATCGGCTTGAGATGCTTCATGTCAGTGAGCCTTGCGCGGAGTGATGTAGCTGCTGATGAACGCAGGGTTGTGAGCCATGATCCGGCTGTAGACTTCGATGCCGAAATCCACCCAGTCACGCATCAGATCGCAGTAGTGATAGGTCGGGTGCGCCGGGTCGCCGTAGCGCGCATAGCTCTCGTGGTAGCAACCGCCAGAGCACAGGTTGCGGATCCGGCAGCTGTCGCAGCCGGTGTTGGTACGGTCCAGGCGCTGGGACAGGAAGTCGTTGAGCTCCATCTGTTTCACCCCGCCCTCCAGCACATTGCCGAAGGTCGGCAACGACGAGCCGGTGAAGCGATGGCACAGGTTCAGCTCGCCCTTGTGATCCACCGCCAGCATCTTCAGCCCGGCGCCGCAAGGCAGGGCTTTCTTGTGGCCCTCATGGATGTCGGTGATCAACTGGTGCAGGTTGGAGAAGCCGATATTGCGGTGCTCCAGGGCCGCATCCAGGTAACGCTGCCCCAAGCGCTTCATGCTGGCGAAGACCTCGATCAGCTCTTCGCTGCTGAGGTTGAAGCTGCTGATGTCCCCCGAGGTCACCGGGGCGAAACCGACTTCGGCAAACCCCAGCTCGTTGAACAGGTGGTCCCAGATGGTCTCGACATCGGTGACCCCGGTGGTCAGGGTCACTCGCGCCCCCACCGGGCGGCTGTTGTAGCGTGACAGGAGCATTTGCGCCTTGCGTCGCACCACGTCGTAGGTGCCCTGCCCGCCCACGGTGATGCGGTTGCGGTCGTGCACGGTCTTGGGCCCGTCGATGCTCACCGAGAGCCCGAAACGGTGGGCATTGAGGTAGTCCACCACTTCCTCGGTAAGCAGGGTGGCATTGGTGGTCATGACGAACTCGACGAACTTGCCCGCCGCGCGAAAACGCTGCTCGCAGTAATCGACCATGGCCTCGATCAGCTTGCGGTTGCTCAGCGGCTCGCCACCAAAGAACACCACGGTGAAACGCTCCTCGTCCGGTGATTCCTTGAGCAGCATCTCCACCGAGGCGATGGCGGTTTCCAGGGCCATCTTCTTGCCCGCCGAGGGCTTGTCCAGGTCCTCCTTATAGCAATAGGTGCAACTCAGGTTGCAGCCGGTATTGACGTTGAGCACCACGGTGTTGATCGCGGTGCGTTCGACCCGTTTGACGCCGATCTCCGGGGTCAGTGGCGAGCCGTCGCTGACCAGCTCCAGGGCGATCAGTTCACGCAGGGTGTCGCTGACGTCCGCGCCGTCATAGTCGCCCGCCAGTCGCTGGATCAGGTCTTGCGGGCTACAGCCGGGCCCGCGCAAGGCATCGATGATGCTGCCGGTCAGGGCATCGCTGGCGAACAGCGAACTGCTGGGGATGTGGAACAGCATGCGGTTGGCGTCCACCTGCACTTCGTGCAGGTTGCGCTCTACCAGGTTCAGAATGGCGCCCATTACAACCTCCTGTGCCGGCCCCGGCTGCGGGGCCTGCGGTGATTACCTGAAAATATCGGTCGGTAGCACTCAACAGCACTCAGGGAATGGGTGGATTGTTCCAGCGTTGCACGGTGACGATCAGGTGGCCTTCGCCGGTCAGGGCCTTGCCGGCGTCATCCACGGCGGCGATCACCTTGAGGTTGCCGGCGTTGTTGGTGGACATCTTGCGCTGCGGGTTGGGCCCGGCATCCCCGGGGGTGAACACGCCGCTGTCCGCCTGCATGGTGCCGGCGAACCGCACGTCCTCATCCTTGGCCGCCTGCTCATCGAAGGCCTCGACCTTCCACTGCGCCGGCACCACGCCGATGCGGTACGGCTTGCCATCGACGCCCTTGCCCCAGGCTTCGGCATCGAAGCGGCCCTGGACCTTGGGCGTCGAACCGCCGCCTTCACCGATCCGCGCCACGGAGAATGCCGGCACCACCTTGACCTCGGCGATATGTTTGTAGACCGCCAGCGTCACACCCTTGAGGTTGCCGACACTGACCTGCCGTACACCCGGCTGGGCATCAGCGGCAGCCTTGAGCTTGAGGCGGATGCGCCCGGGGCTCTGCTCCAGCACCTGCACCACCTCGACCCCCTTGCCGAAGCTCGGAGTGCCC
Source organism: Pseudomonas sp. Fl4BN1 (assembly GCF_009908285.1). Lineage (GTDB taxonomy): Bacteria > Pseudomonadota > Gammaproteobacteria > Pseudomonadales > Pseudomonadaceae > Aquipseudomonas. Next base: position 81,068 of record NZ_JAAARM010000022.1, read on the forward strand.
GCGAGGCCCGCGCCCACCAGGGTCACCTCGGCCTCTTCACCGGCCTTCAGATAACCCGGTTGCACTGCCAGGAGGCGGTTGCTGTCCTGCTTGGCGGCGATGAAGTCGAGGCCGCGCTCGTCGTGCTCGGCCTCGAACATCCGCCCTTGCAGCGCGCTGCCCTGGGCCGCCAGCACCTGACGCATGACCACACCATCGACGGTGACATTGCCACGCCATTCATAACCGTTGTAGAGGATCGCGCTGCCCTCGCCATTCAACGGGCTGCCGTCGGCGTACTGGCCCTTGACGCTGACCTTGAACTGATCGCCGTCCCCGGCGCTGACGCTCATCACCCCAGCCAGCTCACCCTTGCCCGGCAGATGGCCGCTGAAGCTCCAGTCCCCGGCCAGCGCCGCCGCTTGCGGACGGGCCTGTTGCCAGGCCTTCCAGGCCGGGTTGTCGAGGGGATAACGCTTGGCCAGCAAGGGCACCATTTCCTTGAGGGCGCTAGGCAACCACTCGCGGTCCCGGGACAGCGCCTGGTACTCCAGGGACGGCCACTGGCCGAGGTGGAAGTTCACCAGGCGCTCCCACTCCTGGGCCGGGCGCCGCTGCAGGGCGATCCGCGCGCCGGAGTGGCAGCGGGCACACATCTGCGTGGTCTGCTCGTCGAAGTGCTCGACGGTGTTCAGCCGCCGCTCCAGGGCGTAGCGCACGTCGTCGGTCTCGCTGGGGGCCAGACCCTGGGTGTCGGCCAGGTACTTGACCAGGGTGCGACGATCGTCATCGCTGATTTTCAGGCCATGCATGGTCTGCATGCGGGCAATGCTCATCAGCCAGCCTTCCGGGGTCTTGCGCTGATGGCTGATGCGGCTCAGGGCTTCCCCGGCCTCGGGGGTGTGACAGCCCTGGCAGGTTTCCTTGAGGATGCTCTGCGCATCGCGCGCGGCGAAACTCGAAGGGGCATGCAAGGCGCTACAGGTGGCAATGGCCAGCAGGCTGGCGCTCAGCCTCAGGCGCAGTCTTCTCTTCATCAACGTCGAACCTCCCACGGTGCTTTCTTATTTTTAGCGAGTCGTTTTTATGGTTTCTGCCATGCCCGGCACGCTCGGACATGGAGGCAAGAGAAACGTCTGCAGGTATGCAATACACGGAGCGTGCCAGCTTATAAAAAACCCCGGATTCAATGACTTGGGCGACGACGCCGAGCAATGGCGGACGGCCGGGTGTTACTCGACGTTCTATTTCGCGACAAACGTCTCAGTCTGAGACAGCGATTACCGAGCGCCAAGACTGCCCGCCAGGCCGGCGGTGCGGCTGTACCGATGGTTTTCTTTGCAATTGGCTCTTGCATTTATCCAGCGGCACCGCAGAATCACCCGCGTTTTTGCCCGCCCCGCCATACGGGGCGCGCTGTACTCCCCTCATCACAAGGAACTTGAAGTTCATGGATAGAAGCGCCAGTGCCCGTCTCGGCTCGCTGATCCTCTCGTTGTCTGCTCTGGCCCTGGTCGGATGCAAGGAAGAAACCAGTCCCAAGACCGCAGCCGTCGCTGCGGCCGCCGCGCCGGCGGCCATGGTCATGCCGATTTGCGCCAATGGCGAATGCGCGGTGCTGGACCAGGACGGCAAGGTGCTGATCAGCGCCGACAACGACTACGACGCCGTGGTCGCCCTGCCCCTGGACAAGACGTTCCTGTTCGCCAAGGACGGTACCTGGAACCTCAGCAGCGCCGATGGCAAGCAGACCCTCAAGGCGGCCTTCACCGACGACCTGCGCCTGCTGACCCCGGGCTATTTCGGCTACGGCCAGGACGGCAAGCTGGGCATCCTCGACCAGAGCGGCAAGCAGATTCAGCCACCGCGCTTCGACGATCTGTACGTGGGCGGCAACGACGATTTCATCGTCTACGAGATCGGCGGCAAGCGCGGCATCCTCAGCGCCAAGGGCGAGGTGGTGACCGACGCCGTGTATGACAGCAGCATGGTGCGCGATAACTTCGCCAAGCGCGGCTGGTGGATGCTTGCCGAGCGCGGCGAGGAAAAGTGGGCGCTGAACCTCAAGACCGGCGAGCAGAAAAAGATCGACTTCGACAGCATCGACTCCTTTGCCAACCAGCATCTGGTGGTCAGCACCGAACAGGGCAAGGCCCTGGCCGATGCCAAGGCCCAGCTGATCAGCGCCGCCACCTACAACTGGATGGGCGAACCCGGAGACGGCCTGGTGGCCTTCCGGGAAAAATACGACAGCCCCTGCGGCTACATGGACTTCCAGGGCAAGACGGTGATCCAGGCCCAGTTCGGCAGCTGCCAGGTGTTCGGCAAACAGGGCGCGCTGGTCACCGCCAAGAATGCCGACGGCACCTCCGGCAAGGCCGGGGTGATCGATCGCCAGGGCCAATGGAAGGTGCAACCAGTCTATGACTCGGCGGACCCGGCCGGCTTCAGCCCTCTGGGCATGTTCCGACAGGTGCCGGGGCTGAACCAGGTCGCGGTGCTGCAGAACGTGTTCAGCGCCACCTTCGGCATCTTCGATGTGGACAAGGGCGTCGAGCTGTTCAAGCCCACCTACGCCCAGATCGGCGCGATCAACGCCGACCTGTTCGTCTTCAGCACCGCCAACAGCCCGACCAAGCAGGCCACCCTGTTCGGCCAGGCCACCCAAGTGCGCACCGTGGGCCTGATGGACGCCAGCGGCAAGGTGCTGCTGGAGCCCGGCCAGTACGTCGACATCCGCCTGGATAACAGCGGCCATTACCTGCTGGCCACCGATGACACCTCGGCCCTGGCCACCTCGGCGCTGTACGACCTCAAGGGCAAGCGGCTGATCCCCGGCAAGTGGCAGGAACTGGTGGTGGACGAAGCCCGCGGCGCGATCTTCGGTTATGCCGTGGAAGGCATGGGCGACGACCAGTCCCGCAGCCTCAAGGCCCTGTATCGCCTGGACGGCACCCCGAGCTTCCAGGTCAGCCAGGTGGATTGCGGCGCCGAACAGGTGCACGACGGCCATGACCAGGTGCTGTGGCCAGCCAACCCTCAGGACCACTGCCCGCAACCCGACGAAGTGGAAGACCAGGGCGAAGGCGACAACGCCCAGGGCTGAGGCCCTGAGCGAACCGGTCACGGTTGCGATCAAGCCTGTTAGGATGCGGGCTTGATCGTTTCAGCCAAGGGGCCCGGATCGGGCCCGACAGGAACTGTCCCATGCTCAAAGCTCTGCTCTTCGACCTCGATGGCACCCTGACCGACACCGACGCCCTGCACCTGCTGGCCCTTCAGCAGTTGCTGCTGGAAGAGGACGGCCGGACCTTCAGCCAGGAAGAATTCGAAGCCCATGTCAGCGGCCAGGCCAACGCCAATATGTGCCGCTACCTGTTCCCCGAGCGCAGCGTGGCGCAACATGAAGCCTTTGCCGAACGCAAGGAAGTGCGCTTTCGCCAACTCTCCCCGCAACTCAAGCCCGTGCCCGGCCTGCTGCGCCTGCTGGATTTTGCCGAGGCGCATAGGATAGGTGTCTGCGTCGTGACCAATGCCCCTCGGGCCAACGCCGAGCACATGCTCAAGGTGCTGGGCCTGCAGGAGCGCTTCGCCCACGTGTTGGTGGCCGAAGAGCTGCCGCGGGCCAAGCCCGACCCGCTGCCCTACCTCAGCGGCCTGGAATGCCTGCAGGCCAGCGCCGATCAGGCCCTGGCCTTTGAAGATTCGATCCCCGGGCTGACTGCCGCAGTCAAGGCCGATATCTGCACCTTCGGCCTGGCCACCAGCCAGCCGCCACAGACCCTGCTCGACGCCGGCGCCCATCAGGTGATCCACGACTTCGACGACCCGCAACTCTGGGCCGAGATCCAGCGCCGGCTCAATCTGCCGGGTTAAACGCCTGGGCCCGAGGCGCCAAGGCCCGGACCAGCGCTCGCAGTTTCTGTGGGTTGCGCACCAGCAGCAGGCGCACCACCTGTTGCCCGCGCACCTCGCAGGTCAGCAGCATATCCAGCCGTTCCCGGTGAAACACCAGCAGCGCTGGCAGCCCGTTGCAGCACTCGACCCGCAGGCTGAAATCGTTGCTGAACTTACCCCGTAGCCCATGAATGAAACGCTGGACAGGCGCCGCCCCCTGGATCGGCCGCAACGCCGCCAATACCTGGCCACCACCGTCGGACAGCAATTGCGCATCCGTGGCCAACAGCTTCAGCAGGGCCTCGGTGTCGCCACTGAGGCAGGCTTGCAGGCAGTCCTGGGCCAGTTGTCGATCCGCCTCCTGGGTGATTGACGGCGCTTGTTCGGCCAGGCGCAGTTGGGCCCGTTCGAACAGCTTGCGACAGGCCGCCGAACTGCGCCCCAGCAGAGCACCCAATTCGGCAAAGGGATAACCGAAGAGCTCACGCAGCACCCAGACCACCCGCTGGGTCGGGGTCAATTGCTCCAGCACCAGGAGAAACGCCAGGGACAGGGTCTGCCAACGGCCATGCACGTCCTCGGGCCGGGCGCTGTCAGGCACCTCATCCAGCAGCGGCTCCGGCAACCAGGGTCCGATATAGAGCTGTTTGCGTCGCCCCCGCAGTTGGTCCAGGCACAGGTTGCTGAGCATTCGCGTCAGGTACGCCTGGGGGTTGAGCGGTTGCAGGTCCAGGGCCTGCCAGCGCAACCAGAGATCCTGCAGCACATCATCGGCTTCGCTCTGGCTGCCCAGCAGCCGATAGGCCAAGGCTTGCAGCCGTGCTCGTTCGGCAAGGAAGAAGCCCAGGTCACTCATATCGATTCCTTATCCAGCACCGTACGCGGCCAATGATAGATCGCCCGTCCAAGGCTCAGCTCCCAACGGGGCGCCACCCAGACCAGGGTGCACAGCATCCATTTGATCAGCGCCGCGCGCCAGCCCCCCAACCAACGAGATTGCGCACGATCCCGAGCATCGGTCAGTTGCCAGATGCCGTCACCGCGCCCCAGGCTCAGGCAACGCAACACATAGGCAAAGGCAAAGGGTTGTGGCTGGCGCCCTTGCAGCCAGTCGCCCATGGCTTCTCCGGCATGTCCGCCACTGGGTAACGCCGTGGCGCAGGACAGGCGCAGCAGTTGCCCGTCGGTCAGGGTCGCGGCGCTGCAATCCCCCGCCGCCCACAGGTGGTCGTAGCCTTCGACGCGCAGGTCCGCGCCGACCCGCAAGCGCCCCTCTGGGGTCAGCGGCAGGCCGCTTTCCAGCAGCAGTGGATTGGCCCGCAGACCACCGCACCACAGCAGCCGGTCGGCACTGAGCAAGCGCCCATCCTCCAACTGTGCAGCGTCCGCTTGCAGACAGCGCACCCGCCCCCGCAGCAGTGTCACCTGCAATTGCCGCAGACGGCGCTCGGCATGCTCCCGGGCCTCGCGGCAAAAACCCCGCAAGGGCTCCTGGCTACCCAGCAGGCTCACCTGCAAGCCGCGGAAACGTTGTGCCAGCTCACTGGCACATTCGACCCCGGTCAGGCCGTTGCCGATCACCAACAAACGCCCACCCCGGGCGGCCAGTTGCTGGAGTTCAGCATGACGCGCTGCCAGGGGCTGATCGAAACTCAACTGCCACAGGTATTCAGCGCCGGGCACTTGGCTGCCTTGACTGACACTGCCCAAGGCGCAGATCAGCCCGCGATAGGCAATGATCCGAGGTCCTTGCAAGGTCTGTACTTCGACCTGCCGGGCCGCTGGGTCCCAGGCACTGATCCGCGCCTGGAGAAACTCCACCCCGGCCCTGGCCAGCAGCGGCGCCAGGGCTGCACGCTTGACCCGCCGGCCCGCCAGCGCTTCATGCCAGCGCACCCGCTGCTGAAAATGCCCCTGATCGGCAATCAGCAGGATGCGCGCCTTGGGCACCTTGCGGCGCAGACGGGCAGCCGCCAACAGGCCGGCGTAGCTGCCGCCGAGAATCAGCAGGGGTAGATCGGACATGAGCAACTCCTTGTGCAGTAAGTCCATCCAGACGAAACAGCACGGCGGAATGTGACGCGCCATTGGCAAATGATTGATCGAGGTGTGTAAACAGCCAGAAAGGACAGCGGGATAAACGAGGAGCAGAGAGGAAGGAAGCTACAGGCGGGATACAGCAGGAAGGAAAAAGTGCTCGCCCATCACTTCGGCAGTGGCACCTAAGCCGAAGTACCCCCTTTGGCTGGGCGAGCAGGAGGGAATATACGTGAGCGTCCCGGGCAGGCCTATCGGACCGATCCTAAAACGCGGTGCGACTGGAACTAACACTCGTAAGGTTTTTCCTCGGCACGACTTTTTTTTCACGGGGCTTTCACCTCGCGCTGCCTAGATTGATAGCCACTCCTTAATGAATCCCATTTGGCCCGCGACACTGCGGGCTTTTTTTTGCCCGCACGCCCTGTCGCTGCGGGGGATTGGCCCCAGGCTGTCGGCCAGCTGAACGAAGTCACGCCAGCCCTGCCGTCGTCCACTACCCTAGTTACAATTTGAAACCTTCACCCTCCCCTCCAGGTCGACGCCATGACTGAAGACTTCGAAGTGCCCAGCCCCCACGAAAAGCACCTGGAACACGTGGCCGAACACGCCCATGTGCGCAATGACAACTTCGCCAGCAAGATCGCGGTGATGACAGCGATCATGGCCACCTTGGGGGCACTCCTGAGTTATCAGGCCGGCTCCACGGAGAGCATGGCGGCGATGGACAAGAACAACGCCGCGATGAAGAAGACCGAAGCCGCCAACCAATGGAACTACTACCAGGCCAAGTCCAGCCGGCAGAACCTGGCGGAGCTGGCGACCCATATTCCCGGGCTCGATGCCGCGCACTACAGCATCGAGGCCCAACGCTACCAGAAGGAAAAGGAAGCGGTGCGCCTGAAGGCCGAGGCCCTCGAAGCCGAGGCGCGGGAATGGGACGAGCAGTCGGAAGCTGCCCTGCACCAGCACCATCGCTGGGCCCAGGCGATGATGGCGATTCAGATCGCCATCTCGATGGCGGCAATCACCTTGCTGACCCGCAAGGAATGGCTGAAGAAACTCGCCTATGGCGCCGCCGGAGCCAGCGTGCTGCTGGGCTCGCTGGCCTGGTTGCATATCTAGCCGCCGCGGCCCTCGCCGGCGCGACATGACCCAGATAACCATGCGCCTGTGCGTCTCTTGATTCTCACGAGCTGTCGCAGTTTGCGAAAAACCGGCGCCTGCCTGGCGCCGGCCCCTCCTCCCAAGCCCCCTGAAAACCGGGCCTGAGCCAGCAACGCGGAACTGGCATAGCCATTGCGAAAGCCCCTGCCTCACCTACAACAAGAGGCTTCGCCATGGCTATTGCCCCACTGCTCGCCGCTACCACGGCCTTTATCCAGCGCGCCCCGCGCATGTTGATCGGCGCCGACTGGGTCGAGGCCGCTGACGGCCAGACCATGTCCCTGCGCAACCCGGCCACCGGCGAACAGCTGTGCCTGGTGCCCCGGGCCACGGTGGACGATGTCAACCGCGCCGTATTGGCGGCACGCCAGGCGTTCGATGATTCACCCTGGACTCGCACCCGGCCCCGGGAGCGGCAGAACCTGCTGTGGAAACTCGCCGACCTGATGCAGCGCGACGCAGAGCTGCTGGCCCAGCTGGAATGCCTGAACAACGGCAAGAGCGCCGCCGTGGCCCAGGTCATGGACGTGCAGCTGTCCATCGACTTTCTGCGCTACATGGCCGGCTGGGCCACCAAGATCGAAGGCAGCAGCGTCGAGGTCTCGATGCCGCTGATGCCCGACGCTCAGTTCCACAGCTTCATCCGCCGTGAAGCGGTGGGCGTGGTGGGGGCCATCGTCGCCTGGAACTTCCCCCTGTTGCTGGCCTGCTGGAAGCTCGGTCCGGCCCTGGCCACCGGTTGCACCGTGGTGCTCAAGCCCGCCGATGAGACGCCACTGAGCGCACTGAAGCTGGCCGAACTGGTGCAGGAAGCCGGTTACCCCGACGGCGTGTTCAACGTGGTCACCGGTACCGGTATCACTGCCGGCAGCGCCCTGACCCACAACCCCCTGGTGGACAAACTGACCTTCACCGGCTCGACCGCCGTGGGCAAGGAAATCGGCAAGATCGCCATGGATTCCATGACCCGGGTGACCCTGGAACTGGGGGGCAAGTCGCCGACGATCGTCATGGCCGACGCCGACCTGGGCAACGCGGCGGCCGGTGCCGCCAGCGCGATTTTCTTCAACCAGGGCCAGGTGTGCTGCGCCGGTTCCCGGCTCTATGTGCAGCGCAAGCATTTCGACAACGTGGTGGCCGACATCGCCGGCATCGCCAATGCCATGAAACTGGGCAACGGCCTGGATGCCAGTGTCGAGATGGGCCCGCTGATTTCCGCGCGGCAACAGGAGCGGGTCTACCGCTACATCGAGATGGGCCGGGAAAGCGGCGCCACCATCGCCTGTGGCGGTGAACAGTTCGGGCCGGGGTATTTCGTCAAGCCAACGGTGATTGTCGATGTCGACCAGAAACACTCCCTGGTCCAGGAAGAGATCTTCGGCCCGGTGCTGGTGGCAATTCCTTTCGACGATGAAGCCGATGCCTTGCGCATGGCTAATGACAGTCCCTACGGGCTGGGGGCAAGCATCTGGTCCAACGATCTGGCGGCGGTGCACCGGATGATTCCCCGGATCAAGTCCGGCTCGGTATGGGTCAACTGCCACAGTGCACTGGACCCGGCACTGCCATTCGGCGGTTACAAGATGTCTGGCGTTGGTCGGGAAATGGGCCATGCGGCGATTGAGCACTATACCGAGCTGAAATCGGTGTTGATCAAGCTCTAACCCGCGCCAATCAGGCGTTCGCGCCCCCCGCGAGCGCCGCCTGCAACAGCCCAGACAGCCCCTGTCAGGGAGCGCCGGCCGCTGGCCGGCGTCCCCCCGACCAATGCCCGGTTCATGGGTAAAACGGCTGCTACGCTCAGCGCGAGCCGACCCGCCACCTGGCACAGGAGCCCGGCTCATCAACCTGCAACGCCTCAAACCACCGAAAACCTGAGGAAAGCATCATGAGATCAAATGGAAATGATCACGACTATGTCCAGTGCGGTTGCCACAACCCGATCTGGAACGCTTTGAAGGACACTCTCGACCCGGACAGCCACTCCGCGAGTCAGCCACATAGCGCACAGGATCTGGCAAAGGAACTGACCGGCGAATCCATCATCTTTACCGGCGGCACCATCTACCCCATGCGCCACGGCAACATGGACGAACGCGTCGAGGCCCTTGGCATCCATGCCGGTGACGTTGTCGCATCAGGCACCCTGGCCGTCGTCGAAGCCCGCATGAAAGCCCTGGGCATTGCCTACAAGAAGCAGTCCCTGGGCGGTAAAACCCTGTTGCCCGGCCTGGTCGAACCCCACGCGCATATCGTGCAGAGCTGTGCCATGGAAGGCTGGCTGAACCTGGGAGCGGTTGATACCGAAAACCCTGATGAAAAGAAGAACCAACGACTACGGCCCGTCTATGACTGGGGCTGGTTAAAAGACACCATCCAGAGCCACCTCCCCAAGGACAACTCGAGCTGGATCCTCGGACACATGGTCGATCCGGCACTGATGCCCTTCGAAGTCGTCCCTGGCGGCCAGAACAAACTCATCACCTTGCAGTGTGGCTCCGGCGACGTCGGCAACCTGGACACTATCGACCAGCAGCACCCAATGCTGCTCATCAGTGCATCCATGCACACCGCCTACCTGAACACCGCGGCGAGCGAGGCGGTGTTTAAAAAGACCGGCATCCAAGCCAAAAACGGCGTCCTGCAGGAAGGCGACGTGTTGTCCGCCATCAAGGCCATTCCCCTCAAGCAGAAGCTGGAAATGCTGAAGGTCTTCAAGCGCCTCGACGACTATTTCGACAAAGCGTCCCGCCGCGGGATTACCCTGCTGTATGACGCGATGATGGACCCCATGTCGAAGCGGGTATTGACCGCCTACTTCCTGACTCACCCGAGGAACCTCCGGATTGGTTACGCCGCCGCCTGCGATGGCTCGGCCGATAGCATCAAAGCGCTGCCGCGCTACCAGCCCGTCAGCCGAGAAGAGGCCAAGCGTTTCTATCAAGGCTCGGTCAAGCTGGTGTCCGATGGTTCCAATCAAGGGCTGACGGGCTACCAGGCCACGAAATACTGCTGCAATGCGGCTAGTCCGCTGGGCAATTTCAATTTCTGCGACACTGCGCAGCCGACACCGGTAAAAATCCCCGAGACCTACAAGAACCTCGTGCGCAATGCCGTCGAGACTGGCTGGCCACTGATGATTCACGCCAACGGCGACCGGGCCATCGAGTTCACCCTGCAAGCCTATGAGGATGCCTTGCAAGGCCAAAGCGGCCTGGAAAAACGCCATCGCATCGAACACTGCTCGCTGCTGACCGAGAACAGCCTCGCGACCATGAAGCGCCTGGGCCTGTCACCCAGCTTCCTGATCGGCCATGTCGGGTACTGGGGCTACTCCTTCAGACACGCCATTTTTGATAAAAAGGCCGAAGTCATGCTCGACCTGTGCCAATCGGCCCTGGAGCAGCAGCTGAAGATCTCCCTGCACAGCGACTGCTCGGTAACGCCACTGGGGCCCCTGCGCTCCATGGAGCAAGCGGTGACCCGCAAGATGGAAGGCATTCGTGATACACAGCAGCCTGCGCAGTTCATCAGCGACCCTCGCAAGCAACCGATCCTCAACGAGGCCGAGTGCCTGACCCGCAAGCAAGCCTTGAAAGCCATCACCTATGACGCGGCCTGGCAGTGCCATGCCGAAGGCTGGACCGGGTCCTTGCAGGACAAAAACTTCGCGGACTTCGTGATTCTCGAGCAGGATCCGCTGGACGAAAAAGTGCCGGCCACCTCGATCAGGGACATCAAGATCTGCGAAACCTGGAAAGGCGGCCAGCGGGTGTACCTCAATCCCGGTAGCTGACCGCTAGCCATCCTAAGCCGGGGCCTGTCTGGGCCTCGGCTTACAGCTTCAAATCGGGACGACACGCTCTGGATGAGCGCTGTGCGGATCGCGAACAAGCCCGACCGGCGCCGTGGAAAAGGATCGACGCAAGACTGCTCGCGCTAAACCCGCCCCGCGCCCTCATGGCCGATAGCCCTGTCCCAGCAACCAGCCGCGCACCGCCCTGCCCTGTTCTTCGTCCAGGCCTGACAAGGCTGCGTGGGACGATTGTTGCTGCAACCGACGCAGCACAGGCGCCAGCTCAACACCTTGCACATGCCAGACACCCAACGGCTGGTCAGGGGTAATCACCACCTCAACTTCATCCACCAGGCCATCGCGTAATACCGGGGCGCGCTCGATGCGCAGGGCAGAGAAATCCAGCGTATTGTGCGCCGGCCGCTGGTCCGGCCATTGCCGGCGGGCCTGCCAAAAAGGCTGCTCGGGCCAACGCTGTTCGTCGGCGTAGAAGTCCCGGCCGATGCGGGCAAAACGCAGGAACAGCTGCTCTACCCGCTGCCGGTGAAACTGCCGCGCCAGGGCCGCGCGCTCCGGCCGTTGCAACAGGGTGTTGATCACTGCCGGCGCCTGCAAGGCCGAGGACAGGGATTGGAAAATCCCATTGCCCGACAGCGGGTCCACCGCCATGGCCGCATCGCCGACCCGCAGCCAATTGTCGCCACACACCTGGGGACTGAGGATCGCCGTACTGCTGCGGGCATGCAGGTGCAGGTCGTGCTCCTCTGCCCCGGCAAAAAAAACCTCGGCCAGGGGCGAACTCCGACGGCGCTGGCGACAATACTCCAGCAACTGCGCCTTGCCCGGCAGGTCAGCGCTGGCCACATCCACCGTAAGCTGCCAATAGCATTGGCCATCCGCTCGCCGGGCCATCCAGGCCCAGCCATCCTCCAGACTGTGCACGGCGCTGGCCGCACGGCCGCGCGGCCCCTGCCAGCGGTTGAGCAGACTGACGGTTTCCGGCCCGCGCAGGCCTGAGCCCTCGCCCTGACACAACACCTTGCCGAGCGCAGGAGCCTGGCGCCCGCGGGCCTCCACCAGAAACTCGCCGAAGATCTGCTCATGTCCCTCCACCTGGACCCGATGCCCAGTGTCGGTGGACTGCACGCCCAGCACCCGCCCCTCGATCATCCGCACTCCAGCCAAGCGCAAGGCGTCGCGCAGGCCACGGTCGAAGGCCGGGCGGTCCAGCAGGTATTCAATGTTCTGCGCATGCTCCTGGCCGTTCCACGCCACTTGCCGCTGGGAAGGTTGCAGGGCCTGGGCCAGCGCCTGTTCCAGGCCGGCGCCGCGCAGGGCCTCCAGCACCCGTACCGAGACGCCTTCCAGGGCCGGAAAACGCCGCCAGTCACTGACCAGGGTCACGGGGTAATCGAGACGCCGCAACCCCAGTGCCACTGCGGCACCGGCCGGGCCGGCGCCGAGAATCAGGATCGCTGGCATGACAGGTGTCGCCGTTCAGGACCATGGTAAGCAGCTTGCGCTTGCAGCCACTGGCGAATCTGCGGATGGCTGGCGCCGGGATGTGTCTGCAAGTAGGCGGCGATATGCCCGCTCAAGGCGGCGCATCCCAGGCTGGCACCGGCTTGCCCCGGGCCGCAACCTCGCACACAGGCGGCAAAATCCGCTTGCGCGGTGTCCAGCCAGGACCATTGATCGGCGCTACAGCGGGCATCACCAGTCACTCGCAACACCCCGGGATAGCTGGCCGGGTACACCGGCTCACCCTGGGCCGGGCTGGAGGCGCAGAGCAACACGCCGCGAGCGGCAGCTTCGGCGCAGGCCTGACGCAGTAGCTGGCGATCCTGGCGCAGGCCCAGGCTGAGGTTGATCAGGCATACGCCCTGCTCCAACAACCAATACAGCGCAGCGGCCACTTGCAGGGCACTGGTGACTCCGCGCTGGTCGAACACCTGGGCCACGCACAGGCGTGCCGCCGGTGCCCGCTGGCGGATGGCTTCGATCACCGCACTGCCATGGCCCAGAGCGTCCTCCTGCAACTCACCCTCCTCCAGCCCTCGCGGCGTCAGGAAGAAACGCCGACCGGCATTGACCGGCTGATGTGCGGCATGGCCACTGTCGATGACGCCAATGCGCAACTCAGGCTTCATGGGCCACCGCCACGGTGTGCAGTACGCCGTCCAGCAGTTCGAAGCGCTGGTCGGCATCGGCCAGAGTCGAAGGCCGATGGCTGATGAGGATCCGCGTGCGCCCGGCAAACAGCCGGTCGATGGCCTCGATCACCTCGCGCTCGGTGGCCTCATCCACCGCCGAGGTGGCTTCGTCCAACACCAGGATCATCGGGTCCTGGAGCAAGGCACGGGCAATCGCGATACGTTGTTTCTGCCCGCCGGAGAGCTGCTGGCCGCGCTCGCCCAGGGGGCTGTCCAGGCCTTCGGGCAGAGACTCGATGAGACTTTGCAACTGCGCCAGACGCGCCACTTCGGCCACCGCTTCGCGGCTGGCATCGGGCACGCTGTAGGCCAGGTTGTCCGCCAGGCTGCCGCGAAACAGCACGATGTCCTGGCTGACTACCGCTACCCGGTGGCGCAGTTGCGCCAGGTCCAACTCTCGCAGATCGATCCCCCCCAACAGCACCTGCCCGGATTGAGGATCGTGGTGGCGCTGCAACAGGTCGATCAGGGTGCTTTTACCGGCACCCGAAGCGCCACTCAGGGCCACTTTGCGGCCATAGGGAATCCGCGCCTCGATGCCGCTCAAGGTCACGGCACGGCCAGGATGACTGAAGTGCACTGCCTTGAAGTGCAACTCGCCATTGTCCGGCACCGGCCGCGGCGTTTGCGGTGCGCTGATGCTCGGCTCTTCGCCCCGCAGTTCCATGACCCGGCCCAGGCTCACGGTCATGCGCTGGATTGCCACGTACAGCCCCAGCAAACTCTGCACCGGCCCCACGGCCATCCCCAGATAAGTGGAAAAGGCAATCAGCGCCCCCAGTTGCCAGGTGCCCTGCACCACCCAGTAACCGCCAATCAGGAACGCGCAAGCCCGAGACAGCGAGGTCAAGGTGCCAGGCACCGCCTGGGTGAAGAACTCGGTGACTTGCAGCTTGAGCAACTGGCTCATGTAGCCCTGGCCGAGGCGATCCAGGCGCTGGGCTTCGCGTTGTTGCTGGCCGGCGCTCTGGATGAATTTCATCACCGGCAGGGTTTCCACCATGAACGACGACATGTCCGCCGAACGCTCGCGCAACTGGCGCACGTCACGTTCCACCTTGCGCCGCATCCAGCGCAGCCAGAGCACGTCCAGGGGAATCAGCACCAGGGCCAGCAACGAGAGTTTCCAGGACAGAGTCAGGAGCATCGCCAGGGCCACCACCAGGCCGATCACGCTGGACACCGCGGAGAACAGCGAGTCCACGGCGAAGCGCTGGATCTCCGCGACATCGCCGTCCAGGCGCGACATCAGGTCACCGATCCGCCGCTGTCCATAGAAGCTCGGCGACAGGCGTTGCAGGTGGCGGTACAGGTCATCGCGCAGGGCAAACAGAATGCGCCCGGACAAGCGTGTATGCAGGTAGCGGTTGACGCCCGACAGCAAGGTGCCGAGCAACCCGGCGAAAATCATCAGGCCGGCGATCAACACCAGCTTGGAAAAGTCTCGGGCCAGCAGGCCATCGTCAATCAGCAACTTGGTCAGCCAGGGTTGCACCAACACCAGCAACGACGCGCACACCGACAGGCCCAACAAGCCGCCAATGGCCAGGCGATGAGGCCGGACGAAACTGTAGAGCCAGCCCAGGGCGGCGCTCAGCGCCTGGGGATCGCGGCTGTCCACCAGCCGAGTGATCAGGCGCTGCATCAGCAGCGCAACTGTTTGAGTTTGCGGTACAGGGTCGCGCGGCTGATGCCCAGGGCGTCCGCCGCGGCCGATACGTTGCCCTGGTGGTTGTCCAGGGCGCTACGGATCAACTCCAGTTCGTTCTCGCGAATGCTTCCGGTCTGTGGCCGCTCGCTGGCATTCAGGTCGTCAAGCATGCTGTCCGGCAGATGCTCGAGGCCGATGTGGGTTTCCCCCTCTTCGCGCAAGGCCAGGGCGGTGCGCAAGACCATCTCCAGTTGCCGGATGTTGCCCGGCCAGTGGTAGTCCACCAGCAGCCGGCGCAGGTCCTCGGCGATCGCCACTTCGGCGCCGCCAAGCTTGCTCAGCAGTCTGTCCAGCAGGGTCGCCAGATCCTCGCGCTCGCGCAGTGCCGGCAGCAGCACGCTGATGCCGTTGACCCGGTAGAACAGGTCTTCGCGAAAGGCCTTGTCCTGCACTTGCTGCTTGAGGTCGCGGTGGGTGGCGCAGATCAGCGCGACGTCGATGTCCTGCTCCTCGCCCGCGCCCAGGGGCGCCACCTTGCGGTCCTGCAGCACCCGCAGCAGTCGCGCTTGCAGGGCCAGCGGCATGTCGCCGATCTCATCCAGAAACAGAGTGCCGCCGTGGGCCTGTTGCAGGCGTCCGATCATCCCGCCCCGGCGCGAACCGGTGAAGGCGCCTTCGCGGTAGCCGAACAACTCCGACTCGATCAAGCCCTCTGGAATCGCCGCGCAGTTGACCGCGACAAAGGGTTTCTCGGCGCGGCTGCCTGAGCGATGCAGGGCCCGGGCCAGGACTTCCTTGCCGGTTCCGGTTTCGCCCAACAGCAACACCGGCAAGCCATTGGCCAGGCCTTGGCGGGCCATGCGCAAGGTCCGTGCGTAACGGCTGTTGCCACCGGCCAGGGCTTCCAGGTCTGGTGGCATCGGTGCGGTTTTGGGTGGCGCACTGCGCGGCCCACGGTGCAGATTCAACGAAGGCTGTGGTGCCCGCAGGGCCTTGTAGAACAGCTCGCCCTTGGCGGTCTGCAAGCTGCCCACTGCGCCTTGCTGCAGGCGCGCCAGCAACTGCAGGCCGTCGACCCCGAGAAACTCCTCGCAACGGCGTCCGACCAACGCGGCGCGCGGAGTGTTGAGCAATTGGCAGGCCTGGCCGCTGGCCGCCAGGACCTGCCCTCCCAGGCTCAAGGCCAGCAGCCCTTGCCACGGCGACTCCAGGTATTGCCGACGGCTGTGGAAAGCCAGGACGATCTGTTGCGGATAGGAGGCATAGAACACCCGGGCCTCGATCTGGCTGACCGCCATGGCCAGCAGCGCGGTGCTGTCCTGGGCACGCCCCAGCGGGCCTTCACGGGTCAGGTCGAGGACCCCGAGGATCTCGCCCTGGGGACACTGGATGGGCACCGAAGTGCAGGAGAAATGACTGAGACGATCCAGGTAATGCTCGCCGCAATCGATCAGGGTTGGCCGGGCTTCCACCAGGGCCGTGCCCAGGGCATTGGTGCCGCGGGTGGCCTCGCTCCAGCAGGCGCCAAGGGTGATGTCCTGCACGCCGCTGTCCTTGAGCCGGTCGGCACGCCCTTCGATCGCCAGGATGGTCGCGTCGGCGTTGGCCAGGATGATCATCCCGTCCTGGCCCTGGTGCTGGGTCAGGTAGTCGATGGCCGGTGTCGCTGCGTCCAGCAACAGGCGGTTGCTGGCCAGCAGCACTTCCAGGCTGGCGCTGGATTCCAGGGTCAGTTGGTGTTGACTGCCAACGTGCACGCCATGACTGAGGCTGCGTCGCCATGAGGCATCGATTTCCGCACGCAGGACCCCGTCGGGGATCTCGCCTTCCAGGTGGAGCCGTTCCCGGGCCAGCCGGGCTTCATGTTGCTGCTCACCCTTTATTGTTTTTATAAGAGTCATCAAGCGCTCCGAATCGGTCCGCCCGCTGTACCCGCTCCACTCCCTTGGATTGCGCGAGGCACGCAAGCCGTGGTCAATGTCTACTCCGGGTACAAAGGGCAGTAAAGGGAAGTTTGGCTCGTGGCCAGCCTGCCTTTGCAGAAGCAAAACCTGCGCCACGAGAGAAACTGCGCCCGCGCATCTTGACGTTAACGTAAAGCGAATGGCAAGTGCCGTATGGCGCTTGCGACGGCCACCCTCAGCCGCTAACTACGCAGCCCCCGGGAAAGCTCGCGCAACCACGGCAGCACCTGCAACCCAGGGCGTTGCACAGGCGGATCGATGATCGCCATCAACTGTCTGAGCGACTCGCTCCCTGGCGCCCCCGGCAGGCTGATCTGCACCGCCGGCGGCAGCGGCTGCGGCATGGGTGGCAGCTGTGCCTGCTGATTGTCATAGATCAGGGCGTGGTGAATCAGCGGGTTGTCGCGGCAGAAGGCATCGAGGTCGATCTTTCGCTCGGCGACCAGCGTGGTGCTGATGATCAACAGGTCGAACGGCCGGCTGGCCAAACAGGTCAAGATTTCGATCTCATCGAACGACTGCACCGGGGCTATTCGGAAATACCCCAGCTGGTTGAGGATCTTTTCGATTTTCAGGCGCTGGAAGTGCTGATCGTCAGCGACCAGTATCCGCAGAGTCTTGTTGGTCATCGTGGCAAACCGTGATGGGAGTGTGCAGTGGATTCCTGATGTAAATCAGCTGAGACGCCGCCAGCGTATCGAGTGCGGTAAACCCGGTATGCAGGAATTTTCCCAAGCCATCAGGGGGGATTGGTGAGCTCCTGGCGCTTCAGGCACAGATCCGTTGTTGCCCCAGCCAGTGCAGCAGTTGCCCGCCGCTCATTGGCCGGGCGCACAGATAACCCTGGCCCGTGGTGCTGCCCAGCCGCAGAAGCTGCTGACGCTGTTCTTCGGTTTCGATGCCCTCGATCACCACCGACATCTCCAGTGCCCGGCCCAGTGCCAGGGTGCTGGCGATCGCCGCCTGACAGCGCGGTTCGTGCCCGAGCGCCCGGACGAACTCGGCATCCAGCTTGATCTCGGTAAAGGGCAGCGCACACAGACGCTGCAACGAGGAAAACCCCGTGCCAAAATCATCGATCGCCAGGTAGCAGCCCATCATGCGCAGGCGCACCAGGTTCTTGATGCTGGTCTGCGTGGCTTGCAACAGCCCGCATTCGGTCAGCTCGAAGGTCAGGCCCGCCCCTGCAGCGCCATGACGCTTGAGCAGAGCCTTGATACGGGGCGCCAGTTCATCGTTGGTCAACTGCGCGGCCTGCAGGTTGAAGGCCAGGTTCAGCGCATGCCCCTGGCTACGCGCCTGGCGTTGCAGGTCCAACGCCTGCTCCATCTGCCCGAACAGCAGTGCGTCCATCAGCCCACACCGCTCCAGCAACGGTATGAACGCCGCCGGCGACAACAGGCCCCGGCCGGGGTGAACCCAGCGCGCCAGGACTTCCACGCCGCGAACCTGCCCCGTGCGCAGGTCGAACTTGGGTTGGTAATAGGGCTGCAACTGGCCCGCCTGCAGGGCACGCCGGAGCTCATGTTCCTGGATCCGCTCCGGGGCCGGCGCTGGGCCGCACCTGGTAGCAGGCGCAGGCAAGTGCTTTTTTAGCAGGGCCTGCAGGGCCTCCATGCACAAGGGTTTGCCGACATCGCCAAGGAACTCCAGCCCCAGCAGGGAAATGATTTGGCGTACCGAGCGGCGCACATCCGCCGAGAGCGAGCTGCTGAGGATGACCGAGCCGACCTGGCGGGTATCGCCGGCACACTGGAGAAACTCCAGGCCGTCCATGCCCTCCATGCGCAGGTCGCACAGGGCGATATCCACCGGGCCCACCTCCTGCAGAAGCGCCAGGGCCGCGGCCCCGTCGGCGGCTTCAAACACTTCGCGGCAGCCCAATTGCCGCAGCATGCTCACCGCCAAGCGACGTTGAAAGGAATGGTCCTCGAGGACCAGGACACGCAATGGAAATCTGCACATGGAACAAGGCTCCGAGTGGGAAACAGACGCGGCCCGGAGCACCCTTCCGCATCGCGGGAGGACGCCCGGCCAGCGTTACTGGTAGTTGATGGTGAACACTGCCGAGGCATTGGCCGGCCCCGCCGTGACGCTGCTGGCGGTCTGGATGTAGCGCGCCCGGAGCGCAATGTCGTAGCTGCGGCCTTCCACGGCACTCGGGACAATGCCGCTGGGACGCAGGGTGGCCAGCGGCAGCGGCGTACCCACGCGGTCCGCCACTTGCACGCCGACGCCCGTGGCGGCAACGGCGTCGCCAGGGGCGCTGGGGTTGAGGCTCAGGATGCCAAGGGTTGGGTTGAGCGCGGGCCGGGTCGCATCCAGGCGCAGCATCAGCACGTTGGCATTGGGGGTACGGGTTGCAACCGTGCCATCGCTCCTCCAGCTCGGGCCGCCGCCTCGGTGCGTACCGTGAAACGCCGGACAGTTGTTCAGGCTGATGACAAAGTCCTTCCAGGGCGTGGCGCTGTTGAGCCCGGAAAACTCATGGGTCATGTGAGTGCCCATGGGCACCGCGACATCCGGGGTGTCACAGGTGCGGGATACCACGTTCATGCTGCCGGAGAAGTTGACCCGGGAAACGTCGAGGGTATTGCTGGTCACCCATTTCTGGTCGACCGTGGGCAGTTGCGAGCCCTCGACGGTCCCTGGAGAGACATCGCCGATCTTGATGAGTGACAGGTCAAAGGCCATGGTTCCCTGAACGCTCCAGATGCAATCCGCAGTCCCCCCACCACAATTCGTACCGTTGCCAGAGAATGGAAGTGGAGTACCGCTGTACCAGATCGCCACACCGATACCCGGCACTCCTGATTCATAGACATGCCCCCCCCATGGCGTCCCCAACCAACCGGACAAGGACCGCGGCAGAACAGGAAGCCCGCGGCTCGTCTCGATGTTGTACAGCCCGGCCGAACAGCGGATTTTCACACCGGTCACCGGTGAAAAGGTCTGCCGATACACCTCGGTTCCCAGGGGCACGTCGCGGCCCACGGTGATATTGCCCCCCAGCAACGGCATGGTCCTGACCATCGGCGAAGTGCCGTCGATAAACGTGCAGTCGGCCATCGCCAGCCCCGCCAGCGACGACAATGCCAACACTGCGGCCCCTGCCCTCAAGACTCGTTTCATTTTCATCATTGGCTCTCCCGTACCCCGGCATGCATCTGATCGCTCCGACCTGGACACACCGGTGGCCACAGCGCGAGCGTCAGCCCCAGTGCGCTGACCGGCCCGTCGTTACTGATAATTGATGGTGAACACCACCGAGGCATTCGCCGGCCCCGCCGTGACGCGGCTGGCGGTCTGGATGTAGCGGGCCTTGAGCGGGATGCTGTAGCTGGCGCCCTCCTGCGCGCGCGGGGTGATGCCACTGGTCCGCAGGGTGGCCAGGGGCAGCGCCCCGCCATGGCTGTCGGCGACCTGAAGGCCGATGCCACTGGCCGCCGTCGCATCGCCCGGGGCGCTCGGGTCCAGGCTCAGGATGCCCTGGCCCGGATTGATCGCGGTGCGCACCGGATCGAGGCGCAGGCGCAGCACGTTGCCTTTACGGGTGTTCAGGTCGTCCACCGGCCCCGACTGGTTCCAGCGCGGCCCGACCCCGGAATAGAAACCATGAAAGGCCGGGCAGTTGTTCAGGGCGATGGAAAAATCCTGCCAGGGCGTTGCGCTGTTCACGCCCGAGAACGCCCTCAGATAGTGCTTGCCCATGACCACCGCCACATCCGGGGTGCTGCAGGTGCGGGACACGATATTGATGTTTCCCGAAAAACCGAGGCGCAGGGTGGTCAGCGTGTTGTCGGTCAGCAGGTCACGGATCACCGTTGGAAACTGCGCACCGTTGATCACCCCCGGCGAGACTTCACCGATCTTGATCAGCGACACCACCAGCGCCATGTTGCCGGCACCGCTGTTGACCTTGCAGTTAGCCATCATGTTGTCGCAGTTGGTCATCACCCAGTTGTAGGGCAGCGTGTCGCTGCGAAACCAGATCGCCACGCCGATACCGGCCACGCCGCTTTCATACACCTTTCCCCCGTAGGGGTTACCCGTCCACGCGGACAATGGCAGCGGGGTCGAGGTGAAGTAGTTACGCTCCTGGATCCTCCCGGTCAGGTTGACGCAATGAAGGATCGTATTGGTGCTGGGCATGAAGGTCTGCCGGTAGATTTCACTGCCCAGGGGCATGTCCCGCCCGACGGTGAGGTTGCCCCCCACCAGCGGCATGGTGGCCGTCACCGGCTGGTTACCCAGCGGGTTGTCACTGGCGAGCTGGCAGGTATTGGCCATGGCGCCGGCGCTGGCCAGTGCGGCCAGCAGGCCGGCGACCTGGGTCAGGCGCTTCAAGGAACGTTTTTGTGCTGACCGCGGGTTGGCCTGGCGAGTCATGGTGTTTCCTCCGTCTACGGCTTATCGGGTTGTGGCCGAGGCCATGGAGTGGTCGGACAAGGCCGGCGAACACACGACATCCACCTGGCGCAGTTGCTGGCCGTCGCTCTTGCCCGGCGGCAAGGGCAATGCGCATTGCTGGCCGGCCTGACTGCCCCAGCTGATCAGCAACCGGCGAGCGTTGTCCTTGACCCGGGCATACAGCTGGCCGCCCTGCCCGACCACGCCCACGGAGACACCGCGATCGTCGGTCACGCCGGCACCGAACGGCAGCGGGCTGCCATCGGCCAGGGTCACGTTGAGCAACAGCGCCTGACCGTTGCTGGTGCCGTACTTGAGGGCCACCACGGCGCCGGCGCGCGGCGCGACCTGTTGGCTGGTTTCGGTCAGCTCGACATCCAGCGAAGTGCCCAGCGGGTCGATGGCCACTTCGTTCAATTCGTAAGGGCGCAGGTAAGGCACCACGGCGTTGCCCCGGCCATCGAGCTCCAGGCCCGGGTAGCCGGCCACCTTCGCTCCCGCCGCGCCCGGCGCGCTGACCACGGCCATGGTTTCGCCGCGATAGGGGCTGAAGGTCACGCCCGCTGGATGGGCGACCAGCGTGCCGCTGGTGTTCAGCGACAGGCTGTCATAGCCCTCGCCGCGGCTCAGGGTGGCGCCGACCATGGCCTTGGAGCCGATGTACTGGCCGTTGAGCGAGGTGCTGCTGGTGCGGGTCGCGCCTTCATGGCCGGCGGTCACGCCGTAGCTGTAGCGCCGGTCTTCACCGGCGGTGCCACTCAGGGTCGCCTGCTCGCTGAAGTGGCCAGTGGTGTCGCGCATGACCCGCGCCGACAGTTGCGGCCGGTTGACCGCAGAGCCGAATTCCAGCGGCAGGCTGACGGTGAACAGCAGGTTGTTCTGCATGTCGCCCAGGCCGACGCGGCTGCGGTTGGCGCTGACGCCATAGCTGACCTGGTTGACCTGCTTGTTGTAGCTGAACTGGTACTGCACATCGCTGCCCGGCAGGTTCCAGTAGTTCTGGGTAAACCCACTGAATGCCACCTGGCCCCAGTCACCGAGGCTCTGGTTGGCCGTCAGCGACACACGGCTGCGCGGCCGACCGAACAGGCTGGTGTCCAGGGCGTTGCGTTCGGCGTCCAGCAGTTGCACGGCGTTGTTGAAATCCAGGTAGCCCTCGGTGGAAAAGCGCGTGGCGGCCACGGCGAAGTTGCTACCCGTGCTGAGGATGTTCTTGCTGTAGGTCAGGCGCAGGCTCTGGCCCTTGGCGGCGCCGCTGGGCAAGTTGGTCTGCGCGTGGCTGATGTCGGCGGCCATGGCGCCAATCGGCGTGCTGAACGCCAGGCCGGTGAGCAGCGCCATGTAGTCGTCGCTGGTCTGGGTGCCGCCAAAGCCGGTGAAGGTGTTGCTCAGCCCACGCTGATAGGTGCCTTGCAGCACCTTGGCCTGACGGTCGATGTAGTTATTGCGGGTTTCCCCCGCGGTGACGCTGAAGCGCGAAGCGCCCGGGCGCAGCAGTTGCGCGGTGGAGGCGTAGGGCACGATGAAGCGCTGCTCGCTGCCGTCGGCTTCATAGACGGTCACGTCCAGGTCACCGCCGTAACCGGTGGAGTACAGGTCGTCGATGACGAACGCACCCGGCGCCACGGTGGTTTCATACAGCAGGTTGCCGGACTGACGCACCGCCACCCGCGCACTGGTACGGGCAATGCCGCGAATCACCGGGGCATAACCGCGCTGCGACTCGGGCAACATGCGGTCGTCGGTGCCCAGTTGCACCCCGCGATAGGCGATGGTGTCGAAAATCTCGCCGCTGGTGTTGGCCTCGCCCAAGGTCAACTGGCTCTTGAGCGAGGTGACGTCGCGCTGGGCGTAGGTGTTCAGCACCTGGTAGTCCTGGCCCGTGTCTTTCTGCCAGCTCACCGAGCCGTCGTGGCGCAGGCGCCAGTCGCCAAGGTTCAACCCGGCATTCAACCCCAGGTACGCCGAGTCATAGTTACCGGTGTCCGTCCGGTTGTGGTTGGCGTTGAGGTTGTAGCTCAGGGTGCCCGCGGTCACGCCGCGGTCCCACAGCTCGGGGCTGACATAGCCGCGGGCATCGCGGCGCAAGGCAATCTGCGGAATGCTGATGTCCAGCTGCTGGCTGGAGGGTGAGAAGCTGGCGCTGGCACCCTCGATCAGCTGCGCGAGGTCCAGGCAGGGCCGGCCGCTTTCCACGATCATCAAGTTCTCGGGCGACAGGCGTCGCAGGTCGACACCGATCAACTCCAGCAATCCACGGTTGAAGCACACCAGCGGGTTGCTGCCCTGTGCGTCGGCATTGATGCGGATGTCCTGACGACTGACCAGCCGACCGTTGACCGCGACATCCGCACGGTATTCGCCGGGCAGCACCGGGTTGCCCTTCTGGTAGGCGCTCAGGTCCAGGCTCTGCGAGTCCCTGGGCAGAAAGACTTCGTTGAATTGCACGTCTTCGGCCAGCGCACCGTGCGCCACACACACACCCAGCAGCGCAACCAGAGCCTGGGAAATCAGTGCCGCCAGCGGATTCAAGGCAAAGCGAGGCTGTGCCCGCAGGTTGGCCGCAGGGCTGGAGAACGTCGTCATAGGTTCCTCGAACGCAGAAATGTCGAGTCAGGGATCAGGGCTTGAGTAGCTGCTTGCTCGGCACCAGGGCGCCGTAATCGTTGATGGCGTTGAATTCCACCTGGGCACCCGCGCCGGGCGCGGACTTGAGCGTCGGCACGGTGAACACCTGGGTCTGGCCAGGGCCGACCATGCCCTCTTCACTGTCGTGGCGCTGGGTTCCAGCCACCAGCGCCAACTGCACCATGGACACGTGAAACGCTGTCGGGTTGTAGACCTGCAGGGCAAAGCCCTGGCCTTGCTTGATCAGCGTCCATTGCAACTGCTCGATCGCTTCGGTCGGCTTGCCTGGCAGACCGTCCGGGCGGTAGAAAATCTTGATCCGTGAACGGAACGCCATCTGCAGCACGTTCAAGTCCACCGGGCCTTCGGCCTTGGGCGGAATCTCCAGCACGTTGAGCCAGAACACCGATTCCTTGTTGGCCGGCAATGCCGCACCGGTGAACATCAGGCGCAGGCTCTGGCCTTTGCTCGGGTCGATACGCGACACCGGTGGCGACAGCACGAATGGCGCTTTCGAACTGGTGGGGCTGGATTCCACATCGCCACTGTCGACCCAGGACTGGATCAGCGCCGGGCGCATGCCGTTGTTGTTCAACTTGACGGTGATTTCCTTCTGGCTCGCCGGATAGACCAGGCGCGTACCCGTGATCACCACACCGGCCATGGCCTGGGAACAGGCCAGGGCGGCCAGCAGTGCCAGGGCACCGCGACGCAGGTTCTTCTTCACTCCAGACATGTTGCACCTCATCAAGGGGGCCGGTGCGCGCCCGACCGCTGGCCAGGGCGCGCACCAGCAATGGGCTTACTGGTAGTCGATGGAGTAGGTCACCGAGCTGACCACGGTGCCCGGAGTGGTCGTGCCGCTGGCGATGTACTGGATCGCGTACGGCATGTTGACGCTGCCGGCATCCAGGGTGTTGCGCGTGGTGCGGGTGCGCTGGTTGGTGTTGCCCGCCTGGATCGCCGAACCGTTGGCGGCATCCACCAGTTGCAATTGCACGTTGGTGGCGGTGCCGGTCATGTTATTCAGGTTGCCGCTGACCGGGTCTACCGACGCGCCGGACTCGAAGAAGGCCGCGGTGGTGGTGGCCGCGCCCACGCAGTTGCTCAACTGGATGTTGAAACCGGTCTGGCCGGTCACCTGGCCGGCCGCGGTCAGGCGGCCGATGGATACGGTCGGCAGGGTCACAGTGGCGGCGGCTGGGGTCACCACGCCGTCGACCGCGATGGTGCAGGTCTGGTCGACCAGCTCACCGTTGAAATTGATGGTGCCGTCGGCGGCATTGGCCAATTGAGCGCCGCAGGCGGCAACCAATACAGCGAGGACAAGGGCTTGGCGATTCATGGCATAACTCCAAAAAATAGATTTTGAAACCTGTCGCGAAAGCCTGGATGGTTTGCCAGACGCGGGGTGCGTCATGTGGGAACAAGCCACCTGAACTACTGCGACGAAGCCATCATCGCCAGATTTCCTACGCCATTGAGCCGGAGAATTCACAGCGACTTGTAGGAAATTTCTGAGCGATTCAGCGTCCCGCCCCGCCCGACACCGCGGGCGAACAGCCCAGGGCCACAAGCCGCTGGGGCACCGCCCGGTTCAGGCAGGCGATGCGGGCGACCCGCCATGAGCGAGGCTCGGGAAGTATTCGAGCGACACGTTGCGCCCCCCTGCTGCTCGGCCAGAACGGCCAAGCAGCGAGGGCCGGCAGAGGGGAAATGCGCGATCAGGCGCAGTGTATTTGCAGCGTCTCGGCCAGTTGCTCCATGGCCTGGTGCAAGGCATCCACCGATTCCGTCAGGCGCTCGCCGCCCAGTTCGTTGCAAGCAGCTTCCAGTTGCTCGCAACAGGCAATCAGCGCGTGCGCCTTGATGATTCTCGCGCCACCCTTGACCCGATGCGCCAGGTCCGCGAGGCCCGTCAGGTCATTTTTGCCGAACAGTTCGAGCAGCCGGGCCAGGTCCTGTTCATTGCTGCCGGCCAGATCGCCGAGCAGGCTCCTGATCGACTCCCGGTCGCCCCGGGTCAACTGCTCCAGGCTGCTCAGGTCGATGTCACCCGCCGGCGGCGTCGCCTCCTCCTTGATCAGCGGCGGCTCTCCCCCCGGAGCGACCAACGCCAGCCGCGCGCCCAGGTCCTTGAGGCTGATGGGCTTGAACAGGCAATCGTCCATCCCGGCCTCCAGGCAGCGTGCCTTTTCCTCCGGCTGGGCATTGGCGGTGAACCCCAGGATCAGGCAGGGCGCCAGGCCCTGGGTGTGTTCTTCCTCGCGAATGGCCTTGCTCAGCACATAGCCATTCATCACCGGCATGTTGCAGTCGGTAATGACCACGTCGAAATGCTGGTTGCGCCAGGCCCGCAGGCCATGGGCGCCGTCTTCGGCATCACTGACCCGGTGCCCCAGGTAGCTCAACTGCTGAGACAGCAGCAGGCGGTTGGCCGGGTAGTCATCGACCACCAGGATGTCGAGGATCTGCGGCGGCGCAATCCGCTCCACCACGGGTGTCTCGACTTCTGGCAAAGGCGCCAGGGTCGGGAAGTCGAGCAGCACCTCGATCCGCGTGCCCTGCCCCAGCACGCTGCTCAGGGTCAACTGGCCCCCCATCATTTCGCACAGGGTGCGGCTGATCACCAGGCCCAGGCCCGAGCCGCCACGGGCCGATGGGTTGCTGTTGCTGGCCTGGGCGAACGGGCTGAACAGGCGCTGTTGATCCTCGACCGAGATGCCGCTGCCGGTGTCCTCGATCAGCAGGCGGATGGCCAGGCGCTCCTCGTCGGTGTCGGACGCCACCTGCACGCTCAAACGCACTTCGCCTTCGTGGGTGAACTTGATGGCATTGCTCAGCAGGTTCGAAACGATCTGCTTGAAGCGCAGCGGGTCGATCAGTACGTCACGGTTACTCTTGAAGTCGAGGTCGAGTATCAGTCGCAGGCGTTTCTGCCGCGCCAGCCCCTCGAAGATCCTCGCCACCGAATCCACCAGGACCCGCAGATTGGCCCGCTGCGGAGACAGCGACAGGCGCCCGGACTCGATCCGCGCAATATCGAGGATGTCGCCGATCAGCTCCAGCAAGCCGAGCGCCGCCCCCGAGGCGACTTCGATGGAGAAGCGGTCCATGACGCCCTGGTCGGCCTTTTTCATCGCCAGTTCAAGCATGCCGATCACCGCGTTCATCGGCGTGCGGATTTCATGGCTCATGGTGGCCAGGAACGTGGTCTTGGCCCGGTTGGCGCCATCGGCGTCGTCCTTGGCCTCGCGCAACTGCTCAAGCAGGTGCTGGCGCTCGCTGACATCGATCCAGCCGGAGATCAGCCCGGCGACCTCGCCGTCGCTGCCACGGTACGGCAGCATCCAGTGATAGATCGTCAGCGCCGTGCCCTGCCGCAGGGTCAACGTGCGGTCCTGGACCCGTGACTGGCCCTCGTGCATGACGCGCAGGTAATCGTCGTGATAGGCCTGGGCCTCGACTTTCTGCGCGTTCAGTACACCTTCGACGACGGTCTTGCCGATCACTTCTTCGCGCGCGACACCGAACACATCGAGGTAGGCCGAGTTGCACACCATCAGGCGCCCTTGGCGATCGCGGACATAGATCGGATGCGGGGTGCCGTCGATCAGCACGCGCATGAACTCCATCTGGTCGCCGAGGGCCCGCTCGGCCTGCTCACGCTTGCGGATCAGACCGCGCAGGTAGGTAATCCAGCCCACGGCGAGCAACAGCAGGACAGCGGCGGCGATAAAGCCCTGGATGATGGCCGGGCGATAACGCTGCCAGTAGCTGTCGTTGATCACCACTTCACTGCGCCAGCGGTTGGTCAAGGCATCCATCTCATCGGGGGTGATGCTCAGCAGCGCCTTGTCGAGGATCGAATACAGTTCCAGCGCCCCGCGGTTGGTAGCGAAGGCCACCCGCGCTGGCAAGGTGCCGACCGTGCTGGTCACTCGCAGCCGGTCCAGGTACTGCCGGGAAATCATGTAACGGGCGCTGATCAGTGAATTGACCGCACCGTCCACCTCGCCCCTGGCCACCAGCGCCATGGCTTCAGCGGCATTCTCCACCGCCACCAGCTGGATGCGCGGGAAGTTGTCGATGATGAACTCGCGCAG
This sequence comes from Pseudomonas sp. Fl4BN1, assembly GCF_009908285.1. GTDB lineage: Bacteria > Pseudomonadota > Gammaproteobacteria > Pseudomonadales > Pseudomonadaceae > Aquipseudomonas. The sequence continues at coordinate 108,916 of NZ_JAAARM010000022.1, forward strand.
CACGTTGCCGCGGATCAACGCGAGTTTTTTCCCGGCCATCTCGTCCAGGGTGTTCGGCGCCCCTTCGTCGATACGCGTCACCAGGACAAAAGGCGTGGTCAGGTAAGGCGGGGTGAAGCGCAGTTCGTTTTCCCGCTCGTAGCTGGGGGTGAAGGCGGCCAGCAGGTCAGCCTTGCCGCTCTTGACCAGCTCGATCAGCTCGATCAGCTCGTTCACCGAGTCGCCGCGCACCACCTCGAACTTCAGGCCGGTGCGCAGGCTGATCTTGTTCAGCACATCGGAACTGATGCCGCGAAACTCGCCCTGGGCATTGATGAACGACAGCGGCAGGTAGTTCTCGTTGATCGCCACTTTCAGGCGCGGATGCTGCTCCAACCAGCGCTGTTCCTTGTCGCTGAAATGCAGGCGGGACTGGCCGGGAATACCCGCGCCACCCGCACTCCAGCGGCGGTGGATGGTCATCTGTTCACTGACGGGAATCACCTCCAGCGCCGCGTTGACGATATTCAACAGGCGTTGGTTGTCCTGGGCCGTGGCAAAGGCGAAATGGTTCACCTCCAGGCGCGCGAAGTCGGTCAACTGCACATTGTTGAGGTAGTTGCGGTTGATCAGGTAATTGGCGCTGATCGAGTCGCCCAGGTACACGTCCGCCTGACCAAAGGCGACCGCGCCGATGGCACTCAAGGCCGATGGGTAGAGTTGCAGCTGGGCCTCGGGGTAGCGCTGCTTGACGGTAGCAGGCGGCAGGTAGTGATAGAGCATCGCCACCCGCTTGCCCGCCAGGTCGGGCGGCAGGCTCTGGCTATCGTTGCTGCGGGTGACCAGGGTCGGCTGGTCTTCGGCATAGGGCCTGGAGATCAGCAGTTGCGGGTCGGCGGCTTCAAAACCATTGGCGGTGGCCAGCAGGTCGATGTCGCCGTCCTTGAGCGCCTGGATCACTTCGGCGCGGGAGCCATAGCGGCGCACCTGCACATCGACGTGCAGCAGGTTGGCCAGCAGCACCGCGTAGTCGGCCGACAAGCCTTCGAAAGAGCGTCCGTTGCCGGTCATGTCAAAGGGTGCGTAGTCAGGCTCCGAGGCCCCCAGCAGCAACGTGCCCTTGTGCCGCAGCCAGCTCCAGTCGGCCTCGTCCAGCGAGACGTGATAGCCATCGACGCTGGAGCGCCCGAGCACGCCCATGCTCTGGACCCTGGCTTCGGCCATGGCCGCCGGTGCCGTGCACAGCTGGATGAACACAAACAGTGCCGCAAGACCGGTTCGCAAATGATTGCCCATCTAGATCAGGTGATTGCGTTTGGCGAAGTCGGCCAGGTACACCACCGACTTCATGTTCAGCTTCTCGATCAGCCGGGTTTTGTAGGTGCTGACGGTCTTGCTGCTGAGCAGCATGCTTTCGCCGATGTCCTTGTTGCTCATGCCCAGGGCCAGTTGCTGCAGGATGCTCAGTTCGCGATCGGACAGGCTCTGGATCATCGCCTGTTCCGAGGCTTCGCTGTCGCTGCGACGCACTGAGCTGACCGCCAGATTGGGGAAATACATGTACCCCGACATTACCGCCTTGATGCCCTTGATCAGTTCGCTCAGGTCGTCGACTTTCGAGATGTAGCCGGCCGCGCCGGCCTTCATGCAGCGCGCGGAATAATAGAGCGGCGACTGCGAGGTGAGAATCAGGATCTTGCAGGTCAAGCCCAGGGCGGTGATCCGGCTCAGGACTTCCAGGCCGTCCATGCGTGGCATGGCAATATCCAGCAGGATCAACTCGGGCTGATGCTCACGCACCAGTTGTACGGCATCGACGCCGTTGTCGGTTTCCGCGACGACTTCAAAACCTTCCTGCTTGAGCAACATTTTCACGGTGGAGCGAATGAACGGATGATCGTCCACAACCAAAGCCTTTTGCATTGAACCTCCAAAAATAGATCGACTGCTACCCAACGCCCCGGCTTGCACTACTCCCCCGACTCAGCGGGCACGACCTTCCAGCCACTGCCGCAGGCCATGCCCCGTCATCGGGTGGGCCAGGTAGAAACCCTGGCCGAACAGGCACCCCATCCGCACCAGTTCATCGCGAATACGCTGGCTGCTCACGCCCTCGATCACCACGCTCATGTTCAACGAAGCGGCCAGCGCCAGGGTGCTGCTCACCGCCGCCCGGCTGCGTGGATCCCAGAGATTCTGCACGCACTCGCCCTCCAGTTTGATCTGATTGAAAGGCACCTGACAGAGTAGCTTCAACGAAGAAAATCCCATGCCGAAATCATCGATCGCCAGACCGCAACCCATCATGCGCAAACGCAGCAGACTCTCCAGCGTGGTGAACTGCATATCCAGCAAGCCATTCTCCGCCAGCTCGAACAACAAGGTCGAGCCAGGGAGTTCGTGGCGGCGCAAGGCGTGCTGGATTTCGTCGATCAGTTCACAGTGCGCCAGCTGCGAGGCGTGCAGGTTGAAGGCCAGTTCAAGGTTCATTCCCTCGCGGCGCAACATGCCCAGCATGCCCAGGCCCTGCTCGAGCAATTGCTTGAACATTTCGTCGATCAGATCGTAGGCCAGCACCGCGGCCAGGAAGATTTCCGGCAACAGCAGGCCCCGGGAGGGATGCTCCCAGCGCGCCAGGGCTTCGATACCGGCCAGGTCGCCGGTCCGCATCGCGAACTTGGGCTGGAACCAGGCACGGAACTCCCCCAGGGCCAGGCCACGGCGCACATCGTCTTCGCTGGGCAGATCCTGCGGCGGCAACCCCAGGGACCTGGGCAGATGGCGTCAATGGCTGTAGCGCTTGAGCACCCGCTGCAGAAGCTGGGGCTGCGGGGGTGTTTCCAGCTCCCCCAGCAGCCGCACCCCCATCAAGGCCAGGAGCTGCCCCAGGCCGCGGCGCAGTTCCGGCTCCAGTTCGCCACACTGCACCACCGAACGCACCATGCCCGCCTGGCTGGACCGGCGCAGAAACTGCAGGGCATCGCCCCCCTGCATGGCCAGATCACAGAGGACGATATCGATGCATCCCGACAGTTCGATCCATGCCATGGCCTGCTCGGCCTGCTCGGCCTGCAGCACCTCGGACATTCCGAGTTTCTGCAATTGCATGACCATCACGTTGCGTTGAAAGGAATGGCTTTCCAGAACAAGAACACGGAGCGAAACCATCGTTGCCTGTCACTTTGCGGGCTGTAGGGCTGGCTATAGTGACAAGCGATTCGCGGGGCCGAAGAAGGGTTTATCTCGCAGGTTTGTAGGAAATTTCCCAGAGCAGCCGGTGGACGCCCGACTGCCCGCCAGGCCATTGCAAGCGCACCGCGATCAGCGCTGCCAGTCCTCGGCCGTGGCGAAAAACGCCCGCGCGTTGTCTTCCAGGCTGTCCAGATGGTAGCCACCTTCCTGGACGATCAGGCACGGCAGGCCGAGGCTGCGGATGCGCTGGCCAAGGATGGCGAAACCGTCGCGGGTCACCGCAACCTTGCTTTGCGGATCGAGCTGGTAGATGTCGAAGCCCAGGGACAGCACCAGTACCTGGGCGCCAAAATCCTTCACCGCGGCCAGGGCCTGATCCAGGTGGGCAAGAAAATCCGCTTCGCTGGCGCCATGCGTCATCGGCAGGTTGAGGTTGTAGCCCTCACCCGCTCCGCTGCCACGTTCCTCGGTAAAACCGACAACCGCCGGGTAGAAGTTGGTCGGGTCGCCATGCACCGAGACATACAGCACGTCGGCCCGTTCGTAGAAGATTTCCTGGATGCCCTGACCGTGGTGCATGTCGGTATCCAGCACCGCAACCCGGGCGTAGCGCTCGCGCAACACCTGGGCGGCGATCGCCGCATTGTTCAGGTAGCAGAAGCCACCCGCGGCTTCGGCCCGGGCGTGGTGGCCCGGCGGGCGGCACAAGGCATAGGCAGCCGGTTCGCCGTCCAGTAGGGCACGGGCCCCGGCAATGGCGCTCTGCGCCGACCAGTAGGCCGAACGCCAGGTCTGCTCGCCCACCGGGCAGCTGCCGTCCGCCAGGTAACGGGCGGCCTGGGCGAGGATGCCGCGCAGCGCATTGGGCTCACGCACGAAGATGTTGGACATGACTTCATCGCCCCAGTCCTCGGGGATGTCCTTCCAGCGCCGGTAGGCTTCTTCAAGGAACTTCAGGTACGACGCGCCGTGCACCGCCTGCAAGGGTTGCAGGCCGGCGTCCGCGGGTTGGCATACCGCAAAGCCCAGGGAGTGGGCCGCCTGCACCAGGCGCCGGGCGCGCTCGGGGACTTCCTGGGGCGTGCGCATCTGGCCCCGGGAGTAGTAGCTGCGGGGATGGTGCAGCAATTGTTCAGGGTGGAAAAAACTGCGCATAACTTCTCCTCAGGCTACCCGGCCGGCGCGGGCCAGCACGGCGTTAAGCAATACATCGGCACCCTGGCGCACGTCCTCGGGCAACACATCTTCGGCTTCGTTGTGGCTCAGGCCACCGACACAGGGAATGAACACCATGGCCGTCGGGCAGTAGCGCGCCAGCAGGATGGCGTCATGGCCGGCGCCGCTGACGATGGACTGCTGAGGGTAGCCCAGGCCCTCCACCGCCTGCTGCACCGCCGCCACGCACTCGCTGTCGAACGGCGTGGCGGGGCTGACCCAATGCTGGCTGATGCCGACCTTGAGCCCGCGCTGGCCGGCGATGGCCTGCAGGCGTTCCTCGACCTGGCGCTGCATGGCGGCGATCTGCTGATCCTGGTGATGGCGCAGGTCGACGGTGAAGTTCAGCAGTCCGGGAATGGTGTTGCGCGAGGACTTGGCGATGCTCAACTCGCCCACGGTGGTCAGGCCCTGGGGGGCGAAATCCGCGGCCAACTGCTCCACCGCAAGGATCATCTGCGCCGCGCCATACAGCGCGTCCTTGCGCAGCGGCATCGGTGTGGTGCCGGCGTGGGCAGCCAGGCCTTCGACCTGCACATCGAGCCAGCGGATCGCCTGGCCGCCGCTGACCACGCCGATGCTCTTGGCGTTGTCTTCGAGGATCGGGCCCTGTTCGATATGGGCCTCGAAGTAGGCATCCACCGCTCCGCCCAAGGGTCGGCTGCCGGCATACCCGGTGCGCTGCAGGGCCTGGGCGACGCTGATGCCCTCGGCGTCGCGCACCGCCAGGGCGGCGTCCAGGCTCATGACTCCGGTGAACACCGCCGAGCCGAACATCGCCGGGGTGAAGCGCGCGCCCTCCTCGTTGGTCCAGACCGCCACTTCCAGGGGCTTGCGGGTCTGAATGCCCAGGTCATTGAGGCTGCGCACCACTTCCAGGCCGGCCAGCACGCCGTACACGCCATCGAAGCGCCCGCCTTCGGGCTGGGTGTCGAGGTGGCTGCCCATCATCACCGGAGCAGCGTCGGGGTCGCGGCCAGGGCGCCGGGCAAACAGGTTGCCGATGGGGTCGACGCTCAGGTTCATGCCGGCCTCGGTGCACCAGTGGGCAAACAGCTCGCGACCGGCCCGGTCTTCATCGCTCAAGGCCAGGCGGCAGCTGCCACCACGGGCCGTGGCGCCAATTTCGGCCATGGCCATCAGGCTCGCCCAGAGGCGCTCGCCATTGCTTTTCAACATCATCAGGTTCTCCAGAGAAATCAGGCGTTGGATGCCATTTCCAGGCGCTGGGCAGTTGCATGCCGGCGCGCAAGGGCCAGCACGCACAGCAGCGATACCGCGGCGATCAGGCTGTAGAACAGCGCCATCGGCCACCACTGGCCGCTGAAGCGGTGGGCCAGCCAGGTGCCAATCAGCGGCGTCAGGCCACCGGCCAGGGCGCCACAGACCTGATAGGCCAGGGAGATCGCGGTGTAGCGCACCCGGGTCTCGAACATGCCGCTGACGTAACCGGCGATCACCGCATAGAAGGACGCCATGCACACCACCGCCAGGGCGATGCCGAGGATCATCAGCGGTGCCTGCCCAGAACTCACCAGCACGAACATCGGATAGGGCGAGGCCATGGCCAGCAGCGACACCAGGCAGAGAAAGCGTGTGGCGCCGATTTTCTCTGCGGTCCAGGCGGCCAGGGGCTGGATGCAGAACTGGATGAGCGCCACCACGAACAGGCATTCGAGGATCAGCGACCGTGGGATCTCCAGTTGCTGGGTGGTGTAGGCAATCATGAAGGTGTTGGTGAAATACACCCCGGCAATCCCCAGGGTGTTGGCGCCGATGCACAGCAGCAGCGGGCGCCAGGCGGTGCGCAGCACTTCCATCACCGGCGTCTGCTCCTTGCGTGCCGACTTGGCCGCCTGCTCGCGGCTAGCGAGGAATTCCGGCGACTCGTTGACCCCCAGGCGAATCGCCAGGCCCACCAGCAGCAACAGCGCGCTGGCCAGGAACGGCAGGCGCCAGCCCCAGCTCATCAGGGCGTCCTCCGGCAGGCGGGTTACCGCGCTGAAGGCCAGCAGCGAGAGAATCAGCCCCGCCGGGCTGCCCAGTTGGGCGAAGGACGCGAAGAAGTTGCGCCGGCCCTTGGGCGCATGCTCACCGGCCATCAGCACCGCCCCGCCCCACTCGCCGCCCACGGCAATGCCCTGGACGATGCGCAGCAGGATCAACAGCACCGGCGCCAAGGCGCCGATCTGTGCATAAGTCGGCAGCAGGCCGATGCAGACCGTGACCACGCCCATCATCAGCAGGGTGATCACCAGGGATTTCTTGCGGCCGATGCGGTCGCCGATATGGCCGAAAATGATCCCCCCCAGGGGCCGGGCGAAGAAGCCCACGGCAAAGGTGCCGAAGGCGGCCATGGTGCTGAACAGCTTGTCGTCGGAGGGGAAGAACAAGGCACCGAACACCAGCGCTGCGGCGGTGGCGTAGATGTAGAAGTCGTACCACTCGATCATGGTGCCGATAAAGGCGGCGGCCGCAGCCCGGCGTGGCTGGGGCGAAGCGAAAGGCTTCATGGTTGGCTCCCTTGATTATTTTTTTGGCAGGAGAAAGGGTCGGGGGCAGGGGCTTCTGCTGGCACCTGTCTGGGGTGGATTTATCCGTTTTGCGGAATAATTAGTCAATTTTCTATTGGTTATCTCGATTATTATCCTGGCTTATGATTCACCTCCAGCCCGACCCAGAGCCCCCGCCATGTCCGACCGCGATGCCCGCCGCCTGCTCAACGACCGCCTCGACTGGAACCTGCTACGCACCTTCCGGGTAATCGGCCAGGAGCTGAGCATCAGCCGCGCGGCGGCGCGCCTGCACCTGACCCAGCCGGCAGTGAGCCAGGCCCTCAAGCGCCTGGAGGAACAACTGGGCCGGCAGTTGATTGCCCGCCGCGGGCCGCGCTTTGCCCTGACCGAAGTGGGCGAGCAGATCTTCGCCCTGGCCGGGGAGATCTACGGCCAGATGTCACAAGTCAGCAGTGTGCTGGAGCAACCCGCCGACGAGGTGATCGGCAAGGTCCGGCTGCTGATCATCAGCCGGATCTTCAACGAGTGCTTCGACGACTTTCTGGCCGACTTTCATCGCCAGCATCCGCGGGTCGACCTGGAGGTGGAGGTGATGCGCAGCTCGGACATCGTCAGCGCCCTGCTGGAAAAGACCGCGACCCTGGGCCTGAGCCTTAACCGCCGGCCACAGCCGCGCCTGGAACAGCGGCTGTTCCTGCGTCAGCGCTATGCGTTCTTCTGCGGCAAGCACCATGCGCTGTTCGGCCGCCGGGACGTGGCCGAGGGCGCCCTGCAACGGGAGAACTTCGTCAGCTTCACCAGCGACCAGATCGGCGGCATGCTCTCGCCGTTGACCATCTTTCGTGACCAGCAGGGCTTCAGCGGGCGGATTGTCGCCTCCTCCCCGAGCCTGGAAGAAGTGCGCCGCCTGGTGATCGCCGGCTTTGGCATCGGCTGTTTGCCGGAGCATGTGGTGGCGGCCGACACCGAGGCCGGGCTGCTATGGCGCCTACCGCCCCACGACGGCATCGCCGATGTCGACATCCACCTGCTGTGGAACCGTGAGCAGCGCATGAGCCGGGCCGAGGTATTGTTCCTGGAGTTGTTGCAGGGCTGCCTTGCGACTCAATGACCGAAGGGGCGATCGGCTGGATTCACCCGGCGTCGGGCAGCCCGAGAGTGAAATGATTCAGACGTGGGGATCACCCGGAACCTTGGCCGGGGCTGCGTACTGCGGTTTGAGGTGACCGCTCTGGTCCAATAGCCAGGCATCCATGATCTGCCGCACCACAGGGCCGGCAACCCGGCCACCGGCTTCGCCGTTCTCGATCATCACCGAGATCACGATCTGCGGATGCTCGGCCGGGGCAAAACCAACGAACAGGGCGTTGTCACGGTTGCGCTCGCGAGTCTTGAGGCGGTCGTAACGCTCGCCCTGCTTGATCGCCACTACCTGGGCGGTACCGCTCTTTCCGGCAATCCGGTACTGCGCGCCGGCGGCGGCGGCGCGGGCAATGCCACGCGGGTCGTGCATGACCATTTGCATGCCGTGGTTGACCTGCTCCCAATCATGAGGGTTCTTCAGCAGGATGTTGGGCATTGGGTGTTCATCCACTGGCGCTACGCCATCGATGGTCCTGGCCAGGTGCGGGCGGTTCCAGATCCCCTTGTTGGCGATCAGCGCGGTGGCCTGGGCCAGTTGCAACGGCGTGACCTGCATGTAGCCCTGACCGATGCCGAGGATTACCGTTTCCCCCGGGAACCAAGGCTGGCGACGCGTAGCGCGCTTCCAGGCCTGGGACGGCATCAGACCTGCCGACTCTTCGAACATGTCCAGGGAGACCTTTTCCCCCAGGCCAAACATTGCCATGTAATCGTGCAGACGATCGATCCCAAGCTTGTGGGCCAAGTCGTAGAAGTAGGTGTCGTTGGAGCGCATGATCGCCGCGTCCATGTCCACCCAGCCATCGCCGCTGTGGTTCCAGTTGCGGTATTTGTGATCGAAGTCCGGCAGTTGGTAGTAACCCGGATCGAAGACTCGGGTCGAAGCGGTAACGACCCCGGTGTCGAGGCCGGCAATCGCCACTTCCGGCTTGATCGTCGACCCCGGTGCGTAAAGGCCACGCAAGACCCGGTTGAACAGCGGCCGGTCGATGGAATCGTGCAGCGCCGCGTATTCCTTGAAGCTGATGCCGGTGACGAACAGGTTGGGATCGAAACTCGGTTTGCTGACCATGGCCAGCACTTCGCCGGTGGCGGGATCGAGGGCTACCACTGAGCCGCGACGATCACCAAGGGCTTCTTCAGCCGCTTCCTGGAGCTTCACGTCGAGGCTCAGGACGATGTTCTTCCCGGGAACCGGATCGGTATGCTTGAGTACCCGCATGACTCGGCCCTGAGCGTTGGTCTCTACCTCTTCATAGCCGACGCGACCGTGCAGCTCGGACTCATAAAACTTCTCGATGCCCGTCTTGCCGATGGACTGGGTGCCGCGATACTCCACTGAGTCCAGGGTCTTGGCCTCTTTCTCGTTGATCCGCCCGACGTAGCCGATGGAGTGGGCGAAATGCGCGCCCATGGGGTAGTGGCGGACGAACTGGGCCTCGACATCCAGGCCTGGCAGACGGTATTCGTTGACGGCCAGTACAGCGATCTGTTCCTCGGTGAGTTCATAGAACAGGGTCACAGGAACAAAGGGATGACGAGCCTGCTTCATCTCCTTGTCGAACAGGCTGCGATCTTCCGGGGGCAGGTGCAGCAGGTCGACCACAGTATCCAATTCACCCTTGATATCAGTGGTCCGTTCGCGGGTGACGGTCAGGTTGAAGCTGGGGCGGTTATCTGCCAGGACTACGCCGTTGCGGTCGTAGATCAGCCCGCGGGTCGGCGTGATCGGCAGCACGTGCACCCGGTTGTTTTCCGAAACCGTGGAGTGATAGTCGAACTCCACCACCTGCAGGAAATACATGCGGGCCACCAGGGCGCAGGTAATGCCCACCACCAATACGGCGCAGGCGAGCAAACGCTTGTTGACCAGGCGGGTTTCTTTCTCATGGTCCTTGATCGGAATCGCTTCGGGCATTGCTACGGCTTCTCGTTGAATAGAGGTCAACGCTGATCCGTGCGGGTGAACTCAAGTCCATTAAAAAAGAGCTGCACCATACCAAAAACCATCTACTGACTTTGAGGGGATTTCCATCGCGACTGATCAATGGCGCCCACGCATTACGACACTCGTGATCTCCACGCAAAAATCTTGTTCCGATTCACGGGTTTTTCATACCTCCTCGGCTGGGGATACTGAAGGCTGTTATTGCTGCGGCTGTTAGCCCGAAACCGGCTGGCACAAGACTCCGGGGCCGTTGCACGATTTCTTCCGATATCACGAGGATCAACAATGACCACTGACTACGCGGCCTGGGGCTGGACCCAGGGCAAAGGACTGCAAGGCCTGAAACTGATTCGCAAACCGCTGCCACGGCCTGCGGCTCATGAGCTGTTGGTTGCCAACACTGCCATTGCCCTGAATCCAGTGGACTGGAAAATGATCGAATGGGGACCTGACGACTGGTCTGACGGCCATGTGCCTGGGGTGGATGGCGCGGGAGTGATTGTGGCTGCAGGCAGTGCTGTGCCAATGCGCCCAGGAACTCGGGTGGCCTATCACCAGGCATTAAACCGTGACGGCAGCTTCGCTGAATACAGCTTGATCGACGCCAGGTGTGCCATTGCCCTGCCTGACGCCCTTGACGATGCGCTGGCTGCCGCATTGCCCTGCCCCGGCCTCACAGCCCTGCAAGCACTGGACAAATTGCCACAAGGCGGTACAGAGGATGTTCTGGTGGTGGGGGCCGGTGGAGCGGTAGGCAACTTATTAGTGCAGATGGCCGTACAACAAGGTTTTCGCGTCTGGGCCAGCGCTTCGCCCGCCCATCATGAGGCGTTGCTCAGCGCGGGCGTGACAGGGGTCTTGGATTACCACAGACAAGGCTGGCAGAACGAGTTGCAGTCCTGTCTGGGACGGCGTCGTCTGCATGCCCTGTTCGATACGGTGAGCGGCGAACACGCAGCTGGACTCGCCCCTTTACTGGGTTACAACGGCCATTTGGTATGCATTCAGGATCGCCAGGAAACAGCTCCGTTACCTGCCTTCAGTACTGCGCTGTCGCTACATGAAGTGGCGCTGAACAGTGTGCATGCCCATGGCAGTGAATCTGACTGGCGCGCCTACCAGCGCAATGGCACGGCTTTGTTAAAGCAGGTAGCCGAAGGGCAACTCAAGCCCTCTGCCTTGCTGCCCTTCAGTTTTGCCGAACTGCCGGAAAAACTCCGCTCACTGAAGGACGGTGAGCGAGTTGGCAAATGGGTGGCACGTCTGCAAAACGTCTGAGGCACGTGTGTGAGTCAGGCAAGCCTTGGCTCGCATCGCACTACCAGATCAAGACCATGAATCATCTGTAACGTCGGCGCGCAGCCCTGGCTGCTGTCACAAGATGCTGGCAGCCGGGCCGACCAAACAAGGACAGAGAGCTGCCTGCAGCTTTTTCTCGGGCAAAACAAAACCCCAACTGCTTTCGCAATTGGGGTTTCGGAATTTAATCTTGACGATGACCTACTCTCACATGGGGAAACCCCACACTACCATCGGCGATGCATCGTTTCACTACTGAGTTCGGGATGGGA
>NZ_JAAARM010000023.1 GCF_009908285.1 Pseudomonas sp. Fl4BN1
CCACCCCGGCCCCCACCACCAGCGCGTGGCCTCGCAGGCCCTGGTTCGCAAGCATGCGTTGCGTCCTCACGTACCGCTGGTGATCCGGGTCCACAAGCGAGTGCTCAGGCGCATCCCGGCCGAAGTCATGGTCTTGATCGGGAACAGGGTATCGAGCACCGATTGCGGTGGGTAGGCTGCCGAGTTGTTACGCAATTGTGGCTCGATGTAAGGCAAGGATGCCGAGTTGCCGTTGGCGTACTGCACGAAGTTGCTGATGTTGGCGATCACCTTCGGGTCCAGCAGGTAGCTCATGTAGGCGTAGGCGTTTTCCAGGTGCGGGGCATTCTTGGGAATCACCACCATGTCCATGGCCACGGTGGAGCCTTCCTTGGGAATGCTGTAGCCGATGTTCACGCCGTTGTTGGCCTGATGCGCGGTGGCCATGGCCTGCAGCACGTCGCCGCTGAAACCCACAGCCACGCAGATGTTGCCGTTGGCCAGGTCACTGACGTACTTGGCCTGGTGAAAGTAGAGGATCGAAGGACGGATCGCTCGCAGCGCTTCTTCAGCCTTCTTCAGGTCCGCCGGCTGCTCGCTGTGCGGGTCCAGACCCAGGGCGTTGAGGGTGATGGGCACCATCTGCGTCGGGTTGTCGAGGAAGGCCACGCCGCACTGCTTGAGCTTCTGGATATTCTCCGGCTTGAACAGCATCTGCCAGGACTGAGTGACGTCGGTGTTACCGAAGATCGCCTTGATCTTGTCGACGTTGTAGCCGATGCCCACGGTCACCCACATATAGGGAATGCCGTACTGGTTGCCCGGATCGCTGGTTTCCAGGAGTTTCATCAGTTTGGGATCGAGGTTGTTCCAGTTGGGCAGCTTGCTCTTGTCCAGGGGCTGGATCGCCCCGGCCTGGATCAAGCGTGGCAGGAAGTGGTTGGACGGGCTGACCAGGTCATAGCCACTGCCGCCGGTCATCAACTTGGCCTCAGTGGTCTCGTTGCTGTCGATCACATCGTAGGTGGTCTGGATGCCGGTGCGCTTGGTGAACTCGGTCAGGGTGTCAGGAGCAATGTAGCCGCTCCAGTTGGCGATGCTCACGGTTTCAGCAGCCTGTACGCTTGCGGCGCACAAGGCCAGGGATAACAGTGCCGTAGTGGTGCGATTGATCATAATTGCCGCCCTCTGTGCTCTTATTATTGCGGCGATTTGTTCGCCGCGACGGTTAACGCTCGTGTCGCGCGCGCTGCACTTCCCAGCCCATGCGCAAGCTTGCTCCAATGTCGAAAAACGGTCGTGGCGGCAGGTAGCCGGGACGGGCCTGGGACAGCACGTCGCGCAGCAGCGGCGAGTCGCCACCACTGGCCATTTCCGCCAACAGCCGGCCCCACAGAGTGCCCCGGGCAACCCCGGAACCATTGCAGCCAGCCACCGTGTGCAGGCCCTCGGCAACCCGACTGAAATAGGGCTCGCCAGAGCGAGTGCCGCTCAGGTGCCCGGTCCAGGTGTATTGCAGATCGGCATCGGTGATCCCGGGGAAACGCTTTTGCAGGCCCCGCACATGCTCTTGCCGACGCACGGCCAGATCTGCCGGCCCCAGGTCGCGCTGGCGGTATTCGACGGTATTGCGCATCAGCAGGCGGCGCCCCGGCAGCAGACGCACGGTGGCAGCTCCCGGCAGCGTGGAAAGCACGCCCCAGCCCTGCTCGTCCAGCAGGCGCTGCCAGGGTTCCTCATGCAATGGCCGGGTGATGCTGGCGCTCAGTTCCAGGGGGAAGGTGCCGCTGTGCTTGACACCGACCCGGGGCAGGAAGGCACCGACACAAGCCAGCACCTGAGTCGCCTTGATCTCGCCCTCCCGGGTCCGTGCCCGCCAGCCATCACCAGGCACCGACCGCAGATCGTCCACCGGGCTGTTCTCGTAGACCTCTACCCGCTCGGGCAAGCCTTGCAGCAGGCCCTTGACGTACTTGGCCGGCTGCAGCAAGGCGTTGCCACCGGCACAGTGAATCGCTCGTTGATAGAATGAGCTGCCCAGGCGCTGCTGCAGGGCCGGGCCTTCCAGGTACTGGGCCTGGGCCCCCACGGCGTTCAAGGTCGCGACCCGTGCGGCACTGTCTTGCAAGTGCTGGGGCTGATGCACGGCGAAGTGGTAGCCGGCATCATTGAACTCGCACTCGATGGCCAGTTCGGCAATACACTCGCGCACTTCCTCGCCGGCGGCGAAACCCACCCGTGAGGCGACCTGATAGGCCGGGTAGCCAGAGCGGCCGATCAGCTCATCGGCGCCTGGCAGTTCATGGCTGACCACAAACCCCGAATTGCGCGCCGAAGCGCCCTGGGCCGCGCGCTGGCGGTCCAGCAGGACAATGCGCTGCTGAGGATACATCCGCGCCAGGGCGCGGGCTGCCGAGAGGCCGGTAATGCCACCGCCGATGATCAGCCAGTCGGTGTTCTGCGTGCCTTTGAGTGTCGGCCGCTGAGGGGCTTCCCCCGCCAGGGCGATCCAGCCACATACGTTGTTCAAAGCCTTCTACTCCTTCACAATCCATGCGCCGGGAGCATTCAACAGGGAATCCAGGCCGACGCCACAGGCCTACAATCTATGGCGGCTAACGCTGGATTTCGAACGTTATTAATTCATCGAACTATTCGGAAAACGCATGGATAAGCTACTTCGACTGCCTTCGCTGCAGGCCCTGCAAACCCTGGTCAATGTGGCCCAGACCCACAGCTTCACCGAGTCCGCCGCGCGCCTGCACCTGACCCAGAGCGCGGTGAGCCGGCAGATCCAGCAACTGGAAGAACATTACGGGGTCAGTTTGTTCGAACGCAGCAGTCGCCGGGTGTCGCTGACCGATCAGGGGCGCGACGTCTGCACCGTGGCCACGCAGATCCTCAGGTCCCTGGGAGCACTGCAGGAACGCCTGGCTCCCGCGCCCCTGGACCAGCCCTTTCGCATCCGCATCTTCGTGTCCCTGGCAGTGCGTTGGCTGCTGCCAAGGCTCAGTGGCTTCTATGCCGCCAACCCCGGACTGTGCCTGTCGATCGAGACCGTGGGCGGCGCCACCGTGGACCCCGGCGGCGATTGCGATGCCTACGTGCTGTACCTGCCAGAAGGGCTGGATGAGCGGCCACTGACGCTGCTGTTCGACGAGTACCTGGTGCCGGTGTGTGCACCACAACTCAGTGATGGGCAGGCACCCCCGCGCTCCCTGGAAGAACTGGCCGGACATGCCTTGATTCACGGCTCCACCAGCCGCCAGGAATGGACCGCCTGGCTGCTGGCCCAGAACGACCAGACGCCCCACAGCTACAAGCACATCCTGTTCAACCTCGATGACCTGGCCCTGGACGCCGCAGCCCGCGGGCTGGGAGTGGCAATGACCGACCTGATCCTGGCCCAGGACTCCATCGCCCGTGGCAGCCTGCTGATCCCCTTCGGCGAGGCGCTGAAAACCGGCGGCGTCTATGCGCTGTGGCTGCGCGACAGCGGTGCGGCGCACCCGGCCTGCGAGACGGTGTTGAACTGGTTCCAGGCCCAGGCTGCCGAGCGCGACTTGCCTTCAACGGGCAATGCCTGAGCATTCTCGGCGGCCCCAGGCGGATTTTGCTGTGGCCAGGCAGTGGACTGTGGCAAGGTCGCTGGCCAGCAAAGGCAACCAGGTGTTGTCCGCAGTGACATGCATCATCGCCCGCGCGCGTTCAGCCCAGGAGGACACTGCATTGAATCAACGGTTCTATCTGACCGGCGCCTCGGGCGCCGGCGTCAGCACGCTGGGCATGGCCCTGGCCCGTCACCTGCAATTGCCCCATGTCGACGTCGATGACCATTACTGGTATCCCAGCGATCCACCCTTCCAGCGGGCGCGGGCGCCGGAACAGCGGCTGATGTTGCTCAAGGATGCCCTGGGTCAGGCGCCGTGGGTGATATCCGGATCCATGGACGATTGGGGCCAAGAGATCATCGCCCAGGCTGACTGGATAGTGTTTGTCGACACCCCGACGGCGCTGCGCCTGCAGCGCATCCGCGCTCGGGAACAACAACGCTTTGGCGCGCGCATTCTTCCCGGGGGCGATATGCACGCCCAGCACCTGGCCTTCCTTGAATGGGCGGCGGCCTATGACAGCGGAACCCGCGCCGGGCGCAGCCGCCCGCGACACAGCGCCTGGCTGAGGCAACTGACTCAGCCCTGGAAGCACCTCGACGGCGGTAGATCGGTGGAGCAACTGCTAGAGGAAATACAGCTGATCACGGCCAAGGACAGGCCGCGCTGAGACACTGCTGAGCAAGCCCCGGAGAGACTCGAGCGGCCAGTGGCATTCAACTGAAAGCAGCCGTCATCGCCCAGGCAAAACACGCCAGCACAAAGGCCATTCCCATCACGTACACCGCTAAAGCACGACCCACAGAAATACTCCACGAAGCAGACAGTCGACAATCAGCCGCCCCTTCGGGGCGAGCGACGGCATGCATTTTAACAGCCCGCGACATCATTTTGACACAATGAGCCACTACGGATTTTTCCGCTCCCGACAAACGGCAATTTCGTCAATTTTGTGACGCCCCTCTCACTATTATCCGAGAAGCCAGGCCGCCGACGCACAAACATGACCTTGCATTTCCCCTGGAGCTTTCCGCCGCCTCCTGGAGCCTCGCCAGCGGCTAGGTACCCGCCTCCTCCCTTTTTCCCGCACCACATGCTTGAACGAGATCAGAAGCGCTTCTCCGGGTTGGACAAGAGTGACTCTCGCTGCTTTATTCAGCATCAGGTTCAGTTGCATTACACCCAAGGAGGGGGATATGCCTTTCAAAATCATGATGGTTTTCGGTACGCGTCCTGAGGCTATCAAGATGGCACCGCTGGCTCGGATTCTGCGTCAGTGGCCAGGCCTGGAACTGCACATCTGCTCCACCGGCCAGCACCGTGAAATGCTCAAACAGGTGCTCGACTCCTTCGAGCTGCAGGTCGATGAGGACCTGCAAGTCATGACCCAGGGCCAGTCCCTAAACGGTCTCTCGCAACAGTTGCTGCTGCGCCTCGATAGCGCCTACGAGCGACTGCAACCAGACATCGTACTGGTGCACGGCGACACCACTAGCAGCTCCATCGCCGCTCTCGCTGCGTTCAATCGGCAACTGCCCATCGGCCACGTAGAAGCCGGCTTGCGCACCGGCAACCTCAAGACGCCCTGGCCCGAAGAGGCCAATCGAAGGCTGACCGGAGTCATCGCCGACCTGCACTTCGCCCCCACCGTCAAGGCCAAGGCCAACCTGCTGCGGGAGAATGTGCCGAACGAAAACATCGAAGTCACCGGTAATACGGTGATCGACGCACTGCTGTGGATGCGAACTCACCAGGAAAAAGTCCATTGGCACCCCGCCGCCGATTCCCCCCTGACGGCGCTGGCCGACAACCGGCGCATGGTGCTGGTTACCGGCCACCGCCGGGAGAACTTCGGCAACGGTTTCCGCGACATCTGCGAGGCTCTGGCGACCCTGGCCCTGCGCTACCCGGACGTGCAGTTCGTGTACCCGGTGCACCTCAATCCCCAGGTGCAGAATGCGATCTACGGCCTGCTCTCGGATACGCCCAACATCTACCTGGTGGAGCCCCAGGACTATCAGCACTTTGTCTGGCTGATGGGGCGCTCGCACTTCATTCTCAGCGACTCCGGCGGCATCCAGGAAGAAGCTCCTGCGCTTGGCAAGCCCCTGCTGGTGCTGCGCGACGTTACCGAACGGCCGTCAGCGCTGGAAGGCGGCACCGTGCTACTGGTGGGCACCGATCGCGAACGTATCGTGCATCACGCCAGCCAACTGCTGGACGATGCCGACTTCCATGCCCGCATGAGCCGCGTGCACAGGCCCTACGGCGACGGTCACGCCAGCGAACGCATCGCCCGCCGTCTGAGCACCTGGCTGGAGGCTAGAGCCGCAAGTGCCCAGGCCATGAGTCACGGCAAGGATCACAACCCCGTCCACGAAGCCTTGCCGACGGAAACAGCCTGAACCTCGGCATCGCTTCACCGGCCAGCCGGCGGCTACGGATCGTGACGCCAACCCTTTTGGAATAGGCGCCGGCTTGCCAGCGAAGAAACCCGCACCACCTCTTTCACCTGTCAGGCAACTGCCTGCCGGGACAACAGCACCTGGGTCACCCGCCGCTCCTCCACCGCCATGACCTGAATGTTCCAGCCGTCCCACTGCAGGCAATCGCCCTTCACCGGCAAGCGATCCAACAGACTCATCACCAGCCCGGCCAGGGTCTGGTAGTCCTCGGTGGGGGCGGCATTGAAGCCGGTACGCTGAGCCACCTGAGGCAGGTTCAAACCACCGTTGACCAGGAATCCATCCTCCTGTTCCACCACATCCGGCCCTTCGACCTCACTGGCATCGGGCAGCTCACCAGCAATCGACTCGAGAATATCGGTCATGGTCAAAATGCCCATGAAGTCGCCGAATTCGTTGATCACGAAGGCGATATGAGTCGAAGCCTTGCGCATCTGTTCCAGGGCATTGAGGATCGAAAAGCTGTCCAGCAGGTTGATGGTTCTGCGCGCCAGATGCGCCAGGTTCGGCTCGTTGCCGGCCAGGTATTCCTTGAGCAGTTCCTTCTTGTGCACGAAGCCCAGGGGCTCATCCACCGCACCATTGCGAATCAACGGCAGGCGTGAGTAGGACGAGTGCATCAGCTTGGTCCGAATCGTCTCCGGGCTGTCCGCAAGGTCAATGCAGTCAACCTCCGCCCGCACGGTCATCAGCCTGCGGATCGGCCGCTCCGCCAGCTGCAATACACCGCTGATCATCACCCGCTCGCGACGGTCGAACAGTTCGTTGCTGTTGGCCTCATCACCTTCCAGCAGATCGGCGATTTCCTCACCCACCTCCTCCGCCGCCAGCTTGCGCCCACCCAGCAGGCGCATCACCGCATACGCGGTGCGCTCACGCATGGGCCGCAGACCCTGCATCGACTTCTTGCGCCGGGCCCGGGCGACCTGGTTGAACAGCTCGATGAGGATCGAGAAGCCGATGGCCGCATACAGGTAACCCTTGGGAATGTGGAAACCCAGGCCTTCGGCGGTCAGGCTGAAACCGATCATCATCAAGAAGCCCAGGCACAGCATGATCACCGTCGGGTGTTCGTTGACGAAGCGGGTCAGCGGCTTGCTGGCGACAATCATCACGCCGATGGACACCACCACCGCGATCATCATCACCGCCAGATGCTCGACCATGCCCACGGCGGTGATCACCGCATCTAGGGAGAACACTGCATCAAGCACCACGATCTGCGCGACGATCGGCCAGAACAGCGCGTAAGTGGCACTGCCGGCTCGCACACTGACATGACCTTCCAGGCGCTCATGCAATTCCATGGTGGCCTTGAACAACAGGAACACACCACCGAACAGCATGATCAGGTCACGGCCCGAGAAGCTGTGCTCGAACACCTCGAACAGCGGCTGGGTCAGGGTCACCATCCACGAGATGCTGGCCAGCAGGCCCAGGCGCATCAACAGCGCCAGGGACAGGCCGATCAGCCGCGCGCGGTCACGCTGCTCGGGCGGCAGCTTGTCCGCGAGGATGGCGATGAACACCAGGTTGTCGATGCCCAGCACCAGCTCCAGGACAATCAGGGTCAAAAGGCCAAGCCAGGCCGTGGGGTCTGCGATCCATTCCATAACGACGACTCAAATACTCCGGGAATTCAAACGGCCAGGCGCGACAAAGCGCCAAGGTGCAGGGACTGCGAAACCTTGGGTTCGGGCGGGCAACAAGGACAGGACGTGGCAAATGCCAGGAAGGAACGACCGGGGGAATGGCTGACTGAGCGTCTGCGTCTCAGAGCGGCCGGATAGCGCGAGAAGTCATGGAAGAAAGCACAAGGAGAGCGCCAACTGGGAGGCTCCGAAAGAGTGTTCATGCAAGTCCTGAGAGAAAAAACGGACTTGGAGATTACAGGGAGGACAAGCCGATTCCCCAGCAGGAAATCATTACAAAAGTTTATCCAGCCCGTTCCGGCAGCCGCTACCGCGGGCTGCGACAGGCCGGGATCGTGCCCGACACAAAGAGTCTTCAGCGCCCGCAGGAGCGTCGAGAGCAGGCGCTACAACTGCTCGGAAATCTCGATCAGGTTGAGGTCCGGGTCCCGCAGGTACACCGAGCGGATCGGGCCGGTGGCCCCGGTGCGTGGCACCGGACCTTCGATGATCGGCCAGTTGGCCCGCTGCAGATGGGCAATCACCTGCTCCAGGGGCACGCTGGCGATAAAGCACAAATCCAGTGCCCCCGGCACCGGCAGGTGCGCCTTGGGCTCGAATTCCCGGCCACGCACATGCAGGTTGATTTTTTGCTGGCCGTACTTGAAAGCCTTGCGCCCGCCGGCAAAAGTTTCCAGTTGCATGCCCAACACGCGGACGTAGAAATCCTCGGCGGCTGCAGGGTCGATGGTGGTCAGTACCAGGTGGTCAAGGTGATCGATCATCAAGCACACAACTCCTGAAGGCAGAGGGACGACCCGCGGATTATGCGCGCCGAGGGTGATGCTTGAATACGCTGACTCAGGCCGGGCGCCGATACTCGCGCCGGACCTGTTCGATGTAGCGCACCACCGCCGGAGCCTGCTCGAAGCGCCGATGAATCAACGACAACCAGGACGTCGCCGAACTGCCACCGATGGTTCGGTACAACACATTGGGCAAGCTGAGATGTCCCACCACCGACTCCGGCACCACCGCCACGCCCTGTCCCAGTGATACCAGGGCCAGCACCGCCACCAGGCCACCGGGCTGGGCGCCGAGCTTGGGCGCGTAGGCGCCCTGGGCGGCCACCTGCAAGGTGCCGCTGATCTGCTCCGGGAGGATGAAGGTTTCATCGAGCAGGTGCTCGGAGGCGATCTGCGGCAGGCGGCACAGCCAGGACTCGGCGGACAACGCCAGGACAAAGCCCTCGGCATCCAGGCGAATGGCCTCGACCCCTTCCGGCAGGGTCATGGGCGAGCGGATGTAGCCGACGTCGAGGCGGCCATCGGCAATCCGCGCCGGCAAGGTTGCCATCGGGCATTCCCGCACATTCAGGCTGACGTCCGGGCAGTCGCGACTGAAACCCTGTACCTGCTTCTGCAGCAGCCCCGAGTACACCGCCGAGGCCACGTAGCCCAGTTCGATATGGCCAATCTCGCCGCGCCCGGCCCGTTGCGCATTGCGCTGGGCGAACTCGAACTGACGCACCGTGGCTTCGGCCTCCAGCAGCAATGCGGCACCGGCCTCGGTGAGGCTGACCTCGCGCTGCTGACGGATGAACAGCCGGGTTCCCAAGGTCTTTTCCATATCCTGGATCTGCCGGCTCAAGGTCGGCGGGGCGATGCCCAACTGCTCGGCGGCACGGGTGAAATTGCGCTGCCGGGCCACCGCCAGGAAGTAGCGAAAGTGCCGAATTTCCATAAATTGCATGAGCTCAAAGGTAATGAACTGGCCGCCAGCGGCTAACAAAGACCGCAATAGGCCGCGATAAGCTGAACAGACATTCACAGTAAAGAGCCTCAGCCATGCGCGTCAAACCCCTGTTTCTGGCAATGATCACCTGCTTCGGCCTGCAGACCGCCGTAGCCGGGGAAACCCGGCCTGACATTGCCCACAAGGCAATCCTCACCCTGGACAGTGCTCAGAACCTGCTCAAGGCCGCCCAGGAAACCGCCCACGCCAAAGGCTGGCCCTGCGCCGTGGTGATCGTCGACGACGGCGGCTGGCCGATTCTCGGCGCCCGCATGGACGGCGCTCCGGTGGTGGCCGGGATTGAGTTGGCCCAGGGCAAGGCTCGTACTTCAGCGCTGTTCAAGCGCCCCTCCGGTGACCTGGAAAATGCGGTCAATGGCGGGCGTCCAGCCGCCCTCAGCGCCGGCCTGCTGATGATGAAAGGTGCCCAGCCGATCGTTGTCGACGGCCAGGTGGTCGGCGCCATCGGGGTCAGCGCCGACACGCCGGCCCACGACGATGAAATCGCCCTGGCAGCGCTGTCCATCCTCAGTCGGCGGACCACGCCATGAGCCGGACCCTCAACCCGCGCCTGACCCTGTTGACCGCCTCCGGGGTCTGCTCGCTGATTGTCCTGGACACCAACATCGTCGCCGTGGCCTTGCCGAGCATCGCTCGCGACCTGGGGGCCAACTTCGCCGACATCGAGTGGGTCGTCAGTGCCTACATGCTGGCCTTCGCCGCGCTGCTGCTGCCGGCGGGCAGCCTGGCCGACCGCTTCGGGCGCAAGAAGACCCTGCTCTGCGGGCTCGTGCTGTTCATCCTCGCGTCCCTGGGTTGCGGCGCGGCACCCAATGCCCTGTTGCTGGACGCCGCCCGGGCACTCAAGGGCGTGGGCGCGGCGCTGCTGCTGACCTCGGCGCTGGCATCCATCGGCCATTGTTTTCATGACGAGGTGGAGCGGGCCAAGGCCTGGGCGTTCTGGGGTGCCTGCATGGGCATGGCGATGACCGCCGCGCCCACCGTCGGCGGGCTGATCACCGAGTTCTTTGGCTGGCGCTGGATCTTCTACTTCAACCTGCCGGTGGGCCTGTTGTTGCTGTGGAGCGTGTTGCGCAACGTGCCGGAGTCCCGCGATACCCAGGCTGCGCGCCTGGACCCCTGGGGCAGCCTGGCCTTCAGTGCCAGCCTGCTGTGCCTGATCTGGGGCCTGATCGAAGCCAACCGCATCGGCTGGAGTCACCAGGCGACCACCACCCGGCTGCTGGCGGGAGTCGCGCTCCTGGGGCTGTTCGTGCTGATCGAACGGCTGCAGCGCCGCCCCATGGTCGACCTGCAACTGTTCCGCCATCCGCGCTTCATTGGCGCTCTGCTGGGCATGTTCGCCTACGCCGGCTGCGCCCAAGTGATGATGACCCTGCTGCCCTTCTACCTGCAGAACGGCCTGGGCTTCTCGGCGATTGCCTCGGGCCTGGGCATGCTGCCCTTTGCCCTGACCATGCTCATCTGCCCTCGGATCGGCGCGCGCCTGGCCAGCCGTTATGCACCGGCCACGCTGATGGCTGCCGGGCTGACCCTGGTGGGTTGCGGCAACCTGCTCAGTGCCTGGGCGGTGCATGCCGGCGGCTACCTGAACTTCGCCCTGGCGATTGCCGTGACCGGCGCCGGCGCCGGCCTGCTCAACGGTGACACGCAGAAAAACATCATGGCCTGCGTGCCCCGGGAGCGCACCGGCATGGCCTCGGGCATGAGCACCACCATGCGTTTCAGCGCCATCATGCTGGCCATCGGCGTGTTCGGTGCGCTGCTGGCCAGCCATACCCAGCAATTGTTGCAAGGCAGCCTGAGCCGTGTGCCCGGACCTTGGCTGGCACAAGCGCCGGAGATTGCTTCGCGGGTGGTGGCCGGGGACATGCAAGGCGCCCTGGCAGGCCTGCCGCAAGCCGCCCGCCTGCTGGTCGAACCCCTGGCCCAACAGGCCTTTGTCGGGGGCTTCGGCCTGGTGCTGGCGGTGGCCGGGATCCTCGCATTACTGGGGGCACTGGTGGTCGGTCGGCTGATGCGCAATCCCCTGCCCCAGGCGGCGGGGTTGGCCTTGAAGCTGGAGTAGTGCACGCCAGGCCTGTGCCGAGCCAAGATCAGCCAGGGCTCGGCCGCGGCGGCAAACAGCTTGCGCCGCGGCGGCCGGTTTGCAATTTCATAACAGACGCGCAATAGCGCGAACAAAAAGGGCCGGTTAAGGTGCGCCCTGCAAGGCCTCGCCCTCTACCCGCGACAGGAGCCGCACCGACCATGGACAGCAAAAAGCCTGCCCTCGACCCACTGCCGACACCGATCAAGGTCGAGTTGCTGCCCCACGATCCGCAGTGGGCGGTGCACGCCAGTGAGGTGGCCGAGACGTTGCAGGCAGCCCTGGGCGCGACTCTGCTGAAGGTGCACCACATCGGCTCCACCGCGCTCCCGGGGATCGTCGCCAAACCCGTACTGGACCTGATTCCGGAGGTCACTTCGTTGACGCAACTGGATGCCCGACAAGCGCTGCTGGAGGCTCTGGGGTATATCTGGCACGGTGAACGGGGCCTACCCGGGCGACGCTATTGCAGCAAGGACGACCCTGTCAGCGGACGCCGTCTGCTGCAACTGCATTGCTACGCCCAGGGCTCACCGGAGATCGAGCGACATCTGGCTTTTCGCAATTATCTGCGTCGACATCCAGACCTCGCCCGAGCCTATGAACAGGAAAAAATCCGCTGCCAGGCCCTGCACCCCCACGACTCGCATGCCTACAGCGACTGCAAGGATGCCTGGATCAAGCGAGTCCAAGCCCAGGCACTGCGGGACCCCGCGATACGCCGACTGACTGAATGACGAGGTGAAGGTGAAACAATTGAGCGTGATCGTGGTGGGCGCTGGCATTGTCGGCGCGTCCATCGCCTACCACCTGGCCCGCCAGGGAGCACAGGTGACCGTGGTGGAACAAGCCACGCCCGGCTCCGGGGTCACCGGCCATTCATTTGCCTGGATCAATCCACTCGGCGATTTCCCCGTCGCGGCTCGGGCATTGCGTTCCCAGGCACTGGTGGACTACCAGCGCCTGCAGCAGGAGTTGCCGGGGCTGAAGATCAACTGGTCCGGGGCGCTCTGCTACACCGACGCCGTCCTGGACTCGAAACACGCCAATGACCGAGGAACCGATCCGTCCGTCAACTGGATCGACCGGCAGCAGATCGGCCAGCTGGAACCCCATCTGCAAGTGCTGCCGGAACGGGCCCGGTACGCTCCCGGCGAAGGCAGCCTGGACCCGATTGCCACCACCCAGACCTTGCTCGAAGGGGCCCGTGCCCACGGCGCCCGCGTGCTCACCCAGAACCCTGTGCTGGGGTTGCAGGTCGACGGCAAGCGGCTGGTCGGTGTCGAGACGGCCTTGGGATCTTACCAAGCTGACTGTATGGTCCTGGCGGCCGGCTGCGGGACGCCAAGCCTGCTGCAGCCGCTGGGAATCAAGCTGCCGGTGTCGGCTTCGCCATCGATCCTGATTCGCTTCGATGCCCCGCCGGGCCTGGTCAAGACCCTGATCTCCAACAACCAACTGGAAATTCGCGCAGCGGCGGACGGTGGCCTGCTGGTAGCGGAAGACTACATCGATGCCAGCGGCCCTCAAGGGCCGGACGCCATCGCCCAACAAGCCATGGCCACCCTCCGTCAGTCATTCCGGGGTGCCGAGGGGATCGTCTTGCGCAGCGTGGAGGTCGGCCAACGCCCGATGCCCCAGGACCAGTTGCCGATCATTGGCTTGAGCGACCAGTACCAAGGCCTGTATCTGGCGGTGATGCATGCCGGAGTGACCCTGGCCGCCACGGTCGGGCGTTTGATCAGCCAGGAGCTTGTGCAAGGCCAACCCTGCGCCGAACTCTCGCCGTGCCGGCCGGCGCGGTTCAACAGCGACCACCGCCCCTTGTAGCCAACGCGCAAGCGGCGATCAGGAACATCGACGCCAGTGCTGTCGTCACCGCAACCATGTGCCGGTGCTGGCCATTGCCGCGCAAATCCCCTCCTCGAAAATCGGCCTCAACTCCTTGCTTCGCTGGGGTTCGTCGTCATGGGCATTCTCGGCCTGCGGGTGGAGGACTAAGAACTGGAAAGCGTTCTGCGCACAGCACTGGCCCACGACGGCCCAGTGCTGGTGGACGTGGTCACGGCCAAACAGGAACTGGCCATGCCGCCGGCGATCAAGCTGGAACAGGCCAAGGATTTCAGCCTGTACATGCTCAAGGCGGTGATTAGCGGGCGGGGTGACGAGGTGATCGAGCTGGCCAAGACCAACGGGTTTAAGGGTGGGTGATTGAGCCGCCAAGGCAACAAGGCGCCCTGCGAAAACCGGGCCTTCGCAGGGTGCGAGGTCCCCCTCTCATCAGCCCCCACACTGGCTCAAGTGTGGGGGCTGATTTCACAGGCAAGGGTCTATTCCCACGGGCACCAATGACCCCGGTGCAATGGTCATGTACCCGAGTTGAAGCACATCCATCAGCGGCGCCTGAGCCGCAATGCAGGCAAAGGACCCGACTTTACTCAATCTCCTGCGAGGGTTGCCGGCTGGCTGTACACCGTTTTCCCACGGAACACGGTCTGCAGCACCTTGGTTTCAGCTATTTGCTCGGGTTTCCCCTGCTCAACCAGGTTGAACAGGTTGCGGTCGAGGACAATGAAGTCCGCCGACTTGCCCGGCTCGATCGAACCGATCAGCTTTTCCTGGCGCACCGCACGGGCTCCGTTGATGGTGTAGGCGTCGAGCATCTGCTCCAGCGTGGCCGACTGCTGCGGGTTGTAGGCCGGCTTGCCGGGAATCGCACGAGTGATGCCGGCGGCAATATTCATGAAAGGACGCGGGTCACGGGAGTCGACCGGTGCGTCACTGCCGGCAACCAGGACTGCGCCTGCCTTGTAGGTGCTTTCCACCGGGTAGATGGCGCTCCAGGTGTAACTGTTTTGGTTGTAGAGCACGTCGTCGATGGCCTGGCCCTTTTTGCTTTTCTCCAGGAACGGGGTGATCAGCACGTCATATTGGGGCTGCAGGTTGATCCAGGCGTAGGTGTAGGTGAGGTACACCCCAAGCTCGCCGAGGCGCCGTTGATCGTCCGGGTGAACCACTTGCAAGTGGGCAATGGTGTGCGGGATGTGGCTGTTGCCATTGCGCTGGCGAGCCGCTTCCAAGCCATCGATGGCGACACGCGTGGCGCGGTCGCCCACGCTGTGGATGTGGATGCTGAAGCCATTGGCATCGAGTGCGCTGGCGTAGTTCTTGAAGTCCTGCACCTTGTAATTGACGATGCCGTTCTTCTTCGAGTCGTCACTGTCTTTGATGACTGTGACGGCGCCGGTGTCTTCGTTCTGCTTGAGGTGGGGCGTCTGATAGTTGTGCAGCATGCCGGCGTTGGGAGAGAACGGTGGCTTGCTGAAGGGGTCGCCTTCGAGCACGCCGTCGGCGAAGATTTTCACCGCATCCGCCTTGATCAGCGGGTTGTTGGCGAACGCGGCGCGGACTTCCTGGGCCTTTTTCAGGTGCCCGGCAATATCCACTTTGCCCTTGTAGTCATCGGAGATGAAGCAGGTGGCGGCCGTGACGTGCATGTTCAGCAAATTGCGCTGCTGCATCTTCACCAACTGCTCACGGATGAAGTCGTTGGTGCAGGCATCCTGAATGCTGGTGATGCCGCTTTGCGCCATTACTTGTGCGACTTTCGGCAGGATCGCGCCGTAGATGGCTTCGCCACGCGGATCGCCCACTTCCTGGGCAAACATGTCGAAGTTGCCGACCGGGATTTTTTCCTTGGCGGCGTCGCGGACCACCCCGCTGTCGAGGCTGACGTAGGGCGCCAGCTCGGCGAACACGCCGCCCTTGCCCAGGCTTTTGGCAGTGAAGCCCACGGTCTTGCCGTTATCGTCCTGGGCCATGCTCAAGGCTTTCGAGTTGTAGGCACTGGCATGGCCGTCTACGCCGGACAGGATGATCGGGTGACCGTCAGCGACCGCATCCAGCGCTTGGCGAATGGTCTTGTAGCGGTCGGTCGGTTCGTTGTTTTCATAGGGAACCCATTGCTCGATCTTCAGCCAGGAACCGGGTTCGCTGGCATAGCGAGGCAAGCACTCCTGCACTTTGCTGGCCAACTGATCGAGGTTCACACTCTTGCCCTCAAGGTCGCAGACATCCAGGGCGACCGTGCCCAGCACGTGGATATGGTTGTCGTGCAAGCCCGGCAAGACCATCTTGCCGCCCAGGTCGACCACCCGAAAACCCTGCTTGATGAAGCTTTCCGCGCCTTCCCGGTTACCGGTGTAGACGAACGTGTCATTAGCGACGGCGATGGCCTCGACCTTCCGGCGCAGGCCATCCTGGGTATAGATCTGGCCGTTGAGGTACACCGTGTTGTGGCTGTTGTCGACGCTTGGCGTTGGCGTCTGGCTGCAGCCGGTGATCCCGGCGAGCAAGGCGAAGGAGGAAAGCGCTAGATGTTGTTTTAGTTTTAATCGCATACATTCTCCGGATTTATTACAGTAATTACTGTAATTTCACGTTCTACCAGTCTTGTCCAAGGGCGTCAATCGGTGAGGTTTGACACTGCCGGGCCAGTCAATGTGAAATGCCCGCCAATCAACGATAAGGCTGAGCGCGTGATGATTTCGCAAGACTTGAGAATGCGCCGCGAGCCGCGCCAGCAACGCACATTGGCAATCATCCACAAGGTTGAACAAGCGACACTGGCGCTGCTCAAGGAAAGCGGGATCACCCTGCTGAACACCAATGCCATCGCCGAACGATCCGGCATCGACATCAAGTCGCTCTACCGGTTTTTTCCCAACAAGGAGGCGATTGTCTATCGCCTGGTCCAGCAGTGGCTGGAGGAAATCCGCAGTCGGGAAAAGGCGATTTACGAGAGCCAGCTGGACCTGATTGAAACCTGGAACGCACTGGACGACATGATCGATGGACTCGAGCAGCAGTTTTCGGGTTATGGCGCGCTCTGGCAGGCGATGGATGTGATCCCGGCGTTGCACGGCCTGGAGCAGGAGCATGAGGCGATCCAGCTCGGCAACATGGTGGCCCTGCTGCGGACCCATGGCTGCCGCTGGCCGGAGAAGGAATTGACCGAACTGGCCAGGTACCTCTATCGGACCTGGGATGTGGTCAAGCAAGGCAGCATCGAACAAGGCGAAGCCCGCGGCCTGATGTGGCGTACACACAAGAAGTGGCAACATCGACTGCTGTTGTCGGCAGTCAAGACCCAGGACTGCGCTGAGTTTGAACGTGAGCTTTCGGTTTAAACGACCACCAGGATCGAGCCTGCGTTTTTAACCGGGAGCCGGCGGCGCTGAACGATGGCAAACAACCCCGGTTGAACGTTCTACCGCGGCCGCAAGGGCATCGCCCGCCTGCATAGTTTAGTCCTGGGCGATCTAAGGATCATGACTGCCCAGTGTTCCAATCATTTCCCCCATGCCATGTTTGCAGCCCGAGCAAGGGTCCTGGCTTCTGTTTTGACCCGAGCTCGGGTTGTGCAGCTTCGCGACAGTCGCCGATTGTCCTGACCAACGCAGACAGGGCGGTCCCGGCGTACCGGAATGTTTCGAAGACATCCTTGTAGCATCGGAGACAATAATAATGATCAGAACTCTGAAGTGTGCCGCCTTGGCCACAGGCTTGATGACCACCACCCTCGGGCTTGCAGCCGACCTCACCATTGTGTCCTTCGGCGGCGCCAACAAGGACGCTCAAGTGAAGGCGTTCTACCAGCCATGGCAACTGAGCAGCGGTGGCAAAATCATTGCTGGCGAGTACAACGGCGAAATGGCCAAGGTCAAGGCGATGGTCGATACCGGCAGCGTTTCCTGGGATGTGGTCGAGGTCGAGTCCGCCGAACTGGCCAGAGGGTGCGATGAGGGGATGTTCGAAACACTCGACCCCGTTCGACTCGGACTCAACAGCAAGGAGTTCGTGCCCGGTGCGATACAGCCCTGCGGCATTGGTTTTCTCGTCTACTCCACCGTGCTGGCCTACAACGCCAACAAGCTGCAACAAGCGCCCACCGGCTGGAAGGATTTCTGGGACGTGGAAAGATTCCCCGGCAAGCGTGGCCTGCGCAAACTGGCCAAGTCGACCCTGGAGTTCGCTCTGATCGCCGACGGTGTCGAGCCCCGCGATTTGTACTCGGTGCTCGCCACCAAGGCGGGCCAGGACCGCGCCTTCGCCAAGCTGGATGAGATCAAGCCCCATGTTCAGTGGTGGGAGGCCGGCGCCCAACCGCCTCAATACCTGGCAGCCGGGGACGTGGTGATGACCTCGGTGTACAACGGCCGTCTCTCGGCTGAGCAACGCAAAAAATACGGCCTGGGCATCGTCTGGTCCGGTGGTCTCTACGAGTTCGACTCCTGGGCCATCCCGCGCGGCGCCTCGCAACAGGACCAGGCCCACAACTTCATCCGCTTCTCCGTCTTACCGGGACAGCAGAAACTTTTCTCCGAGCATATCGACTACGGCGCTGCCAACCTCGGGGCCATGGACCTGCTCGACCCGGCACGCATCGCCGAGCTGCCCACTGCACCGCAGAACCTCGCGCAACAAGTCGCGGTGGATGCCTTGTTCTGGGCCGACCATGGCGAGCAACTGGAGCAGCGCTTCAACGCCTGGGCGGCACGCTAGGCTAGCCAGCCCGGCGTCGAGCTGGCGCCGGGCTGCTGTCGAGCCACCGAGCATCGATTGAAAGAGCCAAACCCACCCGCGCCGGTCTTCGTGAAATCACTTGCCAGTCGTGGGTTTGGTTGGCACTTGCCGGCCTTGCTGTAGGTATGCCGGTGCACAGCGGCCTGTCTAAAGAGTTCGTAAAAACTGCCTGCTGATTGCTTCCCCGGCCCGGCAAATGCGCTTCAATGGTCCTTGAGACGAATCTGAAAGCACCCTGCCATTCCCGGAGCAGCCCATGAGCAAGCTTGCCCGCTACCTGCAAGTCGAAGACATCCTTCTCACCGTCAACGTCTCGAGCAAACAGCGCCTGTTCGAGCAGGTTGGCCAACATCTGCAAGAGACTCGACAACTGCCGGGCGACTGGGTGAGCGCCAGTCTGTGGCGCCGGGAACAGGCCGCCAGCACTGCCATCGGCGAAGGCGTGGCCCTGCCCCATGCGCGGCTTGCCGAGCTCGATAAAATCCACGCGCTGTACCTGCGACCGCAAACCGCCATGGCCTTTGGCGCCCCGGACCAGCAACCGGTCAGCGATATCCTGGTGCTACTGGTGCCCGCCCCTGCCGACCAGCAACACCTGGAGCTGTTGGCAGACGCCGCCCGGCTGTTCTCCAACCCGCGCTTTCGCCAGGCACTGCTGCGCTGCAATGACGCGCTGCAGGTCAAGCAGCTGTTTGATCACTGGTAGCTTGAATGAGATATCGGCCCCGGGCATCGGTTTGCCGGGCGCGCCCGATCGAGTTGGATAGCTCCGACCCACCGATCTCTGCCTCGTGCAAGATTCCATCTATTGGCGATTAGCTAGCTCATCAATTAACGTTCATTGCACCTCGCGCTACCCACTGCATGAGGCGGCGCCTGTCCAACTGTTGCGCCGGTATCCATATTCCCGTTGAAACAACTCACTGATTGCTCAATTAGAGAGAATATGAACAAGCAACAGCAGCCGCCCGTATTCCCTGGCGGCCGGCGACCTCGCAAGGACGACGGCGCCGGTCGAGAATCTTCTCGGCACACGCCACTGCTAGTTTTCGCCCTATCCCCCTTGAGCCTGATCTGCATTGCGAGCCTCGCCGGCTGCACCGTGGGGCCGGACTTCGAGCGCCCCGACCTGACGAAAAATGCCGGCTACAGCGCAACGCCCCTGCCGCCGACCACCGCCTCGGCGCAGATTGCCGCCGGCGGCGCGGCGCAGCGGCTGGTGGCCGGAATGGACATCCCGGGGCAATGGTGGGCGCTGTTCCGCTCCCCGGAGCTGAATGCCCTGGTGGCCGAAGCGCTGCAGGCCAACCCCGACGTGACGGCCGCCCAGGCCGCGCTGCGCCAGGCCAATGAACAGGTATACGCCGAGCAGGCGTCGCTGTTTCCGTCCCTCAGCGCCTCGGCATCGAAAACCCGCGAGAAGGTCTCGGCGGCCAGTGCCCTGGGCTCCGCTGGCGCGGCGGCTTCCGGCGGCTCGGCGGCGCAGATCCTCACGGTCAACTCGGCGTCCCTGAGTGTCTCTTATGCCCCGGATGTGTTCGGCGGCACCCGCAGGCAAATCGAGTCCAGCAGCGCCCAGGCCGACTATGAGCGCTATCAGTTGGAGGCCACCTACCTGACCCTGAGTGCCAACGTGGTCAATACCGCCATCAGCCTGGCCTCGGTGCGTGACCAGATGGCCGCGACTGAAACCGTGATCCAATTGCAGAGCGATCAGCTCGATCTGCTGCAGGCACAACGTCGGCTGGGAGCGATCGGCGACGGTGACGTGCTGACCCAGGAAGCGAGCCTGGCGCAGACCCGTGCCAGCTTGCCGCCCCTGCAAAAACAGCTGGCACAAACCCGCAACCAATTGCTGGCCTACCTCGGTCGTTTCCCCAACCAGGACCATGACGAACGTTTCCAACTGGCATCCCTGCACCTGCCCCAGGAGCTGCCGTTGAGCCTGCCCTCGGCGATTGTCGAGCAACGGCCCGACGTGCGTGCCGCCGAAGCCCAGTTGCATCAGGCCAGCGCCAATGTCGGCGTGGCCATCGCCAATCAGTTGCCACAGTTCAGCATCACCGGCTCGCTGGGCTCCACGGCGCTGAGCGGCACCAAGCTGTTCTCCTCCGGTACCGGAGTCTGGAGCCTGGCCGGTTCCATCGCCCAGCCGATCTTCGACGCCGGGGCCCTGGAACATCGCAAGCGCGCTGCAGTGGCGGCCTATGACGAGTCGGCCGCGCGCTATCGCAGCACGGTGATTGGCGCTTTCCAGGATGTGGCCAACGTACTGCGGGCGCTGCAAGCCGACGCCGACGCCCTGCAGCAGCAAGTGCTCGCCGAGAGTGCCGCGCGCCAGAGCCTGGATCTGGCTCAGGCGCAGTACCGCCTGGGAGCGGTGGGCTACCTGAACCTGCTCACCGCGCAGCAGGCCTACCAAAATGCAATTGTCAGCCGGGTCCGCGCCCAGGCCGCCCGCTACAGCGACAGCACCGCACTGTTCCAGGCCCTGGGCGGAGGCTGGTGGCAACGCAGCGATGTCGACCCGGCCACCGCTGGCAGCCCCGACCGTTTCGGCCTGCCGTCACTCGATGAGATCTATCCAGCCCGCGCGTCCAGCAACCGCGACCACGCTCAAGTCAAACAGGCACAGGCAGGCAGTGACCGGACCCAAGGTCCGGCGGATGCCACAGCGGCCACCCGACTTGCACCCTTGTCTCAGTGAGATCCGCCATGGCCGACGTCAACCCCGTCCCTTCCGCGCCCCAACAACCCGCTGCCCCAAAGCGTCGCCGCCTGCTGTTGCCGATGCTGGTCATGCTCGGCGTGGTGCTGCTGATCGTCGCCGTGATCGGCGGGGTCAAGTTCAGCCAGATCTCCAAGCTCATCGCCCAGGGCAAGGTGCCCCTGCCACCGGCCGTGGTCACCGCGATCAAGGCGCCGTATGAAGAGTGGCAGCCGAGTGTCAGCGCCGTCGGCTCGATGAAGACGATGCGCGGAGTGGACGTCACCACCGAGGTCGGCGGGATCATTCGCAGCATCGGTTTCAAACCCGGCCAGGAGGTGGCGGCGGGCGACCTGCTGGTGCAGTTGAATGCCGACTCCGACATCGCCCAATTGCGCTCCCTGGAAGCCACCGCCAACCTCGCCGGTACCGTGCTCAAGCGCGACAAGGCGCAGTTGGCGGTGAATGCGGTGTCCCAGGCGCAAGTCGAGGCGGACGAAGCGGACCTGAAGGCCAAGCTCGCGGCCGCCGAGCAACAGCGTGCGCTGGTGGCGAAAAAAAGCATCCGCGCGCCCTTTGCCGGGCGCATCGGCATCACCGGGGTCAACCCCGGGCAGTACCTCAACCCCGGGGACAAGATCGCCAACCTGCAGACCTTCGACCCGATCTACATCGACTTCAACGTGCCCCAGGCCCAGGTGCAGGCGATTGCCATCGACCAGAGCGTGACGGTCACCGCGGATGGCCTGCCCAAGCAGACCTTCAGCGGCCGGGTCAGCTCCATCGATACCCAGTTCGACCCCAACACCCGCAACGTCACCGTCGAGGCCACCATCGACAACCCCAAGCGCAGCCTGGTGCCGGGCATGTTCGCCCGAGCCGTGGTCAGCTCCGGCACCACCCAGCGCTACCTGACCCTGCCCCAGACCTCGGTCACCTATAACCCCTATGGCACCACGGTGTTCATCGTCACCCAGCACAACAACGACCGCGGCGAAGTGGTGCTCACCGCGCAGCAGACCTTCATCGAAACCGGCCCGACCCGGGGCGACCAGGTGGCGGTGCTGTCCGGGGTCAAGGAAGGCGACCAGGTGATCACCAGTGGTCAGATGAAACTCAAGAACGG
Organism: Pseudomonas sp. Fl4BN1; assembly: GCF_009908285.1. Classification (GTDB taxonomy): domain Bacteria; phylum Pseudomonadota; class Gammaproteobacteria; order Pseudomonadales; family Pseudomonadaceae; genus Aquipseudomonas. Next base: position 22,009 of record NZ_JAAARM010000023.1, read on the forward strand.
CTCGCCGGTGAAGATCGAGGAGCGTGACGCGCCCTTGAACGACCCGTCACCGACGCCCCAAGAACGCTAGGGCCTGCCATGAACTTCACCGATACCTTCATCAAGCGACCGGTCTGGGCGGTGGTGGTCTCGCTGTTCATCTTGATCCTGGGCCTGCGCTCGATCTTCGAGTTGCCGGTCAACCAGTGGCCGCGCACGGAAAACACCGTGGTCACCATCAGCACCTATTACTACGGCGCAGACGCGGCCACCGTGGCCGGCTTCATCACCCAGCCTTTGGAAGCCGCCATCGCCCAGGCCCAGGGCATCGACTACCTGTCCTCCACCAGCATCACCGGCCTGTCGACCATCACCGCGACCCTGCGCCTGAACTATGACTCGAGCAAGGCGCTGACCGAGATCAATACCCAGGTCAACTCGGTGAAGAACCAGCTGCCGGCCCAGGCCCAGGAGCCGGTGCTGACGGTGGCGGTCGGCCAGACCACGGATGCCATGTACCTGGGTTTCTACAGCGACACCCTGGCCACCAACAACATCACCGATTACCTGGTGCGGGTGGTCAAGCCCAAGCTCGACTCCCTGGAAGGCGTGCAGACCGCGGAGATCCTCGGCGGGCGCCAGTTCGCCCTGCGGGCCTGGCTTGATCCACACAAACTGGCGGCCCACAACGTCACCGCCCAGGACGTGGCCAGCGCCCTGACCAGCAACAACTACCTGTCCGCCGTGGGCTCGACCAAAGGCCAGATGATCACCGTGGACCTGACCGCCGGCACCGACCTGCACAGCGTGGATGAATTCAGGCGCCTGGTGGTCAAGCACAACGGCGACGCCCTGGTGCACCTGGAAGACCTGGGCACCGTCACCCTGGGCGCGGAAAACTACGACAGCAGCGTGGCCTTCTCCGGCAAGCGCTCGGTGTTCATCGGGATCAAGGCCGCGCCCTCAGCCAACATCCTCAGTGTCGCCAGCAACGTGCGCAGTGTGTTCCCCGACCTGCAGTCGCAATTGCCGGCCGGGGTTCGCGGCGAGATCGTCTACGACTCCACCGCCTTCATCAACACCTCGATCAAGGAAGTGGTGAAGACCCTGCTGGAAGCCATGATCATCGTCTCGGTGGTGATCTACCTGTTCCTGGGTTCGTTCCGCGCGGTGATCGTGCCCCTGGTGGCGATCCCACTGTCGCTGATCGGCACCTTCTTCGTCATGTACCTGCTGGGCTACTCGATCAACCTGCTGACCCTGTTGGCGCTGGTGCTGGCCATCGGCCTGGTGGTCGACGACGCGATCATCGTGGTGGAGAACGTCGACCGACATATCAAGGAAGAAGGCAAAGGCGTGCTGGACGCCGCGCTGCATGCGGCGCGTGAACTGGGCGGGCCGATCATCGCCATGACCGTGGTGCTGATTGCCGCCTACGTGCCCATCGGACTGCGCAGCGGCCTCACCGGGGCGCTGTTCAAGGAGTTCTGTTTCTCCCTGGCGGGCGCGGTGACCGTGTCGGCGGTGATCGCCCTGACCCTGTCGCCGATGATGACCTCACGGCTGTTCAAGAGCGACCAGGAGGAAGGCAAGTTCGCCAAGCGCCTGGACCGCTACTTCGACTGGCTGCGGGGTCGCTATCACCGGGTGCTGGCGGCCGGGCTGGACATCTGGCCGGTGCTGGTGACCTTCGGTTTCCTGCTGTTCCTGCTGGTGGCCGCCAGCGGCATGACCGCCAAGAGCGAGCTGTCGCCCACCGAGGACCAGGGCCTGGTGTTCATGCAGATCAAGGGCGCCCCCACCGCCTCGCCGCAGCAGATGGAACGGATCGCCGACCAGGCATTCCAGATTGCCAACAAGGAGCCCGAGTACCTGCAGATGTTCCAGCTGACCGGGCTGCCCTCACTGAACCAGGGGCTGGGCGGGGTGCTGCTCAAGTCCTGGGAGGATCGCAGCCGCTCCCAGGCCCAACTGATCCTCGACCTGCAGCAGAAGTGGAACCAGGTGCCCGGCGCCACCATCGCGGCCTTTCCCCTGCCGTCGCTGCCAGGGGCTCAAGGCTTGCCGGTGCAGTTCGTCATCACCACCACCGAGTCGGTGGCCAACCTCAACGAAGTGGCCCAGGCGGTGTTGGCCGAGGCGCAGAAACAGAAGCTGTTCTGGTTCTCCGACCTTGACCTCAAGCTCGACAAACCCCAGGCCAAACTGGTGGTGGACCGGGAGAAGATCGCCGCCCTGGGCATGACCCAGGCCGACGTCGGCGCCGCGCTGTCAGCGGCGCTGGGCGGCAACTACGTGAACTACTTCTCCACCGCCGGACGCTCCTACAAGGTGATTCCCCAGGTGCTGCAGGTGGACCGCCTGAACCCGGACCAGATTCTCGACTACTACATCCGCACCCCGTCGGGGGCGATGATCCCGGCACGTACCGTGGCGCACATCGAGACCTCCACCGAGCCGGAATCGGTCAACCACTTCCAGCAACTCAACTCGGCCACCCTGTCTGGGGTCAGCGGGGTTTCTCAGGGCGAGCTGCTGGCCCGGCTCAAGGGCATTCTCGAACAGGTGGCACCGTCCGGGTATTCCACCGACTATGCCGGTGAATCACGGCAATTCATCCAGGAATCCGGGGGCTTCGTCGGCCTGCTGCTGTTCTCGATCCTGATCGTCTACCTGGCCCTGGCGTTCCAGTTCGAAAGCTACCGCGACCCGGTGGTGATCCTGTTCTCGGTGCCACCGGCGCTGTTCGGCGCCCTGGCCTTCATCACCATGGGTTTCGCCTCGATCAACGTCTACACCCAGGTCGGGCTGGTGACGCTGCTGGGGCTGATCACCAAGCACGGGATCCTCATCGTGCAGTTCGCCAACGAATTGCAGCGCGCCGGCCACAGCAAGCGCGAGGCCATCGAAGAAGCCGCCGCGGTGCGCCTGCGGCCGATCCTGATGACCACCGCGGCCATGGTGCTGGGGGTGGTGCCGCTGGTCTGGGCCTCCGGCGCCGGCGCCGCGGGCCGCCACGACATGGGGCTGGTGATCTTCGCCGGGCTGTCCATCGGCACCCTGCTGACCCTGTTCATGGTGCCGGCCATGTACCTGTTTATTGGCACTACTCACCAGGGCACGGCCCATCCGGTGCAAGGCCCGGTATCAGGCGAGGACTTTGTGTCCAGGGCCTGAGCCGGCCCGGGGCCGGTAATGCACCCTACAACCCGCAAAGGCCATGGCAACCTGGCGCATGAGCCGATGGATTTCTGTTTATCCGCTATCGGTTGGTTTTGTAAGGCAAAGAGGCGAACACATCATCTCTGTGGATGGCAGCCGGGGCTCGCGCTCTGCCTCGTTGTCTCAGAACTGCGAGTTCTTTACTCGTCTGATCGATGCGCTACAGCGTTTCAACAGAGAACACGTTCAAGTTTCAATACAACAGAAACTGTCTTTCAACAATATTTCAGTCCATGGCGAACAACCTTGTGCCGAACACTTTCGGCCGTTCCCCCTAACAGCCGGACATTGCACTTTTTTTACAGAAAGCACATAAAAAACCGACACGCACTGACGATTGTAGCCAGCAGAAAACAATGCTAAACAAACCTGCAATCGGCCAAATGGACAACCTGGATGTTCACCCCAAACTTGCATCACAAGATGATCTTCGTCGGTTTTCTCTTGATATCCAGCAACCTCAAGGCCGACTCATTCTCTGGTGGCACTGGCTGGGGAAAATTTGCTCAAGCCTTGCTTGCGGTGAGCACCTGCCAAGACCGCTTGCTGGAAACGGAACGAGCGGCATGTTTCAAACGCAATGCCCGGCAGGCATGCCAATATGCCCCCGAAGGCATCGAGAAAGACAACTGCGTAAAGCAATATTCAGGTTATCCGACCCGGCCTGATCCAGATCCGTCAAAAAAACCTTCGCGAACTGCAGGTTCTCTGACGACAAATCATGTTCCAGGCGTTCTGGCGCCCTTTATCGGGACCGAGGCCAAATCGCAAAACTCCAAGCCCGACGAGTTCGATTCAAGAGTAAGAGTTCTCTTGTACGCCCCAAAGCCAGCGCAACTTTAATCAAAGCAGCAAGCATCCAGAACTGTTGCAAGCATGCCTGCATCGCAAACTGGATACTTTGCTTTCGGGCCACTACAACCAAGGGAGCCAAACGATGACCGCTGGTTCAGCCATCAGGCCTGCTCGGTAGAACCCAGAGTAGAAGGCCCAATAGCCGTTGCGCCCCGCCAGTGCCCCCAGCCAATGGCAGGACACGGGCCCACAAGTGCCAGTCGGACTCAGGCCGGCACGCCAAGAATGATGTGCGAAGCCTTGATCACTGCCTTAGCGCGGACGCCCGGGGCCAGGCCGAGTTCGGTCACGGCGTCGCGGGTGACGATGGAATACACCTGGCTGCCGCCGCTGAGTTCAAGCACCACCTCGGCATTCACCGCACCGTCGGTAACGCTGAGCACCTTGCCCTGCAGGCAGTTGCGGGCGGACGGTCATGAGCATCACCCAGGGTGCCTTGACCAGGGCCCGCGCCTCGGTGCCGGTGCATTCTCGGTTTCCCGGCGTCATCCCTGCTCTTGCAAGTGCTCCATGAAGGTGCTGGCGCTATAACGCTCGCGGAACAGCCCGACCTGCACCAATTGCGGCACCACTTGCTCAAGAAAGATATGCATCGAGTGGATCGAGCCACCCGGAGCGGCGATAAAACCGTCCATGGCACCGGACGCCGCCCAGTCGACGATCTGTTCGAAGGCGTCCTCGGCAGTGCCGATCACTTGCCAGTGGGCAGCGGAAATCACTTCCGGGCGCAGCAGCAACTCCTCCAGGCTCAGGGTTTCGCGCTCGATCAGGCGCCGCAGCAGATTGGTGTGGGTGCGGCTGCTGGGGTTATGCACCGGTGCGGGCAGGTCTGCCGCACTGATCGGCCGGTCCAGGGGCCAGTCACTGAGATCGAGGCCGATCATCTGCTTGATCGAGGCAAACTTGCGGGCCAGATCCGGGCGACCGTGGGTCTGCATGAACATCTCCCGCGCCTCCTCCCGGGTTGCTGCCAGGTACAGGCTCAGGCCTGGCAGCAAGCGGATGTCCTCGGGATTGCGACCGTGGCGCTCGGCACGCCGGGACAAGTCACGACGCAGCTCCAGCGCCGCGTCCTTGTCCGGTGTCGGGGCGAATACCAGGTCGGCCACCGAGGCGGCGAAGTCGCGGCCGGTATCCGAGGCGCCGGCCTGGATCAGGGGGATCCGCGCGCCGCCATAGGCCGGCAGGTTGAGCGGGCCGCGGACCTTGAAATGCGCCCCATCATGCGCCACCGGATGCACCTTGGAGCGGTCGGCATAGCGACCGTTCTCGCGGTCGAGCAGCAGCGCTTCGTTGGGATAGCTGGCCCACAAGTCATGCACCAGGCGGGTGAACTCGGCTGCCCGGGCGTAACGTTGATCCGCGCTGGGCATGGCGTCCAGGCCGAAATTCTCGTGGCCCTGCAGCGCGGTGACAATGTTCCAGCCGGCGCGGCCGTTGCTCACCCAGTGCAGCGATTGCAGCTGGCGGGCCACCACATAGGGCGGAAAAAAGGTGGTGGAAACCGTGGACACCAGGCCGATATGCGAGGTCTCCCGGGCGACGGCGGCCAGCAGCACCGTGGGGTCGAGGCTGGCAAAACCCGAGCCGCTTTCCAGGCCGTCCATGTTCAGGCAACTGACGTCGGGGCGGAACACGAAGTCCAGGTGCGCGGCCTCCGAGCGCTTGGCGATGTCCACCGCGAAGTCGGCGCTGTAGATCCCTTCGATATTGCTGCCCGGTTGGCGCCACGCATCGCCGCTGAGCCAGGTGGGGGCCAGGGACATGCCGATATGCAGGCGTTTGCGATTACTCATCTGTTGCCAATCTCCTGTGGTGCAATGAAAGCCGGCCAGCCGCTGAAGGGGCGCCAGCCTTGAGTCATGGGGTGATCAGAAGCTGCCCTTGACCCCGATGCCCAGGGTGCGCGGCTGGGTCATGCTGGCTTCGATTCCGCCGATGCCACGGTTCTGCTGCATGTAGGTCGGCGAGCGATCGTCGAAGACGTTCTTCACGTAGCCGTAGAGCTGCACCTGCTCACTGAAGCGATAACTCATGCGCGCATCGGTGAGGGTGTAAGGCTTGATCGAATAGCTCGAGGTGTTCGCCACATCGGAGTAGTAGCCATCCAGGTAACGCACCTGGGCATTGAGGTTCAGGCGCTCGGTGATGTCCCAACTGGGGCCGAAGCTCAGGGTATAGCCCGGCGAGCGGGCAAACTCGTTATGGGCGTAGCCTGCATTGCTGGAGATCTTGTCGATGCGGGTACGCAATGTCCCGGCGCTGGCCTTGAGCCGCAGGTTGTCCAGCACACGGTAGTCGAAGTCCAACTCCAGGCCATAGGCGTGAGCCTTCTCGGCGTTGATCGTGTAGGACTGGGCGACCCCCGGGGAAATCACCACCGGAATGTTGTACTGGGCATCCTTGAGATCCATGTAGAACAGGTTGGTGTTGATCAGCAGCCGGTCGTCCAAGAGGCTCGCGCGGCTGAACAGCTCATAGTTCCAGATCGACTCTTCCTTGAAGTAGGCCCACTGCCGGGTGCTCAGGTTCAGCGACACGCCTCCCGGGTTGTAGCCGCGACTGACCAGGCCACCCACCGTCCACTGCGGGGTCGCGGCATAGGCCAGGGACACCTTGGGCAGCAACGCCGAGAAGGTCTTGTCGTAGTTCAGCGCCCGAGGCGCCAGCACCGAGTTGCCGGTGCGCTCGACACGGTCCTCCTGGTAACGCAAGCCGCTACTCAGGGTCCAGAGATCGCTGAGCCGGTAGTTCAACTCACCAAAGATCCCCAGGTTGGTCTTGGTGTCGTCGAAGGCCGAGCGGCCCATCAGGGTCAGGGTTTCATCGGTGCGGGTACGGGCGTAGTAGATACCGCCCATGCCGCTGAGCACATCCTCTTGCCCGCCGAAGGTCAGGCGCGATTCGTTGGAGCCGTTCTTCTGGTGGATGTTCGCATCGCCCTCGCCCGCGGCGCCGGTAACCCGTTGCACCGACGACAGCGAATACTGCGCCTGGTTGAACAGCTTGATGCCGTTGCCCAGGTCATAGGAGACATCGAGGATGCTGGTGTTGGTGTCCTGCTCCCAGGACGGCATGGTGGTGGTCCGGTGTTCGAGCTTGTGGTACGGCGCCGAGGCGGCCTCCTGGGTCGGGCGGTTGCTGTCGTTGTGGGCAAAGGTGAACTGGCTTTCCAGGCCCGGGATATTGCTCGGCAGCCATAACAGTTTGGCCCGGGCATTGAGGTTGCGGAAATCCTGGTCGGTCTTGTTGCCCTGGAAGCGCGGGTTGCTGTAGTCGATGAAGGTGTCACGCGAGGAGTAGTCCACCGCCAGGCGCCCGGCGAAATCCTCGACCAAGGGCCCGGATACCGCGACCGAGCTGCGCCGCGTCTGGTAGCTGCCGATCTCCGCCTGGTAGGCCGCCTCGGGGGTGAAGGTGGGGTTCTTGGTGTTGACAATGATCGCCCCGGCAATCGCGTTGGCCCCTTGGGAGGTGGTCTGTGGACCGCGGAAGACTTCAATGCTGTCGACATCCCAGACCGAGGTCGCGCCGAAGAACATCTCGTTGTAGTTCAGGTAGTGCCCGTCGAGGTTGATCGTCGCCCGGGGCACGGTGCCGCCCCAGAACACGTTCTGCCCGTTGTTCGGACCCTGGGTGTCCTGGCCACGAATGATCGGGGCGCCGACCGAATCGGTGTAGATCACGTTGGGCATGCCATTGATGACCTCGGACACCGACGAGTCACCGGTCTTGTTCAGGTCGAGGTCCTTGTCGGTGAGGATGGAAACGGACGACGCGGTGTTCTTCATGCCGCGTTCCAGCTTCTCGCCGGTCACCACCTGAGCGTCGAGGGCCAAGCTGCCCTTTTGCCCAACCTCGGACTCCTCGGCCATCAACGGCGGGGTCGCCAGCAGAGTGGACAAGGTGAAAACGCCAATACCGTGACTCAATGTGCGATGCGTAAGGGCCATCAAGGCCTCCCTCCAAATGAGAATGATCCTCTTTAGCGATAAGGCTATCACGCAACCACAGCATTCCTCAATAAGGAATGAATTCCACAAAACGGAATGATCTACACTTTTTGGCCAGAGACATTTGCGCGTCCCTGGCGGACCGCGGAACCGGTATCATGGCCGCCGCTAGCGCCATCGCCGCGCGGGCCGCAGCCTGCGGCCATGACCGCAGCCAGACATTGGTGAGGAGACCAAGCCGTTGAACACTTCACAGCCCCCACTGGATGACACCCTGGATTCAGTACCGGAAAAGCGTTCCGGGGTGATCCAGTCGGTGTCGATTGCCGCGCGCTTTCTCAATACCCTGGCCAATGCCGAGAGCGAACTGGCCCTGGGTGAAGTGGCCCGACGGACCGGTACCGGCGGTTCCACCGCCCACCGCTACCTGCAAAGCCTGGTCAAGGAAGGGCTGGCCAAGCAGGACCCGGTCAGCGGCCTTTACGACCTGGGACCGGCGGCACTGAGCATCGGCCTCGGCGCGCTGAAACGCATCGATGCCGTGGACATTGCCGCCCAGCACATGAAATCCCTGGCCCAGCGGCATGCCGCCAGCGGTGGCGTAGCGATCTGGACCGACCGCGGGCCGACCCTGGTGCGCTGGTACCGCAGCGCCTATTTCTCGATCAATCCGCTGGCCCTGGGGGACATCCTGCCCATCGACAATACTGCCTGCGGCCTGGTGTTCCAGGCGTTCCTGCCCAAGGCCAGCATCGACGCCGCACGCAAGCAGCAGCCGGCACACTTTCGCGGCAGCCCACCGAGCAACGCGGTGCTGGACGAAGTGCGACACAAGCACTGGGCCGAGTTGACCAGCCACCTGCTGTCCAACGTCACCGGGCAAGCCGCGCCCGTGTTCGATGCCCAGCAGGAAATCGTCTGCGTGATGACCACCGTCACCGACCTGGGGCAATTGCAGGCCCCGCAAGATCGCGAAGCACTGTTCCATGAAGCCGGCCTGGTCAATCAGGCCACCGGCGGGAGCTGGGCCCTTCAGGCAGCGAACCCGCGGCAACACTGAGTCGAGATTCAGGCAGGGGCCGGCGCCGCACCGAGCACCTCGGCCCGGCCTTTGGGCACCATCAGCGGCGTGCCGCTGACCGGGTCGCGGATGATCACCGAGGCCAGCCCGAATACCTCCTCCACCAGGGCCTCGGTGAAGATCGTCATTGGCTCGCCCTGGGCCACAATGGCACCGTCACGCAGGGCGATCAGGTGGCTGGCATAGCGGCAGGCCTGGTTCAGGTCGTGGAGTACCGCAACGATGGTGCGCCCCTGGCGGTTGAGCTCGGCGAGCAGTTCCAGCAACTCGATCTGGTGGACGATATCCAGGTAGGTGGTGGGCTCGTCCAGCAGCAGGATGGGTGTCTCCTGGGCCAGCACCATGGCAATCCACACCCGCTGCCGCTGCCCACCGGACAATTCGTCCAGCAACCGGTCAGCCAACTCGCTGACCCGGGTCGCGGCCATCGCCCCGAGCACCGCCCGCTCATCCTCTTTCGACCACTGGCGCAGGAACGACTGGTGCGGATAGCGCCCGCGAGCCACCAGGTCGGCGACCGTGATCCCGTCCGGTGCCTGGGCGCTTTGCGGCAACAGGCCCAGACGCCGGGCAACTTCCCGGGCCGGCAGTTGGCGGATGTCCTGCCCGTCCAGCAGCACCTGGCCCTTGGTCGGGGCCAACAGCCGCGACAGGGCTGCCAGCAAGGTGGATTTGCCGCAGGCATTGGGTCCGACGATGACCGTGAAGGAGCCATCGGGAATGGTCAGGGACAGATCCTGGGAAATGATTCGCGCAGCGTGGCGCAAAGTCACGGCATCCGCGTGCAAACGGTGAGTCATGGGCTGGTTTTCCTCGTGGGCCTGACGGTTGCAGCATTGCAATTGTGGAATGGATTCTACAATATGGAACGAATTGCATGAGAAGCATTAGCATATACACGCTAAAGCCCAGGCCCTTCAATCCGCATCGAAAGCGCCTTGCCCGTGCCCCACTCACCGCCCCAACGGATCGATGATGAACCCACGCCTTCCCGCCCGGCTGCTCAGCGCAGCGGTCCTGGTCCTGTCCAGCCAACTTGCGCTGGCCGCTGCCACGGCCCCTGCACGCATTGTCTCCACCAGTCCCAGTGTCACTGGCATCCTGCTGGCCATGGATGCGCCCTTGGTGGCCAGCGCCGCCACCACTCCCAGCCGCCTCACCGATGACCGCGGGTTCTTTTCCCAATGGGCGAACATCGCCGAGCAACGACATGTGCAAGTGCTGTACCGCAACCTGCAATTCGACATCGAGGCAGTGATCGCCAGTGACCCCGATCTGCTGGTGGTTTCCGCTACCGGGGCCGACAGCGTTGTCGCCCAGCGCAGCGAGCTTGAGGCCCAGGGCATCAATACCCTGGTGGTGGACTACTCGAACCAGAGCTGGCAGGACATTGCCAGCGAACTGGGCCAGCGCACCGGGCTGCAGAAACAGGCCCAGGCAGCGATCCAGCGTTTTGACCAATACGCCGCGGACACCGCCGCCAGCATCACTCCGGCACCCGGCCCCGTCAGCGTGGTGGGCTACAACATCGCCGGCAGCTACTCCATTGGTCGCCTCAGCAGCCCCCAGGCCCGCCTGCTCGGCACCCTCGGGTTCAAGGTGGCGGAGTTGCCCCAGGCCCTGACCGCAAAGGTCACCCGTGCCTCGGACTTCCAGTTCATCTCCCGGGAAAACCTGCCGGCGGCAATCACCGGCGACAGCGTGTTTCTCCTCAGCGCCAACGACCGCGACGTGCAAGCATTTCTCGCCGACCCGGTGCTGGCCAACCTGCCAGCGGTGATCCACAAGCGAGTCTATGCCCTGGGGCCAAGCTCGTTCCGAATCGACTATTACTCGGGACGGCAGATGATCGACGCCGTCGCCGCGCACTTTCGCTAGCCCATGAGCCTGCTTGTCCAAGGCCTCGCCGCGCCCTTGCCACGGCGCCGTCACTTGCGCGCCCGCACCTGGGGCCTGCTGGCCGGGCTGATGCTATTGGGCCTGCTGGCCCTGCTGAGCCTGGCAATCGGTTCGCGATCCATTCCCCTGAGTGTGACCTGGCAGGCCCTGCACGCTGCCGACCTGCACAACGACCAGCACCTGATCCTGCGGGAGCTGCGCCTGCCACGGACCCTGATCGCCCTGCTGGCCGGGCTGGCCCTGGGAGTGGCGGGCGCGGTGATGCAGGCGGTGACCCGTAATCCCCTCGCCGAACCCGGCCTGCTGGGGATCAACGCCGGTGCGGCCCTGGCGGTGATCATCGGCGTGGCACTGCTGGATCTGACGAGCATGGCCCAGTACCTGTGGCTGGCGTTCTTCGGCGCCGGGCTGGCGGGCATCGTCGTGTTCCTGCTGGGCCAGGCCCACGAGACTGGGACCAATCCAGTGCGTTTGGTGCTGGCCGGTGCCGGGTTATCGGTGATGCTCACCTCGCTGACCGGGATCCTGGTGCTCAACAGCCCGCCCGAGGTTTTCGATCACTTTCGCCATTGGGCCTCGGGGTCGCTGTCCGGCAGTGGCTTCGCCCTGTTGCCGGTGCCTGCCCTGGCAATCGCCGGCGGCCTGGCCGTAGCCCTGGGCATTGGCGCCCAACTCAATGCCCTGGCATTGGGTCAGGACCTGGGCCGCTCGCTGGGGGTGAACCTGCGCCTGACCTGGCTGCTGGCCTGCCTGGCGGTGATGCTGCTGGCCGGTGCGGCCACTGCCGTGGCCGGGCCCATCGGCTTCGTCGGCCTGGTGGCGCCGCACCTGGCACGGATGCTGGTGGGCCCGGACTACCGCTGGATCCTGCCCTACTCGGCACTGCTGGCCGCCGGCCTGCTGCTGGGGGCCGACGTACTTGGCCGAGTGCTGGCCGCACCGGAGGAAATCGCCGCCGGAATCATCACCCTGCTGCTGGGCGGCCCCTGCTTCATCCTTCTGGTCAGGCGCTTTCGCCTGAGCCGACTGTGATGCCGCGCAACGCCCTGCGCATGGGCACCCGCTCCTTGCGCTGGCAGCCACGCACGGCGCTGGTCTGTGCATTGCTGGTGCTGCTGGCGCTGCTGCTGTGGGCTTGGTTGCTGGGCACGGGCAGCCTGGCCCTGACACCGGGCGAAGTGCTGGCCAGTCTCCTCGGCCAGGGCCAGGACCCTACCGCCCAACGGGTCATCCATCGTGTGCGCCTGCCCCGGGCACTCACCGCAACCTTGGTAGGCGCGGCCCTGGGCATGGCCGGGGCGATCTTCCAGTCGATCTCGCGCAATGCCCTGGGCTCGCCGGACGTCATCGGTTTCACCACCGGCGCCGCCAGTGGCGCGATTGTGCAAATCATGCTGTTCGATTCAGGGCCCCTGGCCACCTCCCTGGCGGCAGTGATCGCCGGCCTGTGCACTGCCCTGCTGGTGCTCATGCTGGCAAGAAAAGGCGGTACCAGTGGTGGCTATCGCCTGGTGCTGATCGGAATCGGCGTGGGCGCCAGCCTGTCGGGCCTGAACAGTATCCTGCTGGTCAGCGGCAACCTCGACCAGGCGATGTTCGCCCAGCTCTGGCTGGCTGGTTCGCTGAATACCCGGACCTGGTCCCATGTATTGCCGGCGGCCCTGGGCCTACTGGCCATCGCCCCGCTGGCCCTGTACCACGCGCGCCGCATCAACCTGCTGGAAATGGGCGACGCCGCGGCCACACAACTAGGGGTTGCGGTGGAGCGTACGCGGCTGATCATGGTCCTGGCCGCTGTCGGCTTGACCGCCGTCGCCACCGCCGCCGCAGGGCCCATCGCCTTTATCGCCCTGGCCGGCCCGCAACTGGCCAGGCGCCTGACCCGCTCCGCCGAAGTGCCGCTGGTATCCGGCGCACTAATGGGTGCGGTACTGCTGCTGGCCGCTGACCTGCTCAGCCAGCGCTTGGCCCTGCACGCCAACCTGCCGATCGGCCTGATGACCGGCTTGCTGGGAGGGTTTTATCTGCTGTGGCTGCTGGTGCGCAGCCGGCGGGTGTGAGCCTGGGCTTCATGAGGGGGCTCGAACGGTAACGACTGCGAAGTCTTCCAGAGACCTCTGCTCGCGCATAGCCCATGAACCTCAGCAAACGCCCGGTCGATCGGCACACCGGCAAATCCCTGCCCGGTGGTTGAAGTCACCTGCTGGCAGCCGATGATTGTCGATGCAGAACGCGGCAGGAATGTGATGAAGAATGGAGCCAGGGAGATCGCGGGCACAAATATCGCTATGATCGCCAGCCCCGCCCTGCTCCACGCAGGCGAGGTTGGATCGAGGGGCTGGGACCGGCCCTGAAACAAAACCACCAAGGACAACCGACCGAATGAAAATCATTGCCGCAGCCGTCACTCTTGCCCTCGTCAGCGGGTGCTCGATCTTCCCGGAAACGCGTGAAGCGCTGCTAGAAAAGGGCAATCACAACCCCGACTATTGCACGGCGGATGACGTTGCAGTGGTGACCAGCCGGGTTGAAGGCTATTTCTCCAAATGCATTCGCTCAAACCAGGTCAATGTGGGCAACGGCGCCAGTTTTGTGTCCACGATGCTGGTCGAGAAAAACACCACCGATGCGGGCACCGACTTCTCTGTCTATTCGCCTTCCGGAACGGCAGCCGGCTACTACTTGACCACCCGAATTTCCAGTGGTCCGGCCAGTTGCAGAACCCGAGTGTCTGCCACCTCTTACAACTTCATGTGGTCCAGGCATTTCGACAAACTGATTGAAAGCGCAAAAGGCAACGACCCTTCCTGCCTGCTTTGACCTCCTTGAACCCTCACTCGGCAGAACCCGATATGCGCCTGCTTTACCCCAGCGACCCATTCGACCCGAAACGCCCGGATGAACATTACCTCGAAGAGTACGCCGCCGTGCTGGCTGCCGGCCTGAGTGCCTCGCTGTTCTCTTTCGAGGATTTCGAAAGTGGCCGCTTCAAGGCCTCCCCGGCCCTTCAACCCGGCGAGCGGGTGCTCTACCGCGGCTGGATGCTGACACCGCAGGACTACGCCTCGCTGGTGCAGCATCTGCACGACAAAGAGGCCGTGGCATTCACCTCGGCGGCTGAATATCAGCGCTGCCATCATTTGCCGGAGTGGTATCCGCTGCTGGCCCCGTACACCAGCGAAACCCTGGTGTTGGCCGCCGATGCGGACTTCACCCAGGCACTCGCAGGGCTGAACTGGCCGGGGTACTTCATCAAGGATTACGTCAAGTCGCTGAACACCGGCAGTGGCAGCCTGGTGGACAGGCCCGAGGACATTGCCCCCCTGATCGAACAGATGCGTCAGTACCGGGGCCAGATCGAGGGGGGGATCTGTGTCAGGCGCCGTGAGGACTATCTGGCGGACAGCGAGCGCCGCTATTTCGTGCTCAACGGCCAAGCCTGCGCCGCGAGCGGCGAAGTGCCGGCGCTGGTGCAGGAATGCGCAGCACTGATCGACAGTCGGTTTTTCTCGGTGGACGTGATATTGCGCAGTGACGGCGTACTGCGCCTGGTGGAACTGGGTGACGGCCAGGTATCAGACCGCAAGGAATGGACGGCGCAACACTTTGCCAAGATGCTCGGCGCCGTTGCCTGAGAGGCCACTCAGCGCAACAGACGCCGCAGCCCCGCCTCGAAAGCCCCGTCAAGCCCATGCCCGTCCTCGCCGGCCAAGGCCAATGCCAGGGCGTGGCCATGGGTGTAATCCACCAGCAGTTCGAACAGCAGTTGCGGTTCATCGTCGAACTGCCGCACCTGCTCAAGCAAGTCCTCGCTGAAGGCCGCCAAGGAACCGCCAAACAACTGCGGGTCACTCAAGATGCACAGGGTCAGCGCCGGGTGACGGCGCACCCGCGCCATGTAGTGACCGAGCAACACCTGGACCCGTTGCACCGGCGGCAGGCCCAGCGCAGGTTCAGGCAGCGGCTCGCCGTGTACCCGCTCCACCAGCAAGCGCATCAGGTTGTGCTGGTCACCCACGTGGTAGAGCACTGACATCGGGGTGATCCCCAGTTGCCTTGCCAACGCCCGGACCCCAAAACCCTGCGGGCCCAGCGCCTGCAACTGTGCCAGGCCGGCCTCCAGCACCCGCTCCAGGTTCAGCGCACGGCCAACGCCCGGACGACCGCTGCGCTTGGGTTGCTCAGTCATGGGCACTGTCCGGTTCAATGCGATAACGGGTGCTGACCAGTCCGTCGGGATACTGCCTGGAGGCGATGCAACTCAACCGCAGGTCCCTCTCGAGTGCGCCGAACAGAGGACGCCCGCTGCCGATCAATACCGGCACCCGGGTCAGGGTCAACTCATCGATCAGCCCGGCCTGGAGAAACGCGCGGATCACCGCGCCGCCGTCGATATAGGCCTGCTGCCAACCCTGTTCCTGCAGTTCTGCCACCAGTTCCGCAGGTTGCGCGGCGCTGATCCGCAGCCGGTCTCGCAGGTGCTGCGGCACATCCTGCGCGGTGAGGCTACGGCTCATGACCACCACGGGTTTGTCGAAGGGCCAGGGCTCGAACCCCAGGACGCTTTCATAGGTGCCACGCCCCATGACGATGCCATCCACCGACGCCATGAACGCGGCGTAGCCGTAGTCCTCCCCGGACTCGCCGCTGGGCAGCCAGTCGATAGCCCCATCGTTGCGAGCGATGAAACCATCCACCGAGGTGGCGATGAACACCTTGCCAAAAGCCATATGCGTTGCCTCGAAGCACTTAAACATACAGCGTATGATAAACCCATCTCGGGGCCTGCTGACAACAGCCCTGAACTGCTGCCCGTCGCCTGCCCTGGTTGTGCGGCGCTCAGGCCTGTTCGGCATAGGCACCCAGTCCCTTCACCAGCGCCGCGAAAGTCACCGCACAACGCGGGCTGTCGCGCAGGTCCTCATGCATCGCCACCCAAGTCTCCAGCCGTGGTGCGAACACGTCCGCCAAGACCCGTACCAGCCGCGGATCGGCGCTGGCCAGCAAGCTCTGGCAGACGCCAATGCCGAACCCCGCGCGAATCGCCGCCAACTGCGCCAGGTCACTGTCGCTGCGCAAGGCGAAACGGCCACGGGTGAGCATCGGATACTGCTGTTGCAGGCCGCGAATAAACGCGGTTTCAGTGTCGAAACCGATCAAGGCATGGTCGGACAAGTCGGCCAGCGAGGTCGGTATGCCCTGCTGCGCCAGGTAGTCATGGTGTGCATGCAAGCCCAGCTCGATACCCGCTACGCGTCGTACCAGCAATGCCTCCTGGGTCGGGCGGAACATCCGTACGGCAATGTCCGCCTGGCGTTGCAGCAAGTCATCCGCGCGATTGGACAGCACCAGCTCGATCACCAGTTGCGGGTGCTGTTGACGCAAGGCGGCGAGTATCGGGGGCAACACCTCAACGCCGATGATTTCACTGGCCGAGAGCCGCACGCAGCCCTGGACACCGGCGCCATGGCTGCTGGCCACCCGGCGCAAGGCGGCCTCTCCTGCGGCCACTTGCAGCAGGTAGGGCCTGAGTTCCAGCGCCGCTTCAGTGGGAGCGAAGCCGTCGAAGGAACGGATGAACAGCTTCAGGCCCAGGGCAGATTCCAGCAGGTCGATGTGCCGCCCGACCGTGGGCTGGGACAGGCCCATGGCACGACCGGCAGCGGACAGCGAACCGCTTTCCAGGACCGCGAGAAAACTCCGGTACCAGTCCCAGTTAAGGGTGGTGTCAGTCAGGCTATGCATTTATTTATAGAGCCCATCGAATACTGGTCAATTTTCATTTAGCCGAGGATTCTGCACCCTGCAAGCTCTACCTCGGAAAAAGGAACCTTGTCATGCCACAAATAGCCCTGTTCGGCGCCGCCGGTGCCATCGGCCAAAGCATTGCCAGCGCCCTGCGCTCCCGGGGACAGAGCTATCGCGTGGTGGGCCGCAACGAAGCTGGGCTGATTCAGGCCTTCGGCGGTGATCCGTTGGCCGAGTGCGTCACCTGGGACCCCGAGCGGCCCGACTCGATCGAAGCCGCGGCGGCCGGGATCGACACCCTGATCTATCTGGTGGGGGTCAACTACTGGCAGTTCGAACTGCACCCGCAGTTGATGCGCAAGACCCTGGAGGGCGCAATCGCCGCCGGGGTGCGCAAGATCCTGCTGATCGGCACGGTGTATCCCTACGGTCTGGCCCAGGGCAATCCGGTGAGCGAAGACCACCCCCGCCAGCCAAACAGCTTCAAGGGGCGCATGCGCAAGGCCCAGGAAGACCTGCTGATGCAGGCACATGCCGACGGCCGCATCCAGGCTGCGGTGCTACGGCTAGCGGATTTCTACGGCCCGGGGGTGGACAAAAGCCTGCTGCACAACGCGGTTCAGGCCGCGGTTCAGGGCGGCACCGCAGACCTGGTCGGCCCCCTCGATCGGCCCCACGAGTTCGTCTTCGTGCCTGATGTGGGTCCGGTAGTCTGCCGGCTGATCGAACGCCCCGAAGCGTTCGGCAAGAGCTGGCACCTGGCGGGCGCCGGTGTCACCAGCCAGCGCGAGCTGATTGCCCAGATCCAGCACCAGAGCAACAGGCAACTCAAGTTGCGGGTGGTCGGCAAGACCCTGCTGCGTGTGCTGGGCCTGTTCAACCCCCTGCTGCGCGAGATGGTGGAGATGCACTACCTGATCAGCTCGCCGCTGATCCTCGACGACTCGGCCCTGCAACGCTTGATCGGTCCATTCCACAAGACCTCCTACGCCGAGGGTGTACGCCAGACATTGGCTGAGGCAGGCAACCGGCACCAGCCGTGAACAGGCTTCAGAAACTGAAGCGGTAACCGACATTGGCCGCCCAGGGCCGGTCGATGTTCGAGCCTTCGCTGGTCTCGACCTCGGCATACAGCTGATGGTTGCGAGTCAGCTCCCCGGCCATGCCAACCCCGGCATACCAGCCGCCGCCACTGCCATCGGGACGGCTGGCGATGCCGTTGGTGCGGACCTTGTTCTGCGCCGACAGATCCTCGATCCAGCCAGCCTTGAGGTAAGGCTGCAGACGCGTGCCGTTGTTCAACTGCAGCTCGCGACCGGCGCGGGCGCCAACGCGTACCTGGGTCGACAAGCCGTCACCAGGTTCCACCTGCAAGCCGTTATCCAGGCGATAGCTGTCCGAGCGGGCGTAGAGCATCGAGACCTGCGCTTGGGGCTCGACGAACCAGCGGTTGCCCAGGTCGATCTGTTTACCGACCTCCACCGACAGGCCAGCGCCTTTACTGCGTGAGCTTCCCGAGACTTTGGCACCGTCGGTGCCCCACACATCCAGGCGGTTGGACCAGCGGTTCAGGGTCAGCAAGGTGTCGGTGTACCAGCCGGAGTCATCCAGGTAAGTGGCATAACCCCCCAGGTGATAGCTGTCGAGCTTGCCGCTGCCCTCACCCTTGAAGTCCCGATCGGTTTGGCTGTAACCGGCCAATGCACCCACCACCAGCTGGCCCCCGGCAGTGTCGATCCGCGTATCGATGCCCAACTGCGTGCCCTGTACCCGCTGGGAAAAATCACGTCCTACGCCGTTGTCCAGGGACTGCTGCTGGCCGAACCCGCGGATCCACAGCCCCTGCTGGTCCGCCCCTTCGCGCAGCTCGCCGACCCGCTGCAGCAAGGTCGCGCGCTCGGCGTCCCAGGTGGCGCGCAGGCTGGCGATGGCGCTGCTGTTGACCGCCGCGCTGGCGCCGGTGGACAGGTTGTCCGGGCCGGGCGTCGGCTGAGTCCGGCCGACATTGAGCAAGTTCCAATTGCCCTGGGTATCGGCCTGCAGCGCGTAGCGGAAGGTTCCCACGTCCACCACCCCATCACGGTTGGCCAGGGTAAACGAGCCCGGGCCACCGGCACTTTGCACCAAGTTCGGGCTTTGCCCTTCGGCACTCGGTTCGACACCGGAGTTGCGAATCAGGATCTGGTTGCTGCCCATGACCTGGCCGTCGATGACCAGCCGATCGCCCTGCTGCCGGCCAAGATCGGTGTTCATGATGTAGAGGCCATCGCCCGCAAGGTCACCGCTCACCTGCAACTGCTTGAACGCCCCCGCCAACCCGGGATCAGCGAACTCCACCACGCCGTTGTTGGTCAACCCGGTGAGGGACGAGTCGCCACGCAGTAGCCAGGCGCTGCTGTCGTCCAGGGTCAGTTGGGTATCCCGCCCGCCGCCCTTGATCGCCCCGTCGAGGCTGGAATGATCGGCCAGCGACAGTTGCAGGCTGCCGGCGTCCACCAGCACGTCGCCCTGCAAGTGAGAGCGGACTGCATCGAGCTTCACAGCACCCGCCAGCACTCCGCTCGCACGGTCGGTGATCCACAACGCCGTGCCCGGCTGGCCGCCGCGGCGACCAATCAGGACGCTGTCGGTGAGGTGCGTGGTCAGGCCGCCACCATTGACCAGGATGCCCGCCCCGTCCTGGGTTTCAATCCGGCTGGCATTGACCTCGACGTTGTTCACCACACCGGTGAGCGTGGCGTAACTGAAGATGCCGTGGGCCTGTGCGCCACCGGTGCCCACGCTCGCGCCCTGGAACAGCGTGCTCGCATTGTTGCTGATGGACAGACCATAAGCCTGCTCGCCGGCAGTCAGCACATCGCTGTCGACAAGCTGCACACTGGCGCCCCGGCCAGAGGCAAACAAGCCATGGGCCAAGTCGCCGTGGGTGACGATGCGGCTGTCGTTGAGGGTGATGTTCGCCCCCGACAACCGTGCCAATGCCCCCACCGCACCAAGGCCCGACGTCTCGATCAGTGTTCCGCTGACATTGAATACCGCCCCTGGGCTGCCGCCGGTATCCGGCGATGCGTACAAGGCGTGAGCACTGTTGCCCTGGGTGCTGATGACCCCGCCGTCCATCGTGAACACACCGCCACGGTTATCGATGGCCAACGCCTGGGTGCCATGGGTTTCCAGGATACTGTTCTTGACGTCGACCCGAGTGTTGCTGCCTGGCATCCAGATCGCCGCACCGGAATCGGTGATGATGTGCACGTTATCCAGGTCGGCGCTGGCGCCGCTGGCATTGACGTTGATGCCGTAACCATTTTGCGTGGTGATCGTGGTGTTGCTCACCACCGCAGTGCCCCCCGGTTTCTGATACTGCGATGACAGGTAGATGCCATCGCCCTTGGCGTTGATCACGCCGTTGCTGAAGGTCAGGGAGGCGCTGGTCACACTCACCCCGCGCCCATTGCTGGCATTGACAGTGACCCGGTCGGCGCTGATGGAGGAGCCAAGCCCATCGACGGACATCGCCCCCAGGAAACCCTCGGAGTTGACGGTCACCCGGTCCAGTTGCACGGACACCCCGGCGGAGGCTGTGACGCCACGGGTGGAACCGGTCGAATGGGTGTTCAGGGTCATGTTCGAGGCCTGAATGACCGAGCCGTTGCCACTTGCGGACAACGCGTCAGCCTGGTTGCCCGAGGTGTCGATGGAGCCACCGGACAACTGTGCCTGGCCACCGGCAGTGACCGACACGCCACGGCTTTGAGAACCGCTGGTGGTGATCTGCGCATCGTTCAGTGTCAGCTGGCTGCCGGCACCTGTGGACACCGCGCCAGTGGCAAAGTCGGAGCCGCCGGTGGTGATGTTCACATCCGTCAGCGTGGCCTGGCCACCGGCTCCCACTTGAACCCCCACCACTACGGTGCTCGAGTCGTCCGCCGTGGCGTGGATCTCGTAGCCGCTGCCCTGCAACTGATTTTGCGCGCCGTTGACCCGCACCGCCGGCCCTGAGCCGCTGTGATCGACGCTCACACCATCCAGGGTCAGGGATTCACCTTGAGGCGAGGACAAGTCGATGCTTTCATACTCGCTCGCTTGAGCAGACTGAGCAGGAAGCGTCATCAGCGCCAGCGCTGAACTGATCGCCACATTCAGGATTTTCTTAACCAGGATCATGAGGGTCTCTGTGTTGTACAAAAGACCTGCATGATCGAATTGGGTGACCAACTAAAGAACAAGAACATCCTCAAATGTCCGAACATTAAGGATGTTCTTAACAAGCACCATGAACAGCTCTGTTCATCTCCTCGGTCACAACCGCAACCGCTGTGAGAACGCCTCAGAAATTCAAGCGATAACCGACATTCATCGCCCAGGGGCGGTCGACGCTTGAGCCTTCACTGGTCTCCAGGTCGACATACAGCTGATGGTTACGGGTCAGTTCCGCGGTCACCCCAGTGCCTGCGTACCAACCGCCACCACTGCCATCGGGGCGACTGCTGATGCCATTGGTGCGCACGGTGTTTTGCGCTGAAAGGTCCTCGATCCAGCCAGCCTTGAGATAAGGCTGCAGGCGCGTGCCGTTGTCCAACTGCAATGCACGGCCGGCACGGGCACCGGTACGCACCTGGGTCGACAAGCCGTCACCAGGCTCCACCTGCAAGCCGTTATCCAGGCGATAGCTGTCCGAGCGGGCGTAGAGCATCGAGACCTGCGCTTGGGGCTCGACGAACCAGCGGTTGCCCAGGTCGATCTGTTTACCGACCTCCACCGACAGGCCAGCGCCTTTACTGCGTGAGCTTCCCGAGACTTTGGCACCGTCGGTGCCCCACACATCCAGGCGGTTGGACCAGAGGTTCAGGGTCAGCAAGGTGTCGGTGTACCAGCCGGAGTCATCCAGGTAAGTGGCATACCCCCCCAGGTGATAGCTGTCGAGCTTGCCGCTGCCCTCACTCTTGAAGTCCCGGTCGGTTTGGCTGTAACCGGCCAGTGCCCCCACCACCAGCTTGCCCCCGGCAGTGTCGATCCGCGTATCGATGCCCAGTTGCGTGCCCTGTACCCGCTGGGAAAAATCACGTCCTACGCCATTGTCCAGGGACTGCTGCTGGCCGAATCCGCGGATCCACAGCCCCTGCTGGTCCGCCCCTTCGCGCAGCTCGCCGACCCGCTGCAGCAAGGTCGCGCGCTCAGCGTCCCAGGTGGCGCGCAGGCTGGCGATGGCGCTGCTGTTGACCGCCGCGCTGGCGCCGGTGGACAGGTTGTCCGGGCCGGGCGTCGGCTGAATCCGGCCGACATTGACCAGGTTCCAATTGCCCTGGGTATCGGCATGCAACCCATAGCGATAGGTACCGGCATCCACCACTGCACCCCGGTTGGCCAGGGCGAACGAACCCGGGCCACCGGCGCTTTGCACCAGGGTCAGGCTTTGCCCCTCGGCCCCGGGTTCCGAGCCAGAGTTGCGCACCAGGATGTCGTTGTTGCCCATGACTTGGCCGCCGACGATCAGGCGGTCGCCCTGCTGCCGGCCGAGGTCGGTGTTCATGATGTAGTGGCCGTCGCCGGACAGGTCACCGGTGACCTGCAACTGCTTGAACGCTCCGGCCAGCCCTGGATCGGCGAATTCCACCACGCCGTTGTTGCTCATCCGGGTCAGCACCGAGTCGCCGCGCAGGGTCCAGGCGCTGCTGTCGTCCAGGGTCAGCTGGGTGTCCTGGCTGCCACCCTTGATCGCCCCGTCGAGGCTGGAATGATCGGCCAGCGACAGTTGCAGGCTGCCGGCGTCCACCAGCACATCGCCCTGCAAGTGAGAGCGGACTGCATCGAGCTTCACAGCACCCGCCAACACTCCGTCCGCGCGATCGGTGATCCACAACGCCGTGCCCGGCTGGCCGCCGCTGCGACCAATCAGGACGCTGTCGGTGAAGCGCGTGGTCAGGCCGCCACCATTGACCAGGATGCCCGCCCCGTCCTGGGTTTCGATGCGGCTGGCATTGACCTCGACATTGTTCACGACCCCGGCGCCAGTGGCGAAACTGACGATACCGTTGGCATTGGCGCCGCTGGTGCTCATGGTCGAGCCCTGGAACAGCGTGCTCGCATTGTTGCTGATGGCCAGACCGTGAGCCTGCTCACCCGCGGTCAATACATCGCTGTCGGTAAGCTGCACGCTGGCGCCACGCCCCGAGGCGAACAGGCCGTAGCCCAAGTCACCGTGGGTGACGATGCGGCTGTCGCTGAGGGTGATTTTCGCTCCCGACATCCGCGCCAGCGCACCCACCGCGCCGCGCCCCGAAGTCTCGATCAGGACCTTGCTGACATTGAACACCGCCCCTGGACTGTTACTGGTGTCAGGAGAGGCATACAGCGCATGAGCGTTGTTGCCCTGAGTCGTGATCCTCCCACCCTCCATGGTGAACACACCGCCACGGTTATCGATGGCCACCGCCTGGGTGCCCTGGGTTTCCAGGATGCTGTTCTTGACGTCGACCCGGGTGTTGTTGCCTGGCATCCAGATGGCACCGTTGTAGCTGCCCAGGGTGGTGATGTGCACGTTGTCCAGATCGGCAGCAGCGCCGTTGGCATTGACGTTGATACCGTAGCCATTTTGCGAGGTGATCGTAGTATTGCTCACCACCGCCGTGCCGCCCGGTTTCTGATAGAGACCGCTCAAGGTAATGCCATCGTCCTTGGCATCGATAGAACCATTGCGAAAGATCAGGGAGGCGCTGGTCACACTCACCCCGCGCCCATTGCTGGCATTGACAGTGACCCGGTCGGCGCTGATGGAGGAACCAAGCCCATCGACGGACATCGCCCCCAGGAAACCCTCGGAGTTGACGGTCACCCGGTCCAGTTTCACGGACGCCCCGGCGGAGGCTGTGACGCCACGGGTGGACCCGGTCGAATGGGTGTTCAGGGTCATGTTCGAGGCCTGAATGACCGAGCCGTTGCCACTTGCGGACAACGCGTCAGCCTGGTTGCCCGAGGTGTCGATGGAGCCACCGGACAACTGTGCCTGGCCACCGGCAGTGACCGACACGCCACGGCTTTGAGAACCGCTGGTGGTGATCTGCGCATCGTTCAGTGTCAGCTGGCTGCCGGCACCGGTGGACACCGCGCCAGTGGCAAAGTCGGAGCCGCCGGTGGTGATGGTCACATCCGACAACGTGGCTTTGCCGCCAGCCTCGACTTGCACGCCGACCACCGCGTTGCCCGGGCCGCCGGCCGTGGCATGGATTTCGTAGCCTGTACCCTGCAGCTGGTTCTGCGAGCCGCTGACGCGCACCGCCGGGCCTGTTCCCGAGTGCTCGACACGAACGTCATCCAGGGTCAGGGATTCGCCCTGAGGAGAAGAAAGATCAATATTTCCATAATCGATCGCCTGAACGGATTGAGCTGAAAGTGCCATCAGCGACAATGCCGAACTGACCGCCACGCTTATCGTCTTCTTAACCAGAACCATAACTTTAAAGCCTTTGTGTTAGAGCACAAGAGGCGTTAAGGATCGAGCTAATAGAAAAACTAACAAATGAGAATCTTCTTAAAGCACATCCATTAAGAATATTCTGAACAAGGCAATAGCTAGTTATCTTTACCATGGGCCAATGCATACAAACGCCCATCTATCGCCGTTCACCAATCACTTTGCCGGGGCGCATATCCCGGTGGCCCTGCTGCGCCTGTTCATGTTCAGCCTGCTGTCCTGCATCTTGGTCATCGCCGGTTTCATGATTCATTGGTCACTGAATGAAACACTCTCCAACTATCGCCGACAGATGAACGCCGCAGCATTTAACGCACAGCAATTCTTCAATCAACGAGAGAATCTGTTGAAAGCCATTTCCTCTTCAGCCGTGCGCACTCTCGATGATCGCCTTACTTCAGACCCCGACAACTTCCCTACAAGTAACAACCAGTTACGTATATTGCCATTAAGCACTGATAACCAGTTGCATCGCTGGGCCTTGATCCTCACTGCCCGGGACTTAGTGGAAATCGATAGCACCCATAGCCAGCTGCTGTACCTGGCACCGGACCAGGAGAGCATCCGCACGCTCTATGAGCCCGGGGACGCCTACAGCACCGGCAGGTTGCCACGCAGGATCAACGACCAATGGCTGAAGCACCTCGACCAGCGCGCCGCGCAAAACCTCCTGTCGCGCCATCCGGAGGCCCGTACCTTGTGGTCCTGGACCTCCAGCGGCACCTCCAAGCAGGTGTACCTGCTGCGCCCGGTGGACGAACAGCATGCCGCCGATGGCTGGCTTGGCCTGGAGCTCAACGAGATCGACCTGGCCCTCGATCCCCTGGGGCTCCATCAGGGCAAATACGCGCTCTACGACGCCGCCGGGGCGGTGGTGCTGCACAGTGCTTCCTGGGAGGTGCCTGAGACCCTGTCGCGCTTCCAGGCCGATGAAGACTCCTTTGGCTTGCATCGGCTACGCGGACTGCCCGACTACATCGTGCTCAACAAGTCGGTGGGCAACGCCGGCTGGCGCCTGGTGTACTACGCACCCGTCAGCCAGTTGCTGCAAGACAGCTCGCGCGCCCTGTACACCACGGGCCTGATCATCCTTGTGCTGTTCGCTGCGATCTTTCTCGGCGCGCGCTACATCCGCCTGCGCCTGGTAGAACCCGCCGTGCGCCATTACAGCGCCCTGACCGACAGCGTCTCGCTCAATCGCCGCTTCATTGAAGTGGCGCCAGTGGGCCTGTGCCTGATGCGCCGCGACAACGGCCGGCTGATCCTGTCCAACGAAACGGGCCGTCGCTGGCTGGCCTCGGTTCCCGACCTGCGGGAGCGGATCCTCGGCGATCCGCACACGCGCGTGCATGCCATCGACCATGCCCTGGCCGATGGCACGTTCATTCAACTGACCTGTGCGCCTACCGGCTACAACGGCATCGCAGCGGTGCTGTGTTGCATCAGTGACGTCACCGACTTCAAGCTGGCCGAACAGTCGCTGCTCCAGGCCAAGAGCCTGTCGGACCAGGCCAACCGTGAAAAGACCCTGTTCCTGAGTACCCTCAGCCATGAAGTCCGCACCCCCATGTACGGCATCCTCGGCTCCCTGGAAATGCTCCGCACCACCGAGTTGAGCCTTGAACAAAACGACTATCTGGAGGCCACCCAGCAAGCCTCCTCGGCCTTGATGCGGACCATCAACGACACCCTGGACATGTCCCTCATCGAGTCCGGGCGACTGAGCCTGAGCAGTGCGCCCTTCTCTCCGGTGCGGCTGGTGGAAGAAGTCGCCTTCAGCTACTCGGCCCGCGCCCGCAGCAAAGGCCTGCGCCTATACGTGACCCTGGACCCCGGCACCCCGGACATGGTCATCGGCGACGGCGGGCGTATTCGGCAGATCCTCAATAACCTGGTGAGCAACGCGATCAAATTCACCGAGTCCGGCCATGTGATCCTGCGCCTGTACTGCCAGGCCGACAGCAGCGCGGATACTCGCCTGCGCTTCCAGGTGGTCGACACCGGCCCGGGCATCGCCCCCGAGTACCACGCCAGTCTGTTCGAGCCGTATTACCGGGTACCCAGCTGGCTGAGCCAGAAGTCCTCCGGCACCGGCCTGGGCCTGGCCATCTGTGAACGGCTGGCACTGATGATGAACGGTTCGCTGGCGGCCACCAGCGAGCTGGGGCTGGGCTCCAGCTTCAGTCTCAGCCTGGCACTGGACTACTGCGCGGCGTCCTCGGAGATAGAGATACAGCGCCTGGGAGTCACACCGGTGTATGTCCGCGGTGATATCCAGGAAATGGTGCTCAACCTCTGTCTGTGGTTGCGCCGCTGGGGCGCCCTGGCCATTCCCTACACTGCGGACAAGGGCCCGGCGCCCCAGCCTTCGGTGCTGGTGGATGCCTTCCTCGGAGAGCCCAAGCCGATTACCTGGGCCGGCCCGCGAGTGGTCATGCACGCCCCGGGCATGGGCCCGGCGGCGCGCCAGAACACCGACAGCTGGATCGCCCGGACCTTCAGCCTCGACAGCCTGCGTGAAGCCGTGGCCCAGGCGCAGAACGGCATCGTCACGCAGATGCGCTTTTCACCTCCCGTTGGCCTGGCCCCCCGCCTGGAACTCAGTCTGCTGGCGGTGGATGACAGCCCCCTGGCCCTGCAGGTGATCGGCCAGCAGAGCAAGTACCTGGGCAACCGGGTGGTGGCCAGCGCCAGCGCCGTCGAGGCCCTGAAACGCAGCGACCTGCTGTCCTTCGATGCCGTCCTGACCGACTTGCAAATGGAACACATGGATGGCCTTTCATTTGCCCTGGCCCTGCGTGAGCGAGGGTTCGACGGACCGATCATCGGCATCACCGGCGAGCTTTCACCCGCGCTGCGCAGTCGCTGCGAGTCGGCCGGGATCCGCCACCTGCTAATCAAGCCGGTACCTCTGGATGCACTGTGTGAGGTACTCCAATCCGTCAAGAGGAAAGTGATGTGAACTTGCCCAAGGGAATCCGTGTACTAGTGCTGGACGACCACCCGATCCAGTGCATGAAGGTCAAGCAATTGCTCGAGGAGGCCGGCTTCGGTCCGGTGGATACCACCCTGGATGCGCGCCAGGCACTGGCCATGCTGCACCAGCAGGTCTACGACCTGGTGCTGGTGGACCTGCATATGCCGGAAATGGATGGCGTCCAGTTCATCAATGCCCTGACCGGCGTCGAGCGCGTGCCGATCCTGGCCATCGTCTCATCCTGTTCCCGACGCCTGATGAACAGCGTCAGCCTGATGGCCAAGGAAAAAGGCCTGGCAGTGCTGGGCACCTTCCCCAAGCCTCTGGAGGACGTGCACGTTCGAGAGATCTGCCGGATCATCGGCAGTGGCCATCGACTGCCCTCACGGATCAAGCCGGAAAGCGAAACAGTCTTCGATCGCCAGACCTTGGAACGGGCCATCGAACGGCGCGAACTGCAGGCTCGTTTCCAGCCGCGGCGCTCACTGTCCAGCGGCAAGATCGTCGGCGCCGAGGCCCTGGTGCGCTGGCACAACCCGTCCTTCGGCCTGCTGATGCCGGATTCGTTCCTGGGCTCCATCAGCCGCCATCATCTGGAGCGCGACCTGCTGTTCCTGATGCTCGACGATGCGATCCTTGCGCAAAAGAATTGGCACGCCCTCGGCCACCGGATTACCGTGTCGGTGAATTTGCCCACCGGCCTGCTGGATGACCCGGAGCTGCCGGACCTGTTGCAGCAGGTGACCTGCGCTTCAGGGCTGGCCACCAGCGACATCTGTTTTGAACTGCTGGAAACCGAACGCCCCCTGGCCCCGGGCCAATACCACATGGGCGCCAGTCGCCTGCGCCTGAAAGGCTTCGGCCTGGCCCAGGACGACTTCGGCATGGGCTACAGTTCAATCTATAGCCTGATCTCGACGCCCTTTACCGAGATGAAGATCGATCGCCACTTCGTCCACGGCGCGGCGGCCGACGAATCGCGGGCCGCGGCGCTGGTGGCAGCGGTGCAACTGGGCCGCCAACTAGGCCTCGAAGTGGTCGCAGAAGGAGTAGAATCTGCCCGTGACCTGGAATTCTTGCGCCAGATCGGCTGCGACAGCGCCCAGGGCTTTCTGATTTCCACCGCATTGGAGCTGGACGCTTTCTCTCAACTGCTGGGATGCAGTATCAACCCACCCTTTTCTCCACCGACTCGGCCTGCCTCTCCTCCCACATGCCAGACATCCCGCTACGCCGCATCGCGCAAAACTCCCGGCGGCTGAACCTCGCCCTGTTCGGTATCCTGCCGCTGCTGTTGATCATGGGCGGTGCTCTGTTCTTGGGATTCCAACGAATCATCAGCCAGGAACAAGAGCGGATCTCATTCGACTTCACGCTGCTTGCCCACTACATGGACGAGCAGGAAGCGCTGCTCAAGCGCCTGAACAAGGAGCACATGCTTGAAGAAAGCCGCTCCCGACGGGATTCGTCGAGCATCTTTCACCTCATGGATCAACAAAACGCCTTGGGTGCCACGTTGTTTCAAGGCACCCCATCGCCCGTGGATACACCGTTCACCCTGGTCTGCGAGGACTTGACTCACTGCCCCCTGGAAAGCGAATCGGCGGTCGGTTTCGGACGCTACCTGTCCGATTTGTATTCCAGCTTCTGGATACACTCGAACTTTCCGGCTTCACCCCTGATGGTGGTGGATGCAAGCAAAGGCACCAGCTACACCATACCAACGGTGGGCAGCACCCAGCCCAGGTTGCCCGCACCCCTGGTGATGGCGACCATCGCCGCAGTCCGCGCCAACGCCACCGGGCTCCAGGAAATTCGCTGGGTCCGGCTCCGAGGCTTTCCCGAGCAGCTGGTAGCCATCACCCCGCTGCACAACATCACCATGAAAGACCGCGGCGATGCCGGCATCGCCTACGCCGTGACTCTCACCCACCGCGACCGCCTCAACGTGCTCTCACGGGCGCAGCAGGACCACTACTACGACGCCTTCTGGCTGGAAAGCCAGCACGATGGGCTATTGCTGGGGGAGCGGCCGCAGCCGATCAATCTCGACAGGGGGGTCAACTACCAGCCCCAAGGCCTGATTTTTCGGGTCGACGATGATAAGGGGACCCGCACCGGCTACTACATGCTGTCCTATCAGAACCTGTTTCTGGGGCACAACAACTGGCTACTGGCGGTGAGCCTGGCCCTGATGCTGATCAGCCCCCTGGCCGGCTGGGCCTATGTGCGCTGGTTCCAGCGCCGAGTGATTGCCCCCGCCCAGCGGGCCCATGCGGAGATCGTCGAAAGCGACCAGTTCAGCCGAGCCCTGCTGGAAACCACCCCGGTCGCCCTTTGTGTACTCAGCCGTGAGACCAGCCGAATCGTCTTCGCCAACACCCTGACACTCAAGTGGTTCGATACCCAGGTGGGCCAGAACCTCAATGACACTGGCCTGGATGCCCCCCTGATGGAGCGGATCCGCCAGGCCAGGGCTCCGGGCGAGATCGAGAACTACCAGAGCTTCGACGGCCGCTCCTTCTACATCGCCTATGCACCGACCCGCTACCGCAATCAGGATGTGGTGATCTGCGCCTTCGCCGACCTCAGCGTGCGGGCCCACATGGAACAGCAGCTGACCCAGGCCAAGCAGGCTGCGGATAAGGCCAACGGCGCCAAGTCGATGTTCCTCGCCACCATGAGCCACGAGATCCGCACCCCACTCTACGGCGTCCTTGGCTCCCTGGAGCTGATGGGACTGAGCGATCTGGACCAGGCACAGCGGCAATTGCTCGAGCGCATCCAGGTGTCCTCCGGGCTGCTGCTGCAGATCATCAGCGACATCCTCGACATCACCAAGATCGAGTCCGGGCAACTGTCCCTGAACGGCCAGGCCTTCGACCCCCGGGCCCTGGTCCAAGGCTGCGTCGCATCCTTTGTCGATCGGGCCCGGAACAAGGACCTGCTGCTGTTCTCCTGTGTCGACCCGACATTGCCTGCGACCCTCTCAGGGGATCCCGGACGCATCAGCCAGCTCCTCAATAACCTGATCAGCAATGCGGTCAAGTTCACCCACTCGGGGCACATCATCGTCCGTGCCCGTGCCGAACCTGGGTGTGACGGCCATGTGCGGATGTTGCTGCAAGTGGCCGACACCGGTATCGGCATCGGCAAAGAAGAACAGGAGCAACTGTTCATGCCCTTCTATCAGATCGATGCACACTCCCACACCGTGCACGGTGCCGGCCTGGGCCTGTCGATCTGCGCCAAGCTGGCGAAGCTGATGGGCAGCGAGATCCACCTGACCAGCGAGCTTGGGCTGGGCAGCAGCTTCTCCATGAGCCTGGAGTTGCCCCTGGTCGAAGGCGTCCTGCCAGCACGCCAGCCTGACCTCGCCGGCGCCCGGGTCTACGTCCAGAGCCCCCACCACGAATTGACCGCCAACCTGTGTCAGTGGCTGGAAAAATGGGGCGCCAGAACCAGCCCCGTTGAAGGCTCGCCCCTCGATGACGAGAGTCGCGGGATCCTCCTCAACCTGTTCGACAGCCACCCGGGCAAGCCGGAACGATGGGACCCAGGGCTCACCGTAATCAACCTGGGCGACCGCACTGACAACGGCCACAAAAGCCAGACCGACGCCTGCGACTTTTATGCCATTGGCCTGCTTATCGAGCGCA
The DNA here is from genome assembly GCF_009908285.1 of Pseudomonas sp. Fl4BN1. Taxonomy (GTDB): domain Bacteria; phylum Pseudomonadota; class Gammaproteobacteria; order Pseudomonadales; family Pseudomonadaceae; genus Aquipseudomonas. Next base: position 52,856 of record NZ_JAAARM010000023.1, read on the forward strand.
CCCTGCGCGGCGAGCCGGACATGCTCCCCGCCAGCCGGGTTCCAGGCCTGCAGAACAACAACCTGCCGGCCTTGTGCCTGAACGTGCTGATCGCCGAAGACAACCAGATCAACCAGGCAACCCTAAGTCACCAGCTCAAGCAACTGGGCTGCCAGACCACCCTCGCCGTCGATGGTGCCGAAGCCCTCGAACTGTGGCAGATCGGCAACTACGACCTGCTACTGACGGACGTCAACATGCCGCGCATGAACGGTTATGAACTGACCAGCAAGTTGCGCCTCTCGGGGGATGACCGCCCCATCATCGGCGTCACCGCCAACGCCATGAGCGACGAGGAAAAGCGCTGCCGGGCCTCTGGAATGGATGCCTGGCTGGTCAAGCCAGTGCAGTTGCGCACGCTGTGGAATTGCCTGGCGCCGCTCTCGGGCATCGACCTGCAGGACTGCTCCATGCCTTCTGCCCGTAGCCCCCAGCCAGACAGCCTGCCCGATGATTTTCGCCAACTGTTTGTCAGCACCATGACCCAGGACCTCGAAAAACTGCGCCTGGCCATTGATGAGCAGCAACACGAACGCATCTTCTACCTCTTGCACCGCATTCGCGGATCGCTGGCGGTAGCAGGCTTCGAGTCATTGATTGAGCAGGTCGATGCCCTGGGAGAAAGCCTGCGCGACGACGGCCTGACCGCCGCTACCCACGCAGGCAGCCTGACCCTGATCAACCTGTTGCACAGCATCAGCCAATCAGACTGAGTCCCTGGGCAACCCGTACTTCCTAGCATTCCCTTTGAAAATGGATCGTGTCCCAATGAAAAAAATACGAGTGGTACTGGCCGACGATCATCCCCTGGTGCTCGCTGCCGTCAGGGACCTGTTGCACAAGACCTTGCAATACGAGGTGGTGGCTGCCGTCACCACCCCCAGTGCACTGATCCAGCAACTGTCGGACGACCCGAGGATCGACGTGGTGATCACTGATTACTTCATGGAGGGCGACGAAAAATTCGGCGACGGCATTCGTCTGGTGACCTACCTGACCCGCCACTTCCCACGGGTCCAGGTGCTGGTGCTGACGATGATGTCCAACCCGATGATCGTCGCCGCACTGTATGACATCGGCGTGCGCTCGGTGCTGCTCAAGCGCCACGACATGAGCGAGCTGCTCAGCGCCCTGGAGAGCGTCAGGCTGGGGCGTATCCACTACCCGCCAAGCCTTGAACAGAACGAGCACCATCGCAGCCCGGTGCGCTCCATGGCCGACGGCCTGAACAGCCTGACCCCCAAGGAATATGAAGTGCTGCGGCACTTCGTGCGCGGTGAGTCGATGATGCAGATCGCCGCCAACCTCAAGCGCAGCGTCAAGACCGTCAGCGCACAGAAGATCTCGGCAATCCGCAAGCTCAATCTGGACAGCGACCAGGCGTTGGTCGCGTTCTGCCTGGAGTCCGGTGAGTTCCAATAATCGTCCGGGGCAGCACCTAGGGCTTGGGCTGGGGTAGCGCCCGGGTCAGGCGTTCGAGCTTCTGCGCCGGGCTCAACTGCAACCATTGTCCATGCTGCACCGCAGGGAAATCGCAGTCGAGGTACTCCGGCGGTTCGGTCCCTTCCCAATAGTCCATGTTCAGACTGCCACACTGCCCACACTTGGGCTTGCTCAACAGGCCAAAGGACTGGCCCTGGGAGTCGTTGTCACAGGCGACGCCAAACACCCGCCGTAGCAGGTTCGCACGCCGGGTCGCGCTGACCCCCTGGTCCTGCAGCAGTTGCTCCAGCAAGCCATCGACTTGGGCATAGACGTCATCGTTCAGCGCATCGAGGAACACCGTCTCACCCGACGCACTGCGCATCAGCAACGCGCCATAGCTGCCTGGCAGCATCTCGGGAGCCTTGAAGCGGTGCCCGCAGTCGGCGCAAACATAGGTGTACAAATAAAACTTCATGGCTCTACCGGAGTGATCATCTGTGGAGTGAGTATTTCATTGAAGTTATCCAAGACCGCGTGATTGACGCCTCCAGGATCTCGTTCGGAACCGAAGCGGATCACATTGTAACCCTGGTCGCCGGCATCCACGCCGATCTGCTGGGTCTTGGCGCTGATCGGGCCACCGTTGTAGCCCCACTCCTTGGCCACGGCCGGGTCGGTCAAGTCCAGTACCTTAGCCTTGCTGGCATTCACATTGAAGCGAATGCCATGGGTCGGCGTGGCGCCGTGGTGCGCCAGTTCGGCCAGGGGCGTGGTCGGGCTTTCACCGACGTAGAACGCCGCGCCAAAACGGCTGTTGGGGTTGAGGAACTTGGGGTCGATACCGCTGAGTACGCCCTGGGCCGCCCCGGGGTTGGTGGTGACGTGGTACACCGTGGCCTCAGGCGGTGGCGGACGCTTGCCCGCGCCGGCCATTTTCGGCCCCAGGCCCAGCAGTGCCATGCCCGCCGCGCCTTGCAGCAGGTCGCGATAGCCCGGCCCCAGGCGATCGCCCAGGTCCCCCAACAAGCCCATGCCGACAAAGGCCGCGCCGGTCACTGCGGCGAACCCGGCGAACACCGCCAGGCCGGTAAAGGCCGCCAGCACTCCGGCACCGAGCAACGCCCCGAGGCCGAGCACCTCAAGTCCGGTGTGCATCCAGCTGTCCAGATCGAAAACAAACGCCACCTGCACACTCGGCCCGCCAATCAAGGTGTTCTCGCTGCCACTCTTGATATGCGCGCCACAGACCATCTTGCTTTGCAGACGCGCAGCGGGCTTGCCGTTGATGGTGACCTTGGCGCTGCCCTCGGCGATCAGCACCGGCATGGGCAGGTAGGGATGGTTGAACGGCAAGCCGCTGCAGGACGAGGACATGTCGGCCCCGGCGCGCATCGCATTGCGCCCGTTGATGAAAACATTGACGCTGCCCTCCACCAGCACCCCGGTGCCGGGTTCGGGCAGGTTGAAGATCGTGCTCAGGCCCTTGACGATCTGGAACATCGACAAGCCGCCCGCCGCCACCGAGCCGGCCAGGACCACCGCCGCCAAGCCCCCGGTGACGGCGGTAGCGCCGATGATCGCGGCGCCGATCAAGGCTCCGGCCACCGCACCGGCAACCATCGCCGCGACCCCGAAGCCGTGGGCGATTTCATCGCCCAGGCGTGCTGCTGACAGTGCATCCATTGCGTTTATCTGACTCTCGTCCTGAAGCACTCGCCCGTGTTGCGAGTGGAAACCGCGCGAAGAGTACCTCTCTGGCCAGCATTGAATAACCCGCCAGGCGAAAAAACTCAGGGCAGGAAATGCTGGCGACCAGCAACAATGGCCCGCCAGGTGTTCAACCCCGCACGCTGCTTACCGCGGCTGCGGTTCCGGAATCGCCAGGCGGCTGGTGGCCTTGACCTCCCGCAGCGCCAGGCTCGACTGGATCGAGGCAATGCCCGGCTGGCGCCGCAGCACGTGCTCGACAAAATCGCTGTAGCTGTCCAGGTCCTGGGCCAGCACCTGCAGCAGGTAATCGGCGTCGCCGGTGATCTTGTGGCAGGACTGCACCTCGGGCAGGCGCATGATCACCGTCTCGAAATCGTCCGGGGTCTGGTCGGAATGGGTGGCGAACCGCACATGGACGAAGGCCAGGATGTCCAGCCCCAGCAGGCGCCGGTCGAGGTTGGCCTGGTAGTCCCTGATCACCCCCTCTTCCTCCAGGCGCTTGCGCCGCCGCCAGCAGGGGGTAAGGCTCAGGGACAGGCGCTCGCTGAGCTCGGCGTTGGAAATGCTTGCGTCCTGCTGCAACAGCGCAAGAATCGCCAGGTCGGTGTCGTCGAGATTAACCTTGCGAGTCATTTTTTTCACAATCAGCCACCACCGAGGAAAATATTACCCAAAACTCTACGTTCATCCGAATAAAAAGCAAAGAAATCGCAGCCATGCCGGAACAAACTATTTGCACCGGACAATAACAATGGATGCGTTCAGCATGCTTACCGTCTTCAGCGAATCCCACCGCCTGCACCATGGCACCGAATTGAAGGATGGCGTGCTCAAGCCCTCCTTCGAGCAGCCCAGCCGCGCCGACACCGTACGGGACCGAGTGCGCCACGTGGGGCTTGGCGAGATCATCGGGCCGCGGCGCTTCGACCGTGCGTGCTACGTGGCCGCCCACAGCGAGCGTTACGTCACCTTCCTGGAACACGCCTGGAGCGAATGGACCGCCACCGGCCGCCGCCACGACGCCCTGCCCCTGGTGTGGCCAGTGCGCGACCTGGCCAACCAGCAAGTGCCCGAGTTCATTGACGGCAAGCTCGGCTTCTTCGCCATGGACGCCGGTTCGCCGATCACCGCCACCACCTGGGACGCGGTGCGCACCAGCGCCGATATCGCCCTCACCGCCCTGGCGCTGATCGACGAAGGCCAGGACAGCGCCTTCGCCCTGTGCCGCCCGCCCGGGCATCACGCCGCACGGGAATACATGGGCGGCTACTGCTACCTGAACAACGCCGCCATCGCCGCGCAGCACGCCATCACCCAGGGCGCCAAGCGGGTGGCGGTGCTAGACGTGGACTTCCACCACGGCAACGGCACCCAGAATATTTTCTATGACCGCGGCGACGTGTTCTTCGTCTCGCTGCACGGCGACCCGGCCGTGTCCTACCCCTACTTCTCGGGCCATGCCAGCGAGCGCGGCACCGGGGCCGGCGAAGGTTGCAACCTGAACCTGCCCCTGCCGAAGAACACCACCTGGCAGCACTATCGCCAAGCCCTGGAACTGGCCTGCCAGCAACTGCGGGCCTTCGCTCCCGAGCTGCTGGTGGTGTCCCTGGGCGTGGACACCTTCAAGGACGACCCCATCAGCCACTTCCTTCTGGAAAGCGAGGATTTCCTCGGCATGGGCCAGCTCATCGCCACGGTGGGCACGCCCACTCTGTTCGTGATGGAAGGCGGCTACATGGTGGATGAGATCGGCATCAACGCGGTCAATGTGCTGCACGGCCATGCCAACCGCTAGCGCGCGACCGGCGCGCTCCCACACAGTGTTCAACGTTCCGACCGAGAGGGAAATCAACATGACCTTGTTTATCGATGTGGATCAGGCCGCGGCGCTGTACTCGCGCCTAGGGGTCGCCCGGGCGATCCGTGAAATGGCCGGCTATATCCAGGCCGACTACCTGCGCTGGCAGGCCTTCGAAAAGTCCCCGCGCACCGCCAACCATTCGCCCACCGGGGTCATCGAACTGATGCCCGCCGACGATGGCCAGCAGTACGCGTTCAAGTACGTCAACGGCCACCCCGGCAACCCCGCCCAACAGTTGCTGACGGTCATGGCCTTCGGCGTGCTGGCCGAGGTGGACAGCGGCTACCCGGTGCTGCTCAGCGAACTGACCCTGACCACCGCGGTGCGCACCGCCGCCACCTCGGCCCTGGTGGCCCGGGCCCTGGCGCGCCCGGACAGCCGCAGCATGGCGCTGATCGGCAATGGCGCCCAGAGCGAGTTCCAGGCCATCGCCTTCCACGACATGCTCGGCATCGACGAGTTGCGGATCTTCGACATCGACCCGGCCGCCTCGCGCAAGCTGCAACACAACCTGCACGCCTGGCCGGGCCTCAAGGTGCGCATCGCCGAGTCGGTGGCCGATGCGGTCAAGGGTGCCGACATTGTCACCACAGTGACTGCGGACAAGGCCTACGCCACCATCCTCACCCCGGAGCTGATCGAGCCTGGCATGCACCTCAATGCCGTGGGCGGCGACTGCCCGGGCAAGACCGAACTGCACGCCGAGATCCTGCGCAACGCCCGGGTGATCGTCGAGTTCGAGCCACAGACGCGCATCGAGGGTGATATCCAGCAGTTGCCGGCAGACTTTGCGGTGAGCGAATACTTCCGCATCGCCCAGGGCCTGGAGCCGGGCCGCGAGCATGCCCGGCAAGTCACGGTGTTCGACTCGGTGGGCTTTGCCCTGGAGGACTTCTCGTCCCTGCGCTACCTGCACGACCTGGCGCGCGAACACGGGATTGGCGAGCAGATCCACCTGGTGCCGACCCCGGCCAACATCAAGGACCTGTTCCAACTGATCGACCAGAGCCCCGACGCCGCCACAGGCGCCCCGCGCCGCCTGGCCGCCGGCTGAGGCAACACCCCACCGACCGCTGCACAGGGAAACGCCTCGTGCCCCTGTGCAGCGGCCCAACCCGAACCGGTTGCGCCACCCCGACCTGTAACCACAGCGCGCAGCCCCAGCCACCTTCCACTGCCAAAACTCGACAACTATAAAATCAAGAGGTTTTGTGATGACTCCAGATACCCTCGGGGCCCCTGCGCGCCCCGCGCTGCAACGCACCCTGCATAACCGCCATATCCAGCTCATGGCCATGGGCGGCGCCATCGGCACCGGCCTGTTCATGGGCTCGGGCAAGATCATCGCCATGTCCGGCACCTCGATCATCCTGATCTACATGATCATCGGCCTGTTCGTGTACCTGGTGATGCGCGCCATGGGCGAACTGCTGCTGTCGAACCTGCAATTCAAGAGCTTCGCCGACTTTGCCGGCGCCTACCTGGGGCCGCGCGCGGCGTTCTTTCTCGGCTGGTCCTACTGGCTGAGCTGGAGCGTGGCGGTGGTGGGCGACGCGGTGGTGGTGGGCGGTTTCTTCCAGTACTGGTTCCCTGGGGTGCCGGCCTGGATGCCCGCCATCAGCATGATGCTGACCCTGTTCGCCCTCAACGTGCTGACGGTACGGCTGTTCGGCGAAGTGGAGTTCTGGTTCGCCATCATCAAGATCCTCGCCGTGCTCACCCTGATCGGCGTCAGCCTGGTGCTGATCGCCAGTTCCTTCGTCTCGCCCTCCGGCGTGACCGCCTCGCTGGGCCACCTGCTGGACCGGCAAGCGGCCTTTCCCAACGGCCTGTTGGGCTTCTTCGCCGGGTTCCAGATGGCGATCTTCTCCTTCGCCGGCACCGAGCTGATCGGCACTGCCGCCGCGGAAACCCGCGACCCCCACCACACCCTGCCCAAGGCCATCAACGCCATACCGCTGCGGATCATCCTGTTCTACGTACTGGCCCTGGCCAGCATCATCGCCGTGACCTCCTGGCAGCAGGTGTCGCCGAGCAAGAGCCCCTTCGTCGAACTGTTCCTGATTGCCGGCTTCCCGGCCGCGGCGGGCCTCGTCAATTTCGTGGTGCTGACCTCGGCGGCTTCCTCGGCCAACAGCGGCGTGTTCTCTGCCAGCCGCATGCTCTTCGGCCTGGCGGACCAGGGCAACGCCCCGCGTGTATTCAAGCGCCTGTCGGGCCACAGCGTGCCGGTCATCAGCCTGAGCTTCACCACCCTGCTGATGCTGCTGGGGGTCCTGCTGCTGTACATCGTTCCCGAGGTGATGACCGCCTTCACCCTGGTGTCGACGGTGTCGGCGATCCTGGTGATCTTCACCTGGTCGACCATCCTTGCGTCCTACATCGCCTACCGCAAAAAGCACCCGGAACTGCACGCTCGCTCGCACTACAAAATGCCCGGCGGCACGCCGATGGCCTGGTTCGCCCTGGCCTTCCTGCTGTTCGTCCTCGGCCTATTGGCCCTGCGCCCAGACACCCGCCTGGCGCTGTGCGTGATGCCGGCGTGGTTTGTCTGGCTGGCGATTGCCTATCGCCTGACTCACGGGCGCCAGGGTCAGCCCGCCGGACAAGCCGCGGCGCAATACCGCTGAGCGGAACACCTTGAGAAAGCGCCAGGGATAGGCGCTGTCGACAGACCAGGGCTCAGAACAGCGCAGAGTGCTGTCTTCAGGTCAACGCATCGTCACGTAGTGAACCCGATACTCGTCCTCACCATTGCCACTCTGAACCGTTTTACTGTCCTGTCGCTCGAAACGCGCGCCAGCTCGCACCAGTAATTCCCATTCATGCCTCAGGTGGTCTATTCCATCGGGCGCCTCGTCGTTCGAACGGCCGTCATAGACGAACACCGGCGCGGTGCAGGCTTCATCAACCGTGATCAGCCACACTTCCTTTTGCTCATCTTCGCGGGTTTCACAAACGGCAACCGACGCGCTCAGCGACAGCGACAGGGCCCGGTCGCTCGTCAGGCTATCCCCTTCGCAGGGCCATTGCCCGCCATGAAACAGCACCTGTCCGCCTGACAACGTGGGGCAGCCTTGCAATTGCGCATCCGTGGCCGCCACGACCGCCTCGCTGGTGTTGTTCTTGTACTGGTTCAACGGCGAGTCGGCCGGCTTCGCCGGCATGCTCCTGACCCATTGGTCGTACTCCGGAGAGTCTTCGAGCACACCCTCCAGGTGGTTGGACAGCCCGCCACACGCGCCGTTGGTGTCGATGGCATGCATGAGAAAGTCTTCCGCCGAGCCGGCAACCCGAGGCGCCGCCGGCGGAGTCTGGTGACTCATCATTGCTGGGGCAATTCGCCGTGCCTGCTCGAAGTCCGGACGTTGATCCCGCTCCTGAATAGGATAGGGATCGAAATAAGGCAACTTGTTCAATGATTGATCTCCAGATTCACGACCTGTCATAGGGCGCGCCGGCCAAAAAGGGCATTTCTTTCAGTCCCCTTCAGGGCACCGGGTTGACCAGCAACGATGGCGCCAGGTGGTCGTGGTTTTGTGAACCGGTAGCACAGGCAACAAAATCGTCCTTGCGCAGCACCACCAGGGCAAGCAACGACGCCACGCCGGTGGCTACGTAGAAGTACCAGGGCGCGGTGATGTCGCCGGTGAGCTTGATCAGCCAGGTGGAAATCAGCGGCGCGCTGCCCCCGAACACCGCCACCGGAATGTTGTAGGCCACGGCAATCCCGGTGGAACGGATGCGGGTTGGCAGCAGTTCGCTCATCAAGGCGTAGGTCGAGGAGGCGTAGAGCCCGAACAGGATCGCCACCGCCATCAGCGGCCAGAACAGCGTGGCCGGCGTGGCGTTGGGCGCCGCCTTGAAGAACCAGTACATGGCCAGGGTCGCCAGGGTGCCGATCACCATCAGAAACGGCTTGCGTCCGTAGCGGTCGGTGAAGGCCCCGCCCAGGGGCATGACCAGCGCCGCCGAGAGGCTGGCGACGAACACGTAAAGCAAGGTGGTGCCGCTGTCGAACTTGAGGGTGTTGGACATGTAGGTCGAGGCGAAGGTCAACACCAGGTAAAAGATCGAGCTGTGCAGCGTGATGATGAAAAACACCAGGGCAATCGAGCGTTTCCACTGCCAGACCTCCCGCAACGGGGCCTTGGAGGTCTGCCCGGCATGCACCAGGGCGAGAAACTCCGGGCTGTCTTCCAGCTTCAGGCGAATGTACAGCGAAATGAACCCCAGGGGCCCGGCAAGCAGGAACGGAATCCGCCAGCCCCAGTCCTGCATCAACTCGGCCCCCAGGGCCCAGGTCATGCCATTGGCCACCGCGCCGCCCAACAACAGGCCGAGCACCGCGGTGACCATCAGCCAGCAGGTGGCAAAGCCCCGGCGCCCGGGGCCGGCGTATTCGGCAATGAAGCTGGTGATGGTGCCGATCTCGCCTCCGGCAGAGAACCCCTGCACACAACGGATCAGCACCAGGGTGATCGGCGCGGCGATGCCAATGCTGGCGTAGGTCGGCAGCAGGCCCAGCAGGAAAGTCGAGCCGGCCATCAGCACCAGCACCGTGATCAGGGTCCGGCGCCGGCCGATCCGGTCCGCCAGCGGGCCGAAGAACAGACCGCCCAGGGGGCGGATGAAAAAGCTCAGGGCAAAGGCCGCGAAGCTCGCCAGCAGGCTGCTGGTGGGGTCATCGGAGACGAAGAACGCCTTGCCGATGTACAACGCCAGAAAACCGTAGACGCCATAGTCGTACCACTCGATCAAGTGGCCAGAGGTGGCGCCGATAAAGGCCCGGCGCCGCTGGCGCTGGGGATTGCAAGAGGACACGTCCATGTTTGGAGACTCCTGTCGTACTGCGGTCCATGGGAAAACGCGTTCAGCGGTAGGCGACGGACCCGGTGGGGTCCTGCAGCCACTGACGCAAGCGGGTCTTGAGAATCTTGCCGTAGCTGTTCTTCGGCAGCTCGGTGCAAAACAGGTATTTCCTGGGTTTCTTGAACGACGCCATGCGCGTCACGAACCACTGGTTGAGCACCTGCGGATCGAGGCTGTCGGGGCTGCGCGGGACCACAAAGGCCACCACCGACTCGCCCCACTCGGCATCCGCCTCGCCCACCACGCACACCTCGAACACCTCGGGATGCTGCATCAGCACTTCCTCCACTTCCCGCGGGTAGATGTTGCTGCCAGCGGAAATGATCACATCCTTGGAGCGGTCGGTCAGGGTCAGGAACCCGCGGCTGTCGAGGAAACCGATATCGCCAGTGTGCAACCAGCCGTCCACCAGGGTCGCCTGGGTGGCGGATGGGTTATCCCAGTAGCCGTGCATCACCGGAGCGCCGCGCACAGCGATTTCCCCGGGCTCGCCGGCTGGCAAGGGCTGCCCTTGAGCGTCAAGGATGCGCACCTCGACACCAGCATGCGGGCGTCCCACTGAAGCGGCGATAGCCGGCCAGTGCGGGTGCTGGCGGTGGGCAATCAGCTCCCGGGACAGGGCACTGATACTCATCGGGCACTCGCCCTGGCCGTAGATCTGTACCAACCGCGGGCCGAAGGTCTCCAGGGCCTGGGTCAGGTCCGCGAGGTACATCGGTGCCCCGCCGTACACGATGGTCTTGATCCCCGTGCCGTCATAGCCCTGCCGCCGGGCCTGCTCCACCATGCGCTTGACCATGGTCGGCGCGGCAAACAGGCTGACCTGCCCCAACGCCTGCGCCAACCCGAACAGTTCTGCCGCATCGAACCCCCGGGACTCTGGCACCACATGCCGGGCACCACAGCGGACGTGAATGAAGTTGTAGAGCCCGGCGCCGTGGGACATTGGCGCGGCATAAACCAGCGCATCGCCGGCCTGTACCGGATCAACATCCAGTGGGTAGCACAGCGACATCGCCGTCAGGTTGCCGTGGGACAGCATCACCCCCTTAGAGCGGCCGGTGGTGCCCGAGGTGTAGAACAGCCAGGCCAGTTCGCCGTCCGCGCAGGGCCAAGGCTCCAGCAGTTCGCCGTCAGGGGCGCCAACCGGCATGACCTCGGCAGGCAACTCGCGGCAATCGGCTGGCAAGTCCTGGCGTTCGAAGGTCCGGCCGCCGTCGGTGAAAATCAACCTTGCCCCGGCATTACCGACGATCCAGGCTGCCTCCCGCGGATGCAGTTTGCTGTTCACCGGCACCGCCACAGCACCGATCCACCAGATGGCGTAGAGCAGTTCCAGGTAGTCGCAACTGTTCTTCAGCAACAAGGCCACCCGGTCCCCCGCAGCGATGCTGTGGTCATGACGCAGGTGCAAGGCGCGGGCGCGGGCCCGCGCGGCGAAGCTCTGATAGTCGGCCACCTGGCGGCGGCCCTCGAACAGAGCGGGACGCTGCGGCCAGCGTTGGGCCGCGTCCAGCAACCAATGGGCGACGTTCATGTTCAGGCCCTGAGCGCTTGCAGGACCGAGGCGTAGTTGGCCACTGCCATCCCGCCCATGTTGAACAACAAGCCGAACTCGGCCCGGGGCACACCAAGGCCAATCGGCTCGCCGATCAATTGGCGAAAGCCTAGGGCATGCATCGATACGCCGGTGGCGCCCACCGGGTGGCCCTTGGCCTTGAGCCCGCCGGACAGGTTGACCGGCAAACGACCGCCGTGGCGCACGATGCCCTCATCCAGGGCCCGATGGCCTTCGCCCTTGGGGGCCAGGCCCATGGCTTCATAGATCAGCAGTTCGGCGATGGTGAAGCAGTCGTGAACCTCGGCGAAGCTCATGTCTCCCAGACTCACCCCAGCCTCGCGCAAAGCGCCATGAATGGCCCGCTGCGGACCGTCAAAGGCCAAGATGTCGCGGCGGGCCATCGGCAGCAGGTCATTGACCTGGCTCAGGGCGCGGATCGCCACTTCGCGCCGGAACGAGCGCGCGCGCTGCGGCGAAGCCAGGACAATCGCCGCCGCACCGTCACTGATCAGCGAGCAGTCGGTGAGGCGCAAGGACGGCGCAATCAGCGGATTGCTCTGGGACACATGGTTGCAATGTTCGAAGTCCATCGGACGGTGCATCTGCGCCAGCGGGTTGGCCATGGCATTGGCGTGGTTCTTTACCGCAATCGCCGCCATCGAGGCCAACGGGCTGTGGTAGCGCTCGGTGTACTGCTGCGCGACCTGGGCAAACAGCTGCGCAAAGCTCAGGCCGGCTTCCTGCGGATCGTTCTGGTAACCGGCACCGGCCAGGGCTTGGGTGACTTCGGCGGTGGAGTTGCCGGTCATCTTTTCCGCCCCCACCACCAGCACCAGTTCAGCGGCGCCACTGCGAATCGCATTGACCCCCGCCAGAATCGCCGCCGAGCCCGAGGCGCAGGCATTTTCACAACGGGTGGCCGGCTTGAAGCGCAACTGCGGGTCGGCCTGGAGCATCAGCGAAGCGGGAAAACCGTCCGGCACCAGGCCGGCGTTGAAGTGCCCGAGAAACAGTGCGTCGATCTCGGCGGCATCGATCGCGGCATCCGCCAGGGCTTCGCGGGTGACTTGGACAATCAGGTCCTCCAGGGTCAAACCCTGGAGACGACCGAAAGAACTGTGGGCGGCAGCGACAATGGATACGGAAGCATGATTCATGGTGATTTTCTTCTGTGCTTGAAGCGGGCATTCCTTACAATGGCGAGCGCCGGAATCAGACGCTAGTTGGGGCAACTACGTACAACAGTAAGTAGTGCCCCGCTCGCCAGAGCGGCGCAACGACTTCCACGAGGCAGGATGCCCAATGACCGTATATGCCCAGCAGCTCCAGGACCTCGAGCGCCTGGCCTTCCAGGTTTCACCCGCACCACAATTGATCACTGGGCATCGGCGCATGCTCGACTGCAACCAGGCCTTCCTGCGCCTGTTCGGCTATGAACGCGAGCAGTTGCTGGACCACCTGACCCTGTTGCTGTATCCCTCCCAGGCCGATTACCAGAGCATTGGCGAACGCAGCGAACATTGGCTGTGCAACGGCCAGGGCGGCTCCTACACTGACGAACGCTTTATGCAACACCGCAATGGCGAAGTGTTCTGGGCCCGGGCCCACGGTTTTTCCCTGACCCCGGACGACCCGTTCGGGCTGATGATCTGGCACTTCGAACGCCTCGACCGGCAGTTGGCGCCGACGGTGAGCCTGACCCCCCGCGAGCGGGAAATCTCACTGCACATCGTCAACGGCCTGACCTGCAAGGAAGTGGCGCGCAAACTGGCGATCTCCCACCGTACCGTGGAGGTGCACCGCGCCCGGCTGATGAAGAAGCTGCAGGCCAAGAACAGCGCCGAGCTGGTGTCGAAGATCATCTACATCAGTTGAGGCGGCGCGCAGGCGCCTGCAGCTAGGCCAGCACCTCGCTGGCGCTCAAGCGCAGCAGCTGCAACGCCCCCAACGTGGTGCCCTGCAGGGATTCGCCCGCAAACAGCACCTGGTTGGCAGCGTCCATTTCGGCGCTTCTGTTGGCGACGATTTCGTAGGTCTTGCGCGGCAGCACCTCGCTCCAGCCGTTTTCAAAGGTGTTGTAGGCCAGGGTCAGCGCGGCGGTGAAGTAGTGCTGGCTGGACACCGGAATCCGCACTTCCTCACCGGCCTCATCGAAGGCGACGAAGTGGTTGGGCAGGCGTTCCACCCCCAGGCGTTTGAGCACGATCCAGGCCAGGGCCGATGGCACGAAGGCATTGAGTTTTTCCGCGGCGATGGCCGAGTAGCCACGCTCCTGCAACTGCTGGACGACCTCATCCTCGCTGGCCTCGGGATGGCCGGCCATCAACTCCAGGGTGTCGAGCACGCCTTGATGGGCGCGGGTGTGATCCAGACAGCAGCTACAGTCTGGCGAATGTGAATCGTCATGCATGATCGGTCGATGATCCCTATCGGTAATTGAGGGGGCGCAGGATAAACCCTGCACCCAGTGCAAAACCAGCAGTTGCCGGCTACTTGATCACGATAGGATTGACCGGCGCGCCGCTGCCGCCAACGATCTTCAACGGCGCGGCGGTATAGAGGAAGGTCCACTGGCCGTCGGCGGCGCAATCTTCGGCCAGGTCCTCCAGCAGCACGATCTCGGTGAAGGCGATCCCCAGGTTGCGCATCAGCGCGCAGTGCAGCGGAATCTGCACCCCGGACACCGGGTCGGTGATCACTTCATTGGCGATGGTGTCGGTCACCAGGTTGGGGATTTCCATCTGGTTGAACCAGTCCACCAGTTCGCGGCTGTAGGTCAGCCCGGGCTCCACCAGGTCCTTGAAGAACTCGGTCTTGCCATACTCGTAGAAGGCGCCCATGGAACCGGTGCGGATGATCAGGATGTCGCGCTTCTCGATGGCCACGCCCTGGGCCTTGGCGGCGGCCAGCAGGTCCAGGTGGTTGAAGGTTTCGCCACGCCCCAGGTACTTCTTGCCGCGGTGCCGGGCCATGTCGATCAGCACCGCGCGGCCCACCACGCCACGCTCGGCAATCGGCAGTACGCTGGCCTTGGCCATGCCGCCGACGGTGCTGCTGGCGTCGTAGCCGTTCCACAACTGGTTGTCGTACCAGGCATGGCCCAGGGCGTCGTACTGGGTCGAGCCCTGCAACTGCATGAAGATCACGTCGTCGCAATACTCGGCGCCGCCGGTCATGGACGGCTGCTTGCCGGCCTGATAGTGGCTGCGATCCAGGGTGTTGAAGCGCATCGACGGGTTGCGCGCCGGCCACATAGGGTCGCCGCCGGGGTGGCCGATCTGCACTTGCAGGGTGAAGGTCTTGCCCTGGCGCACGGCGGCGACGCCGCGCAGCACCTCGGCCTGTTGCAGGTAGTTGAGGGCGCCGACCTCGTCGTCCGGGCCCCACTTGCCCCAGTTCTTGGGCAGGCCTTCGAGAAGCTGCTGGGTATTGGGGTGATTGTTGTCGTTGTCGATCCCACACATGTCGACTGCACTCCGTAGCTGGATTTGGATTTAGCCAAGGGGTTTCTACAGATCATCAGACGCAACGTCCACCATCCACTTCCAGGCAGGTGCCGGTAATGAACGCGGCTTCGTCAGAGGCCAGGTACAGGCAGGCGTTGGCCACGTCCTGGGGGGTGGAGAAACGCCCCAGAGGAATGCTCGCCATGAATTTCTGGCGGTTTTCCGGGGTGTCCGGCACCCCCATGAACTCACTGAGCAGGGCCGTGGCGCCGACGACCGGATTGACGCAGTTGACGCGGATATTGTCCGGCCCGAGCTCGGCGGCCATGGTCTTGCTCATCACCACCACCGCCCCCTTGCTGCCGTTGTACCAGACCAGCCCGGGGCGCGGCCGGATCGCCGCCGTGGAGGCGATGTTGATGAACGCCCCGCCGCCCTGGCCGCGAAAATGCGGCACGAAGTGCCTGGCGCTGAGGAAGATGCTTTTGACGTTGACCGCGAACACCCGGTCGAACTCGGCCTCGTCGACTTCCAGCATCGGCCGGTTGCGGTGGGTGGTGCCGGCGTTGTTCACCACGATGTCCAGGCCGCCGTATTGCTCCAGGGTATTGCGCAGCAATGCGGCGACGCTGGCGTCCTGGGCCACGTTGACTTCAATGAAGTGAGCCTGGCCGCCGGCGGTGCGGATTTCCTCCGCCACTCGCTGGCCGCCGGTGGCGTTCATGTCGGCGACAATGACTCTGGCGCCCTGCTGGGCGAAAGTCTTGGCGATCCCCTCGCCAAAGCCGGAACCGGCGCCGGTGACAATGGCAGTTTTATGGGCTAGACGCATGGAAGTGACTCCTGTTTTTGTTGTTATTGACCGCCCCGCGGGCAGCCTTCAGTCGTGACGAATGGCGATGGTCTTCAAGGTGGTGAAACCCAGCAGCGCTTCGAAGCCCTTCTCCCGGCCATAGCCGCTGGCCTTGACCCCGCCGAAGGGCAATTCAACACCGCCTCCGGCGCCGTAGTTGTTGATGAACACCTGGCCGCAGCGCAGCTTGTGGGCCATGCGCAACTGACGCGCGCCGTCCCGGGTCCAGACCCCCGCCACCAGGCCGAAGGCGCTGTCGTTGGCCAGGCGAATGGCCTCGGCCTCATCCTCGAAGGGCATCACTGCCAGCACCGGGCCGAACACTTCCTCGCGGGCCAGGCGGCTGTCTGGCGGCACATCGCGAAACAGCACCGCTTCCTGGAAGTAGCCGCCGCTGCCGGCCTCGGGCACCACCACCCCGCGGGCCGCCACCGGGATGCCGGCGGCTTCGGCTTCGCGAACGAATTCACGCACCTGGCGCAGCTGCTTCTGGTTGATCAGCGGGCCCATGTCCAGGTCCAACTCCGAGGGCCCGGCGCGCAGTTGGCTAAAGCACTGGGCCAGACGTTCCAGCAGCGGTTCATAGAGGCTGCGCTGCACCAGCAGGCGGCTGCCGGCGGAACAGGTTTGCCCGCCGTTCTGCACGATGGCGTTGATCAGCACCGGCAGCGCGCGTTCGACATCGGCGTCGGCAAAGACGATCTGCGGCGACTTGCCCCCCAGTTCCAGGGTCAGCGGACAATGCCGTTCGGCAGCCGCCTTGGCCACCCGGGCGCCGGTGCCGGTGGAGCCGGTGAAGGAAATATGCGCAATGCCAGGATGGGCGCACAGCGCCGCGCCGGCCTCGTGACCGTAGCCGCTGACCACATTCAGGGTGCCCGCCGGGAACCCGACCTGGGCCGCCAGTTCCGCCAGCCGCAGCAGCGACAGGCTGGCATCCTCGGCGGGCTTGACCACGCAGGCGTTGCCTGCCGCCAGGGCGGCGCCGACGCTGCGACCGAAGATCTGCATCGGATAGTTCCAGGGAATGATGTGCCCGGTCACGCCATGCGGTTCACGTACCGTGAGCACGGTGTAGCCGGCCTGATAGGGCAAGGTCTCGCCGTGGAGCTTGTCGGCGGCCCCGGCGTAGTACTCGAAATAACGCGCCAGGGCGGTGGCATCGGCGCGGGCCACCTTGAGTGCCTTGCCGGTATCCCGGGCCTCGATCTGTGCCAGCTCTTCGTGGTTTTCCAGCACCGCATTGCCCAGGCGCGCCAGCAGGCGCCCGCGTTCCAGGGCCGAGAGGCTGCCCCAGGGCCCGTCGAAATTGTCTCCCAGGGCGCATTGTGCAGCCTGCACTGCCAGATCGATGTCCGCGGCGGTACCCCGGGCGATGCGCGCATAACTGATGCCGGTGCTGGGGTCCTGCACTGGAATGTCTTCGGCCCAGGACGAGGCTTGCCATTGGTTGTCGATGTAGTGTTCGAGGGTCATTTCATCAGCTCCTGTTTCCAGCCAGACACTCAGCGATGGCCCGCCCGACTTCCACGGTGCTGGCGCTGCCGCCCATTTCCCGGGTGCGCGGACCTTCGGCGAGCACCGTCTCGATGCTCTCGACAATCGCTGCCGCAGCCCGTTGGTAAAGCTCATCGCCCTGCCCCAGGTGCTCGATCATCAGGGCCGCCGACCAGATCTGGCCGATCGGGTTGGCCACGCCGAGGCCGGCGATGTCCGGCGCCGAGCCGTGCACCGGCTCGAACAGCGAGGGGTACAGGCGCTCGGGGTTGAGGTTGGCCGAGGGCGCGATGCCGATGGTGCCGGTGCAGGCCGGGCCGAGGTCGGAGAGGATGTCGCCGAACAGGTTGGAGGCCACCACCACATCGAACCAGTCCGGGTGCTGGACGAAGTGCGCACAGAGAATGTCGATGTGGAACTTGCGGATGTCGACCTGGGGATAGGCCTTGGCCAGCGCTTCGATCCGCTCGTCCCAGAACGGCATGGTGATAGCAATGCCGTTGGACTTGGTGGCCGCCACCAGGTTGCGCCGGGGCCGGCGGCTCGCCAGTTCGAAGGCGTACTTCACCACCCGGTCGACACCGTGGCGGGAGAACACCGACTCCTGCAAGGCGATTTCCCGTGGGGTGCCCTCCCACATCCGCCCGCCAACGCTGGAATACTCGCCCTCGGTGTTTTCCCGCACCACGATGAAATCGATGTCGCCGGGCACCCGCCCGGCCAGCGGGCACGGCACCCCGGGCATCAGGCGCACCGGGCGGATATTCACGTACTGGTCGAACTGGCGGCGGATCTTCAGCAGCGAATCCCAGACCGCCACATGGTCGGGCACGATGTCCGGCGCGCCCACGGCGCCGAAGAAGATCGCCTCATGGTCGCCGATCTGCTCGGCCCAGTCGGCGGGCATCATGCTGCCGTGGGCCTGGTAGTGCTCACTGCACCAGTTGAAATGATCGAACTGCAACGGGATGCCGAAGCGCCGGCTGACGGCTTCCAGCACACGCAAGCCTTCGGGAACCACTTCGCGGCCGATGCCGTCACCGGCGATCACCGCGATGCGATGGGGAGGTTTTACAGCGGGATTGATCTTGGACAAGCCGTCTCTCCTGGTCTGACGTGTTGTTATGGAGGCAGGTCAAGCGTACGGGCGAGCCCATTCTGGCCACAGGGAAGCGCCAGAGTGAATTGCTCATTATGGAAACCGCCTTCGCAAAATTCGAAGGCGCTGGGGCATGCCTCGGCCAGAAGCGGTGCCTAGGGCGCCGCCAGCGGATTCTTTCCACCGCTGGCCAGGTAGTCGAACAGCGCACGGCTGGCCAGGGAGGGTTGTTCCTGGCGCCGGCAGAGGTACATCTGGCGGTCGGCCCAGGCGTCGTCGATTTCGATAAATCGCAAGGCCATCTCCTTGCGAAAGATCTGCACCGCGCCCTGGGGCAGCACCCCGACGCCCTGCCCGGCGGCGATCAGCCGGCACACTGCCTCGAAGCTGCGCACCTGCACCCGCAGGCGCAGGGGCATGCTCACCGCCGCGGCCGCCTCGCTGATCAGCGGGGTGATCGCGGCGTTGTCTTCCAGGCCGACGAAGTCGTAGCCCAACAGGTCCTGGAAGCGCGCATGGCTCATCTTGAACGGATGGTCCTGGGGCACGATCAGGCACAGCCGGTCACGGCAATAAGGAATGAAATGCAGGTCCTGGCCCTGAGGCTGGGTGGTGACGATGCCCACATCCGCCACGCCGTCACGCACCGCCAGGAGGATCTCGCGGCTGCGCTCCTCGCGGATGTCGATGCGGATACCCGGGTGCAGCTCGCTCCACTGGGTCAGTTGCCGGGGCAACTCCTGGCTCATGGCCGAGCTGTTGGCATACAGGCTGACCCGGCCGGTGGCGCCCTTGGCGAAGTCGGCCAGGTCGGCGTGCATCACATCCACCGCCCGCAGGATCAAACGGGCATGCTCGGCCAGGGCCTGCCCCGCCGCCGTCGGCAGCACCCCGGTGGAGGTACGCAGCAGCAGCGCCACCTTGAAATGCTGCTCCAGCAGCGACAGGCGCCGGCTCGCGGCGGACAGCGACAGGTGCGACTGCTCGGCCGCCCGGGACAGGTTGCCCAGGGTCAGGGCCTTTAGAAACAGCTCGATGGAAGTCAGGTCCGGGGCCATGGCAGGGTCCTTGTGCGCGGTCCGTGGAAACTACCCAGTTGAGCGGCCCCTGTCCAACCTGACGGCAGTGCCGCCAGGCTCCTGGAAAAGCTGCCCGGGGCGCCTGCCGGCATCGCTGTATCGGCCTCGCTACATTGTCCGACAATCCTCACGAAAGCCCCGCCTACACGGGACCAAACCGCCAATGATGGCAAACTGGAATTTCGCCAGAACTCGACAATACTAGGTCGCGGCAGGACGCCTGTGTCCGCCTTCAACCGAAAGGGAATTCAGCATGAAAGCTCAAGAACTCGAACTCGATGTCGCGGTGGTCGGTGGGGGGGCGTCCGGCACCTACAGCGCCTGGCGCCTGCAACATGAACAAGGTGAAAAACTGCGCATCGGCTTGTTTGAATACAGCGACCGCATCGGTGGCCGGCTGTTCAGTATCAACCTGCCGGGCCTGCCCAATGTGGTCGCTGAAGTCGGTGGCATGCGCTATATCCCCGGCCCCAAGGGCCATGTACTGGTGGATAACCTGGTCAAGCAACTGCGCCTGCCCAGCCAGCCATTCCCCATGGGCGCGCCGCCGCCGATCGGCTCGCAGAACAACCTGTTCTACCTGCGGGGCAAGCGCTTTCGCTATCGCGACTTCAAGGAAGCACCGCACAAGATCCCTTATGACCTGGCCTGGTCCGAGCGCGGCTTCGGCCCCGAGGACCTGCAGGTCAAGGTGATGAACTATGTGTACCCAGGCTTCGACCAGCTCAGCCTGTGCCAGCAGATGCAGGTCAAGGTGTTCGGCAAGGAGATCTGGAAATACGGCTTCTGGGACTTGCTGTACCGGGTCATGAGCAACGAGGGTTACCAGTTCATGAAAGACGCGGGCGGCTACGACGCCAACGTCGCCAACGCCAGCGCAGTCACCCAGCTACCCGCTACCGAATACAGCGACGACACCTCGTTCCTGACCCTGACCCAGGGTTTCCAGAGCCTGCCACTGACCCTGGAGGCGAAGTTCCGCAAGTTGCCGGGGATCTTGCCCGGCAACCAGCGGGTGCAGAAGAACCAGCGCCTGGTGAAGATCGCCTACGCCAAGGACCCAGACTTTCCCTATCGCCTGCATTTCCAAAGCACGCACACCCAGCACGGCAGCACCCGGGACGCCGAGGGCAGCCAAGTGATCAAGGCCAGGAAGATCATCCTGGCCATGCCGCGCCGCGCCCTGGAACTGATCGACGCGCCACTGTTCGACGACCCCTGGCTCAAGGAGAACCTCGGTTCAGTGCTGATGCAATCGGCCTTCAAGCTGTTCCTCGCCTATGAACAACCCTGGTGGCGCAGCCTCGGGCTGGTGGCCGGGCGCTCGGTCACCGACCTGCCGGTGCGGCAGGTCTACTACATGGGCACCGAGTGCGAGCAAGCCGGCGGCGAGCCGACCCTCAACTCGTTGCTGATGGCCTCCTACAACGACATCGGCACCGTGCCCTTCTGGAAAGGCCTGGAGGACGGCGCCCCCTTTGTCGGCCATCTGCCGGCCAGCCTCAACGGACGCCTGCAGGCTGCACAGGTGGTGCCGAAGACCGAGTTCCAGGTCAGCGACGAGATGGTCCGGGTGGCGCAGATGCAGGTCACCCAGGTGCACGACCAGGTGGAACTGCCACGGCCCTATTCGGCGGTCTACCACGCCTGGGACGCCGACCCATATGGCGGCGGCTGGCACGAATGGAAAGCCAATTACCGGATCGACCAGATCCTTTGCCGCATGCGCCATCCGGTGCCGGACCAGCAGATCCACATCGTCGGCGAGGCTTACTCCATGGGCCAGGGCTGGGTGGAGGGCGCGTTGACCGTGGCCGAGTCGACCCTGCAAGACTTTTTCGGCCTGACGCGCCCTGACTGGCTGCCGAAAAGCTATGCCCTGCTGCCCGTGCCGACCCCGAATGGCTGCGCCCTGCCCGGCGCCGAGCCGCTGCCGTGCCAGGACTGCGCACAGACCCTGGGCAAGGTCACCGCGTTCGCCTACGAGGGGATCGATCATGGCCAGCAGTAATGCCTTCAGCGTCGCCGACTACCTGCTGACCCGCCTGCAGCAACTGGGCCTGACCAAGGTGTTCCAGGTACCGGGCGACTACGTCTCGCACTTCATGGCAGCCCTGGACGACTTCGACGGCATCGACGCGGTGGGCGAGGTCAACGAAATGGCCGCGGCCTATGCTGCCGACGGCTACGCCCGCTATGCCGGGATCGGCGCGGTATCGCTGCAATACAGCGTCGGCACCTTCAGTGGCCTGAACGCCATTGCCGGCTCTTATGTCGAGCGCAATCCGGTGGTGCTGATCAGTGCCAGCCCCTCGGCGCAAAACCGGCAATTGATCTGGTCCCAGGACGTGCTGTTCCACCACTCCACCGGCGACCTGGACGTGGGCCGCAAGGTCTTCGAGCCGGTGACCGTGGCCAGCCTGATCCTCGATGACAGCCAGTGCGCTCCGGTGCTGATCGATGCGGCCCTGGTCAAGGCCATCAGCGAGCGTCGGCCGATCTACCTGGAAGCCTGGCAGAACGTCTGGGGCGAACCTTGCCTGCCACCCCAGGGCGAACTGCAAGCACTGGCCGCACGCTGTGACGAGGATTCGATGCGCGCGGCCATCGAGGCCAGCCTGCTGCGCCTGGGCAGCGCCCGCTCGCCGCTGATCATGCTCGGCATCGAGGTCGCCCGCTTCGGCCTGCAAGAGCAGGTCATGCGCCTGATCGAGGCCAGCGGCCTGCCCTTCACCACCAGCCTGGAAGCCAAGACCGTGGTCGACGAAAGTCACCCGCAGTTCATCGGCACCTACGCCGGCACCGCCTCGCGCCCGTGGACCCAGGCCTTCATGAAGGATGTGGACTGCATCCTCGCCCTGGGGGTGATCTTCACCGACGACTACCTGCAACTGCTGGCCAAGGACTTCAGCCGGATCATCCTGGTCAACACTCAAGTGGCTCGCACCGGCCTGCAGTACTACCCCCATGTGCCACTGCCGCAATACCTGCAAAGGCTGTTGGGGGCCATGGGCCTGGACAGCGAATTCCCCCTGCGCAACCACACCCGGGAACCCGCCGCCCGGCCTGCGCTGCTGAAACAGGGCAGTGCTGACGACCCGCTGGGTTATGAACTGTTCCTGGAGATCCTCGAGCGCTTCGCTTGCCAGCAGAACCTGTGGGCCGACAGCAGCCTGATCCTGGGTGAAAGCTCGGCGTTGTATGCCGCCAGCAACCTCAATGGCCTGCCCCGGGACAGCTTTGTCGCCGATGCCATCTGGGGCTCCCTGGGCCACGAAACCGGCTGCGCCCTGGGAGTGGCCATGGGCAGCGGCCGCCGGCCGATCGTGGTGGCCGGCGACGGCGGCTTCATGATGATCTGCCAGTCGCTGTCGACCCTGGCACGCAATCGCATCAATGCCCTGGTGTTTGTCATGAGCAACGAGGCCTACGCCATCGAGCAGGCCTTCGTCGACATCAATGCCTTCGAGCCGGGCGGCCAGTTCGCACCCTTCGACCTGCTGCCCACCTGGGACTACCTGGCCCTGGCCAAAGGCTTCGGCGCCGAAGGCTTCAAGGTCTCGACCCGCTCCGGACTGGAACAGCTGCTGCCGCAGTTGCTGCTGATCAAGGATCGCCCGGCGTTGATCCAGGTGGTGATCCCGCACCAGGACCTGGCGCCGCAAATCAAGCGCCTGGCCCAGCCGGACGGCCCGCTGTTCGTCGCTCGCCACAGCCACGCCAACGACTGAACCACGCCCTTTGCAGGAGCCGGCTGGCCGACTCCTGCAGCACTGCCCATGTTCCCCAAGGAGCAACGAATCATGGACGTTCCCTTCCTGCGCAACACCCTGGCCGTCGGCCTGTTGCTCGCCACCTGCGGTGCCCAGGCCCACAGCATGGGCCATGGTGCTGACGAACACGTCATCAGTTTCACCCCATTACCGGCGGACACGCCCTACCTGCAAGTGCTGCAGCAATGCGTCAGCCCTCAGGACACCGAGGCCGACCAACTGCTCTCGGGCCTTGGCGGCACCCGTTACCCGCTGGTCAGCCTCGAGCAGCCGGACCAGGTCCAGGCCTTCTATAGCCAGGGCATGGCCCTGCAATACGGCTTCAACTTCTCCGCGGCGATCCGCGCCTTCTACCAGGCCAGCCGTTTCGACGAAGGCTCGACAATGCCCTACTGGGGCATCGCCCTGTCGGCCAACTCGAACATCAACAGCATCGCCACCACCGGCTGCAACCAACTGGCCTACCGTTCAGCACTGATGGCCCTGGAACACGCCAATGCTCGCCTCCAGGCCCCGGCTGCCCAGGCAGCCTTCAGCCAGCGGCAACTGCAGCGTGAAGTGGACTACGCCAAGGCCTTCCTCGCCCTCTACAGCAAACAGGACGGCACAGTCCGCCTCGACGACGCCGGCAACAAGCGCTACGCCGCCGCGATGAAGGCCCTGGCGGAAAACTACTTCGACGACCTCGATGCCGCCACCCTGTATGCCGACGCCCTGCTCAGCCTCAGCCCCTGGAAGTGGTGGGAAGGCACCGAGGCGATTTCCGATCAGGTGCAGCCGACCTCGGCCGCCTACGAGGCGCTGCAAGTGCTGAACCGGGTGCTGGTCCAGGACAATCAGCACACCGGGGCCAATCACTTCTATATCCACGCCATCGAAGAGTCGCCGTTCCCCGACAGCGGCCTGCCCATGGCCGATCGTTTCCGCGATCAGAACCCGGCCATCGGCCACCTGGTGCACATGGCATCGCACATCTACCAGCGCACCGGCAACAACGCACTCGCCAGCACCGCCAACTACACCGCGGTCTCGGTGGACCGTGCCTACACCCACCAGGTCCAACCACAAAGCCCCTACGCCCTGCACTACCTGGGGCACAACATCCACTTCCTGACCTGGACCCTGTCCATCGAGGGGCGCCAGAACGAAGCCCTGAACATGGCCGAGGAGCTGGTGGAGAACACCACGCAATACTCGACGGTGCCCTTCCTCTGCCAGCGATACCCCGCGGAGATCAGGACCAAGAGCGACTACTTCTACGCGGTGCCCTACTACTTCGCCGTGCGCTTCGAGGATTGGGACGCCCTGGCGCGGATTGAGCCGAAGATCGACGCCGGCCTGGCGAACATCAACCAGACCTGCAAGGACGCCAACCAGAACACCCCGGACAACTGGACCGAGCTGAAAGCGCCCTACACCCGGCTGATGAAGGCCTATGCCCAGGCCTATCGGCAACTGAGCGCCAAGCAGCTGACCCAGGACCGCGCGCGCGACGCTCTCAAAGGGTTCTGGCAAACCGCCGCCGCAGCCCCGCTGACAGGCGAACAGGCCCTGCAATACGGCAACAACCCGGCGCTGCAACTGCTGCGCATCGCCAACCTGACCCTGATCAACCGAGCCCAGTCCAGCACTGCCGGCCCACTGGACCTGGCGGCACTCAAGCGCCTGGGCAACGAGGTCTTCAACAACCAGCAGGACGGCCTCAACGGCGACCTGCAGGCCCTGGATGGCGACTCCGGCCAACAACAGATCGCCGCCTGGCGCAAGGCCGTAGAAGTGCAGGACGCCCTCGCCTACAACGAACCGCCGGACTGGTACTACACCCTGCACGAATCCCTGGGTTATGCGTTGCTGGCGCAAAAGCGCTATGCCGAGGCCGAACAGGTATTCCGTGAGGACCTGGCCGGTAACCGCCTGAGCGGCCGCTCCCTCAATGGACTGAAGCTGAGCCTGAAAAGCCAGCCCGACAAAAGCGTGCCGGCGCTGCTGGACGAGCAGTTGCAAACCGCCTGGCGCAACGCCACGGTGAGCCCGGTGCCGAAGCTGTAGCGGCGGTCCCAGGCGGCGCTCGGCCCGCAAGAAGCCCTGGACCGGGCGCCGCACAGGATCAGCAGCGACGCTCAGGAACGCCAGCGCACTGCCAGCGGCCAGTACCAGCGTACTGGTCGCGCCTGTAGCAGGCGTTCGT
The DNA here is from genome assembly GCF_009908285.1 of Pseudomonas sp. Fl4BN1. Lineage (GTDB taxonomy): Bacteria > Pseudomonadota > Gammaproteobacteria > Pseudomonadales > Pseudomonadaceae > Aquipseudomonas. Next base: position 78,259 of record NZ_JAAARM010000023.1, read on the forward strand.
ACAGCATCCACACCATGCACAGCAGCATCAGCACCACATGCCCCTGCTGCGCCAGCATCGGCAACAGCATCAGGGGCCAGCAAGAACCCACGCACCAACCTCCGGTGGATACCCCAAAGCCCAGGCAGTCACCAATGAAGTCCATGCCAAAAGCCGAGATCCGCGGTTGACGATGACACTGGTTAAGGCAGTGCTGCTTGACCGGCGAGGCCTGCCACAACAGGCTCAAGATCACCGCACCGGTCACGCTCTGAGTGGCCGACAGACCGAGCCAGACCTGTGCGCCCACCACCAGGCTCATCAGCAACAGCCCGACCAAGGTCCAGACTGCGACAAAGCCCAATACAAACAACAGCACTGCCTGCCAGCGCCGGCGCCGCAGGCTGCGCTGGCAGATGTACACCAGTGGCCGCACCAGCAACAGCGGAGTCATCGCCAACAGCATCAGGAGCCAAGCCAACAACAGTTGCCCCGGTGGATTGAACAGCAGCGCCTGCTCGATCCCTTGCCATCCCAGAGCGTACCCGGCCAATGGCAAGCTGCCGCAGAACGCCGGGATCGAGAGCATCGCGCTCGACCCCAGCAACCACCCCCAGCCGCTCAGGCTGGCCAGCAGCAACCAGGGGACCAGACCGCGCCCCAGCAGCTGCAGGTAGGTGCCCATGACTTTCAGCCTCCCAACCGAGTGATGCTGACCCGTGACACCGTCACCTGATCCTCTGGGCGAACCGGCGTCTTGGAGATGAAACGGATATTCAGCTGATCCGCAGAGGTGATTCCGTTCAAGTGCAAGGTATCGATGATGTCGGTGATTTCGAACACTTCGGTGATGCCGTGACCACCGTGATCATCATCCGCGCGGCTGGCCTGGCACAGGCCGAACAACGACAGCACGCCTGCACGCAGTTCCGGATGCAGGGCCGGATCGGCACCTGGCGGCAAATTGATGTAGACCTGCAGCACGATCGAATCACGTTTACCGCGGATGTTTTCCAGATTGAGGAACACCCGGTCCGGCGGCGTCAGGTTGGCGACAAGCAGGTTCGACTTCAAGCTGTTGAAAACCTTCTGTGAGCTGCTCTTGTCCAGTACCACGCTGGTCTGTACCGAATTGCCAACGAGATCGAGGGGCGCGTGGTTGGCACCGATCAACTCACTGTTCTGGTCATTGCTCATCAGTAACCCCTGGCTGGAGAACTGCCGCACTTGATCCGCCGCCAGCCCCAAGCGCGTCAGGCGCCGCAACAGCGGATGCACGACAGGTTGCTGCGCAGCGCTGGTGTCATAGCGATAGTCGAGTTGGGGCGCCAGGGTATCGAGCATTTGCGCCACCTTGAATTTCCACGGATGACCGCTGACGGTGGGTACGACAAAGTCCCTGTTCAAACCGGTCGGGCCGTTATACCAATCGGCTACATCTGGGTTCTGGTGATCTGCGCTGCTGTCCAGCCAGACCTGCCACAGGCGATCGATATTGGCATGGTGCAACCAGAAGATCGGATCCAGGGCCGCCGTCTCCGGAAAACTCATCAGGCCCTGGGCCGGTTCTGTACCGGGAGGCACAGGAGTGACCTGATCCTCGCCGCCCACCTCGGTATGGACGATATTGTGCGGACGCGCCTCCAGGCCACCGCGAATGCCACTCTTATGCCCTGAAAATGTGCTGGGGGTGCCTCCAAATCCCGGCGGGTTGCCCATGTAACCGCCTTCGAACACCGCGTCCTCCAGGCACCCGAGCTGGATCAGGTCGGCAACCAGCACGACCTTGCCGTCGCCATCGGGACCATAGCGACGCTCGACATAGAGTGGGTTGGGGCCTCCTCCCTGGGGCAAGGTCCTGGCAGCAAAACAGGCTGGCAACTGCAAGGATTGCGGCCCCTCGTTGTAGTTCCAGTAAGGCAGTGCCCAATCCTGCGGGCCACCCAGCTTGACGATCGCGTCCCGGACAATTTTCTCGAAGGAGACAACGTAGCCGCGATGCCAGGGCACAAAGAACCAGTTGGAATGTTGGCACTGCTTCCAATACAGCTTGCGCTCGACATAACTGGGCAGCTTTTCGCCTTTCTTCAGGTAACCGGCATCTCTCCACATCTGCTCGTTGAAACCGTGGATCGCCGCGAGAAATCGCCAACTGGTGGGATCGGTAATCGGTCGTTGCTGCAACACCCCGACTGCCTTGGCGTACCACAGCAAGGTGTCGTCCCAATCGCCGGTTAACTTCCAGACATCACGCCGAACATGAACCATGGCCTATCTCCCTGATAAAACCGCGTTACGGAGGAAGCATTTCCTCCGCTGGCAACGCTAGATCAGGTGATATCAATCTGCCTGTTGCGCCCCAATAAAAGCGGACCGGCGGCAAGACTTTCAGCAGCACCATTCAGCGCCCGGAAAAGCGCAGGCGCGACAATTGGCGTAGATCCCCCTCAAGGTAGTAATCGTTGCTCCAACTGTCGTCCACCGCCAGCGGCTGCACCTGCTTCAAGGCCAGTTGCTTGGCGAAATAGCGGAACCGGTAGTGCTCGTAGAAACGCAGCAGTTCCAGGCCGTAGCGGTCCGCCAGATCAATATCGCCACGAATGATCAGGAAATTCTCGTCATTGCTCTGGCTGGCGCCGACGCTGAGGTTGTGGCTGCCGCTGATGATCACCGGAGCCTCGCTGGTGAAATCGGTGACGATGGCCTTGGTGTGCACCAACAGGTTGCCCTTCTGGCCCTTGAGCCCCTCCTTGAGCCAGCCTTCCAGGCCGTTGTTGAGCAAGGCGGTGGCGGCAAACTCGGCCGTGCGGTCGGCGTGGAAACCGGTGATGCGGCTGGCGGTGTTTTGCAGGCCATAGCGCAACACATCGTCATGAGGCTGGCCGAGCAAGGCATTGAGAATGCTGTCGGGCAAGGCAAAGGCAGTGACGAACAGCAGGTCGCGACGGGCACCGTTGATGATCTCGACAAATTCGCTGAGATCGCCCTGGCCGCTGCGCGGGGAGAACCCGGCGAACAATGCGACATCCGGCTGCATGGGGTTGTTTTGGGTCAGCCATTGGCGGGTGCTGCCCACATCCGTCGGGTTGGCCCAGACCTGCTCGAACACCTGCAGGTAGCGCGCGGCAAGCGCGGGATTGTCGAGGCTGTGGACGACGTTGGCCTGGCGGTAGACCCCATTGGCGGTGAAGTTGGTGCTGCCGCACAGCACCGCCGCAGGCTGGCGTTGGCCGCTGGCATCGAGGCGGCTGAGGACGATGAACTTGTCATGGAAGATCGCATGGGTCACCCGCCCGCGTTTATTGGCCTCGGGCAGGTGCTGCAGGCTGGCCTGGTTGAGGGTGGTGTCCGCGTCCCCGGGGGCGGCATGGTACAGCACCCGCACCTGGACGCCGCGATCGAAGGCGGCGTTGACCGCATCGATGATCGCCTGCAGCTGGTACTCGTAGATGGCAATGTCCAGGCTCCAACTGGCGTCCGTGGCGCGCTGGATAAACCCCAGCAGTTGCTCCAACAAGCCGTTTTCCAGCCACTGCCGGGGCGCCTCCGGCCAGGACTCGATAGGCAGGTCCTTGTTGGCACTGAGCAACGCGTCCAGCTCGGGAAACTTGCGCGAGAACGCCTGGCTGGCGGCCACCGCGCGATTGAAGATCACGTGCTGCCCAACCGGCAGTCCGTTGTCGGTGGTGATGCTCAGTTGCAACGACTCGGTCAGTTGCGGCGCATCGCTGCTGCCATAGACCAGGTGCACCCGATAGTTGAGGGTGGTGCCGGGGTCAACCGCGTAGTCGGCCCAGCGAAACTTCTGCAACGGCGCCAGATCGCTGGGGGTGGCGTTGTACTGGGGAAAGGTGTGGGCCTTGCCAGGGAAGGTCAGGCTGTTGAACAGAAACAACCAGGGCTTGCTGTCGACCTGCTTCTCGATGGCAAACCCCAGCAGGCCCTGGCGCCGGCTGGCATCCAGGTCCATGGCCAGCAGTACGCCGTTGGTCCCGGCATAGGCCTTGACCCGGAAATCGTCCTTGTCGTTACGCACCAGTACGCGCATGAAGTCACTCCTGTGAAAGACAGCGCAAAGCGTAGTCGCTTCCCGCCCCGGCATGCCAAGGCAAATCCCTGTAGGAGCCGGCTTGCCGGCGAAGAGCCCCTTGAGACTTGCACCGCCAGGCCGGACGCTTTCGCTGGCAAGCCAGCTCCTACGGGGGATGTGCGGTGTGTCGGGGAGGTAGTCAGGGCGTATGGACGTCGAGGTGCTGGTAGGCGGCGTTGAGGAGAGTCGCCAGTTCCCGGGCGCGGCCCAGGCGGATCGGCCCGCGCTCGATATCGATCAACAAGGTCGGAGCGCTCAGCGCCGCCAGGGCTGGCAGGGTTTTCAAGCGGCCATCGGTGATCAGCAACACCCGCTGCTGCTCGGCCGGCAGGCGTCGTTGGCGCTGTTCCAGCCACTGCGCCGCCTCATTCAGGGCCTGTGGCAGCGGCGTGCCACCGCCGGCACCAAGGCCGTCGAGCCAGTGCCGCAGGTCCTTGGAAGCCTTCAGGCCTTGCACTTGCCAGTGCGGCGCGCGACCACTGGCGGTGAGCAGGGCCAGACGCGCACGCTGGCGGTATGCATCATCGAACAGTTGCGCCAGCAGACCCTTGGCGTCGCTCAGGGCGCTGTGCCGGCGGGTCGAGGCCGAGGCGTCGACGATCACCAGCCACAGCTCATGAGGGGCGCGACTGCGCAGGTGAAACAGCAAGTCTTCGCGCTGCCGTGGCCGGCCATTGAGCAAGGTACCTGGCCAGTTGATCCGGCCTTGGCGTGCTGCACGGCTTTTGCCTTGTCTACCGTGATCCAGCTGCCCCGCCCGGGGCTTGGCATCCACCCCCGCGGCTGCTCGGGGGCGAATGCCTAAGGCTTTTTTGGCCAGCTGGGCACTTCACGGCGGGCACCGATGGGCAGGGCCTGGGCCGGCATCTCGCCCCACTGGCCCTGGCCTTCTCCCGGGTTGGCGTTCGACGAGGCTGGCGCCTGCGGGCTCTGCCCCGACGATGGGGCGCTGGGCGGCGTCTCGCGACGGCGATGGCGCAAGGCGAATTCGGCCACCGCCTCGATATCTTCCTCGGCAATGGCCACTGCCCCACGCCAGGCGGCATGGGCTCGGGCGGCTCGCAACCAAACCAGGTCGGCACGCAGACCGTCGACTCCGGCGGCGAAGCAGCGCTCGGTGATCAGGGCCAGGCTCTGATCGTCCAGCGGGATATGTACCAGGGCGCCACGTGCCTGCTGGCAACGCTCACGCAGCGCAGCCTGGGCGTCGGCCCACTGAGCGCAGAACCCTTCAGGGTCGCTGTCGAAATCCAGGCGCCGGCGGATGATCTGCCCACGTTCCACAGGGGCCGTCTGACCACTGAGGGCGACGTTGAGGCCGAAGCGGTCCAGCAGCTGCGGACGCAGTTCGCCCTCTTCCGGGTTCATGGTGCCGATCAGTACGAATTTCGCCGAGTGGCGGTGGGAAATGCCGTCGCGCTCAATCAGGTTGGTGCCGCTGGCGGCCACGTCCAGCAGCAGGTCCACCAAGTGATCCGGCAGCAGGTTGACCTCATCGACGTAGAGCACGCCGCCGTCGGCTTTGGCCAGTACCCCCGGGGAGAACTGCGCCCGGCCCTCGCCCAGGGCGGCATCCAGATCCAGGGTGCCGACCAGGCGCTCTTCCGTGGCGCCCAGGGGCAAGGTGACAAACTGCCCGCTGGCCAGCAAGTCCGCCAGGCCCCGGGCCAGGGTCGATTTGGCCATGCCACGCGGGCCTTCGATCAGCACGCCGCCGATCTTCGGATCGATGGCCGTCAGGCACAGGGCCAGTTTCAAGGCATCGGCGCCGACCACGGCGGACAGCGGGAAATGTGGGGTGTCGCTCATGTCGGGGTCTCGCTTGGGTCGGGTCGGGGGTGTCCGGGAGGACGTTTTCGCGAGCAAGCTCGCTCCTACAACAGCAATGCAGGCCCTGTAGGAGCGAGCTTGCTCGCGATCGAGTGCGCAGCACTCGCCGCCTCAGGAATCTTCTTCAATATCCAGCAACAGGTTTTCCAGGGCCTCGCGGTAGTCGCCAGGCTCTTGCCACAAGCCGCGCTGCTGAGCCTCCAGCAAACGCTCGGTCATGTCCCGCAAGGCGTGGGGATTATGCTGGCGGACGAACTCGCGGGTCGAGTCGTCCAGCAGATAAGCATCCGCCAGCAAGGCGTACTGGTGATCATCGATCAGCTCGGTGGTGGCGTCGAAGGCGAACAGGTTGTCCAGGGTCGCGGCCATTTCGAAGGCGCCCTTGTAGCCGTGGCGCTTGACCCCTTCGATCCACTTCGGATTGGCCGCCCGGGAACGGATCACCCGGTTCAACTCTTCCTTGAGGCTGCGAATCTTCGGCAGGTCAGGCTGGCTGTGATCGCCATGGTAGCTGGCGGCCTTGGCGCCGCTGAGGCTTTCCACCGCCGCCAGCATGCCGCCCTGGAATTGGTAGTAGTCGTTGGAGTCCAGCAGGTCGTGTTCGCGGTTGTCCTGGTTCTGCAGCACCGCCTGCACCTGGCTCAGGCGCGTGGCGAACTGCTCGCGGGCGGCGGTGCCTTCGTCGCTGCCGCCATAGGCGTAGCCGCCCCAGTTGAGGTAGACCTCGGCCAGGTCTTCACGGCTCTGCCACAGGCGGCCGTCAATCGCGCCCTGGACCCCGGCGCCATAGGCACCGGGCTTGGCGCCGAAGATTCGCCAGCCGGCCTGACGGCCCGCGGCTTCTGGGTCCAGACCGGAGGCGATCAGGGTTTCACGCTCGGCGCGGACCCGAGCGGCCAGAGGGTTGAGTTCCTCGGGTTCGTCCAGGGCCGCGACTGCCTGCACTGCCGCATCGAACAGGCGGATCAGGTTGGCGAAGGCGTCGCGAAAGAATCCGGAGACCCGCAGGGTCACGTCGACCCGGGGCCGGTCCAGCAGGCTCAGGGGCAGAATCTCGAAATCATCCACGCGCTGGCTGCCGGTGGCCCAGACCGGGCGCACGCCCATCAGCGCCATGGCCTGGGCGATGTCGTCGCCGCCCGTGCGCATGGTGGCAGTGCCCCAGACCGACAGGCCCAGCTGCAACAGGTGATCGCCGTGGTCCTGCAGGTGGCGCTCGAGAATCAGGCTGGCCGACTGGAAGCCGATGCGCCAGGCGGTGGTGGTGGGCAGGTTGCGCACATCCACCGAGTAGAAGTTGCGCCCGGTGGGCAGCACGTCCAGGCGCCCACGGCTCGGTGCGCCGCTGGGGCCGGCGGGGACGAAACGCCCGCTCAGGGCGTCCAGCAGACCGCGCATCTCCGCCGGGCCGCAGGCGTCCAGGCGCGGCGCCACGACTTCGCGCAACGCGTCGATGATGATTTGCACCGGCTCCCAGCCAGGTTCGTCCAGTTGCACTACCGGGCCCTGGAGCGCCGTCTCGATCAACTGCGCGGCGTACAGTTCCAGGCGTTCACGCACGTCGCCGGCAGTGCGCCACAGGGCATCGCTGAGCGCTTGCAACGGCAGCGGACGGCGTCCGGTCCAGGGTTCGGCGAGAGCACAGTCCAGGGGGTCGAAGCCCAGCTCGAAAGCCTTGGCCAGGGCCCGCAACAGGCTTGCATGCTGGCCCTTGCCATCGCCCCGGGGAATCCGCAGCAAGGCCAGCAAGGTGTCGATGCGCAAGCGCTCAGTGGGGGATTCGCCGAACACATGCAGGCCATCGCGGATCTGCGATTCCTTGAGGTCGCACAGGTAGGTGTCCAGGCGCGGCAGCCAGATGGCTGCGTCGGCGTCGCTGTCGAGTTGCTCGTCGAGCTGCAACTCGCGGTCGATATGGGTCTCGCGCACCAGTTGCAGGATGTCCCGCTGCAGCTCCCGGGCACGCCGCGGATCAAGCAGCTGGGCTTCGTAGTATTCGTCCGCCAACAGCTCCAGGTTGCGCAACGGGCCGTAGGTTTCGGCCCGGGTCAACGGCGGCATCAAGTGGTCGATGATCACCGCCTGGGTCCGGCGCTTGGCCTGGGCGCCCTCCCCCGGATCGTTGACGATGAACGGGTAGACATTCGGCAGCGGGCCCAGCAGCGCATCCGGCCAGCAGGTTTGCGAAAGGCCGACGCCCTTGCCCGGCAGCCACTCCAGATTGCCGTGCTTGCCAACGTGGATCAGCCCGTGGGCGCCGTAGGTCTGGCGCAGCCAGAAGTAGAACGCCAGGTAAGCGTGGGGCGGCACCAGGTCCGGATCGTGGTAGACCGCGCTGGGGTCCACCTGGTAGCCCCGGGCCGGCTGGATGCCGACGAAGGTCAGGCCAAAACGCAGCCCGGCGATCATCATCCGTCCGTTGCGGAACATCGGGTCCTGCTGCGGCGCGCCCCAGCGCTCCAGCACCGCCTGCCGGTTGGCCTCGGGCAGCGCCTGGAACATTGCCTGATAGGCGTCCAGTGCCAGGCTTTGCTGGCACGGGCGCTGATCGAGGCTGTCCAGGTCGTTGCTGACGCCACCGAGCAATTGCTGAATCAGCTCGGTGCCGCTGCCGGGCAGCTCGTCCGGCAGCGGGTAACCCTCGGCGTGCAGGGCCTTGAGGATATTCAGCGCGGCCGCTGGAGTATCCAGGCCGACGCCATTGCCGATCCGCCCGTCCCGGGTCGGGTAGTTGGCCAAGATCAGGGCGATGCGCTTTTGCCCATTGTCCAGGCGCCCCAGCTCAACCCAGCGACGGGCTAGTTGGGCGACGAAATCCATGCGCTCGGGCTGGCCCCGATAGCAGACCACATCCGACTGACTGCGCTCGCTGCGCCAGGCCAGGTCCTTGAAGCTGATGGGCCGGCTGATGATCCGTCCGTCCAGTTCCGGCAAGGCGATGTGCATGGCCAGGTCCCGCGGGCCCAGGCCCTGCTCGCTGTCACGCCAGCCCGGCTCGTTATCCTGAGCGCAGATGGCCTGGATCACCGGGATATTGCGCCGGAACGGCCGCAAGTGCGGGGCTTCGGGGCTGGACTGGGCAAAGCCGGTGGTGTTGAGGATCACCCCGGCAGCGGCTTGATCCAGCCACGCCTCGACCTGGCTCAGGCAGCCCGCTTCCTTGAGGCTGGCCACGGCCAGCGGCAAAGGGTTGAGTCCCGCCGCCTGCAAGCGCTGGCAGAACAGGTCGATGAAGCCGGTGTTGGCCGCTTGCAGGTGCGAGCGGTAGAACAGCACCGCCGCCACCGCGTGTCCGGGCTGCCAATCGGCTTGCCAGTCGTCCAGGGTGGCGTGGCTCTTGTGCGGGTGGTAGATCGCCGTGCGTGGCAGGGTTTGCGGCTCGCTCCAGGAGTAGTCGCGCCCCGGCAGGCCGCTGGCCAGGCAACGGTAGAAATTCAAGGCATTGTCGCGCCCGCCCTGGCGCAGGTAATGCCAGAGGCGGTCACGTTCAATGGCCGGCACTGTGCTCAGGTCGCTGAGTTCCGGGTCCGGGCGGTCGTCTCCCGGCACCAGGATCAGTTGCACCCCGCGCTGGGACAGCGCCACCAACCGCTCGACGCCGTAGCGCCAGTAGGCGATGCCGCCATGCAGGGAAATCAGGATGATCTTGGCGTGCTGCAGCACCTGCTCGACATACAGGTCCACCGAGGCGTGGTTCTGCACCTGCATCGGGTTGGCCAGGCGGAAACTGGGGAAATCCTCGGGCAGCTGCTCGGCGGCATCCGCCAGCAGCGCCAGACTGGAATCGCCACTGCAGAGGATCACCAGCTCGGCGGGGGTTTGGCCAAGGTCGGCAATGTTGTCATCCGAGACGAATCCGCCGGGCTGGGTCCTGAGCAGGTGCATGGCTTAGACGCTAAGGGCAGCGCGCAGTTGCGCTTCCAGCTGGACGGCATCCAGTTCCTGGCCGATCAGCACCAGGCGCGTGGTCCGGGCTTCGTCGGCACCCCACTTGCGATCGAAGTGCTTGTCGAAACGCGTGCCCACACCCTGGATCAGCAAGCGCATCGGCTTGTTGGGGATCGCGGCAAAACCTTTGACCCGGAGGATGCCGTGCTTGACCACCAGCTGGGTCAGAGCATCCAGCAGCAGGCTTTCGTCGGCCTGGGGCAGCTCGATGGAGATCGAGTCGAAGGCATCGTGATCGTGGTCGTCATGATCGTCGTCGCCATCATGGTGGTGATCGTGGTGGCTGTGGCGGCTGTCGATGTGCTCCTCGGAGCCAACACCCAGGCCCAGCAACACATCCAGTGGCAGGCGGCCGCTGCTGGCTTCGATGACCTTGACCGCCGGCGGCAGCTCTTCAGCGACTTCCAGGCGCACCCGGGCCAGGTCTTCAGGGTTGATCAGGTCGGTCTTGTTGAGGATCACCAGGTCGGCGCTGGACAGTTGGTCGGCGAACAGCTCGTGCAGTGGCGACTCGTGGTCCAGGTTCGGGTCCAGCTTGCGTTGGGCATCCACTTGATCAGGGAAGGCGGCGAAGGTGCCAGCGGCCACGGCCGGGCTGTCGACCACGGTGATCACCGCGTCCACGGTGCAGGCACTGCGGATTTCCGGCCACTGGAAGGCTTGTACCAGGGGCTTGGGCAGGGCCAGGCCGGAGGTTTCGATGAGGATGTGGTCCAGATCGCCACGGCGCGCCACCAGTTCACGCATGACCGGGAAGAATTCTTCCTGCACGGTGCAGCACAGGCAACCGTTGGCCAGTTCGTAGACTCGGCCGCTGGCCTCTTCCTCGGTGCAACCGATGGCGCACTGCTTGAGGATCTCGCCGTCGATGCCCAGCTCGCCGAACTCGTTGACGATCACCGCGATGCGCCGACCCTGGGCGTTGTCCAGCATGTGCCGCAGCAAGGTGGTCTTACCCGAACCAAGGAAGCCGGTGACGATGGTGACGGGAAGTTTGGCCAGTGTTTTCATCGGATGCCCCTTGGCAAAGGTGGCGGGCATACGGGACGAGGACCGCAGCATCGGGCGCGCGGAGAATTCGCCACCGGATCACCCCGCCCGGTTGTAGTGAGAATCTTGGGTCGAGGCAGGTCTCCTGGCTGAGGGTCTGCCGGTGCCTGTCCTTGGACTGGCGACCGACGCTTGCTGCGCCTTCCCGCAAGCGTCCAGAACGCCCATGCAGTGGCCTTGCAGCAATCAAACCCTTCACAGTTGCGGGGGCAGCCGCGGCATCGACCGCGTTCCCTTCTTAGCTTCGACCGCTGGCCGAAGAACCTCGAACGCGCAAGGCTACGCAGAGCGCGGGGGGCGGTCAATCGACAATGCACAGGCAAATACCCGCGGCCCTTGTGGGCCGGGGCATGGCAGGAGCCGACTGGCTGGCGTCGACAATCTCCCGGCGCCTTTGGCTGGCCAGCCAGTGTCTGCACCCGCGGCACAACTGAGAAAGACTGGCAATTGACGACGCTCCCCCGCCCATGATCTCCTACACAACTTGTTACGGGTGCCCTTTACAGGGTGAAACGGGAAACCGGTGAATCACGTGCTTTACTCCAAAGTCGTGACCAGTCCGGTGCTGCCCCCGCAACGGTAAGCGAGCGAAGTGTCAGATCCACTGTGCCCTGGGCATGGGAAGGCGACACTTGCAGGCAAGGCCCAGGCCCTGCCCCTCGCCAGCCCGGAGACCGGCCCGCGACACACAAATAACAAACCCGCGGTGGGCGGGCGCTGTTGCAAACCCTGCGTGGCTGTCACGCGGGGTTTTGCTGCGCAACTCCCCCGCTGACACTCCAAAGGGAAGCGCCATGTCGATCATCAGCAGCACCAGCAGCCATTCCGCCAGCAGCACCGCCACTCTGAGCCAGCGCCTGGTGGCCGCCATCGGGGCCTCGATTCTCGGTGCCTGCCTGGTGTATTTCGCCGGTTTCTCGCATATCGAAGCGGTGCACAACGCCGCTCACGATACCCGTCACAGCGCCGCTTTCCCTTGCCACTGAGACCCGCCGAAATGATCAAGCGTATTGCGCAAACCGCAGGTTTCACCGGGCTCCTGGCCGCCCTGCTGCTGACCCTGCTGCAAAGCTTCTGGGTCGCCCCGTTGATCCTGCAGGCGGAAACCTTTGAGAAGGCCCCAGCCGCCGAAGTCCATGAACACGCCGAGGGCGCCATGGCCGGCCACACCCACGATGCCCAAGCCTGGGAGCCGGAAGATGGCTGGCAGCGCGTGCTGTCCACCACCGGTGGCAACCTGGTGGTAGCCGTCGGCTTCGCCCTGATGCTCGCCGGCCTCTACACCCTGCGTGCGCCCAACCGCACATCCCAGGGGCTGCTCTGGGGCCTGGCCGGCTACGCGACCTTCTGCCTGGCGCCAACCCTGGGCCTGCCACCGGAGTTGCCAGGGACTGCCGCCGCCGATCTGGTGCAGCGCCAGGTCTGGTGGGTCGGCACTGCCGCGTCCACCGCCGCCGGTATCGCGCTGATCGTGTTTGCCCAGAACTGGCTGCTGAAGCTGTTGGGCGCGGCCATCATCGCCGTGCCTCACGTGATTGGTGCGCCCCAGCCTGAAGTGCACTCGATGCTCGCGCCAGAAGCCCTGGAGGCGCAGTTCAAGATCGCCTCGCAATTGACCAACGCCGCATTCTGGCTGGCCCTGGGCCTGATCAGCGCCTGGTTGTTCCGGCGCAAGAACAAGGATCAATACTCGGCATGATCGAGATGCGCGCAGCGCCGACCCTGCTGGTGGTCGGCCTGGGTTGCCAGAAAGGCTGCCCGGCGACCACGCTGCGCGCGCTGCTCGATCAGGTACTGCAGGCCCATCGCATCGACTCGCAGCAAGTCCTCGCCCTGGCCAGCATCGACCTGAAACAGGCCGAGCCCGGCCTGCTAGAACTGGCCGCACAGTTGGAACTGCCGCTGACCTGCTTCAGCAGCACGCAACTGGCACCTTATGCCCTGCGCCTGAGCCATCGTTCGCAGATCGCCTTCGAGCGTACCGGCTGCTACGGCGTTGCCGAAAGCGCAGCCCTGGCCCTGGCCGAACAACTGCATCCAGGCACGGCAAAACTGTTGATCCCCCGACAAAAATACGCCCAGGCCACCCTGGCATTGGCCGCTTGCCAGTAAAATCCCCGATAATCCCCGCCCTTGATCATGAGCAATCTTCATCTGAAGCCGTGCTCCCGCCCTTTTTTCACAGGACACAGCCATGACTGTCTATTTCATCGGTGCCGGTCCCGGCGATCCGGAACTGATCACCGTCAAGGGCCAGCGTCTGATCCATCGCTGCCCGGTGATCATCTATGCCGGCTCCCTGGTGCCCGAGGCGGTACTCGAAGGCCACTGTGCGCAGCGACTGATCAACAGCGCCGAACTGCACCTTGAACAGATCATCGAAGCGATCAAGGAGGCTCACGCCCAAGGCCAGGATGTGGCCCGGGTGCACTCCGGCGACCCAAGCCTGTACGGCGCCATCGGCGAGCAGATCCGTTACCTGCGGGAGCTGGACATTCCCTTCGAAGTCATTCCCGGGGTCACCGCCACTGCCGCCTGCGCCGCACTGCTGGGGGCCGAGCTGACATTGCCGGACGTGTCCCAGAGCGTGATTCTCACCCGCTATGCCGACAAGACCGCGATGCCCGCCGGCGAAGAATTCGCCAGCCTCGCAGCCCATGGAGCGACCATGGCGATTCATCTTGGGGTCAACCATCTGCAGAAGATCGTTGCCGAACTGCTGCCCCACTACGGCGCCGACTGCCCGATTGCGGTGGTGCACCGCGCTACCTGGCCCGACCAGGATTGGGTGCTGGGCACCCTCGCGGACATTGTCGAGAGGGTCGCCGCCAAGGGCTTCCGGCGTACGGCACTGATTCTGGTGGGCCGGGTCTTGGCCACCGATGCATTTAGCGAATCCTCCCTGTACCGCGCCGGGCATGCGCACCTCTATCGCCCCTGAGCCCACCTGACCTCCCGTAGGAGCTGGCTTGCCAGCGAAGGCGATCTCGATATTGGCGTACGTCTCAGGGGCCCTTTCGCCGGCAAGCCGGCTCCTACAGGGTTGGATGCCTTCCCGGTAACGCCCTGCAGGAGCTGGCTTGCTAGCGAACGCGTTCTCACCGGCAGCACAAGGCTCAAGGGCCCTTTCGCCGGCAAGCCGGCTCCTAGGCCGATTTGTTGGGCACAGCAGGCATAAAAAAACGGCGCTCACGGGGCGCCGTTTTTTATCTCGCAGCGAACGCCTTAGTAGTAGGCGTTTTCTTTCTGCGTGTGGTCGGTGACGTCGCGGACGCCCTTGAGCTCGGGAATACGCTCGAGCAGGGTGCGCTCGATGCCTTCCTTCAAGGTCACATCCGCCTGGCCGCAGCCCTGGCAACCGCCACCGAACTGCAGAACGGCAATGCCGTCCTCGACGACGTCGATCAGGCTGACCTGGCCGCCGTGGCTGGCCAGCCCCGGGTTGATCTCGGTTTGCAGGTAGTAGTTGATGCGCTCGTTGACCGGGCTGTCGGCGTTGACCATCGGCACTTTGGCGTTGGGCGCCTTGATGGTCAGCTGGCCGCCCATACGGTCGGTGGCGTAGTCGACCACCGCGTCATCGAGAAAACCCTCACTGAAGGCATCGATGTAGGCGGTGAAGCTTTTCAGACCCAGGGCCTTGTCTTCGGGTTTTTCTTCGCCCGGCTTGCAATAGGCGATGCAGGTCTCGGCGTACTGAGTCCCTGGCTGGGTGATAAAAACGCGGATGCCAATCCCCGGGGTGTTCTGCTTGGATAGCAGATCAGCCAGATAATCGTGGGCGGCGTCGGTAATGGTTATGGCGCTCATGGTGGTTCCTCGCAGACGTGGGCGCAGTTTACGCCAATCGACGCCGCTGACAAAGTCCTAGTATTTTTGTCGGGATAGACCTTGGTATAGAGCGTCCCCGGGCCCTGCCGAGGCGCGGGCCGAGGACGGATAACGGCTCTATATCAAAGGTTCTCGTAACGGTTCATGTCCATGACCCCGGCTTCCACCGGGTCGGTTTCCTGCAAGTAGCGGGTCTGGTCGTGGAAGTACTGCCAAAACTGCGGATGACTGCGACGGATGCCCCAGCGCTCGACGATTTTCTCGAAGCTCGCCGGATCCCTGGCCTCTTGCATGGCCTGGACAAAATCCGGCACTTGCTCGGCCGGCACATTGAACATGAAGTTCGGGTAGCTGCTGAGGATGCCCGGGAAGATGGTCAGGGTGTCCAGGCCCGGCTGGTAACGCAGTGACTCGCCAAGCAGGAAGGCCACGTTACTGTGGGCGCGATTGCGCAGCATGCTGTAGAACTCGCGCTTGCCGCTCGCGGCCTGGACCCGCAGCACGGTCGCTTCCGGTAACTGCTCGATGACCTTGAGCCCCGCCGCCGGGCGCGAGGTCAGGCGGCTCAGGGCCTGTTCGGCATCCTGCAGCGCCGGGTCGATATTGGGCCGCGAGCAGTAGGCACCGGTACAGCGGTTGATCGGATCCGGCTTGGCGTTGAGGTCGCCATAGCGGGCCAGCAACTGATTGGCAAAGTCCCTCTTCGGGTCCTTGAGGTCGAGTTTCAGGGCGCTGCGCTTGTCGTCGTCGATGGACTCGTAATCCAGCCACATCTTGAACTTGCCGCTGTTCTGGTACCAATCGTCGAGGAAGTCTTCGCGGGTACCGGCCGGCATCAGGCGCAGGAAGTTCTGCTCCGCGCCGTTGCGGATCAGGTCGAAATACAAACGGGTCTGGGCCTGGTGGGAAACGTTGCCGAACACGTCGAAGTTCACCGCCAACTGATAGTAGGTGCGCTCCAGCAACGGGTAGTCGAACAGCCACATCGTCTGCGGCACTTCGCCGATCAGGCCCTTGGTCACCGAGGCGCTGTCGAAGTGGCGGAAGATACTCAGCAATGCGTTGTCGTTGCCGGCCCACAGGGACGACCAGCTGGGTGCCGGAGAGTCGGCATAGAAGTCGCGGCGCAGGGCCTCGTACTCATTGCGCTTGTCACGATAGGACAGCCACAGGCTGAGCACACTGCCGACATCATCGTTTTGCCCGGGCATCGCCAGCAACGGCGTGGCCTGGCCGCGATACGCCGGGTCGGTGATGTACAGGTCGTGCTCCGGCGCCTGGAACAGTGCCCAGAAGTTGTCACGAATCACATCGGTAGCGATCTGCCCGCGGCACACCGGGCCACGGATAAAGGTGCGCACGAAATACTCGGCGTTATCCAGCATGAACTGGTAGCGGGCCTTGGCCGGAATCGCCTCGAACGTCTCGAACGGGTTGGCCCGGCGCGCCGGCCCGTAGCCCGGCAAGGCGTTGACCTGCCAGTCGCCGCTGTAGAACAGGGTCTTGACCCGGGCCATCTTCGCCGCGCTCAGCGCATAGGTGATGTGGGTCTTGTGCACGATCACCCCTTGCACCGGCCACAGGCGGTAATACACCTGGGTGCCCGGGTCATCGTTGGGGCGCCGGGTGTTGATCAGGTCAATCGGCTGGCCGCTGGGGGTACGCGAACGCACCCACTGGAAGAAGTGCCCCGGCTCGCCGCCTTCAAAATAGATATGGGCGAGGAACAAATGCTCGAAGAGCCAGCGCGCCACCAGGCTTTCCCGGGCACCGGGAGCGTTGAGCAGGTTTTCCCACTGGGCCACTTGCAGGCTTTCCCGGGCACTGGGGGCCAGGGCCTGTTCGTCGATCGGCGCACCCGAGGCCAACCAGCGTTGCAGGGTCTGGTACTGCTGGTCGGTAAGACCGGTCACGGCCAGGGGCATGCCTTCTTTCGGATGGGCGCTGGCGTAGCCATCGAATTCCGCCGGCTGTGCGCACATGTTCTCCCGGCTCAGGCCCAGGGCGATCTCACTCGGCAGCTTGGCGTTGGGCTGCAGCGGCGTGCGGTGCCCCAACTCGAGCATCCGCGCCATCAGCGCGGCCTGGCTACCCTGGGCATCGAGTACCGAATAGAAGTCCTTGTGCTGCCAGGCAGCCTTGCCGAAGGCGTCGTAGAACAACCGGGTCGGCGCCTGGGCTTTGCTGCGCTCGCCGTCGTAGACCGGGATCTTCGAAGCGCCGCGACCGGCACCCTCGCCGCTGCCCAGGTTGAGCTGACAGGCGGAGTCGTAGCAGGCATGACAGGCCACGCATTTCTCGGTGAAGATCGGCTGGATATCGCGGGTGTAGGAAATAGCCGGCGCCGGACCTTGGGCCATGCACAGTGAACTCAATAGCAGCAGCACGCTGCTGACGACAAAACGATACGGCATGTCCCTGTCCCGAAAGTAAAAAACGCCGCGATTCTACCGGTCTCGCCCGCCAACCAACATGAGCGATATTCATGAAAAACCCCCGCATGCTACAAAAGCATGCAGGTTTGCTATGATCCACGCCCTTCGTAATGGCCCTACCAGGTAGTTCTCATGTCTGACCGCAGTGCTCGCCTCAACGCTCTCCAGCAAGCCCTCAAAGAGCGCATTCTGATTCTTGATGGCGGCATGGGCACCATGATCCAGAGCTACAAGCTCGAAGAACAGGACTACCGTGGCAAGCGTTTCGCCGATTGGCCCAGCGACGTCAAGGGCAACAACGACCTGTTGGTGATCACCCGTCCGGACGTGATCGGTGGCATCGAAAAAGCCTACCTGGATGCCGGCGCCGATATCCTGGAAACCAACACCTTCAACGCCACGCGCATTTCCATGGCCGATTACGGCATGGAAGAACTGGCCTACGAATTAAACGTAGAGGGCGCACGACTGGCGCGCAAGGTGGCCGACGCCAAGACCCTGGAGAACCCGGACAAGCCACGTTTCGTCGCCGGTGTACTGGGCCCGACCAGCCGTACCTGCTCGCTGTCGCCGGACGTCAACAACCCCGGCTACCGCAACGTCACCTTTGATCAACTGGTGGAAAACTACACCGAGGCCACCAAGGGCCTGATCGAGGGCGGCGCCGACCTAATCCTGATCGAAACCATCTTCGACACCCTCAACGCCAAGGCGGCGATCTTTGCCGTGCAGGGCGTGTTCGAGGAACTGGGCGTCGAGCTGCCGATCATGATTTCCGGGACCATCACCGACGCCTCCGGCCGCACCCTGTCCGGGCAGACCACCGAGGCGTTCTGGAACTCCGTGGCCCACGCCAAGCCGATTTCGGTAGGCCTGAACTGCGCCCTCGGCGCCAGCGAACTGCGCCCTTACCTGGAAGAGCTGTCGAACAAGGCCAGCACCCACGTCTCGGCGCACCCCAACGCCGGCCTGCCCAACGAATTCGGCGAATACGACGAACTGCCGGAACAAACCGCCAAGGTCATCGAAGAATTCGCCCAGAGCGGCTTCCTCAACATCGTCGGCGGTTGCTGCGGCACCACGCCGGGGCACATCGGGGCAATCGCCAAGGCTGTGGCCGGCTATGCGCCACGGCAGATTCCCGATATCCCCAAGGCCTGCCGCCTGTCGGGCCTGGAGCCCTTCACCATCGATCGCAGTTCATTGTTCGTCAACGTCGGCGAACGGACGAACATTACCGGTTCCGCACGCTTTGCCCGACTGATCCGCGAGGACAACTACACCGAGGCCCTGGAAGTCGCCCTGCAGCAGGTGGAAGCTGGCGCCCAGGTCATCGACATCAACATGGACGAAGGGATGCTGGATTCGAAGAAGGCCATGGTGACCTTCCTCAATCTGATCGCCGGTGAACCGGACATCTCTCGCGTGCCGATCATGATCGACTCCTCCAAGTGGGAAGTGATCGAAGCCGGCCTGAAATGCATCCAGGGCAAGGGCATCGTCAACTCCATCAGCATGAAGGAAGGTGTCGAGCAGTTCATTCATCACGCCAAACTGTGCAAGCGCTATGGCGCCGCCGTGGTGGTGATGGCCTTTGACGAAAGCGGACAGGCCGACACCGAGGCGCGCAAGAAGGAAATCTGCAAGCGTTCCTACGACATCCTGGTCAACGAAGTGGGCTTCCCACCGGAAGACATCATCTTCGACCCGAACATCTTCGCCGTGGCCACCGGGATCGAGGAACACAACAACTACGCCGTGGATTTCATCAATGCCTGCGCCTACATCCGCGATGAACTGCCCTATGCGCTGACCTCCGGTGGCGTGTCCAACGTGTCGTTCTCGTTCCGCGGCAACAACCCGGTGCGCGAGGCGATCCACTCGGTGTTCCTGCTGTATGCGATCCGCAACGGCCTGACCATGGGCATCGTCAACGCCGGCCAGCTGGAGATCTACGACCAGATCCCGCAGGAACTGCGTGACGCCGTGGAGGACGTGATCCTCAACCGCACCCCGGAAGGCACCGATGCCCTCCTCGCCATCGCCGACAAGTACAAGGGCGATGGCAGCGTCAAGGAAGCCGAGACCGAAGAGTGGCGCAGCTGGGAGGTCAACAAGCGCCTCGAGCACGCCCTGGTCAAAGGCATCACCACGCATATCGTCGAAGACACCGAAGAGTCACGCCAGTCGTTCGCCCGTCCGATCGAGGTGATCGAAGGCCCGCTGATGTCTGGCATGAACATCGTTGGCGACCTGTTCGGCGCCGGCAAAATGTTCCTGCCCCAGGTGGTGAAATCCGCCCGGGTCATGAAGCAGGCCGTGGCCCACCTGATCCCGTTCATCGAGCTGGAAAAAGGCGACAAGCCGGAAGCCAAGGGCAAGATCCTCATGGCCACGGTCAAGGGCGACGTGCACGACATCGGCAAGAACATCGTCGGCGTGGTGCTGGGCTGTAACGGCTACGACATCGTCGACCTGGGGGTGATGGTGCCGGCAGAGAAGATCCTGCAGGTCGCCAAGGAGCAGAAATGCGACATCATCGGCCTTTCCGGGCTGATCACCCCGTCTTTGGACGAAATGGTCCACGTCGCCCGTGAAATGCAGCGCCAGGATTTCCACCTGCCGCTGATGATCGGTGGCGCCACCACCTCCAAAGCCCACACCGCAGTGAAGATCGAGCCCAAGTACAGCAACGACGCGGTGATCTACGTCACCGACGCCTCCCGCGCCGTGGGTGTGGCCACGCAGCTGCTGTCCAAGGAACTCAAGGCCGGTTTCGTCGAGAAAACCCGCCTGGAATACATCGAGGTGCGCGAGCGTACCGCCAATCGCAGCGCCCGTACCGAGCGCCTGAGCTACCCCGCGGCCATCGCCAAGAAGCCACAGTTCGACTGGAGCACCTACGCGCCAGTCAAACCGACCTTCACCGGGGCCAAGGTGCTGGACAACATCGACCTCAAGGTCCTGGCCGAATACATCGACTGGACGCCGTTCTTCATCTCCTGGGACCTGGCCGGCAAGTTCCCGCGCATTCTCGAAGACGAAGTGGTGGGTGAAGCGGCTACGGCGCTGTACCAGGACGCTCGGGAAATGCTCGACAAGCTGATCAATGAAAAACTCATCAGCGCCCGCGCAGTCTTCGGTTTCTGGCCAGCCAACCAGGTGCAGGACGACGACCTGGAAGTCTACGGCGAGGACGGCCAGCCACTGGCGCGCCTGCATCACCTGCGCCAGCAGATCATCAAGACCGACGGCAAGCCGAACTTCTCCCTGGCTGACTTCGTGGCCCCCAAGGACAGCGGCATCACCGACTACGTGGGTGGCTTTATCACCACCGCCGGGATCGGCGCCGAGGAAGTGGCCAAGGCCTACCAGGACGCCGGCGACGACTACAACTCGATCATGGTCAAGGCCCTGGCCGACCGCTTGGCCGAAGCCTGCGCCGAGTGGCTGCACCAGCAGGTACGTAAAGATTACTGGGGTTATGCCAAGGACGAGACGCTGGACAACGAAGCGCTGATCAAGGAGCAGTACAGCGGCATCCGCCCAGCCCCAGGCTATCCGGCCTGCCCTGATCACACCGAAAAGAGCACCTTGTTCACCCTGCTCGACCCTGAAGCCAGCGAATACAAAGCCGGGCGCAGCGGCGTATTCCTGACCGAGCACTACGCCATGTTCCCGGCGGCGGCGGTCAGCGGCTGGTACTTCGCCCATCCGCAGGCGCAGTACTTTGCCGTAGGCAAGGTCGACAAGGACCAGGTGCAGAGCTACACCGAGCGCAAAGGCCAGGACCTGGCCGTGAGCGAACGCTGGCTGGCTCCGAACCTGGGCTACGACAACTGATGACAGAAAGCGCCGTACCGCCGGTCGCGCCGCTGTAGGTGCGGGAGCCGGCTTGCCGACGAAGGTGATCTCAAGGCACCTTCGCTGGCAAGCCAACCGCCCCTGGCGGCATTGTCTATGCTCTGTTGACACTCAACCGTGTCGAGGGATTTATGGACGATCCAAGCAAGGACAATCAACCTCCGACCTTCCTGCAGATGCTGCAAAGCGTGCTGGCTGCAGCCTTCGGCGTGCAAAGCGGGAAAAACCGCGCCCGCGACTTCAGCCACGGCAAGCCCAGCCACTTCATTGTGCTGGGCATTCTGTTTACCACCCTGTTCGTCCTGGTCCTGCTGGGCATTGCCAATCTGGCGATGCACCTGGCCGGGGTCTGAGTCGGCCTTATCGCAGCAGCAGCTGCAGACCGAAGGGATAACGATAGCTGTCTGGCTTGCCTTGGGCGGACAGCTTGCGAAAATCGACCTTGGCGCCCACCTGATCGCCCATCCGCAGCAGTTGCTGCGCCTGGGTGAGGGTCAACGATTGGAACAACGACAACTGCCAATCCGGGCCGCCCAAACGCTTGGCATCCAGCCCCTGAGCATCATCGTGGAGCGCCACCATGGCCCAGCCACCCAGGGTGAAATGCCCCGCGACCAGCACCGATAACTGCCCATCGATCAATGCCTGCAAAGCCTCGGGCGAGCTGTTGACCCCGCTGAACAGCAGGTCCACGCCAGGCTTGCGTCCCAACTCCCGGGCCGCACGCATGGCCCCCAAGGCCATTTCATCGTTGGCCGACCAGACCAGTTGGGTTTGCGGATAACGCCGGAGCAATTGTTCCGCCTGCCGGTAAGCGCGTTCACGACTCCACTCGCCATAGACCAACTGACGCAAATGCACTTGCGGGTGCTCGGCCAAGGCACGGCGCAGGCCCTGCTCGCGCAACTGCGCCGAGGGCGTGACCTTGAGGCCGGAGAACGCCAGCAAGTCGATTGACTGGCCTTCGGGCACCGGTCCGTGCTTGCGCAGCAACTCCTTGAGCATCCGATAACCGGCCTCTTCGTCGTTACCCACCATGCTGCCCATCCAGTCGGAATAGCTGTGCTGGCTCTGCCCGATCAACTCACGCTGGTCCTCGGTCAAAGGGCTGTTGACGATAAACAGCTTGATCCCGGAGCCTTGGGACAATCGCAGGATTTGCGGCGCGATATATTGCTCGTTCACCAAGATCAGGTAATCGGGCTTCGTGGCCGCCTGGAATAGCTCCCGAGCCTGGTCAAGGGTATTTTGCGGATTGCGCTCGGCATACAGAATATGCAGGTCCATTCCCAGATCCCGGGCCGCGGCCTGCATGAATTGCGAATAACTGACCCAGAAAATTTCCGTCGAATTGCCCGGGTTGAGAAACACCACCGACGTCGCCTGAGCTGTCGCCCAAAACGGCAGGCTGAGCCACAACAGACACTTGCACAGAACCTTGAACATCACGAAAAGAGCCCCAGAATTATCCCGGGTAGTATAACTGGCAAAATACTGGCCAACGGCGTCAAATTGTCAGGATTGTCCGACAATCCAGGCTCTTTTTATCCCGGGACTACTGGTGGCTGACCCAAAACACGGCCGTACCCACGACCAGTATGATCAGAAAGAGAATGGCCCAAGCATCAACACTGCTGTCACTTTTCCTAACCTTGGTTGGATGACTCATAGCATCGCCTCTAATAGATTTTGTGGGTGACTGCTCAAAGACAGATCACAGTTAAGCCCAGGATTGCCCTCATCACAAATGTGGGTACTCACAACCCCCTACCGTTAGTCGTTTTGGTTCTTTGCATATACTCAAACATCACTTTTGCGCATAACCGCAAACTGGTATCGTTCGGCGGCTCCGATGGGAGTGCGCGGCCGTGCGCGCAGATTTGCTTACATGGGTGGGGTTGAGCGTGAACCAAGGCAGGACGAGGTGAAACCGGCAACAAGCCGCGATTGACTGCAGTTCAAACGCCCTGAAGAACCTGTTCACCGCAGTATTTGCCAAGTGCGCTCTTGTGCCACCTGTAGCCTGAGAACTGGACCTATATGTACGTATACGACGAGTACGATCAGCGGATCATCGAGGACCGCGTCAAGCAGTTCCGTGATCAGACCCGACGCTATCTGGCAGGCGAGCTGAGCGAAGAAGAATTCCGCCCCCTGCGCCTGCAGAATGGCCTCTATATCCAACGTTTTGCCCCGATGCTGCGGGTCGCCGTGCCCTATGGCCAGCTGACTTCGCGCCAAGCGCGGATGATGGCCAAGATCGCCCGCGACTACGACAAGGGCTATGCGCACATCAGCACCCGGCAGAACGTACAGTTCAACTGGCCGGCCCTGGAAGACGTGCCGGACATCCTCGCCGAACTGGCCACCGTGCAGATGCACGCGATCCAGACCAGCGGCAACTGCCTGCGCAACGTCACCACTGATCAGTTCGCCGGTGTTGCTGCGGACGAACTGATCGACCCGCGACCCTGGTGCGAGATCGTCCGCCAGTGGACCACCTTCCACCCCGAGTTCGCCTATCTGCCGCGCAAGTTCAAGATCGCCATCAACGGCTCGACCTCTGACCGTGCGGCCATCGAAGTCCACGACATTGGCCTGGAGCCGGTGTACAACGCCGCCGGCGAGCTGGGTTTCCGTGTGCTGGTCGGTGGCGGCCTGGGCCGTACCCCGGTGGTCGGTGCCTTCATCAACGAGTTCCTGCCGTGGCAGGACCTGTTGAGCTACCTCGATGCGATCCTGCGGGTCTACAACCGCTACGGCCGTCGTGACAACAAGTACAAGGCGCGGATCAAGATCCTGGTCAAGGCCCTGACCCCCGAAGTGTTCGCCGAGAAGGTCGACGCCGAGATGGTCCACCTGAAGGGCGGCCAGACCACCCTGACCGAGGCCGAAGTGCATCGCGTGGCCAAGCATTTCGTCGATCCGGACTACCAGTCCCTGAGCAATCAGGACGCCGAGCTTGCGACTCTTGACCAGGAGCACCCGGGTTTTGCCCGCTGGCGCGTACGCAACACCCTGGCCCACAAGAAGCCGGGTTATGTTGCCGTGACCCTGTCGCTCAAGCCTACCGGCGTAGCACCGGGGGATGCCACCGACAAACAGTTCGACGCCATCGCCGACCTGGCCGAGCGCTACAGTTTTGGCCAGCTGCGCACCTCCCATGAACAGAACGTGATTCTCGCCGACGTCGAGCAAAGCCAACTGTTCACCCTCTGGGGCGAGTTGCGTGAAAACGGCTTCGCTACGCCGAACATCGGCTTGCTGACCGACATCATCTGCTGCCCGGGGGGCGACTTCTGCTCCCTGGCCAACGCCAAGTCGATCCCGATTGCCGAGTCCATCCAACGTCGCTTCGACGACCTGGACTACCTGTTCGACATCGGCGAACTGGACTTGAACATCTCCGGCTGCATGAATGCCTGTGGTCACCACCACGTCGGCCACATCGGCATCCTCGGTGTCGACAAGAAAGGCGAGGAGTTCTATCAAGTGTCCCTGGGCGGCAGTGCCAGCCGTGATGCCAGCCTGGGCAAGATCCTCGGCCCGTCCTTCGCCCAGGACGCCATGCCCGACGTAATCTCCAAGCTGATCGATGTGTACGTCGAACAACGCACTGAAGACGAGCGCTTCATCGACACCTACCAACGTATTGGCATCGACCTCTTCAAGGAGCGCGTCTATGCAGCGAATCATTAAGAACAACGAGGTCATCGACGAAACCTGGCACCTGCTGCCCAAGGATTCGACCCTCGACGGCATCTCCAACTGCGACGACCTGATCGTGCCGCTGGCCCTGTGGCGCGAGCATGCTCACGCCCTCAAGGCCCGCGACGGCGGCCTGGGTGTGTGGCTGGATGCGGATGAAGAAGCGGAAGAGATCGGCGACGACGTTGACCAGTTCCAGGTCATTGCCCTGAACTTCCCGGCCTTCACCGATGGCCGCAACTACTCCAACGCCCGCCTGCTGCGCGACCGTTATCGCTA
The DNA here is from genome assembly GCF_009908285.1 of Pseudomonas sp. Fl4BN1. Classification (GTDB taxonomy): domain Bacteria; phylum Pseudomonadota; class Gammaproteobacteria; order Pseudomonadales; family Pseudomonadaceae; genus Aquipseudomonas. The sequence continues at coordinate 103,273 of NZ_JAAARM010000023.1, forward strand.
CAAAGGCGAATTGCGGGCAATTGGCGACGTGCTGCGCGACCAACTGTTCTACCTGCACCGCTGCGGCTTCGACGCCTATGCCTTGCGAGCCGACAAGGACCCGTACGAAGCCCTGGAAAGCCTCAAGGACTTCTCGGTGACTTACCAGGCCGCCACCGACGAACCGCTGCCGCTGTTCCGTCGTCGCTAATTCCAAGCGCCAACAAAAAGCCCTGAACCGGTCTCCCGGTTCAGGGCTTTTTTGTATCCGCCTCTCCCTCCGACCGTAGGAGCCGGCTTGCCGGCGAAGAGGCCTTTAAGCCTTGTACAAACCTTGCGGGCGCCTTCGCTGGCAAGCCAGCTCCTACACAGCCAGCTTCTACAAGGCCGGCGCGGGTTACCAGAAGCGCTGCTGGGTCAGGCGACTCCACCAGGTCAGCAGCACACGGTCGATGGACCCGCTGGCCGCCAGCCCCACGCGCTCCTGCAGGCTCTTGCGCTCGGCATAGTGCAAGTGGAAGACCTCGGCGCTCTTGGCCTTGTCCGCCAGGTATTCGTCGCTGGTCTGCAACTCGTCCACCAGCAGTTTTTCCTGCGCCGCCACACCCAGCCAGACTTCACCGGTAGCCACTTCATCAATGGCCAGTTGCGGGCGATAACGCGATACGAAGTTCTTGAACAATTGATGGGTCACGTCCAGGTCTTCCTGGAACTTCTCCCGGCCCTTCTCGGTGTTTTCGCCAAACACCGTCAGGGTGCGCTTGTACTCGCCGGCGGTGAGCACTTCGAAATCGATATCGTGCTTCTTCAGCAGGCGATTGACGTTGGGCAGCTGCGCCACCACACCGATGGAGCCGAGGATGGCAAACGGCGCACTGATAATTTTCTCGCCGATACAGGCCATCATGTAGCCGCCGCTGGCCGCGACCTTATCGATACACACCGTCAGCGGCACCCCGGCCTGGCGGATACGCGCCAGTTGCGACGACGCCAGACCATAGCTGTGGACCATGCCGCCACCGCTTTCCAGGCGCAGCACTACCTCATCCTTGGGTGTGGCCAGGCTCAGCAAGGCGGTAATCTCATGGCGCAAGCCTTCCGTCGCCGAAGCCTTGATATCGCCATTGAAGTCCAATACGAACACTCGGGACTTGACCTCGGCGGGTTGCTTCTTCTGCTTCTTCTCGCTCTTGCCCTGGGCCTTGCGCAAGGCCTTGAGTTGATCCTTGTCCAGCAGGCTCTGCTCCAGGCGCTCGCGCAGGTCTTTGTAGAAATCATTCAGCTTGCTGACTTGAAGCTGCCCGGTACCCTTGCGCCGGCCCTTGCTGCGCAGCGCAGCGGCGGTGATCAGCACCACCAGGATGGCGGCCACCAAGGTCACGGTCTTGGCCAGGAAACTGGCGTATTCGGCAAAAAACTCCACAGGGACTCCTCAAACATGGACCGCTGCCAACCAGCAGCGCAATGGGCTCAAGCATACCGGCGCGACCGGTCGGCCACCAGTCGCGAAACCTTGTGTAACCATGCTCCAAGAATCATTTCAAACAAGCGTATGTTTTTTCATTGACAGCTCACCGGCATCCTCATAACCTCGCAAAACTTTCAACGTACCGGGATGATGCGGACGTGGGCAGCATCTACTTGATTCGACATGGCCAGGCCTCTTTCGGTACAGACGATTATGACGTGCTGTCACCCACCGGCGTGCGTCAAGCCGCAGTGCTCGGTGAGCATCTGGCAGCCCTCGGAGTCAATTTCGATCGTTGCCTGTCCGGTGACTTGCGCCGTCAGCAGCACACCGCGCAGACCACCATGGAACAGATGGGCGCTGCCGGCATGACCAGCCCCAAGCTGGAAATCGACCCGGCCTTCAACGAATTCGATGCCGACGCCATCATCCGTGGCCTGCTGCCCGACCTGCTACCGCAGGAGCCCGAAGCCCTTAACATCTTGCGCAACGCCGCGCAGCACCGCGCCGAGTTCCAACGCATCTTCGCCCTGATCATCCAGCGCTGGCTGGCCGGCACCTACGATCCACCGGGCCTGGAAAGCTGGCTGGGCTTCGTCGAGCGGGTCCAGGGTGGCCTGCAACGGATTCTCGAAGCAGCGGACAATCAGCAGAAAATTGCGGTATTCACCTCGGGTGGCACCATCACCGCCCTGCTCCACCTGATCACCCGGATGCCTGCCCAGCAGGCCTTCGAATTGAACTGGCAAATCGTCAACACCTCGCTCAACCAGCTGAAATTCCGCGGTCGCGAGGTGTCCCTGGCTTCCTTCAACGGTCATGCGCATCTGCAACTGTTGAAGGCCCCGGAGCTCATCACCTTTCGTTGAGCCCGGCTTACTGTGACCCTTGTGTAATCACCCCATAAAAGGATCGAACCATGACCTCCGTAGCAGACGCCGTACAAGCCATGCAAGCCAAGTTCAACCCAGCTGCCGCTGCCGGCCTGGACCTGGTTTTCGGTTTCCGCATCGATGACTCCAAGCATTTCTCGCTGGTAGTCAAGGACAGCACCTGCGAACTCAAAGAAGGCGAGAACCCAGACGCCCAAGTCACCCTGGTGATGGATGGCGAGACCCTGGACGGCATCGTCAGCGGCGAAACCGACGGCATGCAAGCCTTCATGGGCGGCAAACTGCGCGCCGAAGGCGACATGATGCTGGCGATGAAACTCAGCGAGCTGTTCCCAGCCTAAGACCCCTCCGGTCAGGCTGCACCCGAATCCCGCCCCTGTGGCGGGATTCGTCGTTTCTGCAGGTCATGTTTTTGCTCCTGCTCCCTCGGCCACCCTGCGGCGGAAAACCGGGACACGGCAGTGCGGCAGACCCGCTGCCAATACCAGGTCGGGGGCTTGCTGCGCAGAGATCCCTTACCGCAAAACTGCCAAATAGAGCCGTTGAGCGCCTGATCCGCACGTCGACTCGCTTGATTGATCTCGGTCAGGTATTGCTCGTCAACACCCCTCTACTCTTGCGCCTTCATCGCGGCCAGGGACGGCTCAGTCGAAACCTGTGGCACCCCGCGCTCACTCACGGAAGAGTCTGTTTATGCGATCCCTGAAGATCATCCTGCTATCCACCGCCTTCAACGGCCTGACCCAACGCGCCTGGCTTGACCTGCGCCAGGCCGGGCACCGCCCCAGCGTAGTGCTGTTCACCAACGAGGAAGAAGTCTGCCGGCAGATCGAAGAGGCCGAAGCCGACCTGGTGATCTGCCCCTTCCTCAAGGACCGCGTACCGCAACAGCTGTGGAGCCACCCCAAACGCCCGGTGGTGATCATCCACCCGGGTATTGTCGGCGACCGCGGCGCCAGTGCCCTGGACTGGGCCATCAGCAAGGAACTCAAGCGCTGGGGCGTCACCGCGTTGCAGGCAGTAGAGGAAATGGACGCCGGGCCGATCTGGTCGACCCACGAATTCAACCTGCCCGCCGGGCTGCGCAAATCCGAGCTGTACAACGGCCTGGTGAGCGACGCCGCAATCCACTGCATCCGCGACGTAGTGGAGAAATTCCGTAGCGGCTTCACCCCCGTCCCTCTGGACTACAGCAAACCCTCGGTACTCGGGTGCCTGCAACCGAACATGAAACAATGCGACCGTACCTTCAGCTGGCACGATTGCGCGCACTTCATCAAGCGCAGCATCGACGCCGCCGACGGTCAGCCCGGGGTCCTCGCCAGCCTCGCCGGCGGCCAGTACTACGTGTACGACGCCCACCTGGATTCACGCAGCGGCCTACCGGGACAACTGCTGGCGGTACACGATGACGCGGTCCTGGTGGCCTGCGGCGATCACAGTTTGTGGATCGGTGCCCTGCGGCTCAAACCCCAGCCCGGTGAAGAAACCTTCAAGCGTCCCGCCCGCCACGTGCTGGCCGAACGCCTGAACGAGGTGCCGGTACTCGACTGGTCGGTGGCCAGCACCCCGTTCAGCACCGAGGCCTATCAGCCGATCCGCTACCGTGAGTCCGGCAAGGTCGGCGAGCTGACCTTCGAGTTCTACAACGGCGCGATGAGCACCGAACAATGCCAGCGACTGGTCGAGGCCCTGCGCTGGGTCAAGGCCCGCGACACCGAAGTACTGCTGGTGCGCGGCGGTCGCGGCGCATTCTGCAATGGCGTGCACCTCAACGTGATCCAGGCCGCCGAAGTGCCAGGCCTGGAAGCCTGGGCCAACATCCAGGCGATCGACGATGTCTGCCTGGAACTTCTGACGGCGCGCCAATTGGTGGTCAGCGGCCTGACCGGCAATGCCGGGGCCGGCGGGCTGATGCTTGGCCTGGCGGCGGACGTGGTCCTGGCCCGTGCCGACACCGTGTTCAACCCCCACTACAAGAGCATGGGCCTGTACGGCTCGGAATATTGGACCTACAGCCTGCCCCGCGCCGTCGGCCAGCCAATGGCCCTGGAGTTGACCGAAGCCTGCCTGCCGGTCAGCGCCCTCCAGGCCTTGCAGATGGGCATGGTGCAAGAGATCGGCCCACGTGACCCGGACGAATTCGGCCTGTGGTTGCTACAACGGGCCAACGCAGTGATCAACGATCCGAGCTACCAGCACCTGCGCCAGCGCAAGCTCGACGCCGATCCGCAGCTGATGCAGCACTGCCGCAATGCCGAGCTGGAGGAAATGCACATGGACATGGTGCAGAACCGCAAGGGCTTCGCCGAGAAATGCCATAACTTCGTCTACAAGCGCAAAACCTGCCGCACCCCGGAGCGGCTGATCGAGGACTGGGCCAAATCCCGGGAAGTGGCCCTGGTAGACTGATCCCGCTCGACTGCCCAACCTGATCACCGCCCGGCTTGACCGGGCGGTTTCATTGGCCCGGCTGCAACAGCAACGCCACCAGCGCGGTCCAGCCGGTCTGGTGGCTAGCCCCCAGGCCGCGCCCGGTTTCACCATGAAAATACTCATGGAACAGCACCAGCTCGCGATCCTCGACATCCACCTGCAATTGCGGGTAGCCACTCATGGACGGCCGTCGCCCCTCCTCATCCCGCAGAAACAGGCGCGTCAAACGCTGACTCAGCCCGTCAGCCACTTCCTCCAGGGACGCCAGATAACCGGAACCGCGCGGGTACTCCACCGAGAAGTTGACGTCGTAGTAACGATGAAACTCCCGCAGGGATTCAATCAGCAGGTAATTGATCGGCATCCACAACGGCCCGCGCCAGTTGGAGTTGCCGCCATACAGCCGTGAATCGGATTCCGCCGGTTCATAGCGAGCACACAACTGCTTGCCGTCCACCTGCATGATGAACGGCTGCTCGAAGGCCTTGGACAGGGAACGGATACCGAACGCCGAGAGGAACTCGCTTTCATCGAGCATGCGTTTGAGCAGGTCCTTGGTACGCTCACCCCGCAGCAGTGCCAGGAGCATGCGATTGCCCTTGCCGGGCTCGTACCAGCGCGACACCAGGCTCGCCAGGTCCGGACGGTGGTGCAGGAAGCCCAGCAGGCGCTGGGCCAGCCCCGGCAAATTTTCGTGCTCATGCTGCTCCAGAACCTGCACCGCAAACAGCGGCATCAGGCCGACGATGGAGCGCAGCCGCAGCGGCTCGTTCTGCCCATCGGGGCGATGCAGCACGTCATAAAAGAACTGGTCCTGCTCATCCCACAAGCCCTCGGCACTTTCATCCACGCGGTTGATGGCCCCGGCGATATAGAGGAAGTGCTCGAAGAACTTCACCGCGATGTCCACGTACACACCGTTGCGCTTGGCCAGTTCCAGGGCTATGCGCATCAGGTCCAGGGCATAGGCCGCGACCCAGGCGGTGCCGTCGGCCTGATCCAGGCTGAAACCTTCAGGCAAGGCGGCGGAACGATCGAACAGGGCGATATTGTCCAGCCCCAGAAAGCCGCCCTGGAACAGGTTGCGGCCCTCGGCGTCCTTGCGGTTGACCCACCAGGAAAAATTCAACAGCAGCTTGTGGAAGATCCGTTCGAGAAAGTCCAGGTCGCCCTCGCCGCTCAGGGCCTTCTCCTGCTGGTAGACCCGCCAGCAGGCCCAGGCATGCACCGGCGGATTGGCATCGTCGAAGCGCCACTCGTAGGCCGGTAGTTGGCCATTGGGATGCATGAAGCGATCCTTCACCAGCAACAGCAGTTGCTGCTTGGCGAAGGCAGGGTCGATCAGGGCGAAGGCCACGGCCTGGAAACCCAGGTCCCAGGAAGCGTACCAGGGGTACTCCCAGGTATCGGGCATGGAGACGATGTCGCAGTTGGACAGGTGCCGCCAATGGGTGTTGCGCAGGTGCTCGCGCTCGCTGGGGGGCGCCGGCTGACCGGGGTCGCCGTCCAGCCACTGGTTGACGTCGAAGTAGTACAGCTGCTTGGACCACAGCAGCCCAGCCAGGGCCTGACGCTGGACATTGCGCGCATCGGCGCTGGTGATGCCCTGCTGCAACGCCGCGTAGAATTCATCAGCCTCGCGCCGACGCTGCTCGAACAGATTGCGGGCGCTGACCGGCTCACTGCCCGCCGGAGCAAAGCGCAAGAACAGGCGCTGGCTCTCGCCGCCCGCCAGTTCCAGGACAAAGTGCGCCGCCACCCGAGTACCACCATCGAAGCTCACAGCACTGGCCTGACCGTCCACCAGGTAGTCGTTGATGCCGTCCTTGAACGGCCCCGGTGACGCCAGCCCGTCCAGCTTGGGGAAGTTGCTGTCGTTATTGCAGAACAGCCACTGGCAGGGTTTGGCGCCCCAGGCGGTGATCTGCCGATCGGGCAGTTGCCCGTGTCGCGCCAGCACCTTGTCACCCTCCAGGCGCAGGCTTGGCCGCGGCTCGTCGCCGCCCCAGCTCCAGGTGTTGCGCGCCCAGACCTGGGGCAGCACCCGCAGCCGCGCCGGCTGGTGGAAACGGTTGTGCACGGTGATGTGCATGAAAATGTCATCGGCCGTGTGCTTGGCGTACTCCACCGTCACGTCGAAGTAGCGGTTGTCCTCGAAGACCCCGGTATCGAGGATCTCGTACTCGGTGTCGTTCAGGCCGCGACGGGCGTTTTCCGCCACCAGGTCGGCGTAGGGAAAAGCGGCGTGGGGGTACTTGTAGAGCATGCGCATGTAGGCATGGCTGGGCACCCCGTCGAGGTAGAAATACAGCTCCTTGACGTCCTCGCCGTGGTTGCCCTCGGCGTTGTTCAGGCCGAACAGGCGCTCCTTGAGAATGCTGTCGTGTTCATTCCACAATGCCAGCCCCAGGCACCAGTGCTGGGCCTTGTCGGAAAACCCCGCCAGCCCGTCCTCGCCCCAGCGATAGGCACGGCTGCGGGCATGTTCATGGGGGAAGTAGTTCCAGGCATCGCCATCGGCACTGTAGTCTTCGCGCACCGTGCCCCACTGCCGCTCGCTGAGGTAGGGGCCCCACTGGCGCCAGTGCTCGGCCTCGCTGCCTTGCAGGCGCCGGCCTTCAACGGTACCGAGAATGCTGGTGGTGGATTTTGCCGGCATGGGAGGTGTCCTTGGCCATGGAGGTGACCTGCAGTGTAGGAGCGGCCTGGCGCACCGCCCCATGACAAATGTTTCACGGTGCGAAGGCCCGAGGCCGTGAAAAACCCACGACACACACGGGCCAGAGCCGTTACGGCTAAATTTTCCGCCCCAGGCTCGTTATAATCGGCAACCCTTTTATGGCAATGCGGATTCAATGATGTTCAGTTGCAAAGCGTTTTTTCCGGGAGTGCTGCTGGTGGCCGCCTTCTCGGCCCAGGCCGAAGGCCTTGATCTGAGCTACCCGCAGCCCCCGTTGCCGGCCACCCCCAGCC
>NZ_JAAARM010000024.1 GCF_009908285.1 Pseudomonas sp. Fl4BN1
TTGTGTAGCCATTGGTAGAACCCGGCACGAGCGATCCGCAATACCCTGCACATCGTGGTAATTGCATACTGATGACGATGCTCGTTCATGAAGCGGTACTTCACTCGGGCTCTCTGGCAAAGTACCGCGCGGCTTTTTTTAAGATATCCCGCTCTTCTTCAAGGCGGCGCATTTGGGCCCGTAGCCGCAGGATTTCACTCTTGGCTTCGAGCAATTCGCTGGCCTGCTTTTCTGATTTATCAGGGGTGACGGCGCTCACCCATTTATAGAGGCTGTGAGTCGAGACGCCGAGGCGTGTGGCAATCTCCGCGACTGAATAGCCGCGTTCAACCACCTGCCTGACGGCTTCCGCCTTGAATTCCGGGGTGTATCGCTGGGTACTCATAGACTTCCTCCTATGCTCAAAGCATAGGCCGGGGATGTCTACCTTTCCGGGGCAGTCCAAAGCATAGGCCGGGGATGTCTACCTTTCCGGGGGCAGTCCAAAACGCCCTGTTGGGCTTTTTTACAAAGGCGAGTCAACACGTTTGTAAGCGATGAAACCCGCAATCTTCTGTCGTACACGAAGCCTTAACCTTGCTTGGAGCATGTTGAGATTAACCGCGCCATCTATGTCGACTCAATCACTCACTGACCACGACGAATCGCCTAGAGCACGGGTCACGACATACCCACAACCATTAGGGACGTGATTATCTATCTCATAGGTGCGGCTCGTTACATCACCAAACCCACGCTGGCTGAGATTGCGCGTGCTTCGTACTGCCCGCAACACACTCGCAAATGACGATTTAGGTGACATCAATCCTTCCTGAAATGATATTTCCGGGCAAGGTCATCCGTTGGATTCTATCGGCATCATAAGGTGCGCGCGCACAGGGGTACATTTGTACTCAGATGCTTTTTGAGCCTCTCGGATCACTCGCAGAGGCATACTCCGGTAATGTGGCGCTACTCACTGTCGCAACACTCAGAGCCTGCAGGTATACCTGCGGTTCACCATTAGGTTCGCCAAGGAAAGGATATGGCTTCACATCGCACATGCATCATCTGTGGCGCTCCCGCCAAATCAAACGAGCACATCTTCCCGGCAGCCTTGGGAGGTCGTAGAACCAACCGGGGGATCTACTGCCATGACCACAATATCGGCTTTGGCAGGCTGGTAACTCGACTTGAAACCCAGCTGGCGATGATGAACGGGGCGCTGGAGGTCAGACCAGATCGAAAGGACAAAGCCAAACCCTACATTTTCAAGGACGGCGACACTCGGTACCGGCTTATTGGGGCCGACATTCAGATCGATATGCCACCGCCGCTGGATAAGGCGCAACTCAAATCGGACATGGAGATTCAGCTAGCCGTGCCGAGCCTGGACGTGGCCCAACGCTGGGTGGAGGAGAACCAGTCCGATAAGGTCAGAATCGAGATCAAACAGGCAGGGGCGGCTCGCACGCACTACCGGACAGAGGGCAATCGCATCCGTTTGGAGTTCGGCGGGTGTGATTTTTTGCAGGCCGTGGGTTACTTGGCACTGACGTTCTTTGCACACTCGTTTCCCGGCGCTGCTCGACAGGAGGGCTTGAAACCCTTCAAGGCGATGCTCCAGCGTGAACTGAAAAACGACAAAGCAAACTGGCAGGACGAGCTCGTCTGGTGGGATGGTAGGGAAACTTCGTCGGTTGTCGGCGCTAATCCCCATGAATTTGGCCACGTCTTGGCGGTGGGGATCTGTGGCACTACGGCGCGCGCTTATGCCTACGTTTCGTTCTTCTCATGCTTGAGCTTTGGCGTTGATCTAGGGGCAGTGGAGTACGACGACGAACCGCGAACCGTATGCACCTTCATCAACCCGCTAGCGGAAAGGGCTGGTGATTCCGTTACAGTTGCCCAGGACGACGTCTTCAATGCCGAAATCGGTAAGCCCGGGATTTGTCTCCACGACATGATGCATTCCGGGAGAGCCGTGAAGGCGGTGGGCCGATTCCAAGAGAGATTGCACGTGCGCAATGCTTGGGAAATCGTCGATGCCATCATGCCTCGAGTACCGAAACAGCTGTCATCAGAGGGGCTTGAAAGGTTTTCAGAAATTGTTCGAGAACACGGCCAACCTTTACTGAATTTGCTGGGTGTGGTAGTGACCGGGGTCGCCCAAGAATTCACAAACTACGACCACGCGCAGCGAGCCCTCAACAAGATGGTCGCGAAGGACGAAAGCCAGGACAATGGCCTAGCGCCTGAGGCCTGGCAGGCACTGCAGGAATCGATGAAGGTTATCGCGTTGGCGATGCATGAGATTCATCTTGAAGGGGCCCTAGACCCTCAAGCGGTGTTGTCTTTGTTTTTCGGGCAGCCAGGCATAGCTTTGATCACATGCAAGGTCGTCCTGCCTGCCTTGCTTTCATTGTCTCCCGAAGAGTCGCTCACTTAGCCAGGATAGGAGCCCCAGCTTGTTCTCGACCTGATCCGGGCGTAGGGTTGATCCGGGCCAGAAAGCCCGTATAGGTTAGCCAGGTGGGCGGTGATTTGAGGATGCATGCATGGAGCAACTGAACCGAGCCAAACGTTACCTCAAAAGGATCCAGAAGCTGTATGCAGGGGTATTTTCATCGATGGGACATGATGAGGAGGAATACTTTGACGATGTCCTATCGTTCTTCATCCACTGCTATCACGTCAGGGACTGGGCATTCCATCAAGACGGGGCAGTCGTGCGAGCTCGAGAGATCGACGCGTTCATAGACCTAAACGAGCCGCTCAGAATTTGTGCAGATCTCGCAAATGGTTCCAAGCACTGCAAGCTCATGCGCACACCGCGCTCCGGCCATCAGCCAACCATCTCACAACCACAGAAATTGTACTCCACGTGGTTTGTAGGCGATGGCGGTGGAGAGATATTACAGTGCAGCTACCGCGTCGAGAGCAATGGCAAGTCATTCGACGTTCGAGAGCTTGCCTGCGAATGTATCACCTTGTGGGAAAAGTTCCTGAATGGCCCAAGGTCGATGGATTGATTCAAACAGCTCGTTGGTCGAGAAGATGAAGCACTACCGCTGCCACGTTCTTCGCATTATCGATCCCGCGATGATAGGTTCAGGCCCATGCTAGCCCGAGCTCCTCAACAGTAGGCTTCAGGCCACCAGGCCGCTCTCCAAACACTTGCTCGAACCAGTCTTTCACATTGAAGTGGGGTATGGTTTCGAGCAGGCTGCTGGTTTGATTGATGGCTCCATCGCGGCGTATCTGAGCAGTATCGTACTTACCCCAAGACAGCCAAGCAGCGCCGGCGTAGCCGCTCGAGAAATCATTGAGCCACTGCATGGCGTCGACAAACCCAGGAGCAGAATCGATCTCGCATTGTTCGATGGTTGTGAGCTGCCTGCAGAACGGCGTGAGTCGGGGATGTAGGCGAGGGCGAACGAAGCTCTGGAAACTGTCCACAATGCGCCGCTCTCGTTGATCAATCACGACCAATCCGAGCTCAATGGTTTCCATCTCTCCTGGCGTAATAACCAGGCCTCGCGAGGGCTCACCCGGCATCAGGTCATCGCAGGTCGCTTCAAGATCAACGCAATAGAGATAACGGTACTGGCTGAGACTGAGCTGAATATTCTGAGGCTGCTGGTTGGACATATTGCAGTAATCCAGCTTGTTGCTGTCGTTGGAGAAGGTCAGAACCCAGCCATTGACCTCGACCGTCATGAGCCCGGTCTGCGTTTGAGTCCAGCCCAAATCACCCAGGCGTCGCATCGCTTGCTGTCCAAGCGCAATAGCACGCAGCGCAGCAAAACTGCTCCGATTGTAACGGGAAAGCGCAGTCGTCAGCGTTTTAACGAAGCATTCAACCGAGTGCATGCCGGCGGGCAGGTCTGACCGCCGCGATCACTGAATCGGTGCCCGATCCATGAAACGCCTTCAAACGGCCAGCGCCAGGCAGGGGAGCATGAGAGACAGAGGGTGGGCGGATGCCCCACAAGGGCACCGGCATCAAGCGGTTTCAGGAGACCTGGGAGAAAGTGCTCGAGGTTGAGTTGAAATCAAAACAGCTTAAGGGCATTGATACATCACCGCTCATCAGTGAGGTACAACAATGCGTGGAAGTTACAGCAGCAGCTCGTCTGCCGGGATCTTGATCTGTTTGGCCGTGTTTTTGTGTTTCTGTGCCGTGGTCACCTTGGCCGACCAGGTACATCTGGATATCGCCACTACCGGCGCTGTCCTGGGAAGGTTGGGGCTCGCCTGGCTCTTAGGGTACTGCCTGGGCCGAGGGCTACTAGGCGTAGGTCTCAGCTACAGCTGGCCAGGGTGCCTCGGGCTTTCCTGGATCGCCCTCATGCCTGCGTTCAGCGTTTGGCTTGACGAGGACACCTAAGCCTGGCTCGAGCCTTTTTGGTCTCAATTGGTAGGCGTGTTTGCGGTAGCACTTCTCGCGTTTCGCATCAAATCAATCGCAGAGTAAGTCTGATCGGGGCGTGACCATGAACACCTCAGACTGAGGTCGAGGCGCTCCTCGCGATCGATGGCATACTCAATGACGTGAAACCACCTCAGCGGCGATTTTAGCCGAGCGCCGCTGTCGTTCATCAGCAGTGGTAAACAGTGTCAGACAGCAAGCATTCTGCTGGGGCATTCGACAGGTTCGAGTAGTACTAGGCGAACATTCTGAAAAAACAAGGCGCTACCATCTCTCTCAGCCCCCCTTGCACTAACTTTTACTTGAGGCACTCCCATTTGCTGCGTGATAACTCCGCACCGCCGCCTGCATTTCTCCCACGTACCTTTGAAAATCGCCGACGGCATACTCCAAAAAACGTTCGTCCATCAGCACATCGTCAATAAAGTTGACCGACACCCCCTCGGTTTTGCGAATGGCTGACAAGACCCTTTTTTCCGAAGGGCTCTTTCTACTATTGCGCGTGCTTATTTCCCTATATCCCTTAGCGGTGCCGTCGCTGTGAGCCATTACATTCCTGATAACAGTCAGATGATCCAGATCTGTGATGCCTTGGCCACCAATGACCTTTTTGAGCATAACGTGGGCCTTTTCTATTGGCCCCATACCCTTGAGCTCTCCCTCAAACCCAGTGAGTTCAAGCATAAACTCCAGGCATTGACTCATACGGTGTTCGAACAACCCAAACATCGTAAGAAATGCTGAGCGTCGCGTGAGTTGGGTGATCATAAATTTGTGTGTCAATAACACTTCTTCATGGTCATAACCGATAGAAGAGCCGCATGAGTAGAAAGTCCGTTGCCGCACGTAGTGTTCACCGTACTGACCGTACGCTTCTTCTTCGTGCTCATGCTCCTTTATCGAATCGTCGGCTTCCTTGAGTGCAAGCGCCACATTTTTTTCTGCCTGCTCTGCGAGCATTCGCATGACAGAGATGGACTCGCTGAGGGCACACATATGAACACTGAAAATAAAGTCGAGCTTGGCCAAATTGCCTCCCTGCGGGCTCATTTCGAAGACACACGATTTTCTGGGCAGATCTGAGGTCTGCTCAGCGTACATAATCCATCCGCATCTCGATATCCCAGCCTGGGCTGGCGCCCTCATAGATCTCGGAGGGCAGGCCGCATTGCCCCACGGTCGATCGCCCAGAACACAGGCCACCTAGGCAGGGCCTAGCAAGCCCCAGACGTTCGAGTACCTGCAAGTTGCCACCGCAGGTGTCCTCTATCCAATTTTTTGGAAGTGAGGAGCTTTCTTTGGAGGCAAAGAAAAGGTGGCGGCGAAGCCGCAAAAGCAGGGCAACCCTCTCCACCAGTCACTTGATGCCATCTCAATTGCATGTCATCAAAGCCAGAAAAGCGCTAGAAGCAAGGGCAGAAGCGGCCCGAAATCCGCGGTAGCAAGCGCTAACGGGTGAAATGCTTAAACCACCTCCTCAGTTTCTCGGCAACCGGATTATGTTCGGCGATCTGACGTGCGGCGTGAAGCGGTTCAAGTCACAGCGATGAGGCGGTTGGTTGCGCGTCCATTGAGTGGCGACCAGTTGTCTTTCCAGTGGGCCTGATTGATACCTGCCGATTTAGGTCAGGAGGTAAATATTGAGTGTTATACCGCTCAAAAAAGGCAATAACGGAGCGCACGCCAACGATCTGAGCTTCACGTGTTCAGAAGCCTTATTGCAGGTTGAGCAGGGCACTAACGAGCATATGCATCGATATACTGGGCCACTGCGGGCGCACACCGCCGCTAAACCACTGAAAATCTCGAAACGATAATGCGGTGCCGGCGGCGAAATGTAGGATTCAGGCGGCCAAGTTCCTGTATCCACTGAAGATAAGCGCTGTGTTAGGCCTGATCTGCGCGTCACGCGTTGTGGTTCCGGAGCTGAAATGCCACCATGAGAACCAGCTGGCGAAGATGGTCGCTGAACATCGCGTTGTATCAGGAACAGGGAAGAATGGAATTTCACATCATAGGAAGGGAAGAAAAATTCCCGAGCGGCAGACCCAGTACTGCTTACCTGAAATATGACCGCTGGAACGACCACAGTTTTGTCACAATGTTTTATGTCATCGCGTACGACGAATCTGGCGCGGCTCACGACCTTGAGAATGTCAAGATTGGATTCAAGGGGCAGGATACCGCAACAACCACACGCTCCAAACTTCCAGATTCTTTCCAAAGTCTCCCAGAGGGCTTCTTCTCACTCGGTACCAGTGTGGAGTACTACCAAAAAATCGCGAGCCTATCCTCCGATGATTTGCGGTTTGACTTCCTCCGAGGGATGAATGACATCGTTGCCAACCCTGAAATCCTCGAAGCGATAATAGACGAGCCCGTGCTGTCAATCTCGTTGTTGCGCAATGTCAGCTTGGCCAGCGTCAAGAATCAATTTACGCGAGTCCTACTTGGTGGTGCTGTCCGAACCAATTTTTCTTTCGTCTACACGAAGCAAGCGGATAGCTCTACCGCCGGCATTGAGTTGAGTTTTGATGTGAATGTTGATTCGACGCCCCTGACAAATGTGCACGCGCTAATCGGGCGAAACGGCATCGGAAAGACCACCATCCTCAATGGCATCACCAATGCCATCCACAATCGCCACGCTGGTGCAGATGCCATCTACCAAGTTCAGTTTTGGGGGCAACAGCGAGCGATTATTGCCCCTGATTTTTTCAGCAGCGTAGTGCTCGTATCCTTTAGCGCATTTGACCCCTTTGATCCACCTCCAGAGCAGCCCGATCCAGCCAAAGGCACCTGTTTTTTCTATGTCGGGCTAAAGTCAAAAGGCGAGGACGCATGGCATGAGTTAAAGCGCCGGGACGCTCTCAAATCTGACTTCATCGACGGTATGAGAGGGTGCCTGCGGGAAACGCATAAGCGAAACCGTTGGCGACAGGCCGTCAAAACTTTGCAAACTGATGAGAATTTCGCAGGTTTGGGATTCGACAGGCTCTTGTCTTTGAGTGGCGAGGAATGGAGCACGGCGGCCAACGAAATCTTTTCGAACCTTAGCTCAGGCCATTCGATCGTGCTGCTGACTATCACCAAGTTGGTCGAGCGGGTCGAGGAAAAAACTCTCGTCCTGATGGATGAGCCCGAAAGCCATTTGCATCCGCCACTGCTATCGGCATTGATTAGGGCGTTGAGTGAGCTGCTTCTGGATCGCAACGGTGTAGCGATCGTGGCCACGCATTCCCCGGTGGTGCTCCAGGAAATTCCTGCGTCGTGTGTCTGGAAAATTCATCGGTCTAATTTGGTGGCGTCAGCGCAGCGGCCAACAGTTGAAACGTTCGGCGAGAACGTAGGGATTCTTACCCGGGAAGTTTTTGGATTGGAAGTCGCATCCTCGGGTTTTCATACACTTCTTGCAGCTGAAGCTGCCGAGGGACATACCTTTGAGGTGATCCTTGGAAAATTCGGTGGGAAATTGGGGCTTGAGGGGCAAGCAATTCTTCGGGCGTTAATCGCTGAGCGTGATTCAAAGGTGCAGGCATGAAGCAATTGTTAGCCCCGAGTTGCACTCCTGAGGAGGCCTACATGGCCTGCACCTCTGCGATAATTGATGATCATCAGAGAGATAGAATGAGGGGTATTCTTCCAGGTATCAAAGCCAACGCCACCGAATTTATCGAAAGAGTCGCCGCCGGATCCACGTGGGAGTTACCATCATTGAGGTTGGCCAGGGGGGACGATCCCTTCGTGATCGATGACATTCGAAAAAGCGAGCTCGTTCACCTCTACGAATACTACATGGTGCAGCGAGAACCTGGCCGAGCACTCTACGACTCTATTTTGGTGGCTGCAGGTGACCATTGTCCTACATGTGGAGGAATAGGACGACCGCGAACCCTGGATCATTATTTGCCAAAAGCCAACTACCCGAAGCTGACTATCGTTCCTCAAAACTTGATCCCTGCCTGCCGTGACTGCAATACCGACAAACGCAATCCCTTGATTGACCACCCGCATCGGCAACCGCTTCACCCATATCTGGACAAACGACAATTTTTCGAGGAAAGGTGGATCAGTGTTTCCGTATCTCACACCAGCCCTTGCTCAATCATCTACAGCGTCAGTCCACCTGATGACTGGAATGATGAGGACAAGGCAAGGGCAGTTAATCATTTTGACCTGTTCGGTATTGCCGAGCGGTACAGCATCCAAGCGGGATCAGAACTCAGCATGCTGATGGACATGGGGGCGAACTATTTCAGCAGGCAGCCCCCCGAAGCTTTCTCTGACTTCCTTCGTTCAGGCGCTCAGGTGACTGGTTTGGTGATCAATGGATGGAAAAAAGTGCTTTACGAAGCACTGGCGGATGACGTCTGGTTTTGCAACCGCAATTATCGGTAGACGTTATCTAACTAGCTCCAGCGCTGCGCACGCAGGTGAGGAACCGCTTGGGATGTCGCTTCGTCACGACGCCCTGCAAAGGATCGGTCTGATCGAGTACAAGTTATAGCGATGAGGCGGTTGGTTGCTCGTCCATTGAGTGGCGACCAGTTGTCTTTCAAGCGGGCCTGATAGATATCTAGCGATCTAGGTCAGAAGGTTGATATTGAGTGCTCTACCGTTTTCAAAAAAGGTAGTAGCCCGCGACCCGATGAGATGAGCTTCAAGTGTTCAGAAGCCTTTTTGCAGGTTGAGCAGGGCACTGACACGCACAAACACCGAGCTACAACGGTGGCCGGATGACTCGATCGTTCGTTGCTTTCAAGATGTAGATGACGAGAATAGTACCGCGCGGTTGTCAGGATTGAACAATTCCATGCTCTTGCCCGGCGACGCTCTACGTCGGCGAATGCTAGAGAGCATCATAGCTTCCGTGTTCTGGTAAATCAGCTTGGAATTTGAAGGGTAGGGCGGATTACAGTTAGCCGGTATACCCTTGCCCACGAACGCAGTCCAGGACAAGCGGAGTTGGGAAGCCCGAAAGGAGTTTAGCGTTCCCCAGAGGAGAGGACGCCTTGATAATGCGTGCGTCAACGCCATGAATCCAAGGCACTGGCGTTGCAGCTAAAACCAACACCAGCGGAACAGGTCACTGTCCCGCCGGAGTAGGTGCATCAGGGGCTAACGATGACTTTGATGTCCGATCCCGAGATGCTTTTGATGTATGAGTGGCTTGTTCCCAATACAGCAAGCTGTTCCTTTGACACCCTCTTCGCGGATATCGCGGGCTGCACGATCACAAATTTGAAGATCAGCTCGTGGTCGTGGCACTTGTTGCGGAGTATCTCCAGCTGCTGAGGCGTGCCTTTGAGGATTCTGTCGAAATCCTTCAGCAATCCTTTCTGGTACCGATCCATCAGTCGGTTGAAGAACTTATCTCCCGTGTACAGCCATTTCACCGACCTCGACGCCTGACCGCATACCTCATAGACGTCTTCAACGCGTGCCCCGGGAGCGGCCACGCCCTTCGTCATAGGGCAGAATTTGCAGTGGTAAAGGTCTACATAGATGGCGTCCTTGCTTTCTCGAATTGCCACCAGGTCAGCGATTTCGCCTTTGCCGTCATCATTGAATACGATCGAGTAGTCATCAGCGATCTTATCAAAGGTAAAACCTTGTACTGAATCCTTACGTCGCTCTGCGCGCATAGACTCTTGATGGATTTTCGTCGCTCCCCAATTCCAGGGCTCGAGCAAACCGGCAGGCAGTTTTACATCCATACTGTTGAGCGAGTACTGACGATAATTGCCCTGCACCATGGAACCGTCGACCTTGAGCAGTACAAGCGGGTCTCCATCCAGGTAAGAGTCGAGCGGCATTTCGTGGGGGTAGAGGATCTTCACACCTGGGCAGGACGTCTTGTATGCGTCCTCCAACAGCCTGACAGAGATGGTAGTGAGGCGACGCTCCTCGCCATCATTGCCCGCGACCAAAAGGGGGATCTCCAACGTCTGCGGGTCACTGTACTCAGGCTTACCAAGCTCGACGTCGAGAAGGTTGAAAGTTTCCCCTTGAAAATACAGTGAGATCCTTTGTTCGTTTTCGATTGCGATCGACACAGGCCAGTCAGCGTAAAATAGGCCTTCCGGCCACTTGCCCTTGATCTGCTCCATACGCATGACGTTTTTGAGTACGTCACCAGGGTCAATGGTGTTGTCGTTCAGCTTGACCGCCATGCGCTTGCACCACTCGACCCAGTAGTCGATCGGAGAGGAACTCATCTCCCAGATCTTGCCCTTGTGCGAGCATCCCACGGTGGTTCGTTCTCCACCCTCAAACCCGGTGGCGAAGATGTTGGACTTCGTAGCGTTGCCTTTCTCAATGTCACTAATCACTTGGTTGATATCGCGCCCCACGTGCATCGTGAACCGCAGGTCTTTCCTGGCGCGTGACAGGCCAACGTTCTGCAGTTTCATCAGCTTGATGTCATGGAGCGTACGGAAGGCCGGCTCACCATTGATGCGACGAGAGTCCTTGGCCACCAAGTTCAGAAAGCGAGTTGTCTGGGTGTCGTCACCCGAGGTGTGAATGAACAGGGTTTTCTGCGCTTTGTCATAGAACGCGATGTACAGATTCCAATTGGTATCGACGATTTCTTCGGTCTGAGCCCACCCAACCAGTGTCTCTCGCCGAGTCACGGCAATCACTGTATCGGCCTGATCGTTGATCGAGATGTACTGCAGCGTTTCCCTGCGTCCATCAAGATCCTGCGCCCGCTGTGGTCTCCAGTCTGAGGGAGAGACGTGGTATGCCACCGCGCTGATTTTGGGATTCGGATTCAGGCCAAAAATCACTTGGGCGTCGTCCCCGTCGGCGAATTGTTCATTAAAGTCCGCCTTCTTAATTTCCCGGCCGACCTTTTGCTCGCTCACGTTGCGGATGACTGCACCCCAGTCAGCACTCTCTTTATAGAGGTCTGCCATCTGGTGGTCGGTCTTCTGGTTAGCGATGTTCGCCACGAACTTAGCATCACCAAGGGCGGCATCAACCCTCGTCAGCCGGCCAATGAATTGGAGTGTAACAGCAGGACTTTGGTGCTGATCATGAATGGCCGCGATCTTGAGTTCGGGCAGATCGAAGCCTTCCCCAAGCATGTCAACGCAGACGATGATCCGGTGCTTTTTTTTGACGATCTCCGCCATCACCTTGGCTTGGTTTGGCACCTTGCTATGGATCAGCACGGGGGTCAGGTCGGCGTGCTGCTTATAAATCTCGAACAGGTCAGTCGCCCGCTTGTGCGACTTTGCCCGCACCATCATCAGATGGTTATATCCAGCCTCAAGGTCAGCCCTCAGCAGCTCAACAGCTTTGTCTGCGATGGCCTGATCGGACAGCTTGAGGTTGTATTCTCGTACTGGATGGAACTCGATACCTTTGAAATAGCCGTCAAGCTGCGCATCCCGGAGCGGGTAGTTGTAGATGATCTTGCCGGCCAGAGCCAGACCATCCTCCCGGAACGGCGTCGCTGTGAACTGAATACATGGTTTGCCCCTGAAGGCTGTTTTGATTCGATTCCAACTGGCTGCCACGACATGGTGAGCCTCATCGATCATCAGATGGCTACACATGTTCACGAGCGCCCCCAAGGCGGCGTCTTCAAATAACAGCAGAGCCTGGGGAGTGGCCACAATGATATTGGCGTTAGCCAACTCAGCAACCTGCGCTTCAGACAGCATTGAATCGATGGCTGCAACGATAGGATTGCGCGCCTTGTCCGATACGGCCCCAACCGTGCGAAGCGTCTTCATCTCCGTGCACTTGCCAACCAATTGCGTACGGAGAGCGTCTGATGGAACCAGGATCAATGTTCTAGCCATTCTAGCAGCGATGATAAGCCCGAGCATGGTGTCAGTCTTCCCTGTCCCTGTGGGCATAACCACCGTAGCGGTGGAGGAGGGATCGACCACCAGATGCCCCAGGGTGGCGTAAAGCGCAGCCAACTGCGGTTTGCGCAACCCAGGTGCATTCGTTTTGGGATCGTCGAGACTGAAGTTGAACAGGTGGGTTTGCCAGCTCTGGTACACATCCGAATGCGTTATGACTACATCGTCCATGGCGATTACCTGGGGTAAAAAACTCAGGGGAGGGTGGCGATATGGTAGCACGACGTAATCGTATCAATGACTTGACTCAGGCCAATGCAAGGGCAAGCCGCATCGCCCCCGCGTTCTAACCATCCGCCTCAATGTGTCGGACTGGCGTTGAACAATCGAACTGCTTTGAGCAAGCGGAGCACGCAGGCGTGGGAATGAGCGCCCACATAGCCGAGTCACCGCGCGCGGAGGGGGCACGATTCACGCCAGCCGTCCCGGTAGGGTGCGCACCATCGTAATGCAACGATGTGGCTCGAGCTTTCTGAACCTCCATGGCCGATGAGCAGGTGCTTCCAGGGACGAGGTGCCCGCTTGGCGGATGGCTTGATTTACGAACTACCCCAGTAGTCGCTGAGGAGCAATGTCATGGAGAAGATGGCGTTCACAATAATGTCGCGTGGCTGATGCATAGATTCAGCCCGCGAGCAAAGCAGTACTACAACCAACTCAACTAAATGACTATTTAGTTGAGTTAAAAAGGTTTCATAGGAATACCCTCGAAAAGAGCAGGGCAGACATTCTAGATACTAACCACGCCACGCAAAGAAACGTTGATAGGCACTTTCCGCGTTTGATTTTCGCACAAGTCTGATTACGTCATCCATCCCCATCGTTCTTGCGCTGTGGTGCATACTTGTTTCTCGCAACCAGAGCAGACTCGCTTTACGAAACCCTGAGTCCGGCGAGACCACACATCCGCTCTCGGTAAGCCTATCAATGACGACTTGACATACTGTCCGGAATAACAGTCTCGCATGAGCAGAGCTAATTGAATCTTTGCCACGAATCTTTCGGAGCAACAATGTGTGATCACGCTCTAACGGAATGGATTGTTGGCCAAATTTTTTACGATAACGATTGACATAGTGATCTACAAACTCAGAATGTATTTTCCATGCGTGATTGCCGGGAAACTTCTCCTCCACTAAATCGTAAGTTCCATCCTGCATAAGTCGCAGCGCACTGATTGTCAGACCTCCCCCTAGGCTGTCGATCTCAGTTGGCTGCATCCTAAGATAATAAACGGACGCAATCATGAGCAGCGTACGCTCATGTTTGATGTCCTTATCCGCAAGGTCGCTAAGCGTCAACATCAACACCGCAAACTCTTCGTCAGTGAAGAAATTCGCACCAGTGTGAACAGGAAGACTTATGGCGTAAAAGCCAGCAGCGTGTAACCTTTGCGCAGGGTTGGTTGCTATAAGATCACTGTAGTGCAGATGCAAAAAAAAATTCGCAACTACAGACATCTGCATAGCTAGCGCGCCTCTGCCAGCTATGTACGCTATGTGAGTACGATCATCCCCAATAGACGGTTGTTCAAAGCTAAACGGACGCCAAGCGGGGTTAAATCCTATTGCCTGTTTCAGTTTGCCGGGAGTAAATCGCCGATGAGACTTATCTGCCACCCAGGCATTCGGGGGGGACGTGCAGAAACTCATAAATTCTTGAATGTCGCCTTCATTCAAATCAGTTATGGGCTTTTTTGCCTCCAAAATGCTCCAGAGCAAGAGTCGTTCGATACAGCTTCGATAGTTTGAATAGCGCGTAGGTTCGGTATGCTTAACCAAGAACTGCTTCACCAGCAGGTAGCTTTTTGTCGGCAGACTACTAGCTGGGCATTGGTTGAGAAAATGCTTAATTACAGAGAGTTCGCCATCGAGGCTGTCGGGATCTAGCTGTGAAAATTCTTTTAGCGTTTCAAAGCAAGGGCGGGGTATTGATTCCATGATTTTTTCTACCAGTAGTCTCTGAGAGTTATCTCTGAACATTAGTCGCGATTTTTCAAACCCAGTTTTTTAAGCGAGTACGAGCGTTTATCTTCATAACTGCTGTAGTAGATGTCCTGAGTAGTAGACAAATTGTTGTGACGTAGATCCATCTGCAAGTCCTTAAGGTCTCGCCAAGGGGCATCAAGTGTCGCAGCCGTATGCCTAAGCCAGTGTGTGGAGGCCAGTCGCAGAGCCTCAATCTCGCCAAGTTGGCGATCTTCGTTCACCATTTCATTAATAGCCTGGTCGAACAGCTTCTGGATGATCGAATGAACCATTCGAGTGGATAACCCTGGACGACCATTCAAGGTCGCAATCAGAGGGGTCTGTTCATTAGGTAATGGCAGTTCAGGCAGCCCCATGAAGCGTCGGTAGCGCTTTAGGTAACGATCAATGTATTCCGGCCTTACAGCTACCTTGGCGGCTTTGTCACCCTTACCAATGAGGTAGAACCACCAGTTGCCTTCATGATCTGTCTTGAAGGAGCCCATTGTGGGCTGCCAATTCACCCGACCACAGAGATCTGAAACGCGTAGGTACATCGAAAACAACGTCGCGGCGATGAACAGGGTGCGTTCATGGTGTTCAGGAGCAGTTGCTGCCATTTTTTCAGCGGTGGTCAGTACGAAGTCCCGAGGCTTTCGGGGTGGAAACGCTAGGCGCCGTCTTAGGCGCCATCTTTAAGGGAGGGCCACAGGAGGAAATGACGCGTCAGCCAATCAGCAGTTGATTGTCAGGACTTTAATTTTCGCGTTCGCGAAAACGACGGCCGGAGGCAGTGCCAGGCTTCAAATCTGATCACCAGAGCCCCTCACGTCCGTATATGATGGTTCGCATAATGTATATTATGTTAAATCATGTGTTATGTCGGCATTGATCAATTGAGGTGTCCACTTCCACTAACCCCCGAGTCCCCGGAAGTGAACATCGAAATATTTGAGACCTAAAGATCGAAACTCAGATTTCTTGCTCCATTTTGGATCTTCCCTTCAACGCGACACCTTGCGAAAGCATCATGCCCGCTGAGGTTGGCCGACTGGATCAAACTCATCAGCACCGCCGCCCGATTTCCACCGCAACGAGCCGGCAAACAACCATTTTTTGCGTCCGAGCGCCCATGGCTGCATCTGATTTTCTATGTAGTTGTTGCCTATCGGCACCTCTCATATAAGGCCGCGATGTGCCGCAACGCTTGCTCGGCGAGCACGCTTTTATCACCCAGCGACGCCCCCCGGCTTGGTGAAAGACCGCTGAGAAACATCGTGATTTTGGACTGAATTTGTACGGCCGTTAACTCCATTCAACTGCCGCCGATGCTGAGGGTAACGCTTCGCTCTGCTCCAAAGCAGCACTTCTCCGGTCGCCAAGATCGATCAGCGCATCGAGTATGCGTAGCAAGCCTAACGACTGGTCTTGATCCAGCGGAAAGTGTTTATCTGCAAGACGTTGGACCACGGCAGCTTTGAAAGTGCTGTAAGCGTAGCGCTTCTGCACGCTCGTAGGCCCCTGCCAGGTCTTTCTCGGTGATGATGATCGAGCAGATCACAAATCCTTTGACCAATTACTCAGTCTGTTGCCGATGTTGCAGGTTGGGCATTCAAAATCAGCCGCCTAGGTCAAAAGCGTATCAGCACCAACAGACAGACGAGTTCTTTACACTCAACAAGTCCTGGGAACAGCAAAGACCCTTACAATTTCCTCAGCGCAAACGGCGTCATGAAATCTACTTTCATAAAAATCAAAAGCAGTTTCTACCCCACACTTGGAAAAATGCCTTTTTACTTCATTCATCTCCCGTGACTCAAGATCTCCATCATTTTCTCGTACTTTTTCCAAAAATCCGACCGAGGCCAGCTTTGGATAAATAAATATATTAGGTATGAGGATGCCTTGTTCCTCCAACCCCTCAAAGTCTGTAAAGGTCAAGGCAAAAAATACACTTTCACTTCTCGATACTTCTAACAATCTTAAAGTATTCAAAAGAAATACAGCGAGCCCTGTCAAAAAGTTAGAAGCCCCGCTGCCGCTCATCTCATCCTTTAAGAGCTTTAAGCGGCTGTATCTTGACACAAGCGGAATTTCTTCAAAGCTTTCATAGTTCTCAAAGAATACATCCAGGTCATTATACGGTTCTTCGCTGATTATTTTACTGTAGACATCAGTAAGCTTCATTTTTAGGGGGGGGGCTCCATCCGTGCTTATTAAGTCATTCTTCTGTTTTCTTCGAGAGCGTCACATCCCCTTTGCTCTTTTCAATTGTATTGTCCGACTCACTGTATTGGATTTGGAGCAGCCTCCTCGACGACTCTCCATTAGGACCGCTCATCCCGTCACTGCCTGATAAACAACCCGGTGTGCCTCGGTCGGCAGCGGCACTTCCCACTTGAACAGCATGCGGCGGATATCATCGTTGCGCAGCGAGGTGTCGCGCTTCTGGTTGCGCCGCATGATCTCGTCCTCGGGGCGCTCCAGGTAAACAATCTCCACCTGCGCGCCGTAACCGTAGAGCAAGTCCAGGGTACGGTTGCGCATCTGCGTCGACAGGTGCGTCGAGTTCCACACAAAGGGTTTGTGCTCGCGCAACAGGGCCTTGGCCCGGTCGATAGCGTAGTGCGCAGCGGCGCCCTCGTTCTGGCCATGGCGCAGGCCAAGGGCCTGGCGCGCGTCGTCGAACGACACCACCGGCAGATCCGGGTAGTGCTGTGCGGTCCAGGTGTCCTTGCCGCTGGCCGGCAGGCCCGAGAGCATCACCACCGACGAACCCTGCGGCGCATGCAACGGGTAGTCGGGATGTACCCGGGCGCCACGCAGGTACTGAATGCGTGTGTAGTCGTCGGCAAAGGCCCGCGGCCCGTGCAGGCAGCCCTCCTCCTCCGCCAGTTCGCGCCACAGTTCGATGGCGTCCAGTACATCGGCCTTGCCGGCGTAGTTGCGGCCCTGCATATCGGCCTCGGCCACCGCACAGAGCATCCACAGCGGCAGTTCCCAGGACAGTTTGTGCAACAGGAACTCAGCGCTGCGGCCGCTGCGATCACCCTGCAGGGCGAAGAACGGCACCTGGTGCACGGCGATGATGCGGCAGATCTGCTCGCGCAGCTCGAAAGGCACGCCGGCGCGCCACAACAGCAGCCGCGCATCCACCGCGCCCCGGCGTGAGTGACCGGGCTGGCCGATACGCCCGGTATCCGGGTCGATCACCGTGGTGTCGGGCTTGGCGATGTCGTGCAGCAGGGCAGCGAAGAACAGCACAAAACGCTGCTCGGCGCTGGCCTGCTGGTAGGCGGGTTGCGCCAGCAAGGCTTCGACCACCAGGCGGGTATGAATCCACACATCGCCCTCGGCGTGGTAGGTCGGGTCTTGCGGTGTGTCGGCCAGGCGCGCCAGAGCCGGAATGGCCACCAGGCAGGCGGCGGCGTCCATATCGCGTCCCGGCTCGGGGACCAGTTGTTGCAGTTGACGAATATCCATTTCGGGATGCTCCTTCAGTAGCCGTGGCGTGGGCCCTGCCAGTCCATGGACAGGCGCGGCGCATAGAGATCGACGCCGTCGGCCAGTTGATTGGGGATAAAGGGTTGATTGGCATGGTGCTGGTCGGCATCGAGGATGGCCTGGACGAAGTCCTGGCGTACCCACTTGAGCCGGCCAAGGGTCTGTTGCTCATCCTCGAGCTTCAGGTACAGGCCTTCCATGCGGCTGGAGCGGTCACACTGGCGCCACGCACGGGCCAGGTCGAGGCCTTCACGGCGTACCACCTGCTCGAACACTTCGCGCCAGCGCGCGCTCTTGGCCAGCGAATCGCTCACCAGCGCCATCAGCTCGGCATGCCGGCGCGGCGCCGGGCCTTCGTACAGCACCGGCACCGCAAGCACCGGCCCACCCTCAAGCAGGCACCGGCGCGCCGCGGTGGAGAGGAACAGCCCTGTGGCGCGGTCCCACACATCGAACTCGCAGAAGTAATGTGGCAAGCGGTCGTAGAACACCGAGTGCTTCTTGTGCAGCCATTCGCCATACAGCACGAAGCGGTCTTCCAGGCGCTCCAGCAACCAGTGCTCATGGGCCGAGGCCCACTGCTTGAACAGATTGAACTGGCGCTCGCGACCACCGCCGGTGAGGTAGTGACCGCGTGACTGCAGGCGCAACTCGCCGCCTGCGGTAAAGCTGATGCCGGCGTTGGCGCCATCGAGTTTTTCTTCTACCACCAGCCACTGCCCGGCCAGGGCGGCATAGCGCACCTGGCCAGTGTCAGTGTCGCCATCCTGCAGGCGCGAGCCTTGCAGGTGGGGCGTGCGGGGGTATTTGAGCAGTTCCAGGTTGTGCGCGGTGGCACGAATATCCATGTGCATGGGTTTGTCCTCGAAAATAGAGAAAAACCAACGACAGGATCAGGCAGGCATGGCAGTGAAGCGCCGCCGCGCGCAGGCACGGGCAGCCATCAGGCAGGATGGACCGTCGTCGGTATCAGGCGTGTTGGCTGGCGTAGGGCACTGGCTTCACCACTTGGAGAAAAGGTTGCAGAGGCTTTAGGGCGCGCATTCAACAGCAAATAGCGGCATAACGTCAAGCCCCGAGAGGGCAAAGTTCCAGCGGCCCTGTTTGCGCGAAACACCCGAGCTTTTGTCATGAAAAAAACCACCTGGCGCTCATAGGGTGCTGCAAGTCATAACCCCGATAAGGAATCGATCATGAATCTTTCAAGCTTGCTGATGGCTGGAGTCATTGGTCTGGCACTTGCACCCTTGGCCCAAGCCTCGTCCACGGCTGACAGCGAAGAAAAAGCCCAGTTACGCAAACTCTTCTGCGAGTCGAAGGGCGGCGCCGATATCACTGCGCTGGGTGAGTTGAAGAAGTCCGACGACGTCGGCGCCGTGGTGGTGTGCAAGCTCCCGCCGTCGCCCACCACGGCGGTGGCAAACCAGGCGGCATCGAGCCTTGCCCCGCTGCCACTGACGCCTGTCACGGCAACGCTTGCGCCACCGTCCGGGGTCTACAAGCTCGCCCCGGGCGCCAGTAGCGTCAACACCTCATGTTCGGCCAACCTGGCCATCGCCAAATGGGCGGGTTTGCCCAATACCAGCAACGGCAACGCCACCTTGAACTGCCGCGGATACAATGCCGGCGCAGCGGGCGGTACGCTGGGTTGCAAGATCGAATGGACCGGGCCGACCCAGGTCGCCATCGGGGTAGTCCCTTACGGTGGCCAGGTAGCGGTGAACTTCAATTGCCAGGCCCTGTACTTCGGTTCCGTCGGCACGGTGATGGATTTCAGCTACGCCGATCCGGCGTATCCGCGCATCCGCTATGGCTCAGTCCAGGCCACCAGCAGCATGACCATCACTCAGTGATGCGTGATGCGGTTCATGCTCGGCTGAGCGTCGTTCAAACACCGGCGGGGCCGCTCCCTGCCGGTCACCCTCCTCTGCATCATTGCTTGCCGCGAGCGTCTCTTTGAACTGCAGGAGCGCTCCCTACCCCAGCATTGCTTCCATGAAGTGAGTTGAGATTTGTCCTGCTCGACATGCCGCAGCAAAAGCGGATCTGTCATCCGTATCCTTTTGTGCATCATTCCTGCTTCCGCCAACCACTGGGCGTGAACAGTTCCCTAGTGGTTATCTAACGCTAATCGTTACACTGCCTTATCTGAATGCCTCAATTCTAAGCCACACCCGAGCAACGTATCTTGGTGCCATGAATCACTACATGGGCAACAGCCCTTCGGAGAAATTTATGACCGCTAAAGATCCGCTTTTTACACCTCACTATGCCGGGCCACTTCAGCTCAAGAACCGTTTCGCGGTGGCGCCAATGACTCGTGTCAGTGCCACTGAAGAAGGCTGTGCAACGGAGCTCATGGCGAAGTACTACGAGCGTTTTTCCACGGGTGGATTTGGACTGCTGATCACCGAAGGGCTCTATACGGATCAAAAGTACGCGCAAGGTAACCTGCTCCAGCCAGGGATGAGTGATGAGACTCAAGCTGAGTCCTGGAAAACCATCGTAGAACAGACTCACAGGGCTGGAGCCAAGATCGCAGCCCAACTCATGCATGCGGGCCCGTTGGTACAGGGCAATCGATTCGTGAACGGCAGTATTGGCCCCTCCGCAGTCCAGCCCCGTGGTGAGCAAATGACTTCCTACTACGGCAAAGGGAAGTTCCCTATCCCTAAAGAAGCTTCGGAAGCAGACATTGCCGATGCGATCGAGGGCTTTGCACGCGCAGCGCATCTTGCTACCCATATCGCTGGTTTTGATGCAGTAGAAATTCACGGCGCAAATGGCTATCTGCTCGACCAGTTCTTCACCGATTACGGCAACAGCCGATCCGATCGCTGGGGTGGTGACGTCTCTAGCCGAGTACAGCTGATCCTTGAAACCGTGAAAGCGGTGAAGAAAACGATCAAACTAGGCGCTGCTTTGGGCGTGCGGATATCCCAAGGCAAAGTTAATGATTTTTTCCACAAATGGTCGGAGGGAGAGCAAGGCGCCAAGGTGGTATTCGAGGCTCTTGCCAACCTCGGAGTGGACTATATCCACGTCACTGAATTCGAAGCGTGGCAGCCAGCGTTCTCCAATACAGAGAAAAGTCTTGCCACGCTTGCAAGGCAGTACGCGCCTGGAGTGACGGTGATCACGAACGGTTCACTCCACGACCTGAACCGCTCAGCGCAACTGCTTGAGGAAGGTGCCGATGTTATTGCCTATGGCAGAGGCGCGCTCGCAAACCCTGATCTGCCAATTCGTGCCAAAAACGGAGAAGACCTGCGGGACTTCGATCCATCGCTTCTCGGCCCAATTGCCAATATCAAAGAAAGCGAACTGGCTTAAGCGATCTATTTGACGTAGGTGTTTGCGTCGAGCTTCGCCCAACGGTCAATTCCTGGCAGCCGGCTTTTGTACGTCGGCCTTGGCAAGGAAAAGATCTCAGCATCGGGGATGCAAGATATAGAGAATTGGCGCGCGACTGCATACTCGGGCGAGGAGCTGAGCGAAAGCTTTGTAGAGATCACTCGGTGGCTCAAGGACCGCGGGGCATCAAAACTGCTGGAACATTTGGATTTGGTCGCGCTTGCCCCGTCGCTTTTTCGTGGCCAATTGTTCAATAGCCCGGTGTGGAGGTCGTGGCCCTTACCCTTGCCGAACATCTGCCCAGGGATATCCAACCCTTACAAAAGAACTTGGCCGAGCTGCCCTTGCTGAGCGGGGATCACTCCCGCTGCGCTCCTTGATTGCAGCACTTTGCGTTTCAAACCGTAGGAAGCATGTGTTGACCTAGCCCCGGTTTGGAAGGCTGAAACCGCTGTCCAGGTATCCGAATCAGGGGAAGCTGGCTCGCAGCTTCCCCCCACCTAAATGTCTTCTTTGCTTAAAAGTCTGAAGAAGCACTCTCCAGAATATGGTGGGCGTGTTGGCTACCTGTATTTGCTCTTGAGAAAGTCCACGAATACCCGAAGCTTCGCTGGCATCTGAGTCCTGTGTGGGTAGTAAAGGAAGAAAGGCTCGCCGGGAGGACTGTAGCTCTCTAGTATCACCTGCAAAGCTTCCTCAGCAATCTGAGCCTGTGCGAACTGTTTGAATACGTAGGCGACACCTACGCCGTTACAGGCAGCTGAGACCACGGCTCTCATCTCATCAAAGATCAAGTTGCCAGCGACGTTGATCTGTACGTTGCGCCCCCCCATTCGAAACACCCATTCGTAAAATTGCCCGCGCGGGTGCAACCGCTGCCTGATGCAGCGATGACTGACGAGCTCTTGAGGCGTTTGCGGCACGCCGCACTTGAGCAAGTAGCCTGGGGAGGCCACAACGACGCGATGCTGCGGCACACCTAACGGTATGCCCACCATATCCCGTTGCACCGTGTGGCCCAATCTGATGCCCAAATCAAACCCATTGCCAACGATGTCAGTGAGCTCATTGTCGACTGATATTTCGACATTTATATCTGGGTAATGGGCAAGGAATTCGGCGAGGTAAGGCTCCACCATGGTCACGAATGCGACATGAGATGTGTTGATGCGAAGCTCACCACTGGGCTGATCGTATGAAGAGCGTACGAGCTCGATGGCGCCTTCTACGGATGCTAGAGCGGGCCCCAATGCCGAAAGCAATTGAGCCCCTGCATCGGTTAGCGAAACGCTCCGAGTTGTCCGATTCAAGAGTCGCGCGCCAAGGGTCGCCTCCAGTTGTTTAATGGTCTTGGAGACCGCCGTCGCACTGACACTGAGCTCAGCTCCGGCCCTTGTGAAACTCAATGTCCGGGCGACCATGACAAACACTGATAGTGCTGGGAGCAAAGAAGGTGCGAAAGCAGGTGCAGCCGTAATCATCGTCATTCCACTATGAACCGTAGGTTCATAACCTATACGCATCTTCACCACTTATCGTCAACAGTCCTCCCCCTTAAGCTGGTTGCATCCATTCATCTACGCATGAGGAAACAACCTTGCTTACCAATCGCACACCAAGATCAGAATACGAAAACCGATGGAAACGTGCCCAGGCATCAGCTAAAGCATGCGGTGTTGAGGCTCTCGTGGTTTGGGGGAAAGGTGGGGGGACGGTGGACACTGCCAACGATCTTATCTACCTCGCCAACTACTGCCCCGTATTCCCTTACGCCCCGGATCTTCCTGGCCTCTGGGCTGGACTGTCTCATGGCGCTGTAATCATCCCGGTCAATGGCGAGCCTATCCTGATCACGGAGTCACCCGCGATCCGCCGAGACATCGTCAGTGTTCAAGACGTCCGCTCAGCCGATGGCTTCGTTCCGGATAAAGTAGCGGCAACGCTGCGTGAGATGGGCCTTGGCAACTCCAGGGTTGGATTAGTAGCTGGGCCGTGGCTGGTAGCTTCCGTCTACAAGCGCTTGCTGAACTCCGCAAAAGGAGTCGACTTCATCGAGCTTGATTACGTGATTGAAGCGTTGAGAACTCACAAGTCGGAGTTTGAATTTGAGCTACTTCGCGAAGCAGCCGTCATCGGAAATGCCTCGATGGAAGCCATGATGAAGAGTGCATCCACTCCAGGGACTTCTGAAGCCGATGCAGTAGCCCAGGCCTACAACGTGGCTATACGCCGGGGCAGTGCCATGATCGACGCTGCCTGTTCGTCCGGTCGCCATTCGGCACTGTACGCCGACGGGATGGCGCCACAGTGGACAACTCGTCCTCTTGAGTCAGGGGACATTTTTCACTGTGACATGTACGGCGCTGCAGTCGAGGGTTACTGCTGGGATTTTTCCCGGACAGTCGTCACGGGTGGGAAATGGAGCTCGGCTCAGAACGAGGTGTATGACGGAGCGATCGCGGCTATCGATGCCGGCGTCGCAGCATGCCGTCCAGGCATCTCTGCGCAAGCACTCTATGACGTCGTGTTTGCCGAGCTTCAGAAGCGCGAAATCTATTGTGGCTATCCGCTGCACGGCCACTCGTACGGTATCGGGTGGGAGTCGCCGTGGCTTGTTCCAGGCAACGAGACGAAAATTGAGGCCGGAATGGCTATCGCAATTGAATGCATGGCAGGTCGTGAAGACACTGGCTACGTGAAGTTCGAGCACAACGTACTCGTCCATGCAGACCGGACCGAGCTGATCTCTACCTGCCCAGCCCGCCTGTAATAACCGACCCAAACAGTGCGCCGCCCTCAGCAGCGCATTGTTTCGGGTGAGTTCAATACCGTCGCCCGCCCCTGTCCTATCCTGAGAACCGGCCACCACCATCGGCGTCCACCACCACACCGCTGAGGTAAGAAGCACGCCGGGACGCCAGGTATTGATTCCGACCATTCCATATTCCAACGCTTCGGACACGCGGAAAACTCGGCTCATATCTTGGGTGCGGGCCAAAGGAAACACCCTACGCTAGCCCATCGCCGATCTGAAGCTTGCTCACTGCTGCCGCCAGTTTTCTTACAAAACGGTTGCTGAGGCGAACACCTGCAAACTGGGTCGGAGTGAAAAGCGTATGAGTGCCACTCGACATGAAGACCTCCTGTATCCGGCCTGGCAGGCATCGGAAATGAACAATAACCGGTCTACGTTAGGCGTGACTGTCAGTGAATAGAATCCCGCCAAAGCGATAAGTCGCTATAACGAATTTCGTTATAATGACGTTGCGGTCTTGTCGTAAAATGACGACGTCGCCCGGGTTGAGTGGTATGGCCAGAGAGAAGATCGAGACAACTCGATTGCCTGCGACATGCAGCAAAATCACCCGCTGTTTAGCCGTGTCCTTTTTGATTTGGGCCAAGCGTCCCGGTTGTGGACAACCTCCCCAGAGCCAGTGCCTCCAGTAGAGATCAACGAATCATGAATTTAAACGACGTACATGTATTCTTGATGGTGAGTTCCTCCGGGAGCCTGACTCAAGCAGCAAAGCGCCTGGAAATTTCAGCGATGGCAGCATCAAGACGGTTGGCAAGTCTTGAGGAGGAGTTAGGAACCCGGCTGGTTCACCGGACAACACGCTCAACTTCGCTTACACCTGAAGGCGAAGATTTCTTGCCCTACGCCAAAGCAATGGTCGAAGCGGAGGAAAGCGCGAAGTTTCTGTTCTCGCCCAACCCAAAGGGCGCGTCCGGGCTGTTGCGAGTCACATCTCCATCAGGGATAGGACGGCGCAATGTGATGCCGCTGATCAAGCCGCTGCTCGAGCAGAACCCCGAACTGAGGGTGGAGCTACAACTACACGATGATGTGCTGGACATTGTAGGCAGAGGGATTGACGTTGCCATCCGCGTGGCGCCGCTAAGGGACTCAACGCTGATCGCCAAGCGAATCGTGAATAACGCCCGCGTCGTCTGCGCATCTCCCGAGTATCTTGCGCAGCATGGCGTGCCGAGCAGCCTGGACGATCTGCATCGTCATAACTGCATTCGACTTCTGAATGTTCCACAATGGACGTTCATCGCCGATGGACAACCTACCGTGGTCAGCATCGAAGGCCGAGTAAGCTGTAACAACGTCGACTCAGTTCGCGAGCTGTGTATGGAGGGTTTAGGCCTCGCTCAACTCACGCTGATGGACGTCAAGCGCGAGTTCAATTCCGGAGCGCTCGTTGAGGTGCTGCTCGACAACGTCACCCCGCAAGATCTCAGTGTTTGGGCCCTTCTGCCCACCAACAAGAACCTGCCTCCCCGGGTGACGTTATTCATTGAGCATCTGAGGGCAGCCATGGAACAGGAATAGTGAATCGCCCCCGAATTTCATCCAGAGCACCGTCGAGTGGCTGGTCAGCGCCGGCCGCCTGAAGCGCGCCGATGTCGATCGCGCTCAGCAGTTGCAAGCAGGGCCACATACCCTGGACCCGACAGAGGTCCCAATGAATGATGGTCGCTTTGCCATCGCCTAATTGTATGGATGCCTCCAAGCAAGGCATCTGCTAAATACAGACTGGAATCAGTGTGTCATGAACGGTAGCGTGGCGAGCGACAAGCACTCTTCAAGGCGAACTGATGAGATGCCGGGGTGTTGTAAACATGCGTCTTCGTACGCAATATTCTCTCCATCAGAGATGGCCGAAAGATACTCATCGATTCCCGAAAAAACACAAGAAGCTGGAATATCGACTGAGAAAAGTGACAACTCCTTATTCGACACGCAGGAAGCACCAAGCTCTTTGAGCTTATCGATGATTTCTGATTTTTTTTCAGGATTATTTGCATACACCCTGATTGTTGAATGCCCACCTTGCTTGATTACATGCGTTACAACTAACTCGCTATCACTCTGGCGCACTAGCACGCCATCCCCCTTGCTTACGCCATATATGTAATATGGCGTATTGTCGACAACATAACGATTATCTCCCTGGTAAATCCCCCATACCGATTCCGCTGAAACCGGCGGATAATCATCTTCATCAGGTGTTAGTTCAAAAATAATCTTATGAAAAATTTCGCTCATGTGAGATGCGCTCACGGGTTGGAACCACCTGGGCGATTCAAAGTTTTATAATTCAGCCTGGCTAAACAGGCCATCAAGGTGAGCCGGAAGTTCATCCCATTCGCTATCCGTGATGGATTTGAGTGGTGCGATTAGATCCTTTGACCCGATATTACTGACTGTAAATCAGCTTTCGCAAGCCCGTCTCGAGTGAGCCTGGGCCTGCCAGAATCGGACGCTCTCTTCGAGCGTCTTATCGATTGCACTGATGATGACTATCAAAGGGCCGGTCTATTGGGTTGCCAAAACCGATCAATATAATCGCCCCTCAATTTCTCCCCCCGTCTGGCTTCAGGCGAATCCCCCGGAACCCAACACCATGCCAAGCGCAAGCCTGGGCCCTCGCGGTCTTCCCGAACATAATCAACAGAGTGTCAAACAGCAGTGGCTAGCAATTCTCTCGGTCGCCGTGGGTGCCTTCGCCTTGGTGACCAGTGAATTTCTCCCGGTGGGCGTGCTCAACGACGTCGCCAGCGACCTGGGCATCAGTGCCGGCCACGCCGGACTGATGGTTACCCTGCCCGGCATCATGGCCGCCCTCGCCGCTCCCTTGTTGTCTATCGGCATTGGCGCCATGGACCGTCGCTATCTGCTGATCGGCCTGACACTGATAATGATCATCGCCAACTCGGTCGTGGCCTACGCCAGCGACTTCAGTCTGCTGCTGTTCGGCCGCGTGCTCCTGGGCATCAGCATCGGCGGTTTCTGGGCCACTGCCATTGCCCTCAGCGGCCGCCTGGCCCCCAAGGGAGTGGGCGTAGCCCAAGCCACCTCGATCATCATGGTGGGTGTGACGTTGGCCACCGTACTGGGCGTGCCCGTAGGCACCTGGCTCAGTGGCCTGATGGGCTGGCGCATGACCTTCCTGGTCACCGCGCTGGTGGGCGTACCGGTGTTACTGGCGCAGATATTCCTGTTACCGCGGCTCACCCCGGAAAAGGCCATTCGCATCAGCGACCTGCCGGCCTTGTTTATCAATCCACAAGCTCGGGTTGGCCTGATCGCTGTATTGCTGATTGGCCTGGCGCACTTTGCCGCATACACCTATGTCGCCCCCTTCTTCAAACAAAGTGCCGGCTTTGACGGGCCGACTATTGGCTCGCTGCTGCTGCTCTATGGCGTGGCCGGGGTAATGGGTAATGTTTTCGCCGGTTTCGCCGCCAACCGCAGCGTACGTCACACCCTGTTGCTGGTTGCCCTGATGATCGGCGCCAGCACCGCCCTGTTTCCCTACTTCGCCACGGGCATGACCGGTGCAGCAATGCTGATCGCGCTCTGGGGCTTCGCCTTCGGCGCATTCCCGGCCTGCGCCAGCATTTGGATGTTTGTCGTCGCACCCAAGGATGTGGAGCGTGGCATGCCACTCTTCGTTGCCTTGTTCCAGGTGATTATTGCCCTGGGCTCGTTCTTTGGTGGGCAGATCGTCGACCAGTTGGGCAGCTTGGTGCTGTTGAGTCTGGCGACGGCCCTGGTGGGCTGCGGTTTTGTCACGGTGCTGGTGCTGGGGCGTAATGTCAGTAACAGCCTGGCGGCCCAACCCGGCTAACCAGGAAAGCCGGGACTGATTTATTGCAGTCCCTTGACATGACTTATCGTTCGCCTTGTACCAGTGAACACAGCGCCATGCTTCATAGTTGCGTCACGGTACATGGTTACGACCACCTGAACATCGGCTGCTCATCAGCAGATCTATCAAGCAAGGCGAGAGTTCACGAGTTCGCCTACAGGGCATCGAAGGACTCTATAGATCTCGGAAATCACCTGCATCGTTGCGTCTTCGAGCGGTCCTTCATTACGGCATAAAACCCAGCCGCGATCCGCAATCGCTCGCTCGAACGCCTTGGTACAAGCAACATGTTCTTCCAGCTTATGGATCACAGTACTGCTCAACCCACGTCGTCGTGCCGCTGCCCTCGCCCATGAAATATCAGGCGTGGTGACAACCCCGACATGCAGGTCTGGCACTCGCACGTTTCGATCAATGTTCAACTGCAGAATCTCTGCAAACGGGACTATCCGGCGAAACGCGGCATCAGACGGGTACCAGCGATCGATCAAGATGATGCTGCCAGGTTGCTGTTTAGCCAGCACGTACTGGGAAATCCAAGCACGGCTATCAGCCAGGCGCTCACAAACCTCCAACTCCAAATCCCTGGAGGGACTTCTGACGAGCTGGTTGACGAGGGCCATTGTTTCACCCCTATAGGGATCGCTTTTTTTCTCGCAAAGCCGGATCACCTTGTTGTTGTCGGCCCTAAGTACTTTTGTAACGGCCTCCAACAGTGTGGTTTTGCCGGCTCCCTTGGGCCCATCTAGAGAAACAAACAGCGGACGATTCATTCTTCACATGACAGTTGATAGACGGTTTTTGTTGCCCGTTTCGTTCGCTGGAACCGCTTGGCGCGACTACGCAAATCGAGTGAGGGGCCCTTATGGATAGACATTTATGAACACTCTAACCGGATTACGTCGCTACCGCCTGAGTACAGGTCTTCGGCGGTAAGCCGTTGGCGATGCGTTTAATGATTGCCGGCCGGTGTGTTTTCATCCGTCTGACCGGACCGGGGTTGGCGCAGAACCGTGGTACAGGCCAACGCCAGATGCACATGCAGTACTCTGCGATCACGGCGCCATCCACCGAACGCTGCATGATGGACAGCATGACCCGTAAGTTGGGCGTAGACATTGCAAAATGGCTACTCGAACCGGTGGATGGGGTACTTCTAGTAAATGGGAAGTGAGACTCTCCCGTTTATTTCGACCAATACTCGATCCACATCACTCAAGTTTCATGGCTCTATCGGATAATATTGAGTCCGACAGGAGCTAGAATTGCCATCCCCAATACACTCTCCGTACAAGTACCGATCACCCAGTTCTTGGCCAACATCAACGCGAAATCTTTGATTGATAGTCGGCACTCTCTGCCGTGAAATCGATTATCTCTTCCTTGGCTGGGCATTCCGCGCCGGTCGGAAATCATCACTTTCACTCTGCACGCTTGCCCATCTCCCGTATGCACAGCAGACCGGATGAACACGTGCCAAATCCATGCGCCCCCGACGTACAAGGGCAATGCACGTTGCCCGCATGAACTAGCTTAGACTGACATATTTGTCTTGGGATACGGTTTTTTTAGAACTCCAAACCCGTAAAAAATATTTTGTTACGTTTTCCTTATTAGCAAAAATGGAAAAACACTTATCTATCACTATGCTTAATTTCGTTAATGCAAGCCCCCTCCCACTAAAACTTATACAGGTGATCGCATGAACACTAAGAAAGTCGAGAAAACCAGCAAAGAACAGACTAATACCGCTCGGACTGTAAAAGCCCGCCAAGTAGATGTTGATGTGCGCAAAGCACTGGAAAACGCCTACTGGTAAGTATGTAGAGCAATGAAGAGGCTCTAACCAGCCTCTTCACTACCGACAAAGCTCCCCCCCTCTGATGTAAACAGTAACCCTGCATAGACCCGCTGAGCTTCAAGCTCCCATCGGGCAATTTCCTATTAGGTTCTCTGAGAGAAACTTGAATGAACGCCAATACTTACTTTGAGTCACTCCTCTCACGTTCCATTCCCATAGTGGTCGACTCTGACATTGCACTTGACGTGGCGCGCAATGAAGGATTCAAGACAGTAGACATCAGCAGCTTTGACTTTACAGACAAGAACGCTTGCGCGTTGATGCTTATAACAACTTATGATGGGCATGCCAAACTACGCAAGCTTTGGGATATCACTAAAGCCAAGCTGGCCCACCTGGCCACAGCAAAATTTGACTCCGGAGCAGAGTCTTTAAAGTACTCGCTACATAAGCTGCTCGCCCTGGATCACCAGGCTACATTGAAGCGCCGTGCAGAATCCTATGAAATACTTTTGGCTAAGCCGACAATTCAAGTTCGCAGCGGTCACCACACGCTTCAATGCACTTTGAGTGACAGCGTAGAAATTGCCAATGATTCCGACGACATGCTGGAAGGCTGGTTTTACTCGGTCGCTGAGTTTTTTGAAGCCTCTATAGTAAACATCTCAGAAGAGCAGCCGAGCTTCTCACTTGATGGCGAGCTGGCATTTGATGGCTTTATTTACTTAGCCAACAACCAAAACTTGAAGGATAAATTTGCCGGCGAACTTTCTGAGCTATTGAAACAGGCTTCACGTGGAAACAACATTGTCGAATTCAAAGAAAATGTGGCACAACGTATAGTCCTGAACAACACCGATGTAACCGAAAAATTCCGCAGTATGTTTGGCGACCTGGAGCGAGGCTTGGCGGCGACCGAGTTTGCCGTGGGCTGTGCGAAACACCCGAATCCAGTCGACTGGTCAATAAATTCTCTTTTGAATGAAAGCAGTTGCGGAGTACACGTCGGAATTGGAATGGGGCAGAACATGCCACACATTGATTTCATTTCTACTAGCGCAAGAATTGTATAAGTGGCTGCGCGTCATTACGAAGGATTGGGCGCCGACCTATGGCGGTGTGCTTCGCCTCCCCCTCCTTCACCCAATCGCAAAAGCCTCGCGGGCATGAGCCGGATGCCACTCCCCTTTTGACGTCCGTCAGAACTTCTGATCAGCCTGGTGCCGGCGAGCGCTCAGCTCTCCAGCACCTCTGCGGCGCTATGCGTGGCAATAGAAGCCTGGCCACGAAGTTGAACAATCGCTGAACCATTCTCTATCGCCCTTCGAAACATCTTGAAACAGGCCGCCTGGCAACCACACTATTGCGAATGAATTTCATTTGAGTGGTCGGTGCATGCGAACTGCGGTAAAGCTCACCAGCGTTCTACTCGTGCTCTGCGGAGGGACAGCTCTGGCCGCCCCACCAGCGGTATCAGAGGAGTCGCCCATAAAACTGCTGATTGAAAACCACCGGTTTACTCCCGAGTCCTTCTCTGTCCCAGAGGGAAAGCGCTTTCGTATCGAACTCACCAGCCACGATGAATCCGTGGATGAGTTTGAAAGCTATGACATGAAGTTCGAAAAAATCCTGGTTCCCGGTAACACCATCAGCGTATTCGCCGGCCCCCTGCATCCAGGCACTTACACCTTCTTCGACGACTACCACCCGGACCAGGCCAAAGGCACGGTCATCGTCGAAAAAAATCAGGAGTGAGGCCGTGCTGGCGAGTCTGTTGATCGTATTTCGTGAGGTACTGGAGGCCGGCATCATCGTTGGCATTGTCCTGGCCGCTACCCAAGGCATCCGCCGCAGAGGCCGGTTCATTGCTGGCGGTATTCTTGCCGGGGTTGCCGGCGCCGGGCTACTGGCATTGTTTGCCGGAGCCATCACCCAGGCCTTGTCAGGGTTTGGCCAGGAGGTGTTCAACGCCAGCATCCTGATCATTGCGGTGCTGATGCTCGGCTGGCACAACTTGTGGATGGCCAGCCACAGCCGTGAAATGGCCGCACAGATGCAGGCGGTCGGCCGTGCTGTGGCCTTCGGCGAAACGTCCTTGCTGGCCATGGCCACAGTAGTCGCGGTGGCTGTCCTGCGCGAGGGCTCGGAAATCGCGCTGTTTCTCTATGGCATCGCTGCCTCGAGCCAGGCCGAGCCGCTGTCGATGTTCCTCGGCGGCCTGTTAGGCATTGCCGCCGGCAGCCTGCTGTCCTGGTTGCTCTATCGCGGGTTGCTGGCGATACCGCTGAAGCAACTGTTCAGGATCACATCATGGTTGATCACGCTGCTGGCCGCCGGCATGGCCGGGCGCGCTGCGGCAATCCTGGCTGGCGCCAACCTGATTCCCGCCTGGGGCTACGAGCTCTGGGACAGTTCCTGGCTGGTGGCCGACGGCAGTATGAGCGGACGGGCGCTGCAAGCGCTGCTGGGCTATAGCGACCGGCCCATGGGCATCCAACTGGCGGCCTGGGTCGTGACCCTGGTCATCCTGTTGGTTGGCAACAGACTGATCCACAAGCGCTCCACCCACACGCCCGCCCGAGTCCTTTGACTCCTCAGGAGAAACCCATGAAGTTACCGTTCTCTGCCCTGGTCCTGGCCGCTGCCAGCGCCCTGACCTTCACCCTGAATGCCCAAGCCCGCGAGTACCCGATCGGCGGACCGGTACAGGCCCACGACATGGAAATCGCCGCCTCGTATCTGGTGGGCATTGAAATGGCGCCGATGCCACCGGGCATGGAGATGGGCGCGAACTCCGTGCACCTGGAAACCGATGTGCACGCCACCGCCGACAATCAATACGGCTTCGCCAATGGCGAGTGGATCCCTTACCTGAACATTACTTACCTGCTGGTCAAGCAGGGAGCGCCAGACTACAAGGAAATCGGCAAATTGCAGCCCATGGTGGCCAAGGACGGCGCGCATTACGCCAATAACGTCAAGATGCACGGTCCTGGTACCTACACCGTGGTGCTACGTTACGAAAGTCCGCAGGTCAATGGCTTCTTCCATCACGTCGACAAGGCGACTGGGGTTCCAGAATGGTGGAGTCCCTTCACCCAGACCTTCACCTTCAAATACCCCCAGCAATAACCTGCCTGGCAGGGCCCTCAGTGAAATGGGGGCTACATTGCCAAACCAGCGTCGCAACTGATCAGCGCCTTGAACCGACCGTCAACCTCCCGCCCATTGCCCCGCCTGGCCCTGCTCGCCGCATTGCTGCCGAGCCTGATGTTGCTGCTGGCAATCGAGTGGCTGCTGCTCCCGGGAAACCCGATGAAAAAACCAGGACGCCATGTGCTCTCAACAATGGACTTGCTTTGGCAGGGCGCAGCATCGCTGGACGATCACCAAGCTTTTATGGACTCAGGGGCATTATCGATAACCCCCCGGGCCGTTAGCATTCCTCCATCAACACCACGCCTGCATTCACGCCGTGGAAATGCCTGGAGGATTCATGCAGAAACTACAGAACCGCATCGCCCTGGTGACCGGATCATCCAAGGGAATCGGCGCGGCCATTGCCAAGCGCCTGGCCATGGAAGGCGCTACCGTCGGAGTGAACTACACCCGCAGTGAACGGGAGGCTGACCTGGTGGTATCACAGATCACCGCCTATGGCGGCAAGGCCTTTGCCATTCAGGGTGATGTGTCTCAGCACACGGATATCGAGCGAATGTTCAGCCTGATAAAACGCGATCACGGCCCGATCGATATCCTGGTCAACAATGCCGGTGTCTACTCGACCGGTGCGATTGAAGAAGTCACCGAGCAGCAGTTTCACCGGCACTTCGACCTGAACGTTCTGGGGCTGATTCTCTGCACCCAGGAAGCGCTCAAGCACTTCAATCCCAAGGGCGGCAGCATCATCAACATCAGTTCGAGCGTGACCTCGTTCACCCCGGTCAATTCCACGGTCTACACCGCTTCCAAGGGTGCGGTGGACGCGGTGACCCGCACCCTGGCCAATGAGCTGGGACCGCGAAAAATCCGCGTCAACTCGGTCAACCCGGGCCTGATTGAAACCGAGGGCGTCCACGCCAGCGGCTTCTTCCATGACGACTTCCGCCAGAAGATCGAATCGATCACGCCCTTGGGCCGTATCGGCACACCTCAGGACATCGCGCCCGCCGTGGCCTTCCTCGCCAGTGATGAAGCCAGCTGGATCACCGGTGAAACCCTGATTATCGGCGGTGGCCTGCACTGAGTCGGCCTCACTCCGACAGCAGCACCCTCTGCTCTTTCCAACGGCTGAAACGGGGTCATTCAATGACTCCGGCAAGGCTGCCCATTGCCTGGAGAAACACATGAATACTGGATTGCAAAGCGCTTATGGTGCGTTGATCAACGGCGTCCATGAAGTCTGCACCCAACAACACTTCGAGGCGCGGGATGCGGCCACTGGCGCCCTGCTCGCACAGGTATCGCGTTGCAACGAGAACGCTGTCGAGCGTGCGGTGAATGCTGCACATGCGGCCTTTCCAGGCTGGCGCGATCTCGGCCAGCAACGCCGTGCCGTGTTGATCAACCAACTGGCCGATGCCATTGAAGCGGATGCCGAGCGCCTGGCACAGATCGACGCGCGTGACGTCGGACGCTGCATCAGCGAAGTGCGCAAGGACTACGCCATCGCAGTGCGTCATTACCGTTATTTTGCCTCGATCATCCTCGCCCATGAAGACAGCGGACGACCCATCGATGGCGGCTACAGCATGGCCAAAAGAGAGCCCCTGGGCGTCTGCGGCCAGATCATTCCATGGAACGCGCCGGCCATCATGGCTGCCTTCAAGCTGGCACCGGCCCTGGTCGCCGGCAATACCGTGGTACTCAAGCCGGACGAAAACGCTTCACTGTCGACCCTTGAGCTGGGCAAGCATATTGCCCGTCTCTTGCCACCTGGCGTGGTCAACATCGTTCCGGGGTTTGGCAGTGAAGTGGGCGCGGCGCTGACGCGGAATAAAAAGGTCAGGAAACTGTCGTTCACCGGCAGCACTGAAGTCGGTAAAACCGTCGCCGGCGTCGCTGCCGATCGCTTGGTACCGGTGACCCTGGAACTGGGCGGCAAGAGTGCAAACATCGTGTTCCCGGACGTGGAAGACCTGGATGCCGTGGTGGATAACGCGACCTTCGCGGCGATTCACAACAACGGCCAATCCTGCCTCGCCGGTACCCGACTCTTTGTGCATGCGGACATTTTCGAGGCGTTTTCGCAGAAGCTGGTGCAGTCGTTCAAGCGCATCACTGTCGGCTCACCGCTCGACGAACAGACCCGGGTCAGTTGCCTGGTCTCGGCCAGACAGGGTGAGCGGGTGCTGGAGTACATCCGTATCGGTCTCGAAGAAGGCGCGCAACTGCTGGCTGGCGGCGAGCGCACAGTCATCCCCGGTTGCGAACACGGCTACTTCATCGAGCCGACCCTTTTTCTGGCCACTAACGCCATGCGCATTGCCCAGGAGGAAATCTTCGGCCCGGTACTGTGCCTGATCAAGTGGGATGACCCTGAGCAGATGATCGAGCAAGCCAACGCCACCGAGTACGGGCTGGCAGCCGGTATCTACACCGCCAACCTGAAAAATGCGCTGGACACTGCCGACCGCCTGGAAGCTGGCTCGGTGTGGATCAACCGCTACTCCAACATCACGGATGGCACCGCCTTCGGTGGCTACAAGAGCAGCGGTATCGGTCGTGAATTCTGCCGTGAGACCTTGAATGCCTACACCCAGATCAAGACCATCACCTTGCAGACCGAAGTCCCCTCCCCCTGGTTCTCCCCGCTTAGCTGATCGCTCATCCCGAGCAGTTGCACCGATGCCCCCCGATCTACTTGATCGGGGGGTATTCGGTTATCGGTCATGCCCCTGAGTTTCTCGACGCTGCGATGACCTTGATGTTCAGCAGGGCCGTTGAACATTGGCGCTCCTGCAACTTCTTGCCAACGCCAGCCCTGATCAGCGTCTCCCCAGGCTACAACCCAGGGCTGCAGTCTTCTCGGCGTGCTTGCTCGGCGCGTAGCCGGTCACCCCCTTGAAGGCGGTGCTGAAGGCACTCTCCGATGCGTAGCCCAGCGCAAAGGCAATCGTCGAAATACTGTCCCGGGTATTGGACAAGCGTTCCATGGCCAACTGGATCTTCCACACCCGAATGTATTCGATCGGTGTGTAGTCGGTGACCTGCTTGAACTTTTGCGCAAACGCCGAGCGTGACATGCCGGCCAACTTCGCCAACGCCTGCAGGTTCCACTTCTTTTCCGGCGCGCAATGAATGGCGTTCAGCGCAAGACTCAGGTGCTTGTCGGTAATCGCATACAACCAGCCCATCCCACGTACCGTTTGCTGGGCCGCCAGGTGCGCGCGGAGGATCTCGATAAGGATGATATGGGTGACATGCTCAATGATCAGGCCGCCGCCAGGCGAGTCTTTGCCGATCTCGTTCTTGAACATTTCCAGCGACCACTTCAACACCGGGAGGTTTTCATCCTCACGGCGAATGATGATGAATTCCGGCAGCGCCTTGAGGAAGCCCTTCGCTTCATTGTTGTGAAAGTCGAAGCGGCATCCGGTAAAGGCCAGGTCATCGCCACCATTGCTGAACACCGAGGCTTTTTCAGTGGCCTGGGTGTAGAGCCGGTTGCACTCGATGACCGGGCTCTGCAGGTTGTCGGCAATGATGAACGGCTGGCCGTTGGCGAGGAGAAAACAGTCACCTTGCTGTATGAGGTGAGTGCCCTCGATACCGTCGATGCTCAGGTAACACTGGCCTCTGGTGACCAGATAGATTTTCAGGCCTTCATAGCCGGGAAAACCGACCGCAATGTCTTCGCGCATTTCAAAGTGCACCGTGCGGCTACTGCGCGGTTTGAGCTTTGAAATGACGTCGGACAACGGATCCACAGGCAGCACTCCTGGCTGGTTTAACTTGCGACAGGGATGTAACTGGCGGAGCATAACATGCTGTATCTCGAACACAGTCCGTCAGATTTCATACCCTTCAAATATGTAATATGCTAGGTCCGTCCGACTCAATTTCGACATTGCACCGGACAATGGATCTGCATAAAACCATTAATCCCAGCTGGCTGATCAGCCCAGTGTGCAGTAGATAATCAAGCAGGTCCTCAGCTGTCCCTAGAGCCAACCTCTGGACGCTTGAAAAGGCTTTGTGGATACCCTGGCATGGCGAACTCGCGTTCATGCTCCCTACAATTAAATTAGGCAGGAAGGTAATCGTCCCTTATCTCACATACGATGCAAAAACGCAGACTGAAGGAAAGTCTACAATTCGGGCGGCCCTGGCTGGATATTTAGCGAAGATACCAACGATGGGCACATTGCAATCACTGCAGCACAAGGAATTCACAATGTACCAGATTGACTACAACCGCTATCGCTCAGTAAAAAGCTTCAATCGTCGGGTTCGATTCTTAGTCATGCACTACACTGCCGTCGACTTTAAAGCTTCCATAGCATCGCTCACCGGGCCTTCGGTAAGTGCCCACTACCTCATACCTGACCCTACAGATAACACCTATCTCGAGGCCGGGTTCAAGGATATGCGGATCTTCAATCTAGTCGATGAAACCGAGCGTGCGTGGCATGCTGGCGCCAGCGCATGGGCTGGTCGTCGCAACCT
This sequence comes from Pseudomonas sp. Fl4BN1, assembly GCF_009908285.1. Taxonomy (GTDB): domain Bacteria; phylum Pseudomonadota; class Gammaproteobacteria; order Pseudomonadales; family Pseudomonadaceae; genus Aquipseudomonas. Next base: position 37,248 of record NZ_JAAARM010000024.1, read on the forward strand.
GAACGACACCGCGATCGGAATAGAGATCGTCAATTTGGCCACAGATAACAATGGCATATTTACCTTCCCTCCCTACCATGCGTTGCAAGTCGATGCCATTAAACAATTGGCTTTGAACATTATTCAACGCTACCCGGACATCACTCCCCCCCACATCATTGGTCACAGTGATATTGCCCCCGGAAGAAAAACTGACCCTGGCGCAGCCTTTCCATGGCAAGAACTTCACGCTGCAGGTATTGGTGCCTGGTATGACGATGCAACCAAGCAGCACTATCTAACTAAGTTCTGCAACTCGCTGCCTTCTAGGGCGGACCTCATTTCGAAGCTCGGCAAGTACGGGTACGACACTTCAAGCGCAAGTACTGACAGTGCGTACAAAGATTTGATCCGCGCATTTCAACTGCATTTCCGCCAGAAAAAATATGATGGGGTCGTTGATGTCGAGACAGCCGCAACGCTGTATGCCTTGGTAGACAAGTACTTCCCGACCACTTGAGCAACTTTTATTGTTTGGGCAGCGCCCAGCAAGCCACAAAGCACGCCAATTTAAAATCCAGATATTAGTGGCGGGATAGTTGCGCGTAAAAAATATCAAATCGAATACTGATCGTTACCTGATACACACTCCCGCCACCAGACCTGATCTGCCCATATCAAGACAAACCAGATCCGCTACCCGCGGTTTTGCGCGCTATCACGAATTACAGGCATTCCTGCGCGACACGTTCAAAGTGCGAAGGCGCAAAGCTCGACGCCAACAAGTGCCGTTCATACAAGAAGACCTTGCCGCCGTTCGGTGCCTTGTAGGCTTCCAGCACGTTATCCGCCGCCACTTTGCTGGTGACCACGATCCGGTAGCCGCGCTGTGTTTGCGAGACCGTCGTGGCCTGCGCAATGCCCTGCAACTTGGGGACCACGCACTCGGCGTACTCGGTCGGGGTTTTCTGGGTGTGCATGACCAGGGTCGGGTCGTTTGGCGCAGTGGCGCAGCCGGCCAGCAACAAGGAGGCCAGTGTCATGGAGGGAACTAAGGGAAAGCGCATCGGTGAAGTCCTGAAGTAACAGCCTGGTTCGGTGCGCATCGGGTCAGCGTCACGGCGCTGCCGTTGCGGTCATGGTTTTCGTCGCAGGCGATTTTCCATGGTTGCCGGACAAAGCAGAACTAGTGTTGCTTGATTGTGACTATTACTTGAACCGATAGTTACCGCGCATGCAGACTGCGCGACAGCCCAACTACAACTAGAAAAGGATCCTTCTGTGCGAACTTTTGACCTCATTCGTGACGCCGTCCTGCCGGAGTTTCGTGAGCGGGTAGCCGACTACCTGATCGAGTACGAAAACGTATTGCGCGACAACAACGTCGACCGCGAGTCCCAGCGGGCCACAGCCTATCAACTGCGCGGTTACTTGCGTGGGTTGAACACCACGCGAGTGCTGGGGATGGCGGACTGGGAAGAGCTGGACCGGCGGGTGGTAGCCTCGTGGCTGAGCCCATCGCAGGAAGACGCGGCTGCCGAGTGAGCCCGCTGCAACCTTGCTGAGCAAGTAATGCGCGATTGGTGTTTTCTTCAGCCTGCAGCGTTTCTGCGGCACTCGAGAGAACCTTGGCCAGCGGCCCGAGGCTCATGCCCGAAGCTGCTCGAACAGTTCATCGACAATACCCGTGTGCCGCAGGCACCGCCCCTCGAGGCTCTGCAGTGACGGATCAAGGACCTTGAGGATCTGCAGAATCCGCGGCCGCTGAACACTTGAACTTCATCGGACAGCCGATCATCCTTCCCGCCCTTCACTCGCTTTTCCACAAGAGATTCCCATGACCAACCCGGACCTGACCTTCATTCCCGACGCCGACGCTGACTCCATCTCCTCCGACGTCGCCGGCTTCGGCGGCCTGCTGGTCTCCACCCAGATTCCCACTCGCGCCGACGGCAGCCTGGAACTGGGCGGCATCACCGAACAAAGCGAATGCACCCTGCAAGCGCTCAAGGTGGCACTCGAAGGTGCCGGCAGTGCCATGGACCGAGTGCTGCACTTGACCATCTACCTCACCGACATGGCCGATCGCGCCGCGTTCAACCAGGTCTACCAGCGCTTCTTCACCAAGCCCTGGCCGGTGCGCGCTGCGGTCGGCGTCGCCTCCCTGGCGGTCGAAGGCATGCGCGTGGAAGTCACCGCGATGGCCGCCAAGGCCTGAGTCACTCGCATTATCCGGCGGCCGTGCCCAGCGCGCGGCGGCCCACCTGGCAGCACACAGGTGCCGGTCAAGCGTTTCACCGCTACAATGCGCGCCTCGACCGTGACAAGCCTGATTAAAAAAATATGTCCTTGCCCAAACATCACCTGGAACTGCTCAGTCCCGCCCGCGACGTAGCCATCGCCCGCGAAGCCATCCTGCATGGCGCCGATGCGGTGTATATCGGCGGCCCAAGCTTCGGCGCGCGCCATAACGCCAGCAACGAGGTGAGCGATATCGCCCAGTTGGTGGAGTTCGCCCGGCGCTATCACGCCCGCGTGTTCACCACCATCAACACCATCTTGCATGACAACGAACTGGAGCCGGCGCGCAAGCTGATCCACCAGTTGTACGACGCGGGTGTCGATGCACTGATCGTCCAGGACCTGGGGGTCATGGAGCTGGATATTCCGCCGATCGAGCTGCACGCCAGCACCCAGACCGACATCCGCACCCTGGAACGGGCCAAGTTCCTCGACCAGGCGGGCTTTTCGCAACTGGTCCTGGCCCGCGAGCTGAACCTCAAGGAAATCAGCGCGATTGCCGCTGAAACCGATGCGGCCATCGAGTTCTTCATCCACGGCGCCCTGTGCGTGGCCTTTTCCGGCCAGTGCAACATCTCCCATGCGCAGACCGGCCGCAGCGCCAACCGTGGCGATTGCTCCCAGGCCTGCCGCCTGCCCTACACCCTCAAGGACGAGCATGGCGGGGTGATCGCCTACGAAAAGCACCTGCTGTCGATGAAAGACAACAATCAGAGCGCCAACATCCGCGCCCTGGTGGAAGCCGGCGTGCGCTCGTTCAAGATCGAGGGGCGCTACAAGGACATGGCCTATGTGAAGAACATCACGGCCTACTACCGCCAGCGCCTGGATGATGTGCTCGAAGACCGCCCGGACCTGGCACGCGCCTCCAGCGGCCGTACCGCGCACTTCTTCGTGCCCGACCCGGACAAGACCTTCCACCGCGGCAGCACCGACTACTTTGTCAGCGACCGCAAGATCGACATTGGCGCCTTTGACTCACCCACCTTCACCGGCCTGCCGGTAGGCGTGGTGGAAAAGGTCGGCAAGCGTGACTTGCAAGTGGTGACTTCCGAGCCGTTGTCCAATGGCGACGGCCTCAACTTGCTGGTCAAACGCGAAGTGGTGGGCTTTCGCGCGAACATCGCCGAGGCCCGCGGCGAGTTCGAGGAAGACGGTGAAAAACGCTATCGCTATCGCGTTGAGCCCAACGAAATGCCCGAAGGCCTGGATCGCCTGCGCCCCAACCATCCGCTGAGCCGCAACCTCGACCACAACTGGCAACAGGCCCTGACCCGCACCTCTTCCGAACGCCGGATCGGCCTGACCTGGGTTGCCCAACTGCGTGAAGAGCGCCTGGAACTGACCGCCACCAGTGAAGAAGGCATCAGCGCCCGCGTCGCCCTCGACGGGCCGTTTGGTGTGGCCAATAAACCGCAACAGGCCCTGGAGCAACTGCGCGACCTGTTGGGGCAACTGGGCACGACCCTCTACCACGCCACTGATATCAAGCTGGACGCGCCCCAGGCGTACTTCATCCCCAACTCCCAGCTCAAGGCCCTGCGCCGGGAAGTCATCGAGGCCCTGGACACTGCGCGCTGCGCCGCTCATCCACGGGGCGCGCGCAAGGCCGAGAGCAACCCGCCGCCGGTGTACCCGGACTCGCACCTGTCGTTCCTGGCCAACGTCTACAACCAGAAGGCCCGGGACTTCTATCACCGCCATGGCGTGCAGCTGATCGACGCGGCGTACGAAGCCCATGAAGAGCACGGCGAAGTACCGGTGATGATCACCAAGCACTGCCTGCGCTTCTCCTTCAATCTGTGCCCCAAGCAGGCCAAGGGCGTCACCGGTGTGCGTACCAAGGTTGCTCCCATGCAACTGGTGCACGGTGACGAAGTGCTGACCCTGAAGTTCGACTGCAAGCCTTGCGAAATGCACGTGGTGGGCAAGATCAAGGGCCACATCCTCGACCTGCCGCTGCCGGGCAGCACCGCCGATTCCGTCGTCGGCCATATCAGCCCCGCAGACCTGCTCAAGACCATCCCTCGCGCGCCACACTGAGTGCCGGCCCCGCGCGACCCTAAAGGGCCGCGCGGGTTTGCGCGGTCGACCGTTCCTCACCCAATAGCGGCTCCAAAACCGTGAAGACGTGTTTGATGTGGGCCTGCGTCAAGGCTTCAGGCCGGGTCACCGGATAGATCGCCATAGGCGCAAAGCCCATCGCTGCTGCTCGGGCATGACTGAATGAATCGCCGAGTCGGTCAACAGCTGGCGGCAGCAGGATGGACCCGCCAGCAGACTGACGGCAGCCAGTATTGGAGCACCGCGGTCTATCAGCATGTCGGCGTTTGAAAGTCGCCCCACTACAGCTCGCAGGCCCCACTGGCCGGCCGTGATGCCGCATCGCGTGCCAGAAAGAACTCTGCGTCAAACGCTTCGACGATGGGCATGGCGAGGCGTAGTTGCTGCTGGCCACCTTCGCTGAGGGACAGCAGATTCGCGCGCTGGTCGTTTGGGTCAGTACGCTTTGCCAGCAATCCGTCTCGCTCCAGGCGGGCGACAATTTGCGAGATGTGCATGCGGTCCATGCCGGTAAAGTTGGCAATGCCGCTTTGAGTGATCGGCTCGCCCTCCCGTGTCAGCCAACCGCAGACCGCCAGAATGGCGAACTGTGGCTGTGTGAGCCCCAAGGGCTTGAGCCGGGCATTGAGCTGGCGCTGCCAGTCGAGGAAGTCGCGCCAGAACCGGAAACCCGGGCTGTCACTGGGCCCTGCGTACCCGGAAGCGCGCCACTTGTCCGCACTCATGCCAGGCCTGCCCGGGCTTCGCTGGCTTGTTTGAGGCCGCGCATCGTGTTGGGCAAGGAGGCTTGAATCGACTTGCCGATCAGCCGCCGGAACACAAAGCTCAAAGGCCCGGAAAATTCGACCCAATGGGTGGCTACCGTGCCTTGATCATTCGGCGCCAGGCTGTGCCCGAACAGCATGCGGCACAACGGTAAACGGCTCTGGACCGAGAACGAGCGACCCTCGCTGACTTCAACAATCTGAATGCTGGCTTTCGGCCCCGTCCTGGGTTTCAGCCAGCCTGTAGCCCCTTGATTGAGACCATCCGGCAGGCTTGCCCCTGTCACTTCCGGGTCCCAGCCAGCCCAGCCAGCGGCGTCCTGATACAAGCCGAACACCTGCTGTGGATTCGCTCTAATTACGATGGACTCTTTGATCTGCATGTTCCGCTCCCTGGATCGGTTGCCAAAGAAGCATATAGTAAATGCATTTACAAATAATCACTACAGCGCCCTCTGAACCGTTTACGCCCCTTGATTGGTCATCCGGATATACACGCGTCCCCCGAGGGTTCATTAGCCCACCGCCAAATGATGCCTGGCCATCGGGCTTCGACAGTGAGTTGAGGATCACGCTGCAGCTGCTATTGGCAAGGCTGTTCAACAGGCGCCCTTGCCTTCAGGCAACTCTTCGGTCACATCGACAGAGCCCGCCGCAACATGGCTCGCCGCCTTGGGGATGTCTGCCTGGAGTTATTCCAGCTGCCAGCCAGCGGCGGCCTGAAACGAATAGTGGTGTTGCCAGAGGAAGAAGCCCGCGGTGCTCAGCGACGGCACAGACAGCCATTTGGCACAGAGGGAAAGTCGGGGGCAATGGCACGCTCTGGCGCTCGCAGAGGAATGTCGGGCCAAGGAGGGTCTACTCTGGCAGACGCCGACGTCTTTAATGATTTCCCAAGGGGTATGCATGATTCCCAGCGATCTCCCCAGGGCTTGTATATTTCAAGAAATTACCAGGAAGACCCGCCATCCAGCCTCAACGCCAAGTACCGCATGCGCTTGCGCTCGATCACTAGGTGATTGAATTTATAGGGGCTGTGGCAGTCTATTACGCGCCTCATCGCCAGCAAACCGGTATAGTTGCCCGCCGTGCGCATCGCCGGTTACCCAGGCTGCACGCAGCGGGGTTCAGGCTGGATGGCTTTATCAGGAAATAGTGGAAGCCACGTGTTCGTCAGACTCCTATTGATTGCCTTGCTGCTAGCCGTATCGGCCTGCAGCTCCAACTCCTCCAGCCCTGGCGGCAACGCGCCCCTCAAGGCCGGTGAATATCGGGTCAAGCGTGGTGACACGCTGTATTCGATTGCCAGCCGCAACGGCACGAACTGGAAGGTGGTGGCGCGGGTCAACGGCCTCAAGGCGCCCTATACCGTGGAAGTCGGCCAGGTGCTGCGGGTTGGCGGCGCGGCCAGGACCACCCGGGTAATCAGCAGCAAGTCGCGCAGCACCACCAGCAAGAGCAAGGGCAAGGCCGCGCCGCCTGCCCCGCCGATGCCCAAGGTCACTTTGCAGGGCTGGAGCTGGCCACTGCGCGGGGTGCTGATCGGCCGCTTCTCGCCCACCGGCAAGCTCAACCAGGGCATCCGCATCGCCACTACCCAGGGCCAGCCGATCCACGCCACCCTGGGCGGCAAGGTGGCGTTCGCCGGCTACATGCGCGGCTACGGCAACCTGATGATCCTCCAGCACGGCCCCTCCTACACCAGCACCTACGCCTACAACAGCCGCCTGCTGGTCAAGGAAGGCCAGATGGTGATCAAGGGCCAGAAAATCGCCGAGGCCGGTTCCCAGGACACCGACCGCGCCCAGTTGTATTTCGAGATCCGCGCCAATGGCGTACCCGTAGATCCGTTGCGCTTGTTGCCACCGGGTTAGCCGGCGCAAAGAGGCGGATGACGCCTCAAGCCGTTGAAGGCAATCAAAGCGCTGGCAACTCGGACTCGATATCACCAGGCCTGCCGTCCCACCAGACAGGTGTGCTCAAACCCTCAGGCGCTTGCATAAGCGCCTCCAGGCTGCCTTTCAGCACTTTCAGGTAAGTCAGGGTTTGCAGGGTCGGCTCCAACTGGCTGACGGCCTGCCAAGCCAGACGGATATAGTCCAGATGCAAATGCGCCTGGTAAGTGAGCAATACGTAGCTTGACTCACTGCTGCTGATAAATAGGCCCAGATAACTCAAGGCATTCTTGGCGATGATTGCCTTGCCACTCAGCTCTTGAGCGCCGTGGATCAATGCCTTGAACTGTTCGCAGCCATAGTCCCTGGTTTTTCCTGTGTACAGTGGTGATACGTCTGCTGTCAGTACCCAGCGCAACTGCGCGTCATCCTCCAGGAACACGTTGTTTACACCGTAGGGCAACCCGAACTGGTTGATCGCCTCATCCACCAGGCGCGGCGCAGTAACCTCCTGTATGGCGCCCATGTAGTGTTGGTAAACAGCAGGCTGCTCTTGCCAGCAAGGCACGAACACCTTGCGATGATTGGGCTCGACATCCAGATACAGGCGTTTGGCATCATCACATTGCCCGGCAATGACCCGCAGCAGCGGCAATTCGCGTTCACGCAAGCGCCGTTCACCGGCGCTGCCTGTTTGACCAGCCAAGTAGAAGAAGCGCCGGATGTACTCCAGGCAGATAGCGTGGCCGGTACGGACAACGGACATGGCGCCATCGAGTTCATCGCTGTAGAAGAACTCGATCAATGCCAACAACTCACTGGCTTGGTGCAATGCCTGTTCAAACTCTTGCCGTGAGTAGATCGATGCCGTTCTGCCGAGTAGCTGGCCATATTGAATATTGGCAATGTTCAACATCGCACTGGCTACCACGGTCTCTGCAGCGCCACTTCTACTGGCCGCGGTCAGGATGAAGTGGTGAATGCACCCTGGGCTCCTTTGCTCCCGCCAGATATCCAGAAGCTGGGAAAACTCGGGAATGGTGAACTCGACCTCACGTGTTGCCAGGCTCATTTCATAGTTGATTCGTTCCAGGGACAATTTGCTCCTGGCCTTCCCCAACTCGTCCAGCAGCCGCAACAGGCGCTTGTTCTTCAGTTCGTCCTGGGGATGTTGAGCGGCCGCGAGCGCGGCGTGTTTATGCTGCTCCTGTTCTTTGGCATTGCTCTGGTTGAACATCGCCGGTCGCCATGCCGAGTGGAACCCCAGCATGTTCTCTTCAACACGCAGCGCCACTTTGGGTTCAGTCTCTCGCAAGAGGGTCTGCAGGATGATCCCGCGCCAATCCAGCTCGTCGTCGGCATGCCGGTCAGCCGCAGCGCCAAATACCGACAAGCTGCGGCAGATGCGCTTGGCCTGGCGCGGGTTGGCCGGGAACCACTCGGCCGTCTGTTCGATGGTTTCATCGAGCAGGAACGGGCAGCAGTCCTTCAGGTGCCTCGCGGCCATTTTCTGCACTTGCTTCGGCGTGGGCTCCGGTAAGGCAAACGGGATGTCGATGATCTTGTCCAGGAAGTGCTGGGCGGACTCACCGAAGGCTGCGGAGTAACCGCTCAACGCCCGGCTGACCAGCTCCTTGTCAAACGCCAGGACAAACACGAAATCCGGCCAGTCGAGCAACTCCCGCAGGGCCAGAAGTGTCTGCGGAATGACCTTCGGATCGGCCCGGTCAAGGTCGTCGATAAAGACGATCACCCGCCGCCTTCCCAGTTGTGCGCGCAGTGCGTTGAGGTCCTCGGCTTGCAATTGCAGCATGCCACTGAGCTTGTCAAAGACCACTCCCGAGACATGGGCCGCCGCGCTGATCACCGGCGCGTATTCGACCGACTCGGGAAGGGTCACCTGAGCAGCGGAATTCGACACCTTGCTCAGAGTGTCCGTGACCTTTTTGCTCAAGCGCTGCAACCAGGGCCGCAACGCTTCGGCCTGCCCCTTGCGCTGCAACACCGCGGTCAATTCCAGATAGAACTGAGCCACGAACCCCGCCTCCCCGCTGATCTGCCACGCGGGAAAGCGCACAACGATGTCATCTGCGTCCTCAGCAATCTGCTGCAGAAAATTCAACACACTGGTCTTGCCACTGCCCCACTGGCCGTAGAGGCCAATCCGGGTCGACCAGCCCGAGGGCGTCGCGGTGATCATGCGGTAGATCAACTTGGCCACCGGCCAGCGATCGAGAAGATCGTCCGCTTCCTGGGTGAGCGCCGCATCGTGCCCGCCCGGGGCAGTGAAAGCCTGTGTTGCCGACATCTGCTTGAGTCCTTCTGCTCGTTTGCGCTTCCCGAGTGCGGCTGATGACCGGAGTCCCTATTGCTGTTTCGGCTTGATCAGATCGATGGAAAGCATCTTGTACATGCCACTGAGCGGCACCATGCGCTTGATATCCATCTGGTAGAAATCGGTCACCGGGCTGATGGACGCCGGCATGCCGGGGGTGCAGCCGGTCAGGCTGTAGAGGTTCATGTAGTCGGCATTCGGGTCGCCCACGGTGCCCTGACGCATGGACAGGCTGCAACGCAGGCTGCCCTTGAGCCCCGGGCCGCCATCACCCTGGACTTCCAGGCGCAGCGGACAGACCCCCATGCGCCGCCCCCCCATCCAGGGGTCCTGGGTCTGCGGGCATTCCTGGTCACCGACGGTGGCCATGACCTGGCCTACCAGTTGGCGCAGGTCCTTGTTCTGGTCGGGCCAGACTTCACCGTTGTCGACCATCCGGTCCTTGATGAACAGCGTGTAGCGCACCGGAAAACCGACTTTGTTGCTGAGCATGAAGGCGCCCTGGGAATAGGCCAGCTTGTCGCCGGCCTTGCAACCGGCGCGATCGGTGACGGCGAACTCGGTGGTGTTGAGGTTCCTCACATCGGTGCCGCCGTTGAACCTGATCAGGCACTGGGCTTGCCGGCCGTCGCGGCAGCCGTTTTCCACAAGGCGCAGACCACTGCCGACCACAGCGCTGTCGTCGATGACAAAACCGTTGAAGTTGGTCATGTCGCTGGGCAGCACGCGGTTGACCCGCAAGTCGACGAGAAAATCGCCGTTCGGCGCCAGCGAGGGTTCCAGGTTCATCGAGAAGCGTGCGTTGCATTGCTGCTTCAAGGTCACCTTGAAGTTCTGCACATCCGGCAGGCCGCCGATCATGCCGGCAGCACCGAACGGCAGGCCGAGAACGCTGCTCAGGGTGGTCAGAATTCCCGAGATCATGACCTTGGTCTTGGCGTAGGCGTCCAGCTCATCGTTGGTCATGTTGCGCACTTGCGCATCGCTGAAGTTTTTCGACTGATTCCAGTTGAAGCTGGTGGTGGAGCGGATGGTCCCACTGAGCCGGGCTTCGTCACAGGCCCCCCGTTCCTGGCAGAACTTGAGGTTGAAGCCCCAGTCCTTGCTGAAGATATCGAGGATATTGAACATCGGCTTGCTCAAGGCCATCACCAGCATCCCCTGCTGGCGCGCACCGATCACCACCGGCCCCGACTCCATGCCCTTGACGGTGGCGTACCTGGGCACATCAACCGGGTATTTGCGCTCGAAGTCCGAGGAATTGACGTTGAACGGTGGCTCGAAGGTGATGGGATAGTCGCCTTCGTTCTCGATCACCAGAGTGATGAAATCAGGCTCCGCGGCCTGGACCTCAAGGCTTAGAGCGGCCAATGGCAGGCCTAGCAGGCAGCTGGTCAGCAAGGTCGTTTGGCAACGGGTCCAGAATCCAGTGTGGCGCATCGTCAATCCTTGAGCGTGGGGGTGAGGGGCACTTACTTTAAATGCTTTATGGCGTATTGCCATCCCTGCTCTCTGAGAATTTTCAGACGAGATGATTTGTCATAAACCCCCATTTGTAAGATTTTTCTTGCTAGCTCTGGGGCGAATTCTTGCAATTCATCCAGCAAGATTCTGGTGACCAAAAGACTCTTATCCGGCATTCTTTTCCAACAAAACCTGCCAGAAAACTCGCTAAATACTTAGGAAAATTCCCAGTCATAACCAGTTAATACCTGGTCACTGGAGGCTGCGGGTTATCAAGCTCACTAATATTTCGACTTTGGATAATCTGCCATGGGCAAGAACGTACTGATTGTTGATGATCATCCGGTGGTCTGCCAGGCGGTTCGACAAACCCTGGAAGCCGAGGGTTACACCATCGTTGGCGAGACTGCCGATGGCCTCAGCGCGCTAAACATGATCGAGTCGCTCAAGCCGGAGATCGTGATCCTCGATGTCAGCCTGGAGAAAATGGACGGCCTCACGGTACTCAAGCGCATTGCCCTGTCGAACCTGGACGTGAAGGTCCTGGTGTTCTCCGCCCAGTCGGTCGATACCTACGCAATGCGTTGCCTGCAGGCCGGCGCCAGTGGTTTTGTCAGCAAGAACGAGCCGCTGAGCAAGCTGCTCAAGGCGGTTGACACCATCGTCGAGGGCTACGTGTTCTTTCCCAAGAAGTCCATGCCGCTGCATGATGCCGACCGGCACAGGAACGGCAGCGACATGCTGGCGGTGCTGACCAACCGCGAGCTGGAGATGCTCAAGCTGCTGACCGAGGGCCTGACCAACCTTGAGATCGCAGAGAAACTGCACCTGAGCAACAAGACCGTCAGCGGCCACAAAATCAACATTCTCAGCAAACTAGGCGTAACCTCGGTGGTAGATCTGGTAAACATTGCCAGGCAAAACAATCTCGTCTGAGAGCCACAATGTGAAGTCACTGAAGCGCCCATGGCTGTTTGTGCTGATGTTACTGTTGTTCGCCCCCCCTCTATTCGCCCAAGACTCTGAACTCAACATACGTGCTCGCCAGCCCCTTGAGTTTGTGCGCCTGCAATTGAGCGCCGACGAGCAGGCCTGGCTACGCCAGAAGCAGTCGTTGTTAGTTGCAACCGTCAACCAGGACTTCCCGCCCTACCGTGAAATCAACGATGAGCGCCAGGAAATGGAAGGCATCAGCGCCGACTTCCTGGCCGCCTTGCAACGGGAACTGGGTATCCCGATCAAGGTTCGCACCTACCCTTCGATCAAGGCCGCCTACCAGGCCCTCAGCGCAGGCCAGGTGGATATGGTCGATACCGCAAGCCGGGCTCAGGCCGAAGACCACCATGTACTTCTGAGCCCGCCTTACGCCTTCACCGAGCTGGCACTGTTTGCCGAAAGCGGCGACCTGCGCGACTACAACAGTGACCTGAGCCTGGCCCATACCCGGATCGCCGCCACCCACGGCATAGGCCTGAAGCATTACCAGAGCAACGGCGGGCAAGGCCTGATCACCGTGTACGGATCACCCCTCTCGGCCATGGCTTCGGTGCTCGATGGCGAGTCTGATGTCTACCTGGGAGACACCCTGTCCACCAGTTATCTGTCCAGCCAGCTGTTCAGCCGGCAACTGGTGGTCAACGTCAGCGCCCAACGCCCGGAAATCCAGGTAGCCTTCGCCGTCGCGCCACAGGACCGGCGCTTGTATGGCTTGCTTGAGCGCGCGCTGGGTGGCCTCGACCGCTGTCAGTTGGCCTCGGCGCTGGCCTTGTGGGGTAGCGAGGAAACCTGCGAGTTGAACGGCTTTCGCGCAAGCCTGGAGGCTGCCGAGCGCGACTGGCTGGACCATGCGCCAGCGGTGCGGCTGGTGGTCAGCGAAGACTTGGCGCCCTATGCATTTTTCAATACGCGAGGCCGCTTCAGCGGTGTCACCTCGAATGTCCTGGACATCATTCGCCACAAGACCGGACTGCGCTTCGACATCATCCGGGTCAGCTCCCTGAGCGAAGCCTATGCTCGGCTACATGATGCCGGGGCGGACCTCAGTGTGCTGACCCATATCACCCCGCACCATGCATCCCTGCTGTTCACCCGCCCTTTTGTCACCGCCCCTTACGTTATCGTGCGGCAGAAAAATGCCCCGCCGTTGAAACCCTTGGACCAGGACGCAAGCGGTAAAGCAGCGACCGCCATGGGTTACCTGCAACGCGATGAACTGAGCCGGCAGTACCCGAAGTTGCAGATCAGGGAAACCCTGACCATCGCCGATGCGTTCAATCGTGTACGTGCAGGCAGCGTGGATTTCGCACTGGCGCCCGCCAATCTGGCGCGTTACTACCTGTCCTACAAATACGAGAGCAGCTTGAAGATCAACGGTGTCATCACCGGCCAGGAGGCACAGATTGCCTTCGCCGCGCCCAGGACACAGGCACTGTTGACCTCGGTCCTGGACAAGGCCATGGCGCAGATCAGCCCGCAGGAATACCTGCAGATTGTCGACCGCTGGCGAGCCAACTCGGCCACCGACGACAAATACTGGGAAGGCGTGGCGTCGTCCATCTGGAACACCTTCGGCGGGCTCGGCGTGATGCTGGCCCTGGCCGCCTGGTGGATTCTCAGCCAGCGGCAGAAGATCATTCGTAAACGATTCGACCTGATGCAACGCCAATTGATTCTCGATGAACTGCGGGTCACCAAGGACTCGGCAGAGAAAGCCAGCCGCAGCAAGACGGTGTTCCTGGCCACCATGAGCCATGAAATCAGAACCCCGCTGAACGCGATCATCGGCATGCTGGAACTGGTCCTGGCGCGCAAGAACGCCGCGGCGCTCAATACCCGTTCAGTGCAGATCGCCCACGAATCGGCGCAGAACCTGCTGGGGCTGATCGGTGACATCCTCGATATCTCGCGGATCGAATCCGGCAAGCTGACCTTGCGCCCCGAAACGGCCAGCCTCAAGGAACTGATCCTGTCCGTGAGCAAGGTGTTCGAAGGCCTGGCCCGGCAAAAGCATCTGGACATCTACCTGGAGCTGGATGCCCTGGCCGCCGAGCAGGTGTGGATCGACAGCCAGAAGTTCAAGCAGATCCTCTCCAACCTGTTGAGCAATGCCATCAAGTTCACCGACCAGGGCTGCATTCGGATCCGCTGCCAGGGCCAGGACAGCCACGACAATTCCCTGGCCTTCAGTGTCAGCGTGGCTGATGAAGGCATCGGCATTGCGCCCTCGCAGTTGCAGCAGGTATTCACCCCTTTCTTTGAAATCGAGGGCGCGGTCAACAACCCCAACGCCGGCTCCGGGCTGGGCTTGTCCATCAGCCATTCGCTGAGCCTGTTGATGGACGGCCACCTGAGCGTGGACAGCGAGCCCGGGGTTGGCACCACCATGACCTTCAAGGCGCGATTCGATCGGGTCAGCGACGAGGTCGGGTGCTTGGCCGATGACCCGGAACAAGCCACGGCCAGTGCCATTGAGCGGCCGCTGACGGTGCTGATCGTCGAGGATCACCTGCCCAGCCAGTACCTGCTGGACCAGCAGATCAACTACCTGGGGCATCACCCGCTGATCGCCAACAATGGCCTGGAAGGCCTGGCCATGTGGCAGGAGCATGACATCGACATCATCATCACCGACTGCAACATGCCGGAGATGAGCGGCCACGAGATGACCCAGGCGATCCGGCGCATGGAAGGCCAACTGGGTCTGCGGCCGTGCATCATTGTCGGCCTGACCGCCAGTGCCCAGCCTGAAGAACTGGAGCGCTGCCTGAACTCGGGGATGACCAGCGCCCTGGCCAAGCCGGTCAACCTCACCGGTTTGAATCGGGTGGTGCCCATGCTCAGCCGCGAGCGGCGCCCCGAGACCAGTGCAGAGCCTGCGCCGAGTGACAAGGTGCCGCCGGCGCTGGCAGAACAGGTGATCAACAGCAACCTTCAGGAACTGCAGGCATTGCGCAGCGCCATGGCCGCTGGCAACCGCAGCGACCTGAACGCCATTGCCCACAAGCTCAAGAGCACGGCCTATCTACTCGACATCGAAGAGTTGCTGGCCCTGTGCCTGGCCCTGGAGCAGCGGATTGCCGACGATGCCGATGAGCAGCAACTACGCGCGGTCGTAGCCCGCCTTGAACAGGCACTGCTGGCCCTCAACCATTCACTGCAAGCACACTGAGCCAAGGCTTAGTTGTACTCGAGGATATAGTTGAGCGTTGCATCGGCTTTGCCCGCAGTAATCGAGTAGCCCGGAATCTTGACGTAGCGGGCCTTGATCGGCAGGTTGTACAACTCGCCACTTGCATCACTGCGCATCCACTTCATGGCCATGGCGTTGGCCTTGGAAATAGGCAGTGTTATCCCTTGTTCATTGAGCACGGAGATTTCCACGCCACCCGCCCCACCATTGGACAGTTTCAAACGACCCGCAGTGCGGAAGTTGCCCTCGAAGTAGGCCTTGACCGGCAACTTGGTTCCGGCAGGCAAGCCGGTACAAAGCACATCGAGGTCGAATGACTTGGTAGGTGTAGCCTCGACCTTCATATCCCCCGCCCAGACCTTGCCCATGGGCACGTTGATATTTTTTTTCACCCCTGCGCAGCCGGCGAAGTAACCGCCGGTTTCCACACGGGTGATGCCATTGATATTGATATTCGCGGCGTACCACTGGTCCACCATGAGCCTGATCTTGACATTCAGCTTGAGGTCGCCGGAACCCACGCCTTGGGCTGTCCGAACGAACTCGTATTTAAGGTTCCTTATAACAGAAGCCACCACGGTTATATTGTTTCCATAACTAAATGAGGTAGGTATCGAGACACCAGCGCCCTCAGACACCCTGAACCTGATGCCTATACCCGCCACTCCGGTCTTGTAGACATCTCTATAACCACTCTCGAGCTCTGCGCCACTATCAGGGGCGATTTCATAAGCTACTTTAACGGTAGTCACGAGAGGCATAGGACATTGAAAAGTGTCGTCTGACACTTGGTAATCGGCCGAAGTCGCCATTACTTTGCCCACTGCCACCATCTGCAACTTCATGGTGCTCGGTGTGTTCACATTAAATTCCTTTCGCTCGCTCCCGCCGTTTATCTCGCCATTCCAAATGCGCCAATAGCAGTTATTGGGGTTATCTGCCCTCGCTGTATCGAAAGCCATGCTCAAAAATACGGTCGCCAATAATAAAATAATGATTCGCACTGGGTTACCTCTCTGTATCTTGATCAGCGCAGACCACCGCTACCCGGTCATACACCGTGGATTTATCCGCTTGCGGTAGTTGGTAGGGGAAGGTGCAACTGCCATCGCCCCAGGTCACCCGTAACCGCCCCTGCTCCTTGATCCCGAACGCCAGGGCGCGGGCCATGTTGTCCACCACGGCCAGTTGCTTGCCCTGCTCATCGAGCAGCTGGGCGCCAAAGGGAATCCGCGCACCGGCGGCGTGGCTCAGCTCGAACTGCACCCGGCGTCCGGACTCGGCCTCGAAGCGCGCCTTGACGATGGCGCCACGGCGCGGCACCAGCATTTTTGAGCTTTCGCTGAGCTCCACATCGCTGCCCAGGGTCTGGGTATCCAGGTTCACCCAGTTGTAGCGGTAGGGCTGTGCATAGCTGCTGACGATGTAGCCGGAACCGTCGCTGCGGGCATTGGAGCCTTGCAGGCCGACGTTCTTCACCCCCGGCACTTCGATCAGGGCGAAGGTCTCCCCTACCGGTTGACCAAAGGTCACGCCGCCGGCGTGAGCCACCACCGACCCGGAGGCCGTGAGGTCCATGTGGCGGCTGTCGCCACTGCGCGAATAATTGCCCGCCAGCCGCGCCGAGGGCGCGTCCCAACCCAGCCCGACACCGGCGGAACTGTCGATCTGATCCACCCCGGCCTGGGCCGAATAGGACAGGGTCGCGGCATCGTCGATGTAACCGTTGATGCCCGACTGCAGGCTGCGCTGGCCATTGCCCGAAGAGGTCATGTTGCTGTAGAGACGATGGGAGCGCCCCGGGCTGCCAAAGGGAACGCTGAAAGACAGCGACACCTGGTTGTCCGAGCCTTGGGAGCTGCCGGAGTTCTGGGTGCGCGACAGCGACAGGCTGTAGCTGACGTTCTTCAGGTTGCCGCTGTAGCCCATCTGCAGGCGCCGGGTACTCCCGGCGCGGTTCCAGTAGCTGGTTTCACCGGCGCTGACGAACAGCGAGCCGCGGCCGCGCAACGACTGGTTGACGTTGAGGTCGATGCGGCTTTTTTGCCGGCCGAAGTTGTAGCCCTCGCTGCGCCCGGAGACGTACTCCTGCTCATCCACATGCTGGCTCAAGGTGCGGTAGCCATCGGTGGAGTAGCGGTAACCGACCATGGTGAAGGTGGTGTCGGTCCGGTTCAGGGTCTTGGAGTAGAGAAAGCGCACACTCTGCCCCTGTTTCTTCTCGCCGTGATCAGGCTGCGAACGGCTGTTGGTCAGGTCCACCGACATGCCGCCCACGGGGGTGTTGAGGCCCAGGCCGAGGTTGAACGCGTCATAGCCCTCGGAGCGCAGAAAGCCGCCGTAGGTGGTCAGGTTGTCGCTGGCGCCATAGACCCCAGTGGCCTGGACCAGGCTCGGCGAGGCGCTGTCCTGGTTGTCGTACTGCCCGGCCGCCATGCTGTACTGCAGGTTGCCGCGCCGGGTCATGACCGGTAGGTAGGAGTAAGACTGTGAATAGCTGCGTTCGCGGCCATCGGCCTCGATGATCTTGATTTCCAGGTCGCCATTGGAGCCACCCGGGTAGATGTCACGGATTTCGAAGGCCCCCGGAGACACGGCGGTGGAGTAGATCACATAGCCGTTCTGCCGCACTTCCACCGTCGCATTGGTTTCAGCGATGCCACGCACCACTGGTGCATAGCCGACTTCGTTGTCCGGCAACATGCCGATATCCGAGCCCAGCAATACGCCGCGAATTCGCGTGCTGTCGAAAATTTCGCCGTTGGTGTACAGCTCGCCGAAAGACACCCGGCTACTGAGGCTGGAAACATCGCGCTCCACATAGCTGCGGTTGCTGGAGAACTTGCGCTGCATGCCCGTGCCCTGGGTCAGCGACGACTCGTTGCGCAGGCGCCACGGGCCGATGTTGAAACCATTGCGCAGGCCCAGGTAGGCGTAGTCGCTGGTGAAGCCTTTGTTGCTGTTGCGGTTGAAGTTGGCCTGATAGTCACTGAAACCCGCGGTGATGCCTTCGTCCCACAACGAGGGGTCGACGTAACCACGAGAGTTACGCAGGATGTAAGCATGGGGAATGCTCACCGACAAGGTCAGGCTGGCCACGTCGAGTTCTGCCGAAGCATTTTCGATGCGGTCGATATCGTAGATGTCCGCTTCATCGCTGCCGGCCAGCAACAGGCCTTCCTGCTCCAGCCGCTGGATATTCACGCCCAACTCGCGCAACAGCGCGATGGAGAGCAAGGGGCGCACCTCACCGCTTTCGGTGTCGGCGGCGAAGGTCACTTCCTGGCGACGACTCAGGGTCTGGTTCAAGTACAGATCGACACTGTAGGTGCCGGGCACGACGCCGTTATTCTTTTCAAAAAAATGCAGATCTGTTGCGGCCCCTTTGTCTTTGAGAAAGTACGGGTTGAACTGCGCAGCCAGAACACTAGGCGAACTTAGCAAGCCCATCGCCGCCAGCCAGGAAAAACCTGCTTGCGAACTGAACTTCAAACTCCATTTTTTTCTTAAATTCGACATGAGTTTATCCGGCTTCCCATATGAGAGGCTGCGTTTCATTCAAACAATGGAACCCATCAAGAATATAAAACGCTCAACCAGGTTTATTGACCGAGTTTGGTTTCGTGCTTGATCAGGGCGCCATAATCATTGATCGATTCCCAGTGAAGCTGGGCTTGGCCTTTGGGCATTGCACCGAGGCTTCTGACTTTCATGTAGACGGTGCTTTTCGGGGCAATCATTTGCTCTTGCACGTTGTAGCTTTGTTGCCCGCTACTCAATGTCAAAGTTCCCAGGGAGATGTTCAAGGCTGAAGGGTTTTGCACTTCCAGTTGAACCGCGCCATCACGGGTTACCAGGCGCCAGTGCAATTGGCTGGCGGATTCTTCCAGGGTTACGGTCACCGCCGCCGGGCGATAGAACACTTTGATTCGCTGGCGGATTGCCACCTGCAGGGAGTTCTCCTCCTTGGCCTGCTGGGGGATTTCCTGGACGTTGAGCCAGAACACCGATTCACGGTCCTCGGCCAGGCCCTTGCCGTGGTAGAAGATGCGCAGCATCTGTTGCTTGTTGCCGCCCATCCGCGCCAGCGCCGGAGTAATGGCGAAGGGTACATCGGCGTCCTGATCCCGAGCATCCGCCTCGATCCACGACTGGATCATGATGTCCGCCGAGCCTAGGTTTCTCACCAGGATCGAGGCTTCACGATCGGCCGCCGGGTAGACAATACGGGTGCCGCCCAACTGGATTCCCGCCGAACAGACACCGGAAAACACCCACAGCGCCAGGATCAGCGCCGGGCGATAACGCACTGTAAAAAAACTTTTCATAAGTCACTCGCTGAGAGCGGGAGCATTGCGCCCCCGCTGGACGGAGATTTACTTGTAGGTCAGGGTAAACGGCAGGGTGCCGTCGGCGGGGCCTGCTTCCAAGGCTTCACCGTTGGCGACATAGGCCGCGCGCAGATTGAGGATGGCGCTGTACTTGTCGTCTGCGCCCTTGACCAGATTGCCATCGAAGCTCTGGTTCGCGGACAAGTTCAGCAAGTTGCTGTCGACGTCGTAGAGACCGATGCCCACACCCTTGGCGCTGCCCACCGTCTTCAACAGACTGTTGTTGGCCAAGTCGACACCGGAACCGGACATCGGGTCGAAGTTGACGCTGACGGTGTTCAGGCCTGTACCGGTGTTGCCGCAATCCAGGTTCAGGTTGATCGCGGTGCCACCCACGATACCGGCGGAACTGCCACTACCCAGGGAGTCCATACTGACCTTGCCGAGTTTGACTTCGATCTCCTGCTTACCTGCGCTTCCACCAACAGTGGTACCGCCACCGGCGGAGATCACACAAGAGGCAGAAGTAATTTCACCGGTGAAACTAATGGTGCCATCAGCAGCCATCGCACTAGTGGCGAATGCGCAGATTACTGATGTAGCCAACAGTTGCTTGATCATTTTGATAGACACGATTTACTCCTTGGATATTAGGTTAATTCAAACTAATAAGTGACACCATCACTGGTGCCAAACAAGGATAAAATCTTGCAGATTCCCAGACCACAAGAGTCATCTTCCGGGTATCCGAGAATCTTCTTGGAGGTGCTCAACGGCAGACTTTTCAGTCTTCCTTCAGAGCGCAAGGCGATAATCGATCAAGTCTAAATAAGCCTAGACTCTAAGGATAGTTAATGCTCGTAAAGTTCATGCCGCCGCAAAGCGAATGAACTTCATTAGTTAAACTTGAAAAGACTTGTTACATCACCCCGGCCGACGTTTCAACGTCTCACTGGGCAACTCCCTGAACAGCGCCCGATAGCTGCTGGAAAACCGTCCCAGGTGCCAGAACGACCAGTGCATCGCCACCTCGGCCACGGTGGTCTCGCTGGGCCCGCGGCTGAGCAGTTCGCGGTGCGCACTGTTGAGCCGGCGCAGGCGCAGCCACTGGCTGGGGGCCATGCCGGTAAAGGCCTTGAACGCGCTTTGCAACTGACGCAGGGAAACCCCGGCCACCTGGGACAATTCCAGCAGGTTGAGGGTTTCCTCGGGCACATCGGCAGCCCATTGCGCCACCCGCTGCATGATCACCCGCTCCTCGCTGCGCCGTTGCAGGCCGCCAGGGTCCAGGCGCACACAGGCGTTGTCGAGGATGTACAGGCAATCGTCCAGCAACTGCTGGGTCAGGGCTTCGCGGCTCGGTGGATCGAAGGTCTGGGACAAGCGGGTCAAGGTGCCGCTGAGCCAGCGGCAGAACAAGGCGTTCTGCTGGCTGTTGAGCGGCGCCATGAACAAGCCGTCCAGGCGCTCCACTCCCAGGCCATGACGCTGGACGAATTCGGGGCCGAATACCACCGCCACTTCCTGGTAGTTCTCCGGGGTGATCCAGATGTTGCGACTTTCGCCGTTGAGCACGTACAGGGCGTTGTCGCTGCGGTCGAAACAGAACGCCAGGGCGCCTGCGGGAGCGCTGAAATTCTGCTCGACCCGGGTGTTCATGCACTCCTCGTAGATCTCGACGCCCTGCAGGTCGAGGTAGCGCACCAGACCATTGAAATGCCCGGGGGACATTTGCTGGTAATGCTGCACCCAGCCCGGGGTGGCACGGATCTGATCGGCCACATCGAAGGTGTTGAATGCTTGGACCTGAAGCGGATTGGAGGCTGTCATCGGGGGACCTTGCGCACTCTTTTGGTGCGCTTTGGTGCTGCTTAAAGTGGATAGATGGAACATCAAGGCTCGCCCAAGATAGTCGTCAATGCGCCGCAGGGGAAGCCTTGCCGGGATACTCCCGCTCACCTCGGAGCAGATAAAACCAATAATCGAGGTCTTTATGAACGCCCCTTTCGATCAGCTTTCCTCTTGGCTGAAAGATCACAAGATTACCGAAGTAGAGTGCGTGGTCAGCGACTTGACCGGCATTGCCCGCGGCAAGATCGCACCCACCAACAAGTTCCTGCATGAGCGAGGCATGCGCCTGCCGGAAAGTGTCTTGCTGCA
Organism: Pseudomonas sp. Fl4BN1; assembly: GCF_009908285.1. Taxonomy (GTDB): domain Bacteria; phylum Pseudomonadota; class Gammaproteobacteria; order Pseudomonadales; family Pseudomonadaceae; genus Aquipseudomonas. The sequence continues at coordinate 58,730 of NZ_JAAARM010000024.1, forward strand.
AACGGTAACCGGGGATTTTGTCGACGACGACCTGTACTACGAGCTGCTGGACCCGGCGGATATCGACATGATCTGCCGCCCGGATTCCGCCGCCATGTACCTGGTGCCCTGGGCCATCGAGCCGACAGCAATCGTCATCCACGACACCTTCGACAAGCACGGCAACCCCATCGAGCTGTCGCCGCGCAACGTGCTGAAGAAAGTCCTGCAGCTGTACACCGACAAGGGCTGGCAGCCGATCGTCGCACCGGAAATGGAGTTCTACCTGACCCAGCGCTGCGAAGACCCGGACCTGCCGCTCAAGGCGCCACTGGGCCGTTCCGGTCGTGCGGAAAGTGGCCGCCAGTCGTTCTCCATCGATGCCGCCAACGAGTTCGATCCGCTGTTCGAAGATGTCTACGACTGGTGCGAAGCCCAAGGCCTGGACCTCGACACGCTGATCCACGAAGACGGCCCGGCGCAGATGGAAATCAACTTCCGTCACGGCGACGCCCTGGACCTGGCAGACCAGATCACCGTGTTCAAGCGCACCCTGCGCGAGGCGGCACTCAAGCACAACGTCACCGCCACCTTCATGGCCAAGCCCGTGGCCGACGAGCCGGGCAGCGCCATGCACCTGCACCAGAGCGTGGTGGACATCGCCACCGGCAAGCCGATCTTCGTCGACGCCAACGGTGAGAAAAGCAAGCTGTTCCTGCACCACATCGGCGGCCTGCAGAAGTACATCCCCAAGGTGCTGCCGATGTTCGCCCCCAACGTCAACTCGTTCCGCCGCTTCCTGCCGGACACCTCGGCCCCGGTGAACGTCGAGTGGGGTGAGGAAAACCGCACCGTTGGCCTACGGGTGCCGACTTCCAGCCCGGACGCGATGCGCGTTGAAAACCGCCTGCCCGGGGCCGACGCCAATCCTTACCTGGCCATCGCCGCCAGCCTGCTGTGCGGCTACCTGGGCATGGTCGAGGGCATCGAACCCAGTGCCGCCGTGGAAGGTCGCGCCTATGAGCGCCGCAACCTGCGCTTGCCGATCACCATCGAAGACGCCCTGGCACACATGGAAGATTGCCCGACCATCGAGCAGTACCTGGGGCGCAAGTTCGTCCGTGGCTACGTGGCGGTCAAGCGTGCCGAACACGAGAACTTCAAGCGCGTGATCAGTTCCTGGGAGCGTGAATTCCTGCTGCTCAGCGTCTAAAACCCGCGATTGTGCAATCACCAAAAATAACTCGAAGAGGTGTCGATATGCGTCTTTTGAAAGCAGTGATCCCGGCAGCATTGGCGATCCTGGCCAGCACTGCTGCCCAGGCCCAGCCCAGCGTCAGCGTGTACAACTGGACCGACTATATCGGTCAGACCACCCTCGCCGACTTCCAGGCGCAAACCGGGATCAAGGTGATCTACGACGTCTTCGACTCCAACGAAACCCTGGAGGGTAAGTTGCTGGCCGGGCGTACCGGCTACGACGTGGTGGTGCCCTCCAACCACTTTCTTACCCGCCAGGTGAAGGCCGGGGCCTTCCTCAAGCTCGACCGCTCGCAGTTGCCCAACTGGCAGAACCTCGATCCCAAGCTGCTGGCCCTGCTGGAAAAGAACGACCCTGGCAACCAGCACTCGGTGCCCTACCTGTGGGGAACCAACGGCATTGGCTACAACGTCGACAAGGTCAAGCAGGTGCTGGGCATCGACCACATCGATTCCTGGGCGGTGCTGTTCGAGCCCGAGAACCTGAAGAAGCTCCAGCAGTGCGGCGTGTCGATGATGGATTCGGCAGATGAAGTGTTCCCGGCGATGCTCAACTACCTGGGCATGGACCCACGCAGCGAAAGCCCCGAGGACTACAAGAAAGCCGAGGCCAAGCTGCTGACCCTGCGCCCCTACATCACCTACTTCCACTCTTCCAAGTACGTCTCGGACTTGGCCAACGGTGATATCTGCATCGCTTTTGGCTACTCCGGCGACGTGTTCCAGGCGGCCAACCGCGCCAAGGAAGCCAAGAACGGGGTCAACATCGCCTACGCGATTCCCAAGGAAGGCAGCAACCTGTGGTTCGACCTGCTGGCGATTCCCTCCGACGCCAGCAACCTCAAGCAGGCCCATGCCTTCATCAACTACCTGCTGGACCCGCAAGTGATCGCCAAGGTCAGCGCCTACGTCGGCTACGCCAACCCCAACCCGGCGGCCAAGCAGTACATGGATGCCGAGCTGGTCAACAACCCCGAGGTCTACCCACCTCAGGAAGTGCTGGACAAGCTGTACATCTCTACCACCCCGACGCCGGCCATCATGCGTCTGATGACCCGCTCCTGGAGCAAAGTGAAGTCCAACAAATGAATCAACCCATAGTCTCGGGCCATGCCCGCTCCTACTACGCCGCCTCGGTCGGTGCGCTGCCCGACTATCCGTCCCTGAGTGGCGACCTGGACGCCGATGTCTGTGTGATCGGCGGTGGTTTTACCGGGGTCAACACCGCCATCGAGCTGGCCCAGCGCGGCCTCTCGGTGATCCTCCTGGAAGGCCGGCGCATTGGCTGGGGCGCCAGCGGCCGCAATGGCGGGCAGCTGATTCGTGGCATTGGCCATGACGTCAGCGGCTTTGCCCGCTACGTGGGCAGCGAGGGGGTGAATTACCTTGAACGCGCCGGGATCGAATCGGTGGAGGTGGTCGGCCAGCGCATCGTCGAGCACGGCATCGACTGCGACCTGCGCTGGGGCTTTTGCGAACTGGCCAATACCCCGGCTCAGTTCAAGGCGTTTCAGGCCGAACAGCACAGCCTGGCAGACCTGGGCTACCGCCACGCCACACGCCTGGTAACGGCCAAGCAGATGCACCAGGTGGTGGCCTCGTCGCTGTATGCCGGCGGCATGGTGGATATGGGATCGGGGCACCTGCACCCCCTCAAGCTGGTACTGGGCGAGGCACAAATCGCCGCGTCCCTGGGGGTGCGGATCTTCGAACACAGTCCGGTGCTGGAGTTGCTCCATGGCGACAGCGTGAAGGTGCGCTGCGCCAGCGGCACTGTACGCGCCGGCCGCCTGGTGCTGGCCTGCAATGCCCATCTGGATGAACTGGAGCCGCGCCTGAGTGGCAAGGTACTGCCTGCGGGCAGCTACATCATCGCCACCCAGCCGTTGCCCGAAGCGCTCGCTGTGCAGTTGATCCCCGGCAACCTGGCGCTGTGCGACCAGAAGGTCGGCCTCGACTACTACCGGCTGACGGCGGATCGGCGCTTGCTGTTCGGTGGCGCCTGTCACTATTCAGGGCGTGACCCAGCGGACATCGGCGCCTATATGCGGCCGAAGATGCTCAAGGTGTTCCCGCATTTGAGCGAGGCGGCCATCGACTTCCAGTGGGGTGGCAAGATCGGCATCACCGCCAATCGCTTCCCCCAGGTCGGGCGCCTGCGTCAGTACCCCAATGTGTACTACGCCCAGGGCTATTCCGGTCACGGGCTGAATGTCACCCATTGGACCGCACGCCTGCTGGCCGAGGCGATCCATGCCGGGCACAGCCAGGGCATGGATATCTTCAGCGCCGTACCGCACATGACCTTTCCCGGTGGCCCCGCCTTGCGCGTCCCATTGCTGGCCCTGGGCATGCTCTGGCACCGCCTGCGCGAAACCTTGGGATAGGCCCCGGAGTCGCCCGGAGATTCCGGGGGCCGTGGGGTCAGTGCTGGATAAAGCGCAAAATGGCCTCGGCCACCACGGGGGCCGCTTCACGCTGAGGGAAATGCCCGATGCCATCGAGTATTTCTCGCTGATAACGTCCGGAAAAATAAGCTTCACGGCCTGTGGAGCTGTCCGGGTGATTGCACCTGTCCACCGCGCCATGCAGCACCAAGGTGGGCAGCGCCAGCAACGGCGCCGGATCGAGTTGCGCTTCGGCCGCCTCATAAGCCGGATCCCCCAAGGCCATCCCCCAGCGGTGCTGATAGGAGTGCAGCACGACTTCGGCCCAGTCCTCGCCCTCGAACGCCTGCGCCGCCTGGCGAAATGCCGCCTCGGTGTACCAGCCCGCCGGAGACCAGGTATCCCACATCATTCGCGCAAATGCCTGACGCTCTTCCCGCACGGTTCGCTGCCCCCTGGGCGTAGCCATGAACCAGTGGTACCAGTAGTTGCGTACCTGCTCCAGGGCCAACGGTTGTTGCGGACTGTTGGTGCCGTAACCGACCGACAACATCACCAGGGCCGAAGCCACATCCGCACGCAAGCCGCAGGCATTGGCCACCGCCCGGGCCCCCCAGTCGTGGCCGACCAGCAGCGGCTGTTGCAGGCCAAGGGCATCGATGAACTGCAACAAGTCCACCCCCAGCGCCGCCAACTGACCGCTGCGCAAGGTGTTGCGCTGGCGAAAGCGGGTCGGCGCAAAGCCGCGCAGCACCGGCGCCAGCACCCGATAACCGGCCGCCGCCAAAAGCGTTGCCACGCCTTCCCAGGTGTGCGCGCTGTCAGGCCAGCCGTGCACCAGTACCGCCGTCTTCGATCCTTCGGGGTTCCATTGCAGGTAGGCCACCTCAAGATCAACGGTGGTGACGAATGAATAGGACTGCATGCTCGGCTCCAGCTCATAAGGAGCCCCATCCTAGGCCGGCGTTACTGATTGATTGCTGATGAATCAGATCGTACTGTTGATATTCGCTGATGAATCGAGCCGCCATGAACACCCCACTCCCTGCCCTTCCCCCGTCCCTGGACCTGCAGTTGCTGCGCACCTTCCTCGCCGTGGTCGACGCCCACAGCTTCGCCCTGGCTGCCGACTGGCTGGCGTTGACCCCTTCGGCGGTGAGCGGGCACATCAAGCGCCTGGAAGACAACGTCGGGGTCAAGCTCCTGGCCCGTACCACCCGCCGCCTGGAGCTGACCGCTCAAGGCGAGACGCTTTACGCCTATGGGCGAAATATCCTCAACCTTGAGCGAGAAGTTCGCGCCAAACTCTCCGGCAGCCCCCTGCAAGGCCGCTTGCGGGTCGGCGCCTCGGAGGACTTCGCCAGCACCTGGCTGCCCTATGTGTTGCAATCTTTCAGCCGTTCTCATCCCCAGGCCAGCGTCGAGCTCAAGGTCGGTGTCACCAGCCAATTGCTGCAGTTCAAGGACCTGGGCCACCTGGATCTGGTGTTCGGCAAGCAATGTCGGCGAGTCGAACAGGAAGGTGAGCTGCTGTGGGAAGAGCCGCTGGTCTGGGCCTACAGCAGTCAGTTGCCATTGGACCCGCTGGCCCCCCTGCCCCTGGCGGTGTTCCCGGAGCCCTGTGTGTACCGGGAGTCAGCGGTTGACGCCTTGTCCCAGGCGCAGCGGGCCTGGCGCCTGGCGTTCGAGAGCAGCAGCATGGCCGGTTGCATTGCGGCGGCCCTGGCAGGCTTCGCCGTCACTCCGATCGCCCGCAGCCAACTGCGTGAGGGGCTCTGCGAACTGGGTCCGGAGCAGGCGTTGCCGAAATTGGCCGTGGCGCGTTTCTATGCCTTTGCCGAAGGGGGCAGCCCGGCGGTAAGCGCCCTGGTCGAGTCCGTGCGGGAATGGGGCAAGCGCAAGCGCTTCATTGGCGATAGCCGGCTGTAAGCCCCTGCCAGCCGATGGTCTGCCTCAGTCCGCATCCAGAACGGCAAAGTGCCGGCTCAGGAAGTCCAGCAACAGGCGGTTGACCTGTGGCGCCTGCTCGCTCTGAATCCAATGCCCGCAGTCGTGCAGGGTATGTTGCTCAAGATCAGGTACCACCGCCGGCATGCGCTTGAGGGTATGCGCTTCAAGCACGCCCACCGGATCGCGGTCCCCCAGCAGGAACAAAGTGGGTTGCAGCACCTGGGCGCCCTGCAGGAACTCGGTGCACTGCCAGGTGCGTTCGAAGTTGCGATACCAGTTCAGGGCTCCGCGAAATCCGCGCCCGGCAAACGTCTCTCGGTAGGCCTGGAAATCGTCTTCGGAACACCAGTCGGGCAGCCCGACGGGCACCGAGACCCCATCGAACAGGCGGGCATCGGCCGGCTTGGCCTCCAACAGCGCGGCAACATTGCCCATGAACAGCCGCAGACTGGCGTCGATGTCCGCATCCAGTTCCGCCTCAGCCAGCCCGGGCTCCTGGAAATACAGGATGTAGTTGAAGTGTTCACCATGCACCTCGCGCATGATCTCGCTGGCCGGGCGTTTCGGCCGTCCGGCAAAGGGCACCGACAGGGTCACCAGCGCCGCCACCCGCTGTGGTTCCAGCAGCGCCAGGTGCCAGGCCAGCGGCGCGCCCCAATCGTGGCCGACGATGCACACGCGTTGATGGCCGAAGGAGTCCATGGCCTGTTGAATGTCCCCGCACAGGGTCAGCAGATCGTAGGCCTCGACCGCCTCTGGAGCCGAGCTGCGACCGTAGCCACGCAGCTCCGGCACCAGCACCCTGAAACCTGCGGCCACCAGGGCCGGCACCTGATGCCGCCAGGAGTGCCAGCACTCGGGGAAACCATGCAGCAGCCACACCGGCGGCGCCGACTCAGGGCCCGCGGCCCGGACATTGAGTTCGATACCGTTGACGGACAAAAGGTGCTGTTGATAGGCAATCATCCCGAGCGCTCCAAGGCAGGTGCAGGAGCAAAACCTAGCAGAGCTCACTGGCTGCCCTGAGCATCATTGATCTGTCGAATGATTGCGCTGCTCCTGGAGCCGCTGGCGCAGATTGCGAGCCGCCATGCGACGCCCCCAGGCACACATCTGCTTGGCAGCACACTGCCGCCCGATTGATTGCAGGCGGCAGCAACTGTAGGAGTCGAGGGGGCGTCAGCCGGGAATGAGCCCGACCAGGGATTGGCTTTGCTGGCGAATCAGGCGCTGGGTATTCAGGACCTTTTCCAGGGCCTGTTGCGAATCCGGGTCCTGCATCGGCGCACGAATCGCCGCAGACACCAGGCTGATCAGCTTGGCCATGACTTCGGCGTCGGTGGCTGGGCGGCCCAGGCTCATGGCCTGCATCAGCAGGCGCAGCTCGGTGCCCGCCATGACCCCGGAAATCGCCTTGAGGGCGAACTGCAGGCGCACCCCGAGCTCGTTGCGCGGCAGGTCCGGCAAGGCCAGGGCGAAGGACTTGAAGAAGCGCTCGAACACCGGCTGGTAATGTTCCTTGAGGTATTCCTGAATGAACGGCGAGGTGTCGCTGTACACCCGGCCCAGGAAACGGATGAACGAGCGCCCTTCCAGGCCGCCACTTTCATCGCTGCGCTCCAGGCCCATGGCCGGGGCGAACAACACGCCCAGCAGGGTCTCGCAATCCAGCGGCCCCGCCGACTGTTCTTCACATTTGGCCAGCAGTTCCAGGCGTTGATCATTCAGCGGCCCCAGGCGTTGCATGAGCAAGGCCTTCATCAGCGAATCCTTGTCGCCGAAGTGATAGTTCACTGCGGCCAGGTTGACCTTGGCCCGCTCGGTGATCTGGCGCAGCAGCACCGCGTCGTAACCGTACTTGATGAACAGTGCCTCGGTCGCTTCCAGCAGTCGGGTCTTGGTGACATTGGGGGCACTGAGTTTCTTGGCGACCATGGAGGACTAACCTTTGCTGGGATGAAAAACTGACCGTTCGAACAGTGTTTTAAAAAAAAATTTGATTTTTTATACCCGTGAGAGGCCCTAAAAGCAAGCTCCTGAAGGACTTGCAGAGTGACCGAAGGCCTTTTTGTGACCCGTCGGTTCCTCGAAAAAAAGCCGTCGAAAAAGCCCTCAATTACCCGGTTCAGACGGCTGGCGCAGCAGGATGAACACAGTTACTATTCAAACAAAGTTTTTAAAATAATAAATAAAACCAGAGCTTGGCGTTGCCCCCCGAAAAGCCTGCCGATGATTCCCGAGGTGCGGTTTTTTCAAGCAACCCGTCGAGCCAGCCGGCGCGGTAAGCGATGACAGCGACGATAATCGAGCAAGGTTTTATCTCCCTGCAGGGCATAGGCAAGAGCTATCGGCTGGCGGAGCAACCGCTGCACATTCTGAAGAACGTTTCCCTGTCCATCGAAGCCGGTGAAAGCTGCGCCATTCTCGGCGCTTCGGGTTCCGGCAAAAGCACCCTGCTGAACATCCTCGGCCTGCTGGACTTGCCCGACAGCGGCGACTATCGCTTTGCCGGCCACGACATCTTTGCCGCCAGCCCCGACCAGTTGGCAGCGATCCGCAACCAGCAGATCGGCTTCGTGTTCCAGAGCTTCAACCTGCTGGCCCGCCTCAGTGCCCTGGACAACGTCGCCCTGCCCCTGAGCTACCGCGGCGTGTCCCGACGCGAATCCCTGGAACGGGCCATGCACCGGCTCGATCAGGTGGGCCTGGCAGAGCGCGCCGAGCATCGCCCGGCCGATCTGTCCGGCGGCCAGCGCCAACGGGTGGCGATCGCCCGCGCGCTGGTGGGCGAACCCTCGGTGATCCTGGCCGACGAACCCACCGGCAACCTCGACAGCCACACCGCCCAGGAGATCATGGACCTGCTGCTGTCATTGAACCGTGAACGCCAGGTCACCCTGATCATCGTCACCCACGACCCGAACATTGCCCAGCGCCTGGAGCGGCAGATCCGGGTCACTAACGGTGTGGTGCAGGAGGTCTGCCCGGCATGAGCCTGATGCTCGAGCAAAGCGCCAGCCAGTTGCTGCACGAAGCCTTTATCAGCCTGCGCACCTTGGGCAAACGCTCGATCCTGGCCCTGTTGGGGATCGTCATCGGCAGTTCATCGGTAGTGGCCTTGATCAATATCGGCCACAACGCCGCCGAAGATGCCGCGGCGATTTTCCAGGACATGGGCACCGATACCCTGGCGGTGCAGTTCCCCGACTCATCAGGGAACCGCACACCCATGCCGGCGACCCTGGATATCCAGCAACTGCACAGCGCCTTGCCCTCGCTCCTGCACATCGCGCCCGTGGCCCTGTTCAGCGGGCCGGTGGTTTACCAGGGCCTAACCACCAATGCCAATCTGGTGGGCAGCACCGCGTCCCTGGCGGAGGCCATGCGCCTGCAATTGCAGGAGGGGCGTTTTCTTTCGCAATTCGACGCCGGTGAAACCTACGCGGTGGTCGGTGCACAGGTCGCCCAAGCCCTGAGCAAACCCCATGCGCCACTGCGCCTGGGGGACCGAATCCGCATCAACGACTACCTGTTCCAGGTCATTGGCATCCTGCGCAGCCAGCCCGCTGCGGTACTGATCCCGGTGCAGACCAACGAATCCCTGTTCATCCCGCTGGAAGGCATGCGGCGCATTTCCAGCAGCCCGCAGATCAGCAACCTGATCGCCCGCACCACGCAGGCCCAGGACATGAATCAGCTGGCCACGGCACTGTCTGAAACGTTGAAGAAACAGCTGCCGGGGCGCGAGGTCGAGGTGCAGATCCCGCAAAAGATCATCGATGGCATGACCCGGCAAAGCCGCACCTTTGGTTACTTGTTGATGGCCCTGGGCGGCATCTCGCTGGTCGGCGGCGGTGTCGGGGTGATGAACGTGATGCTGATGAACGTCTCGGAGCGCCGCCGGGAGATCGGCATCCGCATGGCCCTGGGGGCTCGACGCCGGGATATCCGCAATCTGTTCCTGCTTGAAGCGGTGACCCTGACCGCGGTCGGCGCCCTCTCCGGGGCCGTGCTTGGCCTGAGCGCCGCCTACCTCTATGCCCGCGTTTCAGGCTGGGTATTTTCCCTGGCCTCCGCGTCCTTGCCCCTGGGGATCGGCAGCACCTTGTTGATCGGGCTGTTCTTCGGCCTGTATCCGGCGATCTCGGCCTCGCGCCTGCAACCGGTGGAGGCGCTGCGCGATGATTAACCAGCCACGCGCCGCGTTCTTGCTGTTGTGCCTGCTCAGCGCCGTGGGCCAGGCCCAAGCGCAGGACATGAACGTGGCCCGCCAAGCCTCGGCCCCGAGCATGCGCAGCACCTATGAGCGCAGCGCCCTGCTCAGCCAACAGCAGGCCAGCCTGACCCTGGGCGACGCGGTCTACCTGGGGTTGCGCAACAACCGCGGGATTCGCAGCGCCTACCTGCAGCGGGTCGCACAGAAGTTCGACCTGCGGGTCTCCGAGGACGCGTTCAATCCCAAGCTGGTGCTCAACGGTGCCTATCAAGCCAACAAGGGCAGCGATGACGGTGCGCGCAAGGCGACCTTGAGTCCCACCTCAAGCCTGCTCGGCGAGTACGGTACCCGCCTGAACCTGGCCTGGCGGCAGGAGCTGAACAATGCCAATCGTGCCGGCTACTACCGCCGCGACGGCCTGGACCTGGCTATTATCCAGCCGCTGCTCAAGGGCGCCGGCTGGGACGTCACCACCGCCCCGCTGCGCCTGGCGCGGATCAACGAGCAAGCCTATCGCCTCAACCTCAAGGCCAACGTGGCGCAAACCATCACCGACATCATTGGCGCCTACCGCGAGCTGCTGCGGGGCCAGGAGCAACTGACGATCGTCGAGGATGCGCTCAAGCGCGCCAATGCCCTGCTTGAGGTGAACAAGGCCCTGATCGGTGCCGGGCGCATGGCGGAATTCGAGATTGTGCAGACCGAGGCCGACATCGCCAGCCAGGAGCTGGGGGTCGAGGAAGCGCGTAATCAAGTGGACATCAATCGCCTGACCCTGCTGCGCCTGCTGGCGCTGGACCTGTCCACGCGAATTCGCGCCAGCGATGGCCTTGAGGCGACTCGGATCAGCATTGACCAGCAGCAGGCGCTGCACCTGGCCAAGGCTCAGCAACCGAACTACCTGGCGACGCTGCTGGGCAGCCAGCAGGCCGACCTGAACCTGGTGATCGCCAAGGACCAGAGCCGTTGGGATGTGTCGCTGGTGGCCGGGGCCAATCAGGTGCGCAACCGCTACGACAACGACGGCGGCAATGGCACGGGACGGACCTGGGACAGCTACGCCGGAGTCCAGGTACAGATCCCCATTGGTGACCTCAGCACACGCCAGGCAGAAGTCCATGCCCGGGTCGATGTGGAGAACCAGGAACTGGTCCTGGCCGACGCCCGCCAGGCCCTGGAACGCAGCGTCAACGATGTGGTGCGAGACCTCGGCACCCGCTGGCGGCAATACGAAATATCCCAGCGCGCGGTGGAGCTGTCCAAGCGCAAACTGGCCATCGAGCGGGAGAAACTCAGCGCCGGACGCTCCAGCAACTTTCAGGTGCTGAGCTACGAAAGCGATTTGCGCGGTAGCGAAAATGCTCGCCTCAATGCCCTGATTGCCTACCTCAACGCCCAGAGCCAACTGGATCTGACTTTGGGCACCACCTTGGAGACCTGGGACATTGCGCTCAATGACTACTGATCAACGAACATGGCGCAAGCGTGGCCTGCAAGGTGGCGCGGTGGTGTTGGTGCTGGCCTTGGCCGGCGCCGGCCTGGTCGGCTACCGCGCCCCGGCCGGTCCTGCAGCCGAGCAAGGCCGTTGGATCGAAGTCAGCAGCGCGCCGCTGATTCATCAGATCGGCCTGGTGGGCAAGATTGAACCGCAAGCCACCATCAGCCTGACGGCGCCCTTCGATGGCAATGTCCTGACCACCCTGGTGGAACAGGGCCAACGGGTCGAGGCCGGCCAGACCTTGTTGAAGATGGACCCCAGCCTGATCGAAATCCAGCTGCGCGAAGCCTTGTCGACCCAGCTCAAGGCCCGTCGTGCGGTGCAGGAACTGCAGGACTGGAACAACAGCACCCAAGTCACCCGGGCGCGCCGCACCCTGCGCACCTCACAAATGACGGTGAGCAACTCCGAGCGCAAGCTCAGCGAAAGCCAGAACCTGTTTGCCCGCGGCATCATTCCCCGTAATGAACTGGATGACCTGACCCAACTGCTGCAGACCCAGCGCCTGGACCTGACCGCGGCCCAGGGCGAACTGCAACAGGCGCTGGATCAGGGCAAGGGCGAATACCGGCAGATCGCCGACATGGAACTGACCAATGCCACGGTCAAGTACCAAGCACTGCGCAATCTCCTGGCCGGCAAGGACCTTACGGCACCGTTTGCCGGGATCGTGGTCCCGGCGCCGGGCATCAACCTGGCGCAACTCGCTTCGGCCGCCACTCCGGGCCCGGTGCAGGCCGGCAGCAAGGTTGGTCAGGGCCAGGCGTTGTTCGGCCTGGCCAACATCGAACAATTGAAGATCGTCAGCAAGGTCTCGGAGCTGGATATCAACCAGTTGCACCAGGGCCAGAGTGTGGAAATCCTCGGGGACGGCTTTGATGGCGAACGCCTCAGTGGCCAGGTAGAGATCGTCAGCAGCCTGGCCCTGCCGGGCGATGCCAGTGGTGGCAGCGCGCAGTTCCCGATCACCCTGTCGATCCCCAAGCTCAACCGTGAACAACTGCAGCGCGTACGCCTGGGGATGAGTGCGCGCTTGACCATCATCACCTACCGCAACGATCAGGCGATCGTGCTGCCGCCAACGGCGATCCAGCACGGGGCAGACGGCCTGAGCGTGGAATACCGGGCCTCCGCCGATCAACCGGCAAAACGCCTGCCGGTGAGCGTCGGTCAATCGACGGCGCAAGGTGTCGAAGTGTTCGGCCTGCCGCCGGGCCAGGTGCGCCTCCCTGGCGCCCCGTGAAACTCCAACCTCACAACAGCGCCGACACGCCGGCGGTCTTTTTGTAGGAGCCGGCTTGCCGGCGAAGAGGCCCGCAAGATCTGCAGCGCCCTTGCTGACGCCTTCGCTGGCAAGCCAGCTCCTACGGTGGTGTTGGCCGTTCAGCGGCTCAGCGCAATGCCCGGCGCAGGACCTTGCCAACTGTGGTCTTGGGCAGCTCTTCGGTGCGGAACTCGACGTAGCGCGGCACCTTGTAGCCGGTGAGGTATTCCCGGCAGTGAGCCAGCAACTGATCCTGGGTCAGGTTCGGGTCCTTGCGCACCACGAAGATCTTCACTTTCTCGCCGGTCACTTGATCCTCGACGCCAATCGCCGCGACCTCCGCCACCCCCGGGTGCAAGGCCACCACGTCCTCGATCTCGTTGGGGTACACGTTGAAGCCAGACACCAGGATCATGTCCTTCTTGCGGTCCACCAGGCGGATGAAGCCCTGCTCGTTCATCACCCCGATATCGCCGGTGGACAACCAGCCATGGCGGTCCAGGACCTTGGCGGTTTCTTCCGGACGCTGCCAGTAGCCCTTCATCACCTGGGGCCCACGGACCTGCAACTCGCCCTCCTCACCGATCTCGGCCAACTGGCCGTCCTCACGCATGAAACGCACCCAGGTCGACGGCAGCGGCACGCCGATGGTCCCGGTAAAGTCGCCCTCGCGCATGCGCGCAATGTCGATCGGGCTGATGCTCACCACTGGCGAACATTCAGTCAGGCCGTAGCCCTCGATGATCGGCACCCCGGTGACTTCCTTCCAACGTCGGGCCACCGCGGTGTGGGTGGCCATGCCGCCGGCAATCGCCAGTTTCAGGTCGGAGAAATCCCGGCCGCGAAACGCTTCGTTCTCCAGCAAGCCGTTGAACAGGGTGTTGACCCCGACGATGCCGCTGAACTTTTCCTTGCGCAGAATCATCTGCACCCGCTTCACGTCCCGGGGGTTGGCGATGAGGATGTTGCGCCCGCCCAGGCACATGAACATCAGGCAGTTCACCGTCAGCGACAGCACGTGGTACAGCGGCAGCAGGGTGACGTTGGTTTCCTGTTGGTTCTCGTCCAGTTGATCGCCGACCCAGGCCTTGGCCTGCATCAGGTTGGCGAGAATATTACGGTGGGTGAGCATCGCGCCCTTGGCATCGCCGGTGGTGCCGCCGGTGTATTGCAGGAAGGCGATGTCGTCCTGCTGCAGGTCAACCGGCCGATGTTCCAGGCGCGCGGCCTGCTTCATCATCGCCGGATAGCGGATGGACCCGGGCAGGTTGAACGCGGGTATCTGCTTTTGCACATGGCGCAGGACGAAGTTCAGCGCCGCGCCCTTGAAGGTGCCCACCAGGTCGCCGATCGAGGCCACCACGATGTGCTTCAGTTTGCTGCCCGGCATCGCCTGTTCCAGGGTGTGGGCAAAATTCTCGAAGATCACCACGGTCTCGGCGCCGCTGTCCTTGAGCAGGTGCCGAAGTTCGTGGGCCGTGTACAGCGGGTTGACGTTGACCACCACCGCCCCCACCAGCAGGGTGCCGAACAGGCAGATCGGGTACTGCAGGCTGTTGGGCATCATCAACGCCACCCGGTCGCCCTTCTTTACCCCTTTCGCTTGCAGCCAGGCGGCGAAGGCGAACACGCGTTTCTCCCACTGGTCGTAGCCCATCTCGGTGCCGATGCTCACATAGGCCACCCGCTGGCGGTACTTGTCCACGTGTTCAAGGAACACCTCGCGCAGCGACGGATAGCGGTCGATGTCGGCTTCGATATCGCTGGGCACCCCCGGCAGGTAAGCGTTCAACCAGATACGCTCGGCAGGTTGCAGGCTCACGACACTCATTGGCAGTCTCCTGGTTATTTTATTTTTCGACGATGGCGGTGATGCCCAGCCCGCCTGCTGCACAGATGGAAATCAGGCCACGGCCGCCGCCTCGTTCATGGATCGCCTTGGCCAGGGTCGCCAGTTGGCGGCCACCGGTCGCGGCGAAAGGATGACCACAACCCAGGGAGCCGCCGTTGATATTGAGTTTGCTGCGCTCAATGCTCCCCAGCGGCGTCTCCAGCCCGAGTTTCTCGCGGCAATAGTCGGGGTCTTCCCAGGCCTTGAGGGTGCACAGCACCTGGGCGGCGAAGGCTTCGTGAATCTCGTAGAAGTCGAAATCCTGCAGGCTCAGGCCTTCCCGGGCGAGCATTCGCGGCACCGCATAGGCCGGCGCCATCAACAAGCCTTCGCTGGCGTCGACAAAATTCACTGCCGCCGTTTCCCCGGTACGCAGGTACGCCAGTACCGGCAGGTTGTTGGCCGCCGCCCAGTCTTCGCTGGCCAACAGCACCACCGAGGCGCCATCGGTGAGCGGCGTCGAGTTGCCGGCAGTCAGGGTGCCGCTGTTGCGGTCGTAGGCCGGGCCCAGGCCGGCGAGTTTCTCCAGGCTGGCATCGGCCCGCAGGTTGTTGTCACGCTTGAGGCCGCGGTACGGGGTGATCAGGTCATCGAAGAACCCCCGTTGGTAAGCGGCGTGCAGTTGCTGGTGGCTGGTCAGGGTCAGTTCGTCCTGGGCCAGGCGCTTGATCTGCCAACGCTTGGCCATTTCTTCACAGTGCTCACCCATGGACAGGCCGGTGCGCGGCTCGCCATTGCGCGGCAACAGCGGCTTGAACAACATGCCCGGCCGAACCTTCAGCAGGCTGCGCAGTTTGTTGCCGGTGCCCTTGGCCCGATTGGCCTGGAGCAAGGTGCGACGCAGGCCCTCGTTGATCCCGATGGGCGCGTCGGAAGTGGTGTCGGCACCGCCGGCGATGCCGACTTCGATCTGCCCCAGGGCGATCTTGTTGGCCACCAGCAGCGCCGCCTCAAGTCCGGTGCCGCAGGCTTGCTGCACATCGTAGGCCGGGGTTTGCGGCGACAACGTGGTGGACAGCAGGCTTTCCCGAGCCAGGTTGAAATCACGGGAATGCTTGATCACCGCCCCCGCGGCGAACTCGCCCAAGCGCTGGCCCGAGAGGCCGAAGCGGTCCACCAGGCCCTGCAATGCGGCCACCAGCAGATCCTGGTTGCTGTCATTGGCATACACCGTATTGGAGCGGGCAAACGGAATCCGATTGCCGCCGATGATTGCCACCCGACGCACCGGCGCCGGATTGAAACTGTACTCAGTCATCACCGAGCTCCCCCGATAAATAGGCCGCGCATGTGCGGCTTGTCCCCCGCGTTGTTGCGCACTTCGAATGCCTGTTGCTGGTCGACAGGCGGCTGGCTCCACAAGGTCACGGCCGCCGGCAGGAAGATCGGCAGCTTGAACTCGCAATCCAGCTGCGCTGCGGCCAGCGGGTGCGGCGGTTGCTGCGCCGCCAGCGCCCGGCCCAGGGTCCACAGGCCGTGGGCAATTGGCCGGCGAAAGCCGAACAGCCGGGCACCGAGCCACGAGGTATGGATCGGATTGAAGTCACCACTGACCTGGGCAAAACGCCGTCCCAGATCGCCCCCCAAGGTCCAGCGCTGGGTGCGGATCAGGGCCTGCTCATCCAGGTTCAGCGTGCCCTGCCAGGGCTCGCCAATCGGTGCCGCTACCCCGCGCCGCAGGTACAGGCTGTCACTTTCCCAGACCAGGCTGCCGCCACTGTGGGCCCGGGTGGCAATGGACAGGGCCTGGCCCTTGGGATGCGCCAGCCAATGCTCGGCGAACACCTCCAGGCGCAGGGCCTGGCCCTGGGCCAATGGCTGGTACTGACGGATGCGGTTGGCCAGGTGCACCATGCCGCTGGCCGGGTAGGCAAAGGTGCGACTGGTGAGCAGCATCAGGTGCAAGGGAAACGCCAGGGTGTGGGGAAACGACAGCGGCACCCCGTGCTCCCGGCGAAAGCCGCAGGCCTGGGCATAACCGGCAATCGCCGCCTCCTGCAGCTCCACCGCCGGACGCACCAGGCGCTCCAGCGGCAAGGTCGGCGGCGCCTGCAGCTTGGGCTTGCGCAAGCTGCGGATACCTTCGTACAGCAACTGGCCACGGGACGGTGGTGGTTCGATGATGCGTATCGCGCTATCGGCATTCATGGCTCAGGCCCCCAGCAGGCTTTGCCCGCAGACGCGGACCAGCTGTCCATTGATCCCGCCGGAAGCCGGATGGGCCAGCCAGGCGATGGTTTCCGCCACGTCCACGGCCTGCCCGCCCTGGGACATGGAATTCATCCGCCGTCCGGCCTCGCGAATCATCAGCGGGATCTTCGCGGTCATCTGGGTTTCGATGAACCCCGGAGCCACACCGTTGACCGTGATCTGCTGGCGCGCCGCCAAGGGCGCCAGGCTCTGCACCAGGCCGATGACCCCGGCCTTGGAGGTGGCGTAGTTGCTTTGCCCGAGGTTACCGGCAATCCCGGAAATCGACGACACGCAGACAATCCGTCCTCCCGGGTTCAGCCCCTGCCCTTCCAGCAACGCCTGGCTGAGCAGCAGCGGCGCCTCGAGGTTGACCGCCATGACCTTGCGCCACGCAGCCTCGGTCATCTTCGCCAGGGTCTTGTCCTGGGTGATCCCGGCGTTGTGCACGACGATATCGAAGGCGCCGTGCTCACCGACGAACTCCAGCAACCGCTGGCCGGCGCCGGAAGCGCTAATGTCCAGGGCCAGGGCGCTGCCGCCCAGCCCCCCCGCCGCTTGCTGCAGCTCGGCCTCGACCTGGGGAATATCCAGGCACACCACCTGGGCGCCCTCCCGGGCCAGGACCTTGGCGATGGCCAGGCCGATACCGCGACAGGCACCGGTGACCAGGGCCCGACGGCCGTGGAGCGGCTGCGCCCAATCGATGTGCTTGGGCACGTCCACCGGTTCGCCGATACGCACCACCTGGCCCGAGACATAGGCCGAGCGGCGAGACAGGAAGAACCGCAGGCTGCTGTCCAGTTCCGCTTCGGCGCCGGGCTCGACGTACAGCAACTGCACGGTGATGGCCCGGCGCAATTCCTTGCCCAATGAGCGCACAAAGCCTTCCAGGGCGCGCTGCGCCACCGCCTGGGCGAGCGCCGTGCAATGCTCCGGCGGCGTGCCCAACACCAGTACCCGACCGTGGGCGGTCAGGCGCCGGACGTTGGCGTGAAAGAAACGGTACAGCTCATCGAGCTGGGCGATATCGCTCAGCCCGCTGGCATCGAACACCACGCCCTGGACCTTCACCGTGGAAGGTGCAGTGATGCTGGCGGCCTGCGCGGCCACCGTGTCGGTGGCGGCGAAGATCCGTTGCAGTTCGCCCAACAGACGCCCCTCGGGCGCCGCGGCAAGGATCACCGGGTTGATCAGGTTGCTGCCCTGGCCCTCGCGGTGGCGTTGCAGCGGCACCGGTTGTGGCAGGCCCGTGCGCTGGGCCAGCCAGCGCCCCCACCCGGAATTGACGAACGAAAGATAACCATCAGACATAAAGAGATCCCGATCAAAAGCCGTAGAGGGTCAATAGGCCGAATCGCTGGCCGTCACCGCGTCTTCGCTGCTGGCGGCACGTTTGCGCGGCGCCGGCTTGGCGCTTTGCTCGAAGTGCGTCTGACGCTGTTGCAGGGCTTCCAGCAGACCGAAGTCCTGGGGGAAGTCGTCGACCTGGATCGCGTGGTCGCCGTACTCCACATAGCGCCCCAGCAACTCGTCCTCGTCGGCACTGATCAGTTGCTGCTCCAGGGCCTTGACTCGCCAGATGACAAACGCCTCGCGGGAAATCGGCAGCGGCGCCAGGGTGCCCTGCTTGATCGCCGGCTTGAGCCGCGCCTCGATCAGGTCCACTTGCGGCTGCAGGCGGAACGCCAGTTCGCCATAGGCCAGCTTGTCGATTTCCGGCTGAGGCATGTAGGAATCGGCCAGCAGGCGTTCGCGGGTAGGGCCCGGGGTCTGCACCAGCTCGGCGACTTGCGCCAACAGTTGGTCGCAGGGTTTGTGCTGAGGGATACCCATCGGGAAGCTCAAGCCACGGATGATCCGGGCAGCCGCCTTGGACGGGTAGTTGTCCAGCACCTCGGCCAGGGCTTCATGGGCCCGCAGCAGCGCATCCTGGGCTGACCAGTGCACCAGCGGCAGATCGGACTGTGGACGACCGTCATCCTCGAAACGCTTCAACACGCAGGACAGGATGTACAGCTGCGAGAGAATGTCCCCCAGGCGCCCGGTGATACTTTCCTTGCGCTTGAGGGCACCGCCCAGCACGCCCATGGAAATGTCCGAGGTCAGGGCCAGGACCACCGACAGACGCTGGATCTGCCGGTAGTAAGGAGCCAGGGCCTTGTCGGTCTTGGCCGGGGCCTTGATCAGGCGCCCGCCGGTAAGTGCATGCACCGCTGCCCGCACCGTGTTGGCCAACACAAAGCTGATATGGCCGAACATTGCGCTGTCGAAATCTTCCAGGCTCTTGCGCCCGCTGTCGCGGGCCGCTTCCATTTCGCGCAACACATAAGGATGGCAGCGGATCAGGCCCTGACCGTAGATGATCAGGCAGCGGGTCATGATGTTCGCGCCTTCAACAGTGATGGCGATCGGGCTTTGCTGATAGGCCCGGGCGAGGAAGTTGTTGGGCCCCATGCAGATGCCCTTGCCGGCGACGATGTCCATGCCGTCATTGACGATGGCCCGGGCGCGCTCGGTGACGTGGTACTTGGCGATGGCCGAGATCACCGAGGGCTTTTCGCCGGCGTCCAGGGACGCCACCGACACCTTGCGCACCGCGTCGCAGGTGTACAGGTGCCCGGCCATGCGCGCCAGAGGAGCCTGCACCCCTTCGAACTTGCCGATCGGCAGGCCGAACTGCTTGCGCATCGCCGCGTAAGCAGTGGTGCCGCGTACTGCAACCTTGCCCATGCCGACGTTGGCCGACGGCAGGGAGATCGCCCGGCCAGCGGCCAGGCACTCCATCAGCATGCGCCAGCCGTTGCCCACCTGGTCGCCGCCGCCGATCACCCATTCCAGGGGAATGAACACATTCTTGCCAGTGGTCGGGCCGTTCTGGAACACCGCGTTCAGCGGCCAGTGACGGCGCCCGGTATTGACCCCCGGATGGCGGGTGGGGATCAGCGCGCAGGTAATACCCAGGCTGCCTTTCTTGCCCAGCAAGCCCTCTGGGTCTTCGGCGCGAAAGGCCAGGCCCAGCACCGTGGCAATCGGCCCCAGGGTGATGTAGCGCTTGTCCCAGGTAACGCTGAAACCCAGCACTTCCTGGCCTTCGAACTGACCTTTGCAAACCACCCCGACATCGGGAATTGCCCCGGCGTCGGAGCCGGCGTAGGGGCTGGTCAGGGCGAAGCACGGGATGTCTTCGCCGCGAGCCAGGCGCGGCAGGTAATGCTGGCGCTGGGCTTCGGTGCCGTAGTGCAACAGCAACTCCGCCGGGCCCAGGGAGTTGGGCACCATCACCGAGATCGCCGCCGCCGAGCAACGGGTGGAGAGCTTCATCACCACTTGCGAGTGAGCGTAATGGGAGAAGCCCTTGCCGCCGTACTGCCGGGGAATGATCATCCCCAGGAAACCGGCGTCCTTGGTGTATTGCCAGGCCTTGGGCGACAGATCCTGCCAGACCTGGGTGGTTTCCCAGTCGTTGGCCATGTCACACAGGGTTTCCACTTCATTGTCCATGAACGCTTGTTCTTCAGCGCTCAGGCTGGCCGGTGCGGCCTGCAGCAAGCGCGGCCAATCGGGCTTGCCACTGAACAGCTCGGCGTCCCACCAGACCGTGCCGGACTCGATGGCCGCGCGCTCGGTGTCGGACATCGCCGGCATGATCTTGCGGAACATCGCCAGGGCCTTGCGGGTCAGCAAGGCGCGACGCAGCGGCTTGATTGCCAGCACCGCAGCCGGCAGCAGGACCAGCGCCGTGCCCAGGGTCAGCCCCAGGGTGCCCAGCAAATTGAACAGATGCCCTGCCGCCAGCCAGACCAGGCCAATGCCCAGCCACAAGACTGCAGTCGCTTGTCGATAGGCCAATGCAAGTGCCGCGGCGAGTCCCAACAATAACCAGACAATCATGGAATACCTCTCTTGTTCTAACGAGACAACCACGTGGAACCTGGGCGTTGTGCCGGCCCCTCGAAGATCACCCTACAAAGGAAAGAACGACGTTTCAAATTTTATTTTTAAATAATAATTTAAACATTTGGCAAAAATATGCGGCTGAGCGAACTCAGCCTCGAGGACACAGGGAATGGGTCAGGACGCGAACGACGCCCGCCGGTCCAGGCTACGGCAATACAGCAGACGCAGCCTGTACCGCCGTGCGCCTGAAACCCGGCGCAGTACGGGTGTCAGAAGTGATAGGTCGCAGACAGGCTGACCACTTCACCCGAGGCTTCAACCTTGCCATCGAGGCGAGACCCGCCAAGACGATCCTGGTTCTGGGTCTGGATCCGGGCTTCCTTGACGAATTGCCGCGAGTAGGCGCCGTCGATGGTCAGCCCTGGAACCGCCTTGATGTCATAACCAAAACCCAGCGAGGTGAACCAGCGATCATTGTCCGGAATCCGTGGGTCACGGGTTGAACCACGGGTCGGCGTCTGGTCGAAGGCCACACCGGCACGCAGTGTCAGCTGATCGGTGAAACGGTAGTCGCCACCCACCGAGTACATCATCGAGTCCTTGTATCGGTAGGGGATCGAAATGAGGGTGTTGCCATCGGACTTGAGCGTCAGGTCCTTGAACGACGACCACTGTGTCCAGAGTGCGCTGACGCCGAGGGTGAAGCGATCATTGAACACGTGCACCCAGTCGATAGCTGCACTGGCCGGAATATCCAGCTGGGCCGAGGCATTGGCGCCATCGGGATTGAGCTTGAGCCCCGGATAGGCAATTTCCACGAGGGATGGCCCTGAGGAAGAGTCGGTGTAGGCCCGGCCCAAGGCGTCGGCCCGGATATTGTATTTACCTTCCAGCTTGTTCTTGATCTTGGCGTGATAGTTCACCCCCAGAGTGTCCTGTTCGGTAGGTTTCCAGGTCACCCCGGTAAACCAGCCGACGGAGGTGTTATCCACCTTGACCCGCATCAGGTTGGAACCCACGCCTGAAGGAGCGCCCGGCAACAGGGAGACCCCGGCGGCACCGCTCAAGTTGAGGTTCTGGCTGACAAAGCCGTTGGTGTGCTGGAGGATCGCGCCCAGGCCGAGGGCGAACTGATCGTTGACCTTGAACGAGAAGGCGCCTGAGACCCCCGCCGTTTCGATCTTGGTGTCCACCGCGAAATCCTGTCCCTTCCAGCCGTTGTCCCAGGTGCTGCGCATGCCCATGGGAACCACTTGGCTCAAGCCAAAGGCAAAGCGATCATTGATGGGCATGACCAGGAAGCCGGTCGGCAACCAGGCGGTAAAACCACCCTCGCCACCATTGCCTTCAAGCGGGGTCTGGTTGAAAGGATCGTCGATCGAAGAGGTGGAGGCCGGCTTGCCTTGGTAATCGTAGGCATTGCCCTTGTACTTGAGCTTGATCCGCGCGTAATCGACGGTCATCTGTGCCACGTTCTGATCGATGAACGCCATGGCTGCCGGGTTGTTGTAGGCCGCACTGGGATCATTCTTGAACAATGACCCCCCACCGAACGCCCGACCCCAGCCGGGGGTACCAAAAGTAGGAGTAGTAAAACCACCCGCTTGCACCGACCCGGAACTCATCAGGCCGCCCAGCACTGCCAGGCCGATGACTGCCTGGATCTTGTGTTTCTTATTATTCATGCCCCACTCCTTATTATTATCGACCGCGATCGGCTAGCACCGATCCAGGGTGTTGCAACAGGCGCCTCAGCAGAGGCGCCTGTTTTTTTTCAGCAAGTGATCAACAGGCTGAAGTCAGCTCAACTTCATGGCGTTACGGTGAGAGCAGGGTTCGGGTTGACGCTCAGAGCAGTGATTTTGCAGCTGCCGACGGTTTGCGCCGAAGGAATGCTCAGGGTGTTGGTCGCGTTGTTCCAGGAGACGTTGATCGTCACTGGAGAAGCGCTGCAGTTGGAGAGGATCTTGAAGTTGACCCCAGCCACAGTGCCGGTGGTAGCGCTGGAGGTACTCAGCGTCCAGGGCAGACCCAGTAGGGCCGGTACGCTGCACAAGGAGTTGCTGCCGCTGACCGTGGCACCGGTGATCGAGGCGTTGGCGCCATTGGCCGCTACGGTACCGGTGAAATTGATGTTGCAATTGACCGGTATGCCGAACGACGCAGGCGAGGCCACCGAGATGGTGCCTGGCGCCGAGAAAGTCGCACCAGCAGGAGCAATGGTGGCAGCGCTGGCCATCGACGCGGCGCCCAGGCAGATGGCGAAAGAAGCTACGGATACCAGAGTCTTGATGCTTTGCATTGTTGTTTTCCTCAAGATTTAGGCAACAGGCAGTTGCCAGGGGGTTATCAGCCTTGCCAGGGTGTCGATGACGCCATCGGCTCTCCAGTTCGACCGAATTCGGTGCTGGAGCACGCTAGGGCGATACCGACACGGCCTGAACCACCCGTGCTTTCGGACTCGATCGCAAGTTCATCAGCGTCCCTCCATGGATTCTGTTGTCGATCAGGGCGCGACCCGAAAGGTCGGCGGCATCTGGATCGACACAGTCTTGATGGTGCAGCCACCGTCGAGGCTGACCTGGGTCGCCTCGAGTTTTCCGGTGCTGTTGTTCCAACTGCCTTCGGCGGTGCTCGGCCCACAATCGCCACCCACCAGCGGCGCGTGCACGGTGACCCGGATACCGGACATGGCACCGCTGGCTTCATCCTTTGCAATCAGCTTCCAGGGCAGGTGCGTGGCTTCGACCTGGCCACACTTGAGGCCGCCGCTGAAGTCGACTTTGTCGACGCTGGCGAAGCTGCCATCGGGACTGACCTTGCCGCTGACCTGGATGGTGCAGTCGGCATTGATGATGCTCTTGGCAAAACTGATGGGGCCTTTGGCGGTGAACTCGGTATTGGCCGGTTCGATGCGCGCGGCGTCGGCCGCACCCATCATCGACACCCCCACCAGGACCACGAACAGACGGGCAGCAAACAGCGGTGAGATAGACATCCGTGACTTCCTTACAGTTGCTTATTGTTGTTGTCGGTCAACGTGTTCAAGGACTTCATCTGACTCTGCTCCGCCGTCAAGGGACTCCGTCACCGGTGAACGCAAATGGTTCACCGGCACTTGAAGGGCTGAGCAGCACAACGCAACAGCGGTGTTTCAATCGGTGTCGGTAAAGCCGTGTTGCTTGAGCAGTTCGCTGCGTTTGGCCGGATGCAGGTTGGCCAGCCGGACATCCCCCGAGTAATGCGCCAGCACTCGGTGATCCATCAGTCGCCGCCAGAGAAACGGCACGTAGGCCCAAACGATCATGGTGGCGTAGCCATAAGGCAGTTGCGGCGATTCGTCGAAGTGGCGCAGGGCCTGGTATGAACGGGTCGGGTTGGCGTGATGGTCGGAGTGCCGTTGCAGCTGGAACAGGAAGATGTTGGTGACGATCCGGTTGCTGTTCCAGGAATGCCGTGGCGAGCAGCGTTCATAGCGGCCGTTGGGCTGTTTCTGCCGCAGCAGGCCGTAGTGCTCCACGTAGTTCACCACCTCCAGCAAGGAGAAACCGTAGATGCCCTGGATCAGCAGGAAGGGAATCACCGCCGCGCCGAGCCAGGCGATCAGTACCCCCCAGAGCACCACGCTGTACAACCAGGCGCTGAGCACGCCGTTCTTCCAGTGCAGGGTCGGCAGCCCGAGCTTGTGCAGGCGCTGGCTTTCCAGGTGCCAGGCCGAGCGCAGGCTGAACCAGGTGGTACGCGGCAGGAAGCTCCAGAAAGACTCGCCAAGACGCGAACTGGCGGGATCTTCCGGAGTCGCCACGCGCACGTGGTGGCCCCGGTTGTGCTCGACGAAGAAGTGCCCGTAGAAGGTCGAGGCCAGGGCCAGTTTGGCCAGGAACTTGGCCATCCCCCGGTTCTTGTGCCCCAGTTCATGGGCGATGTTGATGGCGATGCCCGTGGCCGCGCCGGTGGACATCGCCATGCCCAGGTAAGTGAACCAGCCGACGCTGCCGTGCAACTGGGCGCGTTCGGTAAGAAACGCGGCGAAACTTGCCAGGCTGCCGTGCAGGTGCAGCTGCTCACTCAAGTGCAACAGGCCGCCGGCGATGATCCAGTCGACGCCGCTGACGGCCATCCACGCGGTGACCACCAGGGACAGCACGGAAAACACCGCACAGCTATAGACGATGAAGCGGTAGTAGGGTTGTTTTTCCAGATCGGGAACCGCGGACTCCGGCGGGTTGCTGGCATCCTCTCCCATCAGGCCGTCGATCAACGGGATCAGGCCGAAGATCACCAGCACCCCGCTCCACCAGAGCACCTGCACACCGGTGGTCAGGGCGGACAGCCCGGCCAGCAGCGGAGTGATCATCGGCAAGATCCCCAGCCACCACAGGTGACGCTTGCCATCGGTCCATACGCCAGGTGCCGCCACGGAAACAGTCATGGCAGCCTCCGCAGGATGGCGGTCGGCAGGGATGCTATAAAGGACAACGCGGTTGCGCTGTACAGAGCGTGAATGGATGAAAAAACAAAAGCGTGAAATGGCGTTATTTTCATTATTTTAATCGCTCAATTGCACTTTCAAAAAAAACATTCAAAACATTTTTTTAAATAAATAGCTCGGATTCGTTAGCTCGTCAACTATTTTTTCGGCTTGTTTTGAATGTCGCCCGTGAAGCATTTACCGCTGCTGCCAGAGTCGTTGGGCGCCGCGTCAACGCGCCCCCGACAACGCCCCTAGCTTGCTCGTGATGCCGCGAACGGCGGGTGCAGCACGGTGGCACTGCGCTGCGGCCTGGCTTGGGCTGCGATTCGCTGGACCATCGCCACCACCGGCTCGACCGCACTGATGGGCAGCATGTGCCCGTGCCCCGGAACAATCTCCAGTGACAGCCCCGTCACCTTGCCGAGCATCGACTCGCCATGCTTGCGGTAGTTGAGTACCGCGTCGGCCGAACCGTAGATCAAGCCCACCGGCAACGTCAGGCTGGGGTAATGCTTGACCATGTCGGGCAAGGCGCGGTTGACCAGCGCAATCTCGCTGGACGCGTTATAGAAGTTGTCCGAACGCATGCCCAGCAGCCCGCCCCCACGCACGGGGAAATCCTCGGGCGGCGAATCCGGAGCGAACACCGCCTTGACCAGGGACCGGCGCCCGAGCATGGCCATCGGCGCGGCCAGGGTCAGTGACAGCCAGCGCCGCAGGAAGGCCGGACGCACCCCCAGGGACAGAAACACCAGTGGCAGCGTGCGCTGGGGATGGGTCAGCGGTGCCACCAGGATCAACCCGGACACCGCATGCGGATAATCCAGCGCCAGGGACAGGGCAACCGCGCCCCCCAGGGAATGCCCAAGCACCAGTGGCTGTCCCAGGTCCAGGGTGCGAATGAAGCTAGCGATCAGGCTGGCCTGGGCTGGCAAGTCCGCGGCCGCGCCCCGCGCTCGAGTGGAGTAGCCGGAACCGGGCCGGTCGAGGGTGATCACCCGGAACTGCTCGCGCAATTGTGGTGCCAGGGAGTGCGTGAGATTGCGCCCGCAACCCGATAGCCCATGGATCATCAACAGCGCCGGGCCGCGGCCTTCGTCGGTGTAATGAATGCGTTCGCCAGCAACGTCCAGGAAGCGGCCGTTGATCGGAACCTCGCGTTCAATCCTGCGGTTGATGCGCACGCTCACTCCCCAGAGCACCGCGCTGACTATCAGGAATACCGCTGCCGCTACCAGCCAATCCATAACCCGTCCCCTCAGCTTCCCTGCGCCGTGGCCCGCGATCGGGATGATCCGGCTCTGTGGCTGTTGCCTGGGCCTGCTACTGCCTGTGACGTCTCATCCAGAGTCCGGATGAGCCCCGCAAAAAACCACAGGCGACTGGCGCAGATGACATTTTCAGGTGATTTATTTAAATTAATTTTTAAAACATTATTTTAAATTGTGCAATCCTGAGATTTCACTCACCGACGAAAGTCATCAAAAAGCGTCACCACAATCGAGGTACTCACCATGAATGCGTACTCGCCACCCAATGACCCCGAGGTCGTTGACATCGCCATCATCGGCGCCGGCTTCGCCGGGCTGTGCATGGCGATCAAACTCAAAGAAGCCGGGCTAGAAGATTTCTTTGTCGCCGAACACGCCGCGTCCCTGGGGGGTACCTGGCGCGACAATCACTACCCCGGCTGCGCCTGCGACGTGCAATCCCACGTTTATTCCTTCTCCTTCGCGCCCAATCCGAACTGGACCCGGCAGTTCGCCCCCCAGGCGGAAATCCGCGAATACCTGGAAAACTGCGCCAGGGATTTTGCCCTGGGGCCGTTTCTGCGCTTCAACATGGGCCTGGAACAGGCCGTCTTCGATGCCGTCACCGAGCGCTGGCAACTGCGCTTTGGCAATGGCCGCCAAGTCAGTGCGCGGGTCTTGGTCTCCGGCATGGGCGGCCTGTCGCGCCCGGCGATTGCCGATATACCCGGGCTCGAATCCTTCACCGGCAAGCGCTTCCACTCCCAGCAGTGGGACCACCGCTATTCGCTGCAGGGCAAACGAGTGGCGGTGATCGGCACCGGCGCCAGCGCGATCCAGTTCGTGCCAAAAATCGCCCCCCAGGTGGCCCAGCTCAAACTCTTCCAGCGCACCCCGCCGTGGATCATGCCCAAGCCCGACCGTGAACTCGGCGCGCTGGAGCGCTGGGCCTTCAAGCATCTGCCATTCACTCAGCGGCTGATGCGTTCGGCGTTGTACTGGACCCTGGAGAGCCGGGTGATCGCCTTCGCCCGCCGCCCACAGCTGATGAAAGTGGTGCAGCGCGTGGCCCTGCGGCACTTGCGCAAACAGGTGCCCGATCCGCTCCTGCGCCAGCGCCTGACCCCGGACTACACCATTGGCTGCAAACGTATCCTGATTTCCAATGACTATTACCCGGCCCTGTCCCGGGGCAACGTGGGGGTGATCAGCGAGGCGATCCAGCGCATCGACGGCGACGCGCTGATCACCGCCGACGGCCACCGGCACAGCGTGGACTGCATCATCTTCGGCACCGGTTTCCAGGCCACCGACCCGATACCCCGCGGCCTGCTGTTTGGCCGCCAGGGCCAGGACCTGATCGACAGTTGGTCCAGGGGCGCCCATGCCTACCTTGGCACCTGCGTGGCGGGCTTTCCGAATTTGTTCATGATCGTCGGCCCCAACACCGGCCTTGGGCACAACTCGATGATCCTGATGATCGAGGCCCAGGTGGACTACATCCTCAAGGCCCTGGAACGGATGCGCCACAGCGCAATAGCCACACTGGAGGTCAAGCCCCAGGTCGAGAGCCAGTACAACCAGCGCCTGCAACAGCGCCTGGCGACAACCATCTGGTCCACCGGCGGTTGCCGCAGCTGGTACCTGGACCCTCGCAGTGGGCAGAACACCACGCTCTGGCCCGGCTCGACCTTGAGCTTCAGGAAGGCTGTGCAGCACTTCCAGCTCGAGGACTACCTGACCACTCACCTGCCCCATCCCGGGCCTGTCGCCACACCGGCCACAGTGCGCCCAGTGAATCTGCAAGAGGCCGCCATCGATGAAAAACTTTAACGGTAAAGTCGCCGCCATTACCGGCGCCGCCTCCGGCATGGGCCGCGCTCTGGCCGTGGCCCTGGCCCGCGAGGGCTGCCACTTGGCACTCGCCGACAAGAACCCCCAGGGGTTGGCGCAGACCGCGGCCCAGGCGCGGGCCGCGACGCTGCTGCCACTGCGCATCAGCAGCCAGGAACTGGACGTCGGCGACCGTGCGGCGATGTTCGCCTGGGCCGCCGCCACTGCCGCCGAGCACGGACAGGTCAACCTGGTGTTCAACAACGCCGGGGTGGCCTTGTCGAGCACCATCGAAGGCTCGAGCCTGGCCGACCTGGAGTGGATCGTCGACGTCAATTTCTGGGGCGTGGTGCACGGCACCCAGGCCTTCCTGCCCTACCTCAAGCAGGCCGGCGAGGGGCATATCGTCAACACGTCCAGCGTCTTCGGACTGTTCGCCCAACCGGGCATGAGCGGCTACAACGCCACCAAGTTCGCCGTGCGCGGCTTCACCGAGTCCCTGCGCCAGGAGCTGGACCTGCAAGGTCACGGGGTCTCCGCCACCTGCGTGCACCCGGGAGGCATCCGCACCGAGATCGCCCGTTCCAGCCGCATCTGCGACAGCGTCAAGGGGTTCTTGATCGACAACGAACAGCAAGCCCGCGACGACTTCGAGAAGCTCTTCATCACCTCCGCCGAAACCGCCGCCAAGGTGATTCTGCGGGGGGTGCGCAAGAACCGGCGGCGGGTGCTGATCGGCCGTGATGCGCACGTCCTCGACCTACTGGTGCGCCTGCTGCCCAGTGCCTACCAGGCTCTGGTGGTGTGGCTCAGCCGGCGCATGGCGCCGCGGCCGGGCAAGGTCCCGGCGCCAGTCTACGAGCCCCAGGACGAACGCAGCCGCTAAGGCCGCGCTCCCCATTTCATGTCTAGAGGAGCGACAGCCATGCTGCCCATCCGCCGCGACATCCAGGTCGAACTGCCTGCCGAACGCGCCTGCGACTGGCACGAACAAGGCAGTCACGTGAGCCATTTTTTCAACGCCCTGTCCCTGCTGTTCCCTACCGGCGAACTGTTCTTCATGGACAGCGTGCGCCACTACCGCGAGCAGATTGACGACCCCCAGCTCAAGCGCGAGATCCAGGGTTTCATCGGCCAGGAAGCCATGCACAGCCGTGAGCACCTGCGCTACAACGACCTGTTGCAAGCGGCCGGGCTGCCGGCCCAGCTGTTGGACCGGCGGTTGCGGATGTTCCTCGACTTCCAGAAAAAACACTTCCCACCCGCCTTCAATCTGGCGATCACCGTGGCCCTGGAACACTACACGGCGATTCTTGCCGACCTGCTGCTGCGCGACCCCAGCCGCTTCGGCGACTCGGTGGCGGGTTACCGACAGATGTGGCTGTGGCACGCCCTGGAGGAAACCGAGCACAAGTCGGTGTCCTACGACGTCTTCAACAGCGTGCTCAAGCCCGGGCCCAAGCGCTACCTGATCCGCACCGGGAGCATGCTGTTCACCACCCTGACCTTCTGGCTGGTGGTGTTCGATTTTCACCTGCGCATGCTGATTGCCGACCGCCGTCGCGGCGGTCATTGGCGCGGCCTGTGGCAAGTGATCAAGTACCTCTACGGCCCCAAGGGCGTGTTCCCGCGAATCGCCCTGCCCTGGCTGCAGTTCTTCAAGCCGGGCTTTCATCCCTGGGATCACGACAACCGCGAGCAATTGCGCCGCATCGATGGCCTGGTGCAGGACATCGAACGCACCCGCGCGGCAGCGGCCAAATAAGCAGCGACCATTGGCCAACGCTGGCGCCAGCTCAGTCCGGCGCCACCTGGCTGCGCACGTAGGCGGCCGGTGGCTGGCCCACCATGCGCTGGAAGTCCCTGACGAAATGCGCCTGGTCGAAGTAGCCCAGGCGCAGGGCCAGCTCGGCATCCGGCTGGGCCTCGCCGCGTTGCAACAGGGCCAGGGCCTCATGCAGGCGGTAACGGGCGATGATCCACTTTGGGCTCACCCCGACGTAATGGGCAAACAGCCGCTGCAACTGACGCGGGCTCACGCCGGCCAACTGCGCCAGGTCCTGCGCTCGGGTCAGGCGACAGTCCGTCGCGGCCCGGGCCACCAGTTCATTGAGCAGCCACACCCGCTCATCGGCGGCGGGCAGGCTGGGCATCAGCAAGGCTTCGGCCCGCTCGCACATCACCGCCATCCCCGGCCAGGCGCCAGGGTCGAGCCAGGTATCGGCGGCGGCCCAGACTTCGCCAGCAGCCACCGAGCGATCACGCAATTGCTCCATGGGGCGCCCCCAGAACGGCTGCAACGCCGCCGCACGAAACTTCACCCCGAACACCCAGCCATGGCCGGCCAGGGTCTTGCTGAAGCGTTGCCGATGCGGCCCCCAGACCCGCGCCTGGCCTCCCTCGAACACCAGGTGCGCATTGGGATGAGGCAAGGTTTCCTGGCGTTCGACCAGCGCCCCGGGCAAGGCCCAGCCGACATACCAGAAGTGCTCCACCCAGGGCGCCAGGGCGGGCGGCGGGGCCTGGCGCAAATGCTCGAAGTGCCGGGCCGACAAGCGCTGGTTGAGCACGCCCCGAGCCGGCCCGGGAGCCGCTGCTGCTGGCGGTCGCGTTTTTCCAATCCGCTGCATGATGCTTGTGCTTTCATCCTTGTCCGAAGACCTGGGCCCAACGCCCAACGGTCCGGCGCTTATTATCACCCGCTCAACACTGGAGAACAGCATGCACGCCACCGGACAATTCAACGTCGAACTGCCCAACCACCCCGTTGCCCCGGATACCGAAGCCGCGCAACTGGGACGCAAGGCGATTCACAAGACCTTCGAGGGCGACTTGCAGGGAACCAGCCTCGGCGAAATGCTCAACAGCATCGGCACGGTAGCGGGCTCGGCAGGCTATGTGGCGCTGGAAAGATTCTCAGGCAGCCTGGCCGGTCGCCGCGGCAGCTTCGTGCTGATGCACTACGGGGTCATGGACCGCGGCCAGTCGACCCTGCACATCCAGGTGCTGCCCGACTCCACCAGCGGCGAACTGCTGGGCCTCACGGGCCGGATGCAGATCCGTATCCAGGACGGCCAGCACCACTACGCGTTCGACTACAGCCTGCCCGACGCCTGCTAATCTGCTGCGCACCCTTTGTGCTGCGAGCCCGCGCCATGATCCTGATTCTGCTGCCCCACGCCGACTACGATCCCACTGAAAGCAGCCTGCCCTGGCAGGCTGCCAGGGAGGCCGGGTTCGAGGCGCAATTCGCCACGCCGCTGGGGTTTGTGGCCTACGCCGACTCGCGCCTTGTGAGCCTAGGCTTCGGCCCGCTCAATCCGCTGTTGATGACCCCGGCCGCCGACCTTGAGCGCTACCACAGCATGACCCGCGACCCGGCGTTTCTCAGCCCCCTGAACTATGCCGAAGTCGATCCGCAGGGCTTCGAGGGTTTGCTGATTCCGGGCGGGCATGCCCGGGGCATGCGCAGCCTGCTGGAGTCCGAGGACGCAAGGCGCATCATCATGGCGTTCTTCAAGGCCGATAAACCCGTGGCTGCGGTGTGTCACGGCCCCCTGGCGCTGGCCCGCTGCATCGACCCCGAAAGCGGGCGTTCGGTACTCTACGGGCGCAAGGTCACCGCCCTGCTCGCCGGCCCCATGGAGCTGGCGGCCTGGATCGTCACCGCGCCGTGGCTGGGGCGCTACTACCGCACCTACGCCCACAGCGTCGAGCATGAGATCAAGCAGGCACTGGCCAGCCCGGCGGACTTTCTCTCCGGCCCCTGGCTGCCCCGCCGGGACTCGGCGGCGCATCCCGAGCGCGGCTTTGTGGTGCGGGACCGCAACCTGTTGACCGCGCGCTGGCCGGGGGACTGCCACCGCTTCGCCAATGAATGGGTAACCCTCTTGCAACAGGCCCGCGAGGCCCATGTTCAGCCGGAGCAGGCCAGCCTCTGACCCGGCTTGAAGGCATGGCTGCGTGCGCCCCACACCAATATCAGGCCCGCCAGCGCCAGAGCGGCCATGGCCCAGGGAAAGGACACCGCGCCATAGCGTTGCAAGAGCAGGCCACCGACCACACCCCCGCAGGCGATTCCCAGGTTGAAGATCGTCACCAACATCGACTGGGCGACGTCCGCGCCCTCCCCGGCCACGTCCGCCACGGCGGTCTGGAGCAAGGTCGGGGCGCCGCCGAAGGTCAGGCCCCAGGCGCCAATGCCGAGCCACAGCAGCCAGGGCTGACTGGCGCCGATACCCAACAGCAGGCAGGCCAGAGCAAAGCCGGCGAGGCTGCACAGGGTCAGCCCGCGCAACCAGCGATCGACGCCGAGCCCGGTCAGCCAGATCCCCGCCAGAGAGGCCAGGCCGAACACCAGCAGAGCTCGATCCAGGGAAGCCGCCTGGCCCAGGGACGCCAGGAACGGCGCGATGTAGGTGTAGAGAATGTTGTGGGCCAGGATCCACACGAAGATCACCAGCAGCGCCTGGGGCAGGCCCCGGGTGAGAAAGATCCGCGCGATCGGCTGGCGCTGGTGGGCCTGCTGGCCGGGATAGTCCGGCACCGCAAGGCGCACCCAGAACCACAGCAGCAGGGCCAGCAGCGACAGCCCCCAGAAAATCTCCTGCCAATCCATCTGCGTTCCCAGCCAGGCCCCCAGGGGTACCCCCAGGCACAGGGCAATCGGCTGGCCGATCCCCACCACTGCCAGGGCCCGGCCTTGCAACTCGGGCACCACCAGACGCCGGGCATAACCGGCCAGCAAGCCCCAGACCAGCCCGGCGGCCATGCCCGCGGCGAACCGTGCAGCCAGGGTCAACAGATAGTGGGTCGACAAGGCGGTGAGGCTGTTGAACAGCAACAAGCCGCCGATGGCCAGCAACAGCAAGGGCCGTCGGCGCCAGCTGCGGGTGGCGGCGATCAACGGAATCGCTGCCGCCACCGAGCCCAGGGCATAGACACTGATCAACTGCCCGGCCAGGGCCTGACTGATGCCCAGGCCCTGGCTGATCTGCGGCAACAGCCCCGCGGGCAGTGTTTCGGTGACGATGGCGACAAAGCCGGCCAAGGTGAAGGCCAGCAACTGCCAGATCGGCAGCCGGTTGGAGGCAGCCGGGAAAGACGAAGAACCACTCATGAACAAATACTCACACAAGAAAAAAATCCCCCCGTGTAGGAGCCGGCTTGCCGGCGAAGAGGCCCTCGAGCCTTGCATCGCCCTCGAAGAAGTCCGCAAGACATGCAGCGCCTGGACGGCAGCCTTCGCTGGCAAGCCAGCTCCTACAGCAGTCAGATACACCGTGCAGGCCCCTGTAGGAGCCGGCTTGCCGGCGAAGAGGCCCTCGAGCCTTGCATCGCTCTCGAAGAAGTCCGCAAGACATGCAGCGCCTGGGCCGACGCCTTCGCTGGCAAGCCAGCTCCTACGGGGCATTCAGCCGAGGTAGGACGCGGCCATGTCCTTGTCTGCGTGCCCCCGGTCCAGGGCCCGCTGAAAACGCTGGATGCCGGCCTCGGCCAGGTCGACCCGGACCCCGACCTTGTGGGCCGCAGCCACCATCAACTCGGCATCCTTCAAGGCATTGGCCACGGTAAAGCTCGGGCTGTAGTCGCCACTGAGCATGGCCCGGGTCTTGGCCTGGAAATAACCGCTGTCCAGGGGGCCGCCACTGACCAGCTCCACCACCAGCGCCGGGTCCACCCCCAATCCCTTGGCCAGGGCCAGGCTTTCCGCCGCTCCGTGAGTCAGGGCCAGTACCCAGCTGTTGAGCGCCAGTTTCAGGCGGCTGCCCGCCCCCGGCTCTTCACTGACCCAGAGCACGCGCTTGGCGATGGCCTCCAGCAGCGGCTGCAACGATGGCCGATAGGTACCGGAACCGGCCCCCAGCACCACCAGTTGCCCCTGCTCTGCCGGTTGCCGGGTGCCCAGTACCGGCACGTCATAGAAGACCAGCCCCCGGGCCTTGGCAAAACCATGCAGCTCATCGATAGCGTCCACGCCGACCGTGGCCATCTGCAGCCAGATGGCGCCGTCTTGCAGCCCCGGCGCGGCCTGTTGCATGGCCTGCAGAACGGCGGGCCCATCCTTGTTCAGGGTGATGATCACCTGCGCCCCGCGCACTGCCTCGGCGGCCTGGTCAAACACCTGGATATCCTCCGCCAACAGCGCCTGGGCCCGCTGTGGCGTGCGGTTCCAGGCGTGCACCGCAAATCCCTTGCGCCGCAGGTTGCGCGCCACCGCCGCGCCCATGATGCCGATGCCTAATACCGCGATGGTTGCTGGTTGCTGGGTCATCTGTGTGTCTCCTATGTTGAATAGCTTCTGGAATGATCATTCCAATACAAGGCAAAAAAACGCCCACTCCGATAGCAACTGACTTGCCAGCGAAGGCCCCCTTGAGCCTGATAGCGCTTTGAGGGCCTCTTCGCCGGCAAGCCGGCTCCTACGGGAGGGGCTGGGCTCGGGACAGGCTGGCCAGCGCCACCTCGACCACATCCAGCAAGCGCTGGCGCCGTTCATTGGGCAGGCTGCCCTTGCCCAACACCCGCAGCCCCTGCACGGTGCACACCACAAAACTGGCCAGGGCCCGGGTATTGCTCTGCGGATCGATCTCGCCCTGCTCCTGACCCTGGCGCAGCACCTGCTCCAGGGCGCTTTCAATGCGCTGGAAATTCTGCGCAACGATCTGCGCCACCGCCGGATCCTGCCCGGCCATTTCCAGGGACGCATTGGCTGCCAGGCAACCCAGGCGTTGGCCATCCTCCAGCTCGTTGTCGACAATGCGCATCAGCAAACGCCGCACCCGCTCCAGCACCGGGGCCGGTGCATTCAGCAGTTCGATATTGGCGCTGGTCATCTGCTGGTAGCGCTTGAGCGCGCAGGTGTACAGGCCATGCTTGCTGTCGAACGCGTTGTACAGGCTGCTGCGGCTCAGGCCGGTGCCTTGCACCAGGTCCTGAATCGAGGTGGCCGCGTAACCGCGCTGCCAAAACACCTGCATGGCCGCATCGGCGATCTGGTCGGGGTCGAACTCCTTGGGACGCACGGCTGTTACCTTTCTGGAATGATCGTTCCAAAGACTAGAGATCAAGCCGGCAGGCGTCAACCGGCCCGGGCAAAAAAAGCTCCGGGCCGGTTCTCGGGCCTAGGAAACGGAGGTTGCCAGGGGCTTGTTCAACTCGCCGATCTTTTCCAGCCGGGCCCGCACGATGTTGCGGCTGATATTGAGCAGGCGCCCAGTCTGCAGCTGGTTGCCGTGGCAATAGCGGTAGGCCTCGCGGAAGATCGTCTCTTCGATGTGCTCGTACAGGTCCGGAATGTTCTGTTCGAACAGCGCCTGCAAGGCCCGTCCCAAATCCACCGGAGCAGCCGCGGCCGGCAGCGCTGCGGCCTGGGGTGCCTGTTCCTGGCGGATGCCGGAAGAGCGCATGTCCACCAGGTGCAGATCGCCAGGCGCCACTCGCTGCTGACGGCACACCAGCAAGGCGTGGTGAATGGCGTTTTCCAGCTCGCGGATGTTGCCCGGCCAGCTGTGCTCCAGCAGCTTGCGTTCGGCCTCCTCGGTCAACGAGGCGCGGTTGTAGCCCAGGCGCTGGCAGTGTTCCTCAAGGAAGAATTCCGCCAGGGGCAGAATGTCCCCCGGGCGTTCGCGCAACGGTGGCAGGCGGATGGTCGCCACGTGCAGGCGGTAGAACAGGTCTTCGCGAAAGTGCCCGGCCACCACCGCATCCGCGAGGTTGACGTTGGTGGCCGCCACCAGCCGCACATTGATCGGAATCGGCGTGCGCGAACCCAGGCGCACCACTTCCCGCTCCTGCAACACCCGTAGCAGCTTGACCTGCATGTTCAACGGCAGGTCGCCGATCTCGTCGAGGAACAAGGTGCCGCCGTTGGCCGCTTCGAACCAGCCGGCCTTATGGGTGGTGGCGCCGGTAAAGGCGCCTTTTTCATGGCCGAAGAGTTCACTTTCCACCAGGGATTCGGCAAAGGCCCCGCAGTTCACCGCGACAAAGGACTCACGCCCGCGGCGGCTCAAATGATGGATGTGCCGTGCCACCAGCTCCTTGCCGGTGCCGGTCTCGCCAATGATCAGCGTGTTGGCTTCACTGGGGGCCAGGCGCTCGATGCGGCTGAGCAGTTCCTGGGAGCGCGGGTCCTTGAACACCAGAACGGTGGCCCGTACCGACTTGGTCAATTCGCGGGCGTGTGGATGAGTGATCAGCGACATGGTGCATTCCTGGCAGTAAAAGCGCGGGTTCAATAGTGCACGAAGATATTTAGACTAAATAATTATTAATTAATCTTTATATATTCCATTTGTGAATATGCCTGATCGCTGCTCCTGGCCTGCTGCTGGAGCAGCAATCGGCCAGCACCCGGCTGTTCGCCGATCAGCAACAGCGTCCTGCGACGAGCCTGCCCGACTTTTGCGAAACCCTTGCCCTGCAAGGCCTGCAGCGACTTTTCCGCACCCTGGCATGCAATCTGCTCTCTCCCTGCCAACACCGGCCCCTACGCCGCCGCAACCAATACCGCCCCCTGTAGGAGCTGGCTTGCCAGCGAAGGCGTCCGCAAAGGCAACACAAGATTCAAGGGCCTCTTCGCCGGCAAGCCGGCGCCTACAGGAAACACCGCGACATCCGCCGTAGGAGCTGGCTTGCCAGCGAAGGCGTCCACAAAGGCAACACAAGACTCAAGGGCCTCTTCGCCGGCAAGCCGGCTCCTACAGAAACACCGCGACATCCGCCGTAGGAGCTGGCTTGCCAGCGAAGGCGTCCGCAAGGGCAACACAAGATTCAAGGGCCTCTTCGCCGGCAAGCCGGCTCCTACAGAAACACCGCGACATCCGCCGTAGGAGCTGGCTTGCCAGCGAAGGCGTCCACAAAGGCAACACAAGGCTCAAGGGCCTCTTCGCCGGCAAGCCGGCTCCTACAGAAACACCGCGATATCCGCTGTAGGAGCTGGCTTGCCAGCGAAGGCGTCCGCAAAGGCAACACAAGGCCCAAGGGCCCAGGCCGAGACTCGCTCGGGCGATGAAGGCAAACATTTTAGGGAGAGTGCAATGCAAGCTTTATGGCGCAACACCCTGGCCGCATTGGCCGCACTGCTGATCAGTGGCACCGCCCTGGCCAATCCGGCCCCTGAGTCGGTGAAGATCGCCATCGTCGCCTTTACCCAAGGCGGCAAGCCGGTGTTCGGCGGGATCGCCGGGCGGGTCATCGAGGACGGCTGGCTGGAGCAGCAATTGAGCCAGCGCGGCATCAAGCTGCAGTGGATCGCCCTGCCCCATGCCGGCGCCGGGCCGCAGATCAACGAAGGCTTCAGCAACAACAGTATCGACTTCGCCGTGCGCGGCGACCTGCCCTCGGTGATCGCTGGCGCCGGCGGCGTACCCGGCAAGCTGATCGTGCCCGGCGGCAGCGGCAACAATATCTATCTGGTGGTGCCGACGAACTCCACGGCCAAGAGCATCGAGGACCTCAAGGGCCAGCGCCTGGCCCTGCATCGCGGCCGGCCCTGGGAGTTTGCCTTCAGCAACTTCCTGGCCAGCAAGGGCCTGAAGCTCGACGACTTCAAGATCGCCAACCTCAACCCCCAGGTCGGCGCGGCGGCGGTGTCCGCCGGCAAGGTCGACGCGACGGTGCTGCTCAGCGAGGCCTATGCCCTGGAAGACAAGGGCGTGGGCAAGATCATCTGGTCCACCAAGCAAGGGGCCAATGACTGGCGGCTGATCTCCGACCTGTGGGGCACCGACAGTTTCATCGAGCAGCACCCGGAGCTGACCCAACTGCTGGCCACTGCCTGGGTCAAGGCTGCCTGGTGGATTTCCCAGGAGCAGAACCAGGACGCCTATTACCAGCTGTCCTCCCGGGCCGGCACCGCCGAGAGCGTGCTGCGCCGCGACGACCAGGGCGACCCGGTGGCCTGGAAAGAGCGCTGGGCGCCGAAAAGCGACCAGCAGCTCAAGGCCCACTACCAGGCACTGAGCACCTACGCCCTGGCCAACCAACTGATCCGCACGCCCTATGACATCGCCCCGGCCCTGGCCACCGGTTTCACCAACCAGGCCCTGATCGACCTGCACCTGAGCGATTACTGGCCCGCCCTGCGCGGCCAGGTCGCCACCCATCCTTGAACCCTGAACGCGAGTCTGATTGATGAAACTGTCCGCAAAATTCACCTTTGGCCTGAGTGTCCTGGCGGTCTCGCTGACGACCATGGCCGGCCCGACCTACGCCCCCAAACCCGATCCGCTGCAGGGCGACGGCCGGGTCTCGGCTTTCTATACCTGGCAGGAGCCGATCCCCGCCACCCCGGGCAAGCTGCTGCGCAGCGAGCCCCTGGAAGCCACCCTGAGCCTGCCCAACGCCGCCAGCGCGCAACGGATTCTCTATACCTCCACCGATGGCATCGACGGCAAGACCCCGGTGGTGGTCTCCGGCACCCTGTTCCTGCCCAAGGGCAAGGCCCCTACCGGCGGCTGGCCGGTGGCTTCCTGGGGCCATGGCACGGTGGGCGTGGCGGATGTCTGCGCACCGTCCTGGCAGGGCCGCTCCTACCGTGACGTGCAGTACCTGAGCCGCTGGCTGGACGAAGGCTTCGCCATTGTCGCCAGCGACTACCAGGGCCTGGGCGTGCCCGGCGGCCATCCGCTGCTGAACAACCGCATGGCTGCCTACGGCATTCTCGACGCCGCCAAAGCCGTGGTCGCCGGGGTGCCCGGGCTGGCCAACAAGGTGCTGATCGTCGGCCAGTCCCAGGGCGGTGCCGGGGCCTTCGCCTCGGCTGCCTATGCCGCCAGCTACGCCCCGGAGCTGGGGGTCAAGGGCAGCATTGGCACCGGGGTGATCTACACCATCGGCGCGAAGAACGTCGGCGAGCAGGACCCGAACAAGGTCGACGCCTCCCTGGCCTACGGTTTCTACACCCTGCTGGCCGCCCAGCAGTACGACCCCAGCATCAACCCCAAGGACTTCTACACCGACAAGGCCCTGCCGCTGTTCGAACAGGCCCGCACCAGCTGCCTGGCATCCCTGGTCAGCGACGTGGTGGGGGTCGGCCTGACCCCGGCCAACGCCAAGAAGGACTACCAGGGCAATCAACTGGCGGCCTGGCAGCAGCAGGTGTCCTACCCGACCCTGAAGACCGCGCAGCCGGTGTTCATCGGCACCGGCGCCGAGGACAAGACCCCGGCCGCCGCCACCCAGGTGGCGCTGATGCAGGACGCCTGCAAGGCCGGCTCGGTGGTCGAGGGCCACCTGTACAAGGGCCTGGGCCACAGCGAAACGGTCAACGCCTCCCTCAAGGATTCGGTGCCGTTCGCCCACAAGGTGATCAACGATCAGCCCATCACCCCCGTCTGCAACCCCAGCGTGCAATAACCCGGAGCCCCATCCATGAGCATTGAATTCTTCACCCGCCTGCCGTTGCACGGCGAGACCCAGTTTCTTCCCGGCGACCCACGCAACCGCGGCGACTGGCACCGTGGCGGCCCCAGCACCGGCGCCGTCTCAGGCTTCAGCGTCGGCGACCACTTCACCTACATCGACTACCTCGGGCAGATTGCCAAGGCCGCGGAAATCAACGGTTTCGGCGGCGCGCTGATGGTCAACGCACCGTCCGGCGAAGAGCCCTGGACCGTCTGCTCGCTGCTGGCCCGGGAAACCCGCAGCCTGAAGTTCGTCACCGCTTTCCAGCCCTACCACTACACGCCCTGGGTCGCGGTGCAGCAGGCCGCCACCTACCAGCGCGCCACCGGCAACCGCCTGGTGTGGAACATCATCAATGGCGGCTCGGACGCGATTCAGCGCCAGGTCGGCGACTTCAGCGACCACGATGAGCGCTATGCCCGTGCCAGCGAGTTCATGGACCTGGTCAAGGGCTACTGGCACAACGAGAACTTTCACTACCAGGGGCGCTTCTACCGCGCCGAAGGCGGTGGCCTGCGCGGGCCCCTGAAAAAGGCCGAACTGCCGCTGATCTGCACCGCCGGCTCGTCGATTGCGGCCCGGGAGTTCGCCGCCAAACATGCCGATTTCTACCTGATGCGCGCCGAACACCCGGACGAGATCGCCGCGCTGATCGCCGACATCCGTGAGCGGGCCTTGCAGTACGGGCGCAGCGACATCCGCTTCGGCCTGTCGATCGACGTCATCACCCGGGAAACCGAAGAACTGGCGCGCACCGAGGCCAAGCGCTTCTTCGACGAAGGCATCGCCAAGGGCGCGGTCAAGGCCGTGGCCGCCCATGCCGGGCTGCGCACCGCGCGCAAGCTCAGCTACGAGAACGGCTTCGCGCAGAAGAACGAGACCCAGGGCTTCGACGACTTCTTCATCCACCCCAATGTCTGGACCGGTTTTGGCTACATCGGCATTCCCCCGGGCTGCGCCCTGGTGGGCAGCTACGAAAACGTCGTGGCGCGCATTCGCGAGTACCACGCCATCGGCATCGATCTGTTCTTCCTCGCCGGCTACCCGCACCTGGAAGAGGCCTACCGCCTGGGCGAGCACATCCTGCCGCACTTTCGCGGCGAACGCGCCGCCCTGAGCCGCCAACCGCAAGCGCCGCTGGAGCTGCGCAGCGCCAACGGCCCGGCCGGAGCCTGATGCCATGAGCCAGGACCCCTACGGTTTCAGCCGTCGCAGCTTTTTGAGTCACAGTGCCTTGTTCGGTGGCGGCCTGCTGCTGGGCAGCGGCCTGCTGGCCGGCTGCGGTGCCGAAAGCTCCAGCGGCACAGGCAGCGTGGCCGCCGCCAGCAACTCGCCGCGCTACGGCGGTCGCCTGCGCCTGGGCATCCTCGATGGCAACCAGAGCGGCAACCTGGACGCCCACAAACCCATCGGCAGCGGCATCGTCCGCGGCTTTGCGCTGTACAGCAAACTCTGGGAATGGGACGAACAGATGCAACCGCGCCTGGCCCTGGCGGAGTTTGCCGAACCCAATGCCGATGCCAGCAGCTGGACCCTTCGCCTGCGCCAGGGCCTGGAATTCCACCACGGCAAGAGCATCGATGCCGACGACCTGATCTTCTCCATCCGCCGCCTCACCGACCCGCAACTGGCCTCGCCCTACGCGGCGCTGCTGCACTGGGTCGACCGCGACAACCTGGTGAAGCTCGACGACCGCACCGTGCGCCTGAGCTTTCGCCAGGGCCGCAGCTACATGCCCCTGGCGGAAACCTGGGTCAACTTCGGCGGCATAGTGCCGGTGGACTACCACCCGGTGACCAACCCGGTGGGCGCCGGCCCCTACAAGCTGAAAAGCTTCACCCCGGGCCAGCGCTCGCTGTTCACCCGTTTCGACAACTACTACAAGGACGGCCAGCCCTACGCCGACGAGCTGGAGATCATCGACTTCAAGGACCAGGTCGCGCGCCTGGCGGCCCTGCGTTCCGGGCAGATCGACATGGCCAACGTGATGCCCACCGAACAGCTGCAGGTGCTGCAACGGGACCCACGGGTACGGCTGCTGAAATCGGTGACCGGCAACTGGCTGTCCTTCGACATGAACCTGGACAAGCCACCGTTCAACGACCCAAGGGTGCGTGAGGCCTTCCGCCTGCTGGCCGACCGCGAGGAACTGGTGCGCCGCGCCCTCAATGGCCAGGGCCGGGTGGCCAACGACCTCTATGCCCCCAGCGACCCGACCTTCAACCACGGCCTGGGCCCGCGCCCCCACGACCCGCAGCGCGCGGCGCAACTGCTCAAGGACGCTGGGCAAGAGAACCTGGAGCTGGAACTGGTGACCACCCCCGGGCCGGGCCTGACCTCGGCCCTGGTGCTGGCGGAACAGGCCAAGCGCATTGGCGTGACCCTCAAGGTTCGCCAGGTGGACCTGGCGACCTTCCAGGGCCCGCAGCGCGACGACTGGACCCTGAGCACCGGCGGCAGCATCGGTGCGCCGTTCCTGGCCAGCGCCATCCACACCGACGCGCCGTTTGCCGTGTCCAACAAGACCCACTTCAACGACCCGCAGTTCGCCGAAGTGTTTCTTGCCGCCATGGCCCAGCCCGACCTGCAACGGCGCACGGCCCTGGTGCACCAGGCGCAGCAGATCCAGTACGAGCGTGGCGGCCTGCTGATCTGGGGCTATGCCGACCTGCTGGACAGCGTCTCCACCCGCGTCGGCGGTGCCCACGAAGAACAATCGCTGTTCAGCACCTGGCGTTTCGAAAGGTTGTGGCTCAACGACAGCGCCTGACCCCGTAGGAGCTGGCTTGCCAGCGAAGGCGTCCACAAGAGCACCGCGAGCCTCAAGGCCCTCTTCGCCGGCAAGCCGGCTCCTACAAGGAACCACCGCAACCGCCACACAACCCGTAGGAGCTGGCTTGCCAGCGAAGGCGCCCGCAAGAGCACCGCCAACCTCAAGGTCCTCTTCGCCGGCAAGCCGGCTCCTACAAGGAACCACCGCACCACCACACAACCCGTAGGAGCTGGCTTGCCAGCGAAGGCGACCGCAAGAGCACCGCGAGCCTCAAGGTCCTCTTCGCCGGCAAGCCGGCTCCTGCAGAACACCCATGCGATTCAACATGAGGCTCATGTGCCATGCCCTCCAACGCCTTCGCTCGCCCCGCATTCGGCCCGGCTCTGGCCGTAGTGATGCTTTCACCCCTGGCATCGCCGCTGTGCGCCGCCGATACCCAGCTGCAAACCGTCACCGTCCAGGCCAGCAGCCAGCCCGACGACGATGCCCTGCCCACCCGGCCAGCAACCTCGGTGTACGGCGGCACCGAGACCAAAATCATCGACACCCCGCGCTCGGTGACCCAGATCAACGCCGAACAACTGGCCAACGACCCGATCCGCAGCGCCGACGACCTGGTCAAGTACGCCCCGGGCATCACCCGCGGTGGCGGGCAAAACGCCGGTATCGCCCCGCAGTTCCGCGCCCAGGGCTCGGAGGTATTCCAGGACGGCCAGCGCGCCTACGGCGTGCGCCATC
Organism: Pseudomonas sp. Fl4BN1; assembly: GCF_009908285.1. GTDB lineage: Bacteria > Pseudomonadota > Gammaproteobacteria > Pseudomonadales > Pseudomonadaceae > Aquipseudomonas. Next base: position 101,742 of record NZ_JAAARM010000024.1, read on the forward strand.
CGGCCAACTTCAACGCCTACGAGGGGGCGGACATCGTCGCCGGCCCCTCCTCGGTGACCTACGGTTCGGTGTCCGGCAGCGGTGGCTACGTCAACTACCTGAGCAAGAAGCCCAACTTCAGCGCATTCAAGACCCGTCTCAGCGGCGAGTTCGGCGCCTGGGTGCCAAACGGCCAGTCCCGGGATTCCAGCAAGTTCAGCATCGACAACACCGGCCCCCTGAGCGATCAGCTGGCCTACCGGGTGAGCATCAGCAAACAGCGCCAGCAGGACTACTACGACAACGTCGACAACAATTTCGACGCCTTCTACGGAGCCCTGGCCTGGCGCAACGACAACCTGCGGGTGGACTGGAACGCCAGCTACGACAACTACTACGACTACAACATCACCCACGGCTGGAACCGCGCCACCCAGCAACTGGTGGACAGCGGCAAGTACTACGCCGGGCGCGCCACGCCGATCATCCAGAATGGCAACAGCCTGTGGTCGCCGGTGCTGGCCTCGGGCGCGGCCAATGCCCCGACCCTGGGCTGGGTGCAGCGCCAGCGCAACGCCCAGGGCCAGTACAGCGTGGTCGATGGCAGCTTCCAGGCGGCCTCGCCCAACACCCAGGCCAGCCCCGGCACCCTGCGTGGCTGGGTGTATGACCCGAGCCTGGCGGGCAACGGCCTGAGTTCCCTGTCGCCCCAGGCCGGGCAGCGCCGCGAAGACCAGAACAGCTCGCGGCGCTTCACCACCCAGCTGCGGGTCGAAGCCGATCTGTCACCGACCATCACCCTGGCCAACAGCACCTTCTACCAGCGCTCCAGGGACCTGACCGACGCCGTCGGCGCCTTCCAGGTGCAGTCCAGGGACAACCTGCTGGACAACCGTTTCGAGTTCCGCTCAGGCAATGAAACCCGGCTCGGCAACCTGACCCTGCGGGACGACAGCAACAGCGGGCTGATCTACCGCCGCGAGTTCAACCAGTCGATCGCTGCCAACAACCACTTCGGCTCCACCATCAACGCCTACGACCTGACCCAGGACCCTTCCGGCAAGAACCCCGGCGACCTGCTGGGGCTCACCGGCAGCAACCCCGCCGGCGGCAACGGCGCCTGGATCGGCCAGCCCGGGGTGCCCCAGTACTCCAACTATTACGGCTGGCTCAACCTGGCGGCCATGTACCCCGCCGGCCACGGCCTGTACGCCGAATCCCTGGCGCCCTACACCGCCGAAAGCACCTGGACCACCAAGACCCTGTTCAGCCAGCACAACCTGCGCCTGGGCGACCGGGTGGGGCTGAACATCGGCGCCAGCCGCAGCTGGATCGACGCCGAGATCGACAACCCCTTCGTCCTCAAAGGGGGCAACGACCGGCGCGACAGCCACAACTACCGGCTGTTCGCCTTCCAGATCAGCCCCTACGTCAAACCCACCGAAAACAGCACCCTGTACTACACCTTCGACCGCTCCCTGGCGGTCAACACCGGGTTCTTCTCCAACGGCCTGGGCTGGGGCAGCGGCAGTGGCGCCAACCAGCTCAACCCCCTGGCCTTCCAGAGCCTCAGCGTGCTGCATGAACTGGGGCTGAAGGTCGAAGCCATCCCTGACCAGCTGTTCATGACCCTGGCCACCTTCAAGCAGGCCCGGGACCAGTCCCCGGACAGCAACAACAACATCGCCCGGCTGATCATCAAGGGCACCGAGGCCACCCTGCGCTACCAGCCAGACCCGCACCTGCGCAGCGGCCTGAACCTGTCCAGACTCAGCGCCTACAACGAATTCACCTCCCAGGCCGGCTTCGCTTCCGCCGGGTTCATCGCCGACAACGGTACGGTTTTCGGTGACAACAACAGCCTCAACCGGCGCCCGTCCGGCCGCTTCGACGCGGTGCAGATTCCCGAATACACCGCCAGCGGCTACCTCGACTACCGCTTCGACTCGGGCTTTGGCGCCGAACTCTCCGGCTGGTGGACCAGCAGCTGGTACCTGAACCTGAGCAAGACGGTGAAGATCCCCGACGAATACAACCTCGACCTGGCCCTCTACTACCGCCAGCCCCAGTGGAGCAGCACCTTGCGCGTGCTCAACCTGACCAACGAGCTGAACTTCGTCAGCGGCCTGGCCGCCTCCACCAACACCTTCCTGCAGCCGATGCCCGGACGCACCGTGCTGGCCCAGGTGGATTACCGCTTCTAACCCCTTTTCGCACACGCTGCCCCGAGGAAACGCCCCCTATGAGCATCGAATTCGTCGGCATGATCTTCCCCCGCCAATGGTCCGAAACCCGCGGCATCCGCAGCCCGGACTTCGACCTGGCATTCATCCGCGAGCACGCCCGCGCCCATGAACACGCCGGCTTCGACCGGGTGCTGATCGCCAGCGGCCCGGGCAGCGCCGACAGCCTGCAGATCGCCGCCTATGCCGCGGCCCACACCGAGCGCCTGGGCTTCATGATCGCCCACCGCCCGGCCCTCAGCGCCCCCACCGTGGCCGCCCGGGCCTTTGCCACCCTGGACCACACCACCGGTGGCGGGCGCATCCGCCTGCATGCCATTACCGGCATCACCGCCGAGCCCCAGGAAGGCGACACCCTGCTGGACAAGACCGAACGCTACAAGCGCACCGACGAATACCTGGAGATCGTCCGGCGCACCTGGACTGCCGAGGAACCCTTCGACTTCGAAGGCCGCTACTTCAACATCAAGGGCGCCTTCTCCCCGGTGAAACCCCTGCAACAACCGCAGATTCCGATTTCCTTCGGCGGCTCCTCCGACATCGCCTACCAGATCGCAGTCAAGCACGCCGACCTCTATGCCCTGTGGGGCGAACCCCTGGACGGGGTTGCCGAACAGATCGGCAAACTGAAGGCTGCCGCCAGCGCCGCCGGAGTGAGCGCGCCCAGGGTCAGCCTCTCGGTGCGGCTGATCCTGGGGGCTACCGAAGAGTTGGCCTGGCAACGGGCCGAACAGATCCTCGCGCAGATCCAGTCCAACCCGCAGTTCGCCGCCGGCAGCCCCTGGCAGAAACGCCTCAAGGGCACCGGTTCCGAACGCCTGCTGGCGGCGGCGGCCCGCGGCGACCGCCACGACCGCGCCCTGTGGATGCCCACCGCCACGGCCGTGGGCGCCTACGGAGACACCACCGCCCTGGTCGGCACCCCCGAGACCGTGGCCCAGGCCCTGCTGGACTATATCGACCTTGGCGTCAGCACCTTCCTCAACCGGGGTTACGACCCGTATTACGACACCGTCGACTATGGCCGCTGGATCATCCCTGCCGTCCGCGCAGCTGCCGCCCGCCGCTCCCCCGCGCCCTGCGTCGCGAAGAAAACCTGCGCCTGGTTGCCCGTTACCTCATCGCCAACCCGATCCGCGCCGGCCTCGTCACCCGCGTGCACGACTACCCCCTTTGGGACGCCATCTGGCTTGCCGGC
>NZ_JAAARM010000025.1 GCF_009908285.1 Pseudomonas sp. Fl4BN1
CACCCAACCCATTTCCCCGCATAAACCCTGCAGCCCGTTGCAGCCCGGGATGAGACCATTGGCACCGACCGATTATTTTTTTCACCGGGCAAAACTTACCCTGCACCCGCCGGGTCTACAGCACCGAAATTTGTGTGTTTTATCTCCAGAGGCTCTAAAAGATGGCAGCAGTACTTGTCGGACAATTCCATGCAAGAGATGCCGAGGGACGGGTGTACTCAGTACACGAATTCCAGGAATCCATGCCCTCGGAGGACAGCGCGACCGGCTCGGAGCCGGTGACCACTTACCGTCTGGCCATTGGCGACCGGGTCAAGAAGCTCGATGACAACCAGTTTTTGCTGGTGCAGTCGGATATAACCATCGTCCGTGAACCCGAGACTTATGTGACCGAGTGATCCTGATACACCCTGTGGTCTGTTTTCACGCCCGCTTCGTTGAAGTGTCGCCCAAGCCGATCGCCGTAACGGCGACAGGCATCGGGTGGCGCTTGAGAGATCATGCCGGGCAACGTTGTGCGCCCGCTGCGATCGAGTGCAACGGTCGCGGTGATCTCACGCTTGCTAAAGCGCCTTCGCAGCCCTGCGGCAGCCGCTACAGATTCCCGGCCTGCACTTGAGGTAGGATCGATGCTTGACTCTTCAACGGCTGGAGATGGACTTCAAGCATGCGTTTACGTCATATCGAGGTGATTCAGGCGCTTCTGCAAACCGCTCACCTGGGAACCGCCGCCGAGTTGCTGCAACTCTCGGTGGCCGAGGTCGAAGCCGTGCTGCGCGATGCTGAAAGCCAGTTGGGATTCATGCTGTTTGCCAGTGTCCGCGGGCGCTTGCAAGCCACTCGCGAAGCCCGTGAGTTGCAACCGGCGATCACCCGAGTGTATGACGCCTTCGACCCCCTGCAACGCCTGGCCGACAGCCTGAGGTTTCACCAGGCGCCACCCTTGCGCATTGTCGGCACTGCGCCTCTGGTCCAGCAACTGCTGCCCCAATGCATTGCCGCCCTGCGTCGGCGTTTCACCGACACCCCCTGCAGCCTCCTCAGCCAAAGCACCCGGGATATGGTCAACAGCCTGCTGCTGCGTGACTGCGATCTGGGCCTGAGCCTGCATGACCCTGAACACCCGGACATCCACTGTCAGCCGCTGGCCCAGGGCAAGCTGTTCCTGCTGGCGCCCCATGGCTGGCTGCAGGCGAAGCAGAAATACGTGGCCCTGCAAGATTTGGCCGGCCAGGCCATGGTCGGCCTGGAAGGCCAAGATCCGCTGAGCGTGATCCTCGCCAGCAAGTTGCAGAATCTGCGCCCCAGCCCAGTGATCCAGACCCGGGTGCAGACCTATCAGATGATGCGCAGCCTGGTGGAGGCCGGTGAAGGGCTGGCCGTCGTCGATCCCTTTACCGCTGTCGGTGCGCGTATCGCAGGGCTCGATGTCTGCCCATTGTCACCGCCCATTGGCGTCACCCTGTATGCCCTGCGACGCAGCGGCGGCGACACCTCGCCCCTGCTCAACACCCTGCTGGAGTTGCTGACCGAACAGGCCGAGGCGCTGCTGGCCGGTTAAAGCGTGGCTTGCTGGGGCTCCTCGGCAAACAGCCGGTACCAGAAGATCGCCACCTCGCCGGTCTGCGGGTCGATGCCGCGATAACGCAGGTGATCCACGCCTCCCACCACATAGCCGCAGCGCTCGTACAGGCGACAGGCCCCCAGATTGTTGTTCTGGGTCTCGAGCATCACGCCCGGCAACTGCTTCTTGCGGCTCCAGAACTGCGCCACCTCAAGCAACGCCTTGGCCACCCCATGGCGCCGCGCCGGCACATGCACCGCCAGTTCGTCGACGTGCCCGTAACCGTTCCAGTTGGTGCTGACCACCAGATGACCCACCGGCTGGTCATCGAGATAGGCCATGAAAATCTCGCTGCCCGGAGCGTTGCGATAGCTGCCGAACTCCTCCGGATCAATGCCATAGCATTTGCGATACGGCACGATCTTGCGCAACGGCCAGTCAGCCACCGCCAGGCCACGCTCGGCCTCGGCATAGGCGCTGACCTCGAAACTGAAATCACTGCCCCATACATAGGCGGCAAACCCCTCGTCAGCGACGCGGATCGCCAGGCCCGGATGCTTTGGATTCACCGCGGGTTGCAGGGCTGGAAAACTCCTCACGCTTTCACACAATCGACGGTGTACTGCCGCCCATCGCCCTGATCGTCATGTTGCAGCCCGTGCACATCGGCGACGAACCCCGGGAAGCTGCGGTCAAATGCCCGGGCAAACGCCAGGTAGTCGATGATCGAGCGAGTCGACTCGGTAAAGCGCTCGCCGGGCATGATCAGCGGAATGCCCGGCGGATACGGCACCAGCATCACCGCGGCAATACGACCCTGCAATTGATCGATGGACACCGCCTCCACCTCGCCACGCACCAGGTGGTCGTAGGCGTCGGCAGGCTTCATCGCCACCTCCGGCAACACCGTGTACATGCGCTTGAGGTGCTTGGCCGTGGCGTTGCTGCGGTAGCAGGCGTGCAACTGGTCGCACAGGTCCTGCAGGCCCATGCCCTGATACCGCACTGGGGCCTGGCCAGCCACGCTGGGCAGGCAGTTGGCGAGGCTGGCATTGGCGTCGTAGTTGCGCTTGAACTCCAGCAATTCGGTGAGCAGCGTGCTCCACTTGCCCTTGGTAATGCCCATGGAGAACAGCACCAGGAACGAATACAGCCCGGTCTTCTCCACCACCAGCCCGCGTTCCCAGAGGAACTTGCTGACCACCGCCGCAGGAGTCCCGTGCTCGCTCAGGGCCCCGCCTGCGGTAAGTCCCGGCATCACCAGGGTGACCTTGATCGGGTCAAGCAATACGTAGTCGTCGGTGACACCGGCAAAGCCGTGCCACTCGCCTTCGGGCTCCAGCAGCCAGTCGCCGGTGCGTACCTGATCGATGCCTTCGACCCGCTCCGGCTGCCAGATCGAGAACCACCAGTCATCCGCCGCAATGTTCTGCCGCAGATTGGCCAGGGCGCGTCGGAAGCTCAGGGCCTCATCGAACATCTCCTGCAACAGCGAGCGCCCCGCCGGCCCTTCCATCATCGCCGAGGCCACATCCAGGGAGGCAATGATGCTGTACTGCGGCGACGTCGAGATATGCATCATGAAGGCTTCGTTGAAGCGATCCCGGTCCAGCTGCCGGGCGCCGCCGTCCTGGACATGGATCATCGACGCCTGGCTGAAGGCCGCCAACAGCTTGTGAGTGGAATGGGTGGTGAACACCAGGGGGCTATCGGCCGAACGCGAAGTGCCCATGCCGTAGCGCCCGGCGAAAAACTCGTGAAAGGCCGCATAGGCATACCAGGCCTCGTCGAAGTGCAGCACCTCGACGCTGTTGCCCAGGCTTTGCTTGATCAGCTCGGCGTTGTAGCACAAGCCGTCGTAGGTCGAGTTGGTGACCACCGCCAACTTGACCTTGGGCGCCCGGCCACGGGTCAGAGGGTTGGCGTCGATCTTGGCCTGGATCGACTCCGGGCTGAACTCGCTCAGGGGAATCGGCCCGATGATCCCCAACTCGTTGCGCTCAGGACACAGGTACAGGGGAACCGCCCCGGTCATGATGATCGAGTGCAGCACCGACTTGTGGCAGTTGCGGTCCACCAGCACCAGGTCATCGCGGCCAACCATCGAGTGCCAGACGATCTTGTTGGCGGTGGAAGTGCCATTGATCACGAAGAAGGTGTGATCGGCGCCAAAGTTGCGCGCTGCCCGGGCCTCGGCCTCGGCCAGGGGGCCGGTGTGATCCAGCAGCGAGCCCAGCTCTGGAACCGACACCGACAGGTCCGAACGCAAGGTGTTTTCGCCGAAGAACTGATGAAATGCCTGCCCCACCGGGCTCTTGCGATACGCCACGCCACCGCCGTGCCCCGGGGTGTGCCAGGAATAGTTGGAGTCGGCAGTGTGCTGCACCAGCGCCTTGAAGAACGGCGGCAGCAGGCCATCGAGGTAATTGCGCGCGGCCCGGGCCACTTGCCGGGCCAGGAATGGCACCGTGTCTTCGAACAGGTAGAGAATGCCCCGCAACTGGTTGAGCTCGCTCATGGCATCGGCGGGGGCGTTTTCCAGGGTCATCTGCTCCCCCAGGGCGAAGATCGGCAACAGTGGCGCACGCACTCGGGCCAGGCGGATCAGCTCCACCATGTTCTGCAGCAGATGGGTATTTTCCCCGGCGCCTTCAGCGGCGATCAGCATGCAGGCCAGGCCGTGATGAGTGGAGGCTACCAACCGTCCTTCGGCGTAGTTCACCGCGGAAAAGATGCTGAATCCGTCCTTCTCCAGCTCCTGGACGATGCCCCGTACCCGATCCCCAGCGACCGTATCGGCCTTGATGTCGCGATGCACGATCAGGATCGGAAACTGCAGGTCTTTATACATGGGGCTGGACGTCCTGAGGCAGCGGGTTGGCCCCGCCAATCAACTCAGGGTAGAAGCTCCGAGCGCTTCGTGTCACCCCGGGCAAGGAGAGGGTGTAAGAAAACGTCGCTCAGGGACAATTGGCGGCTACAGAAGCCGCACATGGTTTACTGCTGGGCTTCAAGCAACTGGGTCCACAACGCCGGGGCGCCGGCAGACTTGGCGATGATCTCCAAGCGAGCCTGGTGCTCGGCCAGCTCCGCTGCGCTGGCCTGGATGATCCGGCCATGTGGGCGATCGGCAGACAAGCGGCGGATCTCCGAAGCCCGGCCCATGCCATCGCCGTCCGAGGCATTGCCCGCCAGGGACAGGCTGGTCTGCCCGCCGGTCATGGTCAGGTAGACGTCGGCCAGGATCTCGGAGTCGAGCAAGGCGCCGTGCAGTTCACGGCCGGAGTTGTCGACGCCGTAGCGTTTGCACAGGGCATCCAGGCTGTTGCGCTGCCCCGGATGGCGCTCACGGGCCATCATCAGGGTGTCGAGGATGCTGCAGTGCTGGGTGATGTCGGCCCGCTCGTGCTGGCCCATCAAGGCGAATTCGTTGTTGATGAAGCCAACGTCGAACGCCGCGTTGTGGATGATCAGCTGCGCGCCCTGGATAAAGTCGAAGAACTCGTCGGCGACTTCGGCGAAACGCGGCTTGCCCACCAGGAATTCGTTGGTGATGCCGTGGACGCCGATGGCGCCCTCATCGCTCTCGCGATCCGGTTGCAGGTAAACGTGAAAGTGCCGCCCGGTCAGGCGCCGACCGAGCAACTCGACGCAGCCGATTTCAATGATCCGGTGACCGTCGGTCACCGGCATACCGGTGGTTTCGGTATCGAGTACAACAGATCTGGTGGCCATCAGTGGTCAGCTCTCAACGGTGGAAGTGTTTCAAAGCGCGGGATTTTAGCACGCTCTGGCGGCATGACGCGCATGGCCGATTCGACCGGCAACAACCTGCGCAGTTTTTAACAATCCTTCGCAAAGCTCATGCAGTTCCTCCCACAGCAAAGCGCTAGGGTGCCCGACGATATTTTCCACGGACCCTGCCCAACCATGCCCCCCAGCAAAACCCGACTGGCCTGTGTGCTCTGTGCCTGCCTGTTCGCCGAGTTCGCCCAGGCCAGCGCCCTGGTGATCAGCACCGACATCAGCATGAGCCTGACCCTGAGTTCAACCCAAGGCAGCTCCAAAGCCAGCAGTTCATTCAAGGACGACAAACTCGTGCTCGCCGCCAGGACCGATGCCGCGGCCTTTGTCGCCAGCGCCGGCGAGATCCGCAGCGCCCGGCTGGAAGCCGCCCTGCAGCACATTCGCCAGGGGCTCGGCGCCGTGCCCCATACCGACCTGCAACTGGCCAGCGCCATGCTCGCGCTCTGAGCCTGCCGCCTCCTGACAGCCAACGGGGCTAATTCGTCTCGCACACCCGGCGTTTCTTTATATGAGCCAGGCCATTGCGCTACCGTACGGCCTCACTCAGGCGCACGGGCGATACCCGGCCTTGCCCTCATGCCCAGGAACCGTCCGCCCATGTTCGTGACTCGACAGATGCTCCCTCTGTTACTGGCCCTGGCCGGCATCAGTGGCTGTTCTTCCCCTCCAACCACCGACAGCAACACCGGACAACGGCCGCTGATCGTCGCCCATCGTGGCGGCGCCGCGGACTTTCCCGAGAACACCCTGCTGGCCATCGACAACGCCTTGCGCAATGGCGCCGACATGCTTTGGCTGACGGTGCAACTAAGCCGCGATGGCGTGCCGGTGCTGTACCGACCCCCGGACCTGAGCGCCAATACCCAGGCCCGCGGCGCGGTCAACGAACACACCCTGGCGCAGTTGCAGGCGCTGAACGCCGGCTGGAACTTCCGGCAGACAGCGGCCAATGGCCAGGTGACATATCCCTACCGCGACCAGCCAGTGAGCCTGCCATCATTGCGTCAGGCGCTGGCGGCGATCCCCGACTCGGTACCGGTGATTCTCGACATGAAGGCCTTGCCGGCCGCTCCCCAGGCCCTGGCCGTCGCCCGGTTGCTGGAGCAGTTGCAGGCCTGGGACCGGGTGCTGATCTATTCCACCGATGCCAGCTACCAGCAGGCTTTCGCGGCCTATCCCCAGGCCCGGCTGTTCGAATCCAGGGACAGCACCCGGGATCGCCTGGCCAGCGTAGCCCTCGCCCACAGCTGCAGCGCGCCGCCCGCTCCAGGCACTTGGGTGGCCTTCGAGTACCGGCGCTCGGTGCAGTTGGTCGAGAGCTTCACCCTGGGCGAAGCCCGCTCCCGGGTCGATGCCCGGCTGTGGACGCCCGTCGCGGTGGATTGCTTTCAATCGAAGGGCCAGGTGCGCATGCTGGCGATCGGCATCAATACCGTCGAGGACTATCAGGCGGCCGCCTGCCTGAAGATCGATGCCGTGCTGGTGGATTCGCCCCGGGCGATGGGGGACATGAAGCAGCGGCTCGAACGGCCGCTGCCTTGCCACTGACTGCCCGCTCAGGGCATCAGGGCTGCTTGTAGCCGCGGACCTCGTCGACGCCGCGGTTGGCCAGCTGGTCGGCCCGCTCGTTGCCGTGATGGCCGGTGTGGCCGCGCACCCATTTCCAGGTGACGTTGTGGCGGTTGACCTGCTCATCCAGTTGCTGCCACAGATCGGCGTTCTTCACCGGCTCCTTGGCGGCGGTCTTCCAGCCGCGCTTCTTCCAGTTGGCCATCCACTCGTTGATGCCCTTCATCACATACTGCGAGTCGGTGACCAGCAACACATCGCACTCACGCTTGAGTTCTTCCAGGCCGCGAATCGCTGCCATCAGCTCCATGCGATTGTTGGTGGTGTTGGCCTCGCCACCCCAGAGTTCTTTCTCGATCCCCTTGCACACCAGCAATGCGCCCCAGCCACCCGGGCCGGGATTACCCTTGCAGGCGCCGTCGGTAAAGATTTCCACGCTATCGCTCATTCACGCCTTCCATCAAAAAATTGCCATGACCCAGCCGAACGGAATCGGCAAGGCCCAAGGCCGAGAGGCTCGGCCGGGTTTATATAAAGAGGGTTTCGACAGGTCATCAGGGTTCGCTGTTACGCCGATTGACCTTGGCCATGGGCAGCGGCACCAGCTTGCCCATCGGTTCGCGCCGCACCTGGCGGACCGGACGCAGGCCCACGGCAATCTTGCGCGCCACCAGCAGATAGAAGCCGCCACCGGACAGTTGCCAGCGTCCAGCCCGGCGCTCCCAGCCCGCCAGTCGCGCCTGCCATGCTGGCGACGCAAGCGGCGGACGATAGCACCCGAAGCGGCGTTTCTCCAGCGCAAAGCCCAGCAGGTTGAGCCAGTCGCCGACCCGCGACGGGGCAATGCAGCGAGCCTGGCGCAAAGCATCATGGGCGAAGACATGGCGCAAGCCCCAGGTGCTCCAGGGGTTGATCCCGATAATCAACAAGTGGCCACCAGGACGCACGCTGCTGGCCGCCTCTCGCAACAGGCCGTGAGGCGACAGGCAGAAGTCCAGGCCGTGCTGCAGCACCACCACGTCGGCAGCGTGCTCGCTCAAGGGCCAGGCCTGTTCCTCGCAGACAATCTCGACCCCGGGCAACGGCGCACCCAGCCGTACATTGCGCTGCACCTGGGGCGCCGACGGCGGGGTTTGCGCCGAAGGCCCGTAGTGCACCAGGTAGCCACCGAAGAAGCGCCCAAGCTCTTCTTCAAGCATGCGCCGCTCTTCATCCAGCAGGAGTTGCCCAATGGGGCCGGACAACCAGTCCCGGGCAGCACTGATCAGGGCCAGCCAGTCGGGATCTGCCTGAGCGAAGGCTTTATCGGTCATTGCATTCTCCAACACGCCAAGAAGCTCTAAGATGCGCCATTGTTTTCCGCTTGGCGAATTCGACGATGATACAGATCAGTGCCCTGCCCGCCTTCACCGATAACTACATCTGGTTGTTACAGGATCACCGCAGCCAACGCTGCGCAGTGGTCGACCCGGGGGATGCGGCACCGGTGCTGACCTGGCTGGAACAGCACCCGGGCTGGGTGCTCAGCGACATTCTGATCACCCACCATCACCACGATCACGTCGGCGGCGTCGAACGCCTGAAGCAACACAGCGGTGCCACGGTGTACGGCCCGGCACGGGAAAAGATCCCCGGCCGCGACGTGGCCCTGGACGACAACGACCGCGCCAGCATCCTCGGCTGGGACTTCGAGGTGTTCGCCGTGCCCGGCCATACCCTGGGGCATATCGCCTATTACCACCACGGGCTGCTGTTCTGCGGCGACACGCTGTTCGCCGCCGGTTGTGGGCGCCTGTTCGAAGGCACGGCGCAACAGATGCATCAGTCCCTCGGCCGCCTCGCCGCGCTGCCGGACGACACCCTGATCTATTGCACCCACGAATACACCCTGAGCAACCTGCGCTTCGCCCAGGCGGTCGAGCCGAGCAATCCGGACATCGCCCAGCGCCTGGAGAAGGTCACCCAGATGCGTGAGCACGGGCAGATGAGCCTGCCGTCGACCCTGGCCCTGGAGAAGCTGACCAACCCTTTTTTACGCACCGGCGAAACATCTGTTAAACAAAAAGCGGACGAACGGACCGGCCAGGATAACCCGTCGCAGAGTGCGGTTTTTGCGGCCCTGAGAGCCTGGAAAGATAAGTTCTAAGCAGGCTATCGATTGGTACAGAAATTCTGAATGGTTGACCGCACCCCGGGTGCTTCCTAGAATCGCCCGACATTTTTGCCCGGAACTTACTTCCAGCCAATGTCGTCATCTATTCGTTATTCCATCAGTTCGGACGCATTGACGCGCTTGGCCCAGGCCATCGCGGTAGCTGTGTCAGCGACTCTTGCGGGCTGCCAAAGCACCGGCCATGCCCCGCAGAGCGACGCGACACACACCCAGAATTTCAACGCCCGCATCAAGCAAAAACCCATCTGGCTGAGCAAAGAACCCAGCCCGCAAGTTTCCCAGGACGTCTGGGAACGCATGCGCCAGGGGTTCCAACTGCAAGACGGCCTGGGCGTCAACCCGCGTATTGAACAACAACGCCTGTGGTTCGCCAGCAACCCTTCCTTCCTGGAAAACGCCGGCGAGCGCGGCAGCTTGTATATCCACTACATCGTCGAGCGCCTCGAAGAGCGCAACATGCCGCTGGAACTGGCCTTGCTGCCAGTGATCGAAAGCGCCTACAACCCGATGGCCTATTCCCGGGCCGATGCAGCGGGCCTGTGGCAATTCGTCCCGGCCACCGGCCGCTACTTCAACCTGCGCCAGACCCGTTTCTACGATGGCCGCCGCGACATCACCGCCTCGACCACCGCGGCCATGGACTACCTGAGCCGCCTGCACGATATGTTCAACGGCGACTGGCTACTGGCACTCGCGGCCTACAACGCCGGCGAAGGCACCGTGAGCCGGGCCATCGAGCGCAACGAGAAGCTCGGCCTGCCCACCGACTACTGGAACCTGCCGCTGCCGGCAGAAACCCAGGCTTACGTGCCCAAGCTGCTGGCCTTGTCCCAGGTGGTACTGACCCCGGAAGCCTACGGCGTCAATCTCAACCCGATTGCCAACGAACCCTACTTCCAGGTGGTGGAAATCAACCAGCGCATGGACCTGTCCAAGGTCGCGGCGGTGGCCAACATTGACGAGGACGAGCTGTTCCAGCTCAACCCGGCGTTCAAGCAGCGCACCACCATCGATGGCCCGCAACACCTCTTGGTACCCACCTCCAAGGCACAGCTGCTGACCACCAGCCTGTCCACGATGAAACCTGAAGAGCTGATCAGCAAGCGCTCCCTCAAGCCGGTGTTCGACCGCGATGACGGACGTGACTCGCTGCGGCCCAAGCGTCTGTATCGGGTCAAGAACGGCGACAATCTGACGCTGATCGCCAAGGCCAACAAGGTCGACGTCCAGGACCTGCAACGCTGGAACAAGCTCAGCGGCAAGAATCTCAAGGTCGGCCAGACCCTGGTCATGCAGGACACCCGCAAGGTCGCCAGCAAGAAAACCAGCGTGGCCAGCAGCGGGAAAAAGAAGTCGACCCAGTACAAGGTCAAGCAAGGCGACTCGCTGTATATGGTGGCCAAGCGTTTCAACGTTGAAATGCAGCACCTCAAGCGCTGGAACCCGCGTGCCGCCCAAGCCCTCAAACCAGGCCAGATGCTCACCGTCTACCTGTCGCATTAAGGTCTTGAGCCTGTAGCCGCTGGCTGGCCGGCGAACCACGAAGCACCCAGGCGGCTGCACCGCTGGTTCGCTGGCAAGCCGGCTCCTGCAAGACCTTTCCAAGCCTTTACCGCCCCCCTCAAGGGAATTGCGCAACGCCTGCGCAAGCGAGCTTTTTCCTGCGGATACAAGCTGTTACTGTACGGAGCACAAAGCCCAAGTCGCCTGGATCGGATCTCTGACTCGATGCGTCCCCTCCTTCTGCTCTTCATCAGTCTGGCCTTGAGCTTTCCTGCAAGCGCAACGATCACTGAAAGTCATGGTTATGCGCAGTTTGGCACGCTCAAGTACCCGACAAAATTCACCCACTTCGACTGGGTCAATCCCGTGGCGCCCAAGGGCGGCACCTTGCGGGTCATGGCCTTTGGCACCTTCGACACCCTCAACCCCTACACCTTCAAGGGCACCAGCCCGATCACCACGCCGAACTTCCTGCAGTACGGGGTCAACGAGCTGAATGAGCCGTTGATGGTCGGCACCGGCCTCTACGCGCCTTCTGGCGACGAACCCACTTCCAGCTACGGCTTGATCGCCCGCTCCGTGGAATACAGCGAGGACCGCAGTTGGGTGGTGTTCAACCTGCGCCCCGAAGCACGCTTCCACGACGGCAAACCGATCACGGCCTACGACGTGGCGTTTTCCTACCGCCTGCTGCTCAAGGAGGGCCATCCGCAATACCGCACCAACCTGCAAGAAGTGCAGCGGGTGGACATCCTCGGCCCGCAACGCATCCGCTTCGTATTCAAGCGCGCCGGCAACCCCCTGCTGATCCTGCGCCTGGGCGAACTGCCTGTGCTGCCCCAGCACTACTGGAAAGACCGCGACTTCAAGGCCACCACCTTCACCCCGCCCCTGGGCAGCGGCCCCTATCGCATCAGCCAGGTGCAGCCCGGGCGCCAACTGCTTTTCGAACGAGTGAAGGACTACTGGGGCAAGGATTTACCGGTCAACCGCGGCTTCAACAATTTCGATCGGGTCGAGGTGGAATTCTACCGCGACAGCGACGTCGCCTTCGAAGCCTTCAAGGCCGGTGAGTTCGACATCTACATCGAGCACCAGGCGAAAAACTGGGCCAACGGCTACAACTTCCCGGCGGTCAATCGTGGCGATGTGATCAAGGCCCAGGTCGCGCACCAGATTCCGACCCAGACCCAGGGCCTGTTCATGAACACCCGGCGCAGCACCTTCGCCGACATGCGGGTGCGCGAAGCGCTGGGCATGATGTTCGACTTCGAGTGGACCAACCGCACCCTGTTCAGCGGCGCCTACCAGCGTGCCCTGAGCTACTACCCCAATAGCGAGTTCTCCGCCACCGGAGTGCCGGTGGGCCACGAATGGCTCCTGCTCTCGCCCTATCGCGAGCAACTGCCGGCCGCCCTCTTCAGCCAGGCCTTCAGCCTGTCCCGCACGGACGGCCGCGGCATCCCCAGGGAGACCCTGCGCCGGGCCCTGGGCCTGCTCGCCGAGGCTGGCTGGAAGCTCAACGGCCAGCGCCTGCAGAACAGCGCCGGACAACCCCTGCGCTTCGAGTTGATGCTGGTCAACCCCAACCTGGAACGGATTCTCCAACCCTATGTGGAGAACCTGGCCAGCATCGGCATCGATGCCCGCCTGCGCACCGTGGACCGGGCGCAGTACAAGCAACGCCTGGATCAGTTCGACTACGACATGATCCTCATGACCCTCAACCAGACCCTGAGCCCGGGACTGGAGCAATGGCAGTACTTCCACTCCAGCCAGGTCGGGGTCAAGGGCAGCAAGAACTACGCTGGCATCAATCACCCGGTGGTCGATCACCTGCTGGAGCAACTGCTGGCGGCCCAGAGTCGCGACGAGCAGCTGGCTGCCGGTCGGGCCCTGGACCGGGTGCTGCTGTGGCAGCACTACATGATTCCTAACTGGTACCTCAATTATCACCGCCTGGCCTACCGTAACCGGTTCGCCTTCGTCACCACGCCGCCCTACAACCTGGGGCTCAATGCCTGGTGGCTGAAGTCTTTGGAGAACACCCAATGATGCCTTTGCGTGCCCTGTTCCTGCGCACCAGCGGCTTGTTGTTCGGCGTCATCGCCTGCTGTGCCCAGGCTGCGCCACAACATGCCCTGACCCTCTACGGCGAGGCGCCGAAGTACCCGGAGAACTTCCAGAACTTCGGCTTCGTCAACCCGGATGCGCCCAAGGGCGGGACCTTCCGCATGGCCGGTTTTGGCAGTTTCGACAGCCTCAACCCGTTCATCAGCAAGGGCGTGCCCGAGCTCAATATCGGCCTGATCTACGACACCCTGATGGCCCAGAGCCTGGATGAGCCGTTCACCGAATACGGACTGGTGGCGGGCAAGATCGAGAAGGCCGCGGACAATAGCTGGGTGCGCTTCTACCTGCGGCCCGAGGCCCGCTTCAACGACGGCCAGCCGCTGCGAGCCGAGGATGTGGTGTTCAGCTTCCAGACCCTGATGAGCGCCGGCTCGCCGCTGTACCGCGGTTACTACGCCGACGTCGACCAGGTGATTGCCGAAGACCCGCTGCGGGTGCTGTTCAAGTTCAAGCACAACAACAACCGCGAGTTGCCGCTGATCCTCGGCCAGTTGACCATCCTGCCCAAGCACTGGTGGGAACACCGGGACTTTGCCAAGAGCAACCTGGAAGTGCCCCTGGGCAGCGGCCCCTACCGGGTGAGCGAGGTCAAGGCCGGGCGCTCGATCCGCTACGAGCGGGTCAAGGACTACTGGGCCAAGGACCTGCCGGTCAATCGCGGCTTCTACAACTTCGACACCATTACCAGCGACTACTACCGCGATAACACGGTGGCCCTGGAAGCCCTCAAGGCCGGCCAGTTCGACTACTGGCTGGAAATGAGTGCGAAGAACTGGGCCAACGCCTACAACACCCCCGCCGTGGCCCAGGGCCGACTGATCAAGGAACAGATCGCCAACGGCAACCCCACCGGCATGCAGGGTTTTGTCTTCAACACCCGGCGCCCGATGTTCCAGGATGTGCGGGTGCGCCATGCCCTGAGCCTGCTGCTGGACTTCGAGTGGAGCAACAAGCAGCTGTTCAACGGGGCCTACACCCGTACCCGCAGCTACTTCGAGAATTCGGAAATGGCCGCCACCGGCCTGCCAGGGCCTGAGGAGCTGGCCATCCTCGAACCGCTGCGAGAGAAGATTCCCCAACAGGTGTTCAACGAGGCATTCTCCCCCTCGGTGTGCGACGGCAGCGGCATGATCCGCGCCCAGCAGCGGCGCGCCTACCAGTTGCTGCAGGAAGCCGGCTGGCACATCGTCGACGACAAGATGGTGGACGCCCAGGGCAAACCGCTAGTGATCGAGTTCCTCCTGGCCCAGACCGAGTTCGAACGCGTGCTGCTGCCGTTCAAGCGCAACCTCAGCGACCTGGGGATCGATCTGGTGATCCGTCGGGTCGACGTGTCCCAATACATCACCCGGGTGCGCTCGCGGGACTTCGACATGATCGTCGGCAGCTTCCCGCAATCCAACTCCCCGGGTAACGAGCAACGAGAGTTCTGGATGTCCTCCAGCGCCGACAAGCCCGGTAGCCGCAACTACATCGGCCTCAAGGACCCGGCCATCGACAGCCTGGTGGAAAGCCTGATCAACGCCGACTCGCGCACGAGCCTGGTAGCCCACGCCCGCGCCCTGGACCGAGTCCTGCAATGGGGCTACTACGTGATCCCCAACTGGCACATCAAGACCTGGCGCGTAGCCTACTGGGACCATATCGGCCACCCGCAAGTCGCGCCCAAATACGACATCGGCATCAACACCTGGTGGATCAAGCCCGGCGCCAAGCCGGCCGTGGATCCGGCTGCGGACAACCAGGCGGCCCCGGCCGAAACGGTGTATTGAGATGCTGGCCTATATCGTTCGCCGCCTGCTGCTGATCATCCCCACCCTGCTGGGCATCCTGCTGATCAACTTCGTGATCATCCAGGCCGCCCCCGGTGGCCCGGTGGAACAGATGATCGCCAAGCTCGAGGGTTTCGAAGGCGCCACCAGCCGCATCGCCGGCGGTGGCGCCGAAGTCTCGGTGGCCGGCTCCAGCTACCGCGGCGCCCAGGGCCTGGACCCGGCCCTGATCAAGGAAATCGAGCACATGTACGGCTTCGACAAGTCGGCGCCGGAACGCCTGTGGATCATGATCAAGAACTACGCCACCCTGGATTTCGGCAACAGTTTCTTCCGTGACGCCAAGGTGGTGGACCTGATCAAGGAAAAATTCCCGGTGTCGATCTCCCTGGGGTTGTGGAGCACCCTGATCATGTACCTGGTGTCGATCCCCCTGGGGATCGCCAAGGCCACCCGCCATGGCAGCCACTTCGACGTCTGGACCAGCTCGGCGATCATTGTCGGTTACGCGATCCCGGCCTTCCTGTTCGCCATCCTGCTGATCGTGGTGTTCGCCGGCGGCAGCTACTTCAACTGGTTCCCCTTGCGCGGCCTGACCTCCAACGACTTCGACCAGCTGAGCTGGGGCCGCAAGATCCTCGATTACTTCTGGCACCTGGCACTGCCGGTCACCGCCCTGGTGATCGGCCACTTCGCCACCATGACCCTGCTGACCAAGAACAGCTTCCTCGACGAGATCAACAAGCAATACGTGGTCACCGCCAAGGCCAAGGGCCTGACCCAGCGCCGGGTGCTCTACGGCCATGTGTTCCGCAACGCCATGCTGCTGGTGATCGCCGGTTTCCCCTCGGCCTTCATCGGTATCTTCTTCACCGGCTCCCTGCTGGTGGAAGTGATCTTCTCCCTCGACGGCCTGGGCCTGATGAGCTTCGAAGCGGCGATCAACCGCGACTACCCGGTGGTGTTCGGCACGCTGTTCATCTTCACCCTGCTGGGGCTGGTGGTGAAGCTGATCGGCGACCTGACCTACACCCTGGTGGACCCACGCATCGACTTCGACAGCCGGGAGCATTGAGATGAACCTGTCCCCCCTCAATCGCCGGCGCTTCGAGCGCTTCAAGGCCAACAAGCGCGGCTGGTGGTCGCTGTGGCTGTTCCTGGTGCTGTTCATCCTGAGCCTGGGCGCCGAGCTGATCGCCAACGACAAGCCGCTGGTGGTGCACTACGAAGGCGGCTGGTACTTCCCGGCGCTCAAGCGCTATCCGGAAACCACCTTCGGCGGCGAGTTCCCCCTGGAAGCCAACTACAAGAGCCCCTACATCCGCGAGTTGCTGGCGCAGAAGGACGCCTGGGTGCTCTGGGCGCCGATTCCCTTCAGCTACCAGAGCATCAACTACGACCTGCGCGTACCAGCGCCGGCACCACCCTCGGCGGACAATCTGCTGGGCACCGACGACCAGGGCCGCGATGTCCTGGCGCGGGTGATCTACGGCTTTCGCGTGTCGGTGCTGTTCGCCCTGACCCTGACCATCCTCAGTTCCATCATCGGCGTCATCGCCGGGGCCCTGCAGGGCTTCTACGGCGGCTGGGTGGACCTGGTGGGCCAGCGTTTCCTGGAGATCTGGTCCGGGCTGCCGGTGCTCTACCTGCTGATCATCCTCGCCAGCTTCGTCCAGCCAAACTTCTGGTGGCTGCTGGGGATCATGCTGCTGTTCTCCTGGATGAGCCTGGTGGACGTGGTGCGCGCCGAGTTCCTGCGTGGGCGCAACCTGGAGTACGTGCGTGCGGCCAGGGCCCTGGGCATGCAGAACGGCGCCATCATGTTTCGCCACATCCTGCCCAACGCCATGGTCTCCACCATGACCTTCATGCCCTTCATCCTCACTGGCGCCATTGGCACCCTGACCGCCCTGGACTTCCTCGGTTTCGGCCTGCCCCCGGGCGCGCCGTCCCTGGGAGAACTGGTGGCCCAGGGCAAATCCAACCTGCAGGCGCCGTGGCTGGGCATGAGCGCGTTTGCCGTGCTGGCGCTGATGCTCAGCCTGCTGGTGTTCATCGGCGAGTCCGCCCGTGATGCCTTCGACCCGAGGAAATGACATGACCCAGGACAACCTGATCGAAGTCCGCGACCTGGCGGTCGAGTTCGTGGCCGGCGAGCACCGCCAGCGGGTGGTGGAAGGCATCAGCTTCGACATCAAACGCGGTGAAACCCTGGCCCTGGTGGGTGAAAGCGGCTCCGGCAAATCGGTGACCGCGCACTCGATCCTGCGCCTGTTGCCCTACCCCCTGGCCCAACATCCGTCCGGCGTCATCAACTACTCCGGACATGACCTGCTGACCCTGAGCGAGAAGAGCCTGCGGCATATTCGCGGCAACCGCATCGCGATGATCTTCCAGGAACCCATGACCTCGCTGAACCCACTGCACTCGATCGAGAAGCAGATCAACGAAGTTCTGGGCATCCACAAGGGTTTGAGCGGCAAGGTCGCCACCCAACGCACCCTGGAACTGCTGGAGCTGGTGGGCATTCCCGAGCCGCACAAGCGCCTCAAGGCCCTGCCCCACGAGCTGTCCGGCGGCCAGCGGCAACGGGTGATGATCGCCATGGCCCTGGCCAACGAGCCAGAGCTGCTGATCGCCGACGAGCCGACCACGGCCCTGGACGTCACCGTGCAGTTGAAGATCCTCGAGCTGCTCAAGGAGCTGCAGGCACGCCTGGGCATGGCGCTGCTGCTG
This sequence comes from Pseudomonas sp. Fl4BN1, assembly GCF_009908285.1. GTDB lineage: Bacteria > Pseudomonadota > Gammaproteobacteria > Pseudomonadales > Pseudomonadaceae > Aquipseudomonas. The sequence continues at coordinate 17,258 of NZ_JAAARM010000025.1, forward strand.
ATCAGCCACGACCTGAATCTGGTGCGGCGCATTGCCCACCGGGTCTGCGTCATGCAGAAGGGTTGCATCGTCGAACAGGCGGCCTGTGAAGATCTGTTCCGTGCGCCGCAGCATCCCTATACCCGGGAACTGCTGGCGGCGGAGCCCAGCGGCCTGCCCGCGACCAATGAAATCGGCCCGCCGCTGCTGGAAGTGGACAACCTCAAGGTCTGGTTCCCGATCAAGAAAGGCCTGCTGCGCAGCACCGTGGATCACGTCAAGGCCGTGGACGGCATCCACTTCAGCCTGCCCCAGGGCCAGACCCTGGGCATCGTCGGTGAAAGCGGCTCGGGCAAGTCGACCCTGGGCCTGGCGATCCTGCGGCTGATTGCCAGCCAGGGCGGGATTCGTTTCGAGGGCCAGCAACTGGACGCCCTGTCCCAGCAACAGGTGCGGCCGCTGCGGCGGGAAATGCAGGTGGTATTCCAGGACCCCTATGGCAGCCTCAGCCCGCGCATGAGCGTGAGCCAGATCGTGGGCGAAGGCTTGCGCATCCACAAGATAGGCAGCGAACAGGAGCAGGAACACGCGATCATCGAAGCACTCAAGGAAGTGGGACTGGACCCGGAAACCCGGCACCGCTATCCCCATGAGTTTTCCGGTGGCCAACGCCAGCGCATCGCCATCGCCCGAGCCCTGGTGCTCAAGCCGCGGCTGATCCTGCTGGACGAGCCGACCTCGGCCCTGGATCGCACCGTACAACGCCAGGTGGTGGAACTGCTGCGCAGGCTGCAGAGCAAATACAACCTGACCTACTTGTTCATCAGCCATGACCTGGCGGTGGTCAAGGCCCTGAGCCACCAGTTGATGGTGATCAAGCACGGCCAGGTGGTGGAACAGGGTGACGCGCGCAGTATCTTTGCCGTCCCACAACATCCCTACACACGGCAATTGCTGGAAGCCGCCTTCCTGGCTCCGGCAAGCGCCGAATAATCTGCAACAGGAGTAGCAACCTATGGGTTTTCTCGCTGGGAAGCGTGTGCTGATCGTCGGTGTCGCCAGCAAGCTGTCGATCGCCTCCGGCATTGCCGCCGCCATGCACCGTGAAGGCGCCGAGCTGGCCTTCACTTATCAGAACGACAAACTCAAGGGCCGGGTCGAAGAGTTCGCCACAGGCTGGGGCTCAAGCCCCGAACTGTGCTTCCCTTGCGATGTGGCCAGCGACGAGCAGATCGCCCAGGTCTTCACTGAACTCGGAAAACAATGGGACGGCCTGGACTGCATCGTCCACTCCGTGGGTTTTGCTCCCGGCGACCAGCTCGAAGGCGACTTCACCGACGCCACCACCCGTGAGGGCTTTCGCATTGCCCACGACATCAGCGCCTACAGCTTCGTGGCCCTGGCCAAGGCCGCTCGCGAGCTGATGAAGGGCCGCAACGGCAGCCTGCTGACCCTGTCCTATCTGGGCGCCGAGCGCACCATGCCCAACTACAACGTGATGGGCATGGCCAAGGCCTCCCTGGAAGCCGGCGTACGCTACCTGGCGGGCTCCCTGGGCCCTGAAGGCACCCGGGTCAACGCCGTCTCCGCCGGGCCGATCCGCACCCTGGCCGCCTCGGGAATCAAGAACTTCCGCAAGATGCTGGCAGCCAACGAAGCGCAAACCCCGCTGCGGCGCAACGTCACCATCGAAGAGGTCGGCAACGCCGGCGCCTTCCTCTGCTCGGACCTGGCATCCGGCATCAGCGGCGAGATCATGTACGTTGACGGCGGCTTCAACACCACCGCCATGGGCAACCTCGAAGAGTAACCCTCGCTGGCTGGCCTTGGGCAGTGCTGGCACCGCCCAAGGCCTTGCGGGAGCAAAACCCCGGCCCGGTGCAAGGATGAAGTGCCGCGGCTTTTTTGAGCGCGATGCCCACCGCGTGACGTTCAACCAATCAGGACTTAGCGATGCCTGAAGCAAAGGATTGCCAACCCGCGACCAGCAAGTTCGCTGCCGTGGTACTGCTGATGACCATGGTCATGCTGGGTGTATTCCCGATTGACGTCCTGCTGCCCTCCTTCCCTTCCTTGTCTCGGCACTTCGGCACCACAACGTCGGACATCGCCTTGTCCGTCAGTCTGTTTGCCGTCGGCATTTCCCTCTCGCAATTGCTGATTGGCCCCTTGTCCGATGCTCTCGGCCGCAAGAGCCTGCTGCTGGCCGGCATGCTGGTCTCGACAATCGGCGCATTGGGCTGCGCCTGGGCCACGGACTACTCTTGTTTCCTGCTGTTTAGGCTGGTCCAGGCGCTGGGTTGTGGCTGTTTCGTGCTGTCCCAGGCGCTGGTCCAGGACCTGTTCATCGGCAAGCAGCGCGAGCGCCTGCGAATCCTCATGGTGACGGCCAGTGGGGTGTGCATTTCCGTCTCACCGCTGGCCGGCACACTGTTGCAGGAGTGGCTGGACTGGCCAGGCAGCTTCTATCTGTTCAGTGCCATTGCCGCGCTGGCGTTCTTCAGGGCCCTGGTATCGCTGGACAACCCACCCGTCCCTCTCACCTCGCAGCGCATCCAGATCTTCAAGGCCTACCGACAGCTCTGCAGTCACTTCAGCTTCATGGCCTACTGGCTCATTTGCGCCATCGTGTTTGCCTGCCACTTCTCCTTTATCGTGGTCTCGCCGCTGATATTCATCGAGCAGCTGCAGATGAGCAGCTATGAGTTTTCACTGATGCTGCTGCTCTATGGTGCGGCCTATGTCCTGGGCGGCACCCTCGCGGGGGTGCTGAACAAACGCCTGCAATCCACCACGCAGATCGTCACCGGGCTGTACCTGATTCTCTTCGCCGGGCTGAGCATGGCGTTGCTGTCGAGCCAGTACGGCCTGACCCCGGCAACAGTGCTGGTACCCATGATCATCTGCACCGCAGGCACCACCATCGCGCGCCCGGCGGCCACCTCCAGGGCCATGGAGGTGTTTGCCGACTACGCCGGCACATCGGCCTCGGTGGGCAATACCCTGATCTTTATCAGCGGCGGGCTGATCAGCGCCCTGGTCAACCTCAGCCCTTATGACCTGCAGTTGACCCTGGCCATCAGCTTTGTGCTCCTGAGCAGTGTTGGCTTGCTGATCAACGCAGGCATCAACCGTCGCGCCAAGGTGCCCAGCCTGGCATGAAGCCTGGGCCAGGCCCTGGGCAAGCGACTGTCACATTAGTCGGCAAAGGACTCGCGCCCCAAGCCTAGTGGGCTTTCTTCAGTGCCTGCTTGTGCAGGTACATGGCCTTGTCGGCATCGGCCAGCAGTTCTTCGATACCGGCGTGGCGCTCCGGGTCGTATTCGATCTGCCCCACGCTGAAGCGAATGTCATAGCCACGCTTGAGGGTGGCATTACGCTCATCGAGAATTTCCCCGAGGCGGCTCACGATCCCCGAAGTCTCGAGATGATCGGCGGCAGTCAGCAGCGCCACGAATTCGTCCCCGCCCAGGCGTCCGATCACGTCGCTCTCGCGAAAGGCGATGCGCAGCACGTCGGCAAAGGTCTTGAGTGCCGCATCGCCTTCGGCATGACCGTAGGTGTCGTTGATCTGCTTGAAATCGTTGAGGTCGAAAAACAGCAGGGTCGCCGGTTTCTCCAGCCGCTTGCACACGCCCAGGGCATGCCGGGCCAGGGCCTCGAACCCACGGCGATTGGACAGCAGGGTCAGCTCATCCATGCTGGCCATCTGCACTGCCGCCAGCTCCTGCTCAGCCATGCGGGCCAGGTCCCGCAACAGCGCACGGTCCTCATCATCCAGGTCCCGGGGCTTGAGATCGATCAGGCACAAGGTACCGAGCTTGCTGCCATTGGGCACGGTCAGCGGGCAACCGGCGTAGAAGCGAATCCCCGGTTCACCCACCACCAGCGGGTTGTCATGGAAACGCTCATCCAGCTCGGCGTCGCAGACGGTGAGGATCTGGTCGCCGAGAATCGCGTGGCCGCAGAAGGAAATGTCCCGTGGTGTTTCGCTGGCCTCCAGGCCCGCGCAGGACTTGAACCATTGACGCTCGGCATCCACCAGGCTGACCAGGGCGATGGGTACGTTGAACAGACGCTTGGCCAGCCGGGTCAGGCGGTCGAAGCGCTCCTCAGGCGAGGTATCGAGGACGTTCAGCTCCCGCAGGGTCTGAATCCTCAGGGCCTCATTATTGGGTTTGCTTGGATACAACATCGCTGACTCCATTCGCGGTTGAGAACGCAAGCTTAGTCCAATTTGACCGCTCCCCCCGCAGGTAACGATGTGGTCCGGAGGCCAGCAGACGACTGAAAATTTCAGACCCGCGCCGTCAACAGGATGCGAGCGTAGCCGCCAACGAATACCGCGAATGCCAACGCGCCCAGCAGTGCCGAAAGCCCCAACCCCAGGCTACTGAACGGCACCAGCAGGACCCGACACAAAGCCCCCAGGAACAGCAGCGCAAAACCACCCGCCATGCTCCGCGACACCTGCAGCGGCCGGCCACTGTGACCGAGGCTGACCCGAGCCACCATGCCCAGCACCAACCCGCTCAAGCCGCCCACTGCCAGGGCATGGGTCACCAGGCTCTGCGGCAGCGGCCAGCCCAGGTGCCAGAGCGCCATGCCCAGGGTCGCCAGCGCCAGCCACAGGTACGCCAGGTACAACGACCAGAGCAACGGCAAGCGCCACAGCCCCGGCTGGTGCCAACGCCACAAGCGCCAGCAATGCAGGGCCGCCAGCAAGGCAAACAAAGGCATCAGCCAGGGCCGTGGCGCGTCACCGCCGCCGACGGCCATGGACAACGCCGCCAGCAAGCTGCCGATCAACAGCACTCGGGTTGGCCAGGGCGACGCCGCAGGGGTCGGCGGCAGATTGAGGCCGCGCTGGATGAAAAACGGAATCACCCGCCCGCCGATCACCGTCATCAGGGTCGCCACCAGCCACAGCGCCCCCAACTCTCCACGCCGCTGCCAGATCTCGTGCTGCCCCAACAGCCCCCACATCACCAGCGCCTGAAACACCGCGAGCAATCCCAGCACCAGCACCATGGGGTAGTTTTCACGTTTGCCGGCACGCCACAACTCATGCCCCACCACTGCGGCCAGCAACGGCACGAACGCCAGTTGCAGCACCACAAACAGCGCCGGCGGCATCGGCAGCCACCAGGCCAGCCGTGCCAGCAGCCAAACCAGCCACAACAGAATCAACGGCGTACGGCTGAGGCCCGGGCGCCCGGTCCAGTTGGCCACTGCGGTCAGCAGGAAACCGGCAATGATCGCCACGGCGAAACCGAACAGCATCTCGTGCCGGTGCCATGCCAGCATTCCGGCAACCGGTTCCCAGCGGGTCCAACCGTGCAGCCACAGGCCCCAGCCCGCCAGGGCAATGCAGGCGAACCCGGCGCCAGCGAGGAAAAACGGCCGGAAGCCCAGGCTCCACAGCGGTTGCGCGGCCCATTGCCGCCAACGTTCAGACACAGTCACAAGCAGACTCCCCCAGGACATTGAGCCAAACGCGGCACAGGCAGCGGCCAATTGCAGTAGCGAATCATCGTGAGGGCTCCTTGGCCAGTCAGTGACCCAGTAGAGCAATCACTTTTCATGCCAGGACAATGCCCCCGGAAAACCGGGCACTCGCACAGAAATGAGTCATTACGACTACAAACAGGAAAAGTCATAATGACTCGCAAAAGAGTCAATAGGACTTCAAACGATGAAATTCGGGGTACGCAGCCTGACGGACCTGGCAACCTGCGGCCCCGCCAGGCCCGATTCAGTCTTCGTTGGCGGCCATGGCGTTACGTGCCCGCTGACTGACAAAACCGGGAATCTGCTCCCCCGGCAAGGATTTGCTGAAATACCAGCCCTGGATGATCAGCTCCGAAGTGGACTGCAGAAATTCCAGCTGTTCGCGGGTTTCCACGCCTTCCACGACCACCTTGAGCTTGAGGGTCTCGCAAAAACGCAGCAGGCCATTCAACACCTGGGCGCCCTTGGGTTCGCGTTGCGCCAGGACAAAACTGCGATCGATCTTGATCCCGTCCACCGGGAACTGATGCAGGTAGCTCAAGGCAGAGAAACCGGTACCGAAATCATCGATGTAGACCCGGGCGCCGAGGGCATGCAGCTTGCCGATCCACTGCTGGGTCAGCAACGCGTCGCCGACCAGGGCGTCCTCGGTGATCTCCACCGAGACTTGGCCCCGGGCTCGGGCGAGAATCTCCAGCAGCCGCTGGCCATGCTCCGCCGAGGCCAGGGTGGCGCTGGAGATATTGATGGTGATCGGCAACTCAAAGCCGATCCTGCTCCAGGCCAGGTACTGGCGCACCGCCTGGGAGGCCACCCAGAAATCCACCTCGGGCATCATCCTGGCCTGCCCCAGCCATTGCAGCAGCTCCCAGGGCGACTGCACCTTGCCCTCACGGTCCCTGGCACGGATCAATGCCTCGCAGCCAGTGCACAACCCAATGCCCTTGGCCACCTGGGGCTGGTATTCCAGGTGAAAGTCGTACTCGCTCAATTGCTGGATGCGCGCCAGCTGCAAGGATTGCTGGGCCGCCTGTTTGTAGGAGGCCACCACCGGGTCCAGTTCGAACAACCGGCCGCGCTCCTCCAAGCCGCGGAAGGTGGTGTCGAAGGTCTTCAGGTAGACCTGGTCGGAGCGTTCGCCCTGGCGCTGGATGCTGCGCACATAGGGCATGTAGATCAGCGCACCGATCCCCAGCAGCACCAGTTGCAGGACCACCGCGCCCCAGTCGCCCTGGGTGCTGAGGTAGGCATTGAGCAGTACCGGCGCAGTGAAGGGCACGCTGACCAGCGCCGGGCTTACCCAGCCCAGTTGCACCACCGTCAGCGCCAGGCAGACATTGACCATCGGCACCAGCAGGAATGGCACCAGCAGGCGCGGGTTGAGGATGATCGGCAGCCCGAACAGCAGCAGTTCATTGACGTTGAACAGCGACAACCCCAGGCTCGCCAGGGCCAGCAGACGCATGGAACGACTCTTGGAAAAACCGAGGATCGCCAGCACCAGTGCCAGGGAGCCGCCGGAACCGCCAATAAACGCGAAACAGCCCAGCAGGCCACTGTTGAGGGCAAACCGCAGCGGTTGCCCGGCAGCCTGGTCCGCGGCATTCAGCGCCACCGCCTGATCCATCACATCCATCAACGGTTGCATCGCGTAGGTGCCGTGAATGCCGAAGAACCACAGGAGCGAGTTGGTGGAGGTGAGGAGTATCGCGTTCAGATAGGGATTTTCCAGGCGACTGATTTCCATCGGCCGCTGGATGTAGGCGAAGTCATGGATCTGCAGCAGCAATTGCAGCATGCACACCAGCACCACGGACGTCAGGAGCCCCGGCAACACCATGTTGATGGTGCCCTTGAGGTTGTGCCCGACCAAGCCCTCGTCCACCAGCCGAGTCCAGCGCCGACGGTGCAGCCAGGCCATGGCCGGGACATTGATCAGGGGCGAGGCAATGGCAATGAACAGGACGAAGGTCGCCGAGGCCAACGGGTAATCGCGCATCAGGTAGATGGCGATCACCACATGGGACAGGCAGAGAAAGGCCACCGGCAACTGCGGTAGCCGGTGCTGGACCGCCAGCATGTAGCCGATCGAAGCCGCCACCAGCAAGGGAATGATCGAACTGATCCGGGTATGCAGGCCGGTCAGCAGCTCCACCAGGGTACTGGGGGCGCCCAGGGCCTGGGCACATTGGGCAAAGATCAGGAACACCGCCGAGACCAGCAGGCAAGGCAATAGCCAGAGCAGGCCCTCGCGAATCGAGCGCAATGACTCGGCGCCCGCCAGGAGCGCCAGGCGATGGGTGAAAAACAGCTTGTACCCCAGTTGCCGCATCAGCCTTACCCCTCTGCCACTGCACGCCGATATCTCGCAGACGGTCCCTATCGAATCATGGCAATGGCGTTGCCGCGTCCGGCCATGGCGATGGGATGCAAGCGAAGATACCACTGAAGAAACCCCTGCCAGCAAGCACTGAATACAGTACGCCCCGGTGTTTTATCGTCCCGGGCACTGCAGAGCTGAACGACGTTGCCGAGCGACAGGCTGCTGGCAGCACCCGGCGCAGGCTTGAATCAATATGATTTGCAGGGTCCGCGGACTTCTTGCGTTAACCGCGCCCAGTTCCCATTCACACCCAGGCTCGCCACCCCGCTCCACGGCTCGCTCTACCCATTGAGAACCGACACCATGCAACGCCTCCAGACCCGTTCCTCCGGCACAAACCATCTACCGCGAGCCTTCGACGGTAACAGCTAATACACTCACGTCAGCCCCGCAACGATGGAAACCCAAGGATGAAACCCGCACTGCCCACCGACCAGGCGCCCCGGTTCTGGCGTGACCCGGCCTTGCCGTTCATTGAGGCCCGCTCCATCGCCGACGGGCGCCAGGTCTGCTACAGCCGTCACGCCCATGACCAGTTCTCCATTGGCTGCATCACTGCCGGCCACAGCACCTACCTGAGCGGACAATCGCAGTGGCGGGTCGACGCCGGCACCGTGGTGCTGATGAACCCCGGCGTGGTGCATGCCTGCAACCCCATCGACGACCAGCCCTGGGCCTATCGCATGCTCTATGTCGACACGCCCTGGCTGACCCGTTTGCAGCACGAACTGGGCTTCAGCCCAGAGCAGGAGTTTCGCCCCTTCGACACCACCCACAGCCACGACCCACAGCTGTTCGCCGAACTCGAGCAGCTGTACCAGGTCCTGGTGGACGAACAGGCCGAGATCCTGCACAAACACAGCTGCACGGTGGCGTTCTTCAGTGACCTGCAACAGCGCCTGAACCCCGCGCAGCCCGTGCCGCGGATCAGCAATGACAAACTTCAGCGGGCGGCTCTGTACATCCGCCAGCACTGCACTGCGCCGCTAACGCTGGAGGATATCTGCCAGGCCGCGCAACTCTCGGCGTCGTACCTGATCCGTGCCTTCAAGCAGCAGTTCGGCATGCCGCCCCACGCGTACCTGGTCAATCAACGGGTGCAGTTTGCCCAGGCCCGCCTGCGCAACGGCGCGCCGATCGCCGAGGTGGCGCTGGAGGCCGGCTTCGCCGATCAGGCGCATTTCCAGCGGGCCTTCAAACAACACCTGGCAGCCACGCCAGGGCAATACCGGCGGCAGCCGCGAACGGCAAGCCTCAAGGCAGCAAGCGACAGCTGAAACCTGCCGTTCAAATGAGCAGATAGGCCGCACTGGCAACCAGCAACAGCGCCATGCTGCGGTTGAACAGACGCATGCCTGGCGGGTTGCTCAGGCAGTGCCGCAGAAAACCGCCAGCATAGGCCCAGCTGGCAATCGACAAGTAGCAGATGACGAAGTACACCCCGGCGAACAACCACACCCGATGCACCTCACCGTCACCCGCGAAGGCCCCCATACCGGCCACGCAGGCCAACCAGGCCTTGGGGTTGAGCCATTGCATCAGCGCGCCAGACCAGGCCGACGGCGCCCGCGCCTCGTCATCGGCATCCAAGCGGCCATCGTCACTGGCCAGCTTCCAGGCCATGAACAGCAGGAAGGCCACGCCGAACAGCCCAATGCCCCGGCTCAGGAACGGCCACTGCCGCAACAGTTCATGCAGCCCCAACCCGGTCAGGACCAGCAGCAGGGTGAAACCCAGGGTCGCCCCGCCGACATGTCGCAAGCTGGCCTTGAAACCAAACCGCGCACCGCTGCCCAGGGCCACGATGTTCACCGGTCCCGGGGTAATCGACGCTGCCAGGGCAAAGGCCGCCATGGAAAACACTACGCTCATCATTTGCCTCTCCTGTCTGGGTGGGATCAACCGCAGGACAGGTTAGGCAAGCGTGGGTGGTGCGTATTGCAGAAAACTACCCTCGGCTCGGGCAGAGCCCCGGGTGCTGCAAGTGACTCAGATCGCAATGCTGCTGGCACGCCCTTGCCACTCTCTTGGCGATCTCGCAATGGATGCCGGGGAGCCCGGCCAAGTCTCGAATCGATGCACTTGAGACGAGCTCAACGCCACACACTAGTTCATCGAACATGGGCTGCCGATTCAACTTCGAGCTTTTAAAGAGTTCTGCGAAGCTCAACACATTAATGCAATCAACTGATTTCAGTTAAAACGCAATAACAGTCATTCCAGATGATTCTACACAACCCACCCTGCACGATTACTGACAACTTAAATTGCACACCGCACAGGCGACTTCGACGGGACTGAAAAAGATCAATCAGCTATTGAACAAAAGATGCTTATTGCCATTGGCGATCAACTATTAAACCGCGTGACCAGTGCATTAAGTTCCAGTGCGGTGGACTCAAGATCGCCACCAACCGTAGATGTGTGCACGGCGATTTCCGCGTTCTGATCCGAGACCCGGGCAATGTTGGTGATCTGCTCGGAGATCTCCTCGGCCACATGGGCTTGCTGCTCCGAAGCGGCAGCCATTTGCTGGCTCATCTGGTGAATGCGCTCCACCGCCGAGTTGATGCCCTCCAGGGCTTGCTGGGTGCTGATGACCTGAGCCACCCCGGAACGCGCCTCGACACTGCCCTGGCGCGCCACCGCCACCGCCTGGCTGGCCACTTCCTGCAGGGCGAGGATGATCCGCTGGATGCTCATGGTGGACTCCTGGGTCTTGGAGGCCAGCGCCCGCACTTCATCGGCCACCACCGCAAAACCACGACCCTGCTCGCCGGCGCGGGCGGCCTCGATCGCCGCATTGAGGGCCAGCAGGTTGGTCTGCTCGGCGATCGAGCGGATCATGTTCGCCGCCTGCTGGATCGACTGGGTTTCCTCGGCCAGGCCCTCCACCGACTGGCTGACCGCGTCCACGGTGGCAGCCAGCTTTTCGATCACCGCGCGGGTTTTCCGGGCTTCATCGGAGCCCACCTGGGTCAGGTTGTTGACCTGGTCAGCGGCCGAAGCGGTGTCATGAATATGCACCGAGACCTGGGAAATCGACGCGGCCATCTGGTTCATCGCGGTGGCCGCCATGTCTGCTTCGTCCCGTTGCCGGCCCAGCGCCGACTCCGCCTGGGCGGACAGTTTCTTGCTGGTGGAAGCCAGGCCGGCCGCCTGGTTGGCGTAATCTCCCAGGCGGCTGAGGGCGGTACGGATTTTCGCCGACTCGCTGATCAGGATCATCTGCAACTGCGCCACCGGGCCGTGTTCATCGGTATAGGTGCGGGCAATCAACTCACTGTCAAAACTGCCCAGGGACACCGAACTGATCCGCCTCAGCATCTGCCGTGCGCGATAGACGGCGTAACCCTGCAACGCCGCAACACTTGGAATCACGGCCCCCAGCGCGGCCCAGGGGCCACCCAGCCAATAGCCAACGAGGGTGGCGACCAGGGCCAGCAGCGGCGGCAGGACCCAGCTCCTGGCGGTGGCCAGCCGGCGGCCCCAGGGCAACGCCGGGTTATTGCCGCGCAGGCGCTGATACAGCTCGCCGGCCCGCTCCACCTGTTCACGCTCGGGCTTGACCCGCACCGACTCATAACCGGCGATCACGCCCTGGCTGAATATCGGCGTGACATAAGCGTTGACCCAGTAGTGATCGCCGTTGTTGCAGCGGTTTTTGACAATGCCCATCCAGCTCTTGCCATCCTTGAGGTAGGACCACATGTGGGCGAACACCGCTTCGGGCATGTCCGGATGGCGCACCGTGTTGTGTGGGCTGCCAATCAGCTCTTCACGACTGAAGCCACTGACCGCGACGAACTCATCGTTGCAGTAAGTAATCTTGCCGCGAATGTCGGTCGCGGAGATAAGCCGTTGCTCAATAGGAAACACCCGCTCACGCTGAGTCACCGGGAGATTGTTTTTCATCGGAAAAACCTCGCAGGAAAGTAATGAATTGCCAGTCATTATCAAATAGCAACTTGCGCATCCTGCGATTACCCGAAGACTGCTTCTGCGCACCTACAGAACTTTCCTGGAACTTGCGAGCCCAGACAAACAAGCACTCAGCGTCCAGCCGAATCGAGTCTAGATACGACAATTAATACGGGCATCGAATATTCATTGGTGTTTCGGACCTCAGTGACTCTAGATCAAACTTTAATGACCTGGATCAATACTTAGCCTGATAACCAAAGACAGACCCGGTAGTGATTGAGAAATATTCTTTCTGCCGCCTGGCCTCATCCGGCGCGCCAGCGATGGAAAAGCACCGCGTCATCACCTACCTTCTCTGGGTCGCGCAGGCCGCCTGGCGGCCAATCCGGCATCACCCCAGCAGCGGGTGAAACACCCCCATCCTGCCCCAACGCCTTTGCCAAAGAGCCTTGCCCATGCCTGCTCCCAGCACCCAAACCGCCCGCCTGCTGTTGCGCGCACCGACCCTGGCCGACCTGCCACAAGTCTGCGCCATCCATGGCGATCCGCAGACCAACCGTTTCAACCCTCATGGCCCGGCCAGCGACGCTGCCAGCGCCGACAAGCTGCACACCTGGATCGACCACTGGCAGCGCCACGGCTTCGGCTACTGGGCGATTACCTTGCTGGCCCAGCCGCAACAAATCATTGGTTTCGGCGGCATCATGCAGGCCTATTTCGGCCATGAGCCGGGGCTGAACCTGTACCTGCGCTTCAGCCCCGCTGCCTGGGGCCAAGGCTACGCCGGCGAAATGGCCCAGGCCGCCCTGCGACTGGCCTTCGAAGACTTGCATGCACCACGGATCACCGGCCTGGTGCGCCCCGACAACCTGCCGTCAAGACGCGTCCTGGAACGCCTGGGGCTGACCCTCGACGGCCAATTGGATGATTTTCCGGGCCTGCCCCCCAGCCTGTTGTACCGCCTGAGCGCCGACGATCATGCCGCGGCGCTGGCCTTGGCCGGCGTTGCCCAGGACGCCCGCGGATGAAGCACCTCGAACTGCGCCCGGCGGCTCGCGACGACTGGCCCTGCCTGGACAACCTCATGCAGTTCTATCTCTATGAGCTCAGCCAGTGGCTGGCGCTGAAGCTCGGAGCCCAGGGGCTGTACCCGATCCAGGCCTTGGACGACTACTGGCGCGACCCCGCTACCCGGCCCTGGCTGATCCTGGTGGATGGCGAACTGGCCGGTTTTGCCGTCGTCGACCATCAGCAATGCGACAGCCCGACGCGCTGCAACCTGGGCTACCTGTTCATTGCCCGACGCTTTCGCCGCCAGGGCTTCGGCCGGCGGGTGGCGCAGCAACTTCTCGCCAGCACAAGCGGCCCATGGCAGTTGACCCACTTCGACGCCAACCTGCCTGCAGGCGCGTTCTGGCGCGCCCTGCTCGCCGACGTCAGTCCGACGTCCATCGTCGCCCAGGGCCTTCCCGCAACCCGATATCGCTGGCCCGAGGCGTAAAATCCGGCGGCGGCCAAGCCATCCATCATCTGCCCCCCAGCCCCCCTTGATTCTCATTAGCCGTCACCGCCATGCTGCGGCAGTTTTTCTTCCGCCGAGGCTCTGACTGTGTTGAATTCTGCCAACCTCCCTGCTGAACCCAATCACGACGTGTACAAGACCCTGCTCGAATCGACCAAGGCCATTCCCTGGCGCATCGACTGGAAGACCATGACCTTCAGCTACATCGGTCCGCAGATTGAACACCTGCTGGGCTGGACCCCGGACAGTTGGGCCAGCGTCGACGACTGGGTGAGCCGCATGCACCCGGACGATCGCGAGTACGTGGTGGAGTTCTGCGTCTCGCAGTCCCGGGCCGGGGTCGACCACGAAGCCGACTACCGGGCGCTGACCAAAGACGGCGACTACGTATGGATTCGCGATGTGGTGCACGTGGTGCGCAAGGACGGCGAGGTCGAGGCGCTGGTCGGCTTCATGTTCGACATCAGTGAGCGCAAGCAGACCGAAGAGCACCTGGTGCGCCTGCAGAAGCAACTGGAAGAGTATTCATTCCAGGACGGCCTGACCGCGATTGCCAACCGGCGGATGTTCGACACCATGCTCGAACGCGAATGGAACAGCGCCCAGCGTAGCCAACTGCCCCTGAGCCTGATCATTCTCGATATCGACTATTTCAAGCAGTACAACGACCACTACGGCCACCTCCAGGGCGATGAAGCCTTGCGCCTGGTGGCCCAGACCCTGTCCCTGGCCGCCAACCGCCCCCGGGACTTCATTGCCCGCATTGGCGGCGAAGAGTTTGTCTGGCTGCTGCCGGAGACCGACGCGCTGTCGGCCCGGCTGGTGGCCAACAAATGCCTGCAGTTGATTCGCCAGCAACAAATCGACCACCAACATTCGACGGTGTCCCGCTGGCTGACCCTGAGCCTTGGGGTCGGCACCACCCTGGCCCTTGAGGGCGCCAAGGCCCTGGAGTTTGTCGAGCAGGTCGACAAGCTGCTGTACCGGGCCAAGCACAACGGCAGGATGCGCGCCGAATTCGCGGTGTTCGAGGATTGACAAACATCACGCTGGCTCTTAAAACTGAGCGCCTGATTTCAGAGCTTGTCTTGACCATGCCCCACACCCTTGACTTCGACTTTCGCGCCCTTGGCTTGTCTGCCAAGGCCGAGGCGTGGGTGGCTTGCAGCTCTAAATCGAAGAAACAGTCGCTCATGTGACCGGGGCGCTGTGTCCCGTCAGATGAGCTGACAGGACCTCAGGCGCTACGGACACCCTCCCTTTGCTGATTGCCCTTCTACTCTTCTGACGTGACCCGACGGTCAACCATCAGGAGAACACGCATGTCATCGTTTCAAGGTATCTGGGTCCCCATCGTCACCCCCTTCGCCGACGGCGCCATCGACTTTGCCGCCCTGCGGCGTCTGAGCAGCCACCTGCTGGACAGTGGCGTGGCCGGGCTGGTGGTCTGCGGTACCACCGGTGAAGCCGCCGCCCTGGACAAGGACGAGCAACTGGCAGTACTCGATGCGGTACTGGAAACAGCACCTGCCGGGCGGGTGATCATGGGGCTGGCGGGCAACCACCTGAAGTCATTGCTGAGCCTGCAGCAGCAGATTCTCAAACGCCCGGTGGCGGCCCTGCTGGTGCCTGCGCCCTACTACATCCGGCCTTCGCAGGCAGCCCTGGAAAGCTTCTTCCACAGCGTCGCCGATGCCTCCAGCGTGCCCATCATCGTCTACGACATTCCCTACCGCACCGGGGTCACCCTGCAGCAAAGCACCTTGCTCAACATCGTCCGCCATCCACAGATCAAGGCGGTCAAGGATTGCGGCGGCAACCTGGAGAACACCCTGGCGCTGCTGGCCAGTGGCGACGTGGAAGTACTCTGTGGCGAGGATCTGCAGCTGTTCAGCGCCTTATGCCTGGGGGCTTGCGGAGCCATTGCGGCCTCGGCGCATATTCGCCCTGAGCGGTTCGTGCAACTGCTGCAACAGGTTCAGGCACAACAACTGCACGCGGCCAGGGCGACCTTCCTGCAACTGGTGCCGATGATCCAGGCCCTGTTCGCCGAGCCCAATCCGGCACCGGTGAAAGCGTTGCTGGCCCATCAAGGGCTGATCGAGCCGCAGTTGCGGGCACCGATGCAGGATTGCGGCCAAGCAACCGCCGAGCGCCTGCAGAACCTGCTCGCCAGCCTGTAGACCCTGCTACTGGCGGCGATCGGGCGTGGTCCGGTTTGCCGCCAGCCAACGCCTGCAGTTGCCCTGCGGCAGCAGTCGATTGGCCGGCGAAGACGCCCTCAGCGAATCGGCGGTACGCGAATCTGGCCCGCACGGCACTGGTCCTTCACACCTTTGCCGCAGGCACCGAAGTCCAGGTCCTTGGTCAGGCACACCCGTACTTCGGAAAGCTCGGGGCCGCTGCAGAGAATGGCAATGCCATTTTCGGCAATCCCCGGATTGCTCTGGCGAAACTGCTGGGCAATCGCCGAGGCCTCGAAGTAGCGCACCTGCGTCGATGGCTGCAGCGCCTCGGGAATCTGTACCTTGGCCAGGGACTTGTCCGCCGCATCCAGGTAGCCCATGCCGCCCAGGCCGCTGCAGGTGCCATGCTTGGTCCATTCGTGGTTGAGCAGCTTTTCCGTGGGGAACAGGGTCAGGCCCTTGGCGCGTTCTTCCCGGCTCAGCGGCGTCAGTGGCGGGCACGACTCCGGCCAGCCGCCCTTGGCGTACTGCGGCCACAGGCCGTGCAGGACAAAACCGTAGCCCTTGCCCGTGCACTGCTGGTTCTCCGGGTGCATCAGGCAGAAGGTCGGCGACCAGGACAGGGTCAGTAGGTAATAGTCGAAGGTTCCCGCT
Organism: Pseudomonas sp. Fl4BN1; assembly: GCF_009908285.1. Taxonomy (GTDB): domain Bacteria; phylum Pseudomonadota; class Gammaproteobacteria; order Pseudomonadales; family Pseudomonadaceae; genus Aquipseudomonas. Next base: position 33,417 of record NZ_JAAARM010000025.1, read on the forward strand.
ACCGAGTCGCGCTGTTGCTTGGGCTGGCGCGCGTCGCTGATGCCCACCATCCCCAGGGTCAGCACCAGGGCCGCCATCAGGGCAAAAAACTGTTTCATCGTGAATTCTCCTTGGGGAATCGAAGCGTCCTGGCCCCGCCATCGGGGTGGAGCGGATTGAACATAGCCTCACCTTCTTGGCAGCGGAGCGTTGCAGGAACATGACAAGGGCGCCATGGCGTCCCCGGAAAACCGGCCAGGTGCCGGGGGGGCGACAAAATACCAGCGAACCGCCTAGAGCGCAGGGTTATCGCTACGCCGATACAGGCCAACCCCCACCGCCAACAGCGCCAGCAGGCCGGCGCAACTGCGATTGATCCAGCCCATGACCCGGGCGGAAAACGTCGCCATGGCGCGCCGCCCACCGACGGCGTAGAGGCTCATCATTACGCAGTCCACCAGGGCACTGACCAGCGCGAGGATCAGGTACTGCTCTGCCACAGGCTGTTGCGGACGCACGAACTGCGGCACGAAGGCCGAGAAAAACAACAAGCCTTTGGGATTCGACAACCCCACCAGCAACGCCCGGCGAAAGGCCGAGCGCCCGGAGCTGCCCGAGGCAGCGTTGAGCGAGCGTGCCAGGGCCTGGGTCGGGGCACGCCACAGGCACCAGGCGAGGTACAGCAGATACACCGCGCCGCAGCTCTTGACCACCACGAACAGCGGCTCCGAGGCCTGCAGCAACGCCCCCAGTCCACACCCCACGGCGCCGATCAGCAGCAGGTCGGACAACGCCGCCCCGGCAATCCCCCAGCCCGCCACTCGCAGGCCGTGGCTCGCGCCGTTGTTCAAGGCCAGCAGCATCGACGGCCCCGGGGTGATCATGACCGCACTCACCGTGACGATGTAGAGAAAAAGGGTTGCCAGATCCATCGCATTGCTCCCGGAAAATCCATCGCGGCCTGGCCCAGGTCGGGCGCTGTGATCTCCGCGCGTCACCACGACCACCCGGCAGAAGGCAAAAGATGACGTTCAACGCGTCACAGATCAAGCGTTGCGATCAACCACCGGGAATCCCGGGGCTAGCCCCACCGACCTCGGGCACCCGGACAAAGATGCTGTACTTGGCGCCCTCCATGGCTTCGAAAGCGATGAGTTTCTGCACCAGGGGTTCATTGAGTACCTTGCCGGCATTGAGCAGCAACATGCCGTTGTCGGCATTCAGATTGCGCGACAGGACCATCCCGTCCTGCAGTTCCCGGGTCCCCAGTACCTTGACCGTCGGGTCGTCGACGCTGACATCGCTGAGATAGGCCGCGCAGCTCCGGACAAAGTCTTCCACCAGCTCAGGGTCATACAACCGGCCGGCGTATTTGCGAATGAACAGCAAAGCCTCGTCGCTGTTCATCCGCCGCTCCAGGATCAACCCGCACTGCAGCTCGATGAAGTCCACCGCCAGCTTGAGCAACCTTGCCCCCCAGGGAATGGCCTCGCCCTTGAGGTGGTCGGGAAAACCACTGCCGTCCCAGCGTTCCTGGTGATGGAGGATCAGGCGCGCGGCGTCCTGCATGGGCTCCAGGGACATCAGCAGCGACTCGCTCTGCTTCGGATAGGCGCGGTAGCGATCACGCTCCAGGTGATGCAACAAGTCCGCCGGGGAGTTGAGCATGGCATCGCTCCAGCTCAGCTTGCCGATGTTGTACAACGCCGCGGCCATGGCCAGGTCGCGGCTGGAGGCTTCGTCCAGGCCATGGCTGATGCAACAGACACGCACCAGGTCGATGACCTTGCGGTTGGTCTGTTTGTCCGTCGGCAGCCGCAGGTTGGCCAGCAGTGAAAACACCTCGGTGGCCGTTACATAACTGTGTTTGAGCTCGTCGTAGGCCAGGTCCAGCATATCTGCGGTCTGCTGCAACTCTGCGGTGCGCGAAGTCACGCGCTGCTCCAGGCCGACATTGCTCGCCTTGAGCTGGCGATTCTGCTCCAGGACCAGCTGCTGCAAGCGCTTGAGCTCACGCTCCGCCTGCTGGTGCTCCAGCACCTGGCGCAGGATCAGCAGCAGCTCCTCGTCATTCCAGGGCTTGCTCAGGTACTGGTGGATCTGCCCTTCGTTGACCGCCTTGACGATGGTCTCCAGGTCGGCATACCCGGTGAGCAGAATCCGCCGGGTGGTCGGGTAGCCCTCACGCACGCGGGCGAGCAAGGTGGCGCCATCCATGCTGGGCATGCGTGCATCACTCATGACCAGGTCCACGGGACGCTCGGCGAGAATCTCCAGGGCCCTGGCGCCGCTATTGGCCAGCAGCACCTCATAGGGCTGGCTGCGCAACAGGCGCTTCAGGCTGCTGAGAATCGACTCTTCGTCATCCACCAGCAACAGGCTGGCGCGTGGGCCGGACTCGGGCAGTGGCGAATCTTCCATGCAGCTTCTCCCTGGGCGACACAGCGTTTCCTCGACGGATCTCACAGGCCGCTCGGCAACTGCGGGATTTCCCAGACAATCCTAGATGGATTTTTTATTTTCACCCGGCCACCTGCACTGAAAAAAAACGCCTCTGGGGAGCTCTAGCAATGACTATGCTGACAGCGTTGAACGCAAGCTCAGAGCACTAGGGAAGGTCTATGGACGCTGGCTGCGACGCACAGAAAAGATCGCAAGAGGCCTCTGGCTCGCTGTCTGAGCGGGTCAACCGACGGGTGCTGATCGTCGACGACAGCCCCTCGATCCATGACGACTTCCAAAAGATTCTCGCGCCCCGCCAGGACTTGGCCCTGGGTCTCGCCGAACAGCAGCTGTTCGGCAGTGCCCCGCCCCAGGCCGCCCAAACCTTTAGCCTGGACTCGGCGTTTCAGGGCCGCGAAGCCCTGGCCAAGGTCGAATCGGCCCTGGCCCATGGCCTGCCCTACGCCATGGCATTCATCGACCTGCGCATGCCTCCCGGCTGGGACGGCCTGGAAACCATCGAACGCCTGTGGCAGGCCGACCCGGACCTGCAGATCGCCCTGTGCACCGCCTACTCCGACTATTCCTGGGAGGACATGGCCGAGCGCCTGGTGTTTGGCGACCAGTTGCTGATCCTGAAAAAGCCTTTCGACAGCCTGGAAATCCGCCAGATGGCCAACGCCCTGACCTGGAAATGGCAGATGGCCCAGGACGCCCGGCAGAAGCTCAACGAGCTGCAGCAGACCATCGAGGATCGAGTCGCTGAGCTGCTCAAGGTCTCCCACCTGTTGCACTACGACCTGTTGACCGGGCTGCCGTCGAGCACCCTGCTGGGCGACCGCCTGGACCAGGCCATGGCCCAGGCCCGACGCCATGACAAGCAAGTGGCGGTGATGTTCATCGGCCTGGACCGCTTCAAGCGGATCAACAATGCCCTGGGTTACCCGGCGGGCGATGAGCTGCTCAAGGCAATTGCCCAGCGCCTGCAGCACAGCATGCGTGAATCCGACTCGGTGTTCCGCTACGGCTCCGACGAGTTCGTGGTGCTGGTGCATGACCTGCACCCACCGCCCCAGATACGGGTCGTCGCGCAAAAACTCCTGGTGAAGCTGGGCCAGCCCCATGACATCGCCGGGCACGACCTGCGGGTCACCGCCAGCCTGGGCATCAGCCTGTACCCCGAGGATGGCCAGGATGCTCTGTCGCTGATCAAGAAGGCCGAGATGGCCATGCGCAACAGCAAGGACCAGGCGCCGGGCAGCTACGGTTTCTTCACCGAAGACATGAGCCACCAGGCCCGGGAACAGCAACACCTGGAATCGGGCATTCGCCAGGCCCTGGAACGCCAGGAGTTTTGCCTGCACTACCAGCCGAAAATCCACCTGGCCTCGGGCCAGGTGGTGGGCGCCGAAGCGTTGATTCGCTGGCACAACCCGCAGCAGGGTTGGATCAGCCCCGCGCAGTTCATTCCCGTGGCCGAAGACAGCGGCCTGATCACCGCCATCAGCCAGTGGGTGCTGGGTGAGGCCACTCGCCAGTCCCGGGCCTGGCAAGACGCCGGCCTGACACCCATTCGCCTGTCGGTGAATCTCTCGGCCAGCGACTTCAGACAGCCACAATTGCTCCAGCAACTGCAGGCAACGCTCCGTGACAGCGCCCTGGACCCCGCCTTACTGGAGCTGGAAATCACCGAAGGCGTGCTGATGCAGAACGTCGAAGCCACCCTCGCCATCTTGCAGGCCATCAAGACCCTGGGAGTACGCCTGGCCATCGACGATTTTGGCACCGGTTATTCAAGCCTGAGCTATCTGCGCAAGTTTCCCGTGGACGTACTGAAGATCGACCAGTCCTTTGTCCAGGGAGTGAGCCATGACCACAAGGACGCGGCGCTGGTCAGCGCCATCATCAACCTGGGTCGCAGCCTGCACCTGAGTATCATCGCCGAAGGGGTGGAAACCCCGGAACAACTGACATTCCTGCAGCATCAGGGCTGTGAGGAAGGCCAGGGTTACTACTTCAGCAAGGCCCTGCCCGCCGAGGAATTCGCCCGGCTGCTCAGTGCACAGACCGCCTCCCCGTCCGGTGCACGGCCATGAGCGCCACCCGTGAGTATCGCAAGCACCTGCTGCGCGCACTGAACTGCCTGCTGCTCAGTACCTTGCTGGGTACTGGCCTGCACGCCCACGGTGAGGCACTGGATGAACCGCTCAAGCCCTTGCCCGCGCCGCCCACCCTCGATCCCAAAAAGGTCGAGCTGGGCCGGCGGCTGTTCAATGAGCCGCGCTTGTCGTTGAACAGCAGCCTGTCCTGCGCCAGTTGTCATCAACTGGACAAGGGCGGCGCCGATGGCCGCGCAACTTCGCCGGGGTTCCTCGGGCAGCCGACCCGGGTCAATGCGCCCAGTGTGTTCAACGCCGCGCTGAACTTTCGCCAGTTCTGGGACGGCCGCGCCGAAACGCTTGAGGCGCAGATCGATAGCGTGGTGCAGAGCCCCATCGAGATGGGCAACAACTGGCCCAACCTGCTCCGCACCCTGAGTGACGACACCACCTACCGCCAGTCCTTCGGCGAGCTGTACCCGGATGGCGTCACTACAACCAATGTGCAGAACGCCCTGGCCTCCTACGAAAAGACCCTGCTGAGCAGCAATTCGCGGTTCGACCAATACCTGCAAGGCAACACCGAGGTCCTCAGCCTGGATGAAAAACACGGCTACCAGCGGTTCAAGGACTACGGCTGCATCGCCTGCCACCAGGGGGTCAACATCGGCGGCAACATGTTCCAGAAGTTCGGAGTGATGGGCGATTACTTCACGGCCCGGGGCAACCCCACCGAGGCCGACCTCGGGCGTTTCCTGATCACTGGCGACGAGCAGGACCGCAATGTCTTCAAGGTCCCCAGCCTGCGCAACGTTGCGCTCACCGCCCCGTACTTCCACGACGGCTCGGCGCAGACCCTGGAGCAGGCAGTGGAGGTGATGTTCAAGTATCAACTGGGACGTCTGCCCAACCCCCTGGATACCAGCCTGATCGTCAAGTTTCTCAAGACCCTCACGGGCGAACAGCAGGACCCACGCCTATGAAGCTGCCGCGCCGCTTGCCCGCAACGCTGCTGACCCTGGGCCTGGTGATGGCGCTGGCGTTTGTGTATTTGAAGACGATGATCGGCCAGACCTCGAACTACGCCCTGTCACGGGACCTGATCGGCCACATCAAGCAACTCAACGCCCAGTGGGAAACCGAGGTGCTCAAGGCACGTATCGCCATCACCCACAACTACGATCCGCTGGTGATCCCGGTGCAGCAGATCAATGAGCTCTGGAGCCGCTTCGATCGGGCCTCGAAACAGGACCACAGCGATCCGGCGGCCTGGCAGGCGAGCCATCAGGCATTCCTCGAGGCGCTGCAGGAAAAGGCCGGGCTGGTGGAGCGCTTCAAGTCCCACAACTCCATACTGCGCAACTCCCTGGCGTTCCTGCCCACCGCCGAAGACGACATCCAACTGCGGTTGGCCAGCCTCGACGATGAACAGCGACTGGCGCAGCAGAACATCGCCATCGATACCTACGACCTGCTGCTCAGCAGCCTGGAGTTCGCCCAGGTTTCCACCGACGACAAGGCCGCGGACATCCTGCTGGGGCTGAACAAGCTCGCGATCAACAAGGAGCGTCTGCCCGAACCGCTGCACCAGCCGGTGGAGATTCTCAGCAACCATGTCTCGGTGATTCTGCGCGAACAGCCGGTGGTCAATGACCTGCTGGAGCGGATCACCTCGATCCCGATCGCCGGGCGCCTGGACGCCATCACCCAGTTGCTCAACCAGGACCAGCTCCAGACCGACCTGCAAGACCAGAAGGCGCACCAGTACCTGCTGCTGTTCTCGGTGTTGCTGGTGCTGCTGATCCTCTACCTGGTGGTCAGGCTGGTGCGCAGTTATGCGGTCATCCAGCGAGTCAACACCGCCCTGCAAAGCGCCAATGAACACCTGGAGCAGCGGGTTGAGGAGCGCACCCGGGAACTCAAGGAGGTGCAGAGCGAACTGCTGGACGCGGCGCGTCAGGCCGGGATGGCGGAAATCGCCACCAACGTGCTGCACAACGTTGGCAACGTGCTCAACAGCGTCAACATTTCCAGCGAGCTGCTGAGCCGCACACTGCGTACCAGCAAAGCCCTGGGCCTGGGCAAGGCGATGCAACTGGTCAACCAGCACGGCAGCGACCTGGGGCGTTTCTTCAGCGAGGACGAAAAGGGCAAGCTGCTTCCCGGTTACTTCAACCAGCTGGTGCAGGCCATCGCCAGCGAGCAGCAAGGCATGAGCGAAGAGCTGGCCCAACTGAGCCGCAGCGTCGACCACATCAAGGAGATCGTCGCCACCCAGCAGTCCTATGCCGGGGCGTCGCGCCTGGTCGAACCGCTGAAGGTCGCCGAGTTGATCGACGATGCCCTGCGGATGAATTCCGGGGCCCTGACCCGGCATCAAGTCACCGTGGTCCGGGACTACGCCGCAGTGCCTGCAGTCATGGGCGACAAGCACCGCATGCTGCTGATCCTGATCAACCTGATCAGCAACGCCAAATACGCCATGTCCGGGCTCGATGATCACCCACGGACCCTGACCCTGAGCGCCCGGGTAGTGGACGGCGAGACCCTACGCATCAGCGTCAAGGACGAAGGCGAAGGCATTGCCGCAGAAAACCTGACGCGAATCTTTGCCCACGGTTTCACCACCCGCAAGGACGGGCACGGCTTCGGCCTGCACAGTTGCGCCCTGGCCGCCATGGAAATGGACGGACAGCTGAGCGTGCACAGTGACGGACCGGGCCTGGGCGCCACCTTTACCCTGGACATTCCGCTGATCAGCGCCGAGGGCCAATGATGGAAGAGCTGAGCAACCGCCGCATTCTGTTGATCGACGACACCCCGTCGATTCACGAGGACTTCCGCAAAATCCTCACCCCGCCGCCCCAGGATGACAGCACCCTGGACGACCTCGAGGCGCAGCTGTTCGGCGCCTCGACCAAGCCCCAGCAGCCGGCCTTCGAACTGGACTCGGCCTACGGTGGCGAGGAAGGCTTGGGCCTGGTCTGCCAGGCCCTGGAACAGCAGCGACCCTATGCCCTGGCCTTCGTCGACATGCGCATGCCCCTGGGCTGGGACGGGGCCCAGACCATCGAGCGGCTATGGCAAGCGGACCCGCGTCTGCAGGTAGTGGTTTGCACCGCCTATTCCGACTACTCCTGGGAGGATCTGCTGGAACGCCTGCAGGGCCACAACCGGCTGTTGATCCTGAAAAAACCCTTCGACAACATCGAAGTCCAGCAGATGGCCAGCACCCTCACCAGCAAGTGGGAAATGACTGCCCGCGCGCTGTTGCAGATGCATCACCTGGAGCAGTTGGTGGAACAGCGCACCGAAGACCTGAAACAGACCGGGGCAGCCCTGCAGCAGGAGATCGACGAACGCAAACAACTGGAAAACCAGCTGGTGCAATCCGAGAAGCTGGCCTCCCTGGGCCAGCTGGCAGCCGGGGTCGCCCACGAAATCAACAACCCCATCGGCTTTGTCTCCTCCAACCTCGGCAGCCTGGCCGGCTACCTGCAACAGCTCAACCAGATGCTCAGCGCCTATCGCCAGGCCGAAGAGGCGATCGCCGCACCGGAGCTGCGCAAGCGCTTGCAAAGCCTGCGGGAAAGCATCGACCTGGACTTTCTCCAGGAAGACATTCCGCTGCTGATCAAAGAGTCCAAGGACGGCATCGGCCGGGTCGAACAGATCGTCAAGGACCTGAAGAACTTCTCCCGGGTCGACAGCGACCAGCAGTGGCAAATGGCCAACCTGCAACAGGGCATCGACTCGACCCTGAACATCGTCGCCAACGAACTCAAGTACAAGGCCGACCTGATCAAGGACTACCACACGTTGCCGGACATCGAGTGCCTGCCCTCGCAGCTCAACCAGGTGGTCATGAACCTGGTGGTCAACGCCGCCCAGGCCATCGGCCCGGAACGCGGCACCATCACCCTCAGCAACGGCGCAGACGCAGACCGGGTCTGGCTGGAAGTGAGCGACAGCGGTTGCGGCATCGATGAGCAGCACCTGGCGAAGATCTTCGACCCCTTCTTCACCACCAAACCCGTGGGCCAGGGCACTGGCCTGGGGCTGTCGTTGTCCTATGGAATAGTCAAGAAACACGGGGGGCAGATCAGCGTGCGCAGCCAGCTCGGCGTCGGCAGCACCTTTCGCGTGGAGCTGCCGATCCGCCAGGAGGCCCGTGACGCGGCAGCGTCCGATGCCTGAACCCTGCGCCCGGGCAAACGCCGGCAACAATACCTCGCCCTCCCACAGGTGCCAGCCATGAACCGCCCCAGCGACCCGCTCAAGCAAGGCAAGCAAGCCCGCAAGCACTGTCCCCGCAGTTCCCATGCGGCTCCCGGGCAGGTCAAGCGCGACCCCTTGCCGCTGATCGAAGCCTCGAGCCAGGGGCGGGTCCAGTCCCTGGTGGCGTTGCGCTACGGACGCATGCTGGTGTCGCCCTTCACCTTCTACCGCGGCAACGCCCTGCTCCAGGCCCACGACCTGGCGACTACACCAGACATGGGCCTGCGCTCGACCATCTGCGGCGATTGCCACTTGATGAACTTCGGCGGCTTCGCCACCCCGGAACGCAACCTGTTGTTTAGCGTCAACGATTTCGACGAGGTTCACCCGGGGCCCTGGGAATGGGACCTGAAGCGCCTGGTGGCGAGTTTCCTGATCGCCGCCCGGCACCTTCGCCACGGCGCCCGAGTCGAGGAACGGGTCTGCCGCGAACTGGTGGGCGCCTACCAGCGCAGCATGGCCACCTGCGCCGGACAGAACGCCCTGGACATCTGGTACGACGCCCTGACCCAGGACGACCTGCTGCAACAGGCGCAGGCCAACGGCAATGTCCTCGGGCATCTGCAACGGGCCATAGACAAGGCAGCGCGACGCACCCACGCCGGCCTGTTGCCGAAGATCAGCGAACGCGACAGCCGCGGACAGTTGCGGATTCGTGACGACTTGCCGGAGATTTTCCACCTGCACAAAGAGACATCGTTGCTTGATAACGATGACGACTGGATGCGCCTGGAAGACTGGCGGCCACTGTACGACACCTTCATGCGCGACTATCGCGGCACCCTGCAGGCCGACCGGCGTGACCTGCTGGCCCGATTCAGCGCCCGTGACCTGGTGTTCAAGGTGGTGGGCGTGGGCAGCGTCGGCACCCGCTGCCTGGTCGCGCTGCTCACCGATAACCAGCAGCAGCCGCTGTTCCTGCAGTTCAAGGAGGCCCGACGCTCGGTGCTCGCCGACTACGTGAATACTCGCTCACGGCCGCGCCACAACGGCCAGCGAGTGGTGGAAGGGCAACGCCTGATGCAGTCCGCCAGCGACCTGTTCCTGGGCTGGACCACCGGCCCCAATGGTCGCCACTTCTATGTGCGCCAACTGCGGGACATGAAGGTCTCGGCGGAACTGGAAACCTTCGATGAAGAAACCTTTGCTGCCTATGCCCGGGTCTGTGGCCGGGCGTTGGCCCGGGCCCATGCCAAGGCTTCGGGCAAAGCGGCGCTGATCAGCGGCTATATCGGCAGCAGCGAGACCCTGGCCGAAGCCCTGTGGCACTACGCCCAGGCCTATGCCACGCAAAACGAACGGGACTTCGAGCGCTTCCAGCAGGCCTGCCGCAAGGGCCGCCTGCAGGCCCGCTCGGAGGCGGACTTCGCCGCCGATCACCTGCCCTGAACGCACCTCGCTCAGGTGCTCGAACCTGCGGCCTGGGCCGCCTCGGCGCAGAGTGCCAATAACCCTGCAGTCTCCAGCGGCGGCCCCAGGTGGCTGCCTTGGACCTCGTCGCACTGGATGGCATGCAGCAGCTTGAGCTGCTCCGTTGTTTCCACACCTTCGGCAACCACCCGCAACGACAGGGCGTGCGCCAGGTCGACGATCGCCTGGACAATCGAACGCCCGGTGTCATTGCCGTGCATCCTGGCCACCAGGCTGTGGTCAATCTTCAAGCCATCCAGAGGAAAACTCTGCAGGAACTGCAACGCCGAGTAGCCGGTACCGAAGTCATCCATCAACAGACGCACACCCAAAGCCTTGAGCCCCTGCATGCTGGTCAGCACCTGACGACTGTCGTCGAACAGCATCTTGTCGGTCACTTCCAGTTCCAGCCGTGAGGGCTCCAGCCCGCTCCGAATCAGCGCACCGTTGATTCGGGCCACCAGTTGCCCGCGCTGAAACTCGCTGGACGACAGCTTTACCGCCAGCAGCAGGTGCCCGGGCCAGCTGCGGGCGGCGCGGCAGGCCGCGTGCAGCACCCAGTCGCTCAACGGCAGGATCAGGCCGCTGTCCTCGGCGATCGGTACAAACACCTCCGGCTCCAGTAGCCCGCGTTGCGGATGCTGCCAGCGCACCAGCGCCTCGGCGCCCACCAGGCGTCGGTCGGCCAGCCGGTAACGAGGCTGGAACTGCAGGATCAGTTGATCCTGTTCAATCGCATGGCGCAGGTCGCGCTCCAGGCTGCGCCGCTCGATGATCCGCACCTTCATGTCAGCGGCATAGAAACGCCAGGTGCTGCGTCCTGCCGCCTTGGCCTCGTAGAGGGCAATGTCAGCGAAGCGCAGCAACTCCTCGGCTTGGCGGGCGTCGGCCGGGGCCCGGGCAATGCCGATGCTGGCACTGATGAAGACTTCATGCCCGCCAATGTAGAACGGCGCTTCGATCCGCTCGATCAAGCGCCGGCACAGGCCTTCGATCTCGGCCTCGGTCACTTGCCCCGGCACCACCAGGACAAACTCGTCGCCGCCGACCCTGGCCACCAGGTCTTCACTGCGCAGGCACTGGCTCAGGCGCTGGGAGACCTCATGCAGCACCTGGTCGCCGGCCGCATGCCCCAACAGGTCATTCACCGGCTTGAAGCGATCGAGGTCGATGCTGAGCATCAACAAGGGCTCCTGCAAGAGCGGCAAGGCCTGGAGCTTGCCTTCGAGAAACTCCTGCATGCGCGTGCGGTTGGCCAGCCCGGTCAGGGCATCGTGCTGGGACAAGTACTCGATCCGCCGCCGGGCCGCGACTTCCTCGGTGATGTCGCTGGCGGTGCCACGGTAACCACCAGCAGCCATGGCCCGCACCGAAAGACGGCAGATCCGCGGCTGCCGCTCACCATCCAGGTAAGTGCACTGCAAGACCGCCTGCGGGTGCCGGTCCGGGAGCGCCAGCCAGCTTTGCAGCGAATCCTGATCGGTGCTCAGCAGCTCGTCCATCGCCAGTCCCAGGGTTGCCTCCCGAGCCAGCCCCGTGACCACCTCGAAGCGCTCGGAGAGATAGGTGAAACGCAGTTGCGGATCGACTTCCCAGATCCAGTCGGAGGCAGCTTCGGCGACGTCGCGAAAACGCTCCTCGCTGGCCGCCAGGGCCCAGCGACTGACGCGCAAGGCCTGCACTTGCTGATCCATCAGCCGCGCCGCAGCAGCGGCTCGGCGCAACAGGAACCCAGCCATCAGCCCTACTAGCAGGCCCGCCAACAGCAACAGCGGCATCACCAGCAGCAACAACCGGTGCCCCGGACGCGCGGGTTGCCACTGCAGGGTTCCGGCGCCTTCGGGCAAGGCCAGGGTGGGCAGCCCGTCCGCCGCTCCGGCAGCGGCCAGTTGCAGTTGCTCGATGCCCATTCCCTGCCCCAGGGCTAGCAACCGCGTCGGATCCAAGCGAGCCACAAAGATCAGCACCGATTGCGGTCCGGCATCGCCCCGCACCTGCGGATCGTTGCCCGGGCTCAGCACATCGGCCACCACCAGCGCCGGAACGCCGGCGATCGACAGGTAGCGGCTGCTGGCGTTGCCGCCGGCCGCCGCCAGACGCGCGTGATCCACCAGAGGTTGCAGGGCTTCCCCCAGCCAGTCCCGGGCATCCATCGACACCAGGCGTCCGGCCACCAGCGCGTAGACGGTCCGCCCCTGCGGGTCGATCACAAACACCCCGTCGAAGCCCAGGTCCTGGTACAGGGTCGGGCCGAAGTTCTGACGGGTGAAAGCCCACTCCAGATCGACGCTCAGGTGCAAGTGCTGGTAGGCATCACCCCACAGCGCGTAGTCCTTGAGGGTGGTGCGGGCATTGCTGTCGAAGGCCTGCAGTGCCTTGTCGAGATCCAGGCGGCTGTGCTGCTCGGCGGCGAGGTTCTGATCGAGGGCGATGTACACCAGCAACACCGCGGTGAACAGAAACAGCGCCAGCAACAGCCCCAAGCATCCCAGCAAGGTGGTCCGGGTCAGCGCCTGATTGGAGGGGCTGCTTCCTGGTGACGGATCAAGACCGAGGTTTTCCATAGGGCTCCATGCGCCATAGCGACAAAGCGACCGGCGTGACTCACGCCGACATATGGTCTTTGACGAAGCTCCCGCTTGCCTATTGAAGATAGACAGTATTTTTCCGCCAGGCTCGAAGAAAAGCCCGGGGCCGGGGTGGCACTGGAGAGACGTTGGAGCAGGCCGGGACTGCCGGCGGCGAATGAGGCCGCCAACAGTCCGCTCAGCAGCGCGGGTTGATCAGGCGCGGAGCGCGACCGGAGTCAGCACAGGCAGTTGCTCCACCTGATGATAGATACCCAGGCCCAGCCCCTGGGCGATGCGCACCATGGCATCGGAGCCTGCCGAGGCCCCACCGATGCGCAGCACCGCGTCACAGCGCTCCAGCAGGCGTTCGGCATAGGCGTGAAACTGCGCGTTGTACACCGCGTCACCCACGGCCCGGGAGCCCGCCAGGCGGGTCATCGGCAACGCCACCCACTCCCCCAGCACCGGGAAATGCCCGGCCGCCAGGACCTGCGCGGCACACTGCTCCATGGCTTCGACATTGCGTGCCAGCAACGCCGGATCGTCATCCGTACCGGAACGATAAGGCCCGGCCACCAGCACCATCAGGCTGCGAGGCTTGAGCACATGCAGCTGCAGGTATTGCAGGAGCATGATGGTCTTGCCATCGGCGATCTCCCCGCTCTTGATCATGCCCAGGGCCTGGTCGATGTCCAGTTCCAGGACCTCGATGTCCTCGCCCTCATGCTCCAGGCCGCCGCCGTCGCTGATGCGGTCCCCGGCCTGGTAGCGGCCAATGAAGAAATGCACCCGCTCGGTCACCGAGCCCGGGCTCATGAAGGCGTCGAAGACCTTCTGCACCTCCCCTACCCGATAACCTGTCTCCTCCTCCGCCTCCTGGCGAATGCGGACTTCCGGACTGGCGTTGTCCAGCAGGCCGGCGGCGGTTTCGATCAGGTAGCCGCTGTGGCCATTGACGAAGGCCGGCATGCGGAACTGCCGGGTCAGCAGTACCGTGCGCAGCTCGAGGTTGTACAACAGGATCGTCGCGCCATTGCCCCGGTCGTAGACCTCACGGGCCTGGGCCTGCCAGCTACCGTCGCGACGACGCAACTCGAAGCTGTACTTCTTCAGCACATACCAGTTGTCAGACAGGGTTTGTTCGCCAGTGATACGGACCGACTCGTGGCTCATGGGTGCTCCTGGGGCTGAGGCTGTTCTTCGCGCAACGCGGCCAACTGCTTGAGCAACTGGCCGCGATAGTCTTCGCTCAAGACCAGGCCGCCAGCGCTCTGGCGTATCTGCCCGGCGCCCAGCCGATCGCGGAACCAGTCCTCGATGAAGCGCGGCGCGTAGCCGCCGGTACCGAAGCCGTTGCCGAAGGCAATCATGTGCTGGTAGGCCAGCAGGTACTGTGATTTATCCGCCACCGGGTGGCGATTCTGATACAGCCAGAACTGCAGATCGTACAACAGCTGCGACAACGGGTCGGCGTGCAGGGCGAAGTAGCGCTTGTCCTCGACAATCCGCAAGGCAATCTCGCGGATCAGTGCAGCGATGTCAGGGACCTGCTGGAAGTGCTCGATCAGCTCGCCCAGCAACGGCGAAAACCCAGCGTTGACGACCTTGTCCAGGTCGTCGAGGTAATCCTGCTCCGCGTTGTCATACACCTCCCACGACACCAAGCCGCGGACAAACGCCTCGAAACTCGAGGCCAGGAAAGTCACCTCATAGTCGCTCTCCTGGTCCACATGCACCACCTGCGGCTCACCCTCGGGGCCGCATTCGCGGTAGTCCAGGGCAATCATGTCGTGCCCGGCGGACGGGCAATCGCAGATGTACACCCCAAGGTCCGGATAGCCCCATTCCTCGATCATGAAACGACTGCCGAGCCCACCCCCCAGGGAGTAGTGCGAGTCGCTGCCAATGCACAGGAAACTGTCGATCGCACAATGGTCTTGCGCCCAGGAAGTGCCCTGGTCCACCGGGAAGCAGGTCAGCCGCGGACGGCCGCCGTTGTAGCGGCGCATGAAGGCCACATAGGACGCCGGCAAGCGGTAGCCCAACTGCTGTTGCAGTTCGGCGATCAGTTGATCGCTGGGCGGCGGCTGGTTGATCTTTCTGCTGGAGCCCTGGTCCCAGAATGCATCCAGGTCAATATCGTGGGGAAAGTCGCTCATCCAAAGCATCCATTGCAGTTGAAAAAAAGGCCTCAGCCTAAGGCGGCACAGGCTACCTCAATCGCCCCTCACAGCCACCAGCGCAGAAGGAAAAAGAAACCCATGCTCAGCAACATGCTGACCAGGGTATTGCGCGTGTAGATCACCAGCGCAATCGCCACCAGGGAGCTCAACAGGTAGGGATTGTCCCACCCCAGGTTCAACTGATGCTCGGGCATGAACACGATGGGCCCGCAGATTGCCGTGAGCATTCCCGGCACCGCGAAACCGAGGAACTGCCGCGCATTGCTGCTCAGGCGCAGTGGCAGGCGCGGCTCGAGAAAGACATAGCGATTGAGAAACACCAACAGGCCCATGCCGAAGATAACTGCCCAGACCATCATGTGCGCCCCCGATACAACTTGTTGCAGACAAAGCCCGCAGTCATGCCCGCCAGGCCGGCCAATACCAGGGCCGAGCCCCAGTGCCAATAACTGAACAGCACCGAACAGAACAGCGACACCGCGACACAGACCACCGTCGGCACATTGCGTACCAGCGGCGTAATCAGGGCGATGAAGGTGGCGGCAATGGAGAAGTCCAACCCCAGGTGCTCCAACCCTGGAATGCTCTTGCCCAGGACGATGCCCAGCAGGGTGAAGAGGTTCCACGCCACATAGAAGGTCAGGCCCACGCCTAGGGCGTACCAGCGGTTGAACTGCTGCTGGTCATGGGCACTGGTCAGGGCAAACAGCTCATCGGTGAGCAGAAAGCCCAGGCCCACCCGCCAGCGGCCGGGCAACGGCGAAATCACCGAGCGCAGGCTCATGCCGTAGAGCAAGTGCTGGGAGGTCAGCAGCAAGGTGGTCAGCAGGATCGAGAAGACCCCCGCCCCGCCCTTGAGCATGCCGATGGCCACCAGTTGCGCGGCACCGGCGAAGACAATGCTCGACAGCCCCTGGCCTTGCAGCGGGGTGAGATTGGCCTCAATGGCCATGGAGCCTGCCAGCAGCCCCCAGGGCGCGGTGGCCAGGGACAACGGCACGATGGCAATGGCGCCACGAACAAAGGCGGCACGGGGTAAGAGAACGCTGGACATAGAACCCTGCACACAAATAACGGACGCTGACTGTGCCATCTGCCGGCGCCCCTGGCTTGAACGATCTTGCGCAATTGCCCGCGCCTGCAGGAATCGCTCGCGTAGGCGCTGGCTTGTGTAGGAGCTGGCTCGCCAGCGAAGGCGGCTCCAAGACCAGCACAAGACGTGCAGCCCCCTTCGCCGGCAAGCCGGCTCCTACAGGGAATATGTGGGCGCAAACGACAGCGCCCCTCACGAGGAGGGGCGCTGGCTGATGCTACACGCAGCTTACAGCTGGATCAGGTTGCTGATCTTCACGTCCGGATCGACGTCGGCTTCGTAGTCGACGCCCGGGATCTCGAAACCGAACAAGCGCAGGAACTCTTGCTTGTAACCGACGAAATCGGTCATTTCGTAGAGGTTCTCGCTGGTGACCTGGTCCCACAGGGCTTTCACCCGGTCCTGGACCTGCGGTTCCAGCTCTTTGTAGTCGGCGCGCAGGCGGCCTTCCTGGTCGATCACTGGCGTCTCGGCGTACAGGCTGTTCTTGTACAAGCCGTAGACCTGTTCGATGCAACCTTCGTGGCTGCCCTGCTCTTTCATCACCTTGAACAGCAGCGACAGGTACAGCGGCATGATCGGGATTGCCGAGCTGGCCTGGGTCACCACGGCCTTGAGTACCGACACCCTAGCGTCGCCACCCAGGTCGGCCAGTTGCTGGCGCATGCCGATGACTTTGTGGTCCAGGTCTTTCTTGGCTTCGCCAATCGAACCGTTCCAGTAGATGTCGTGGGTCAGCTTCTCGCCCAGGTAGGTAAAGGCGGTGGTTTTCGCGCCTTCAGCCAGAACCCCGGCTTCGTGCAGCGCGTCGATCCACATCTGCCAGTCTTCGCCGCCCATCACCGCCACGGTGCCGTCGATCTCTTCCTGGGTCGCCGGCTGCAGGGTGGTTTCCTTGACGATTTCCTTGTCGGTGTCGACACCGCGCAGGGTCACGGACTTGCCCAGGGGCTTGAGGGTCGAGCTCAGCACTTCACCGGTCTTGGGGTGGGTGCGGCGCGGGGCGGCCAGGCTGTAGACCACCAGGTCGATCTTGCCCAGGTCGCGCTTGATGGTCTCGATGGTCTCGGCCTTGACCGCGTCGGAGAAGGCGTCGCCATTGATGCTCTTGGCGTACAGGCCTTTTTCTTCGGCGAACTTGTGGAACGCCGCGGTGTTGTACCAGCCGGCGGTGCCCAGCTTGCCGTCAGCGCTGCCGCGCTCGAAGAACACCCCGAGGGTGTTGGCGCCGCAACCGAAGGCGGCGGTGATGCGTGCCGCCAGGCCGTAGCCGGTGGATGCGCCGAGGACCAGTACGTTCTTCGGCCCTGCGTCGATGGCGCCCTGCTGGGTGACGTAATCGATCTGCTGCTTGACGTTGGCTTCGCAACCCACCGGGTGGGTCGTCACACAGATAAAGCCGCGAACGCGGGGTTTGATGACCATACAAATTCTCCCAATTTCAATGTGCCAGGCGCCGATAACGGCGGCGGCAGTGTCACTTGCTAAGTCGTAGACGCTCGCCATGGCTTCGCGTCACCAACCCGACGAATTTGCCCGGCAAGGCTCGCGTCTGCCAGCGCCCGAAGTGTCGCCCCTGGCGCAAAAGTCGGCGTCGCGCATTGCCAGGGGCGAGACTCTAGCAGTTGCACCCGCGCTGTTGCGCGTCAGTACAGCGAAATTTTGGTGATTTCGCCCGTGCCATTGGCCGCGCCGAGAATTCAAGATCAAGCCTCAAGGCATCATGTCCAGCGCCAGGCGCTTGCCCTTGGTGCGTTCCTCGTACCAGTTCTGCACCGCATCCGGCAGGCTTTCCTTCCACTCCGGGACCGTGGTGTAGTAGCGCACCCGCACCTCATCCGCCGGCCCCACCGGCTTCAGCAGCGCCACCCACAGCTGCCCCTGGGCACCGCGGACTACCACCGCTGCATTGGTGGTGGCCAGCCCTCGTAGCCACATTTCGGTGACCTCGGCGCCCGGCAGCTCGGCAGAGCTTTGCGCCATGAACACCGAGCCGCTGTCGAGCAAGGTCTGGTAGTCCTCCTTAAGCAGTTGCCGGGCTTGCCGGTCTTCCTCTTCGCTGTGGACCAGGGCCAGGGTCAGCAGCGAGTACTCCGACTTCAGTGGCTGCCTGGAAGCGACGTAGGTGCCGTCGTAACGGACCCCGCTGCCGGCGCCACAGGCGAAGGATTCGCCATCCTGCATGACCTCCAGCAGGCCGTTGCGCGCACTGAAGCGCAGGCTGCAACCTTCGACCGCGTACATTGCCTCGCCCCCCTTGATTCGCGCCTTGCCCTGCAGCACACCGGAGTTGGCGCCGCCCATGGCGGATAGATCGAAGGCCAGGCGATCCGCCCCCACGTGCCGGATCACCAGTTCACCGGCATAAAACGGACTGTTGGACACCCGCTGCCAAGTGCCCTGCCAATTGAACGGCACATTCATGTAGCGCAGCTCGGTCAAACGGCTCAGGTAGGTGCCCCGCAGACAGGCCAGCTCGGCCGCGCACTGGTCGCGCCGCTTGAGCCACTGCCGCTGATCGAAGCGCAGCGCCTTGGGGTCTGTCGCCTTGGCCAGGGTCGTCGCCCAGGCTGCACCCAGGCGGCTGTCCAAACCGGCGGTGTAAGAGTCGGCACAGATCGCCTTCTCACTGGTGCTGGCGGCTTTTTTGCAGTCGAAACTGCTGGCCTGGAGCCCCTGGGAACAGGCCAGGGCAACGAACAACAGCCCGCAGGCCGGCCATGAGCGGATGAGGGGTAAAAACATGGGTCGATTCCATTCTGAAAAGGCCGCGCAAGAATACCCGCAGGCCTTTCTCGGTTCACAGCATTGATGAAAAAAACTGCCTGCAACAGCAGGCCCTTTCTCTCGTCTGGTGATACCGGTAATTTTTCCGCGACGGCTCTGGCACTGCCGTACTAAGCTCTGCTCCTTTGTATTTTCAAGGTGCGCGATGAACTGGGTTCTGGGTGGAATGTTGGCCCTGTTGAGCCTCGCGGCCAACGCGGCGGAACTGCGCATGTTGACCGATAACCATCCGCCGCTGCACTTCCAGCAGGGTGAGCGAATGGTGGGTTTCGGCGTCGATGTGGTCGAGGCGTTGGCACAACGCAGCGGCGATCAGATCCGGGTGCAGCAACGACCAATGTTGCGCGCCCTGCGCGATGCCAGCGAAGCCGCCGACACGGCGGTGTTTACCATACTGCGCACCGCCGAGCGCGAGTCCAGTTATCAGTGGGTAGGCCCGCTGATGCAGACCGAGACCGCGCTCTACGCCCGCAGCAGCGACAGTGCAACGGTGACTGATGTGCGCCAGACCCGGGGGCAGATCGCCGTGCCGCGCAAATGGCTGGTCTACAGCTACCTCAAGCAACAGGGGCTGGACAACCTGTGGGGCGTCGACAGCCCGGAAATCATGATGCGCCTGCTGCAGGTCGGCCGCGTGCAATACGTGGTGGCCGACACCATGAGCGTGGGCACCTTCGCCGCCGAACAGGGCCTGCACGTCGACCAGTTGCGTTACCAGATACCGCTGATGCACCAGGATGCCTATATCGCCTTCTCGCCCAAGGTCGACGCTGCCCGGGTGGCCCGCTGGCAACAGGCCCTGGATGCAATGAAACGCGATGGCAGCCTGCTGCAAATCAAGCAGCGCTGGCATATCGACCAGGCCAAGATCCACCCCATACAGGAGTAACCCCGATGGATGCCAAGACGCTGGTGGCCAGTTGGATTGCGGAAAAACAGCATTACCTGAACAGCCTGCAGGAGTCCCCCTCCTCCAGCGCCGCTGCTCGCCTGCACGCCCTGGCGCTGCCTGCCGACCAGCAGGCCCAGGTCGTAGAGTTACTCGACTGCGCCTTGACCGACCAGCTCTACACTTTGTTGCTGGGCCTGGATGGCGCGGCGAGCATCGGCGGCCAGCAACATGACTTTGCTCTCTATAACGAAGCAGGCCAGGCGCTCACTGGCAGCGGTGAGCTGGAGGCCGAGGCCTACGCGCAATTGCATGAGCGGCAAACCTGAGCGTCCCCCCTGTGCTGGGCCTGCTCACAGACCGCGCGGGCAGCTAAACCGGTGTTGCTTGCAGTGCCGCATCCAGGGCCACTTCCACGTCCGCCGGCGCAAGCGGATGCGAACCGAGCCACAGGCTGAAATCCGCCGCCTTGATGCGCAAGGTCAAGGCGCCCTGATCGCCCGGGTAGCGCCGCAACGACAGGTCCAATGCGTCGGCCGACTCGTGGCTCGACAGCAGGTCCCACAGGCTACCGTGCAGATCCAGCAGCACCCTGCCGCTGCCGCACTCCACCAGCCTGGGGCTAGCGATCCAATGGCTCATGCGCATTTCTCGCCAGGCAGTATTGAGGGTGAGACGGCCCTGGAAAAACCCTTCGTCGTCGCTCATCGCGGATAGAACCTTTACTCAATGTGGATCTGCGGATGGCCAGGGTAACCCCCTGGGCCAACCAGCAGCTATCGAACCTGCGCCCCAAAGGCATTCCAGTCTCCTCTACACTGCACGGATTCGCTACTATATGCCGCTCTTTTCCCTCATCTGCAGCCCTGCTTCGGAGCTTCAATGCCTACTCCCAAGGACCTTGCCAGCGACAGCGGCGCGCCGATGATTCCCGAGCAGCGCCGCGAGCAGATCCTGCGCCAGTTGCGCAAGCATCAGGTGCTCAGCGTGCATCAGTTGATGGAGATGTTCGACTGCTCGCACATGACCGTGCGCCGCGATATCGCCCTGTTGGAACAGGAAGGCCGGGCCTATTCGGTCACAGGCGGCGTGCGCATCGTCAGCCAGTTGCACAGCGAGCCCAGCCATCAGTCCAAGGCGGTGGTGGAACTGCCGCAGAAGCAGGCCATGGCCAAGCTCGCGGCGAGCCTGCTGCATGCGGACATGACGGTGTACCTGGATGCCGGCACCAGCACCCTGGAGATCGTGCCCTACATCAAGGCGCTCTCGGGAATGACCGTGGTGACCAACGATTTCGGCGTGGCCCAGGCCTTGATGGATGCGCCCCAGGTGACGGTGATCCATACCGGCGGGCAGTTGGACCACTCCAACCACTCCTGTGTCGGCGGGCTGGCGGTGGCCACCCTGCGCCAGGTGGTGACCGACGTGGCCTTTATCTCCACCAGCTCCTGGGACCTGCGCCGGGGCATCACCACGCCGTCGGCGTTGAAGGTCGAAGTCAAGCAGGTGGCGATGCAGTCGGCGACCCAGGTGGTGCTGGTGGCCAGCAGCTCCAAGTACGGCACCTTCAGCATGTACAAGATCGCTGAACTGGAGCAGTTCGACATCATCATCAGCGACGCGGCCCTCGCCCCCGCAGCGGCGGACGGGATCCGCAAGCACGGGGTGGAATTGCTCCTGCCAGCACAGCCCTGAGTCAGCACTGGCCCCCACCCTCGCCCCCCAGAGTGCGCCGCATGAGCCCTTAGCGGGGCTGTTCGGTTTCGGCCATGAACTGCCCCAGCTCACGAGCGTAGAACCGGGCCATGCCGGTGGTGCCATGGCCACGGGTTTCGGCACTGGCGGGAATCAGCAGCAGGCGGGCATTTTTCACCTGTTTCAGCGCCGCTTGCAGGGTTCCAGTTTCCGGTGGGTTGCGCTCATCGTCCGCGGCATTGATCACCAGCACCGGCGCCTGGATCTTGCTCAACCCTGGCGCGGCGTTGTAGTCCGCCGAAGACTGCCACTGGTAGATGAAGTCATTGGCATCGGCGCTCTGACTGGCCTTGAGGCGCTCCTCCACCAGTTGATCGGCCTGGGCCCGGGTCGGTGCCAGGGCCTGATAGGCCAGGGTGCCGCCACTGGTGCCGGTGGCGAACAGCGCGTTGGCCAGGCGCAGGGACGGCGGCTGTTGCCGGTAGTTGCCCTGGTCCCAGGCCGGGTCCTGCTTGATCGACTCAACCAGCAGGCGGCGCATCATCCAG
This sequence comes from Pseudomonas sp. Fl4BN1, assembly GCF_009908285.1. Classification (GTDB taxonomy): domain Bacteria; phylum Pseudomonadota; class Gammaproteobacteria; order Pseudomonadales; family Pseudomonadaceae; genus Aquipseudomonas. Next base: position 55,390 of record NZ_JAAARM010000025.1, read on the forward strand.
TTGCGCGAGGACATCTCCCCGGGCTGGGAGGCCATCGGCACCAGGGCGTCCATCATCTGCGGCCATTTCTGGCCCCAGAGCCAGGTCTGCATGCCACCCATGGAATTGCCGATGATCAGCCGCAAGTGCTTGACCCCCAGGCCTTCGGTCACCAGCCGATACTGGGCCTGGACCATGTCGTCGTAGTTGTACTGGGGAAACCGCGCGCGCAAGCCGTCCGAGGGCTTGCTCGACTGGCCGACGCCGATGCCGTCGGTGGCAATGATGTAGTACTTGCTCGCGTCCAGGGCTTGCCCCGGGCCAAACAACTCACCGCCAAAATCTTTGCTCAGCAAGTCGCTGGCCGGCCGATAGGTGCCGTGCAGGTAGAGGACCGCCGGGTTCTTCGGGTCCCCCAGGGTGATGTAGTGCAGTTTCAGGTTGGCCAGCTGTTCACCGTTGTGGAAGGTGAACTGCGGGGCGATCCAAGCGCCTTGGATGGCCGTCGGCAGGCTGGCCGCCGTGGCCAGGGAAACACCGCCCAGGGACAAAATCAGGCCGAGCGCGGCCCGGCAGACAAAACGCTGCATGGGGAAACTCCTGTGCTTGTTGTTATCGCAGAGGCCCCTTGGCGCGCCGTGCGCCAGGGGGCAGCGAGCGCCTAGCGCGCCTGCCAGTCCCGCAGCCATTGCAGGCCGGCGGAGGTGTCGCCACGAGGGCGGTATTCGCAGCCGACCCAGCCGTCATAGCCGAGCTCGTCCAGCAGCTGGAACAGGTAGGGATAATTCAGCTCGCCGAGGTCCGGCTCGTGACGATCCGGCACCCCGGCGATCTGGACATGACCGATCCCGGCCAGGTCGCGGCGCAGTTTCACCGCCAGGTCGCCTTCGACGATCTGGCAGTGATAGCAGTCGAACTGCACCTTGAGGTTGGCCGCGCCGACTTCCTTGCAGATGGCCTGGGCCTGGTCCTGGCGATTGAGGAAGAATCCCGGCATGTCCCGGGTGTTGATCGGCTCCAGCAGTACGGTGATACCCGCCTTGGCCGCCTGGGCCGTGGCATGGGCCAGGTTCTCCAGGTACACCCCGTGATGGCGGGCACGGTCGCTTTCCGAGGGCAGCAGGCCGGCCATCACGTGAATCCGCGAGTTGCCCAGCACTGCGGCGTATTCCAGGGCCTTGTCGAACCCCTGGCGGAACTCCTGCTCGCGTCCGGGCAGGGAGACGATGCCCCGCTCCCCCGCCGCCCAGTCACCAGGTGGCGCGTTGAACAGCGCCTGCTGCAGGCCGTGATCATCCAGGCGCTGCTTCAGTTCCTGAGGGCTGTAGTCGTAGGGAAACAGGTACTCCACCGCAGTGAAACCGTCGGCCGCGGCAGCAGCGAAACGATCGAGAAAGGCATGTTCCGGGTAGAGCATGCTGAGGTTGGCAGCAAAACGAGGCATGTTAACTCCTAAGGACCAAGGGTCAGACAAATGGCCAGATCAGCAGGGTAATACAGAACCCCAAGGTGCCAAGCAAAGTGGTGATGACGGTCCAGGTGCGCAGGCCATCCGCCACATTGAGCCCGGCCAGCTTGGTGAAAATCCAGTACCCGGCATCGTTGATATGCGACATGGCCAGCCCGCCACCGCCCATGGCCAGGCACAGCAGGGCCATGTGGTTGGGGCTCAGGTTCAGGGTGGCGATCAGCGGGGCGATGATCCCCGCCGTGGTTACCAGGGCCACAGTGGTGGAGCCCTGCACCGCACGCAGCAACAGGGTCAGCAAAAAGCCCAGGGCCAGCACCGGCAGGCCGGTGGTGCGCAGCATGTCGGACACCACGGCACCGATCCCGGTGTCCACCAGCACCTTGCCGAACACCCCGCCGGCCCCGGCGATCAGGATCACCATGGCCACCCCGGGCAACGCCGAGCCGATCACCTCGGACACCTGGCTGCGGCTCCAGCCCCGACGTGTGCCCAGCAGCCAGGCACAGAGCAAGGTGTCCAGCAGCAGTGCCACCAGCGGCGCGCCGAGCACCGTCAGCACCCCGCGCAAGGTGGACTCCAGTGGTAGCAGGGAGGTGGCCAGGGTGCCCAGCAGGATCAGCACAATGGGCAGCAGGATCAGGCTGACGATCAGGCCGAAACCCGGTGGCGGCGCCGGCGGCAGTTTCGCCACGAGGCTGCCGGTGGACTCTTCCAGGCCCATGTGGGCGACGGCGGCAACGGCTTGCGCGCTGGGCAGTTCGGTCCCTTTGTTCCAGGCTGCCAGATCCTCATTGGTGACGTGCGGGCCATAGACTTCGGCACGGATATCGTCAGTCATCGGGTAGTCGCGCCGCGTCATGCGGGCCGCCACGCGATAGCCGACGTAACACAGGAATGCGGTGAGCGGCAGGCCGAACATCAGCACTCGCCCCAGGTCCGCCCCCAACTGACTGGACGCTGCCACGGCCCCCGGATGGGGCGGCAGGAAGGCGTGCACCGTGAGCAGCGCGGCGCACATCGGCAAGGCGAACACCAGCAGCGGCTTGCGCGCACTGCGGGCCACGCCGTAGGCCAGGGGCATGAGGATGATGACCCCAACCTCGAAGAACACCGGTACGCCGATGATGAAGCCGGCGACGGTCAGGGCCAGGGGCGTGCGGCGGTTGCCGAAGCGCTCGATCAGGGTCTTGGCCAAAGCCTCGGCACCGCCGGAGAGCTCGATGATGCGGCCGATCATCGCCCCCAGGGCGATGATGATGGCGATGTGGCCAAGGGTCTTGCCCATGCCGCCTTCGATGGTGGCCACCAGGTCAGCCGGTTTCACCCCGGCCACCAGGGCCACCAGGATGCTCACCAGCATCAGGGCGACAAAGGGCTGGAACTTGTACTTGAGCACCAGGAACAGCAACAGGGCGATGCCGGCCCCGGCAGTGACCATCAACATCAGCGGGCTCATGGCGCCACCCCTCCACAACGGTGAAGGGGGGAATGGCAGGGAGTACTGGAACCCGTAAAACGCGTGCAATCATTCATCTCGGGAAGTCCTGTTGTTATTGTTTTCCAGCAGCAAGCCGCTCCCCACGAGCGGCCATTGGCAGCTCCCGAGGGCAGGCTTGGGTGAAGCGTTGTCAGGGACCGGGCGCTACCAGGCAGCGCCGAACGTATCTCGCAGTTCGTCCAGGGCACGTTGTTCCAGGGGGGCCGGACGCGGCTGGCTCAGCAGCCACAGGCGTGCCGTTTCCTCCAGCTCTTCCAGGGCGTAGCTGGCCTTGGACACGCTGCTCTCCCAGATCACCGGCCCCAGGCGTTCGAGCATCACCCCGCGCACCTGGTTGGCCAGTTGCGCGACCTGCTCGGCGACCTTGGGCGAACCCGGGCGCTGGTAGCCGATCAGCGGGATGTGCCCGACCTTCATCACCTGGTACGGAGTCAGCGGGGGCAGGATGTCGTCATTGCTCCAGACCCCAGCCAGGGTCAGTGCCACCAGATGAGTGGAATGGGTATGCACCACCCCGCCCACCTGCGGATTGCGGTCATACACCTGGCGATGCAGGGCCAGAGTCTTGGACGGCTTGTCGCCGCTGACCCACTCCCCGGCCAGATTGACCTTGGCGATGGTCGCCGGGTCCAGGCGCCCGAGGCAGACGTCGGTGGGAGTGATCAGCCAGCCATCGTCGAGCCGGGCGCTGATATTGCCGGCACTGCCCACGGTGTAGCCGCGTTGATAGAGGCTGCGGCCGACGTCACAGATTTCCTCGCGCAGTGCATTTTCCTTGCTCATGACTGACCTCCGGCCAGTTGGCCCAATGCCTTGCTGAAGAACTCGCGGCCGCCAAAGTTGCCGGACTTCAACGCCAGGGCCAGGGGCTCGCCGCCACTGCTGACCGTCGCCGGAACCCCTGGGTCGATTTGCGCACCGATCTGCAACAACTGCACCCCCAGGGCCTTGACCACCGCACCGGAAGTTTCGCCGCCAGCCACCACAAAGCGCCGCACACCGCTGTCGCGCAGGCCCTGGGCGATCTCGCCCAAGGCCGTCTCCACCAGGGCACCGGCACGCTCGACACCGAGCTGGCGCTGTACCGCCTTGACCTCTTCCGCGGTGCTGGTGGCGTAGATCAGTACCGTGTCCTGCTGGTTACGGGCAAACGCCAGGGCTTGATCCACCACCGGCTCACCGGCGGCCAAAGCCAGAGGGTCGATGCGCCAGGCCGGGCGCTCGGCCTCCAGCCAGGCATCGACCTGGGCGTTGGTGGCCAATGAGGCGCTACCGGCCAGCACCACTTCGCCACCCGGCACTGCTGGCAGGCTCGCGGCATCCAGGTCACGCAGCTTGCCGGCGCGACGAAAGTTCTCCGGCAGGCCCAGGGCCAGTCCGGAACCGCCGGTCAGCAGCGGCAGGTCGGCGCAGGCCGCGCCGAGGGTATAGAGGTCGGCGTCAGACAGCGCATCGGCAATCGCCATACCGATCCCCTGCCCGCGCAGTTCGGCGATCTTCGTCCGCACCGCGTCCACCCCCTGGGCAATCACGTCGTAGCGCAACAGGCCCACTGGCAGCCTGGTCTGCGCCTGCAGCACCCGCAGCAGGTTGGCGTCGGTCATGGGCGTCAGCGGGTGATGCTGCATGCCCGACTCATTGAGCAACTGGTCCTGGACAAACAGGTGGCCACGGAAAATCGTCCGGCCGTTCTCCGGAAACGCCGGGCACGCCAGGGTAAAGTCGCTGCCCAGGGCCTTGAGCAGTGCTTCGCTGACCTGGCCGATGTTGCCCGCCGCAGTGGAATCGAAGGTCGAGCAGTATTTGAAGAAGATCTGTTCGCAACCCTGCTCGCGCAGCCACTGCAGTGCCGCCAGGGATTCGCCAATCGCCTCGGCAACCGGCGTGGTCCGCGACTTGAGGGCGATCACCACGGCGTCGGCGTCCAGGCCGGCCGCCACTTCGGCGCTGGGAATACCGATGCTCTGCACCGTGCGCATGCCGCCGCGCACCAGCATGTTGGCAAGATCTGTGGCGCCGGTGAAATCATCGGCGATGCAGCCCAGCAAGGGCCGCGAGTTGGCAGTAGTCATCGCAAGTTCCTCAAACGGCATCAGGCTTGGCCACAGGCAACTCGATGCCTGGGAAGATCTTGATCACCGCCGAATCGTCCTCGCGACCGAAACCGGCACTGGAAGCCTGCATGAACATCTGGTGCGCGGTGGCCGACAGCGGCAGGGGGAATTTGCTGGCCCGGGCGGTATCCAGTACCAGACCCAGGTCCTTGACGAAGATGTCCACGGCGGACAGCGGCGTGTAATCCGCTTTGAGGATATGCGGCACGCGGTTCTCGAACATCCAGGAGTTGCCTGCGCTGTGGGTGATCACCTCGTACAGGGCGTCGGCGTCCACGCCTTCACGCAAACCCAGGGCCATGGCTTCGGCGGACGCGGCAATGTGCACCCCGGCCAGCAGTTGATTGATGATCTTGACCTTGGAGCCCAGGCCATGGGCGTCCCCCAGGCGATAGACCTTGCCGGCCATGCCATTGAGGATGGTCTCGGCCTTGGCATAAGCGGCCACCGGGCCCGAGGTCATCATGGTCATCTCGCCGGCCGCAGCCTTGGCCGCGCCACCGGAAATCGGCGCATCCAGGTACAGCAAGCCCAACTCGCCCAGGCGCTGACCCAACTCCACGGCGTAGGTCGGCGCCACGGTGGCGCAACCAATCACCAGGCTACCGGGGCGCAGCGCCGACACGGCCCCGCCCTCGCCGAACAACACACTTTCAGTCTGCTCGGCGTTGACCACCACGGTGATGATCACCTCGCATTCGGCAGCCAGTTGCACGGCCGAGGCACAAGCCACCCCGCCTTCGCTGGCGAACTGCTCGGTGACCGCGCTACGAACGTCGCAAGCATGCACCTTGAAGCCACTGCGCAGCAGCGACCGGGCGATGCCCAGGCCCATGGCGCCAAGACCGATGACACCGACATTGTTGTTATTCATGGGGGACTCCAGTGATAGATCCCGGCTCACCCAGGCCCGACAGGCCGTGGGCTGAAACCGGACAGGACAGGAAAACCCGGACCACAGGCCCGGCAAAGGAAAACGGACTGACGACAGCAGGCACTGCGCCGGGCAGCGAAGCCTCAAGGCGGATGGCACCTGGAGCGGGCGTAGTGGGTGGCAAGAGCGAATCGATCATCGTGGCCATCCTGCTGCTGTTGTTATCAGGTTGAGCGTGGACTGTGAAAGATCATCCACCAATGATCAGATTATGTGAAGCTGTTTTTCAATCTAACATTTATTAACATCAAGGCCGCAGCGAATCCCACCCTCCGCTTCTGGTAAATCAGCGCAATAACCGATTCTGAGCTAGACATCAATTTGATATCGCGAAGTGGTTTATCCCCCGCCTTGCAAGGACTTTGGCCTCGACTAGCGTCTAGCTCTCACCCGCCGCCGGTCCGGCTACGGTCTTGCAAGTGACAGAACAAGGAGCGTTAACATGGCCAGACTCGCGCAGTTCTCACCTCCCGCCCACATCCAGGACTTCAGCGACAATCGCGCCCAACAAGAGCGCATGAACGCCGCCTGGAGCGACAACATCAATCGCTGGGCCAATGCAGCCATGGTGGGTGACATATGGAGCCGGACCAACAACGGACCGCGCCCGGCCTTCTACAACCCGCTGCTGACCGACACCCCGGACACCAGCGCCAACGCCGCTATCACCTGGAACGCCTTCCCCGGCCGCCTGCAGGCACTGTTCCCGACTCAAGCCCAGTCCTGGCAGCAATGGGCCGACCAGGGCGTACCCCTGCCCGTCACCACCAACTTGTGCAGCGGTAGCAGCGTCCCCCCTGCGCCCTATTCACCCACCGGTCCACGGGGCTGGCAGGACGAATACTGCGAATGGAGCGTGACCCGCAACAGCGCCGGCAAGATCACCAGCGTGATGTTCACCTGTGAAAACCCGGAATACTGGATGACCCTGTGGCAGGTTGACCCAGGCAAAGTGCTGCAGATCTACCAGCAAACCATCCACCCTGCGGTGCAACTCTCGGACCTCTGCCTGAGGGACGCTCTGGGCCAGGTGCTGCTGGACCCGTTGACGGGCGCCCCGTGCTACAACCCGCTGAACAAGTGGAACTGCGGCACCCGCAGCCTGCCGGACAGCGGCGGCGCCATGCACCTGACCAGTTCCCCCAACACTTTGGGTGCGGAGTACGACCTGGCCGCTTCGGCCACCCTGCCTCGGGAGGACAATCACGAGCCGGTCACCTCGGCCTCGCGCCTGGTGTGCTTTGCTCGCTACGGCCGGATCGGCCGTCACAGCGATCCGACCATCGGCCAGAACGTCAATCAGTTTGTCAACTACACACCAAGCCTGCCCCTCCCGCAGGCCACCCTGACTGACCCTCCGGGCCTGTACATGCAGACGCCGAACTTCAGCGGTTACCAGAGCCCTGACAACACCCCGGCAGAAAACTTCTGGACCGTGGTCCGCGGCGACCTGAAAGATCCGAAGGTGCCTGGCGACATCGACCGCATCCTGCATGCAACCTTCAGCGTGCCTCCCGAGAAGAACTACACCGTCGGCGATATCAAGATCAACGACCAGCCGATCGACTTCGGCTCACAGATCGCCGCGACCATCACCATGGCGCTGATGGCCACGGTGTTCCCCAACAGCGGGGTCACTCAGACCGCGGTGGGCCGGAGCCTGGACAAAGAGCTCCCGAACCCGGCAGTCAGCGCGCTGCAGCCACTCTCGGTGTTCAACGCCTACCGGGCTCAGGAGCAGGCCTGCAACGAAGATACGATGTCGATTCCAGTCCTGGCACTGGCCCTCCAACCGGGCCAGCAGGTCAGCAACATTGCCCTGCTGCTTGACGGCACGGTTCCTGACGGCGCGGTATTCACGGTGCCGGAGGGCGGGGTCAGCATTCGTATCGATGGCACCCAGCAGCAGCCCACGGGGGTGTACTTGGTCACGCTCAGCGTCGAGGCCGATGCAGCCATCGGCGACCGCACCATCCTGGCGAGCGTCCCGAGCCTGCCGGCGACACAGCAGGCAGCCATCGGGCTGTTGACGGTGGGCGGTCCGACACTGGCGACGCGCCAGAGCGCTCCGGTCAAGGCGCCTATACGTCGCGGTCGCGACTGAGCAAGGCTCTGCCGCGTGGTGCTGTCCGCCTTGGGCGGCGTGCAGCACAGCGCGGCACCGTCAGTGACGCCAAGGAGGAATCATGCGCACTCTTTTCGCCCTTGCACTTTGCCTGCTGCTGGGCCCGCTCGCGGCCCAGGCGGGCAGCGCCAATCCCTGTGGCAGTCCGTTCAACCCGGTGCCGGTGATCCAGCCCGTACAGGCCAGCCCGCAACTGGCCGCCCAGGATCCGGCCATCGACTGCTTCATGTGGCAGACCATGGTGTACCTGAACTGGCCGGCACAGCCGGGGCAGCGCGGTGTCCCCAACCCACAGGCCAAGCTCGGCGATCCGGGGCCGACGGTCTGGCAGACCTACAAGGACTACAACGAAGTCTATCTGCCCGGCGGCCAGCAACCGGCGCCCTGGAACGATAACTTCCTGACCATGCAACGCCTGGAACTGCGCGGAATGGCAGCGCCACGGCCCTCGATCCGGCTGCTCAACAGCACCAGCAAGGTGTTTGGCGCCGCCAACAGCCACGATGGGCCCATGCTGGATGAAATCGAGCAGGCTCAAGGCGGTGTGCTCTATGACCAGAACAACCAGCCGGTGTACTACGAGATGCTGGTGAACGAGGTCAACTTTCAATACATCTACACCAACCAGCTCTACAACTCGGCGCAACAGAACCGCTATGCACAAGCCAAGGGCATCGTCCTGCCCAGCGGTTCGATTGAACTCAAGGCGGCCTGGAAAGTACTGACTCCCGAGGAAGCCTCCCCGCCCCTGCGGTTTCTCACCGCCCGGGCCCTGCTGCCCGGCAGCCAGGTACCCGTGACCATGGGCCTGGTGGGCCTGCACGTGTTCCAGATGCCCTCCAGCGACTTCAACCAGGGGTTCTGGGCAACCTTCTCCCAAGTGGACAACGCCCCCACCCTGAACGGCAGCGGGCAGCCCCATTACTCCTTCAACAACCCCCAGTGCCGCCAATGTGCGGTCAACGACAAGACCAGCAAGCCCACTCAGGTGGTGCAGGTCTTCGCCAACAACCCCGATGCGCAAACGGTCAATGCCTTCATGCAGGACCTGATCCAGCAACAAGCCCCCAACTCGGCCCTGCAGTACTACCAACTGATCGACGTGCAGTGGCCCAACTCGCCCAAGGCCATCGGCCAGCCCGGCGCCGAGACGCCCGCGCCCAACGGCACCCCCAACACCTCGACCTTGATCAACCCGGTACTGGAAACTTTTCTGCAGAAAAACGCTGAAAGTTGCCTAGGCTGTCATGTCTATGCGGGCGTCGCGGCATCGGCCGGCAGCTCGAAAAAGCACTATCAAGCGAGCTTCAGTTTCCTTTTCCGTCACGCCCAGGCCCCTTCCCTGCAAAGCAACCTGAAAAGCCTGGCGCAGCAAGTGGAAGAAGCCTCGGCGAAGCTTCAGCAAGGAGGGGCTGAGACGCGGCAATGACTGATCTGGATCAGCACGATCCGCAAGCGCTGCGCCGATGCTGAAGTGGCGTGGCATGGGCACCCGAGAGACTGACTGGCGGTAGTGCCCTTCATCGCAACCCCGTTGACGCCCCCCATGACGAGGGGCTCAATGGCCTGTCTGGTTATGCTTGGATAAGGATGATTCAACATGGCAAAGATCGAAGTTTTATCAGGTGATTTCCTGCAAGGCGCCGGTGAATACCGGCACGGTACCTTCAGGCTCAAGACAGTGCTCAACTCTTCCGGTGTCGAAGTCAAGGCATCGGCGTTCAAGTCGCTGGAGATTGCCAGCGAAAGCCCCATCACCAACAAGGATGCCTTTGGCTATGGTGTTGCCGGCGCCATGCTGCTGGGTCCGGTGGGTGCAATCGCCGGCTATCTGATGGCCGGGACGGAAAACGAAGTGACCTTCATCGGCACCTTCAAGGATGGCCGGCAATTGATGGCGGCCACTGACAGCGCGACTTACAAGGATATATCCCAGCACTTGCTGAATTGATAATCCGCCAAGTTTTATATATCGGCGCCCATGACACCCCCAATGCCATGGGCACTTTTTATTTATATCCCATATATATTCCAACCCTTGAGCCCGCGAACTCTTTGCGCCTAGCTGAACCTCAGCTGAAAGTGCCGCACTGATTAGTCATTCAAAGGCAATTTAACCTTGACTCCTGGGACCCTCCTGAGTAAATTGCGCGGGCCGGCAAATACGGCCTTTTTTTCAACTCACTAAAGAAGCCAATGGACACAGTATCTAGACGCTGTCTGGTCACTGCCGCTGCGCAGAGCCAGGCACTTAACCCTGAAAATGACGGGACTCGACTCCGCGGTCGGGTAAGCTGCGCTAGGGCTTGACGCTCCAACGTAACTTGCCTCCCCGGCGCCAGTCCGGTCGCGAGGCACAAGTTATGCACTTCACTTCCTCTGTAATGCCCGGTGTACGCGCGTTTGCCGCGACCATGCGGGTCAAGCTGTGCCGTGAGCCCAAGGCTTTGGCGCGCTCGCCGTTCTCCTCTTCGTCCCCTTCTGCCGCGACCGCCCTGCGGGCCAATTGGCGCGTCTGCCCGATGACCGGCCAGCTGCAACAGCGCTGGAGCTTCGATGACAGCCAGGACCCACAGAGTCGGGGCGCTGCCCTGCTCTTGCAGCAGGCCGGACTGATCTTCGGCCTGTACCTCGGGGCGCGCTCCTACCCATAAATCAACGGTCCTTCACCGTTGTTTGCAAACGACTTTCTTATACGGAAAGTCGACGGCGGCTTATTGTCTTCAAGTTAATGAAACTTGCCGGAGAAAGTTATGGAAGAGGCCAGTAGTAGGTTCGCTGCTTATTCAATTTCATTGTTTGAGCAGCGAACGTTAAAACCTGAAAAACGCCAAGATCCGAATCGATCGCCAACCTGTGGCTCGACATACTTTCGCTCGCCTTTAATTAGTTGAGTGGTCGCTGTGTCGTGCCGTACTCAGGCGGCAGGAGCACAGACTATGACTGTAAAAAACGCAACTCCTCGGAACACCAGCGCCACCAGCGACAACAACAAGCTGTCGATGCGTGCCGCTCGCGAAGCCCAGAACGGCCTGGCCGTGACCCTGGCCAACGTCAACTCCAGCACCGCCGGCCTCACCGAACTCGACGCCGAAGGCCGCCTGCAACGGGATGGCCACAACGAAGTCGCCCACGACCGTCCGCCCCACGCCCTGGTGCAATTGCTGCACGCCTTCAACAACCCCTTCATCTATGTGCTGATGACCCTGACCGGTATCAGTTTCTTCACCGACTTCTGGCTGCCGCTGCAGGCCGGCGAAGAAACCGATCTCACTGGGGTGATCATCGTCACCGTGATGGTACTGGCCAGTGGCCTGATGCGCTTCTGGCAGGAGCACCGCTCGGCCAAGGCCGCCGAGGCCCTCAAGGCCATGGTGCGCACCACCGCGGCGGTATTGCGTCGCGAACAGATGGGCATGCAGGCCCGGGTCCGCGAAGTGCCAATGCGCGATCTGGTGGTGGGCGACATCATCCAGCTGTCCGCCGGTGACATGATCCCCGCAGACATCCGCCTGATCGAATCCCGCGACCTGTTCATCAGCCAGGCGGTGCTCACCGGTGAAGCTCTGCCGGTGGAGAAGTACGACACCCTGGGCGCGGTACAGGAAAAATCCGCCAAGGCCCAGGCGGCCGATCAGCAGGACCTGCTGGACCTGCCGAACATCTGCTTCATGGGCACCAACGTGGTCAGCGGCACCGCCACGGCCGTAGTGGTGGCCACAGGCGGGCGCACCTACTTCGGCTCCCTGGCCCGCTCCATCGTCGGCTCCCGTACGCAGACCGCCTTCGACCGCGGGGTCAACAGCGTCAGCTGGCTGCTGATCCGCTTCATGCTGGTGATGGTGCCCATCGTCCTGCTGATCAACGGTTTCACCAAGGGCGACTGGGCCGAGGCCTTCATGTTCGCCCTGGCGGTGGCCGTCGGCCTGACCCCTGAAATGCTGCCGATGATCGTCAGCGCCAACCTGGCCAAGGGCGCCGCGGCCATGGCCAAGCGCAAAGTGGTGGTCAAGCGCCTCAACGCGATCCAGAACTTCGGCGCCATGGACGTGCTCTGCACCGACAAGACCGGCACCCTGACCCAGGACCGGATCATCCTCGAACACCACGTCGACATCAGCGGCAGCCGCTGCGATGAAGTGCTGCAACTGGCCTGGCTCAACAGCTACCACCAGAGCGGCATGAAGAACCTGATGGACCGTGCGGTGGTCAGCTTCGCCGAGGAAAACCAGCACTTCACCCCGCCCGCCGCCTGGCGCAAGGTCGATGAACTGCCGTTCGACTTCGTTCGTCGACGCCTGTCGGTGATCCTCGCCGATGCCCGCGGCCATCACCTGCTGGTGTGCAAGGGCGCGGTGGAAGAGATGCTGGAAACCGCCACCTGGGTTCGCCACGACGGGGTCGCCGTCGAGCTTAACGCCGAGCGCCGCGCAGCCTTGCTGCAACTCGCCGAAGACTACAACCGCGACGGCTTCCGCGTGCTGCTGGTGGGCACCCGCGATATCGCCCGGGACCAGATCCAGAGCCAGTACGGTGCCCGTGACGAGCGTGAGCTGGTCATCGAAGGCTTGCTGACCTTCCTCGATCCACCCAAGGAAACCGCTGGCCCAGCCATTGCCGCCCTGCGCGACAACGGCGTGACGGTAAAAGTGCTGACCGGCGACAACCCTATCGTCACCGCGAAGATCTGCCGCGAAGTCGGCCTGGAAGCTGGCGAGCCACTGCTCGGCCGGGACATCGAGCACATGGATGACCAGGTGCTCGGGCGCCTGGTGGAAGAACGCACCGTGTTCGCCAAGCTCACCCCGCTGCAGAAATCCCGGGTGCTCAAGGCCTTGCAGGCTAACGGCCACACCGTCGGTTTCCTCGGCGACGGGATCAACGACGCCCCCGCCCTGCGCGATGCCGACGTTGGCATCTCGGTGGACAGCGGCACCGACATCGCCAAGGAGTCGGCGGACATCATCCTCTTGGAAAAGAGCCTGATGGTGCTGGAAGAAGGCGTGATCAAAGGCCGCGAGACCTTCGGCAACATCATGAAGTACCTGAACATGACCGCCAGTTCCAACTTCGGCAACGTGTTCTCGGTGCTGGTGGCCAGTGCCTTCATTCCCTTCCTGCCGATGCTGGCGATCCACTTGCTGCTGCAGAACCTGATGTACGACTTCTCCCAGCTGGCGCTGCCGTGGGACAAGATGGACAAGGAATACCTGGCCAAGCCACGCAAGTGGGACGCCAAGAACATCGGGCGCTTCATGCTGTGGATCGGGCCGACCTCGTCGATCTTCGACATCACCACCTTCGCCCTGATGTGGTACGTGTTCGCCGCCAACAGCGTGGAAATGGCGGCCCTGTTCCAGTCCGGCTGGTTCATCGAAGGCCTGCTCTCGCAGACCCTGGTGGTGCACATGCTGCGGACCCGCAAGATCCCGTTCATCCAGAGCACCGCAGCCTTGCCGGTGATGCTGGCGACCGGGCTGGTGATGGCGCTGGGGATCTACGTGCCCTTCTCGCCTCTGGGCAGCATGGTCGGCCTGGTGCCGCTGCCGTGGGAATACTTCCCATGGCTGGTAGGCACCCTGCTCGCCTACTGCGTGGTCGCCCAGACCATGAAGACCCTGTACATCCGCCGCTTCAAGCAGTGGTTCTAAGGGCCTGAGCCCTGGCGCATCCGCCCCGAGCGGCTGCGCCAGACACTCGATACACGATGCCACCGTCGGCGCGACCCGTGCCTCGCCGACGGCGACGCTGTTCGCCTGCAAGGAGCATCGCCATGTACTTCAAGCCTTTTTCGTCGTTGCAGCGCGCCCTGCGCGCAGTACTGGTCATCGGCCTCAGCACCTGCGCCCGCCTGCTCACCCGCATGAGCATCCGGCTTTATGTGCGAGGCCTGCTAAGCGCAGTTGAAGTTCGTTTCCTGCTGGAATTCAGCGCCGTCATCACCCGCACGTCTCTGCGGCTGGCGATTGCCTGAACCGGTAACAGTCCCGGGAGAATACTCATGTCGGGCACCACTCTTCTGATCAACCTCGCCGGCGCCATCGCGCTCTTGCTGTGGGGCTCGCAGATGATCTCCGGATCACTCCTGCGGGGCTTCGGCAGCCCGCTGCGGCACTGGCTCGGCCAACACCTGAACAACCGCTGGCTGGCGCTGCTGTGTGGCGTCGGCATTACCGGCGTGCTGCAAAGCAGTACCGCCGTGAGCCTGATGGCCAGCTCCTTTACTGCCGCCGGCACCCTGGGCCTGGCCCCGGCCCTGGCGGTCATGCTCGGCGCCAACATCGGCTCGACCCTGGTGGTCCAACTGCTCAGTCTCGACCTGTCACTGGTGACCCCGGTGGTACTGCTGGCGGGCTTCCTGAGCTTTCGCCTGCAGGGCGACTCGCGCTTTGAAAGCATCGGCTGCGCGCTGATCGGCCTGGGGCTGATGCTGCTGGCCCTGGGAATGCTCGGCGCAACCCTGGGGGCGGTGGAAAGCACCCCAGTGTTCCAGCTAGTGATGAGCAGCCTCGACGGCGACCTGCTGCTGGCGATGCTGGTGGCGGTACTTCTGACCTGGATGTGCCACTCCAGTGTCGCGGTGGTGCTGCTGATCGCGTCACTGGCCGGCACCGGCCTGCTGTCGCCGGCCACCAGCATGGCTCTGGTGCTGGGCGTCAACCTCGGCGGCACCTTGCCGTCACTGCTCAGTGCCAGCGGCAACGTCGCCCGGCGCCTGCCCTTGGGCAACCTGCTGGTGCGCCTGCTGGGGGTGGTTGTGCTACTGCCCTGGATCGGCACCCTGGCGCAGTTGCCGGCCGTCGAACAGCTGCCGCCTGCATTGCTGGTGGTGTACCTGCACAGCACCTTCAGCCTGGTGCTGGCCCTGCTGTTCATCGGTTTCACCGAGCCATTGGGCAAACTGCTGACCCGGCTGCTGCCGGCGCCTGCTCCGGTGACCGATCCGGGCATGCCGCTGTACCTGGATGAAGCCGGGCTCGAAGTGGCCAATATCGGCCTGTCGAATGCTGCCCGGGAAGCCCTGCGCATGGCCGACATGCTCTCGGGCATGCTCGACCGGGTACTGCAGCTGTTTCGTACCTCCAGCCTGGACAATGCCGATCAGCTGCGGCAGATCGATCAGTCCCTGGATCTGCTCAGCGCGGCGATCCGCGCCTACCTGGCGGACATCGGCAAGGAAGGCATCAGCGACCAGGACGCCGACCGCTCCCAGGAGATCCTGCTGCTGGTGATCAACCTGGAACACGCCGGCGACATCCTCTCCACCAGCCTCGCGCAACTGGCGGTACGCCGCCTGCGTCGTGGCGAACCGTTCTCCGAGTTCGAGCTGGGCACCCTGTACCCGCTGCACCAGGAACTGCTGGACAGCCTGAGCCTGGCCATCACCGTGTTCCTGCGCGAGGACCTACCCACCGCGCACCAGTTGCTGGCACGCAAGGAAACCGTCCGGCGCCTGGAAGCCGCGGCCGGTCGCGAGCACTTTCGCAAACTGCGCGAAGACCGCAGCGCCTGGGCCGAATCCGGCGACATCTTCCAGCGTCTGCTGCGGGACTACCGACGGGTGCACCACCACATCGCCGCACTGGCCTACCCGGCCCTGGAGCGCGCCGGTGAGCGCGACATCGAGCACACCGACCTCCATGAGCCGTTGCCCGAAGCGCTGCCCGGCGAGCCTGGGGTTGCCGAGTCCAAGGAGAACAGCCGATGCGCGTCCTGATCTGTGCCGGCCGCTACTACGCCGACAGCCGCCTGTGCCGCCAGGTCCTGGAGGCCTTCCAGCGCCTGCACGAAGTCCGGGTGGTGATTCATGGCGGCAGCCAGTTCCTCGGTGCGCACATCGAGGACTGGGCCCGGGAAACCGGGGCCGACATCGTCCGTTACCCGCCCAACTGGCAACTGCACGGCAAACACGCCGAGCGCCTGCGCAACAGCTTCATGCTGGCTGACAGCCGCCCGGACATCGTCCTCGCCCTGCCCGGCGGAGAGGACACCGAAGAGTTGCTGGCCCAGGCCCGTGACCGTGGTGTCCAGACCCTGTCGGTGGACGAGCAGTAGACCCACCCCCATGCAGCACCCACCCGCGCCGGCCCATAACCCACCGAGCCGGCGCCCCACACAGAACGAGATCCGCCATGTCCAAGCACACGCCACATCGCTCCTCACGTTCCACCTCCTGGGGCCACTCCCTGCCTGCTGCGAAAAGCCGCATGCTCAAACGCAACCTGCTGTTCCTCGCCCTCACCGCCGGTGCTACCGCGACCCTGGCGCTGTGCTCCAAGGCCCAGGCCGCCGGCGGCGCCTACGTGGTGGATGACGGTGCGATCAATGCCCCTGGAGAATGCAATGTCGATGTCTGGTACCAGAGCACCCGGCACCAGCGTTCGAATCACAACAGCGTGATTGCTCCGGCCTGTACCTTCAGCCAGTTGCCCTGGGTCCAGCTGGGGGCCGCCGTACAGCGCCAGCAGGCCGATGGCCAGGGCGAAACGCAACTCAGCCCGCAGATCAAACTCGCCTTGCTGGACCGCGAAGACCTCGGCCTGCAACTGGCCCTGGCCGGCTCCGCGCACTGGGCGCTGAACCGCAACCACAGTTTTGACGGCGGCGACCTGAGCCTGCCCCTGACCTTCAGTCCCAGCCAGAGCCTGCGGCTGAACGTCAATGCCGGCTGGGCCCATGCCTACGACGACGGTGAACAGAACCACCGCTGGACCTGGGGCACGGGCGTCGAATATGACCTGGCACAGAGCCTGACCCTGATTGCCGAACGCTACGGCCAGCGGGGTGGCGAACAGGCCTGGCAGGCCGGCCCCCGTCTTCACGTAGGCCAGCACCTGGACCTGGACCTGATTGTCGGCCAGCATCTGACCGAGGCACGTGATCGCTGGCTGACCACCGGCGTCACCTTGAGATTCTAAGGCGCTACCCCCAGCTGATTTTTTGTAGGAGCTGGCTTGCCGACGCAGGCACCGGCGAGCGCAGTACCAGGCTTGAGGCGCCTTTCGCCGGCAAGCCAGCTCCTATAGACATCAGCGTGGGGCTTGCTGATGAAAGCACTTCCAAGACCCGCCAGACTCATCCGTGCAGCTCAAGCAGGCCGTGGATACAACGCCTCATCGAACTGTTCCAGGCGCGGGAACACCAGCGGTTGATCATCCGCCAGGTGCTGCAGGCGCCGCTGATAACTGCGCAAGAATTCCTCCCGGGCCTCCTGGCTGATATAGGGCACATGCCAGGCCACGAACGGCTCCAGCACCTCACACCCGACATACGCCAGCGTCCCCCGCAGCAACGGCCGCAGCAGGTCCTCCAGCGGCCCATGAATCGCCCCTTCACCGAACATGTGTTCACGCCCGCCGAGGGTCAGGGTCACCAGGGCCTTTTTACCCGCCAGGCCGCCCTGGTCATAGAAGCGCTTGCCGCCGTAACACACCCCGGACACCAGCACCCGGTCGATCCAGCCCTTGAGCATGGCGGGCACCGAGAACCAGAACACCGGGAAATTCAGGATCAGCAGGTCGGCCCACAACAGCTTGTCCAGCTCGCCCTGGATGTCCGCGGCGATGCTGCCGTTCTTCACCCCCAGGCGTTGCTCCAGGGCATACACCAGGTAGTCAGGGTTATCCCGGGCAGCAAAGTCCTCGGCGCTGGCCACCGGGTTCCAGTTCATCGCGTACAAGTCACTGACCTGTACCTGATGCCCCTGGGCTTCGAGGGTGGTAACGGCCTGGTCGCGCAAGGCGGCAGTGAAGGATTGCGGCTCGGGGTGGGCGTGGACGATCAACACGTTCATGAACATTCCTCAAACAGATTGCAAGGGGCAAGGTGCGCCGCGACGGGCCAGCAACTGGTCGAGCCAGTCGGGGTCCATTTGCGGCTCGGACGAAAACAGTAATCCGGTGTAGTCCTGGTAAGGCGGGGTGAAGATCCGGCTGCGGCTGCCCTGGTCGACCACGCGACCGCGCTGCATCACCAGCACCTGATCGGCAATGGCGCGTACGGTAGCCACGTCGTGGGTGATGAACAGATAAGCCACCCCCAGTTGCCGCTGGATACGGTCCAGGAGCTTGAGCACGCCCTCGGCCACCAGTTGGTCGAGAGCTGACGTCACCTCATCGCAGATGATCAGTTGCGGCTCAGCAGCCAGGGCCCGGGCGATGCAGATGCGCTGCTTCTGCCCACCGGACAGCTCGCGGGGCTGACGCTCCATGTACGTCGCCGGGTCCAGTTCCATCATCTCCAGCAATTCGCCGACCCTGGCGCGCAGCGCCGCGCCCTTGAGCCCGAGGTAGAAGCTCAGCGGCCGACCGAGGATATCGACGATGCGCTGGCGCGGATTGAGCGCGGTGTCGGGGATCTGGTAGATCATCTGGATCCGCCGCAATTGCTCCTTGCTGCGCTGCCGGTAGTCCAGGGGCAAGGCCTGACCGTCGTACAGCAACTGCCCGGAACCGGGCGGCAACAAGCCGCTGATGACCCGCGCGGTGGTGCTTTTGCCACTGCCGGATTCGCCGATCACGGCCAAGGTCTGGCCAGCATGCAGGCTCAGTGAAACGTCCTCCAGCACCGGTTGCCGCCCATAGGCCGCGCAGACGTTGCGCAACTCCAGCAGCGGGCGTGCCCGGGCCGGTTCCGGCTTGGCTTCGGTGCGGAAGCTGCGCACCGCCCACAACGACTGGGTGTAGGCCTGCTGCGGGTCGCTGAGCATGCGCCGGGTCGGCGCCTGCTCCACCAACTGGCCGTGGCGCAGGACCATGATCCGATCGGCCATCTGGGCCACCACTGCCAGGTCATGGCTGATGTACAGCGCGGCGCTGCCATAGATCTTGACCGCGTCGCGGATCGCCGCCAGCACTTCGATCTGGGTGGTGACGTCGAGGGCGGTGGTGGGCTCATCGAAGATGATCAGGTCCGGATGGCAGGCCATGGCCATGGCGGTCATCACCCGTTGCAACTGCCCACCGGACACCTGGTGCGGATAACGCTGGCCGATCTGCTCCGGGTCCGGCAGGCGCAGCACCCGGTACAGTTCCACCGCCTCGGCTTCGGCCTGGGCCCGGCTGATACCACCGTTGATCACCGCGCTTTCCACATGCTGGTCGATCAACCGATGAGCCGGGTTGAACGACGCCGCCGCGCTTTGTGCGACATAGGCGATGCGCAAGCCCCGCAGCCGGCGCAAGGCCTCCGGCGTGGCCTGCAGCAGTTCGATGCCATCAAAGCGCACCGAGCCACCGCTGAAGCGACAGCCATCGCGCACATACCCCATGGCAGCCAGGCCCAGGGTCGACTTGCCGGCCCCCGACTCGCCGATCAGCCCAAGCACTTCGCCGCGCTGCAAGCTCAGGTCGAGGCCCTTGATCAGTGGATGCCAGGCGTCCTGGTAATGGCCTTCGATGCGCAGGTCGCGGATCTCCAGCAATGGTGTTGCCTGAGTCTCGAGCATGTTCAGCACTCCTTGAGTCCGCTGGACTGATGCAGTACCCAGTCGACGACGAAATTCACACTGACGGTGATCAGCGCCACTGCCAGGGCCGGCAGCAACGGACTAAAGTCGCCGAACGTGATCAGCACCGCGTTGTCGCGCACCATGCTGCCCCAGTCGGCGGTGGGCGGCTGGATGCCCAGGCCGAGGAACGACAAGGCACTGATGAACAGAAAGACAAAACAGAAGCGCAGGCCGAACTCGGCGATCAGCGGCGCCGCGGCATTGGGCAGCACCTCGCGCGTCACCAGCCACCACAGCCCTTCCCCACGCAGGCGCGCGGCCTCGACAAAGTCCAGGACCACGATGTTCATCGCCACCGCCCGGGCCAGGCGAAATACCCGGGTGGCATCCAGCAGCGCAATCACCAGCACCAGGGAGGTGGCGTTGGTGCCCACCACACTGAGAATCAACAGGGCGAAAATCAGCTGCGGGATAGCCATCAGGATGTCCACCAACCGCGACAGGCCCTGGTCGATCCAGCCACCGCGCAACGCCGCAACCAGGCCACCGAGGCCGCCCAGTACAAAGGCCAGCAGCGTGGTCAGGAACGCGATGCCCAAGGTGTTGCGGGCACCATAGACCAGGCGGCTGAACAGGTCGCGCCCGAGGTTGTCGGTGCCCAGCAGGAACTGGCTGCTCCAGGGCGCAAAACCCTCGCCCACCACCTGGGTTTCACCGTAAGGCGCCAGCACCGGTGCGAACAGCGCGACCAGGATGTACAGCAGGATCACCAACAGGCCGAAGCGCGCACTCAATGGCGCCCGCAGCAAGGACTTGAACAGACTCATGGACTACCCCTTGGGATGCATCAGGCGCGGGTTGCTGGCAATCGACAGCACATCGGCACTGGTGTTGAGCAGGATGTAAGTGGCGGCAAAGATCAGGCTGCAGGCCTGGACCACCGGGATGTCGCGCTTGGCCACCGAGTCCACCAGCAGTTGGCCGAGCCCGGGGTAGACGAACACCACTTCGACCACCACCACGCCCACCACCAGGTAAGCCAGGTTCAGCGCCACCACGTTGACGATGGGCGCCAGGGCATTGGGCAAGGCATGGCGCAGGATGATCCGCGACGGACGCAGGCCCTTGAGCCGGGCCATCTCGATGTAGGGGCTGGCCAGCAGGTTGATCAGCGCGGCGCGGGTCATGCGCATCATCTGCGCAATCACCACCAGGCTCAGGGTTGCCACCGGCAGCACCGAGCGCTCCAGCACCGTGCCCAGGGACGCCTCCGGCGGCAGGTTGGACAGGCTCGGCAGCCAGCCGAGCTTGACCGAGAACACCAGGATCAGGATGTAGGCGACAAAGAACTCCGGAAACGATACCGCGCTCAGGGCTGCGGTATTCAACAGCCGATCGAAACGGCTGTTGCGGTACAGCGCCGCCAGCATGCCCAGCCCCAAGGCAATGGGCACCGAGACCAGGGCCGCCAGCGCCGCCAGGCTGAAGGTGTTGCCCAGGCGCGCCGCCACCAGTTCGGCGATGGGCCGCTGGTTGGCCAGGGACAGCCCCAGGTCACCGTGCAGCAGTTGCCAGAGCCAGTGGCCGAAGCGCACCAGCGGCGCCTGGTCCAGCCCCAGTTGCGTGCGAAAGGCGGCCACGGTTTGCGGGGTCGCCGACTGGCCAAGCATGGCTTGGGCGATGTCCCCGGGCAGCAGACTGACCGCGAGAAAAATGATCACGGATACCGCAAACAGCGAAAACAGGCCCAGGGCCAACCGCTGCAGCAGCAGATTGCGCAGACTCTTCACCGACTCACTCCTTCAATGCAGATGGTGTGGCGGGCAGCCCCGCCACCGCGAACCCGGTCAGCCCGGCCCTCAGGCCTGCCACCAGCGCTCGATCAAGCGCAAGCCGTCGAGTTCGCCGTAGGGCGCGGTGACGCCGCCATGGGTCACCCGCTTCGAACGGGCCGCCACCGAGCTGGCAAACAGCGGCACGATGGCGCCACCGTCATCGCGACACAGGCCCTGCATTTCGTTGTACATCTCGCGCCGCAGCGGATCGTTCATCTCGCCCCGGGCCGCATTGAGCAGCTGGTTGAAGCGTGGGTTGTCCCAGTGGGTTTCATTCCACGCCGCGCCCTTGGCGTAGCCGATGCTGAACATGCGGTCGGCGGTCAGGCTGCTGTACCAGAAGGAGGTGGTGAAGGGTTGTTTCATCCACACGTTGGAGAAGAAGCCGTCGGCCGGCTCGCGCACCACGTCGATGTCGATCCCGGCCTGGCGCGCCTGTTCCTTGAACAGCACCGAAGCGTCCACCGCGCCACTGTAGGCCGCGTCCGACGCCTGCAGGCGCACCTTGAGCGATTCGACCCCGGCCTGGCGCAGGTGGAAACGCGCCTTGTCCGGATCGTAGCTGCGTTGCTCCAGAGCGCTATTGATAAAGCGACTGCCGGGCTGGATCGGGTGGTCATTGCCCACCAGGCCGTAGCCATGCAGCACCGAGGCCAGCAGCGCATTGCGGTCGATGGCGTACTTCAGCGCCAGGCGAATGTCGTTGTTCTGGAACGGCTGGCTGTCGCAGAGCATCGCAAAGGTGTAGTGCTGGGCGCCCTTGGTTTCCTCGATCACCAGGTTCGGGTTGCGCTTGAGCAGGCCCACGGTCTTCAGGTCGACCTTGTTGATCACGTCCACCTGCCCGGTGACCAGGGCGTTGATCCGGGCTGTGCCGTCACTGATGGCCAGCAGCTCGGCCGAGGCAAAATGCGCACGTCCGGCTTTCCAGTAGTCCGCACTGCGCTCCAGTTGCATGCGCACCCCGGGGTCGAATGAGGTCAGGCGGTAACCACCGGTGCCGACACCGGAGCTCCAGTCGGCGAGGCCATCCTTGGCAGGCATGATCACCAGGTGATAGTCGGCCACTACATAGGCGAAATCGGCGTTGCCCGAATGCAGTTCGAACACCACGCTGTCGCTGCCCTCGGCGCGCACCTTGGCAACGTCGCCGAGCACGGTCTTGGCGGCTGAGGTCGACTGCTCGCCAAGGTGGTGCTGGATCGAGACCACCACATCCTCGGCGGTCAGCGACTTGCCGTTATGGAAGGTCACCCCGGGGCGCAGCTTGAAGGTCCAGATCCGTGCATCGGGACTCGACTCCCAGTGCTCCGCCAGCTCGGGAATCGCCGTACCGTCCACGGCGATCTCGCTCAGGGTGTTGTACACCGCCGAGAAGCCGACAAAGGTGAAGGTGTCGCTCCAGGAACCGGGGTCCAGGGAATCGGTGGTGCTGCCTCCCGCCAAGCCCATGCGCAGCACGCCACCGGCCTTGGGGATGGGCTCGGCGGCCAGGGCGCCCAGTGGCAAGCCCAGGCTGAAGGCCCCTGCCACCGCTGCCGCGGTTGCACTGTATTTGAGGAAGTCCCGACGCGGGAGTAAGACATCGTGCATCGCTTGAGGAATCTTGTTGTTGTTATCGCTCATGGCATTGCCCCTGATGAAAAGCAGAGAAAATGTTGCGGCTGGGTGCAGTTGTTTTTATTTGCAATTGTCACCGTAACAAATACATTAAGCCTCGTACAACCGAAAAATTGCAGCCCCTGAACAGGCAGATCCAGGGCTGTCATACTCCACTTTTCAAAGGGACTTACAGACACTCATGAGCCAGTCGACCCGCCTGATCACCGCGTCCTACATCCTCTCCTTCGTCGCCGCCAATGCGCCGCAGAAACTGCGCACCGAGACCATCGCCAAGTGGGTCAAGACTCACCCGACCCGGGTACGCAACCTGGTGTCGCAGATGGTCAAGGCCAACATCCTGACCTCTTGGCGCGGCCCCAAGGGCGGCCTGACCCTGGCCCGCCCGGCCTCGCAGATCACCCTGCGGGATGTCTATGACGCGGTACAGGAAAGCTCGCTGATCGCCGAGAAAATCGACAACCCGTTTTCCGGCATGGAAGACCACTGCAAGGTGTTCGAGGTCTTCACCCGCCTCTTCAGCCTGCTGGAGAGCAACATGCGCCTGGACCTGGCCAGCATCACCGCCGACCAGTTGTTCGTAGCCTTCGACCCGCCCCTGGAAAGTGCCCAGGAGCGATAGGCACCTTCCTCTGTCACTGCTGCCACAGGCGGCAACAGCTCCACGGACCGCCAGTGTCGCTGGAGCGGCGCAAGCTGGCGTCCGCCCAGGCTTGCGCGGTGACGACTACCCCAGCAAGTCACCGGCACAGCGGGCAATTCGCTGGCAGGCTTCGCGCAGTGCCAGGGGTTCCAGCACCAGGCCCAGGCGGATATGCCCGGCGGCACTGGGGCCAAAGGCCTCTCCGGCCAACACCGAAACCCCATGGTGCTCCAGCAGGTGTTCAGCGAAGGCCTGGGCACTGAGCCCGGTGGCACGAATATCCACCATCACGAACATCCCGCCATCGGGTTTCAACGGCTTCGCCCCCGGACAATCGGCCAGGCAGTCGCACACCAGATCCCGGCGCTGGCGGTAGGCAGCGGCCATTTCCCGCAGCTGTGGCAACGGTTGCTCCAGGGCGACGATGGCGGCGTCCTGAATGAATTCCGGCGAACCGTAGAGCATGCACAACGCCAGGTTTTCCAGGTGCGCTGCCAGGGCCATTGGCGCCACCACCCAGCCCAGGCGCCAGCCGGTCATGGCGTGGGACTTGGACAGGCTATTCAGGGTTGCGGTGCGCTCGGCCATGCCCGGCAAGCTGGCCGGGCTGACATGTTCACCCTCGTAGAGCAGCTCGCTGTAGACCTCATCGCAGATCAGCCACAGGTCATGCTCGATGCACAGCGCCGCCAGGGCCTCCCACGTGGCCCGGGGGATGCTCGCGCCGGTGGGATTGTGCGGACTGTTGAGCACCAGCGCCCGGGTCTTGCCGGTGATACGCGCGGCCACCGCTTCGGGCTGCACCCGAAAGCCATCTTCGGCGCGCACCGGCAGCGGCACCACCTGGGCATTGCAAGCACCGAACACCGCTTCATAGGTGACGTACATCGGCTCGGCCACGATCACCTCGTCACCCGGGTCCAACAGGCACTGGGCAACGCTGTACAAGGCGCACTGGGCCCCGGCCAGCACCACCACCTGCTCGCCACTCACGACTTGGCCGCTGCGCTGTTGATGACGCCGGGCGATGGCCTCGCGCAAGGCCCGTTTGCCGCGCACGTCGGCATAGTGGGTGTGGCCGGCCCGCAGGCTGTCGATGGCGGCCTGGACCACCGGCTGCGGGGTGTCGAAATCCGGATCGCCCACCGACAGCAACCAGACCTCTTCACCCCGTTCACGCTTGGCCAGGGCGCGGTAATGAATGTCCCAGGCAGCGGCGCCATCACCGGCAATACGTTGGGTCAGCTGAGAAAAGCGCATGGTGAGACTCCTGGCAAAAGGTTGAAACGCATCAGCGCGCGCATGCGTGCTTGAGTTCGATCAGGCTCACGCCGTTACGGGCAAAACCGCTGCGCAGCGCCTGTTGCAACTCATCCAGGCTGGATGGCTGGCTGACCGGGCAGCCGAAGGCCTGGGCCAGGGCGATAAAATCCGGGTTGCGCGGCAGCACGCCGATAGGCTCGATATTCAGCTCGAGCATGTCGTCGCGAATCTGCCCCAGGGCATCGTTGTTCCACAGCAGGACCACCAGCGGGCTGTCCAGCTCCTCCACCGCCGTGGCCAGCTCCTGCACCGTGTAGAGAAAGCCGCCATCGCCCACCAGCACCAGCCCGGGACGCTGGGGCGCGCCGAGCTTGGCACCGATGGCCGCCGGCAGTCCGTAGCCGAGGGTGCCGTAGCCGGTGGGGTGCAGCCAGCTGCGGGGCGCACCGCTCGGGTACAGGTAATTGCCGCTGTAAGCCAGCTGGGTCATATCGCTGCTGATGAAGCCGTGTTCCGGCAACTCCGCCGCCACCCGCTGCAGGATCTGCTGATGGATCTGCTGCAAGGGCCCCTGCCCACCCTGCACCGTCCTGCGCAGTTCGGCTACCGCATGAATCGCCGCCGCGGCCTCCCTCGGTTGAGACGGCAAGGCTTGCAGCAAGGCATCAAGGGTCGCTCGGGCGTCGCCCTGCAAGGCCACCGCGCAAGGGTAGAAGTCATTGAACTTGCGCGGGTCGATGTCCAGGCGCAGCAGCTCGCCGTTGAGCGGCAGGCGCTCGCGCCAATAGTCGGTGTCGGCCATCTCGGTGCCCACCGCCAGCACCACATCGGCCTGGCTGATCAGTTGCCAGCCGGGCTCTACACACAGGGTTGCCCCGGCATTCAAGGGGACTTCATCCGGCAGCAGGCCCTTGCCGGCGACGCTGCTGAAGAACACCGCACCCAGGCGGGTGCTCAGGGCCCGCAACTGCTGCGCTGCGTGCAAGGCGCCACCGCCGGCGATGATCATCGGTCGTTTGGCTGCCTGCAGCTTGCTCACCGCCTGCTGGATATCCGTCGCCGCCGCCGGACCACGGGCTGGGCGCCGCAGCACCTGCGTCGTCCAGTCCCAGGCCACTGGCGCCGCCAGGACATCCAGCGGCACCGAGATATGCACCGGCCGCGGGCGCTCGCTGTCGAACACCGCAAAGGCCCGGGCGACCAGCTCGGGCAGGTCCTCCGGGCTCAGGGCCAGGGCCGAGAACGCAGTGATTGGCGCGGTGATCGCGCGCTGGTCCTGGGTCTCGTGCAGCGAGCCCCACCCCTTGCCCAGGCTGGCGCTGTGGTTGACGCTGGAAATCACCAGCAGCGGGATCGAGTCGGCATAGGCCTGGCCGATGGGCGTGGCGACATTGGTCACTCCCGGGCCGCTGATGACGAAGCACACCCCGGGCTTGCCGCTGACCCGGGCATAACCGTCGGCCATGAACCCGGCGCCCTGTTCATGCCGGGTCAACACATGGCGGATGCCGCTGCCGGGCAGACCGCGGTACAGCTCCAAGGTGTGCACCCCGGGAATGCCGAATACGGTGTCGACGCCGTAGCCGGCCAGCAGGCGCACCAGGGCCTGGCCACCGGTCAAGGTTTGATCATGCATGTCGTTCTCCTTCAGCCCGGCCGAGGCGAATCAACGCATCGACCGCGACGGTGCCGCTGGCACCGACCAACAATGGGTTCACATCCAGTTCCAGCAGTTGCCCGACATTTTCGCAGGCGTAATCCGCTACCGCGCCGATGGCCGCCACCAGGGCTTGTATATCCGCCGACGGACGCCCGCGAAAACCTTGCAGCAAGGGGGCGCTGCGCAGGCTGAGCAACGCCTGGCGAATTGCCCCCTCGGTGGTTGGCAATAGCAGGCTGCGACTGTCCTTGAGCAACTCCACCAGCACCCCGCCCGCACCGATCACCAGCGCCAGGCCGAAATCGTTTTCGCGCTTGATACCGACAATCAGCTCCGCCAGCGGCGCTGCCGCCATGGGTTCCAGCAGCACCTGCTCGAAAGCCAGCGTGGGGGCGTGCTCGGCGATCCGCGCCCGCATCAGGCGCAGGGCCGCGCTCAAGGCTGGCGGGTCCTGGAGATTCAGGGCCACGGCCCCGGCCTCGGTCTTGTGCGGCAGTTGTGCACTGACCGCCTTGAGCACCAACGGGTAGCCCACGCTGGCCGCCGCGCTCAAAGCCTCTGCGGGCGTGCTCAACACCCCGTCCGGGGTGTTCAGGCCGAAGCCGCGCAAGGCCTGCTTGGACTGCCACTCGTCGAGCCATTGCCCCGCCTCCAGCGGCCGTGGACACAGCGGCACCAGGGCCGACTCGCCCAGGGCCAGCAGCGTTTGACGCTGCGCCTGATACGCGCAGATCCGGCCCCAGGCCGCCAGCCCGTCCTCGACCCCTTGCAACGCCGGAATCCCGTGGGCGTGCAGGCGTTCACGGGCGCTGGCGGGCAGCAGCTCGGGAAACGCCGAAGTGACAAAACCGCGCTTGCCGTGCCGTTGCAGCGCTGCGCAGAACAGCTCCAGCAACAGGTCGCACTCCTTGCGCTCGCCGGTAAATGGCGCCGGGTAATCCAGCACCAGCATCGCTGCATCGGCATCGCTGCGCAGGGCCGTGTCGAGCATGCGTTGCAGGGCCTGGGCATCACCCCAGATGGCAGTGGTGAAATCCAGCGGGTTGACCAGGTTGGCGTACCCCGGCAACACCTCGGCCAACTCGGCACATTGTCCGCCGTCGAGCTTGGGCAGGCTCAGGCGGTTGCCTTCGGCGTAGTCGGCGATCAACCCGGCATCGCCACCGGAACAGGCCAGGGCGATCAGTCGCGGGCCGCTTGGCAACTGCCCGCATGAAGCGGCTTTCAAGGTCTCGACGAAACTTACCGGGCCACTCACCCGGATCACTCCCAGGCGCTGGAACAGCGCGTCGTACAAGGCATCGGAACCGGACAGCGAACTGGTGTGACTCAAGGCCAGCTCGGCGCCGATCTGCGACACCCCGGTTTTCAGAGCGATGATCGGAATGCCCTTTTCCAGGGCCTTGTGCGCCGCCCGGGCAAACCCCGGCACGTTCTTCAGGCCCTCCAGGTGCAGGCCGATCGCCGTCACTCGTGGCTCATCCAGCAGCACGTCCATCAGTTCGGCGATGCCCAACTGCGCCTGATTGCCCACCGAAGCCATGTAGGCCACCGGCAGCGATCGATCGCTCATGGACAGGTTGTAGGCAAAGTTGCCGCTCTGGGTCAGCACCGCCACGCCGCGCGCCACCGACTGCCCGCCATGGGCCACCGGCCACAGCGCGGCGCCGTGCAGATAGTCCAGCAGGCCGTAGCAGTTGGGACCCAGCAAGGCCATGTCACCCGCGGCCTTGAGCAGCTGTTGTTGCAGGGCCTGGCCCTCGGCGCCGGTCTCGGCGAAACCCGAGGCGTAGCAGATCGCCCCGCCCGCCCCCTTGGCCGCCAACTCGGCAACACAGGTCAGTGTCAGCTCGCGATTGGTGGCGACGAACACTGCATCCGGGGCGCAGGGCAACTGCTCGATACTGGCCACGCACGGTACGCCATCGAGCTCCGGGTACTGCGGGTTGACCAGCCACATCGGCCCCGCAAAACCGCCCTCGGCACAGCGCTTGAGGGCCCGGGCCATGCTGCGGCCACCGACAAAAGCCAGGTGCCGGGGGGCGAGCAGACGCTTGAGGTTGTCACGAAGATTCTGGGACATCACACAGGTTCTCCAGGCGGCTCAGCGCATCAACGGGCGCAGCAGTTCACGGGAAATGATGTGCCGCTGGATCTCCGAAGTGCCTTCCCAGATCCGCTCGATCCGCGCGTTGCGCCAGATGCGTTCCACCGGCCCCTCATCCATCAGGCCCATGCCGCCGTAGATCTGCACCGCCTCGTCGGCCACCTTGCCCAACACCTCGCTGGCGAACAGCTTGGCCATGCCGGCCTCGCCATCGGTCATGCTGCCCTGGTCCATCTTCCACGCTGTGTGCAAGGTCATCAGCTCGGCGGCGCGGATCTGCGTGGCCATGTCCGCCAACTTGAACGACACCCCCTGGTAGCTGCCGATGGCCTGGCCGAACTGCTTGCGGTCCGCTGCCCATTGCAGGGATGCATCCAGGGCGCGTTGCGCCTGGCCCACGCAGTTGGCCGCGACCATCACCCGCCCGGCGGTGAGCCAGGCGTTGGCCACTTCCCAGCCCTTGCCCACCTCCCCCAGCACCTTGGACGCCGGCACCCGGCAGTCGTCAAAGAACATCTCGAAGGTGTGGTAGCCGCGGTTGCTCACACACTTGGGCCCGCGGCGAATGGTCAGGCCCGGGGTGTTGCGGTCCACCAGGAACGAGGTCACCTCGTTACGCTGGCGGCCGTTGTGCTCATAGGTGCCGGTGACCGCAAAGACGATGGCGAAGTCCGCATGCCCGGCGTGGCTGATGAAGTGCTTGCTGCCGTTGAGCACGAAGTCGCTGCCATTGCGCACCGCGCGGGTCTTGATCGCGTTGGCATCGGAGCCGGCACCGGGTTCGGTGAGGGCAAAGCAGTCAGTCTTCTTGCCCTGCACGCAGGGCAACAGGTAGTCGCCGATCTGCGAGCCGGTGCAGGCCATGAGGATCTTCGACGGCCGGGCAACGAACACGTGCAAGGCCCAGGAACACTTGGCCAGCTCACGTTCGATCAACGCCTGGGACAGGTAGTCGAGGCCACCGCCACCGACCTCCTCGGGCATGTTGAAGGCATAGAAGCCGGCGGCGATGGCCTTGCTGCGGATTTCCCCAGCGAGGTCGGCACTGACCTCATCGGCACGATCCACCGCCTCCTCGTGGGGCAGCAACTCCTTGCTGACGAAACTGCGAACCGCGTCCACCAGCATTTCTTGTTCTTGGCTGAGTTGGAAATTCATGGCGCTACCTGTGAGTGAATGACGGTGCAAAAAACGGCTGATCTGGTACGACTCCCTGCCCACAACCCCTTCCCGTAGGAGGCCGCTTGCTGGCGAAGAGGCCCTTGAATGAGGCGCTGTTCTTGAGCGCGCCTTCGCCGGCAAGCCGGCTCCTACAAAATGGGCGCATGGCCCAAGGGCCCTTTCGCCGGCAAGCGGAACGCCGCCCGGCCGCTCCTACAGTCCGGTGAATTTTGGCGGGCGTTTTTCGGTGGCGGCGCGCAGGGCTTCGGCCCCGTCGGCGCTGCGCCCGCACAGCAGGCCTGCGGCCAGTTCCGCGGCCAGCTGCTGCGCCAGGCTGCGGTCGGCGCCCTGGCGTATCAGCTTCTTGGTCTGGGCAAAGGCGAAGGTCGGGCCCGTGGCCAGGCGCGCAGCCAGTTCGCTGACATTGCCGATCAACTGCTCATCGGCGCACACCTCGCCGACCAAACCGGCGGCCAGGGCCCGTTCGGCGCCCCACAACTCATCGAGAAACAGCAGGCGCTTGGCCTGTTCGCTGCCGATCAAGCGCGGCAAGTGCCAGCTGGCACCGGCATCCGGCGAGTAGGCCATGCTGGTGTAGCCGGCCTTGAAGCGCGCCGACTGCGCCGCCACCCGCAGGTCGCAGCACAGGGTCAGGTCCATGCCGGCGCCCACCGCGGTGCCGTTGATGGCGGCGATGGTGGGTTTTTCCAGGCTGTGCAGGCGGGTCATCAGAGCGTGGGCGGTTTCGGTCCAACCGTAGCTTTCCAGGGCCCCGCGGGCGTCGGCCGCGGCCCATTCCGCCAGGTCGGCCCCGGCGCAGAAACTGCGGCCAGTGCCGGTCAGCACCAGCACCCGCACCGCCGGATCGCTGTTGCAGCGTTCCAGCAGAGCGTACAGCTCCTTGAGGGTGGGAATGTCCAGAGCATTGCGCTGCTCCGGGCGATTGAGAGTGATCCAGGCTACGCCGGCTTCGACCCGGCTGAGCAGCGACGATGAAGGAGTCATGTGCGTCCTCGAATTATTCTGGTTGGCGTGAGGGGGTGACTTGAGGGCCATACTAAACGAGTGTTCAACAAGGCGGCAATTGCTTGCCTGAGTACCTGGGCGCAGCCGAAAAACCAACCTATCTCATTGTTTTTGTTTGGAAAAAAATAGCGCCACGGGGATTGCGGCGAAGTTGCTGTTACAACTTCGAACAACCCTCGACAAAGCCATACGGCGGTGAGCCTTGGCGAGGGAGCCTGCTTCTGTTCGTGTATTGCCTGGCGGCCGGCCTGATTCCTGTGTGGTACGCGCGCCCTGTCGGAACTGGCTTGCCAGCGAAGGCGCCCGCCCAGGCGATGCAAGGCTTACGGGCCCCTTCGCCGGCAAGCCGGCTCCTACAGGGAACTTCACGGTGTATCTGACTGCTGTAGGAGCTGGCTTGCCAGCGAAGGCGTCCGCCCAGGCGATGCAAGGCTTAAGGGCCTCTTCGCCGGCAAGCCGGCTCCTACGGGGAACTTCACGGTGTATCTAACTGCTGTAGGAGCTGGCTTGCCAGCGAAGGCGTCCGCCCAGGCGATGCAGGGCTTAAGGGCCTCTTCGCCGGCAAGCCGGCTTCTACAGGGAACTTCACGGTGTATCTGACTGCTGTAGGAGCTGGCTTGCCAGCGAAGGCGTCGGCCCAGGCGATGCAAGGCTTAAGGGCCTCTTCGCCGGCAAGCCGGCTCCTACACGGAACTGCAGGGTGTACCTGACGGCTGTAGGAGCTGGCTTGCCAGCGAAGGCGTCGGCCCAGGCGATGCAAGGCTTAAGGGCCTCTTCGCCGGCAAGCCGGCTCCTACAGGGAACTGCACGGTCTGTCTGACTGCTGTAGGAGCTGGCTTGCCAGCGAAGGCGTCGGCCCAGGCGATGCAGGGCTTAAGGGCCTCTTCGCCGGCAAGCCGGCTCCTACGGGGAACTGCAGGGTGTATCTGACTGCTGTAGGAGCTGGCTTGCCAGCGAAGGCGTCCGCCCAGGCGATGCAAGGCTTAAGGGCCTCTTCGCCAGCAAGCCGGCTCCTACAGGGAACTTCACGGTGTATCTGACTGCTGTAGGAGCTGGCTTGCCAGCGAAGGCGTCGGCCCAGGCGATGCAAGGCTTAAGGGCCTCTTCGCCGGCAAGCCGGCTCCTACAGGGCTGCGGCGGGTTGCAGTTGGCGCTTGCGCTGCATCAGGTAGTAGGCGCCATAGCACAGGGCGATGAAGCCGGAACCCCAGTACAGGGACGGGCGCTGAGTTTCGTCGAGGGCCAGGAACACGAACAACGAGCTGCACAGGACGATGCACAGCAGCGGCACCAGGGGGAACCAGGGCGCGCGGTATTTGAGCTGGTGCAGTTGTCCGCCTTCGCGCAGGAATTGGCGGCGGAAGCGGTACTGGGCCAGGGCGATGACGATCCAGGTCACGGTGCCGGCCATGCCGCTCACCGCCATCAGCACCATGAACAGGGTATCGGCGGCGACCACACTGGTCAGCAGCGAGACCAGGGCAAAGCACAGAGTGATGGCCAGGGCTCGCAGTGGTACGCCCTGTTTGCTCAGGGGCGACAGGGCCTTGGGCGCCATGCCGGATTTGGACATGGCCCAGAGGATGCGCGTGGAGGCATACAGCCCGGAGTTGCCCACCGAGAGGATCGCCGTGAGGATCACGAAGTTCATCAGGTCCGCCGCATAGGGAATGCCGACCATGTCGAACACCTGGACAAACGGGCTTTCCACCAGCCCGGCCTGCTGCCACGGAATGATCGCCGCCAGCACCATCACCGCCAGCACGTAGAAAATCAGCACCCGGAACACCACGTTGCGTACCGCTCGGGGGATGCTTTTTTCCGGCTGGTCGGTCTCTCCCGCCGCCACCCCCATGATCTCGCAGCCCTGGAAGGCATAGACCACGGTCATCATCACCGCGAACACCGCCGACAGGCCGTTGGGAAACAGTGAATCACCGGTCAAGTTGCTGAACATCGGCGCCGGGGCGCCTCCGGGCAGGTCGATCACGCCGAAAATCACCAGCACGCCAACGATGATGAAGCCCAGGATCGCCGCCACCTTGATCCCGGCGAACCAGTACTCGGCCTCGCCAAAGGCGCGCGTGGCCATGGCGTTGATACCGAACAGCAGGGCCACGAAAAATGCCGACCAGTACCAGATCGGCACTCCGGGGAACCAGCGCTGCATGAGCATGCCGGCTGCCGTGAACTCCAGGCCCACGGTGGTGGCCCAGCTCATCCAGTAGACCCAGCCGATCATGAAGCCGGTGGCCGGGCCGATGTATTTCGTCGCGTGGGCCTGGAACGAACCCGATACCGGCATCTGTACCGACAGCTCGCCGAGGCAGACCATCACCAGGTACATCAGGAACCCGGCCACCAGGTAGGAGAGGATTGCGCCCCAGGGTCCGCCCTGGTTGATGGTGACCCCGGAGCCCATGAACAGCCCGGTGCCGATCACACCGCCCAGGGACAACATGAAGATGTGCCGGCTCTTCAAGGACCGGGTCAGTTGAATGCCTTTACGTTCGGTCGTGGTGGTCATGTGGGCACCTCAGCAGTCGGTGAGGCGCAAGGCGCGGGTCGATGGGGTAACGCGGGCGGGAAAAGCAGCTTGCAGGCAGTTCATTATTATTATCTCCAATAAGCTTCGAAGACCGCGACGGGCGCGGCTCCAGGGATTATTGGAAAGCCATGTAAGTTCGGGTTGAAGCAAAAGATCGAAGATGTAAAAAGTCGTAAGGATTTTGTACGTCAGGCGTTCAGCAATTGCGCCAACAGCGCCCGAGACTGTTGCCAGAAGGGTTGCAGACGCTGCGCCAGGGGCGCCAGCAAGGTCCGGTCAGCTGCCAGGGCCGCGTTTTCCAACTCCCGCAGGGCCCGTGCCAGGCCGCAAAAACCCAGGGAATCGGTGCTGCCGGCCAGACGATGGGACAAGTGCAGGACTTCCGTGCAGTCCTCGGCCGCCAGGGCCTCGGCCAACAGCGGTTGTTGTTGGTCCAGGGCATCTGCCAGGACCCTGAGCAGACCCTGCAACTTCTGCTCGCCCAACAAGCTGCGGTGGGTGTCCAGCAACGACTGGTCGATGAGCCCTTGCGACCCAGCGATGGATTGCGCCAGTGGCTGCCCGCCAAGTACCTCGCGCAGGCCGTCCAATTGCAACGGCTTGCCCAAGATGCCCTGCATCCCGGCCTGCAGATAACTGCGCACCAGGGACGGCTGCACGCTGGCGGTCAGGGCAAAGATCCGCGCCTGGCGATTAGGCCCGGGATGGCGACGAATCTCCTGGCACAGTTCGATCCCGCTGATGCCGGGCAGGTGCACATCCAACAGCAACAGGTCGAACGCCTGTTGCTGAATCAAGGCCAGGGCGGTTTCGCCATCTTCCGCCAGCCAGACCTGATGGCCGTCGCGCTCCAGCAGGCCGCAAGCCACCTCGCGGTTCAGCGCCACGTCTTCCACTACCAGGACCTTCAGCCCTCGGATCGGCCCGACGATCGGCGCCGCCGGCAGCGGCGCACGGCCGATGCCCAGGGACAACTCGAACCAGAAACAACTGCCCTGCCCCAGCTCGCTGTCGACGCCGATGGCACCATCCAGTTGCTGCACCAGGTGCTTGCAGATGGCCAGGCCCAGGCCGGTGCCGCCGTAACGCCGGGTCACTTCGTCACTGGCCTGGACGAAACGCTCGAAGATCTTTTCCCGCATGGACGCGGCAATGCCGATGCCGTTGTCGCGCACGCAGCAGCGCAGATGCTGCACATCCACCTCAGCGCGCAGCACTCGGACCTCGACCTGCACCCAGCCGCCTTCGGTAAAACGAATGGCATTGGCCAGCAGGTTGCTCAGGACCTGGCGCAGGTACTGCTCGGCGCCTTGCTGGCGGGGCGCCAGCTGCGGGTCGATCTGCAGTTCAAGACGCGTGCCGTGGTTCTCGGCACGGGGTCCAAGCAGGGTGCTGACTTCCTCGAGCAACTGGCGCAGGGAAAAATCCCGGACTTCCGGGCGGCTCGCGCCCTCCTCCAGGCGCGCGAAGGACAGCACCTCGTTGAGAATCGCCAGCAAGCCTTCCCCCGCCTGGTGCAAGGCCTGCAAGCGCTGCCGGTCCTGGGTGTCCAGAGGGGCTGTGCGCAGCAGTTCGGCCATGCCCAGAATACCGTTCAGGGGGGTCCGCAACTCATGACTCATGGTGGCCAGAAAGCGCGACTTGGCGAGGTTGGCAGCTTCGGCGTCGTTCTTGGCCTGCATCAGACTGGCAGTGCGCCGCTGGACCATCTTCTGCAGCTCGTCGCGCTTGTCCTGCAAGGCCAGGCGGTCGACTTCCCGACGCTGGATATCGTCGAGGATCGAGCGCCGCATCTCATCCAGGGCCCGGGACACGGTGTCGATCTCATCGCCTCCCGGTCGCTGGCGCTTGTCCAGGCGCAAGGGCTCGTGCCAGTCGCCGCCCGCCACCCGCAGGGCAAAGTCGGCCATCACCTGCAGGTGCCGGGTCACCAGCCGATAGAACAGCCCGGACAACGCCACCGCCAGCCCGCAGAGAAACACGCTCATCCACAGCAAGCTGACCAGCCCGGTGGCGTACAGGCGCCGGTACACCGCCCCCAGGTCGGTACTGACCTGCAACTCTCCCAGCTGCCGCAAGGGCCCGGAGGGTGGTTGATAGCTCAGTGGGAAACGCTCTACCCGCAACGGCCCGATCAGCTCGGCACGGCCCTGCTGCAAGTCGAAATCGGCGCTGAGCAAATGCACCTGTGCCACATCGGAAAAATCCACCAGCCCCTGCAGTTGCACGGTCAACTGCTCCTGGTTGAGGTCCCACAGGTTGCGCTCCAGGCTGCCCAGGTAGCCGGCACGGATCAGCTCCATGCGGCTGTCGATGTCGCGC
This sequence comes from Pseudomonas sp. Fl4BN1, assembly GCF_009908285.1. Classification (GTDB taxonomy): domain Bacteria; phylum Pseudomonadota; class Gammaproteobacteria; order Pseudomonadales; family Pseudomonadaceae; genus Aquipseudomonas. The sequence continues at coordinate 91,145 of NZ_JAAARM010000025.1, forward strand.
ATTTCCCGACGGTACTCGAAATACAGTTGCACCGCGCTGGCGAGCACGGTGAAGCACAGGCTGAACAGCAAGATGAACAGCAGCAGGCGCCGCAACAGACCACCGGGGCGGGCGCGGATCATGGTCTGTCGGCCTGTTGCGCTTTGAGCATGGCGCGATAGCCGGCCTGGCTTTCCTCCAGCCAGCGCTGGATCGCCCCGCTGTCCACCTGACGCTGCAACTGCACGTCGATCTCGGCCATGCGCGCGGCCAGGGGCGATTGCCGTGACACCGCCAGGCGCAGGTAATCGACGCTGACCGCCTGGGGCAAGGCGACGATGTCCTCAGCACCCGGCAGTTGCTCGATGAACAGTTGCCCGGTACGGCGCTCATAGGGAATGAAGTCGATGCGCTGACGGATCAGCTTGCCGAAGTTCTGCTGGCTGCTGGACACCCACTCGATGTTGCCGTGCTGCACCACCTGACGGTCGAAATCCTGGCCATAGCTTTCGCCGAACAGCAAGCCGCCGCGATAGGCTCGCAGGTCCTGCAACTGCCGGAAGTGCGGCGGATTGCGCCGATTGACGAACAGCGCGACTTCTTCACGCAACACCGGCACCCGGGAAAACAGCAGATCTTGCTGACGCTGGCCCGTGCTGTAGGCCAGCACCACATCGACCCGGCCTTCGGCGGCGTCCAGCAGGCAGCGCTTCCAGTTACCCAGCACCACCACTTGCACCTGATAACCCAGGTCCTCCAGCACCTGGCGCACCAGGCTCGGCGCCAGGCCGCGCACCTGCAGGCCGTCGCTCCAGGAGATCGGCGGGTACACCGGGTAGTCGCAGTAACGCAGCAGCGGCTGCGCCGACAGCGAGCCGGCGAGCAAGATCAAGCACAGCCCCCAGGCGTGCCGCAACAATTCAGGCGGCCACGCTGGCGGTGAACAGGTAACCGGCGCCGTGGATGGTGATGATCAGCTCCGGCTCGGCCGGATCATCGTGCAGCTTGCGCCGCAGCCGGCCCACCAAGACGTCGATGGAGCGGTCGCTGGGTACCCATTCGCGGTTGCGGATCTGGTCCATCAACTGGTCGCGACTCAGGGTGTGACCGCTGTTGCGCAGGAACACGCTGAGCAACTGGTACTCACCGTGGGTCAGCAGGGTTTCGCCGCCACGGCGGTCGATCAAGCGGCGGCGATCGGTGTCCAGCGCCCAGTCGGCGAACTGCTTGACCGGGCTCGGGCTGGTGGCCATGGGTTGCAACTGCCGCGCATGACGGACCCGCCGCACCAGGTTCTTGGCCCGGGACACCAGCTCGCGGGGGTTGAGGGGTTTGATCACATAGTCATCGGCGCCGCATTCCAGGCCGACGATGCGGTCGATGTCGTCGTTGCGCCCGGTGATCAGGATGATCCCCACTTCCGAGCGCACCCGCAGTTCACGGGTCAGGGTCAAGCCGTCCTTGCCCGGCAGGCGGATGTCCAGCATCAGCAGGTCGACGGTGTGCTGGCCGAGAAAGGTTTCCGCCTGCTCCGCCGTAGCGGCGCAGTGCACCTCGTACCCTTCCTGGGAGAGATAAGCGTGGAGCAGTTCGCGAATCAGCGGATCGTCATCGACGATCAATACCCGAGGAGTCATCGCCAGTTGTCCTGATGGTTTCTTATTAGAGTTATAGGTCTTGCGTGTTGCAGACTAGCCATTACTGAACAACCGATCAACAGCCCTCTGTCCGGGCCGTGAAGCCCTTGCCTTCACTGGCCTGCAGCCCCTCGACCCAGGCCTCGCAGATCTGCACACCTTGCTGTGGGCTGAACGTCCCGGGGTTGAGCCCGGACTCCAGCCACAAGCCATCGAGCAACGCGCTGAGGCTGATGGCCGCGAGATCGGCGTCGAAGCCTTCCCAGCCACGTTCCCGCGCCAGACTGGTCAGCATGCTCCCCAGCTCATTGCGGTACTCGGCGTAAGAATGTTCGTGAGCCTGGTTGATCGCTTCGGCAGTCTTCACCGCGCCCCAGAATGCCAGCCAGGCATCCAGCAGTTTGGGGTCCAGCAACTCGGCGCAAAACGACGCCCGAAAGAACGCCGACAGCCGCTCGCGGGGAGTCGGAGCGGCCTGGTCCAGGGCCTCACGTAGCAGCGCCATGACCCGCCCGGTGATGGCGCGGTAGGCCTCGGCCACCAGTTCATCCTTGCCGGAATAGTGATGGCTGATCAGCCCGACCGAGACCCCTGCCTCAGCGGAAATCTTGCGGATCGAAGCGCCCTGGAAACCGTGGCGCTTGAGGCAGACCAGCGTCGCCTCGATTAGCTCGGCCTTGCGCAGCCCGGGTTCCAGACGAGAAAAGCGCGCTTCCTGGCTCATGGGGCAAACTCCTGGGGCAATGACGAAAGAGCAAACTGAACGACTGTACAATAAGCTTGCCAGCCCATCCAGCCCGCGGCTCATTGCTACAGGCGTGTAGTCAGGCGCGGTAGTCGGGGGCGATCCGCTCCAGCAGCCGCAGCAATGCAGCCCATGCCAGTTGCATGGCATCCGGATCGTTCAGCTCGCCTTCCTGCAACGGCCGACCGGGGTCATTGAACTGACGTTCGGTGTGGGCGCACACCTCTGCCGGGGGCAACACTACTTCCCCCGCTGCCTGGGCGGCCAGCTGGATCTCGCAGGCCTTTTCCAGGTAATACATACGCAAGAAAGCCTGGCTCACGGTTTCGCCCACGGTGAGCAAGCCATGGTTGCGCAGCATCAGCACCGACTTGTCGCCCAGGTCTGCGACCAACCGTTGCTGCTCGCCAAGGTCCAGGGCCACGCCTTCATAGTCGTGGTAGGCCACGCGACCATAGAACTCCATGGAAATCTGGTTCACCGGCAGCAGCCCGCACTTGAGCGCCGCTACCGCACAACCGGCCTTGGTGTGGGTGTGCAGGACGCATTGGGCGTCCTCACGGGCACCGTGAATGGCGCTGTGGATCACGAAGCCTGCCGGATTCACCGGGTATGGCGATGGTTCTACGGCACGTCCGTCGAGGTCGATCTTCACCAGGTTGGACGCACTGATCTCGTCGAACATCAGCCCGTAAGGGTTGATCAGGAAGTGGTGCTCGGGGCCAGGGAGGCGCACCGAGATATGGGTGAAGATCAAGTCGCTCATACGAAAGTGCGCGATCAGTCGGTAACAGGCGGCCAGCTCTTCTCGCAGGCGCTGTTCGGTGGCGCTGCGTTCAGGCGTGGCACGAGTACTGTGGGTCGGGCTGGAGGCGATATTATTCATTGTTGGGGTCCTCAGGGCTGTTGGGCTGGCAAACAATAGGGCTGCACGTCCAGCGACGTCCAGCCCGTTCGGGCTACTTGCTGGCCCAGGCGTTGAAACGCTCCTCCAGCTCCTCGCCATGGTCGACCCAGAACTCGACGTTCATCGCCAGGGCGCCCGCCAGGTTCTGCGCCGAGGTCGGCACCCATTGCGCCAGGGCCGAATCAAGCTGCGCTGCGGCCAAGGTGTTGGTAGGCCCATAAGGGATCTGCTGCACATACTTGACCTGAGCCTCGGGGCTATTGGCAAAAGCGATGAAGCGCTTGGCCTGGTCCACGTGTTTCGAGCCCTTGATGATCGCCCAGTAATCCATGCCGTACAGGCTGCCGGGCCAGACCAGCGCCAGCGGCGCGCCGCCTTGCGCAGCTGCGGCGATCCGGCCGCTGTAGGTCGAAGTCATCACCACGTCGCCAGCAGCCAGCCATTGCGCCGGTTGTGCCCCGGCTTCCCACCATTGGATGTATGGCTTGAGCTCGCCGAGCTTGGCGAAGGCCCGGTCCACGCCCTCCGGAGTGGCCAGGACCTTATACACATCCTCGACCTTGACCCCGTCGGCCAGCAGCGCGAATTCCAGGTTGTACACCGCGCGCTTGCGCAATCCGCGCTTGCCAGGGAATTGCTTGACGTCCCAGAAGTCGGCCCAGGACGCGGGCGCCTTGGCCAGCTTGTTGCGGTCATAGGCGATCGCCACGCTCCACACCAGCGCCGCTGAGCCACAGGCCTGGGCGGCGTCGGGAATCAATTCCGCAGCACGCCCCAGGACCTTCCAGTCAAGGCGCTCGTACATGCCTTCGTCGCAACCGCGCATCAGGTCCGGGCCCTCGATCTGCACCACGTCCCAGTCGACGTTGCCGGTGTCGACCATGACCTTGATCCGCGCCATCTCGCCGTTGTATTCGCTCTGGATCAGTTTGCTGCCGTCGGCCTTGCTGAAGGGTTGGAAGAGCGCCACATCCTGGGCTTTTTGTCCGGCTCCGCCGTATGCCACGACAACCATGTCGGGGGCTGCCTGGGCACTGTCCAGGCCCAACATCAGGCTTAGCGCCAGGCTCAGTGTCAGGGAAGAAAAACCGTGCGTAAGGGAGAGCGCTTTCATCTGTAATTCCTCGTGCCGGTGCCAGACCGGCGCGCACCGGCATGACCCTTTTTTATTGTTGTGAGGTGTGTCCCGAAGCGGGCGCAAATCGAAGCTACTGCATCGGCAAGTAAAAAAACAAGTTGATTTTTTACTACAGGTAAATTTTTATAGAGACATAATAACAACGCCGAGGCCCTGCGCCCTGCCCTCGGCCTGCCTGGAGTAACCGCAGCATGTCGACCGCCGCTCCTGCTTTCCCGCACCTCTTCGAGCCGTTGCAGATTCGTGGCAAACGCCTGAAGAACCGCATCATGTCCAGTGGGCATGACACCTCGATGCCCACCGACAATCTGGTCAACGAACAGTTGATTGCTTACCACCGGGCGCGGGCCGAAGGCGGTGTCGGCCTGATTGTGCTGCAGGTGGCAGGGGTCCACGACAGTGCGCGCTACACCAGCCATGTACTGATGGCCACCGACGATGCCTGCATCGACGGCTATCGTCGCCTGGCCGAGACCTGCCACGCCTATGGCACTGTGGTGCTGTCGCAGATTTTCCACCCGGGGCGGGAAATCATGGAGTCGAGCGACGGCCTGCTGGCAGTGGCCTATGCGCCCTCTGCGGTACCCAACGAACGCTTCCGGGTAATGCCCCGAGCCCTGGACCAGGCCATGATCGACGAGATCATCCAGGGCTATGCCGATGCCGCAAGACGCCTGCACCAGGCTGGGCTAGACGGCGTGGAACTGGTGGCCAGCCATGGCTACCTGCCGGCGCAGTTCATCAATCCTCGGGTCAACCGGCGCACGGATGGCTACAACGGCGAACTGCAACAGCGCCTGCGCTTCATCCAGGAAATCCTCGACGCCATGCGTGCCAGCACCGACGAGGCGTTCATCATCGGCCTGCGCATCAGCGCCGATGAGCGCGACCCCGAAGGCCTGACCGAAGACGAATCCCTGGCCGCGGTGCAGATGCTGCAAGGGCAACTGGACTACGTGCACATCGTCGCCGGTTCCTCGGCGTCCTTGAGCGGCGCAGTGCATATCGTACCGCCGATGGCGGTGGAAGCGGCGTATCTGTCCCGGGAGGCAGGGACCTTCAAGGCCGGGCTATCGATCCCGCTGTTTGTCACCGGGCGCATCAATCAGCCCCAGGAAGCCGAGGCGATCATCGCCAGGGGACAGGCCGACGTCTGCGGCATGACCCGTGCACTGATCTGCGACCCTGAGATGCCCAACAAAAGCGACAGCGGCCACGTCGAGGATGTTCGCGCCTGTATCGCCTGCAACCAGGCGTGCATCGGCCACTTCCACAAGGGCTTGCCAATCTCCTGTATCCAGCACCCGGAAACCGGCCGCGAACTGCAATATGGCCAACCTAAAGCGATAGCCCGGCGCAAACGCATCCTGGTGGTGGGCGGCGGCCCGGCGGGGATGAAAGCCGCAGCGGTGGCGGCGCAACGGGGCCACGCGGTGACCCTCTATGAAGCCGGCTCGCAACTCGGCGGCCAGGTGTTGCTGGCGCAGCTATTGCCCCGACGCAGCGAGTTCGGCGGCGCCAGCACCAACCTGCAGCGGGAGATGCAGCTGGCCGGGGTCGAGGTGCAACGCAATACCCGGGTCGACCGTGCCTTGGTGGAGCGAGAACAGCCCGATCTGGTGATTATCGCCACTGGCGCCCAGCCCTATTGGCCGGCTTTCGAGCGTGGTGGCGAACTTCAGGTGGTGGACGCCTGGCAGGTACTGCGAGACGAAGTGCAACTAGGGCGCTCGGTGGTGGTAGCCGACTGGCGCTGCGACTGGATCGGACCGGGTATAGCCGAACGTCTGGTGCGTGCCGGGCATCAAGTGCAACTGGCGGTCAACGGCACCCACTGCGGCGAAAGCCTGCCGCTGTATGTGCGTGACCAGATGGCCGGCGAACTGCACAAGCTGGCGATCCCGATCATTCCCTATGCCCGCCTCTACGGCTGCGATGACAGCACTGTGTACCTGCAACACACCGCAAGCGGCGAGCCGATGCTGCTGGAAAACGTCGACAGCCTGGTGCTGTGCCAGGGCCATCAATCTGTCGACGAGCTTGGCGCACAGTTGCAGGGACTGGTGGAGTTTCGCCGCATCGGCGACTGCCTCGCGCCACGCACTGTAGAAGAGGCAATCTATGAAGGTTTGAAAGTCGCCTGGGAGCTTTGAGGCTGCTTTATACTTCAGGCCTTTTTCCAGGATGGGTGCTCGGACGTACCCATTCCCATGGTTCGGAGCCTGCCATGAACAACAGCAGCAAGACACTGTCTGCGAACCTCGCGGCCAGCCCGGAACCGGACACCGACAGCGAGATCGCCGTGTCCGCTGCCGGCGGCCCGCAGTTCCTCGGCACGCGAATTCGGGGCCTGCGCAAACGCCGGGGCCTGACCCTGACCGGGCTGGCGCAGATGAGCGAATTGACCGCGGGCTACATCAGCCAGTTGGAACGCAACCTGGCCTATCCGTCGATTCCCGCGCTGTTCAATATCGCCCGCAGCCTGGGAGTGACCATCCAGTGGTTTTTCGCCAGCGAAACCCAAACAGCCCCTGAAGACCAGGGTTACGTGGTGCGCAAAAAGCAGCGCCTGCAGGTCAACTACGAAAACGGCATCATCGACCAGTTGCTGACCCCGCAGCCCACTCGCCAACTGGAGTTCCTGCACTCGCGATTTCCTCCGGGTACCTATAGCAAGGAGAGCTACAGCCACGAGGGCGAGGAAGCCGGTTACGTGCTTTCGGGCACTTTTGAACTGTGGGTTGGCGAGCGCCATTTCCAACTCAGCGAAGGCGACAGCTTCAGCTTCTCCAGCCAGGAACCGCACAAGTATGGCAACCCCGGCGAGGAAGATGCGCTGGTGCTTTGGGTCATAACCCCGCCGACTTTCTGAGCCCTCGCCGCCGTCCCGTAGCGCCTCGCCACAACCAGCAATGCCAGCGATATCGGCTTACACGCCGACTCTGCCTTCAAGGCCATGAACTCGTCGCCCCCTGAGAACTGTTCAGCTGCTGGTTGGTGACGCCAAGCCAGGAGCACTGCCAGATGAGGCACGTGTACAACTCAGGCAAGCCTTGGCTCGCATCGCACTACCAGATCAAGACCATGAATCATCTGTAACGTCGGCGCGCAGCCCTGGCTGCTGTCACAAGATGCTGGCAGCCGGGCCGACCAAACAAGGACAGAGAGC
>NZ_JAAARM010000026.1 GCF_009908285.1 Pseudomonas sp. Fl4BN1
CTAATACTCCTACAGGATGGTCCAAAAAAACTGGACCACTACAAGCCGGCTCCTACCGGGGCAAGCCCCCACCACCGCCATCCGTGTAGGAGCCAGCTTGCTGGCGAAGGGGGCCGCGAGATCGCCTTCGCCGGCAAGCCGGCTCCTACCGGGGCAAGCCCCCACCACCGCCATCCGTGTAGGAGCCAGCTTGCTGGCGAAGGGGCCGCGAGATCGCCTTCGCCGGCAAGCCGGCTCCTACCAGGGGCGGCCCACCAACGCTATCCATCTCCTCCTACCAACGCACCCCGCCAGCTCGTCCCAAAGTAGCATTCGGCACCCGTGCCCCCCGTGCATTAATGCCCCTACCGGAATCCCCCGGCATAACAAGAGGCTTGACCCCATGTGGCATAAACCCGCGTACACCGACCTGCGTATCGGCTTCGAAGTGACCATGTACTTCGCCAACCGCTGAGCCGTCCCGCTTCGGCCGGTACTGGTGTCGGCCGGAGCCTTCTCTGCCCTCAGGAGCAAGCCATGCATATCCGCATTCTCGGTTCCGCGGCGGGCGGCGGTTTTCCCCAGTGGAACTGCAACTGCCGCAACTGCACCGGCGTGCGCAACGGTACGCTGCGTACCCAGCGTCGCAGCCAGTCGTCCATCGCCCTGAGCGACAACGGCGTCGACTGGGTCCTGTGCAATGCCTCGCCAGACATTCGCCAGCAGCTGGAGTCTTTCCCCGTGCTGCAACCGGCCCGACAGCTGCGGGACACGGCGCTGGCCGGGGTGATCCTGCTGGACAGCCAGATCGACCATTGCAGCGGCCTGCTGAGCCTGCGCGAGGGTTGTCCGCATCAGGTCTGGTGCACCGAGATGGTCCATCAGGACCTGAGCAGTGGCTTCCCTCTGTTCAACATGCTCAGCCACTGGAACGGCGGCTTGCAGTGGCAGCCGATCCACCTCGATGGCCGCGAGTTCAGCCTGCCGGCCTGCCCGGATATCGCCCTGCGGGCCATAGCCCTGCGCAGCAGTGCGCCACCGTATTCGCCCCATCGCGGCAACCCGCATCCGGGAGACAACATCGGCCTGTTCATCGAGGATCGGCGCAACGGCGCCAGCCTGTTCTACGCCCCGGGGTTGGGGCAGGTGGACGATGCACTGCTGGGTTGGATGGACCGCGCCGACTGCCTGCTGGTGGACGGCACCTTGTGGCGCGACGACGAGATGCGCCTGTGTGAAGTGGGCGACAAACTGGGCAGCGAGATGGGCCACCTGGCGCAAAGCGGCCCTGGCGGCATGCTCGACGTGCTGGAGCGTTTCCCCCGGGCGCGCAAGGTGCTGATTCACATCAACAACACCAACCCGATCCTCGACGAAGACTCCGCCGAGCGTGCCGAACTGACCCGCCGCGGCATCGAAGTGGCGTTCGATGGCATGGACATCCACCTCTGACCTTGCCCCCGGAATGTCACTGACAACCGTAGGAGCCGGCTTGCCGGCGAAGAGGCCCGCAAGACCGCCTTCGCCGGCAAGCCGGCTCCTACAGGGGAGGGCGATGGTCGGATGGGCAATCAGCGGCGGATGCTTTAGGCTGGCGCTCTCCTTCAAGAACAATAAGAAAACAGGCTTCCCCCCATGGGCCAGAATCTCAGTCTGCTGCGCAAGTTCGTCTCTCCGGAAATCATCTTTGGCGCCGGCTGCCGGCACAACGTCGGCAACTACGCAAAAACCTTTGGCGCGCGCAAGGTGCTGGTGGTCAGCGACCCCGGGGTGATCGCCGCCGGTTGGGTCGCCGATGTCGAGGCCAGCCTCCAGGCCCAGGGTGTCGACTACTGCCTGTACAGTGGGGTGTCGCCCAATCCGCGAGTGGAGGAGGTGATGCTCGGTGCCGAGGTCTACCGGGAAAATGGCTGTGATGTGATCGTCGCCGTCGGCGGCGGCAGCCCGATGGATTGCGGCAAGGGCATCGGCATCGTCGTTGCCCACGGCCGCAGTATTCTCGAATTCGAGGGCGTCGATACCCTGCGCCAACCCAGCCCGCCGCTGATCATGATCCCCACCACCGCCGGCACTTCGGCGGACGTCTCGCAGTTCGTGATCATCTCCAACCAGCAACAGCGGATGAAGTTCTCCATCGTCAGCAAGGCGGTCGTCCCGGATGTGTCGCTGATCGACCCGGAAACCACCCAGGGCATGGACCCGTTCCTCTCCGCCTGCACCGGCATCGACGCCTTGGTGCACGCCATCGAGGCCTTCGTTTCCACCGGTCATGGGCCGCTCACCGATCCCCATGCCCTGGAAGCCATGCGCCTGATCAACGGCAACCTGGTGCAGATGATCGCCAACCCCGGCGACATCGCCCTGCGCGAGAAGATCATGCTCGGCAGCATGCAGGCCGGGCTGGCGTTCTCCAATGCGATTCTCGGCGCGGTGCACGCCATGTCCCACAGCCTGGGGGGCTTTCTCGATCTGCCCCATGGACTGTGCAACGCGGTGCTGGTGGAGCATGTGGTGGCCTTCAACTACAACTCGGCGCCGGAGCGTTTCAAGGTGATCGCCGAGACCTTCGGCATCGATTGCCGCGGCCTCAACCAGCGGCAGATCTGCGGGCGCCTGGTGGAGCACTTGATCGCCCTCAAGCGCGCCATTGGCTTCCACGAGACCCTGGGTCTGCACGGGGTCAGCAGCAGCGATATTCCGTTCCTCTCGCAGCATGCAATGGGCGACCCGTGCATCCTCACCAACCCTCGCGAATCCAGCCAGCGGGATGTCGAGGTGGTCTATGGCGAGGCCCTCTGAGGAACAGCAACGGGCCCTGGCCGGGCTGCTGGGCCTGGGCAATCATTCGGCGCGCAAGAGCCACTACCCGGAACTGGCGGCGCGCCTGGAAGACCTGGAAACCGAGCGCAACCGCTACAAGTGGCTGTTCGAACACGCGGTGCATGGGATTTTCCAGGCCAGCCTGCAAGCCGGCATGCGCGCGGCCAACCCGGCCCTGGCGCGCATGCTGGGCTACCAGGACCCGCAGGAAGTGCTGTTTTCCCTGGCCGACCTGGCGGGCAACCTGTTCGTTGGCGGCGCCGGGGAACTGGCGGCCATCGGCGAGCAGTTGCAGAACCAACGCAGCCTGCTGGGCTATGAAACCCAGCTGCGGCGCAAGGACGGCAGCAGCATCGATGTGCTGATGAACCTGCTGCTTAAACCCGATCAGGACGGGTTGGTGGAAGGTTTTGTCGCCGACATCACCGAGCGCAAGCTGGCCCAGCAACGCCTGGAACAGCTCAATGATCAACTGGAGCAGCGGGTCGCCGCGCGCACCGACGAGCTGCTGGAAGCCAACCGCAACCTGCAACAGCAGATCGCCCGGCGCGAGCGCATCGAACGTGACCTGCGGGTCGCCCGGGATGCCGCCGAGGCGGCCAACCGCAGCAAGGACAAGTACCTGGCCGCCGCCAGCCACGACCTGCTGCAACCGCTGAATGCTGCGCGCCTGTTGATCTCCACCTTGCGCGAGCGGCGCCTGCCGGCGGCCGAGCAACTGCTGGTGGAGCGTACGCATCAGGCCCTGGAAGGCGCCGAGGACCTGCTCACCGATCTGCTGGACATCTCCAAGCTCGACCAGGCGGCGGTCAAACCGGACCTGGCGGCCTATCGCCTGGACGAAATGCTTACGCCGCTGGTCTCGGAATTCCAGTCGGTGGCTGAGGCGGCCGGTCTGGAGCTGCGGGTGCGCTTTGGCGACTTCGCGCTGTTCACCGACTTGCGGTTGATGACGCGGATTCTGCGCAACTTTCTCAGCAATGCCTGCCGCTACACCGAGCACGGCAGCATCCTGCTGGCGGCGCGGCGCCGTGGTGATTGCCTGCGCCTGGAGGTCTGGGACACCGGGCGCGGGATTGCCGCCGAGCGCCTGGAGTCGATCTTCCTTGAGTTCAACCAACTGGACGTCGGGCGCGCCGCTGATCGCAAGGGCGTCGGCCTGGGGCTGGCGATCGTCGAGCGCATCGCCAAGATCCTCGGCTACCGGGTGCAGGTACATTCACGCCCCAGGCGTGGCTCGCGCTTCAGCATCGAGGTGCCCCTGGCGGCCCGGGTGCCGTTGCCACTCAGCCAGCAGGCACCGCAGCCGGGCACCGGCAATCCGCTGCCGGGACGGCGTTTGCTGGTGCTGGACAACGAACTGAGCATTCTTGAAAGCATGGCCGCGCTGCTGGGGCAGTGGGGCTGCGAAGTGCTCACCGCCACGGATGAGGGCGCGGCTCTGGAGGTGTTGCAGGGGCGGGCGCCGGAGCTGATCCTGGCGGATTTCCATCTGGATCACGGGGTCACCGGCTGCGAGGTGGTGCAGCGGTTGCGCGAGCATTTCCAGCAGCCGCTGCCGGCAGTGATCATCACCGCCGACCGCAGTGATCAGTGCCGTCGGGCCTTGCAGCAATTGGGCGCGCCGCTGCTCAACAAGCCGTTGAAGCCGGGCAAGCTGCGGGCGGTACTCAGCCAGTTGCTGGGGTAGGAGGCGTGCGGCTAGTGAGGGCGTGAAGTTGCAGCTAAGATGCCGCAGTTTTTTTCCTCAAGGACGAAGGCGACCTCTGGTTCGCCGTGGACCCCGCCATGAAACCCCTGTCGTCTTATCACCCCGCGCTGTACTGGTTGCGGGTGCGCCAGAAGCGCCTGATGCGCAGCCTGGCCTGGCGCTTTTCCGGACGTCGCTATGCCCGGCCCACAGCCGATAGCCCGCGTTTGCCGCACCGCTTTATCAAGCACACCTCAAAATTGATCCGCACTCTGGGCGACTCCGACCTGGCGCTGCAGCACAACAAGGTGATCAACCTCAAACTGGCGGTGGCCTGCATCGACGGTGTGCGCATTGCGCCCGGCGAGTATTTTTCCTTCTGCAAACTGGTGGGCCGGCCCAGTCGTGAGCGCGGTTTTGTCGAGGGCATGGAGTTGTCGTTCGGCGAGGCCCGCAGCGGCATCGGCGGTGGCATCTGCCAACTGAGCAACCTGATCCACTGGATGGCGATCCACTCGCCGCTGCTGGTGGTGGAACGGGCCAACCACAGTTTCGATCCGTTCCCCGATGAGGGCCGGGTGCTGCCGTTCGGTTCCGGCGCGGCGATCTTCTACAACTACATCGACCTGGTGCTGTACAACCCGGGGCCGATGACTTTCCAGCTCAAGCTGCTGGTGGGGCCGCAGCAACTGGAAGGCGAGTTGCTCTGCGAGCAGCCACGGGACTATCGCTATCACGTCTACCAGCAGGCCCATCGGTTCGTCCGTGAGGGCGGCCGGGTGTACCGCGAGAACCAGATCTGGCGCGACATCAGCACCAAGGGCCAGAACCCAGAATTGGTGCGCCAGGAGTGCCTGTATCGCAACCGGGTGGTGGTCAAGTACCCGGTGGCTGACGCGCTGATCGATCAGCCGGCATGGGGCTCAGATGATGCCCAGCATCCACAGTAGGCCCAGGTAGACCGCCGCGACGCCCAACGGCCAGACCACCAGCAGGCGGACCTGGCTGAAGAACGACGGCGCCTTGCCCACCAGGGTCGAGTCTTCCAGCTGTTGCAGGGTCTTGGCGGGTACGCCTTCCTCGACCGGGGCCTTGAGCTGGGCCTCGATCAGCGGCTCGACTTCCTCGACCTTGCGCATCAGCCCCCGGCCCGTGGCGAACAGCGCCGCGCCGACGAAGATCAGCAGGTAGATCACCAGGAATTTCCAGTGGGTGGGGTAGCTCAGGTCGATGAAGCTGGGGGTCGGGCTGTTGTCCCAGAACCAGTTCAGCGGCTGGGTGTTGGCATTGACCTGGTACACGAAGTACTTGATCGGTCGATTGATGGTCGAGGCCAGGGTGGTGTAGCTGTCCAGGCGCCAATGGAGCATTTTCAGGGTCGAGAAAAAGGTCGAGATCAAGGCACCGGTAAACAACAGTGCGCCTGCGGCGATGAACAGCCGGTACTGCAATTGGGCCCTGGTGTAGGTCATGGGTGCTTCCTGCAATAGAAGAAAAGGGCCGCAATACTATATTTCGTGGCAGCGGGACGATAGGGGCGGGTACTCGCTTGTCGGTCGCAGAGGCCCTGACGGCCTAGGGGCGCAAAGGTTTCCGCTGGCCCGGTGGGCAACTCGCGTTATCCTTGATCCCCCTCTCAGGTCGGACGAGTCAGCCCATGCTGCAAGTACAAGGAGTGTTCAAGAGCTACGCCACGCCCCAGGGGCCGCTGGCGGTGCTGCAGGGTGTCGATTTGCACCTGGGGCCGGGCAGCAGCCTGGCGCTGATGGGCGAATCCGGCAGCGGCAAGAGCACCTTGCTGCACCTGGTGGCGGGGCTGGATCAGGTGGATGGCGGCAGCATTCGCCTCGGTAGCCAGCGCCTGGAGCAGATGAGCGAAAGCCAGCTGGCCAACTGGCGCCGTACCGAGGTCGGCCTGGTGTTCCAGCAGTTCAACCTGATCGGCAGCCTGCGGGTCGAGGACAACCTGGGGTTTCAGGCACGCCTGGCCGGGCGCTTCGATCCGCGCTGGCAGGCGCAGTTGGTGGAGCGCCTGGGCCTGGGGGATTTGCTGCGGCGCTACCCCGAGCAGCTCTCTGGCGGCCAGCAGCAGCGGGTCGCCCTGGGCCGGGCCCTGGCGTCGAAGCCAGGGCTGTTGCTGGCGGATGAACCCACCGGCAGCCTCGATGAAGCCACCAGCGACGAGGTGCTGGAGTTGCTGCTGGAGCTGTTGGCCGACAGCCCCACCAGTTTGCTGATGGTCACCCACAGTCATCGGGTGGCCAGCCGTCTGCAACAGACCGTGGAGCTCCAGCGCGGCCGCCTGGCCGCTTCGGGCGAGGTTTGAAATGCGGGTTTTTCGCGGTGCGCTGCAAGCGTTGCTGAGCCATTGGCGTCAGCACCCGGTGCAGTTTTTCAGTGTGCTCACCGGGCTCTGGCTGGCCACCAGCCTGCTGACCGGGGTCCTGGCCCTCAACACTCAGGCCCGGGACAGCTATGCCCGGGCCAGCCAGCTGATTGGCGGCGAGCCCCAGGCCAGCCTGGCCAGCGCCAATGGCGCGGTTTTTCCCCAGGCATTGTTTGTCAGCCTGCGCCGTGCCGGCTGGCCGGTGTCGCCGGTGCTCCAGGGCGGGGTCCAGCTCAAGGGCCACGACGACCTGCGCCTGCAACTGATGGGCATCGAGCCGTTGTCGCTGCCTGCCGGTTCTGTCGTCGCCGGACAGGCCCTGGCGTTGCAGCAGGTGGTGGATTTTTTCAGCCCGCCGGGCAGCACCTGGGTGGCGCCGCAGACCCTGGCGAGCCAGGGCTGGCAGCCGGGACAACAGCTGGAGGCGCTGAATGGCCAGCGCCTGCCGCCGCTGCAGGTGCGGGCGGACATGGCCCCGGGGGTGTTGCTGATGGACATCGGCTTTGCCCAGCAGGTGCTCGACCAGCCCGGGCAGTTGAGCCGGTTGCTGCTGCCCAAGGACTTCGCCGCCCACCTGCCGCCGTTGCCGGCGCAACTGGCCGGGCAACTGGTGTTGCGCCAGGGTGAGTCGGAAAACAACCTGGCGCGCCTGACCGAAAGCTTTCACCTGAATCTGGATGCCTTGGGGTTCCTGTCGTTTGTGGTGGGCTTGTTCATTGTTCACGCCGCCATCGGCCTGGCCCTGGAGCAGCGTCGCGGCCTGCTGCGGACCTTGCGCGCCTGTGGGGTCAGTGCGCGGATGCTGATCTTCTGCCTGACGGTGGAGCTGGGGGGCCTGGCGTTGTTGGGCGGGCTCGCCGGAGTGGCCAGCGGTTATCTGCTGGCCGGGCTGTTGCTGCCGGACGTGGCTGCCAGCCTGCGCGGTCTGTATGGCGCGCAAGTGCCGGGGCAGTTGAGCCTGAGCCCCTGGTGGTGGTTCAGCGGCATCGGCCTCAGTCTGCTGGGTGCCTTGCTCGCCGGCGCCGCCAGCCTGTTGCGGGCGGCGCGCCTGCCGCTGCTGGCCTTGGCCAATCCCCAGGCCTGGCATCAGGCCCATTCCCGCTGGTTGCAGCGCCAGGGCTGGGTCGCGGTGCTGGCGTTGCTTCTGGCCCTGGCCGCCTGGAAGTGGGGCGACAGCCTGGCCAGTGGTTTTGTGCTGATGGCGGCCTTGCTGCTGGCGGCGGCCCTGGGCTTGCCGGTGCTGCTCAATGCCGTGCTCGGGGCCTTGCTCGGACGCCGCCGTGGGGTGCTCGGGCAGTGGTTCCTGGCCGATTGCCGGCAGCAGTTGCCGGCCCTGAGCCTGGCCTTGATGGCGTTGCTCCTGGCCCTGGCGACCAACATCGGCGCCGGCAGCATGACCGCGGGTTTTCGCCAGACCTTCAATGACTGGCTGGAGCAGCGCCTGACCGCCGAGCTCTATATCAACCCGCAAAGCCCCGAGCAGGCCCGCCGGTTGCAGGACGGGTTGCCTACTCAGCCCGGAGTGACGGCGGTGTTGCCCAGCTGGCAGGTGCCCTTGCAGGTGCAGGGCTGGCCCGCTGACTTGTATGGGGTGATCGACCATTCAACCTATCGCCAGCACTGGCCGTTGCTGGAGGCCGAGGGCGATGCCCCGTGGGAGCAGTTGGCCGCGGACGATACGCTGATGCTCAGCGAGCAGTTGGCCCGCCACCTCAAGGTACGCTTGGGTGAGCGCCTGAACCTGCCGGTGCCCCAAGGGCAGTGGGCACCGCGGGTGGTGGGGATCTATGCCGACTATGGCAACCCCAAGGGCCACTTGCTGGTGAATGCTGAGCACCTGCTGGCGCACTGGCCAGGGTTGACCCCGAACCGTTTCAACCTGCTGCTGGCCCCGGGGGCGACGCCGGCGCTGATCAGTGCGCTGCAGCAGCAGTTTGCGCTGGACGACAACCGGATCATCGATCAGGCCCGGCTCAAGAGCTGGTCGCTGCAGGTCTTCGAACGCACCTTCGCCGCCACCGCGGCGCTCAACAGCTTGACCCTCGGGGTGTCCGGAGTGGCGCTGTTCATCAGCCTGCTGACCCAGAGCCAGAGTCGTTTGGGCCAGTTGGCGCCGCTCTGGGCCCTGGGCGTGGGCCGTCGTCAGTTGATGCTGCTGAACCTCGGCCAGACCTGGCTGCTGGCGTTGCTTACCTTGCTTCTCGCGCTGCCCCTGGGGATCGCCCTGGCCTGGTGCCTGAACAGTGTGATCAATGTCCAGGCCTTCGGCTGGCGCCTGCCGTTGCGGGTGTTCCCCGGGCAGCTCCTGCAACTGCTGGGCCTGGCGATGCTGGCAACCCTGCTGGCTTCGGCCTGGCCACTGTTCAAGCTGTACCGGGCGCAACCGGCGGATTTGCTGAGGAGCTTTGCCCATGAAGATTGAGCGTTTTTACCGGCATTGCCCGGCACTGTTATTGACGTTGCTGCTGGCCGGCTGCGACCAGCCTACCGAGGCGCCCCAGGGTTTCGCCGGGCTGGGCAACGAGGCGTCGGCCTTTACGCCGGTGTTGCCGGGGCGGGCGTTCAGTTTTCCCGCCGACCATGGCCCCCATGACGGTTTTCGCATCGAGTGGTGGTACCTGACAGCCGACCTGAGCGACGCCCAGGGCCGGCATTTCGGCGTGCAGTGGACGCTGTTCCGCAGTGCCCTGCGCGCGGCCCCCGAGCAGCCCGGCTGGGGCGCGCCGCTGGTTTGGCTGGGGCACGCGGCAGCCACCTCGGCCACCAGCCACCACGCCGCCGAGCGCTATGCCCGGGGCGGTGTGGGGCAGGCCGGGGTGACCGCGCAGCCGTTCCAGGCGTGGATCGATGATTGGCAGTTGCGCAGCCTCGACACCCGCGGCGATCCCCTGGCACGGATGCAGGTGCAGGCCAGCGGCAAGGGTTTCGCCTATCAACTGCAGCTCACCAGCAGCCAGCCCCTGGTGCTGCAAGGCGAGGGTGGCTACAGCCGCAAGTCTGACCAGGGCCAGGCGTCCTACTACTACAGCCAGCCGTTCTTCCAGGCGGCCGGAGAGCTGCAGATCGATGGCCAGCGCTATCAGGTCAGCGGCCCGGCGTGGCTCGATCGGGAGTGGAGCAGCCAGCCTCTGGCCGCCGACCAGACGGGCTGGGACTGGTTTTCCCTGCACCTGGACAGCGGCGAGCGGCTGATGCTGTTCCGGGTCCGGGAAAACCACCGCGCACCCTATATCACCGGCACCTGGATCGATGCCCAGGGCCGCGCCCAGACCCTGAGCCGCGAGCAGATCCAGCTGACGCCCCTGGACCACCGCACAGTGGCCGGGCGGCGCCTACCTACCCGCTGGGGCCTGAAGATCCCGGACAAGGGGCTGGACATCACCACCCAGGCCCTGAACCCCGAAGCCTGGATGAACCTGAGCATTCCTTATTGGGAGGGGCCGGTAAATCTTGCCGGCAGTCATACCGGCAGCGGCTATCTGGAAATGACTGGTTACTAGAGCGCCGCGACCGGTGGACGCGGGGGCCGGGTAAAACCAGGCAGGCGGTCTATGCTCTGTCCCTTGACCTGAACCGTCGGACAGGTTTTTCAACCACAAGGAACGTCGAACCATGAAAACCCTCAACAACCTGACTCGCGCCATTGCCCTGGCCACTGTGCTCGGCGCCGCCAGCCTCAGCGCCCATGCCGCCGATATTCCGCTGTCGGGAACCATTGAAGCCGATCAACTGGTGACCAAGGTCATCTCGGTAGATGCCGCCAAGCATCAGGTGGTGCTGGAGGGCGCTGGCGGCAAGCCGGTGCACGTACAGCTGAGCGATAAGGCCAAGGACCTGGCGAACCTGAAGGCCGGTGACCAGGTCAAGGTCACCGTGACCCACTCGGTGGTGGCGGTGCTGGATACCGATATCGAGAAAGGCAAGCCCGATGCTGCCGAAACCACGGGCGTGGTGCGTGCCACCAAGGACAATCCGAACCCTGGCGGCGCGGCGTATCGACAGGTGCAGGTGCAGTTGAAGATCACCGACATCGACCTGAAGAAAAACCAGCTGACTTTCGAAGGTCCGGCAGGCAACAAGAAAGTGGTGAGCGTCGAGAAACCTGAAGTCAAGGAACGCCTCAAGGATCTCAAGGTCGGCCAGAGCGTGCTGGTGACCTACACCGATATCCTGCAAGTCACCACGGCGCACGAAGGCTGATGGTGCGCAGCTGAAGCGGGAAACCTCGGTGAGCGCTCGGGATAATTCCCCTGTCCAGTTTTATTCAGAATTTGCTCACGGACTTTCCCCTTCAGTTGCTCTAGAATGCCAACCGTTCGCCCGGTGCAAGGGCTCTTTACCGGTGCATGGATTGCCAGGCCAGAGCACTGGGCGAACACCCTCTTCGGGTCGCGCTCCGCGACTGTCGAGTCCTCTTCCGAGGCTCTGTAAATCTCTCTGAATCCTGTTAACCGCTCCATTGCAGATGGCTTGCCTGATCAGCCGTTGTTCGTTGTGCGCGCTCAAAGTTCGATGGGCCGCAGACTGACCTGCCGCGCCAGCAGCTTGACGAACAGTGGCGTGCACTGCGCAACGTCCTGCACAGACAGCAGGACGATCGACTGGCCGATGGCCAAGGCCGCGCCACCGTCGTCGTCGACCTGGAGCAGGTGACCACTGATCTGCAATGCACCCTGGTCCCAGTCGATACGGGGCTGTCCCTCGGGGCTTGGGCCGATGTTGTGGTTCCAGCGCAATTCATCCTCCAGGCTCAACTCCACTTCATAGTCTTGCGCCACCTGCGGGGTCGGCCCCAGCCATTGGCCGCGACCCTTGCCGCAGGCACAGGTGAAACTGACGCAAAGGGTTTGCGCGGCGCTGCTGTGGATGTCCGTCAGGGTGATACGCATGTGATGATTTCCCGAAATCAAGTGAGCTCAAGAGGTGCCAATCCGGGCACCATGGGCCGGGCAAGGAGCAATGCCAGGCCAGTGCCGATTTGTTGTTGCGTAACGCCCAGCCCTTCAACAAAATGTGCGATTGCCCCGCCAGACAGGTCGTGGGCCGTGGAGTTGATCGGGGATCCTGGATTGATCTGGTTGAAGCGTTTTCTCATGGTGATCGGCGCGCTGGCGCTGATCCTGCTGGCACTGGCAGGCGGGCTGATGGACTTTTCCAAGGACGCGGTGCATCAGCTACCCGACCATCCCAATGCCCAGTGGCAGGGCGCGGCGGATGGTGGGCATTACATCGAGGTTACCCGCGCCGAGCCGCCTTATTTCTTTGTCCAGGTGCGCTACGAAAGCGGCAGCCTGTGGAGTGAAGGCTGGCTCAAGTATGACGACGGCGAGGCGGGCGCCTTGACCGCCAGCCAGGTGCTGGCCTTTGACGGTGATGGGGTGATTTACCTGCAGCAACGCAAGGTCCTGGCCAGCGACAAATCTCAGGCCCATTGAGCGGCAGGTCGTGCTTTCAGTTGCGGCCAGCAGGCCCATAGGCGTCCCACAGTTTATTGCGAAACTTGTTCTGCGGATCGACCCGCGCCTTCAGGGCGAAGAACTCTTCAGCGCGCGGATACGCTGCGCGAAACTGCTCCGGCGTGGCATGGACCTGATAGGGCAGGTAGTAGCTGCCCCCGTGCTTGATCGCGCTGTCCACCAGGGCTCGGGTCCAGTCCCCCACCTCAGCGCGTTCTGCCACGGCAGTGCTCTGCTGGTAGTACAGGACCAGGGCGAACACCTCGGTCTTGGCCCAGGCCAGCAGGGTGCCAGGGTCGGCCTTGGCGTGACGGATCGACAGGTTGATCACGTTGACCTTGTGCGCCCGTAGCGTCTCGCCCATCTCCTGCACGAAGCTTTCCAGCTGTGCCGGCGGCACGAAGTATTCCTGCAGCACATAGGTGCGCTTGGCCCGGGAGTCGGGTTCCAGTTCGCGGACATCGAGGCTGGCCTCGTGGTTGCGCCAGGACACTTGCGGTTTTTTCAGTACCAGCGGGTCGATCAGGTCCTGGCGGATGGTCTTGCCCATGGGCCACTGGCTGACCACCTTCAGCGCCTTCTGTTCTTTCCAGTAGTTGCGGTCCAGGGGCGTCAGGCGTTCCTCGACCGTGAGCGGCAGCTCGGTCTGGCTGAAGGACACGGCGCGCAGGGTCTGGTACTGGTTGGGGTAGAGCACGGCGTTGTGCAGGATCACCTTGGGGTTGCGCTCGACCTGGGCAGAGAAGTAGCTGCGATAGTCCGCCAGGGGCATCTCCTCGTAGCTGCGCAGCAGGCGCACGTTATCGCTCAGCCGTAGAGTGGCTTCGACGATCACCCCCAGGCCGCCGTAGCCGCCGATGGCGCCGTAGAACAACTGGGCATTGGACGTCGGGCTGGCTTCGATCACTTGGCCGTCGGCCAGCACCAGCTTGATGGACTTGACCGAGGTCACCAGCGGTCCATAACCGACGTAGCGTCCGTGGGCGTTGACGCTAAGGGCGCCGCCAACGGTGAAGTTGGCGTAGCTCTGCATGATGCTCACGGACAGGTCGTAGGGGTCGATGAAGCTTTGCAAGGCACGCCAGGTGATGCCGGGCTGGACGGTGATTTCCTTGCGCTCCCGGGCGAACCCGAGGATGCGGTTGAAGCGCCGCATGTCGATCTGCAGCGCCTGCTCGGTGGCGGTCTGGCCGCCCATGCTGTAGCGCCCGCCACCAATGGCGATGGGCCCGGGGTGCTCGGCCACCTGCTTGATAATCTGTTCCAGGGTGGTGGGCTGCACCACCTGGTCAACCACAATGGGGTTGAGCTGGGTGATGTCGTTGACAGTTTCTGCAGCGTGGGTGTTCAGCGCCGTGGTCAAGGTCGCGCAAAAAAACAGGCCGATCGCGAATCTCATTCGCCGTGTCCATCCCTGGTGGTGAAGCGCCTCGGGCGGTGGCGCAGGTGGCGGCAGAATATCCTTCCCGAGCGGCCCTGACCATGGGCTGCAACGGCTCGGCGCAGGCAGTTGGCACCGACCGCGGGGGTCGATGCCGGGGGAGGGGACTACAGCGCGGGCAAGCCGAGGGTTTCGGCACACTGTTGCAGGGAACGCTGCTGGGTCTGGGCGTAGAGTTGCAGCTCATCGAGGGTGGTACGGCCCAGAGCGGTCTCGAAGGCCTGGCGGTTGGAGTGTCCGGCATAGTGGCTCTGGCTGTCGTCGCCCAGGTTGGACTGGAAGATCCCGGCGGCGCTGACCGGCAGGAAATCCTCATACACCAGCGGCTCGAAGCTCAGGTGTCCGGCTGCCAGCAGCGACTCCAGGCTGCTCGGGCGCTGGGCTTCGGCGCGGGCGGCCAGGCCGGCCTCGCTGACGAAGTAGCGGAAGTAGGCCAGGCCCTGTTGGCGCATCGCGGCGTGGCTGTCCGGGAACTCGGCGAAGTGCTCCTGCATCAGTTGGTTGTAGCGTGCGGCGTTGGCCTCGTTGGGGAAGTCGCCCAGGGCATCGCGGGCGGCATTCAGCAAGCGATCGTAAAGCGCCCGGCCCTTGGGCGTGAGGGCCGCGCCGCGTTGTTCGATTTCACCGAAACGCGCGCTGTGGCTGCCCTGGCTTGGCGCCTGGTCAGTGAAGGCGACACTTTCCTCCAGGGCCTTGAAGCTGGTCTGCCGCAGCAGGATCGGGCAGTCCCGGCGTGGTGGTCCTTCGATCACCGCCTTGGGGGTGATGCCGTGTTGCGGCATCAGGCGCTGCACCTGGTCGATGTCCAGGGTGCGCGGGGTCAGGTGGTTGATGTGCGGGCCCTTGAACGCCACCACGTCGGCGATCAGCCGGTGCTGGGCACTGAGGTTGGCGTATTGGGCGGCGGTCACCGTGGCGTGGTGGTGCCAGCGGAACGTTTCCAGGGCTTGCTCGATGAACTGCCGGGCATCGTCGGCGCCCAGGCCACCCTCGGCCTGGGCCTGCTCGATCAGTTCCAGCACCTTGGGGGTGAAAATCGAGCGTCGGGCCAGCACTTGCTCGGCAAAGTAGCGCAGCTCGAGGTTGTCGATCAGCTCCAGGCGCAGCAGCGAGGTGAAGACCCGGAACGGGCTGACTTGCAAGGCTTGCTCATGTACCGCGCGAAAGGCCGTGGAATGCACCGGCACCCCGGCCGGGGTCAGGTCGTAGTAACCCACGGGCTGCATGCCCATCACCGCGAACAGCCGGGCCAGGGTCGCCAGCTCGGCGGCGGTGCCGACGCGGATCGCGCCATGGCGTTCCAGGTCCAGGCGCTGCAGTTCACCGCTGAGCTGCAAATGCCGGGCGATGGCCGGCTGCTGTTCCAGGACCTGGGCATTGACCTGGGCCACCAGTTCCATCAGGGCGCCATAGAGGGGCACCTCCTCGCGGTACATATCCGACATCGCCCGGGAGAATCCCTGGCGGATCAGGTCAGGACTGACGAAGCTCTGGTTACTCATGGACAGGGTTTCCGTGGCAGTGGAGCGAAGCGTGAGAGGTGCGGGTCGGCCTCGATTCTGCTGGGCCCCAGCGGGGCTGACAAACGAAAGTTCCTCTGAACTTCATTCTACAAATGACTGCACCGGGGCGCGCTGGAGTAGCCCAGGGCATCAATGCCGCAGGCGTTCCAGGAACTGCCGGTACAACTGGGCGCTGCGGGCTGAGTGCTCGACCATGGGCAGATGGCCAAGGCCTTCCCAGACTGCATCTGGGCCTGGGGCCCGCCTCTGGCCCAGACCAGGGCGTTGCTGGCGTGCAGCAGACGCTCCTCGCGGCCACAGAGCAGCAGGTTCACCGTGGCCTGTCGCGGGCCGCCCTGGTAGGTCATCTGGGTTTCGGCACCGATCTTCGTCGGGATTTTTCTGGCTCTTCACGGAATCCCGGGAAACCCAGAAACAAGAACGCCGATTTGATTGATGATGTTGGTACGCGCAAACACATCTAAAAAACCGGCGTTCTTGTGCGCGATTTAATACGAACCTTCCTTTTTGGGAGGGCTTTTCTGTCGTCACGATCAAGCCTGACAGCGATGCCCTTCAAACCGATCTAATCCCCATGCCACCCAATTTCCTTTCTGTGCGCCAAGGGGGTAATGCCATCCGGGGCATGGCTCCAGCGGGTGGGGTGTTCGAAGGCGATGGTGCCGTCGGCGTAGATCGGCGCTGCTTCGAGCAGTTGTTCGCCGTTCCACAGGTATTCCTCGCCGATGATGTGTTTTTCACTGTGGGCGTAGGCCGTATCGTGTTTGTTGCTGCGGCTGAAGTTGAACTTGCGCATGCGTCGACCAAAGGCGTCGTACTCGTAGCGCCAGTGGTGGTTGCCGGGGGTGTAGAGGTCGGTGAGGCGGTTGTCGCTGTTCCAGCGGTATTGCCAGCGCTGAGGGCGAAAGCCGTGGCGGTGGAGGATTTTTTCGGCCAGGCGGCCGCAGGCGTCATAGCGCTAGCGATTGGCTCCGGACTTGATCACGCGGCCGCCTTTTTGCTCGGCCTTGACGCCCATG
Organism: Pseudomonas sp. Fl4BN1; assembly: GCF_009908285.1. Classification (GTDB taxonomy): domain Bacteria; phylum Pseudomonadota; class Gammaproteobacteria; order Pseudomonadales; family Pseudomonadaceae; genus Aquipseudomonas. Next base: position 16,315 of record NZ_JAAARM010000026.1, read on the forward strand.
CCTTTTACGCTGTGGATTTGTCCTTCGCTGAGCAGGTTGAGGGCGTTGTCGTAACACCACTGTTGTGGCTGGCCCTGGCCCAGGTGGGCGGCGATCAGTTGCTGGTTGGCGTTGTAGCGGTATTGGCTCTGGCCCCAGCGGTTGTCGTCGATCTGGATCGGGTTGAAGGCTTTGTCGTAGCGGTAATGGCGTTCGACAAAGGAGCCCGCTGCTCCGCCGACCTGTTGCAGGTTGAACCAGGCCGTACTGCTGCGCTGGATGTCCCGGTCTAGGATGTCGTGGCTGACCAGGCTACGATCAACTGTTAGGTTTCGTTGCTCCCAGTAGAAATACATCTGCTACTTTTTGAGGGCCTTCGTATATCTCAAATTGGTTATTGGCATACATTTTTTCTTCTGGTGCATTCTTCATAAGAAATCTAACTGTTCCTGTACTCATGTGTTTATCAGTATGTTGAACTGGCTCGTCAAGTTCAAGTACAACGCTCCACGAGTTATTCGGCCAGTCCATGTCGTCGGGAAATTTTGCAACGGGATAATACCTTACTTTTCCCAGAAGTTTTTTTCGTCCTCCTTCACTAGGAGGTAGCCACTCGACTCTAACTGGATGCATTTTTTTCTCCTTTACTGGCATTTTTTGTAATTAATATCTTTGCTCCACGTGATTTTAATTCTTGGATCAGTCAAGTCGTCTAGTTGTGCATATCTTGCTGGTCCAATTCCATCTAGGTGAGGGTTGATGTGCATCTTGTTCGCAATGTCGTCCGGAATGTTGACCTGTACAATTTTGAACGTGTCACCGCCGTGCCCCATTTCTTGTCCCCACGTAACGGCATCTTTATAAGACTCAGCAAACCACTTTCCTTCCATTGTGCCTTGTGCTTTCCATGCTCCGTCCTTCATTAATTGTGAGTATTCATCAGTGCTCATTCCTCTGTATAGAATCATTAGCCCCAGCGGATCAATCCAACTCAACGGATTATCCACATACCCCTGCGGCCGAGTCCCACCACCCAACCCCAGCGGATCAGGACTCAAATACTGCGCCGTCTCCGGATCGTAGTACCGATGCCGATTGTAGTGCAGCCCACTCTCTTCGTCGTAGTACTGACCCGGAAAGCGAATCGGGCACGTCGTCTTGTTGATCGGTATGACAGTAGCGCTTGAAAACTCATCATTCGCCGCCTGCCACAACCGTGCCTGGCCCCACACCTGCGGGCTGTTGCTCCACCCCAGTTGTCCGCTTTCGTCCAGCAGTTCCCGAGGCGTGCCCAGGTGGTCGGTGACGACGTACCAGAGTTTGTCGCCTTGCTGTTGGGCCAGTGGGGTGATGCCGCCCGGGGCGTAGCTCCAGCGGGTGGCGTGTTCGAAGGCGACGCTGCCGTCGGCGTAGATCGGTGCGGCTTCGAGCAGTTGTTCGCCGCTCCATAAATACTCTTCGCCCACGCTGTGTAGGGCGTCGTTGGCGTAGCTGAGGTTACTTTGGGTCAGGTTGAACTTGCGCAGGCGGCGGCCAAAGGCGTCGTATTCGTAACGCCAGTGTTCGTTGCTGGGGGTGTAGAGGTCGGTGAGGCGGTTGTCGCTGTTCCAGCGGTATTGCCAGCGCTGAGGGCGAAAGCCGTGGCGGTGGAGGATTTTTTCGGCCAGGCGGCCGCAGGCGTCATAGCGGTAGCGATTGGCTCCGGACTTGATCACGCGGCCGCCTTTTTGCTCAGCCCTGACGCCCATGCCTTTGCCGCTGTCGATTTGTCCTTCGCTGAGCAGGTTGAGGGCGTTGTCGTAACACCACTGTTGTGGCTGGCCCTGGCCCAGGTGGGCGGCGATCAGTTGCTGGTTGGCGTTGTAGCGGTATTGGCTCTGGCCCCAGCGGTTGTCGTCGATCTGGATCGGGTTGAAGGCTTTGTCGTAGCGGTAATGGCGTTCGACAAAGGAGCCCGCTGCTCCGCCGGCCTGTTGTTCGGTCAGCAAGCTGAGTCGGTTGTATTGCTGTTGTAGATTGAAGCCGGCGACGCTACTGCGCTGGATGTCTCGGCCCAGGGCGTCGCGGCTGATCTGCAACGGTGCGTGCCCGGCGATCAGCAGTTGTGCCAGGCCGCCATTGCGGTCGTGCTGCCATTGCACTTGAGGCAAGGCGGCGAAGGCTTCCTGGGCGTTGGCCTGTTCGTCGATGGCGCCGGCCTGTTGGCCGATGGGCAGGCCGCTGACGGGGTCGTACTGGTGTTCGATCAGGCGGCCATTGATGCGTTCGCTGAGCAGGCGGCCCACGGCGTCGCGTTGATACTCGATATGGGCGCCCGGGCTGCTGACGCTGGTCAGGTGCCCGACTTGGTTGTAGCTGAACTCGGTCTGTTCGCTCAGTTCGCCATTGGCGCGGTGGTGAGAGATGTTCAGCAAGCGCGCACTGGCGGTGTCGTAGTGGTAGGTGATGCGGGCGCCGTCGGCACAGTGTTTTTCCGTGAGCCAGCCGACGGCGTTGTAGCTGTAGCGAGTCAGGGTGCCGGCGAAGTCGCGCTCGGCGACCAGGCGTCCGGCCTTGTCGTAGGCGTATTGATAAAGGTCACCGACGCCATTGGTCAGGTGGGTCAAGCGGGTGAGTTTGTCGTAGCCCAGGGTCAGGCTTTGCCCACCGGGGTAGGTGAGCTTTTCCAGCAGGTCGAAGGCGCCGTAGCCGTAGCCGGTGCGATGGCCTTCGCCGTCGACGAAGCTGGCCAGTCGGTGTTCGCTGTCGTAAGCCCAGTGTTGCTGGGTGCCATCGGCCAAGGTCACGCCGCTAAGGGAACCACGGGGGTGGGCGTGCTGGTTTTGATAGGCGTAACGGGTGATCTGGCCCAAAGCATCTTGCTGCTGGAGAGGGCGGCCCAGGGTGTCCAGTTGTACGCGGCTGATTTGGCCGTCCGGTTGCTGGATTTCACTCAGGCGCTGTTTGCCGTCGTAGCGGTAGAGGGTCTGTGTGCCCTCCGGCCAGGTCTGGCCCAGCAGCTCGCCGTGGACTCCGCGTTGGTAAGTGGTGGTTCGTCCATCGGGGTCTTTGACGCTGCTGAGGTTGCTCTGGGTGTCGTACTCCATCTGCCAGGAGGCACCGTCGGCGGCGAGGTATCGCGCCAGCAGGCCCTGGGCGTTGTAGTCGAAGGTGTGCCGAGTGCCGTCCGGGTTGATCTGGGTCAGCAGCTCGCCGAAGTCGCTGTAGCGGTAAGTGGTGGTGCGGCTCAGCGGGTCGGTGGTGGCGACCTTGTTGGTGTATTCGTCCCACTCGGTGAGCCATTCATGGCCCAGTGCGTCGATCTCGCGCACCACCAGGAAGTCGGCGTTGTAGTAGAAACGACTGCTGCCGCCTTCGGCGTCATGGTAGTCGGTGCAGCGGTTGGCATCGTGGTACTCGAAGCGGTCGGCGTAATGACCGCTGTCGGCATGGGTGCGAATGACCCGCCCTTTGGCGTCGTAGGCAATGTGGAAATGGGTCTTGTCGGTGTCGTGCCACTGGGTCATGTGGCCGGCGTTGTCGTAGGCGTGATATAGGGTGCCGAATTGATGGCTGGCGCAGTCGGTCAGCATGCCCTGTTGCTCATAACGGCAACTCAACAACCGCCGAGGGCGTTGTTCAGCGTCGTGCAGGGTGATGCCTGTCAGCAGGCCTGTGCTGCCGAGCTCAATGTGCAACTGATAGCCATCGCTATGCTCGATGCGCTGCAGCCGCTGCTGTGGACCGTAGATAAAGCGGATGCGGTTGCCGTTGCCGTCCTCGATCGTAGACAAGGGACGAGTGTCGTTCGGGCTGTGAGCAAAGCTCAGGGTCTGCTGGGTAGCGCGGTCATACAGGCACAAGGTCCCCGAACGTTGGCCGCTGAGCAGGTAGCGCCCGTTACGCCGGTTGTGGGCCTGGACATCTTCGTCCGGGGCGTCGTAGTCCAGGGTGCTGCCGTCGACGCTGTGGTAGGTAATGCGCTGACGATCGAGTACCAGGTGCTGGGACCAGTCGTCGGCCCATTTATGCCCCAGCAGCCCACGAAAAGTGGCCCGTGAGCGGTACAGGCGTGAGAGTTTCAGCGGGATGCTGCCTGGGATCTCCAACACCGGCCAGGTCTGCAGGTAGTCACCGGTGGCGACATCCACCGGTTCGCCTTCCAGGCTGCATTTGCTGGTTTCGCAGTTCTTGCCGCTGTCGGAGGTTCTTCCGGTTTTTACGTCTTCAGCGGTTCCATGGGGCGCTCCCTTGGGTTTGGCGTGAACGCCATCGCCGACTTCGGTCGCTACACGGCCGACTTTTTTGGCGCTACCGGTGTTCTTGAGAGCTTTCAACGCCTTGGCCGCTTTAGCGGCAGATGCGGCCTTGCCTGCCTTGAACAGCGCCCACGGCAAGGTAGCAATCTCCACCCCAGCCCGCGTTACGGCTTCAATATGGTTGCCCTTGGACCAGGCCTCCGTCACGGGTTTGACCAGGGCTGAACCCACGGCTTTGGCACCGCTCCAGGCCCCTTCACCCACGGTGCCCGGGGTGATATTTCCAAGGCGCATGTTTTCCGCGAGTATCTGCGCGTCCAGCGCACGACCTTTCATGCCATCCGAGGTGTAGCCCTGGAGGTTCCTGGCTTGATATTTGACCCCGGTATAGGCCAGTTCACCCAACCCCATGACCGCGTCTTTGGCAAACCCGGCCAGGCCACGAGTCATCTGCGCATCGACGTCTGCCATACCGGGAACATGGCCTAATGCGCCCAGTACCACCCCTTGCTTGATACTGGCGATGCCCTCATCGGCGCTTTTATTCCAGCCATCAAAATCGATGTATTGATCCAGACCATCGATGTCGAGCTGTTGCTGTTTCAGGGCTTCGCGCTCGGCCTCCAACGCTTGCAGGCGGGCACTGGTCCGCTCCCCGGGAGGCGCCAGGTCACTCGACTCGCTGGCCACCGGAGCGGCCGGCTGGGCTGCCGTCAGGATCTTGCCCAGGGTGCCGCCCACGCCGGCAGCGTTGCAGTTGATCAGGCAGGCGCTGTCATGCCGGGCCAGCGGCAGGCCATTGACCTTGACGTTGTTATGGCCCTCCAGCAGTTTGACGTTGCCGGCACCCAGCGAGGTGCCGGCGACCACATGAGCACCGGCATTGGCCTGGACCTGGTTGAAGAGGTCGCCCAGCCGATAGACCTTGGTGCCACGGGCCTTGACGTCGCTGGAAGCCAGCAGCGGTTTGTCCAGCATCGCGAACGAGTCGAAGGCCACCACCAGCGGTCCGACCCAGCAGAAGTCCGGCACACTGCACACGGCTTTCCACTCGCTGCTGTCATGGGCCACATGACGCTTGCTACCCCCTTTGGCGGTTGCGGCCGCGTCCCTATCGACTGGCGCCGACTCGGCTGCCACCGCCTGGGTAGCTGCTGCCTTTTGTGCATCCAGTTCAGCTTTGAGCTGTTGCAACTCACTGAGCCGGCGTTCATCCATCAGGCGTTTTTCCGCTGCCGCATCATCGGCACTGTCGGAGATCGTCAACCTGTCCGTCATGTTCAAGCCTTCCCTGGCAACGCGGCGGTGCCGACCAGCGCCATCGTTATCTGGCTGATACCTGCGGTTACGGGCAGGCGCCACAGCAACACGGCCTGGCGCTGGTCCAGGTCGAGGCGCAGGGTATCGAGTACCGGTACGCTGACGTGGAACTCACCGCCTGCGCTTTCGCACACCACGATGGGACCAACACTGGGCAATTGCAGGGTGCAATCGCCCTCGCGCAGGCAACCTTTGAGCCGCACACTCTCGTCGCCGGCCAGGTAGGGCGCGGCCACCTGGTCGGCAGGGGCGCTCTGGTAAAAACGCGGGTCGAAATCTTCTGGCAACAAGGGGTAGCGTTCGGCGAGCCACTGCCCATCCAGCGTGCCTTGCAAGCCCACTCGCGGTTGCCACCAACGGGCCAGCGCTGTCAGGCCCACGGGCTGCAAGCGCTGTGACGGAACGCTGTAGGGGTGTGATGGGTCTTCAATCTGTGGGGCGGGCAGGCTGTCCAACTGCGCGATCTGCGCTTCAATGCGCTGGCGCACCGCAGCCTCCAAGGTGCTCAGTTCAGCCGCGCTCGGCAGCCAGCCACAACCGGCAGAGTTACTCGGGTAACTGACGTTGGGGACCGGTGTCTGGTCGGGTGATGGATCGGGGTCGTAGAAACAGCCGCCAAACGCCAGGCGGTAATCCAGCGCGACCTTTTCCACCTTGTCGGGGGCGCCGAGCGTCCACCCCATAAGCCCCTTGTTCACGGTGCGTGGACCACAGACCTGCAAGGCCTTGCGCACCGGTCCGACGTGCACCTCGACCGGCCAGCGCGTTAGCCACTGCCCCTCAAAACTGTGCACGCTGCCTTGCAGCAACACATCGGTGCCGGGCTTGCCCAGCACCAGATCGCCTTCTTCGGCGATAACAGCCTGCAAGGGGTGGGTGGTTATCGGGCCATCAACGCGATCACCCAGGACAATCTCGCTCTGCTTTGCACTCAACGGCATGGCCCGGTCCAGAGCGAAATCAAAGGTGCCGCGAATCACCAGGATGTCCATCGGCACACCCGCCGGGGTGGTTTTTTCATACAGCAGGTGCGGCAGGCCCGTGTGGTTCTCGATGTGGATGACGCCCATCACCAGCTACCGTCGATCAGCAGCGGCATGGCATCGGTCACATCCAGACCTTTGAGCTGAGTGGTTTCGGCGTCCACCGGCAGGTTCGGCGCCGGTTGCGCGGTGCCACTGTTGAGGTGCACGTCTGCAGGTGCATCGGCGTTGACCGTGTTGCCCGCTACCAGGTGAATGTCCGGCCCGTCGAGGTAGATCCCGGCATCGGTGATCACGACTTTCGAGCGTCCGACCTGCAGGGTGATGCTTTCACCGTCCAGCTTGATGCTCGATCCTGGCCCACTGGCATCTGGCGCTGGCTCCTCACCTTCAGGCGCAGCCTCGCTTTGCACGCTGCCATCAGCGACCTTGAGGCTGTAGGACGTGCCGATCACCGTGCTCTGGCTGCGGCCTACCTGGGTGCTCTGGTTGATCCCCACCAAGGTGTTCATGTGCAGGCCGACGTTCTGGCTGTAGACCGTGCCGATGTTCATCATCTTCGCCAGCCCGACGTTTTGCAGGGAGGCCAGGTTGATGGTCTCGGTCTTGAAGCTGTCGACATTGATCGACCAGTTACGCTTGATGTGATCGCGTTCGTGACGGTCGATGGTCTTGGTGCGATCACGTCCGACCCAGTGGGTTTCGTCGTGTTCGACTTCGATGTTCTGGTCTCTTTGTGCGTGGACGTAGATCTCTTCGGCGCCCTTTTTGTCCTCGATGCGCAGCTCGTTGGAGCCATTGCCGCCCAGGCTGCTACGGGTCTTGAACACGCTGCGGGTTTTATTCGCCGGCAACGGATAAGGCACCGGGGTGTGCTGGTTCGGTACGCAGCCGGTCACCACCGGATGCTCTGGGTCACCGCCGATAAAGCTCACCAGCACTTCCATGCCGATGCGCGGGATCACCACATGGCCAAAGCCTTCACCGGCCCAACTGGTGGCCACGCGCACCCAGCAACTGGAGAATTCGTTGCGCTCACCCTCGCGGTCCCAATGAAATTGAATCTTTATCCTTGAGTGCTCGTCACACCATATTTCCTCGCCGGCCGGACCGGTCACCAGCGCGGTCTGGCTGCTCAGTCGGGGCTTGGGTGCCGGCTCTTCAGGCCGAAAGAAGGTCTCGCTGGGGATGGCGGTAAAGTGGTTGCGGTAGCCCTGGGTAAATCCAGCATCGCCCTGCGGGGCGCTAGTCACCGACTCTTCCAACACCTGTGGTTGACGACCCTCATGCTCAACGCTCGCCAACAGCCACATCTGGTTGTATTCGCTGCGCGGGTGCTCGGTCAGGCTCACCAGGTGACCACTGCGAAAGCTCGGCAGATCAGCCTGGCCTTTGGCCAGCTGGTAGTCGGCACGGTGCCCTTCAAGGGCGATCTGGCTCAGTTGCTTGCCCACCACGCCTGTGGTGTAGCGCCCCGGGTAGCGGTAGTCCTCAAGCACCGGCAAGGCCTCGATGCCTGCTTCACTGCGCAAGGTGCTGGGCACGGGGTCGAGCTTGGCGCCGCTGGAGGCGCTTCTCGGGTCGGGTTTTTTCAGGTCGTAGTCGCGTCGAGCCACCTGGCTGGTGCGGGTGCTGAAGCGCACCGCGAAATGCCTGACCACCGGGTCTTCGGCCGCCAGGCCGGTGCCTTGCTGATAGCGCGCGGGGGCGAGAATGGGAAAGTCGGTTTGGTTATCCGACAGCACCAGAGTGTGATTGTCGAGGCGGTGTTCATGGTGCCAATGAATGCCGTCTTCAAAGCACAGGCGTTGCACAAACTCGAAATCCGTTTCCCCGTACTGCACGCAATACTCACGCGGCAGCGAAGGTTTGGGGGCAATGTTGAAGCGGTATTGATCGGCAAGAATGCCGTGTTCCTTGAGCACCTTGGCGATGATCTGCGGCACCGTCAGGTTCTGGTAGACCCGCTGGTTGTGCCGGTGCTGCAACTGGTACAGGTGCGGTCGCAGGATCAGGTGATAGCGGGTCATGCGCTTGCCGCTGTCGCCGACTTCGATATCGTCGATCAGCCCATGGATGCCTTCGCCGCGCAGGCCGAACTGCAAGTAGGCGGGCTGGTTGAGCAGGCTTTCCAGATCGATATTGGGGTTGTCCGAAACCAGTTCGACATGGATCGCATACAACTGACTGATGGCTTCGTCGCCCTTGAAGGCCAGCACCTTGAAGTCGTTGGGAACGGCGGGAATGGACAGCACAAACTGCGCAGTGTCGGCCGGCGCGAACATAGGCTCATCCTTAAGCTTGAGAGAGGCAGACCCGCGCCGTACCTGGCCCGGGTGAAAGTTGCTGCACAAACTAGCAACACGGCAAAGCAGTTGAGTTGGGACGTATCCCAAAAGAACACCAGAATGCTCTGAACCCTTAGGGGCCTGCTTCAACCAAACGCCAGGGTGTTTAAGCTTCGGCACCGCTCAACTGTCCAGATGCCATGACCGAAGCGTCCCTTAAAACCGTCGAAGGTATGCCGCACCTGGCCCGGGCACGGGACGGCTGGTGCCTGTTCGACACCGACTACAACCTCTCTACACGACTGTCCTGGCGTTGCGCCGGGGCGTGAGTGGTTGGCTGGTCCTTGGCGGATCATTCGGGGGGGCTGGTGCCCTGTATGTGCTCGCCGACAGCGTCGCGGCACGCTAGAAGCGGTGTAGCGGGTCGCTGCAGCGCGGGATGGGCAATGCCTAGCGGCACAAAATCGGTGTCGCCGCCGTACAGCCGCTGGCATCCAGGCCCAGCGCAAGGCACGAATCAAGCATCCGCGCCCGAGCCTGCGGCCACGGCAGCGCTCAATCGGCGCCCGGGTGCAGGCGCCGCGCCAGTTCCAGCGCAGTACGGCCACTGGCGATACCCGGCACCAGTTGCGTGAAGGGGATGTCGATCAGGCGTTTCTGCCGCACCGCCCGCAGCCGCGAGAGCACCGGGTCGCTGTGCAACAATTGGCGCTTGCGCGATGCCGGCGACCACAGGGCGTCAGCCAGGAGCAGCACATCCGGGTCATTGACCAGCAGGGTCTCGCTGTCCACGACCAAGCGCGGGCGGTCGATGGCAGCAAAGCTGTTGCGTGCCCCGGCGGCGTGCAGCAGCACGCCGACAAAACCGCGCTGGCCCTGGCTGGCCAGGCCGTTGACTTCACTGTCCAGGTAGAACACCGCTGGCGTTTCGCGCCCGCGGTACAAGGCCGCTGCGGCATCGAGGTCGGCGTCCATCCCGGCGATCAGCTGCCGCGCTTGCTGTTCCTTGTGCAACAGCCGGCCGAGGGTCAACAGGTCGCGGCGGATCTGCCCGAAGTAATCCTCGTCGTGCCCGGCGCAGGCCGACTCCAGCAGGTAGCTGCCGATGCCGATGGCTCCCAGGCGCTCCCGGGAACTGAAGTTGTCGGGAAACGCCGAAGCGAAGCCGCCCACCACCAGGTCGGGTTTCAGGCTGTAGAGCACTTCCGCCGAAGGGTACTGCCGGGAGATCACCGGCACGCCGTGGTAGTGCCCCTGCGCCTGGGCCAGGCCATCGTCATCCAGATAGGCGACGCCGATCATCGACGGCCCGGCGCCCAGGGCCAGCAGCAGGTCGGCACTGTGCTGGTTGAGGGCGACAATGCGTTGCGCGGGGTGTTCCAGGCGCCAGGTCTTGCCACAGTTCTCATAGCTGTCCGCCAGGGTCGGCAATGCCGCCAGCCAGAGCAGGGCGCCGAGGATCAGCCTAAGCATCTGCCGACCCTCCCGCAGGCCCGGGAATCAGCAGGTCGCGTACCGGCTCGCCCTCCACCAGGTGCCCCTGTACCAGTTGCAGCACCTGGCTGTCGTTGCTGACCCGGTACCAGCAGCCATCCGGGTGCACGGTCAGTACCGGCCCCAGGTTGCAGGGGAACTGGCAGGCGGTGCGGGTCAGCAGCACGCCACCGGGTTTTTCCATGCGCTCCAGGCGCAGCAGTTCGCGGCGCAGGGTCTTCCACAGGGGCAGGGCGCCGCGCCGTACGCAGCGTGGCCCGGTGCAGAGAAACACCTGGCGGGCGTGGGGCGGTACCCGCGACCAGTCGGGGTCGCTGGCCACGGCATTGACGTTGTCGCAGGGCAGGTGCCGCTCGCGCTGAGCGATGCTGGCGCAGGCCAGGGCCGCGTCCAGGCCACGACGGCCCAGGGCCTGAGCAGTGATCCAGAGCTTCGGCGCCTGGGGGTGAGCCCGGGCCAAGTGCCCCAGTTCATCGCGTAGCCAGTCCAGGTAGGCGCTGTCGGAGCTGGGCTCCAGGTCCACCACCAGCAGCGCCGCGCCGTCCATGGGCAAGGGTTCGCCCAGGGCGGCCCAGAGGCTGTCGAAACCGTCCAGGGTGTCGATCACCCGGGTGCTCGCGTCATCGCCGCGCTGGGCCTTGAGCTCCTTGCCAAAGGCTTCGCCGAGGGCGCCGCCGTGCAGGCCGGGGCCGACGAACAGCACCCGTTGATAATCCTCGTGCATGTCAGTCGGCCTCAGAAGCGGTAGGTGTAGCGCACTTCGCTGGTGAAGGGCCGTCCGAGGTTGTCCACCCGAGGGGCATTGCTGGCGATACTGGTGCTGTAGTCGCGGTCGAACAGGTTCTCTACCAACAGGCTCAGGCGATGTTGCTGGGCTGCGTCGAGGTAGCGATAGGCATCGGCGTCCACCACCGAGTAGTGGCCGTAGTCGACCTTCTTCGAACTGTCGATCTGGCCGATGTAGCGGATCGCCCCGCCAACGCCCCACATCCGATCCACCGACTCGTAGCCCAACCGTGAGCGGGCGAAGAAGCCGGGGATATTGCTCAGGGTCACGCCATTGCGTGCTTCCACCAGGTTGCGCGTCATGTCCGCCGAGAGGTTCCACTGCGGGCTGAACTGCCAGCGGCCATCGACTTCGACACCGCGGACCCTGATCCGCCCCTCGCCATTGACCCAGTTGATGTCATCCAGGGCGATCAGGTCGTCGATCTTGCGCTGGAAGGCGGTGATGCTGGCGTTGAAATCACCGGCCAGCAGGCGGCCCTTGTAGTCCAGGCCCAGCTCGGCATTCACGCTCTTTTCCGGCTTGAGGTTGCGGTTGCCTTTCTCGTCCTCTTCGTTGGCGAACAGCTGCTCGGCGTTGGGCAACTTGAAGGCGCTGCCGTACTGGCCACGCAGTTGCCAGTTGGCATTGAGGTCATACAGCGAGGTGAGCATGCCGACCGTGGCGCTTTCGCCGCCGCTGATTTGCTCGTGGCGCACGCCGATGCTCGGGTGCCAGTCGGGCAGGGCCTCGATCACCGGGCGCAGTTGGGCGTAGAGGGCATTGGCCTGGGCCTGGTTGTCGTCGATCTTCAGTACATCGTCCTGGCCCTTGAACCACTGGTTGTCGCTGCCGAACACCAGCACGTGGCCGCCGTCCAGCTCGGCCTTGCCTTCGGCCTGCAGGCCCCAGTCGGTGAAGCCCCAGTAGTCGTTGTGGTTGATGACCTTGGTGCCGCCGGCTGGGGTGCTGTTGATCCGCGTATAGCGGGTGTCCCAGTCGTTGACGTGGCCCTTGACGAAGTAGCTGAAGCGTTCGCCCAGGCGTTGCTCGAAGGTCGCCGTGGCGATCTGCTGGATGCGGTCGTTGGTGGTCTTCTTGTTGTCCAGCGGCCGGGCGAAATCCAGGTTGGCGTCGCTGTACTGGTAGAACAGTTCCAGCCGCGAGTCGTCGGCAAACCCCTGGATCGCCTTGGCGCCGAAGGTGCTCACTTCATAGGAGCGTTTCTTGTCGCGGGTGCTGGGGCTGTAGGCGCTGTTGCGAAACGGCTGGTAGCCGTCGGAAACGTTGTGGCTGACGTAGGCCAGCAGCCCGAGGTCGCCGAAACCGTTGCTGACGATCCGTTCCACCCGGGCATCGCCGCTCTTGCCCATGAAGCTGTCCAGGCCCAGGTTGACCTCGCCCGAGGCTTCGCGGGTCTGCGGGCTGCGGGTGACGATGTTGATCACCCCGGACACGGCCTGGGTGCCGAACAGCAGGCTCTGGCCGCCCTTGAGCACCTCGATGCGTTCAATCGCGTTGGCTGGCAGGGTATCCAGGTACAGGCCGCCGTACAGGCGGTTGTTCAGGCGCACGCCGTCCAGCAGGATCAGCGTGTCGTCGTTGCGCCCGCCGAGCAGGGAATAGGTACCGTAGTCGAAGGGGCCGTTTTTCGGTGCGACGTAAAGGCCGGGTACGTACATCTGCAGGACCCGGGTGATGTCGCTGCTGGGGCCGGCGCGCTCGATCTGCTGGCGGTCGATGATCTCGACCTTGCTGCCGAATTTCGCCATTTCGGCGACCGTGGTGGACTCCACCGAAGGGGCGGAAATCCATTGTTGGTCGAGCTTCAGGGACCCGTCATCGGCCAGCAGCAGGGGGCTGAACAGGCAGCCGAGCAGGGCACCGCTCAAGGAGCGGCGAGGCGCACGCCAGTCGCATGCAAGGAAAGGCTGGGGTGTTGTTGTCATTGTTGGTCTTCTCGAAAGTGTCTTCGGGAAGCACGCAGGAGAAGGTAGCGGGCACGCGCACGCGGCCATACCGGCCCATGCCCGCCCACCGCAGGATTGCCAAACACAAGCTTCAGGCCGGTCTCCGGGCTCACGAGGCTCGCGGCATTCGCCTTCCCATACCTGAGTACAGTGGCTGTTGAATGCAGCACTCGTTTACCGTTGCGGGGGCAGCACCGGACTAGCCCTGGGAGGGCGCACCGGTTTCCCGTTTCACCTCATGCACGGCGGCATGAGGCACCTGAAACTGAGCGGCATATGAACATTCGTCCTGGCGTTCGTCAACGGTGCGGGCGCTTTCAGGCGTTACCGGGATGCTGGGCTGCTGGCGACCGGGTCAGGGCTTGGCGCTCAGAAGCATTTCTGGCAGGGCGGTGCGGGTGGCGCGCCAGTCGCTGGCGCTGGAGGGCAGGTGGATCTGTGACTGCGCCAGGGCGCGCGAGGGGCAGGCCAGCAGCGGTACTACGCGCACCGAGTCGCCCGGTTGCAATTGCAGGCGCTTGGCGGCCAGCCGGTCCACCAGCAGGCTGCCGGCCACCACGCGCCCGGGGGCGGCGGTGATACGGCAGTTTTCCAGGCGCCGGTTGTGTATCAGCCACACCGGAGCCTGCTCATCCGGGGTGCCCACCATCAGTGGCAGGGTCTGGCTTTCGCGCACGCTGCGGATCTTCGCCACCTCGGCCTCGATCAGCGGCCCACCGTCGAAAATATCGATGCAGCCCTGATGATTGAAACCTTCGTCACGGAGGATATTCACCGCCTGCTCGGTGCTCGCGTGAGCCTGGCCGATGGCCGCCTGGGCCTCGGCGGTCAGCAGGCAGGTGTACAGCGGCTGGCGCGGCATCAGCTCGCCGATGAAGGCTTTGCCGCCGTGGCTGGAGAGGCGGTTGGCCTGGTGGAAATCCATCTTGAAAAAATGCCGGCCCAGGCTGTCCCAGAAGGGTGAGTGGCCCTGGCTGTCGAGCTGGCCGCGCAGCTCGGCCACCAGTTTGTCGCCGAACCGTGCTGGGTGTTCGGCGACGAACAGCAGGCGTGCGGTGGACAGCAGGCGGCCGGTATAGCCCTGGCGATGGTCACGGCGCAGGAACAGCGAACAGAGCAGGGATTGCCCGGTCATCTCGTTGCACAGGAACAGGGTCGGTACCTGCCGGTCGGCGCCCAGCCCCGGGGCACTGCCACAGGTCAGGCCCAGTCGGTAGTTGTAGCAGGGCTCGCGCAGGCCGATGGCGCCGCTCAGGCCGCAGATCCCGATCACCTGCTGGTCGTCGTCCTCCAGCACGAACAGGTAGTCGGCATCGGCCCGTTCTACCTGGCCGGCAAAGGTTCGTTGCGCCCAGCGGACCCGGTGCGCCAGGCGCTCGGGGTCGGTCGAGAGGTTGTTCAGGTCACGACAGCTGCCTTCCAGCAGGGCCAGCACCGCCGGCAGATCGGTGACGCGGATCGGACGGACGATCATTGGTGGCCTCCATGCCATGGTTGCGGACCATCAAGGCACGCAGGGGAATGCGGCCGCGGGTTCATAACGCGACCCCCCGCAGCAGGTCGCCCGGTTGCAGTTGCAGGGCGTCGAGCATCGCCAAGTCCAGGCCGGCGACGTCACCGGGGGCTTCGTCGAGGGCGGCAACGATGGCGCGAAATCCCTGCAGTCGCTCATTGCTCAGCAGCCAGAGTTGGCCCTGGCCGCTCTGCGGGCTCAGGTAGCAGGTGGCGACCCGGCTCTGGATGATCGAGCGTAGCTGGTTATTGCGCGCCTGCAGGGTCGGCCCGGCATCGAACAGGTCGACATACTGGGTCGCCGCAAATCCCTCGTCGACAAGGATCTCGCAGGCTTCCCGGGCATCGGGGTGGATCTGGCCGATGCAGTCCTGGGCAGATGACGGCAGCATCGGGATGTACAGCGGGTACTGGGGCATCAGTTGCGCCAGAAAACTGCGGCCCTGCAAGGCGCACAGGCGTTCGGCCTCGATGTAGGGCAGGTCGAAGAAGTGCTGGCCCACGGCTTCCCAGAACGGCGATTCACCGGCGTCATTGCTGTAGCCGACGATCTCGCTGATGCAGCTGTCGGCAAAGCGCTGGGGGTGCGCGGCGATGAACAGCAGCCGGGCGCGGGAGGTCAGTTGCGCCAGCGCGGTGCCCGACAGCGCCGCGTCGATATGGAAGCTGCGCAACAGGGTCTGCTCGCTGAGGTCATGACACAGCGACAGGGTCGGGACCCCGTGCTGGATGTTCAGCTCCCGCGAGCTGCTGATGAACGGGCGGTTGCGCAGGCTGTAGAACGGCATGGCAAAACCCGCCGTGGCGAGGATGTCCGAGCAGCCGTGCAACTGGCCGCTGTCCGGGTCCTCGAGCACCAAGAAGTAGTTTTCCGGGCCCTGGCTGGCCTCGGCCTTGGCGAAGGATACCTCGGAGTCGAGGATCTTCTCGCGCAGGCAGGTTTCGTCATCCACCAGCGAGGTCACGCCCAGCAGGCGTTCGCGGGCCAGACGCCGCAGTTGGGGTAGATCGGATAACGCCACGGGACGCAAGGCCAGCATGGGTGTACTCCTGTATCAAGGGCCGTTTTCCCCTTGGGGACGAAGCGGCCAGACATCACTGTCGGTTACCACGCAGTGCCACGGCCACGGCATCCTGTGGCCAGCCCCCGGCTGCGTTTGACGGCAGCTCTCGGGAGCGCGCGACGCCCTCGGGGCGCCACGCCAGAGCAACTATTGCTTGAGCGGGTCGGCCAGGGCGGCACCGCTGCCCAGCTTGTTCAGCAGGAACAGGTAGACCAGGCCGGCGGCGATCCAGATGGCGCCGAGTTTCTGCGCATCGACCCCCATGTTGTACATGATGGCGCAGACAATCACGAAACCGATCAGCGGGCAGATCAGGTGACGTATCACCTGGCCGGACTTCTGCCGGCGCCAGTAGAAATTGATCACCGTGATGTGCAGCAGCATGAAGCCGCTCAGGGCGCCGAAGTTCACCAGCGAGGTCAGGGTGTCCACCGAGTTGATGAACAGGTAGCAGATCAGCAGCGACAGCACTGCCACCAGGTAGATGCTGATGTGCGGGGTGTTGTGTTTCGGGTGGACCTTGGCCAGCACCTTGGGCAGCTTGCCGTCGCGGGCCATGCCGAACAGCAGGCGCGACACTGCGGCCTGCGAGGTGATCGCCACCGCCACGCCCCAGGCCAGTGCCGTGGCCACCCCGGTAAGGGTCGCCAGCCAGCTGCCGGCCGCCAGTTCGGCGATCTCGTAGAACGCGGTGTCGGCGGACTTGAAGCCCATGCCGGCGGCCAGGTCAGTGGCGATCCAGGTCTGCACCACGAAGATCGCGCCCATCACCAGCAGGGTGATCAAGGCGGCGCGCCCGACGCTGCGGCCCGGGTCGCCCTTGACCTCTTCGGCCAGGGTCGAGATGGCGTCGAAGCCGAGGAACGACAGCACGGCGATCGAGACGCCCTGCATCAGCATGCCGAAGTGGAAGTTCTCCGGGCTGTACAACGGCGCCAGGGTCAACTGGCCGTTGCCGGTGCCGCCGTGCAGTGCGTTCCAGGCGTAGAACAGGAAGATCCCCAGGACCACCAGTTGCGCCAGCAGGAACAGGATGTTCATGCGTGCGGTGAAGGTGATGCCCCGCAGGTTGACCAGGGTCGCGCTGACCAGGAAGGCCAGGATGAAGCCGACCTTGGGCACTTCTGGGTACAGGTGATTCAACGCCATGGCGGCGTAGACGTAGAGCAGCGGCGGGATCAGCAGGTAGTCCAGGAGCATCAGCCAGCCGGCGAGGAAACCGACATGGGGGTTGAGGCCACGCTGGGCATAGGAGTAGACCGAGCCGGCGATGGGAAAGGCGCGGGCCATGGCGCCGTAGCTCAGGGCGGTGAAGAGCATCGCCACCATGCCGATGATGTAGGCCAGGGGCACCATGCCCGGGGCCTCCTGGTTGACGTAGCCGTAGACCCCGAACGGGGCGATGGGAATCATGAAAATCATCCCGTAGACCACCAGGTCGCGCAGGCTCAGCCCGCGCTTGAGTTCCTGTTTGTAGCCGAATTCTTCAATCTCCATGAAGCAGTTCTCCTTGTAGCCAATGTCAGTGGGCGAAACCTGCGGCGAGGGTCGTCAGTGACACCTCGAACGTGGGCCTGTGTTCGAACCTGGCAGGGTTAAAGACACACCACAGCGGTTTTTCTAATTGTTGTACCGGTCCTGCAAACAGCGTTTGTCGCGGCCGATCTTCCGGCAAATGCGTTACAGCAGTGGTGCCAGGCAATCGCTCCAGCGCTGCACGGCCTCAGGGCTGCGCAGCAGATCGTTGCGCACCTCGATCAGTACCGAGTCCAGCCCCCGGGCATCACCGTGCACCGGCACGGTCATGTCGCTCAACGGGTCGATCTCGTAGGGCTGGTTGCCCGCCACTTTCAGCGGCAGCACCTGCAAGCCTTGCAGCACCCGTTGTGCATAGTCCCGGGCGGCGCCGAACAGCACGCCGATTTCCAGCGGGCGCGGCTGGCCGTAGTAGACCGGGGTGAAACTGTGAATCCCCACCACCCGCACTTCACGGCCCGCCGCCAGGCGCTGGTCGATGATCTGTTGCAGACGCTGGTGAAACGGTTGGAACAACTGCTGGCGGCGGTACTCGCGGGTCGCCTCATCGAGGTGCTGGTTGCCCGGCACCTGATAGATCTCGCTCTGCAGCGGGATGCTGTCGGGGGCATGCCGCGGCCGGTTCAGGTCGATCAGCAAACGCGAATAATTGGCCGCGATCAGGGTCGCGCCCAGGGCCCGGGACAGGCTTTGGGCCAGTTCCAGGGCGCCCGGGTCCCAGGCAATGTGCTCGCGGGCCGCCACCGGGTCCAGGCCCAGGTCGTGCAGGGCTGGTGGAATATAAGGGCTGGCGTGTTCGCACACCAGAATCAGCGGATGCTCGGAGTCTTCCCGGATCAGGCGATAGGCCGGCTCGGTGTAGAGCCCCAGCTCAGCGGATTTAATACAGATGTCCATAGTGCTCACACAGTTGGGCAGCGGTCAGGTGCTCGGTCAGGGACACTTCCTTTTGTTTGACGGCGAAATAAGTGTTCAGCAGCTCCTGCGGCAGGTGCTGCAGCAACTCGTGGTTGCCCCGCAGGCATTCCAGGGCCTGGGGCAGGGTGCCCGGCAGCGGCACGATGCCGCTGGCCAGGCGCTGTTCGACGCTGAGCTCATCGGGGACCTTGTCGGTCACCGCATTGAGGGCCAGCTGTTGCTCGATGCCCAGGCGCCCGGCGATCAGCACCACGGCCATCGCCAGGTGCGGTGAAGCGGTGGCGTCCAGGGCGCGAAATTCCAGGTTGTATTGCGGCGCCACGGGTTTGCCGCCGATGGCCACGGTCGGGCAGATGCGCAGCGAGGCTTCGCGGTTGCGCAGGCCCAGGCAGGCATAGGAGGCGCTCCAGTGATGGGGCTGCAGGCGCTCGTAGGAAACCGGGGTGGGCGCAGTGAACGCGCAGAGTGCCGGCAGGTGCTTGAGCACCCCGGCGGCCCAGTGCTGGCCGAGGCTCGACAAATCGTCGCCGCTTACCGCCTGGGGATCGTAGAGCAGCGGTTCACCGTCCAGGTCCTGCAGGCTCAGGTGCAGGTGCACGCCGTTGCACACCGCGTTCTCGGCGGTCTTGGGCGCAAAACTGACCTTATGCCCCAACTGCCGGGCGATCTCCCGGGTGATCTCGCGCACGTTCACCGCGCGGTCGGCGGCGGCCAGGCCCTGGGTCGGGCGGCAAGTGATTTCGTACTGCTGCTTGCCGTATTCAGGGAGGAACATTTCCGGTTCGGCGCCGGCGGCCCGCAGCGCCGCCAGCAGCCAGCCACCGAAGGCCGCGCCTTGGCGCTGGGCTTCCAGGGAGAAGGCCAGGTGCTCGGTTTGCTGGCTGCCGGTGTCGAGGTTGAATTCGTGCTCGAAGGCCGCAGTGATCTGAATGCCCAGCTCGCGGTAGCGCTCGACCTCGGCGCGCAGCAGAGTGCGCGGGCAGGCGGCCCAGGGCTGGCCATCGGTCTCACAGATGTCGGCGTGAATGAAATCCAGGGGCGGCGCCGTAGCGTCCGGCCCGGCACCGACACTGACCCGGCTATCCAGATCGGGGATCAATCGCAGGTCGCCATAGGCGCCCCAGGGATTGTCCTCGGCGATCAAGTCCTGCGGGGTCAGGGCGCTGTTGGCCGGCACCCAGCCGCAGCCGCCGACCCGGTAGCGCTCCAGCTCATCGCTGGGAAACGAGCGCCCGCGAGTCACGCCGATCAGGTCGGTGGTGACGATGCTGGTCATTGTCACCGGCGTCAGGGCCTCGATGCCCTGGCCGCGGTTCACCCGCGGATCTCCCGCAGGCGGCCGAGCACCGTGGCGGTATCGGTGATCCAGCAGTAACCCTTGATCGCGTTGAGGCAGGCCTGGTGCCGGGTATCGCCGTAGGTGGCGCAGGCATCTTCCACCAGGGTCACCAGGTAGCCACGGTCGGCGGCGTCACGCACCGCCATGTCCACGCACTGATCGGTGACGATCCCGGCGATGATCAGGTGACGGGTTTCCAGGTTGCGCAGCACGTAGTCGATGTTGGTGGAGTTGAATACTCCGGACGAGGTCTTGGGCAGCACGATCTCGTTTTCCACCGGTGCCAGTTCATCGATGATCGCCGCCTGGGGGCTGCCCTTGGGCAAGTGCATGTCCGACAGCTTGTGGTCCAGGGAGCGGTCGCGGCCGTCGGCGGTGAGGCTCTCGATAATCGTGTGCAGCACGTTCTGCCGTGCTTCGCGCACCGCTGCCAGGAGCTTCTGCTGGTTGGGAATCACCTGCTCCCGGGCGCGCTTGAGGAAAGCTTCGCCCTCGGGGCCTTGCAGGTGCGGGTCGAACTGCGGCTCAAGCCAGGCTCGTTGCATGTCCACCAGCAGCAGGGCGGTGTGATCGACAACGAACGGCACGTCGCGAGGCGAGCGATGGGGCAGGCTGAACATCCTTATTTCTCCTCCAGCACATGAGTAGCGAATTCCGCCCGCAGGGCATCGATGCCCTCCAGGCGTTGATCAAGATGGGGGCTGCGCGGGGTCAGGCAGGCAATCAGTGCCTCGACCTGGGCCAGCGCCGGCACCAGGGTGTCGAACGGCGACATCGATTCCACCGGGGCACTGATGATCAGGTCGGCCAGTTCCCGCAGCGGCGAGGCATAGATGTCGGTGAACAGCACCACCCGAGCGTTGCGCGCCTTGGCTGCGCTGGCCACCCGCAGGGCCTGGGACTGATAGCGGCGGTAGTCGAACAGCAGCACCACGTCCTGGCGTTGCAGATCGAACAGCCGGTCCGGCAGTTGGGCGTTGTCTTCGAGGGCGTAGCAGCCTGGGCGCATCAACTGCAGGTGGTTGAGCAGGTAATGGGCGAGGAAGCAGCTGAAGCGTCCGCCGAAACAGTGCACGCAATGCCGGCTGTCGAGCAGCCAGTCGATGAGTATGCGGATGTCTTCGGGTTGGGTCAGGGCGTGGGTGTCCTGCAGGGCGCGCTGGCTGTCCGCGAGGTAGCTGCCCCAGGTATCGCCCTGGGCCACTTGTGTGCGGGGGCGCAGCAGGGTGCTGGGGGATCGCAGGCGGTCATCCATGTCGCTGAGCAAGGCTTCCTGGAATTCGCCGTAGCCGTTGAAACCGAGCTTTTTCACTAGCCGCACGATGGTCGGGTCGCTGACCCCGGCGCGTTCGGCCAGGCGTGACATGGGCCCCAGTCCGTTGCGTGGGTAGTGGTCGAGCAGGGCGCGTACGACTTTGCGCTCTGAGGGCGTGAGGTCGAGGGCGGGGGCGGTGATCAGGTCTCTGAGAGAGGGCATCGAGGCGCCTTGGAAGCCGGATGTAGTTTTTGTTTCACAAGATGGCAAAAAGATATTTATGTAATAGACACTACAAGTCTAGTGAAATCTTCAGTGGTGGCAAAGTGCTTTGATTGTTTGGGGGGGGCTTGGGAGGGGGATTCGGTGCTGCGGTCGCGGCGGCTATTGGTTCCGCTCTGTGTACATATCCGTTGCCGCCATAACCGCAGCACCGGATATGTACTCCACCCCAAGAAAACTCAAGGCACCAACCGTGCCTCCCCAACATCTGCCGCCTCAGCACTCAACCCAAACTTCTGCAAAATCCCCGCAATCTCTCCCGACTCATGCATTCCCCGAATATTGGCACTCAATGCCTCCCCCAGCGCCTGGTTCTGCTTGCCATGCGGAAACGCCACCTGCCCAGGTTGCAGGGTCGCCTGCACCCGCGGATCGGGCTCGGCGACTTTCACCACCTGCCCTGGATAGGCCCCCTTGCCCTGGGAGGCCACCGCGACGGCATAGCTGTCGGCAGCGGCTTCGATACGCCCGGCCATCAAATCCTGAGCCATGGCCACCGGATTTGGATACAGCACCAACTGGCTGCCCAGCAGCTTCTGCAGATCGGCCTGCCACAGATAGCCCTGCACCGTGCCCACGCGCTTGCCCTCAAGCTGCGCCGGAGTGCTCAAGCCTTGGGCCGAGATGATCCCCATCATGTCCAGGTACAGCGGCGCCGACAGCCCCAGCACCTTGTTCCGCGCTTCGGTCCGGTACCAGTCACCAATCGCCACGTCGGCGCGGCGGGCGATCACCGACTGGATCACCGCCGCCGGGTCCACCACCGTGGCCTTGATCTGCAGGCATTCGCGGGCGGCGATCAGTTTGATGATCTCGCCATCGACCCCGCTGAGCTGGTTGTCCGGCCCGGGAATGGAGTAGGGCGGGAACACCCAGGCGGCCACGGTGAGCACCCCGGGGGTCAGGGTCTCGAAGCGGTGGGCGGGTTCGCAGGTGGCTGCCGAGGCGCCGCTGCCAATGAGCAGCAGGATGCAGAGAGCCAAGGACTGTTTGCGCGTGCGGGTCATGGTTTCACCTTGCCTGTCGTGAGTGGGGCGAATACGGCCGGGGCCGCGTCAGTGCTGCTGGTGGCGTACCAGCCGTCTTTCCAGTGCCGCCACCAGCAATGTGGCAGGGGCACAGACTGCGGCGTACATCAGGCCGGCCAGGGACAGCACCGGCATGTACTCGAAAGTCGTCGAACCAATCGATGAAGCCCGGCTGACCAGCTCCGGCAGGGCGATGGTGAAACACAGGGATGTGGCCTGGAACATCATGATCGAGAAGCCCAGCAACGAGGGCAGGGCGACTTTCAGCGCCTGGGGCAGGATCACGAAGCGCAGGCTGTCCAAGGGGGTCAGCCCCATGACTCCGGCAGCTTCCAGTTGGCCCCGGGGCACCGCCTGGATACCGGCGCGAATGATCTCGCTGGTGTAGGCGCCGGTGCACCAGGCCAGGGCCAGCACTGCGGCCCAGTAGGAGCTCAGGGTCAGCCCCGCCGAGGGCAGGCCGAAGTAGAAGAACTGCAGCAGGATCAGCGCCGGTGCCCCGCGCCCGACTTCCACCAGCACCAGCGCCGGGTAGCGCAGCACCCGCAGCCGGTTCGACACCCCAAGGGCCAGCAGCAAGCCCAGGGCAATGCCCAGGCCCAGGCACAGGGCGGTGACTTGCAAGGACAGGACGAAGCCCGGCCACAGTTCTGGCAGCCATTGCTGCCACATCTCGAGCACGGCGTTCATGTCGCGCTCCGCTGCCGCAGGCGGGCATCCAGCCAGCGCGAGAACAGTGCCACTGGCAGGCTCAGCACCAGGTACACCAGGGCCGCGGTGGCGTACACCGCCAACCCGGAGAAGCTTTCCTGGGACAGCTTGTAGGCCTGGAAACTGACCTCGGCCACCCCCAGGGTCGAGGCCACGGCGGAATCCTTGAGCAGGCCGATGGCGTAGGTGGCGGCGCTGGGAATCGCCACCTTGACCAGCTGCGGCAGGACCACGTCGAAGAAACGCTGGCGCCGCGACAGGTTGAGCACCGTGGCGGCTTCGAACTGGCCGCTGGGGATCGCCAGCAGGGCGCCGCGATACACCTCCGACATCTGCGCCGCGGTGATCAGCCCCAGGCCCAGCACCGCCGCGGCGAAGGGCGAGATCGGCAGCCACTCACCGCCCAGGCCGAAGAAGATGAAGAACAGCCAGACGATGGGCGGGATCGAGCGCAGCGTCAGGACGATCAGCGAGGCGCCCAGGCTCAGCAGTGGCAGGCGCGACAGGCGCATGGCGCACAGCGGGAAGCCGAGGATCAGGCCCATGGCAAAGGCCGCGCCGGTCAGTGCCAGGGTCCAGGGCACGCCGCCCAGCATCAGGCCAAGGTCGGTGAGCATCAGCGATTCCTCACGGCCTGGAGAAACTTCACCACCCGTTCGTTCTGTGGGTGGCGCATCACCGCCTGGCTGGCGCCCTGTTCGATGATCCGCCCTTCGGCCATCACCAGCACCCGGTCGGAGACGGTTTCGGCGAAGTGCATTTCATGGGTCACGACAATCATCGACATGCCGTCCCGGGCCAGCTCCTTCATCACTGCCAGCACTTCCAGGCCCAACTCCGGATCGAGGGCCGAGGTGGGTTCATCGAACAGCATCAGTTCCGGCTCCAGGGCCAGGGCCCGGGCAATGGCGATGCGTTGCTGCTGGCCGCCGGAACAGCGCGCCGGGTAGTGCTCGGCCTTGTCCGCCAGGCCGACCCGCTCCAGCAGCTGCATGGAGACCCGGTCGGCCTCGGCGGGGCTGCGGCCCAGGGTGCGGATCTGTGCCAGGCTGACGTTGCGCAGCACCGTCAGGTGCGGAAACAGGTTGAACGACTGGAACACCATGCCGATCCGCCGTCGCAGTTGCACCAGTTCGGCCCGCGTGGGCGGGCGCTGGGCGTCGATCTGCAGGCCGTCCATGCTGATCCGCCCGCTGCTCGGCGGCTCCAGTTGGTTGATGCAGCGCAGCAGGGTGCTCTTGCCCGAGCCGCTGGGGCCGATGATCGCCAGCACTTCGCCTTTTTCCATCTGGAAGCACACGTCGTGCAGTACCGGGTAGGGGCCGAACTGCTTGCCGATCGCGTGCAGTTGCAGGAAGGGCGGCGCGGCGTCAACGGCGGCCGCCGAGGCGGGGGCTTGCGTATGCAGGTTGAGGTTCATGCGGTTCTCCGAAGGTCAACGGCAGGCAAACGCGGGCAGGTCAGCGCTCGAGGTCCAGCAGCGGGGTGCTGGAAAGCACCTGCGGACCCTGGGCGCTGATCAATACCTGCTGCTCCAGCTTGACCCCCTGTGCGCCGCCTTGTTCGCCAATGAAGCTCTCCACCGAGACCACCATGTTTTCCTCGAAGTGGCCGTCGTAGCCCCACTCCGGGAAGTCCACCGCATAGGCCACGCTGGGGTATTCGTCCACCAGGCCGACGCCGTGCAGCATCATCATGTAGCGGTGGTGCCGGTAGCGTTCCGGCACCGGCCAGCAGTGCTCGGCGAACTCGCGGAACGAGCAGCCGGGGCGCAGCAGTTCGAGGTTGCGGCCGATCTGCTCGGCAGCGGTTTCCAGCAGCCGTCGCTGCTCGGCAGCGACGGGTTTGCCGGGGCAGACGAAACTGCGCGAGATGTCCGAGAGGTAGCCGCCGGGGCCGACCATGTCGGTGTCGAAACAGACCATCTCGCCGGCCTCGATGCGCTTGTCCGAGGCCTCCTGGAACCACGGGTTGGTGCGCTGGCCGGAGTTCAGCAGGCGGCTTTCCGCCCATTCGCCGCCGTGGGCCACGTTGGTCTCGTGGAGCACGCTCCACAGTTGGTTCTCGGTGATCCCCGGCACCAGGCTGTGGCGCATGCGGGCGATGGCCAGGTCGCAGACCGCCATCGACACCCGGTGGCTGGCCAGCTCCTCGACGGACTTGAGCATCCGCGCCTGTTCCATCAGCGGCTGGGCGTCGAACAGCTGGATCCCGTGATCGAGGAGTTTCTGCGTGCCCAGGGGATCGCAGCGGTCCACCGCCAGGCGCCGGTTGTGGCCGCCGTGCTGCTGCATCAAGGCGGCGATTTGCCCCGCCCACAGGGCGGCCTTTTCCGCGACCCGGGGGCCCGCGAGAAAGTACAGCCAGGGGATCGCCGGGCGGATTTCGTCAATGCTCTCGATCCCTTCGCTGTTGTGTTGGCTGCTGCTGAAGTCGAACAGCACCAGCGGTCCGTCGGTGGCGATGAACACATAGCGGCTGGGGGAATGCATGACCCACAGGCCAAGGTTATGGGTGTCGGTGGCGTAGCGGATGTTGATCGTGTCGGCCAGCAGCACCCCGGCGTAGTCGTGTTCGCGCAGTTGCTGGCGAATCCGCTCCAGGCGGTAGCGGCGCAAGGCCGGGCGATCGATGGCGGCGTGGGCCTGGAGCAGCCCCCGGTCCACCGGGGCCAATTGATAGCGGCTGACGGCGGGGTCCTGGCGAAAGGCCGGGGCGTTGGGTGAATCTGTGTGCACAGGCTGTGACAACGGTTGACGACTGTTCATGGCGCAACTCCGCAGGGGCCGGCCGAGACGAAGCATTCGTTCCGGCGGGTCGACAGTGAGGCAGTGAATCAGGTCATGGACCGGCGCTCTGGCGGCGCCTGGCCCGGGGTTCAGAGATCCTTGAGCAGGCGCAATGCGTCGTAGATCGCTGCGTGGGTGTTGCGCGACGCAACCGCGTCGCCGATCCGGAACAGTTGGAAGGCTCCCTGAGGGTGGTCCGCGACACTTTGCGGCTGGCCGGCGATCAGTTGCCCATAGTCCACCGCGCCCTGGTTGCGCGACAGCGGCTTGAGCTCGAAATACAACTCGTCCAGGGGGCGGGTGCCGTGGTTGACCACGATCTGGTCGAACGCCCGGTGTTTTTCCAGCGGCCCGTAGTCGCTGCCCAGGTGCGCGATCAGGCTTGCGCCGTCGCGTTCCACGCGCTTGAGCCGGTAGGTCACGGTGAAGGTGGTATCCAGGGTTTGCAGCGAGCGCATGAACGGCACCAGGTTCATGCCCATCACCTCCGGCGCGAAGGCCCGGTCGGGGGTCATGATCTCGGTGCGTGCGCCGCTCAGGGCGATGACTTCCGCCGCTTGCAGGCCGGCGGCGTCGCCGGCGTCGTCGTACACCAGCACATTGCGCCCGGGTTTGACGTCGCCGGAAAGAATGTCCCAGCTGGACACCAGCCACTGGTTGCCCGATTCCAGCACTTCGGTGTGGGGCAGGCCGCCGGTGGCGATGATGACCACATCGGCCTGGTGCGCCAGCACGCTGTCGCGTTCGGCCCAGGCATTGAAGTGGAACTGCACGCCGAGGCGGTCGCACTGGGCCATGCGCCAGTCGATGATGCTGATCATCTCCTTGCGCCGTGGCGAGCGGACGCTCAGGCGGATCTGCCCACCGGGCTGGTCGGCGGCTTCCAGCACCGTCACCTGGTGCCCGCGTTCGCCGGCCACCCGGGCCGCTTCCAGGCCGGCCGGGCCGGCGCCGATGATCAGTACCTTGCGCTTGAGCGCAGCTTTGGGAATGTCATGGGGCATGGTGGTTTCGCGGCCGGTGGCGGCGTTGTGGATGCAGTAGGCGGCGCCGCCGTGGTAGATCCGGTCCAGGCAATAGTTGGCGCCGACGCAGGGGCGGATGTCTTGCTCGCGGCCTTCGATGATCTTGCGCACCAGGTGCGGGTCGGTCATGTGCGCCCGGGTCATGCCCACCAGGTCCACCAGGCCACTGGCAATCGCGTGGCGGGCGGTGGCCACGTCGGGGATCTTCGCTGCGTGCAGGGTCGGCATGCCGGTATGGGCACGGACTTCCCCGGCGAAATCCAGGTGCGGGGCGTTGCGCATGCCCTGGATCGGAATCACGTCGGTGAGCCCGGCGTCGGTCTCGATATGGCCGCGGATCACGTTGAGAAAATCCACCATGCCGCATTCGCTCAGCAGCTGGGAGATGCGCAGGCCGTCGGTCTTGTCCAGGCCGCCGCTGATCACTTCATCGGCGGTGTAGCGCAGGCCGACGATGAATTCGCTGCCGACCCGCTGGCGGATCGCCTTGAGCACGTCGAAGGTGAAGCGCAAGCGGTTTTCCAGGGCACCGCCGTAGGGGCCATCGAGGTCGTTGGTCAGCGGCGACCAGAACTGGTCCATCAAGTGGCCGTAGGCTTGCAGCTCGATGCCATCCAGGCCGGCGGCCTGCATGTGCTCGGCGGCGGTGGCGTAGTCGCCGATGATGCGCTCGATATCCCAATGCTCCAGGCGCTTGGGAAAGGCCCGGTGGGCCGGTTCGCGCTGGTGTGAAGGCGACACCACCGGCAGCCAGTCGCCCTTGTCCCAGCGGGTCCGGCGGCCCAGGTGGGTGAGCTGGATCATCACCGCGGCGCCGTGCTCGTGGCACTCGTCGGCCAGGGCTTTCATCCACGGCACCACTTCTTCCTTGTAGGCCAGGATGTTGTTGAACACCGGCGGGCTGTCGCGGGAAATGGCCGCCGAGCCTGCGGTCATGGTCATGGCCACACCGGCCTTGGCCCGCTCCACGTGATAGGCCCGATACAGCTCCTTGGGCATGCCGTCCTCGGGGTAGGCCGGCTCGTGGGAGGTGGTGATGATGCGGTTGCGCAGGGTCAGGTGCTTGAGCTGGAACGGTTGCAGAAGCGGATCGTTGTTCATCTCGGTCCCTCAGCAGGTGTATCAGGCGAAATCAACATAGAACTCAATGTACACTTGTGTCAATTAAATCGACATTGGTGAACATTCGACCCTTGCGAGGCGCGTTTGCAGCGACTAGGATTCGCTACATGAACAGTCCAGCCACCCGCTCTAAAACAACTGCCAAGGCCGATAAAGGCTCCCTGCAAGCCTGGCTCGACGCCGCCTACGAAAGCCTCAAGGAGTCTGGAGTGGATGCGGTGCGGGTCATGCCCCTGGCGAAGAAACTCAACCTGTCGCGGACCAGTTTCTACTGGTATTTCGAGGACCGCGAAGCCTTGCTCGAAGCCCTGATCGGGTTGTGGAAGAGCAAGAACACCGACACCTTGCTGGCCCACGCCGAGGCCTACGCCGAGTCCATCACCGAGGCGATCCTCAACGTCTTCGATTGCTGGCTGAACCCGACCTTGTTCGACTCGCAGTTCGAGTTCGCCATGCGCAGCTGGGCCTTGCAGTCGGCCGAGGTGGCGCTGCAGTTGCAGAAGGCTGATGAGCAGCGGGTGCAGGCCTTCAAGCGCATGTTCGAGCGCTTCGGCATGAGCGAGGACGCCGCTTTCACTCGGGCCCGCTGCATCTACCTGACACAGATCGGCTACATCAGCCTCAAGACCCAGGAAACCACGGTGCAGCGCATGCGCTACATCCCGGAATACCTGCGCATCTTCACCGGCGAGGAGCCGCAGCCCCGGGAGCTGGAGCGTTTTTACCGACGCAATGGCCTGTGCCTGGAACCGCTGGACGGCATGCCGTCTCCCGCTTGAAGCGCCGGCTGCTCAGCGCGCCAGAGCCCCACGAAAGGCCGCGCTGAGGGCGCGCAACGTGTCCCGGGAGCGGCCATCGGTGGGTCGTGCATGCAGCACCACTTCGCTCATTGGCAGTGTCGGCAAGCCCAGGTGTTCAGCCACGTCCACCGTGCCCGGTGGCGCCACGCGATGGGCCAGGGCGGCAACCCCGAGACCGGCGCTCACCGCAGCCCCCACGGCCAGCACGCCGCCACCGATGAACACCTCGATCCAGGGCCAGCCGGCGTCATCCAGGGCCTGCACCGCCAACTGCCGCACGCCACAGGGCGCGGCCAGGGTCGCCAGGCGCAGCGGGTTGCCGGACTGATGCTGCCAGGTGGGCGCGGCGAACCAGCCAAACCCTTCCACCACCAGCACTTCGCCATCTGCGCGGCGGCCTTCGTTGCGCACGATCACCGCGTCCAGTTCACCGCGATCGAAGCACGCGGTCAGCTCCCGGGACGAGTCGATGCGTACCTCGATCAGCAACAACGGGTCATAGGCGGTAATGCGTTGCAGCAACTGCGGCAGGTCAGGGCCGGCCACATGGTCGCTGATGCCCACCTGCAAGCGTCGGGGCGCGGCGTTCTGCAACTCCCCCAGGGCACGCTCATGGGCCCGCAGCAACTCCCTGGCGGCGTGGATGAACTGCGCGCCCGCCGGGGTCAGCCGCACATGGCGCGGGGTGCGCTCCAGCAGACGCTGGCCGAGGCGTTCTTCGAGGCGCTTGAGCTTGAGGCTGATGGCCGCCTGGGAGGTGTCCAGAGCCTGGGCCGCCCGGGTGAAACTGGCGAAATCGGCAATCAGCACAAAGGCCTGCACGGTATCGATATCCAGAGGCTTGGCGAGCTCTGACATATTCAATCCTTATCACAGATATATTTATCAATATCTTGTGGTAATCATTGGGGCTGCGCAAGCTGGCCACGCCTTTCAGCCAACGGAGTGACGCCATGTTTGCCAAACAGTATTGCCACCGCCTGCCTGCCGATTACCCGATGTCGATCATTCGCCAGCGTGCCGCCGAGCGCGGGCCGCTGTGGGATCGGGTCGAGGGCCTGGTATTCAAGGTATTTGCCGGGCGCGAACGCGGGGTCCATGGGGCCAGCGAGAACCTCTATGCCTCGCTCTACCTGTGGCAGGACGCAGCCGGGGCCGGAAAATTGCTGATGGGCCCCGGCTTTCAAGGGGTCATCGATTCCTTTGGTCGTCCGCACATCGAATCCTGGCTGCCCCTGGACTGGCGCCGGGGGCCGGCGCAGCAGGCCCTGAGCCTGTATCGCGAGGTCCAGGCCATCGAGCCAGGGGCGGACCGCCAGCAACTGTTGGCGGCCGAGGTGCAGCGCAATCAGCAACTGGCGGATGCTCCCGAGACCTTCGCCGTGTTCCTGGCCCTGGACCTGCAAGCCTGGCAGCTGCTGCGTTTCAGCCTTTCGGCGCAGCCCCCTCAACCGCGTCCGGGCGTCGAGTGCTATGAGGTGCTGTACCTGGCGCAGGGCTGATGTGCAATCGATCCGGCACGGCTAACGCCGTTGCTGGGGATCTTGCCGAGACCCGGCAGCGCCTTGCTCCTGGCGTGCGCCGGTTTCAGCTTGCGCGATCGCTGTCGGAGCATTCGGCGGCGATTCCCAGTTCGATCAACTCGGCCAGGGGCACCGCCGGGGAGAAGAAATAGCCCTGGGCACAGTGGATGCCGATGCCCTGGAGAATGTCGATCTGCTCCTGGGTCTCGACCCCTTCGGCGGTCAGTGTCGCCTCATACAGGCGGGCGCTTTGCAGGGCGATGGAGACGGCAGTGCGCATGCGTTCGTAGTGCAGCAGCGAAATCATCGAGTGGTCGATCTTCACTTCGCCGAAGGGGTACTTGGCCAGGATGCTCAGGGCCGAGTAGCCGGTGCCGAAATCGTCCAGGGCCAGGATCACTCCGTGATCCTTGAGCAAAAGCATGTTGTACGCCACTTGCTGGGTGTCTTGCAGCAGGGTGTTTTCGGTCAACTCCAGGGCCAGGCGCCGGCCCGGCAGGCCGGCCTCTTGCAGGCGCTGGATCAGCCGGGTGGCAAAGTCGACAGCACTCAGGGTGTCGGCCGAGACATTGACTGCCAACGGTCCCGACAGCCCGGCGCGCTGGTAATCCTGGGCGTCGCGGATAACCGCTTCGATGGTCGCCCACTCGAAGGCCTGCAACAGCTCCTGATGGCGCACCACATCGAGAATCAGCAACGGCGAAATTGCTGCGCCCTGGCCATCCCTGGCGCGCAGCAAGGCCTCGGCGCCGATCACCGTGCGCTGGCGCAGGCAGAATTTCGGCTGGTACTGCAAGGGCGGATTGTCGTAACGCAGCCAGTCCTGCAATTGCTGGCGAATCAGCTCTTTGCTTTGGGCCTTCTCGAGCAGTGACCGATGCAGGTAGTGCACCGCCTGGCGATGGTCTTGCAGGGCCAGGCTGATGTTGCGCAGGGTGATGTTGGCGCTGCCGCCGGCGCAGGCGTCGATCACGCAGAATTGCAGCTTGGGGCTCAGGCCGCCGTCCCCTGCCAGGCGGGTTTGCAAGGTCATCTGCAGGGAGGCAATCAGCGTCGACTCCTCGATCAACTGCAGCGAGCGGTCCGGCAGGTCCAGGGCCAGGCTCAGGGTGGAGAACATGAACAGCCTGGGCGCGGCGCTGGTTTGCAGGACCTGGCTCGAGGCACCGCTCTGCAGCTCCTGCGCGAGGCGGATCAGCAGGTGATCAGTCCAGTCATGGCCGTGGATCGCCACCAGGTCCTTGAGGTTGGTGATCTGGATCACCAGCAGGCTGTGGCCACCGCGCTGGTTGGCGGGTTGCTGGTGCAGGTACTCCAGGTGGTTGCCCAGGGCCCGGCGATTGGGCAGTTGGGTGATCGGATCGGTCACCGCCTGCTGGAGCAGGCGGTGCTGGGCCTGTTGATAGCGCGCCTCGCGGCGCAGCATGGCGAATATGAGGATGAACATGGGCAGCGACAGCAGGCTCGACAGCAGGCGCAGGGACAGCAAATGGGCAGTGACGCTGGAGTCGACAGTGCCCATCCAGGCAATTACCTGCATCGGCGCGATGGCGGCGCCGACCCGTACCAGCAGCACCAGGCTGATACCCCTGAGGTTCAGGGCGCACAGGTCGCGCGATTGGAACCAGCGATGCAGGGCAATGCCGCCAAGGGTCATCAGGCTGAAACTGAACAGCGCTTCTTCAAACTGCAGGGGCCCGGCAATCCAGTAGCGGGCCAGGGCCACCAGCATCAGGCAGGCGGTTGCGCCCCACCAGCCGCCCAGCAAGCCGGCGAGAAACAGCATGTCGTTGCTGAGGAATACCTTGGTTGGCGTCTGCATGAATTCAGAGGCCAGGGCAATCAACGCGACGTTGCTGGCGCCGAGGATCAATCC
This sequence comes from Pseudomonas sp. Fl4BN1, assembly GCF_009908285.1. Lineage (GTDB taxonomy): Bacteria > Pseudomonadota > Gammaproteobacteria > Pseudomonadales > Pseudomonadaceae > Aquipseudomonas. The sequence continues at coordinate 48,133 of NZ_JAAARM010000026.1, forward strand.
CAGGAGCATCTTTTGCGATTTGATCAGGCGCTGCGCGTCTTGGCGCAGCATCAGCAGGGTGCTGAGGATTCCCACCATGGCCACGTATTGCAGGAGCACGATGGGCAGCAGTGAGGTGTTGAGCGCAAGGTCGAGAGACATGAGCTCCCACATATCGCTGTGCATGGTTCTTGGGCTACCTGGTCGGATCGATGCGTGGGGATCTTGACGAGAATAGGGGAGGCGGGCTTGGCGGGCCTAGAAGAAAAGTCCTGTCTTATGCTTGGATTTTTCTTGTACTGAGGTAGCGGGCTCAGCCCTTGAGGCGGGCATTGTCAGTGCTGCGCGGTTGCAGCAGCTTGCGCTCGGCCAGCCAGCCGAAGCTCAAGCCCGGGGTGGTCCAGAGCACCACCTGGATGCCCAGGGACGCGACCCTGAATTTCCACAGCAGCACCGCCGAAAAGTGCTCCGGTACTTCGTTGATGGTGGGGAACAAGGCCTCGGCGATCGCCCAGGGCAGGACGTCGCCCAAGGCAATGCCGGGCAGGGAAAGATCGCTCTGCGTGGTAGCGCTACAAGCCATTGGAACCTCCAGGGATGACGCGTCCCGGTGCGGGGTACGAGGATCGAAACAAGGTCTGGCTTACGGCGAAAAGGCCGAATACAGTGGCGCGACCGCGCCGGATTGACACCGGCTTGCCGTTTCGAAATGAATGTTCAGTGCGACTGCGACAAAGCGTTACATCTGCCCCGGCGTTGTACGCTTCCCTACCGCTAACACCAGAGTGATGCCCCGTGCAGGCCACCCGTTTGACCCTGATCTGCCACGCCCGTACCGTCGCGCAGAAGCTGGCGCGTTTCCCCCAGGACGAACCGCTGGAGCTGGATTGCCAGGCGCTGGCCCTGAGCCGGGCCGCGGCGTTCAAGCGCTCGACGCCGGTGCTCTGTGGCCCGGAGTTGCGCAGCCGGCAGACTGCCGGGCTGTTCAGCTCCGCCCCAGAGATACAGGCGGCCTTGCGCGACTGCGCCTTTGGCGCCTGGCAGGGCGTGCGCATCAGCGAGCTGCAACAGCAGCAGCCCGAGGCCTTGCAGGCTTGGCTGGAGGACCCTCACCGCGCCCCACCGGGAGGCGAGTCGGTCGCCGAGCTGTGCCAGCGGGTGGCGCAGTGGCTGGAAGAAATGGCCCGGCGTCCGGGGCATTGGCTGGCGGTGACCCACCCCTTCGTCATCCGCGCCGCGTTGCTGCACGCGCTGCAAGCGCCCCTGGCCAGCTTCAACCTGATCGATATCGAGCCCTTGTCGCGCCTTGACCTGAGCCACGCCGGCCGCTGGCGCCTGCGCCTGGATGGCCGTGACTGAGCAGTTGCACCAACCTTGGCCGCCAGACACACAAGCGTTTATCAGCACTGGAAAGCCGCCCATACTTGCCCCCGGCCCAGCAACGAGAACCTGCCCTCATGAAAACCCTCCTGGTCATCGGCATCGGCGCCGGCAACCCCGACTACATCACCGTCCAGGCGATCAAGGCGCTGAACCGCAGCGACGTGGTGTTCCTGATGGACAAGGGGCCGAGCAAGGACTCGCTGATCGACCTGCGCCGCGAACTGTGCGAGCGCTACATCACTGAGCGGCCTTATCGTTTCGTCGAGGCGCAGACCCCGGAGCGCCAGCGTGGCGAGGTGGATTACCGGGACAGCGTCCGGGCCCTCAACCACGCCAAGCAGCAGATCTTCGAACGGCTGATCAACGACGAATTGGCAGACGGTGAAACCGGCGCCTTCCTGGCGTGGGGCGACCCGGCGCTGTACGACAGTACCCTGCGCATCCTGCAGCAGATCCTGGCCAGCGGCGCGGCGCAGTTCGACTACCAGGTGATCCCCGGGATCACCAGCGTCCAGGCCCTGGCCGCCCAGCACAAAGTGCCGCTGAACCGCATCGGTCGTTCGCTGGAGATCACCACCGGGCGGCGCCTGGCGGCGGGCCAGGCCAGCGATGCCGACAGCCTGGTGGTGATGCTCGACGCCGAGGATTCCTACCGCCAGTTGCGTAGCCAGGACCTGGACATCTATTGGGGTGCGTACCTGGGCACGGCGAATGAAATCCTCATCAGCGGCCGCCTCGACGAAGTGGCTGACGAGATCCGCCGTGTGCGCCTGCAAGCGCGCGAGACGCATGGCTGGATCATGGACACTTACCTGCTGCGCAAGCCCTAGGCGCGAGCTCATGCCAGCGCGATAGCAAATTTCCAATCGTTCAATGCGCGGCATCGGATCGTCGCCAACGATGAATGGGGACGTCGGCCCGTAGCGGCGGGCGGCCAGTCGGAAGCGGCCCTGCTTGAGGTCGAAGGCCAAGGTGTCGCGGTGGCCGCGGTCAAGTAGGCGTCCCTGGGCGTCGGTCAATCGCCTTGCTCTCAGGCGGGGCGACAATCTGCAGTGGAGTGTGTTTGTCGCTTGCTCCGGATCCGCCTAGGCAAGCTCCTCTGGCCCCCTGGACGGGGCTTGCAGAGCCCTCGCAGCGACAGGGGGCCTGGCTCGGCCGAAGCGCTCGCGATAAACCGAGGGCGGCAGGCCTACCAGGCTGCGAAAGGCCACGCGAAAGCTTTCCACCGAGCGATAACCGCAGCGCAGGGCGATGCTTTCGGTGGTTTCGCTGCCGCTTTCCAGCAACTCCCGGGCCCGGGCCAGGCGCTCATGCTGCAGCCAGGCCTTGGGCGTGGTCCCGGTGGCGTCGCTGAAGCGCCGTAGAAAAGTGCGTTCACTCATCAGTGCCTGAGCCGCCAGATCGCTCACCGCCAAGGGTTGGTGCAGGCGTTCCCGGGCCCATTGCATGACCCGCGACAGGTCGCTGCGCGGGGTGCGGCTGACCGGCGCCGGAATGAACTGTGCCTGGCCACCGGTGCGCTGGGGCGACATCACCAGGCGCCGGGCCACGCTGTTGGCCACCTGGGTGCCGAAGTCCCGGGCCACCAGGTGCAGGCAGGCATCGATCCCCGCCGCGCTGCCGGCGGAAGTGATCAGTTGCCCTGAGTCGACATACAGCACGTCCGGGTCCACCCGGATAGTCGGGAAGCGCTCGGCCAGTTCCTCTGTGTAGCGCCAGTGCGTGGTGGCGCCCAGGCCGTTCAACAAGCCGCTGGCGGCCAGGGCGAACACCCCGGAACAGATCGACAGCAGCCGTGCGCCGCGATGGTAGGCCTGGCGCAGGGCCTCCAGCAGTTCCTGCGGTGGCGCCTGGTCGCGGTTGCGCCAGCCGGGAATGATGATGGTGCGGGCCTGCTCCAGCAGTTCCAGGCCACCGTCGGTCAATACCTGGATGCCGCCCATGGCGCGCATCGGGCCTTGATCCACCGCGACAATGCACTGCTCGTACCAGGGGAAATCGAACTCCGGCCGGGCCAGGCCGAAGATCTCCACGGCGATGCCGAACTCAAAGGTGCAGAGGCCGTCGTAGGCCAGGATCGCAACCAAGCCTGGGTGATTGTGCATTTGGCGGAAAGTTACCAGTCAGTGTCCGGGTCGCCACTTTAGCGCCAGGGGGCAGGGCGGATAAAGTCCTTCCCACCCCTACCGCGAGTTTTTTGGAGACGCCTATGACCAGCCTGGTCCGCAGTATTGCCGCCGCCCCATCAGCCATTGCCCTGATGCACTTTGCCAACCGGTTGAGCTTTGAAACCGATTGTTCCGACGTCTACAGCAGCCAGCAGGCCGGTGAGCTGGACTTTGTCCTGCTGGATGTACGCAGCCCCGAGGCCTTTGCCCGTGGGCATGTGCCCGGGGCACTGAATATGCCCGGGCGCTTGCTCGACGCCGAGTGCTTGGCGGGTTATTCCCGGGGCACGTTGTTCGTGGTGTATTGCGCCGGCCCGCACTGTAACGGCGCGAACAAGGCGGCGGTGAAACTGGCGGCCCTGCAATACCCGGTGAAGGAGATGATCGGTGGCATCACCGGCTGGCTGGATGAGGGCTTTGCGCTCAGCGTCGAGGTGGCGCGCGCCGAGAGCGTGACGGTCTCCTGCGCCTGTTGAACGGCGTGATACCGCTCGCCGCTGCCGCAGGCGGCCATCGGCTGAGGTCGCGTTCGACACACAGGGCCTTGTGCGTCGTTGGGATTGCTGCACGGCAATCGTCCGAACGCGGCCCAAACCTGCGGTGGCGGGGCAGGGCAGCGGTTGCAAACGTGCCCCGTTTTGCAGCTTGTGTCGGGTTTTCGGGGGTAAATGCACCCCCTCGGGGCACCGGCCCAAAACCCTGATCGCGGCTGCATATTTTCTATAAGTATTTGTCGCTTAAACACAATCTGCTTCCCGGGAGCCGCTCTAGACTGCTGGCCACTTCGATTTCCCCACAATCGAATTCTGCCAATAAAAGTCTCCGGCTCCTGGAGTTATAAATGAACAAGTTTGTGCTGTTCGGTGCCCTGGCACTGTCGCTGTTTTCCTTCACCGCTACGGCCGACGAGGCCAAGCCGATCCGCATCGGTATCGAAGCCGGCTACCCGCCGTTCTCGATGAAGACCCCCGACGGCAAGCTCACCGGTTTCGACGTTGACCTGGGCAACGCCCTGTGTGAGCAGATGCAAGCCAAGTGCACCTGGGTCGAGCAGGAATTCGACGGCCTGATCCCGGCGCTGAAAGTGAAGAAGATCGACGCCATCCTGTCGTCCATGACCATCACCGACGATCGCAAGAAGAACGTTGATTTCACCATCAAGTACTACCACACCCCGGCACGTTTCGTGATGAAGGCCGGCACCACCATCAAGGACCCGCTGACCGAGCTCAAGGGCAAGAAAGTCGGGGTGCTGCGCGCCAGTACCCACGACCGCTTCGCCACTGAAGTACTGGTTCCGGCCGGCATCGAGCTGGTGCGTTACGGCTCCCAGCAAGAAGCCAACCTGGACATGGTTTCCGGGCGGGTCGACGCACTGCTGGCGGACTCGGTCAACCTCGACGACGGTTTCCTGAAAACCGACGCCGGCAAGGGCTTCGCCTTCGTCGGTCCCGAGTACAACGATCCGAAGTACTTCGGTGGCGGTGCCGGTATCGCCGTGCGCAAGGGTGACAAGGCGCTGGCCGAGAAATTCAACAGCGCCATCACCGAGATCCGTGCCAACGGCAAGTACAAGCAAGTGCAGGACAAGTACTTCAACTTCGACGTCTACGGCGAGTAACACGCTGGGGTAAAACCCGCTGGAGTTAAAAAAGGCGGCGCCGGGGACCCGGTCGCCGCCTTTTTTGTGCGCCACTGTTTTATTCTGCGCCACGCCTTTTTTGATCCCTGGAGCTGCCATGCAACGCATCGACCATTCCCTGCCTTGGGGGCACCTGGGCACTTCGCGCCAGCTCAGTGTGTTTCGCTTCGGCAGTGGCAGCCGCAAGGTGTATATCCAGGCCAGCCTGCACGCCGATGAGCTGCCCGGCATGCGTACTGCCTGGGAGCTGAAGCAGCGCCTGGCCGAGCTGGAACAGCAGGGGCGTTTGCACGGCGTGATCGAACTGGTACCGGTGGCCAATCCCATCGGCCTCGACCAGCACGTGCAGGGCAGCCACCTGGGCCGCTTCGAACTGGGCAGCGGCAAGAACTTCAACCGCGGGTTTGTCGAGCTCAGCGGCCCGGTGGGCGACCTGGTCGGCCAGCAACTGGGCAACGATGCGCCGGCCAACGTCGGCCTGATCCGCCGCACCATGGTCCAGGTGCTGGACCAACTGCCGGCACCCGCTTCGCAGTTGCAAGCCTTGCACCGCTTGCTGCTGCGTCATGCTTGTGACGCTGATATCACCCTCGACCTGCATTGCGACTTCGAGGCGGCGATCCATCTTTATGCCTTGCCTCAGCATTGGCCGCAGTGGCAGTCCCTGGCGGCGCGGTTGCAGGCCGGCGTGGCGCTGCTGTGTGAAGACTCCGGGGGCAGCTCCTTCGACGAATCCTGTTCGTCGCCCTGGCTGCGCCTGGCCCGGGACTTTCCCCAGGCGGCAATCCCCCCGGCCAACCTGGCCACCACCCTGGAGTTGGGCAGCATGGGCGATACCCAGGTGCCGCAGGCCCGGGCCAACTGCGAGGCGATCCTCGGCTTTCTGGCCGAGCAGGGGCTGATCAGTGGTGAGTGGCCGGCAGCCCCGCAGGCCTGTTGTGAAGGCATGCCGTTCGAGGGCACCGAATACCTGTTCGCCCCGCACCACGGCGTGGTCAGTTTCCTGCGCGATGCCGGCGAATGGGTGGAGCAGGGCGATGCCGTGTTCGAGGTAGTCGACCCCTTGAGTGACCGAGTCAGCACCGTGCGTGCCGGTACCAGCGGCGTGCTCTTTGCCCTGGACCGCGGGCGCTACACCCAGCCGGGAATCTGGCTGGCCAAGGTTGCCGGGCGCGAAATGATTCGCGCTGGCAAGCTGATCAACGATTGAGCCCAGGCCGCTTAGCCCATGCCCCGACTGTCCCTGTGCATCCGCCTGCTGTTCGCCCTGTGCCTGCTGGCGGCCACCTTCAACCACCTGCGCGCGGCCTTCGACCACGGCCTGCTCTGGGACTACGGCTACGGCGCCGATACGCTCCTGGCCAGCCGCGCCTTCTGGGGCTCGCTGACGGTGTTCGATCCCCTGGCGGCGCTGCTGTTGTGGCGGCGTCCGCGCCTGGGGCTGCTGCTGACCCTGGCGATCATCCTGCTGGACGTACTGCACAACAGTTTCTACGTCGCGGCCCACGGGCAGTGGCGGGAAACCTTCTACCTGTCCCAGGTGGGCTTTCTGCTGCTGGTGCTCCTGCTGCTACCGCTGGCCTGGCGCGGTCTGCCGGCCAGGGGCTGAGGTCAGCGGGCCTGGCGGTCCATGGCGTCGAACATCACCCCGAGGCTGATGGGGTCCAGGCAGTCTGGGGCCAGGGCCCGGGTTTGCTGGAAATAGCCCCGGGCCGGCGGATTCTCGATATCGTCCTTGATCGCCAGCAGGTAATAACCGTCGGCTTGAAACTGTTCCAGGCTCAGCAGTGCCGGGGTGTAGAGGTCTTTCAGCGTGGCCAGTGGCCGCTCTGGCTCGATTTTGGGCATCGCCCATTGCTTGAAACAGAACGAGTTGCGGGCCGGCAACGGGTAGTGGTCCGCGTAGGGGTCGGGCTGCTCCAGGGCCTTGAGCAGTTGCGCCCGCAGACGCAGCAGTTCGGGATCATTGAATTTGAAGCGCTGGAACGCCGTCTCGCATTCGCGCATCAGCATCACCGCAGCGGCCAGCAAACCCTGGTCGGTGGCGCTCTGGTACAGCGCGCAGGCCTGGGCGTGTTGTGCCGTGTAGTCATGGCCGGACAAGGTCTTGCGGCCTTCCTCCAGGTTGGCCAGCAGGTAAGTGGCGACGCCATGACCCGCGGCACTGGCTTGGCGCAACTTGCCCTCGTAGATCTGGACCTGCGGCATAATCTGCTGCATGGCCTGGATCGACGCCTCACGGTCCATCTGACCCTGTTGTTCCTGCTCGATCAACAGTTCAAGCCGTTGCTGGTTGTCCTCGGCCATGCGCATGGCCTGCTGGAAGGTCGCCTCGGTCTCGGCGGTCGGTGCGGCCTGTACCGGGGCGCACAGGCCCAGGCCCAGCAGCAGGGTTGAAAGGCGCAGCTTCAATGGCGCTTCCTCCTTGAATGGCCGCGCAGGATACGTCGCCCCAGGGCAATCGGCCAGTATGTGGGTGATGATCCTTCGAGGCGGTCGATGCTAGGCTCTGGCGATCCATTTTCCGTCTCTCCCCCCTTTGATAAGGAGCAGGACATGATCCGCTACCTGGCGCTGTTGGCGTTTTTCGCCGTGCCTTTTGTCCACGCCGACACCCCGCTGCGCGACGATCTGCCGCTGCGCTACCTGGAGCAGGCCCCCAGCGATACCCGCAACCAGCCGTTGGTGATTTTCCTGCATGGCTACGGCAGCAACGAAGCTGATCTGTTCGGCATCTGCGAGCGTTTGCCGGCGACTGACACCTGCCTCTCGGCCCGGGCCCCACAGACCCTGGAGGAGGGCAGCTACCAGTGGTTCCAGCGCAAGGGCCATGGCCCTTACGACGGCGTCACTGAAGAGTTGGCCAGCAGCGCCAGACTGATCGGCCAGTTTGTCCGGGCGGCGGTGGCCAAGTACCACACCCAGCCGGACAAAGTGGTGCTGGTGGGCTTTAGCCAGGGCGCGGTGATGGCCTATGAAGTGGGCCTGCGCCATCCGCAATCGGTACGGGGGATTGCGGCGTTGAGCGGGAAGATCCTCCCGGTGCTGGCATCGGAAGTTAAGGACAACCCGACCTTGCAGCGCCTGGGGATCTTCATCGGCCATGGTACCGACGATCAGCGCCTGCCCTTCAGTGACGGTGAGGACGCCAGCGAGCTGCTGCAAGCGTTGTCATTGAAGCCGCAGTTCCATGCCTACCCGGGCCTGGGCCACAGCATCAGTGTTGCGGAGATCGACGAACTGAATCACTGGCTGCAGGGGCTCAACCCCTGAGCCGACGATCCATTCACTGGCCGAGGATCTGCTTCATCAGCGCCGCGTGGCCGGCCTTGTCGGCGGCGCGGGAGATCACCTGGATCACTGCCACATGAGTGCCGGAGCCGGCGATCAGGGTCGAATTCAGGGTTTGCCCGCCACCCTGGGTCGCGGTGCTGTCGATCTGGCGCACGCCGAGGCCCTTGAGGGTCATGCTTTTTTCACTCTGCTTGCTGAAATCCGGCAGGGCCGCGGCCTGTTGCGAGAGAAAGCCGCTGACCGCCTGATCGAGAAATTCCGGGTCGTTGTCCTTGACCTGCACGCCGTTGGGAATGCTGTTCTGCGCGGCGATCACCACGGTCTTGGTGCTGGCGTTGGAGTACAGGGTGCCGCTGGCGCCCTCGGTGCCGTTGGCCTCGCTGCCGGCCGACAGGGCGGAGGCGCTGAAGCCCTTGGGCAGGGTGAAGGCGAGCTTGCCGGCGAGCAGCGAGACCTGCTCCCCCGGTGTCTGCTTGGCCGTGGATTTACTGGCTGCAACGGCGTTCAGGGTGCCGAGGCCCGCCACTGCGGCGAATATCAGGACCAGGGCTGTTCTAGCGAAGGATGACATGCACAATCTCCGGGCATTGGATCAAAGGCGCGCATCATCCCACGGCCGTCACAGCCTGCTCCAGCGAGATTTTTCGTGGTGGACCAATGGCCAGTGGGAGCCTGTTGCAGGTGCTGGCTGGCCAGCGAAGGGGCCGTGAGAGGGTCTTCGCCGGCAAGCCGCTGCCTGCCGTCAGAGGGGCGCCAGCGCTTGAGTCGGATCTTTCTATTCTTGGCGCTCAGGCATCCACCGGCCAAGTGCCGCGGCGGACCATTTCCCTGACCCGGTCGGCGCCGTTGGCCCGCACCAGAAGTTCCAGCCTGGCCTTCTCGATGTCTTCGGCGCTCCATGAGTCGGTGGCCATCGTGGCCTTTTCATGGGACCAGCCATTGTCGTAGTGACGCACTACATATTGCTGCTGGTACTCCCACATCTCAGTGCCGGGAATCGGCGTCACGATGAACGGGTTGGCGTAGGCCATGCCGGCACCCATCAGCGTGACCGCGTAGTCGGTGGTTCTTTCGATCAACTCCAGGCTTTCAATGAACGGCTTGGCCCCCGGGCTGGCCGGCGGGTTGACAAAACCCAGCATGAAACCGCCGGTCACTTGAATGCCGTGCTCGGTGAACATCTCGATGATTTCAAAGGTGGCTTGCTGGATCGCGTTGAAGCGCGATTTGTTCGAATTGATCAGGCTGTCTTCGTTGGCACTCTCCACCGCCAGGTAGATGTTGTAGCAACCGTTCTCGGCAATTGAGCGAATGAACTCGCGGGCAGTCAGGCCGCCCTTGATCGCCGCGATCACATTGCGGTACTGCGGGCTTTTCAACTCCTTGTCATCCAGCTCAGCGAGGAAGCGTTCCCCCTGGTGCAGCAGCACCAGGTTGAACAGACTCAGGCCTCCTTCCTCGACCCAGGGCAGGTTGTGTTTCTTCAGCAGGCGGCCGACCTCCATGGCGTACAGCGGATCGTGCATCAGGTGGTCGTCCTCGATCAGCACCTCGGTCACCCCCTGGCTGACCAGGTCCGCCAGGTGCAGGTCGAACCAGTCCAGGCCCAATGCACGCCAGGGGCCGTTGATCTTCGGTATGTAGCAGAAGTTACAGTTTACGTTGCAGCCGATGGTGGAGAAGATCTGCGCCCAGGCACCGTGTTTGTGTACTCGCGCGCCTGAGGAGTGATACGGCTGCAGGTAGTGGTTCATGTCCAGGAAGCTGAAGTCTGGCAAGGGCATGACTCCCAGGCGCTCTTCCAGGTCCTGGCGCGCGGGTACGATGCTCAGGTAGCTGGATTTGCGTGAAGGACGGATCAATTGTCCCTGCTGGCCGCGATAGGCCACCCCCGGAACGCCATGGATGTCGGCACCCGGGTGGCTCAGGGCATCGAGCAACAGGGTGAAGGCTCGATCGGCTTCGTTGATCAGTACAAAGTCGAAGGCCGAATCCAGCAGGGCGTTTTGCCAATCACCGCTTGAATGTGCACCACCGGTCACCAGTACCAGGTTGGGGTCTATGGACTTGACCAGGTCGGCCAGTGCCCGGGCGTTGCCCCATTGCACGGTGTAGTTGCACTGGATACCAACGATATCGGGTTGCGCTGTTTCAATGATCTTGCGCATCTGGTCATCGGTCAGGCCGTAGCGCACCAGATGCCCCTGGTCCACGTCCACCAGTCGTGATTCCTGTTCCCAGCCGGCGAAGGGCGCATCGATGATCTGCACGTCGTAACCGGCCCGCCTGGCGACGGTGGCGATACGCAGTAGGCCGATGGGGGTTCCGGCGCGCTTCATCACTTCAAAGGTGTCGATGCCGATGTCGGTAAATGCGCTGCCTTGTGGCGCCGGTTCGATCAGGCGCGTGTAAGGCGGGACAAACAACAGCACGCGGGGGGCTTCGCCATGGGCGCGTCGACGTGTTGCGCTATGGCTGGTGGTCTGAGACGGGTTGCCCAGGAACTGAAGAGTCGCCCGGGTGGGGGCCACCGAAAACCTTGGGGCAGCACGATCGAGCCTCGCAGCTCCTTCGGAAGCAATCAGGTGCATTTTTTTAGGTTCCTTGCAGGCAGAGAGAGTCAGGCGTGGGGCGCGCGTTGGCGTGTGGTGGCAAGCACTGCGCCGGCGATGATGAGTACCGCGGGTATCAGCAGGATCGGGCTGGCGTGGGTCTGGCCGACCAGAATCAGCAACAGGGTGGAGAACAGTGGCGCGAGATAGGACAGGGCGCCGAGACTCGCCAGGTTGCCGTGCTTGGTGGCGTGATCCCAGGCGAAGAACGCCAGGCCAACCGGGCCCAGGCCGAGGCCGATGATGGCCGCCCATTGGCTGGAATCGGGCTGGATCGTGGTTTCGAAGGCCAGGTGACAGAGCAACCCGGCCACGGCCACCAGGCCGCAGATGCCGCCGATGATGCTGCTGGGGACGTTGTTGAAGCGTCGATTGACCACCGAATAGCTGGACCACACCAGCGCGCAGAGCAACGCCGCGGCATAACCGGCGACTGGCATTTCGGCGACGCTGGCCTGTGACCGTTGCAGCATGATGAACGCGGTTCCGGCGAGTCCCAGGATCGCGCCCAGCAGCTGCCGTTGGCGCAGCGCCTGGCCGCCGGCGACGCCCGCCAGCAACACGATCAGGAGGGGCCAGAGGTAGGCGATCAGGCTCGCCTCGGCAGGGGGCGCGGCCTTGAGGGCGAAAAAATACAGGGCGTGGTAGGCAAAGATGCCCAGGAAACCTGTCGCCCAGACTTTCCAGGGCTGGCGCCAGCCGTGAAACCCTGCGGCACCACGCAGGCCGAGAATGCCCAGGCTGGCGAGAAAGGCCACGGCAAAGCTTAACGCCAGCAATTCAAAAGGCGGAATGCCCGAGGTAAAGGTGGTGAGCAAAGCCAGGCAGGACCACAGGAATACCGCAATCACGCCAATCGCCGTTGCGGAACCGGCGCTCCTGATAGTGGTGGTTGTCTTGGAAGGTGTTGTCGTGTGTGTCATGAGCCCCGTCCGATGAGCATTTCGGAACGGGGATGATAGAAAGGATGGTCAGGCGAGTATTGATCGGTGCTGCCGGATATTTGTTCCAGACTGCAGGTTTTCAGTAGGCCCTGGAGCACCTTCGCGCGGATGCCGGGGTCAAGTCATGGCTTTTCTTCAGCGCATGGTTCAACGCGCTCTGGTCGGCGTAGCCCACCCGGTGGGCGATATCGGTGATCGACAATTGAGTGTCGCGCAGCAGATCCATGGCCAGGTTCAAGCGCAAGCGAGTCACATGCGCGAAAGGGGTGGTTCTCAGGTGCTGCTCGAAGAGGATGTACAAGCGTCGTTCGCTGGTGCCCGAGATGCGGGCGATCTCTGAGGCGGTCAGGTGGCTGTCGAGGTTGTTTTCGATATGGGTCAGAGCCCTGGCCAGGGTGAATTGCCCATGATCGGGGGTGTTGCTGTGGGGTTGTACCAGGGACGACATCAGCAAGGTGCTCCAGGACTGAGCGACCTCGGGTGAACTGGTCAGCAACGGCGCGCTGCGCGTCGCGTAGTCAAGCAGATGACGGATCTCCGGCCTCACCGGAAAGAAGCTCTTTTCATTCAGCCGCTTGATGGTTTCTGCTTCAGTGTTGTGCGTACTGGCAGACGGAAGGGGTACATCGAGTACCAGGAAGGTATTGGTGGTATTGGCGGAAAAGGCGTGGGGGGCTCCGGCGGGAATGATCACACCCTGGCTCCAGTCGACTTTGCCGCCGCGGCCATCGACCTCTATTTCCATCGAGCCGGACTGCGGTAGGACTATCTGGTGGTAGTCGTGATCATGCAGTTCGACCTGACCTGAGTAAGATCGCAGGGCCAGTGAAGCCTTCTGTGTATCCGTATTGCCCATCACGCTCTTCCGTAAGACTAATTGTGCCTGATGCATGATGCATGAGTGCTTGAGCCCTGCGCCAGTGTCTGGTTGCCAGGGCGAGCGGTCATTTCATGCCGCGCTCAACGACGCTGTTCGGCCTGTGCCTCACCCGTGTGCTGAAGCAACAAGTGCTTGCTCAACAGCAACACCAGCATCGACACCGCCACCCCCAGCATAAAAGCCCCCAGCCCCATCCTCGGCAGGGCCAGCGCCAGCACCAGGCAGAACGCCGCGAAGGAATACAGGCCGGTGGTCAGGGCGCGCAGCAAGACGGTGGTGAAGGCCACCCCGTGACTGCGATGGGAGAACACCGCCAGCACGCTGCCGAGCACCGGGAACACCGCGAGCATGCCGCTCCAGCGTTCGCCAACGGTACTGGCCAGCAGGGTCACGGCCAGGGTCAGCAGGGCACCGGCGAGCATGCGGTATGGCAGTTTGTCGGGCTTGGCGGCGGAGCTGGTGGGCAGGGTGCCTACCCGGGGAAACGCCCGGGGTGCCAGCAACAGGGCGCTGGCGGCGCAGAGCAGGGAGAAGCCCAGGGACGCCGGGAACTGGGCGATGACCGCCGCCAGCAGCACCCAGACCAGGCAGGCGATGCTCAAGGCGCCGGGCCAGGCCAGGGTTTGCGCGGCATGGCAGTAGGCGACGCTGAAGGCGACCATGGCGAACAACGCAGACAAGGCCGCCACCGCCGCATGGGTGGCGAACAGCGGGCCTTGTTCCAGGGCAAGAAACAGCAGGATCGGTCCCACCACCACCGGAAACCCGGCCAGCCAGCCCGCGACATTGGGGCCCCAGCGCTTGCTCGCCAGGGAGATCAACAGCAGGAATCCTGGAACCGTCAGCAGTTTCAACAGCAGCATGGGCGCACTCGGCGGATGAACGGTGCGCCACGCTAGCATCCAAATGCACCGTTGGCGCGTATCTAGGGGCAATCCAGGGCTGGAAGATGAATTTCAGTCTGGCTTTTTCTTGTACCTGGACAGGGCAGCTGAATGGTTTTTGTATAAGTTTTTTCACAGGGAAGGATTTTTTTCGGCAGTTAGTTGTACAAAAATAAATTATTCGTATAGGTTTTTATGTGGGGTGGTGTTCAACCTGACCAGGACGTTGCTTGGTTAGCGGCCACCGCTCCCGCCCTTTTGGACCTGAGGTCAAGCCCAAGTTGAACAGGGGCTGGGTCAGTTGAGTAATCGGCCACCTTGGGTCCGCCAATTCCTGGCGCCGGCAGGCCTCTGTCTGCCGCGCCAGCCTGTTGGAGACCCGCGCCATGCACGATCCTCTCTCCGGGCATTGCCACCGGCTGCTCCAGAGCCTCGGTAAAGACCCGAACCGTGACTCCCGCAGCGCCAGCCCGGTGTTTGCTCCGCTGCTGCGCAGGTATCCCTGAATGAATCACACAGCGCGGCTGACGGCGGTTCGCTGGATGTGGCTGCTGGTGCTGTTCAGCGCCACCGCCAGCGCCGGCTGGCAACAGGCGCTGCCCAACGCCCAAGTGCTGGGCAGCGGGGAGTTCAGCTGGTTTGGTTTCAAGGTCTATAGCGCGCGGCTCTGGGGCACCGCCAAGCCACTGGCGGCCGACAGCCCCTTTGCCCTGGAACTGACCTACCAGCGCAACATCAGTCGCGACGAACTGGTGCAGACCAGCCTCGATGAAATCCAGCGCCTGTCCGGCGCAAACGTCAGCGCGGCCCAGCTCAAGGATTGGCAGGCGCAGATGCAGCAGGCCTTTGTCGATGTCGAGCCGGGCCGGAAGATCATCGGCGTGTTCTTGCCCGGTCGCGGCGTGCAGTTCTTTGTCGACCAGCGCTTGCAGCACACGGTCAACGATGAGGCTTTCGCCCGGGCGTTCTTCGCCATCTGGCTCGACCCGCGCACGCGCAATCCGCAATTGCGTACCCAACTGCTGGGCCAGTAACGGCTGCGGCGCAGGAGATCATCGATGCTCAAGAATGGCTTGCTGGTGTTGTGCCTGCTGCTGGCCGCGTGCAGCGGCCAGGACGTCAAGCAGTACCGCAACGAAAACCCGCAGCTCGAACTGCGCCAGTTCTTCAGTGGCCGGGTGCAAGCCTGGGGTTTGTTCCAGAAACGCTCCGGCGAGGTGCTGAAGCGCTTCCATGTGCAGATCGACAGCCGCAGCGAAGGTGAGGCATTCATCATGCACGAGGCCTTCACCTACAGCGACGGCAGCCGGCAAGTCCGGGTCTGGACCTTGCGCCCGGCGGGCCCGGGCCTGTGGCGTGGCACCGCCGACGATGTGGTCGGCGAAGCCCTGGGGGAAGTCTCCGGCAATACCCTGCACTGGCGTTACGTGCTCAACCTGCCGGTGGAAGGCAAGACCTACCAAGTGCACTTCGACGACTGGATGTACCTGCTGGATGAGAACACCCTGGCCAATCGTTCCTACATGACCAAGCTGGGTGTCGAGCTGGGGCAGGTGACCTTGTTCTTCCGCCGCCAGCCCGATTGATCCGGGCCCCCTCGGGTGTCAGGACGGGTCGTCGAGAAAGCGCCCGCGGTGATCGGGACTGGGCAGCAGGCACATGTCATAGCGGCCAAACAGTCGGTAGCGGTTGCGCGCGATGCGGTCGTAGCCCCAGTCCCGCAGCGGCCGCGGAATCCACTGCAACAGGCGCAACCAGCACCAGGGGGCGGGGAGCAGGGCCATCAGGCGGATAAACGCCGTGGAACGCTGGGACAGGTGCTGGCCTTCGATCAGCACCACGCTGTCGAACTGCTCGGTGGACAGGCCGAACCAGGCCAGCAGTGCCTGGCCTTGGGGCGATTGCACCGAGGCCAGCTTGATCCGTCGCTGGCGGTCGTGGCGGATGACAAAACGCACCGAGGCATTGCACAGCTTGCACACCCCGTCGAACAACAGCACCCGGTCACCGGGTTGCAGGAAAGGCGGCAGCGTATCGTCTGCCGGGGGCTTCGCAGTGCTGTTCACAGGGCAACCTTGGATAAGGAAACGATGCCTGGCAGCGCGTTGCTGCGGGCGTTGTAGTTGCGCAGCATACGCGCCCTGGCGGAAAAAATTCAGGCTTGGGTGCTTTCGCTGAAACCTTTAAGCTGGGCCCTTGCGCCCATTCGTCCTGGAAGCACGTGTGAAATTCAGCCTGCCGAAAATAGCCACCGCACCCTTCTGCCCGCCGGAAGTGGCGGGCTCCGTGTCCGTCGATCCCGGCGCCTCGCTGTTCAAGCGCCTGCTGCGTTTCGCTGGGCCCGGGCTGTTGATTTCCATCGGCTACATGGACCCCGGCAACTGGGCCACGGCGATCGAGGCCGGTTCACGCTACGGCTACAACCTGCTGTTTGTGGTGCTGCTGGCGAGCCTGGCCGGGATGGCCGTGCAATGCCTGTGTTCACGCCTGGGAATTGCCACCGGCCGCGACCTGGCCCAGCTCTGTCGCGAGCGCTACAGCACCCGTTCAGCGCGCACCCAGTGGCTGCTGGCGGAGGTCTCGATCATCGCCACTGACCTGGCGGAAGTGCTCGGTTGCGCCCTGGCCTTCCACCTGTTGCTGGGGGTGTCCCTGAGCACCGGGATCGTCATCACCGCCTTCGACACGCTGCTGGTGCTGGCCTTGCAGAACCGCGGTTTTCGCCGGCTGGAAGCGATCATGCTAGCGCTGGTGGCGACCATCGGCGTGTGCTTCTTCATCGAACTGTGGCTGATCAAACCCTACTGGCCGGACGTGGCCCGGGGCTTTACGCCGTCGCTCTCGGCCATCAGCGATGCTGCGCCACTCTACCTGGCGATCGGCATCCTTGGCGCCACGGTGATGCCGCATAACCTTTACCTGCACACCTCCATCGTGCAGACCCGCTTGGTCGGCCAGGACCTGGCCAGCCGCGCCGATGCGATCAAGCTGGCGCGGATCGACACCATCGGCTCGCTGTCCCTGGCGCTGCTGGTCAATGCGGCAATCCTGATCCTCGCCGCCGCGGCCTTCCACAACACCGGGCACAGCGACGTGGTGGAGATCCAGGATGCCTACCACCTGCTGGACCCGCTGGTGGGCGGCGCCCTGGCCAGCGTGCTGTTCGGCGTTGCCCTGCTGGCCTCGGGGCAGAGCTCGACCTTCACCGGCACCATTGCTGGCCAGGTGATCATGGAGGGTTACCTCGACCTGCGGATTCCCTGCTGGCAGCGGCGCCTGATCACCCGGGGCCTGGCGCTGATCCCGGCGTTCATCGGCGTCTGGCTGCTGGGCGATGGCGCCGTCGGCCAACTGCTGGTCCTGAGCCAGGTGGTACTCAGCCTGCAACTGCCGTTCGCTCTGTACCCGCTGATCCGCATGACCAACGACCCGCGCCTGATGGGCGAATTCGTCAACCGCTGGCCGACCCGGGTCCTGGCCTGGAGCCTGTTCGCCATCATCAGCGCGGCCAACGCCTGGCTGATCCTGCAACTGGCCCTGTAGGAGCCGGCTTGCCGGCGAAGGGGCCGCTGCGCCTTGTGCCAGTCTTGCTGGCGCCTACGCTGGCCAGCCGGCGCCTAGGGGGCGGGTGTGGGCGCGGGGCGGCGCTCCCAGTACGGCTCCGGGCCGAACTTCTCGACGAAGAAATCGATCACCGTGCGCACTTTCACCGAGAGTCGCCGGCTGCCGGGCCAGAGGGCGGCAATCTGTTGCGGTTCCAGGCTGGTGGCCACGTCGAAGTCTTCGAACAGCGCCACCAGCCGGCCCTGGTGCAGGGCTTCGCCAATCAGCCAGGAAGGGAACATCACCAGCCCCAGGCCCTGTTCGGCGGCCTGGGTCAGGGTGTCGGCGTGGTTGCTGGTCAGCGGGCCCTTGACGCTGTAGGGCGTCCAGTCTTCCCGGCCTTGGCGGAAGAACCAGCGCTGCTGGCCGGTCTCGCCCTTGTAGGCCAGGCATTGGTGCTGGTGCAGCTGCTCCGGGTGTTGCGGGGTGCCGTGCCGGGCCAGGTAGGCCGAGCTGGCCGCCACTCGGTAGCGCTGGGGAGCCAGCAGGCGCGCCTGCATCGAGGAGTCTTCCAGGGTGCCAATGCGAAACAGCAGGTCGGTGCCGTCCTGCAGGGGGTCGATGTAGCTGTCGGTCTGCTGGATATCCAGTTGCAGCTTCGGGTAGCGCCCGTGCAGTTCGCCGAGCCAGGGTGACAGGTGCAGTTGGCCAAAGACCACCGGGGCGTTGATCCGCACCAGCCCGGCCGGTTCGTCCTGCTGCTCTTGCAGCGCTTGCTCGGCTTCCTCCCACTGCGCCAGCACCCGCCGCGCATGGTGCCCCAGCAGGCGCCCGGCCTCGGTGGGGCTGACGGCGCGGGTATGGCGGTAGAGCAACTGCTGTCCCAGGGCTTGTTCCATCAGTTGGATCTGCCGTGAGATGGAGGAGGGCGCCAGCCCCTCGCGGCGCGCCACGGCGGAGAAGCTGCCCTGGTCGAGCACCGCGATAAACAGACGCAGGGCCTTGAAGCCGAGATCGTTGAAGCCGTGCATGGGGCGATCCTGCTGTGCGTTTTGCGCAAAAGTGTTGTCGGTATGCTCCCATTTATCGCAAAGCTCGTGCAATCGATAATGCCGGCCATTCCTTGATGTCGAGCAGGTGTTGCATGTCCTCTGAAGCTATAGAAGTAGCGCTGCCGAACCCGCCGGCGAGCGCTGTACCCGCTGCCGGCTGGCGGCGCCTGATGCTGTTGCCGCTGGTGATCCTGGCGGGCATGGGGCTGTCGGTGGAAGCCGGTTTGCTGGGCCCGTTGGGCACCCAGGTCGGGCATCTGTGGGCGACCCTGAGCATCTTCGGCGTGGGCACGGCGCTGCTGTTGCTGCTGCTGTTGTTCAGCGGCCCGCAGCCGGGCCCAGCCTTCAGCCAGTTGCCGCGCTGGCAGTTGCTGGGCGGGGTGCTGGGGCCGATCTACGTGGTGGTGCTGACCTTGGCCACGCCCTATATCGGCATTGCCATGACCATGATCGCGATCCTCTCCGGGCAGGTGGGCAAAAGCGTGCTGATCGACCATTTCGGCTGGTTCGGCAGCACCCGCAAACCGGTCAATGCCGAGCGCTGGCTGGCCCTGGCGCTGATTGTGCTGGCCCTGATCCTGATTGCCCGAGGTTGAAGATGAATCTGTTGCTATTGCTGGTTGTGGTGGTGGCCGCTGGTGCGGTGCTGAGTGTGCAGGCGGCGATCAATGGCCGCTTGGGGGAAAGCGTCGGTGTGTTGCGCAGCAGCCTGCTGACCTTTGCCGTGGGCGCCCTGATCACCGGGCTGCTGATCGTGTTTTTCCAGCCGCCCCAGGCCATGAGCCTGTTGCAAACGCCGAAATGGCAGCTGACTGGCGCGCTGTTCGGTGTGGTCTACATGCTGGTGATGGTGGGCGCGGTGCCCCGGGTCGGCACTGCAGTGGCCACGGTGGCGGTGATTCTCGGGCAGTTGGGCATGGGCATGCTGATCGACCACTTCGGCTGGTTCGGCAACCCGGCCATCGAGCTGTCCGGCAGCCGCCTGCTGGCGATGCTGTGCCTGGCGCTGGCGCTGCTGTTCATGTACCGCAGCAGCGTGCGCCGCGCCTGAACCCGCTTCAGTCGCCGTCCAGGCACGCGGCGGCGGCCAGCGCCACTTGCGCGTCTTCGCCGGACTTGACCCCGGAAACCCCCACCGCGCCGACCACCTGGCCGCCTACGCGGATCGGTACGCCACCTTCCAGGGAGGTCAGCAGCGGCGCCGAGAGAAAGGCACTGCGGCCGCCATTGACCATATCTTCATAAGCCTTGGATTCGCGCCGGCCCAGGGCCGCAGTGCGGGCTTTCTCGGTAGCGATGTAGGCGCTGATCGGTGCACAACCGTCGAGGCGCTCCAGGGCCAGGGGATGGCCGCCGTCGTCGACCACGGCAATGCTCACCGCCCACTGGTTGCGTTGGGCCTCGGCGCGGGCGGTGATGAGGATGCGCTGGACTTCGTGTTGACCCAGTACGGCTTTGTGCTGCATGGCATGCTCCAGGGATTGAGGATCAGGGCAGGGCGGCTTCCAGTACTTCGATCCAGTGGCGCACCGGGGTACGTCCAGCGCCGTCGAGGTGGGTCTGGCAACCGATGTTGGCGGTGGCAATCACGTCCGGCTGGCCACTCTCCAGGGCGCGCAGTTTGTCGTCGCGCAGTTGCCGGGCCAGGGTCGGTTGAGTCAGTGAGTAGGTGCCCGCCGAACCGCAGCACAGGTGGCTGTCGGGCACCGCGGTGAGATTGAAACCCAGGCGTTCCAGTAGCCTCTCAACCTCGCCGCCGAGCTTCTGCGCGTGCTGCAAGGTACAGGGGCAATGAAAGGCCAGGCGCTGTCCACTGCGGGCCTGCAGTTGCTCCACGGGTTCATCGCGCAGCACTTCCACCAAGTCCCGGGCCAGGGCGCTGACCTGCTGCGCCTTGGCCGCGTAAGCCGGGTCGTTGGCCAGCAGTTGCTGGTAATCCTTGATGAAGGCCCCGCAACCGCTGGCGGTCTGGACGATAGCCTCGCAGCCTTGCTGCAGTTGTGGCCACCAGGCGTCGATGTTGCGCCGGGCGCGCTGCAGGCCGGCGTGCTGGGCGTCGAGGTGATAGTCCACGGCGCCACAGCAACCGGCCTCGCTCACGGGCTGCACGCTGATGCCCAGGCGATCCAGGACCCGGGCTGTGGCAGCGTTGGTATTGGGCGACAGGCCCGGTTGCACGCAACCTTCGAGCAGCAGCACCCGGCGTGCATGCCGCGGCGCGGGGCGCGCCTTGGTCTGGGGTAACTGGCGCGGCAGCTTGTCCTGCACGGCGTGGGGCAGCAGCGGGCGCAGGCGGCTGCCGCTGTTGATCAGGGCCTTGAACAGCGACGGATTGGCCGTCAGCGAGCGCAGGGCCGTGCGCAGCAAGCGCTGGCCCAGGGGGCGTGGCAACGCCTGGTCGAGCACCGCGCGACCGATGTCCAGCAGGTTGTGGTAATCGACCCCGGACGGGCAGGTGGTCTCGCAGTTGCGGCACGACAGGCAGCGGTCCAGGTGCTGCTGGGTCTCGATCGTCGCTGGCGCGCCTTCGAGCACCTGCTTGATCTGGTAGATGCGGCCGCGCGGGCCGTCCAGTTCATCGCCCAGCAACTGGTAGGTGGGGCAGGTGGCGTTGCAGAAACCGCAGTGCACGCAGCTGCGCAGGATGCGCTCGGCTTCTGCGGCCCGGGGTAGTGCGCGCGCCTCTGGGCTGAGGGTGGTCTGCATGGTCAGAGCTCCGCGTAGAGTCGGCCAGGGTTGAAGATCCCTTGCGGGTCCAGCTGCGCCTTGAGGCGTTGGTGGTAGTGCAGCAAGGTCGGCGCCAGGGGCTGGAACGGGCTGTCCAGCAGGCCGTGGCTGTAGCAGCTGGCATGCCCGCCGACCGCGCTGGCGGCGCTGCGGATGTGCTCGGCGGGGGCATCGCAGCGAAGCCAGCGCTGGGCGCCGCCCCAGTCCAGCAGCTGTGTGCCGGGCAACCCCAGCAGCGCTGTGTTGTGGGGCAGCGACAGGCGCCAGAGCGGCAGGCCAGGATCGAAGAAGGCCAGCTGCTGTTCATTGAGCTGGCTCCAGTAACCTGAATCCAGGGGGTCGCCACCGAGCCGGTCATGGGCCGCGGCCACCGAGCCTTCACCGCCTTCCAGGCGCAGGTGCAGGCGCTCGCCGTCGTGGCAGGCGGCGCTGATCGGCAAGGGTTGCTGGCCCCACTCAGCGAGCTGCGTCAGGGCCTTCTGCCGGTCCATTTCCAGGCTCAGGCTCAGGCATTGCCGGGGTTTGGGCAGGACCTTCAGGGAAACTTCGGTGATCACTCCCAGGCAGCCGTAGCTGCCGGCCATCAGCCGCGACAGGTCGTAGCCGGCGACGTTTTTCATCACCTCGCCGCCGAAGCGCAGGAGCTGGCCGCTGCCGCTGATGAGCCGGGTGCCGAGCACATAGTCGCGTACCGCGCCGGCCCAGGGCCGACGGGGGCCGGACAGGCCACTGGCGAGCATGCCACCCAGGGTCGCGCCATCGCCAAAAGACGGCGGCTCGCAGGGCAGCATCTGCCCGGCGGCGTCCAGGGTGGCGTGTAATTCGCTCAGTGGCGTGCCGGCCCGGGCCGTGATCACTAGCTCCGTGGGGTCGTAACTGACGATCCCACGATGGCTGCGGGTATCGAGGATCTCCCCGGCGCTGTCGCGTCCCAGAAAGGCCTTGCTGTTGGAACCCTGGATGCGCAGCGGGGTGCCGTTTGCCAATGCCTGGCGAACCTGCTCCAGCAACGCCGCGCTGGCATCGAAATCCGTGGCCGCGCTCATCAGAATCGCTCCAGTTCGGGGAAGGGCAGTTGCCCGTGGTGGATGTGCATGGCGCCAAATTCGGCGCAGCGGTGCAGGGTCGGGATGTTCTTCCCGGGGTTGAGCAGGCCGCCGGGGTCGAAGGCCGCCTTGACCGCGTGAAACAGGGTCAGTTCGTGGCGGTTGAACTGGGCGCACATCTGGTTGATCTTTTCCCGGCCCACGCCGTGCTCGCCGGTGATGCTGCCGCCCACTGCCACGCACAGTTCGAGGATCTTGCCGCCCAGGGCCTCGGCCCGTTGCAGCTCGCCGGGCTGGTTGGCATCGAACAGGATCAGCGGGTGCATGTTGCCGTCGCCGGCATGGAACACGTTGGCCACCCGCAGTTGGTACTCGGCGGCGAGGCTGGCGATGCCGCGCAATACGCCTGGCAACTGGCGCCGGGGAATGGTGCCGTCCATGCAGTAATAGTCCGGTGACAGCCGGCCCACCGCCGGAAAGGCGTTCTTGCGCCCGGCCCAGAAACGCACCCGCTCGGCTTCGTCCCTGGCCTGGCGGACCTCTGTGGCACCGGCCTGTTCCAGCACCTGGCGGACCCGCTCGCAGTCGTCGTGAACGTCGGCTTCGACACCATCGAGTTCGCACAGCAGGATGGCCTCGGCGTCCACCGGGTAACCGGCGTGGATGAAGTCCTCGGCGGCGCGGATCGCCAGGTTGTCCATCATCTCCAGGCCACCGGGAATGATCCCCGCGGCGATGATCGCGGCCACCGCGCGGCCGGCGGCTTCCACCGAGTCGAAGGCCGCCAGCAGCACCTTGGCCACCTGCGGCTTGGGCAGCAGCTTGACCGTGACCTCGGTGATCACCCCCAGCAAGCCCTCGGAACCGGTGAACAGCGCCAGCAGGTCGAACCCTGGCGAGTCCAGGGCCTCGCTGCCCAGGGTCATGGCTTCGCCCTCGACCGTGAGCATTTCGACCTTGAGCAGGTTGTGCACGGTCAGGCCGTATTTCAGGCAGTGCACGCCGCCGGCGTTTTCCGCGACATTGCCGCCGATGGAGCAGGCGATCTGTGACGATGGGTCGGGGGCGTAGTACAGGCCCAAAGGCGCCACCGCCTGGGAGATCGCCAGGTTGCGCACCCCCGGCTGGACCCGGGCGCAGCGCGCGGCGGGATCGATATGGAGGATCTCCTTGAAGCGCGCCATCACCAGCAGCAAGCCTTTCTCCAGTGGCAGGGCGCCGCCGGACAAACCCGTGCCAGCGCCTCGGGCCACCACCGGCACCCGGTGTTCATGGCAGATCTGCAGCAGGCGCCGGACCTGGTCCAGGCGGTGCGGCAAGGCCACCAGCATCGGGGTGGTGCGGTAGGCACTGAGGCCATCACATTCGTAAGGCTTGAGCTGTTGTTCCTGAGCCAGCAGCTCCAGGTCCGGCAGGTGCTGGCGCAGGGCGCGGATCAGGGCATGTTTGTCGACGTCGGGCAGGGCGCCGTCGAGTGCTTCGTCATAGAGAATGGTCATGGCTGGCTAAGGACCTTGGGTTGTTTTTATCAGGTCGCGAGAGCATTACGGCTGCCTTGCATCATTGGCCCGTAGGGCTTTAGTGTCCACG
Organism: Pseudomonas sp. Fl4BN1; assembly: GCF_009908285.1. Classification (GTDB taxonomy): domain Bacteria; phylum Pseudomonadota; class Gammaproteobacteria; order Pseudomonadales; family Pseudomonadaceae; genus Aquipseudomonas. The sequence continues at coordinate 71,877 of NZ_JAAARM010000026.1, forward strand.
GGTGTGTGCAGTGGTCGAACCACTTTGTTTTTTGACTGAGGCCAAGGTCTTTCGATAACTTGCGAATTTTCAGTATCTTGGCGGCCCGGTTGGATGGGGTTGGTCATCAGGACATGACTGGTCATACCAGTGGGAGGCGCCATGCAGGACCCACAATCGACTCGCCGGCCCCAGGTAGCGGACGTGGTTTGCGCACGGATCGAGCGGCTGATCGTCGACGGGGTGTTCAAGACCGGCCAGTTGCTGCCCTCCGAGCGGCGCTTGACCGCCAAGCTCGGGGTGTCGCGCACAGCACTGCGCGAAGGCCTGAAACTGTTACGGGCCCGGGGCATTATCGACACCGTGCACGGTCGCGGCTCCCAGGTGGCGCAGTTGTCGGCGCCGGCCGCGGACTCACCGCTGCTGCACCTGTTCAGCTCCCAGCCGCGCACCCTCTACGACTTGCTGGAGGTGCGCAGCCTGCTGGAAGGCGAGTCGGCGCGGTTGGCGGCGCTGCGCGGCACCGACGCGGATTTCGTGCTGATCGGCCGCAGCTACCAGGCGCTGCTGGATGCCCACGAGCAGGCCCTGGAACCCGCCGCCCTGGCGCGGCTGGACCATGCCTTCCACCTGGCCATCTGTGAGGCTTCGCACAATCCGGTGCTGGTGCAGACTTTGGGCTCGCTCACCGACCTGCTGCTCAATTCGGTGTTCGCCTCGGTCAACAACCTCTATCACCGCCCGGCGCCGAAGCGCCAGATCGACCGCCAGCACGCACGGCTGTACAACGCCGTCACCGGGCGCCTGCCGGAACAGGCGCGCAAGGCGGCAGTGGCGCATATCCAGGGTATCGCGCAGAACCTCAAGGACATCGAAGACGAAGAGCAGCGCCTGGTGCGGGCGACCCTGCGCCTGCACGGCTGGGAGTGAGGGGCTGGCGCCGATGAGGTGCGCGCGACCATCAGTCGCCTGTGCCGGGGCCGGGGGAAGGGCTGGCCTAACCTGTGAGGACTCGAGCCGAGTGACGGCCTGCAGTGTCGGCAGGGTTCGCGGCCTCGAGCCTCATGAATAAGGAGTCATGCCATGTCCAATGAAACCTGTGCCTGCCCGGCCTGCACCTGCAAGCTGGGGCCTCATGCGGTTGTCCGTCACGGCAAGCACTACTGCTGTCAGGGGTGTGCCGATCATCACGCCCATGGCGAGCCGTGCGCTTCCACCCAAGGCTGCAAGTGCGCCAAGGGTGCCCACGGCTGAGCACCCAAGGCGGGTGGGGCCAGCCGGCTTCACCCGCATCCGGGTCACCGAAGGTGGTACGTGCCTCCCCAGCCGCCACAGGGTTTCACCCGGCGCCTAGGCCGAAGGTCGCCAGGTGACATTTTCGATACCCAAGTTCTCTGCCGCAGGCTTGCTGGTCTTCTTCACCCGTTCCCGGCCGAAGCGTGCGATGCGACCGACCCCGGCGTCGCAACTGGCCCAGTGCCAAGCTTCGGCGTTGTCCATTTTTTCCTGGCGGATGATGAAGGACTTGGGCACGCCGTGCAGGGTGTACTCGATGACGAAGAGTTTTGCATTGTTCATAAAGCCGTTATTCCTCCCTGTGATCCTTGAATGATCCTTGGCGCGCGGAAAAATTCACTCGGATTATCCGACCAGGCTACAGGCGGTCATGACGCCCCGGGCATGTTTGCCAAACGGGTTTGCCGGCTGGGTGCAGCACTTCATGTGGATGTGCCGCCGCCCTCGCCGCGCTGCTGGCGACCCTCGCGATGGCTGGTTACCATAAGTGCCCGCCGACCTGCCGCGACCTTGCCATGGCCCTAGCTGCCCCTCCCGACCTCAGTGACACCGCGATCCCGGTGCAGCCCCTGGCGCGCACTTATCCGCGGGGGCTGTTCATCGAGCCCCACGAGCACGCCTGGGGCCAGTTGCTGTATGCCATGAGCGGGGTGATGTGGGTCGAGACGCCCCATGAAGCCCTGGTGGTGCCACCGCAGCGCGCGGTGTGGCTGCCACCGGGAGTGGTCCACGGGATTCGCGTGGTCAGCGACCTGCAGATGCGCAACATCTACCTGCGCCCGTCCCTGGCGGCGACCCTGGACGCCAGTGTCCAGGTGCTGCAGGTGGACAGCCTGCTGCGGGAGCTGATCGTGCGCCTGGTGGATGCTCCCGATGCCCAGCAGCCGGACTACTATGAGGCCTTGGTGGGCCTGGCCCTGCTGGAGCTGCGCCGGGCTCGGCGCTCACAGCTGAAGATCGCCTTGCCGGACGCTTCCGACCGGCGCCTGGTCAACCTGTGCCAGGCGGTGATGGCTGCGCCCTCGGTGGAGATCACCTTCGAACAGCATGCCGATGCGGCGGGAGCCAGCGTGCGCACCCTGGCGCGGCTGTTCAAGGAACAACTGGGCCTGGGCTTTGCCGATTGGCGGCGCCAGGTGCAATTGGCGACGGCGGCCGCGGAACTGATCCAGGGCGTGCCGGTAAGCCGCATTGCTCGTGAGCTGGGGTATTCCCCCAGCAGCTTCAGCGACATGTTCCGTCGCGAGCTGGGCATCGCGCCTTCTCACTACGCTGGCGCTGAACTTCACGCCTGAGCGCCTTGCGCCGCGGTTTTGGCCGAAATCCTGAAGCACTTGGCCGATGCCGGCGACGGCTGCTGCCTAGACTTTGCTCCAGATACCACAACACCGCAGCGGCTGCCGGTCGCGGTGTCGAGGCGACGCATCAGCCTGACCCCCCGCGTTCTGGAGTGCAGCATGAACTACCTGATTTCCCTGGCGGCCGGCCTGCTGGTCGGGCTGCTTTACGGTGCCTTGCAAGTGCGTTCGCCAGCACCACCGGCGATTGCCCTGGTGGGCCTGCTGGGCATGCTCGGCGGTGAACAACTGTGGCCCTTGGGGCGGCACCTGCTGGCCCATTGGCTGTCTTGAATCCTGACTTCTATCCGATGGAGACGACGATGAACGCATTGCAATTTTCCGCCACTGGCGACCTTGCTTCCTTGCAATGGGTGGAGGTCCCGACCCCGGTGCCGGGTGCCGATCAGGTACTGGTACGGATCAAGGCTGCGGGTCTCAATCCCAGCGACGTGAAGAATGTCCTTGGACGTTTTCCCTACACCACGCTGCCACGGATTCCCGGCCGGGACTTCGCCGGAGTGGTGGAGCAGGGGCCGGCCGAGCTGCTTGGCCAGGAAGTCTGGGGCACCGGCAAGGAGCTGGGTTTTTTCGCCGACGGCAGCCATGCCCAATACGTAGTCCTGTCGGCCAAGGGCGTGGCCCATAAACCCAGGCACCTGAGCTTTGCCCAGGCCGCCAGCCTCGGCGTGCCCTACACCACTGCCTGGGATGCCCTGGAGCGCAGCGGCGTGGTGGCGGGGACGCGCTTGCTGGTGATTGGCGGCGGCGCAGTGGCCAGCGCGGCGCTGGCCCTGGCCAAGGTGCGTGGCGCCCGGGTGCTGGCGGCGGCACGGCGTCCGCAGCAGGTCCAGACGCTGCAGGTCCAGGGTTATCCGAGCCTGCAACTGGCCCAGCCCGAGGCCTTGGCGGCCCAGGTTGCGGAACATTACGTCGACGGCGCTGAAGTGATCTTCGACACCACCGGCTTCTGGCTGCCGGCAGCGGTGCCGGCCTTGGCCACCTTCGGTCGCATCGCCATCATTGCCGCGCCGGTGGACGGGCATGTGCAACTGCCGGCCCTGGCCCTGTATCGCAAGGGGGGCTCGGTGGTGGGGATCAATTCGCTGCTGTACGGCGTCGAGGCGTGCGCGGCAATGCTGGAGCAGTTCGGCCGCTATTTCGACGAGGGCTTGCTGCCGTTGCCGGAAGGCTTGTACGAGTCGCCGCTGGAGCAAGGGTTGGAGCGCTATGCCGAAGTGAACCAGGGGCGCGGCGAGAAAGTCATCCTCATCCCCTGAGCCCGCGCTCTGTGGTTATCGAATGGGCCGGCCTTGAGACCGCCTTCGCCGGCAAGCCGGCTCCTACGGGGAATACGCCGCGTTTTATGCCTTTGGTTGGGGATCAGCTTGCTGGCGAAGAGGGCCTTGAGACCGCCTTCGCCGGCAAGCCGGCTCCTACGGGGAGGTGCGCCGCGCTTTATGCCTTTGGTTGGGGATTAGCTTGCTGGCGAAGGGGCCCTTGAGATCGCCTTCGCCGGCAAGCCGGCTCCTACGGGGAATACGCCGCGTTTTATGCCTTTGGTTGGGGATCAGCTTGCTGGCGAAGGGGCCCTTGAGATCGCCTTCGCCGGCAAGCCGGCTCCTACGGGGAATACGCCGCGTTTTATGCCTTTGGTAGGAGCCAGCTTGCTGGCGAAGGGGCCCTTGAGACCGCTTTCGCCGGCAAGCCGGCTCCTACGGGGAGGTGCGCCGCGCTTTATGCCTTTGGTTGGGGATCAGCTTGCTGGCGAAGGGGCCCTTGAGATCGCCTTCGCCGGCAAGCCGGCTCCTACGGGGAGATGCGCCGCGCTTTATGCCTTTGGTTGGGGATCAGCTTGCTGGCGAAGGGGGCCTTGAGATCGCCTTCGCCGGCAAGCCGTCTCCTACGGGGAGGTGCGCCGCGCTTTATGCCTTTGGTTGGGGATCAGCTTGCTGGCGAAGGGGCCCTTGAGATCGCCTTCGCCGGCAAGCCGGCTCCTACGGGGAATGCGCCGCGCTTTATGCCTTTGGTAGGAGCCAGCTTGCTGGCGAAGAGGGCCTTGAGATCGCCTTCGCCGGCAAGCCGGCTCATACGGGAGGAGGTCAGGCGTCGGGCACACCCTGTTCCCAGGTCGACCAGTTGTTGAGGATGTCCTGCACCAGCGGATTGCCCGCCCGGTACAGGTTCTCCAAGGCCGGGACAAAGCCGCCCTGGTCGGCGTACTTGAGCAGGTTGTCCACTTCACTGGCCCCCGGTGCCGGACGGTCGAAGTCGGAACCGGCGCGCAGCACCGCCAGGCGCTGGATGTCCACCAGGCCTTCGCGGCTGGCCCGCAGCAAGGCTTCGTAGGTGGAGTTGTCTTCCTGCTGAGTGGTGCAGTACACGCCCTTGTCGTCCGTCAGCAGGCGGGTCCAGACCTCGGCCCGTTCGCTCAGGCGCGTGCCGGAGAACCAGGTGTTGCCGGCCAGGGTGTCGCAGCGGGTCACCACCGGCGGCTGGTTGGCCGGGGCCTGGGGATACTTCAAGCGCCAGGCCGCCGATTCCTTGCTCTCGCTCAAGGTCACCTGATGGCTCAGGGCGAAGGCCTTGGCCTGGAGCTTGGGGTTCAGCTCGAAGACTTCGGTCTTGTAATCCAGGGGCGGCTTTTCATTCGGGCCCTTGGTGTTGATCCCCAGGTAACCGGTGGGCCAGGCCTTGGGCGCGTCCCGGGAGTCGATTTCCCACTGGGTGCCGAACTCCACCAGGTAATGGGCCCAGGCCGCAGTGCCAATGGTGCCCTGGTGCGGGCTGATGCCAGCGATCCCGGCAATCAGGAAATAGCTCTGGCGCAGGTCGAACTTCGGCGACAGTGCCAGTGCCAGGGTCGATGCCGCGGCGTTGGTCTGGCCCATGCCGGTGGTCAACAGACAGACATCCTGGTCATTGCAGCGAATGTTCGGATATTCCGCCGCCAGCCCCGGCACGCGGATTTCGCGCTTCAGGTGCAGCCGCTCGATCCAGTGCTGCGCCTCTGGCGCAAACATGCTGATCAGCACCACCTTGGGCTTGATCGGCGCCTCTGTGGCCCCGGCCGTGCTGGCCAATCCCCCCGCGAGCACCAGCCCGATGGCCCATGAACAATCTTGAATCAAACGCATAAAACCTCCATGACTGCCGATATTCGGCGCTTATCCTGCCTGATCAATCTTGCAACTCGTCGCGAACGGCCTGTGGTTGATGCCGGCGTCAAAACTGATACCCGACCCCCGCGTAATAGCCCCAGCCATTGGAACGGGCACGGAACTCGCCGTCGCCGAAATTCAGCACGCTACCGTCTTCCCAGTTGCCGCCGTTGTGGAAGTAGCGGCCCACCAGGGTGAAGCGCAGGTGGGTGAAGGAATACAGCAGCACGTTGGTGGCCACCGTGGCATTGGCGGTACGCGCCGGGTTGTCCTTGTGCAGGTCGGAACCGAAATCGAAGTTGGTGAAGCCGATGTAGGTCAGCGATGCACCATTGCTGAAGCGGTCGATGGGCACGATGTACTTCAACTGGGCGCGGTAGCCGTCCCAGGAATACTCGTTGCTGGCGCCATAGTTCTCCCACTGGTAGCGGCCGTAGAAGTTGGCCGACAGGTTGACCCGCGAATGGGTGTCGATGTCGGTACCGAGGCCGCTGTACAGGGTGTTGGCACGGTTGGCGGTGCGACTGCCGTGGTCGTAGATCCAGTCGAAGGCCACATACCATTCCTTGATCGGGCCGATGGCCAGGCTGCGGCCGGCCAGGTAGTCGATGGAGATCCGCGGTTCGTGCTCCATGAACAGCGGCGAGCCGTGGTCCCAGATGCCCTTGTCGTGGCTGTTGCCGATGTCGAGGATCTTCGGCAGGTCGATGTAGCCGTACAGCTCGAAGGGGCCCTTGCGCCCGAAGTATTCGTACTCCAGGTAGATGTCGTCGGCCGGGCGCGGACCGAAGCTGATGTCCTTGCTGCCGATCAGCATCAAGTCCTGGTTGTACCAGTCGGAGAGGTAGGCACCGGGCTTGGCCGGTTGCACGTCGCTGCTCAGGCTTTCGCCCTGGGCCGAGTCGTCTGCCGCGGCGGCGGAGGGCTGGGCGAAGGCGCTGGGTAGTCCCGTAACGCCGGCCAGCAACATCGAAACGGCCAAGGCGCGGCAGGACGCATGGCGTCGTAGAGGGTTGTGCATGGAAAGTCCCTGTTCTTGCAGTGTGAAGTCCCTGGTGTTCGATCCTTCGGCAGAAGGCGGCGAACACCCACAAAATTACAGCTCGCAAACGTTTGCACATGGCGTACCAAGTTGAAATGAAAAATTGAAAAAACCGCTGGAAACGGCCGGCAAGGTGCTTGGAGCATCTGCAAGCCTGCGTAATGACCGCAGGCTGCAGGCCAGTGGAGCACTGTTAGAGTGCACTGGCGGATTGATCCCTGGAGGAGCGTGCATGGTATGGCAGCAACTGCTGTTGGCGCTGGAAACCCGTTTGCAACAGGCCGAAGTCCGCGCCGATCGCCAGGCGCTGGATGCCTTGCTGGCTGATGACTTTCTCGAATTCGGCGTCAGTGGCGGGCGTTGGAACAAGGCTCAGGTACTGGACAGCCTGGTGCAGCAGGACTTCATCGAGCGCAGCATCAGCGAGTTCGAGGTGCAGCGCCTGGCGGCCGATCTGGCCCAGGTGATTTACCTGTGCCATAACGCCGCAGCTGGCGGGCGGGCGGCCAGCAGCGCCTGGCGCAGTTCGCTGTGGCGTCGGCATGACGGGCGCTGGCAAATGCTGTTCCATCAGGGCACGCTCCGGCCGGGTGCCTGAACGCTCTGCTAGAATCCCGATCCCAGACTTGACGAGGTGCCCCATGAGCGAGCCGATTCGCCTGACCCAGTACAGCCACGGAGCCGGCTGCGGCTGCAAGATTTCACCCCAGGTGCTGGAGGTGATCCTGGCCGGCAGCGGGGCACAGAACCTCGACCCCAAGCTCTGGGTTGGCAACGCTTCGCGTGATGATGCGGCGGTCTACGCCATCGACGAAGAGCGCGGCGTGGTCTCCACCACCGACTTCTTCATGCCCATCGTCGACGACCCCTTCGACTTCGGCCGGATCGCCGCCACCAACGCCATCAGCGACATCTACGCCATGGGCGGCGACCCGCTGATGGCCATCGCCATTCTCGGCTGGCCGGTGAATGTGCTGGCCCCGGAAATCGCCCGCGAAGTGATCCGTGGCGGGCGTGCGGTGTGTGACGAGGCGGGCATTCCCCTGGCCGGCGGTCACTCGATCGATGCGCCGGAGCCGATCTTCGGCCTGGCGGTGACCGGGCTGGTGGAAAAACGCTTCATGAAGCGCAACGACACCGCCACCGCCGGTTGCCTGCTGTACCTGACCAAGCCCCTGGGGATCGGCGTGCTCACCACCGCCGAGAAAAAGGGCAAGTTGCGCGACGCCGATATCGGCCTGGCCCGCGACTGGATGTGCACCCTGAACAAGCCCGGCAGCCGCTTCGGCAAGCTCGAAGGCGTGACCGCGATGACTGACGTCACCGGTTTCGGCCTGCTCGGGCACCTGGTGGAAATGGCCGATGGCAGTGGCCTCACCGCGCAGATCCACTATGACCGGGTGCCGCGCCTGCCGGGGGTCGAGTACTACCTGGAGCAGGGCTGCGTGCCCGGTGGCACCTTGCGCAACTACAGCAGCTATGCGGAGAAAATCGGCCGCTTGCAGGAGTTGCACAAGCGCGTGCTCTGCGACCCGCAAACCAGTGGCGGCCTGCTGGTGGCGGTCACCCCGGAAGGCAATGCCGAGTTCCTTGCCCTGGCGGCGGAACTGGGTCTTAGCCTGGCGCCTATCGGCGAGCTGGTAGAGCGACAGAGTTACGCGGTCGAGGTGTTCTGATGTCCCAGGACCACACCGATTACCGCGACATCTTCCTCAACGACCGGCCGATGATGGACACCCGCGCGCCGATCGAATTTGCCAAGGGCGCCTTTCCCGGGGTGCTCAACCTGCCGCTGATGACCGACCAGGAGCGCCAGCGGGTCGGCACCTGCTACAAGCAGCAGGGCCAGCAAGCGGCCATTGTTCTCGGCCACCAGTTGGTGTCCGGGGAGGTCAAGGCTCAGCGGGTACAGGCCTGGGCCGACTTTGCCAAGGCTCATCCCGACGGCTTGCTCTACTGCTTTCGCGGCGGCATGCGTTCGCAGATTGCCCAGCAGTGGCTCAAGGACGCGGGCATCGACTACCCGCGGGTCGGCGGTGGCTACAAGGCCATGCGCACCTTCCTGCTGGAGACCATCGAGCAGGCCTTGCAGCAGTGCGACTTCGTGCTGCTGGGGGGCATGACCGGCACCGGCAAGACCGAGGTGCTGGGGCAGCTGGAGCACGCCGTGGATCTGGAAGGCCACGCCAACCATCGCGGTTCCAGCTTTGGCCGTCGCGCTACCGGGCAGCCGAGCAATATCGATTTTGAAAACCGCCTGGCGGTGGACCTGCTGAAGAAGCGCGATCGCGGGCTGCAGAGCTTCGTCCTCGAAGACGAGAACCGCATGATCGGCAGCTGCGCCTTGCCGTTGTCGTTGTACCAGGGCATGCAGGGTTTCCCCATGGTCTGGCTGGAAGACAGCCTTGAGAGTCGGGTGCAGCGCATCCTCGACGACTACGTGGTCAACCTCAGCGCGGAATTTGTCGAACTGCACGGCGAGCAGGGTTTCGCCCAGTTCGCCGAGCGGTTGCTGGAGAGCCTCAACCGGATCCACAAGCGCTTGGGGGGCGAGCGGCATCAACGGCTGTTCCTGCTGATGGAAGCCGCCCTGGCCGAGCAGGCCCGCAGCGGCGATGTGGAACTGCATCGGGCCTGGATCGAAGGCTTGCTCGGTGAGTACTACGACCCGATGTATGCCTTCCAGCGCGAGAGCAAGGGCGCGCGGATCGAGTTCACCGGCGATCATGCCGCGGTGCTCGATTACCTGCGCAATCGCCCGCCGCAATCTCGGTAGTCATTAGTGAACCGCGCGCTCAGCGGACGTGAGCGTGCGGTTCCGGGTGCCGTCAGCGGGCCGGGTGTGGGCGGTCGAGCAGGGCTTCGACCACGGCCCGGGCCATTTCCACGGAATGCACCATCGACCAGATCAGGCCACGCTCGATGCCGCTGGCGCGTTCGGTGATTTCATCGGAGACCTCTTCGGCGCACTTGAGCAGCAAGGCCACGTGCCTCAAGGCGTCTTCGGCGTTGACCCCGGGTTGCACGGCGAACAGGGTATTGCCCTGGGCGTCGCGCAGGCCGAACGGGCGTGGCTGGGTAGGTTGCAGAGCGCTGAGCAGGCTGGCGTTGGCGCGATCCAGTTCGGGGTCGCGCAGCGGGCGGGGTGGATCGGGGACGAGCTTTTTCATGAGTTGGGTCCTCCAGTCGTTAAAGAACTGCCAGAACTCACTTCCACATTGAGAGGGTGGCAGCTGTACGTAGGTGTGGAAGACCGGGACTGAAGGATCCGGCGCACTCGAGAGTGCCCCACGTACAGCTGCCATAGAGCGAGGTCACCCGTATTGAGAAATACAGGTGTTCCTATGAGGCAAGTTGCACGTTCTTCATGTCCGGACTTCCACATCCGAGCCGCTGATGGTGCAGCGGCCCAGGGAGACTGCCTGACGAAAACCAAGGGCACAAGCCGCTCAAAGGCGTTGGCGATTCTCTCGGACAACCCTTACAAAACAAAGCGAAAACTCTGGTTTCGGGAATGGCATTCTCTGACCAATGTGTTTCAAGACGATGCGGCGGGGCGTGTGGAAATTTCCATTGGAGGCCAGCATTCAATGAGCGCCTTGGCCTCCATGAGACAACAATCAGCCGTGATGTTGCAGGTATTCGTTCAGGGCCTGACGGGTCAGATCGTTCAACGATACATTCTGCCGGGTGGCGGCCACTGCAGCCGCTAGATGAAGGTCGTGACCTACCCGAACGTTGAACGAGCCTTTGCAAGGGATTTCGGGTGCAGTACCCGATTGCTCACAGGTATCCAGATAGTCGTCTACTGCCTCTTTGAAGGCCGCTTCGAGTTCAGCCACGGTCTGCCCTTCATAGCTAACCAGGGCCCGTATGAACTGAAGTTTGCCAAAGAGGCAATTGTCCTCGGTACTGACTTCGATAGAGCCGTAATAGCCCTTGTGCTGCAGTAGGTTGTTCACGGTATGAGACCTCCCGATTTCAGTTGCTCGATCACTTGGCGGCGTATGTAGGCCTTCAGCTCATTACCGGGGTGCGGCTTGTGCAAGTTGATCATTGCGCCTGGATCGCCATTGTCGAATTTTACCCGGCTGCCCGAGCCCTCCAACGGCGTGTAGCCCAGGCGCTTTAGCAGAGTGACCAGTTCCTGCCAGGAAAAGGTTCCCCGGTCGTTGAGTAACTTGGCGAGAAGCTTATCGTTCTTGGACACGGCACCCTCTTTTTTTTGCGACTAAATGTAGTCGCATGCTTCAGGGGGTGTCAATGTGAGTCACTTACAAGCTTCGCCAACCAGGTTTCTACAGCAGCACCGCACCAATCAAGCCGCAGATGATCCCGACCAACATGGTCAGCACGGCGACGGTGATCAGCACTCGGGCGTTGAAGTCCTTACGCAGCATCAGCAGTGACGGCAGGCTGATGCTCGGCAGGGTCATCAGCAGCGCCACCGCCGGGCCGGTGCCCAGGCCGAGGGTCATCATGGTCTGGACGATGGGGATTTCGGCAGCGGTGGGGATCACGAACAGGGTCCCGGCAATCGCCAGGGGGACTAGCCACAGCAGGCTGTTGCCCATCGCGCCGTCGATGTGCGGGAACAGCCAGACCCGCGCCGCGCCGAGGATCAGTACGGCCACGATGTAGATCGGGATGGTGCTCCAGAACAGTTGCCACAGGGTCTTGCCCCAGCGGACCAGGAACGGCTGCTGGTCGACGTTGCTGGCTTCGACCACGGCGTCGACCGCGGCTTCCGGGAGTTTTTCCGGGCCGGCAATCCGCTGCGCGATCAGCGATACACCGAGCACCAGGACAATGCCCGCCACCAGGCGCAGGGCGGAAAAACCCCAGCCGAGGACAAAACCCATGAACACCAGGGTTGCGGGGTTGAGCACCGGGTTGGCGATCCAGAAGGCCAGGGCCGCGCCTACGGAAACATTCTGCCGGCGCAGGCCGGCGGCCACTGGCGCGGCGCAGCAGGAACACATCATGCCTGGCAGGGCGAACAGGCCGCCGCGCAGGGTCGAGCCGAAACCGGCGCGGCCGAACAGCCGCAGCAGCCAGTCGCGAGGGATCAGCACTTGCAGCAGGGAACCGAGGATCACCGCCAGCACCGCCGCTTTCCAGATCGCCAGGAAGTACACCTGGGAGTAGGCCAGGGCGGCGCTCCAGGGCGAGCTTTGCTGATCGTTGAGAATCGACGCACCGATGCTGTGGTTGTCCGCGGCGACAAAGGCCTTGAGGTAGTAGGGCGACCACTTCACGTAGTACAGGCCGATGCCGGCGATCAGCAGGAACAGCAGGGGTTTCCACCAGAGCGACCAGCCCTGGGCCGGGCGGGTGGAGGCGAGATTGGACATGAAGGGGATTCCGCGCAAAGACAATAAGCGCGGATTTTAGCGCAGCGACGCTTGACGCGCTGAACCGATAATCGTGGTCAGGCGCTTGGCTGAGGGCGAGCCAAGGTTTCGGGGGTGTTTGCTCAGCTCGGGCAGCTCTGCTCGCCGTTGTCCAGGCCCTGCTTGTAGCTCTGACTGTGCAGGCTGGCCTTGCCGTTGCGCCAGGTCAGGGTCAGCACAAACAGCGAGTCGTAGTCGTTGGACGCCCAGTCTTCGGTGATCGGGCGCGTCTCGCCGACGGCCTCTTCGGCGACCTTGTTGATCAACTCCGGCAGGTAGCCGTGGGACCAGGCGGTGTAGATGATCGAGTTGTGATAGCGGTCATGCAGCAGCTCGTCCGCCAGGTCGCTGGTGTCGTTGGCGGCGAAGTCGATATTCACCGGCAGGCCGAGCTTGATGGCGCTGGGGCTGATGGTCATCAGCGGGCGGATATAGCTGTAGGAATTGTCCAGCTCACCTTCCTCGACATTGCGCGTCGGGTCGGCGGCGAACACGTAGTGCGCCTTGCCGAATTTTTCCGGCAGCAGCGAAGCCAGGTCGATGGCCCGGTTCAGGCCCTGGCAGTTGAGCTGGCCCAGGCCGCCGGCAGGTTTTTCCGCGTGGCGCAGGAACACCAGGGTCTGGGTGCCGTCCGCCGGCTGCGCGCGGCTGACGCTGGATTCCAGGGACAGGCACAGCCCACTGCCCAGCAACAGGGCCGGGAGCAGCAGGTAGTTACGGTTCTTGAGGCGGCTGGACAGAGTCATGGCTGGGATTCTTCAGCGCAAGGGCGAGGGCTGACAAACCGTTATTTTCCCTGTCATCACCGCCTGCGAAGGCAGTGCCTCTGAGTCCCTGAACGGCGTTTGGTTCGATGCGTGCTCAGACTAACCGCTGCATGTTGCCGATTTAAGAAAGCCCGACGGATAATCCCCGACGCGTTGCTTGCGAGAAACGCAGCCCCTTTGACTGTCACTGGAAGCCTGTCATGACCGATCTTTCCGCCTTTGCCGTCACCCAGAAATGGCCTGCGCAGTTCCCTGATTGGATTCAGCTGTACTCGTTGCCGACCCCCAACGGGGTCAAGGTCTCGATCATGCTCGAAGAGATTGGCCTGCCTTATGAGGCGCATCGGGTGAGTTTCGAGACTCAGGATCAGATGACCCCGGCGTTTCTTTCGGTGAGCCCGAACAACAAGATCCCGGCGATTCTCGATCCCCATGGCCCGGGCGACCAACCGCTGGCGTTGTTCGAATCGGGGGCGATCCTGATCTACCTGGCGGACAAGAGCGGGCAACTGCTGGCCCAGGAATCGGCGGCCCGTTATGAAACCATTCAGTGGCTGATGTTCCAGATGGGCGGTATCGGGCCGATGTTCGGTCAGGTCGGGTTCTTCAATAAATTCGCAGGCAGGGAGTATGAAGACAAGCGGCCCCTGGAGCGCTATGTGAACGAAGCCAAGCGGCTGCTGGGGGTGCTGGACAAGCATCTGCAGGGGCGGGAATGGATCATGGGCGAGCGCTATACCATTGCCGATATTGCGACCTTTCCGTGGATTCGCAATTTGATCGGGTTTTATGAGGCAGGTGAGTTGGTGGGGATTGATAACTTCCCTGAGGTGCAGCGGGTATTGGCGAAGTTTGTAGCGCGGCCGGCGGTGATTCGTGGGTTGGAGATTCCCAAGGCTTCTTGAGCGATCGGGGGGGTACGCCCCCCCCAATGGCCACAACCTCATTCCCTCAGCTAGACCTGGACCTCAGGTTTTATGACCGCTACGCGCTGGTGCGCCAGCCCGCTCTATCCGCCCCCCGACAGGACAAACCATGAACTCCCTGGACTTCAAACAGGTCGACGTCTTCAGCGCCAAGCCTTTCAAGGGCAACCCCGTGGCCGTAGTGTTCGGCGCCGACGAACTTGCCGATGAACAGATGGCAACCTTCGCCAGCTGGACCAACCTCAGCGAGACCACCTTCCTCCTCAAACCCCAGGACCCCCGCGCCGACTACCGCCTACGGATCTTCACCACCACCCAGGAACTGCCCTTCGCCGGCCACCCGACCCTGGGCAGTTGCCATGCCTGGCTGGAATCCGGCGGCGTGCCCCGGGGCGATGAAATCATCCAGGAGTGCGAAGTGGGCCTGGTGCGCATTCGTCGCCAGGGCGATCAACTGGCCTTCCTGGCACCGCCTCTGCTGCGCGCTGGCCCGGTAGAGCCCGACCTGCTGGAACAAGTGCGCCTGGGGTTGCGCCTGGCCGCTGGCGACATAATCGCCGCCCAATGGGTCGACAACGGCGCCGGCTGGCTGGCGGTAATGCTCGCCGAACGCCGGCAGGTACTCGACCTGCAACCGGACTACCCGCAACTCACCGGTCTGGCGGTAGGGGTCATTGCCCCCTGCGATCCAGTGCGCGACGCCACCGACGCGCAGTTCGAAGTGCGGGCCTTTATCGCCGGCGACGGCATGCCCGAAGACCCCGCCACCGGCAGCCTGAATGCCGGCATCGCTCAATGGCTGCTGGGCGCCGGTCTGGCGCCGGCTCGCTACAGCGTCAGCCAGGGCCTGAGCATGGGCCGGGCAGGGCGGATAGAAGTGGAACAGGTCGGCGACGACGTCTGGATCGGCGGCTCGGCGCGAACCTGCATTGAGGGGCGTCTGAGGCATCTCCAAACCACTCATCAACCGCGCGGGGATACACCCTCGTCCACTGATCCGAGACAGCCATGATCCCGCTGAACCCTGGCGATTTTGCAGGCACAGGCAAGCACAAGCACGCACCGCTACTGGTCGGCAGGGTTCAGGGCGGGTCCTGGAAGGGCTTGATCGCCTTGGCCCAGTCGCACTGGCCAGCAAACCATCAGCCGCCAGAAGCACTGTCGCCTGTGCGGGGAAAGTGGAAGGGCTTCATGTTGCGGGCGGGCCTGGTTGGCTTGCTGGCTTTCGATCCACTGCTTTGCATCGCACAAACCGCGCCTGTCAAACAGCAACCCAGCCCCGCGACCTTGCCTGGAAAGACGCCGGACCGCGAATCCGCAGCATCTGCGAGCGTAGCGGCCACGCCAGGCGATCAGGCAGTAGCCGTGGATGCCACGTGCAACCTGCCGGTCAAGCCGTCACCCGGCAAAGTGGTTGAAATATATTGGACCCAGGGCCTGGAGAATCGTCGCGTTGTGGGGGGCGAGGCTGACCATTATGTCGACCTCAATCTGATTGTTCGAACGGTGGGCTTCCGGCCTGGCGAATGCATCGAAGCGACTATCCGTGGCGAAAATGACGCTGATGAAATTGCCGACACGATTAAGAAAATAGTGCTCAGGGGCAAGGTCAACGACAAAGGCATTGCCTACTTCAAGACGCCTCTCAAGGACTACACCCTCAATCTGCAGGGCAATGAACCGGAGTAGTGCGCCGAGCCGGCCCAGCGCCGAGCCCTTGCGCAGAGCGGCTGCAAGATTATCAGCCGCAGGGCTTTGACTTGCCGCTTGCCGCTCAACACGTGCCGCTGCTCCTCTTGCGTCAGATGGTCGCAGGCCCGCCCGGTCGAACGGCTCAAACCGCGCAAACACGGGGCTTTTCGGCGATTGTTCGCCGATCGGCAAGGCTCTCTTGAGCTTCGCGGGTTTGTACCGCGGCGGCCAGGGGCATAAGCTTTCCACCTTTTTTCGACCTTGTCCGTGGTCTCCCGCGTTCAGCCTTTAGGAAAAATCATGTCCAGCCAGTTCCCCGAAGCCCGTCCTCGTCGCCTGCGTCGCTCCGAACAATTGCGCAGCCTGTTCCAGGAAACCGAGTTCACCCTCAACGACCTGGTGCTGCCGATTTTCGTCGAGGAGGAAATCGACGATTTCGTGCCGATCAAGAGCATGCCGGGGGTGATGCGCATTCCCGAGTCGAAGCTGGCCGGCGAGATCGAGCGCTACGCCCGGGCCGGGATCAAGTCGGTGATGACCTTCGGTGTGTCCCACCACCTGGACAGCGACGGCAGCGATACCTGGAAGGAACAGGGCCTGGTGTCGCGCATGTCACGCATCGCCAAGGACGCCGTGCCGGAGATGATCGTGATGTCCGACACCTGTTTCTGCGAATACACCGCACACGGCCACTGTGGCGTGATGCATGGCCATGAAGTGGACAACGACCAGACCCTGATCAACCTCGGCAAGCAAGCGGTGGCTGCGGCCCACGCCGGCGCCGATGTGATCGCGCCGTCGGCGGCCATGGACGGTCAGGTCCAGGCCATCCGCAAGGCCCTGGATGCGGCCGGGTTCACCCAGACGCCGATCATGGCCTATTCCACCAAGTTCGCCTCGGCGCTTTATGGCCCGTTCCGTGAAGCTGGCGGCAGTGCCTTGAAGGGCGACCGCAAGAGCTACCAGATGAACCCGATGAACCGCCGCGAAGCGGTGCGCGAGTCGTTGCTCGACGAGCAGGAAGGCGCCGATTCGCTGATGGTCAAGCCAGCCGGGGCTTACCTCGACATCATCCGCGATATCCGCGAGGCCTCGCGCCTGCCGGTGGCGGCGTATCAGGTCAGCGGCGAGTACGCGATGATCAAGTTCGGCGCCCAGGCCGGCGCCATCGACGAGCAGCGGGTGGTGCGTGAAAGCCTGGGTTCGATCAAGCGCGCCGGCGCCGACCTGATCTTCACCTACTTCGCCATGGACCTGGCCCTGGCCGGGATCTGATTCCGCGCCCCCAGTCAGTACTGCCATGAACGCCGTCCGGCGTTCGTGGCTATTGCCAACACTTCCGCCCCTACATGACAATGCGATTCATTATCAAATATGAATCCTTACTGTCATGCCCGCCGACGACTTATCCCTGCGCTGCGCCGTCACCGACCTCTACACCCATCACCATGGCTGGCTGCAGGGCTGGTTGCGCCAGCGCCTGGGCAACACCTTCGATGCCGCCGACCTGGTCCAGGACACCTTCGTGCGGGTGCTCAAGGCGCGCAACGCGCTGGACATCCGTGAGCCGCGGCCCTACCTGTCGCGCATTGCCCGGGGCCTGCTGATCGATCTGTTTCGTCGGCGCTCCCTGGAGCAGGCCTACCTCGAAGCCCTGGCCCTGGTGCCCGAGGGCGAGCATCCGTCGCCGGAAGAGCAGAGCGTGCTGTTCCAGGCGTTGATGGAAATCGACCGTCTGCTGGATGGCCTGGGGCCCAAGGTCAAGCAGGCCTTCCTGCTGTCCCAGTGCGACGGCCTGACCTACGAGCAGATCGCCGAGCGCTTGCAGATTTCCGTGCGCAGCGTGAGCAACTACATGGCCAAGGCCATGGAGCATTGCTGCCTGATGCAGATGCGGCTGCAGCTGTCATGAGTTTCGCCAGCCTGCAACTGAGCGTCGGTGAGCGCCAGGCCATCAGCGGCGCGGCGCGCTGGTACGCGCAGTTGCGTTCCGGCAGCGCCAGCGAGCAGGAGCAGGCGGCCTGGCGCGAGTGGCTGGCCGCCGACCCCTTGCACCGTCAGGCCTGGGAGCGCATGCAACAACTGGGCGAGCAGATGTCGGCGCTGCCCGGCGGCCTGGCCGGCTCCACCTTGCGCGGGACCGGGCGCTCGCGCCGCGAGCTGATGCGCAACCTGGTGGTGCTGGCTTCGGCTGGTTCCCTGGGCTGGCTGGGCTGGCGCAGCGATAGCGCCCAGCAATTGCTGGCGGACTACCGGACCCAGATCGGTGAACGCCGGCAAGTGCGCCTGGCGGACGGCAGTTCGCTGCTGCTCAACACCAACACTTCGATCAACGTGCAGTTCGACGGCCAGCAGCGCAAGGTCCAGCTGCTGTGGGGCGAGCTGCTGGTGAGCACCGCTGCCGACCCGCTGCAGCGGCCGTTCCGGGTCTTCACCCGGCACGCCGAGGTGCTGGCCCTGGGCACGCGCTTTGTGCTGCGCAGCGACGAGCGCGAAGAGCAGGTGGCGGTGCTGGAGCATGCAGTGCAGGTCAGCCTGGGCAATGGCATGGCGCCGCGCCGGGTCGAGGCCGGCCAGCAACTGGCGTTCAGCGCCGGGGCCTTTGCCGCGCTGCGGCCCAACGATGCGGCGGTGGGCGCCTGGGGCCAGGGCAGCATCATCGCCGTCGACCGGCCCCTGGGGGAATTGCTCGCCGACCTGTCGCGCTATCGCCGCGGGGTCTTGCAGTGCGATCCGCAGATCGCCGGGCTGAAGATCTCCGGGGCCTTCCCCATCGACGACACCGACCGTGCCCTGGCGGCGCTGGAAAGCGGTTTTTCCCTGCAGATCAAGCGCTACACCCGTTATTGGGTGCGGGTCTCCGACAGCCGCCTGGGCTGAATGGGCGCGGCAAAAATAATTTTCGCGGTCTTTGCATGTTTGCCAATCCTGATCCGGCTTATCCCCCAGTGGATTCATTTTCGTTAGCGGGGAAGGCAAAGCATGTCTGATGTTCACAAGTCGAAGTTGGCCCAGGCGATCAAGCTCGGGCTCTGGGGCGCACTGGCGGTCTACGGTACGGCACTGCTGCCGTTGACCGCGGTGGCGGCCAGCGAGCAGACCGCTGTGCGCCGCTTCGATATTGCCGCCGGTGATCTCACCGAGGTCCTGAGCCGTTACGCCAGCGCTGCCGGCGCGGCGATCTCCTTCGATGCCCGGCAGACCGCAGGCCTGCGTTCGGCCGGGCTCAGGGGTGAATACGGGGTGCAGGAAGGCTTTGCACGGATTCTCGCCGGCAGCGGCTGGCAGGCCGAGCCGCAAAGCAATGGCAGCTACGTGCTGCGCCCGGTGCCCCGGGGCAATGGTGCCCTGGAGCTGGGCACCACCCAGGTGCAGGGCCAGGAGCTGGGGGCCACCACCGAGTACTCCGGCTCCTACACCACCGGCGCGGTGACCATCGGCAAGGGCCAGCACTCGCTCAAGGAAACCCCGCAGTCGGTGACCGTGATCACCCGCAAGATGCTCGATGACCAGAACCTCAACACCATCGACCAGGTGATGGAGAAGACCCCGGGCATCACCCTTTACGACTCGCCCATGGGCGGCAAGTATTTCTACTCCCGGGGCTTTCGCATGACCGGCCAGTACCAGTACGACGGCGTGCCCCTGGACATGGGCAGCAGCTACGTACAGGCCGACAGCTTCAGCAGCGACATGGCCTTCTATGACCGGGTGGAGATCCTGCGGGGTGCCGCCGGCATGCTCAAGGGCGCAGGCGGCACCGCCGGCTCGGTGAACTTCGTGCGCAAGCGCGGCCAGGCCACGCCCCACACCGAACTGACGATGTCTGCCGGCAGCTGGGACAACTACCGGGCCCAGGTCGACACCGGCGGGCCGTTGAACGATGCCGGCACCGTCCGTGGCCGGGCCGTGGTCACCCAGCAAACCCGCCAGTACTTCTACGACCTGGGCGAGCGCAAGGATCAGGTCTACTACGGCGCCCTGGATTTCGACCTCAGCGACGCCACCACCCTGGGCCTGGGCATGGCCTATGAAGACGTCGACTCGCGCCCGTGCTGGGGCGGCCTGCCGCGCTACAGCGACGGCAGCGACCTCAAGCTCGGCCGCTCCACCTGCCTGAACACCGCCTGGAACAATTCGCGCAGCCAGCGTGCGACCTATTTTGCCGACCTCAGGCAGCAGCTCAACGACGATTGGGCGCTGAAGGTGGCCGGGGTCTACAGCCGCAACACCCAGGACATCGAGTACGCCTTCCCCAGCGGCTCGGTGCCGGTCGGTGCCAACCGTTCCAGCACCCTGATGCTGGGCAGCACCTTTGACTACGACCAGGTGGACTACGGCTTCGACGCCTATGTCGACGGGCACTTCCAGGCCTTTGGCCAGGAGCACGAGCTGACCTTCGGCGCCAATGCCAGCCGCTCGATCAAGGACGACTTCTTCGCCGTGGCCGGCCTGCCGCAACGGCAGAACGTGCTGGACCCCGATCACCACCTGCCCAAGCCCGATGACAGCTACTACGAGCGCAACTCCACCCGCGGTGGCCCCTCGGATTTGCGGATCCAGCAGCAAGGGCTGTATTCCACCCTGCGCCTGAAACTGGCCGACCCGCTGACCCTGGTCATGGGCAGCCGGGTCAGCTGGTACAAGTCGCAGAACGATGCCGTGGCCTACTGGCGCGAGACCCGCACGCCCAGCAGTGCCCGCTCCAAGGAAACCGGCGAGGTCACGCCCTTCGCCGGGGTGCTGTACGACCTCAACGACAACCTAACGGCCTACGCCAGCTACTCCAGCATCTTCACCCCCCAGGGCAGCTATCGGACCCTGGACGGTGCCTCCCTCAAGCCGCTGGTGGGCAAGAGCTACGAGCTGGGGATCAAGGGCGAGTGGTTTGACGGTCGCCTGAACAGCGCTTTCAGCCTGTTCCGCACCCTTCAGGAAGATGCGCAGCAGGAAGACCCGGCCTGCCCGGACAGCAGCTGTTCGCTGAACTCGGGCAAGGTCCGCGCCCAGGGTTTTGAAGCGGAACTCAGCGGCGAGGTGATCGAGCGCCTGCAACTGCTGGCCGGCTACACCTACACCCAGACCAAGACCCTGGAGGATGCCAACAGCGCCAACAACGGTCAGCCATACACCACCTACGTGCCGCGGCACCTGCTGCGGGTCTGGGGTGACTACCAGTTGGGCGGTGCCCTGGAGCGCTTCACGGTGGGCGCCGGGGTCAACGCGCAAAGCGACAACTACCGGCTTTCGCCCATCAGCGGCAATCATATCCGCCAGGCTGGCTATGCGATCTGGAACGGGCGTATCGGCTATCGCATCGACGACACCTGGTCCCTGGCGCTGAACGGCAACAACCTGCTGGACAAGCGCTACTACACCACCATCGGCACTGAAGGCTTCGGCAACTTCTACGGTGATCCGCGCAACCTCACCCTGTCGGTCAAGGCCAGCTTCTAGGGGCTTGGCGCTCGGCGAAGTCTGCTGGGGCGGGTGCCCGGCAGTCCCCGACATCGCTTCCGGGAGGCTTGATCAGGGCCGCAGGTCGCGCTCGGTGAAGTAGCGCTGCAGCACCCTGGGGTCGGCCGAGCGTTCGGCCAGGGCCACATAGGTGTCCGGGCGCAGCAGGTAGAAAGCGTTGCGCACCAGCCCGGCCTCGCCATGGGCCGGGCGCCAGTCGAAGATCCGCAACGGCACCTGGTGCTGGCTGCACCAGTCACGCACGGCGTCGCTGGTGACGCCGTACACATGCACCTGCCAGCCCAGGTGATCGAGGCTGGCAAAATTGTCGTGTTCGCCCTCATGCACCCAGGGCAGGCGGTCGCCACCATGCACGTGCCCGGCGCTGCCACCGCTAAGGGGCATGCCACGGTAGTTGAGGGTGATCTGCGACACCGTGCGAAAGAGGAATTCCCGGGCGCTGTCGAAGGCGGTGATCTTCGGAATCAGCAGCGGCGCCAGGCGCGTGCGCAGCAGATAGGCCACCGGGCCTTCGGCGGTGGCGAAGCTGAATACCCGGTCGGTGGTGGAGACCAGGCGCCGGGCAAACTCCATGCGTTCGCTGGCGTAGCTGTCCAGCAGGCTGTCCTCGGCCTTGCGCGCCAGCACCGCGGTGAGTTTCCAGGCCAGGTTGATGGCGTCGCCGATCCCGGTGTTCATGCCCTGGCCGCCGGCAGGGCTGTGCACGTGGGCCGCATCCCCCAGCAGGAATACCCGGCCCTGGCGAAAATGCTCGGCGACCCGGTGATGCACGCGGTAGGCCGAGAACCAGTTGACCTGGCTGACTTCAACCTTGAGCTGGCGCATGGCGCGCTGGCTGACATCCTCGAAACGCAGGTTTTCCGGATGCTCGGCACGTTCGTCGCGCACCGTGCCGATCAGCCGTGCGCGGCCGCTGTGGGCCAGCGGAAAGACCGCGAGGAAGTCTGCCTCGTCCAGGTCCACGTGCAGCTGGCCATCCAGGGCTGGGCCGCTGGCGTCGACGTCGGCGACGTAGAACACCTGCTGATAGGTGCCCCCGGGAAAGCCGGTGCCCAGGGTCTTGCGCACGGTCGAGCGGGCGCCGTCGCAACCGGCCAGGTAAAACGCCTGGCACTGTTCCTCGCGCCCGCTTGGGCCACGCAGCCGCGCGCTGACCAGGTTGCCATGGTCGGTGAAGGCCAGCAGCTCGGTATTGCGTTCCACCCGGGTGCCCAGTTGCTCCAGGCGTTCGACCAGCAGTTGCTCGTGTTCGTCCTGGGGAAAGATCTGCAGGAAGGGGTAGGGCGTCAGGCCCTCGCCAATGGCATTGAAGGGCAGTTGCGCGGCGCGCTCGCCCTTGACCCAGAGATTCACCGCCGGCACATGGTGGCCGTGCTCGACAATGGCCTGGGTCAGGTCCAGCTGGCGATACAGTTCGAGGGTCCGGGCCTGCACCGCCAAGGCCCTGGAGGTGGTGCCGGGGCCGGCGGTCTTGTCGATGATCCGCACCTTGACCCCTTGTTTGCGCAGCCACAGCGCCAGCACCAGGCCGGTGGGGCCGGCGCCGATGATCAGTACGTCGCTGCAGTTCATGTGTTTGCCCTCGGTAGGAGATCAACGTCATGTATCTGGCTGCGGGCGGCGGCTGCCGCGGGGTCAGCGTTGGGCGAAGGCCAGGTTCAGGCCCAATCCCGCGAAGCTTGCGGCAAAGCTGCGGCGCAACCAGTTCTGCACCTTGGGCGACTCGATCACCGCAGTGCGGAACAGGTCGGCCAGCAGGCCGTAGAGCACGAACACGAAGAAGGTCATGGCCATGAATACGCCGCTGAGCAGGAGCATCTGCGGGATCGGGTCGCTGCCGTCATGGGCGATGAACTGTGGCAGGAAGGCCAGGAAGAAGATCGTCAGCTTGGGGTTGAGAATGTTCAGCAGGCAGGCCTTGAGCATCAGCGCGCCGGCGCCGTGGCTGACCGCGTTGCTGTCGACGGCGAAGGCCGAGCGGTCGCGCCAGGTGGCGTAGGCCAGGTACAGCAGGTAGGCGACCCCGGCGAACTTCAGGCCCTGGAACGCCACCGCACTGGTGTGCAGGATCGCCGACAGGCCAAGGATCGAGGCCAGCAGGTGCGGGACAATCCCCGCGGTACAGCCGATGGCGGTGAACAGGCTGGCGCGTTTGCCGGCCACCAGGGCGGTGGAAATGGTCAGGATCACGCCGCTGCCGGGAATCAGTACGACGATCAGGCTGGTGATCAGAAAGTCCAGGGTCAACATCCGGGCATCACTCCATTGCGGGGGTAGCGTCGAGCCTGATCCAGGTCTGGACGCCTCACCAAGGTCGGGGTCACCAAAGTACACCCTGATGCGCCCGTGGAATAGTTGGATTCTAGCCCGGCTTCAAGAAAGGCCCAGCCACACCGATCCTGGCGTGCTCAAGAGCCGGTAGTCGCTACCCGGGCTGTTGATTCCCGGTCTTGTTGCCAGGCCGCCATCGGCCTTGAGGTCGCCGTATTGGTCCGGCCGCTCGCAGCTGCCGCCGCAACGGAACAGCGTCGCCAATCTCCGGTCGAAACCTGAGTGTCGATGCTTTACTGCTACCGGTCTTGCTCCCCCCACCATCTTGCGGAGAATCATGATTTCCTGCCGTCTTATCATCAGTCTCTCGAGCCTGTTGCTGCTGGCCGGTTGCGCCAGCCAGCAGGGCAGCCAGCCACCGGCGCTGAGTCCGGACCAGGCCCAGGCGCGAATCCTGCGTCTGCTGCCCTCCCAGGTGGCCGACCGCCAGGGCTGGGCCCGGGATATCCAGGTGGCGTTCAGCGCCCAGGGGCTTGCGCCGAGCCCGAGCAATCTGTGCGCGGTGCTGGCGGTGGCCGAGCAGGAGTCGAGCTTCCAGGTCGACCCGGTGGTGCCGGGGCTGGGACGCATCGCCCGTGAGGAAATCGACCGTCGAGCGGCCAAGGTGCATGTGCCGGCGCTGCTGGTGAGTGCCGCCTTGCAGGTACATGCCAGCGATGGCCAGTCCTACAGCCAGCGTCTGGCCAAGGCCCGCACCGAGAAGGAGTTGAGTGCGATCTTCGACGACTTCATCGGCCGGGTGCCGATGGGCCAGACCCTGTTCGGCGGCTTCAATCCGGTGCACACCGGTGGGCCGATGCAGGTCAGCATCGCGTTTGCCGAGAAGCACGCCGGGGATTATCCGTACCCGGTCCAGGGCTCGATCCGCCATGAAGTCTTCAGCCGCCGTGGCGGGATGTATTTCGGCATTGCCCATTTGCTCGGCTACCCGGTGAGCTACCCGCAACCGCTGTATCGCTTCGCCGATTTCAACGCCGGCTGGTACGCCAGCCGCAATGCGGCGTTCCAGAGTGCCGTGAGCCGGGTCAGCGGGATCAAGCTGGCACTGGATGGCGACCTGATCCGCTACGACTCGATCCTGCCCGGCAGCACCGAGCTGGCGGTGCGCACCCTGGGCAAGCAGATGGGCCTGCGCAACCCGAGCATTCGCGAGCAACTGGAGAAGGGCGACAGCCCTGAATTCGAAAACACGGACCTGTACCGGCAGGTGTTCGCCCTGGCCGACCGGGCGGCGGGCAAATCCGTACCACGCGAGCAATTGCCCGGCATCGAACTCAAGAGCCCGAAGATCACCCGCCAATTGACCACGGCCTGGTTCGCCAAGCGGGTGGACGAGCGCTATCAGCGCTGCATGGCACGTAATCCGGGCACGCAGCCCTGAAACAGCGATGGAGCATCATCCCTGCCGAGCATCGCTACGACAGGTGGGGTGGGGGCGGTGTTGGCCTGCCCCAGAGTGTCGTTCTGACGCAGGGTGGTTAAATTGATTTCCAAATGGAAATCAATTTGCTAGTTTTTTACCTGAATACGTGGAATCTGCTTTCCATCATGCAGCCATATTCAGGGAGATCGTTCTGCCATGACTGCCCCGACACCCCTCGATGAACCGGGTCCGCTGGAAAACGCCTTGTCCAGATTGCAATGCGTTCTGGTGGCCCGACGCGCACGCTACACCCCTGAAGCGGTGAGCTGGAGCCAGTACGACATTCTCGAACTGCTGCGCCTGCAAGGGCGCATGACACCGTCGCAGTTGGGCGAGCGCCTGGGCGTGGCCCGCACTGGGGTCTCCAAAGCCTTGCGGGTCCTTAAAGACCTGGGGCTGGTGACCCAGGCACAGGGGGGAGGCGATCGTCGTGAACAGCTGACGCTGTTGACCGATTCGGGCCGGGATTTCCTGGCGCGTGCCGCCAGCGGTCGACACGATGCCGCGCAGCGCGTCCTGGCGGCACTGACCCAAGGCGAACAGGCGATTTTCACCGAGTTGTGCGAGAAGGCTTGCAGCGCGCTTGAAACCCAGGGCGAGCAGGGCCAGGCGGTCCGGCCATGAGCCGGAACAACGCGGGTTACCGGGATATGGAGATTGTCGGTGCGCGGGAAAACAACCTGCAAGGTGTCAGCTTGCGCATTCCCAAGCAGTGCATTGTGGTGTTTACCGGGGTCTCAGGTTCGGGCAAATCATCCCTGCTGTTTGACACCCTGGCCGCCGAGTCGCAGCGCCAGCTCAACGAAAGCCACAGCGCCTTCGTCCGCCATCGACTGCCGCATTACGGCCGTCCGCAGGCCGATGCGTTGCGCAACCTGCCGGCCTCCATCGTGGTCGACCAGAAGCCGCTGGGCGGCAATGCGCGTTCGACGGTGGGCACGGTCACCGACATCCAGCCCTTGCTGCGGCTGTTGTTTGCCCGGGCGGGCCAGCCCTTCGTCGGTTATGCCAATGTCTTCTCGTTCAATCATCCGCAAGGCATGTGCCCGACCTGCCAGGGCTTGGGCAGGGTCGACCGCTTCGACTTTGAGCAGTTGTTCGATCGCCGCAAGTCGTTGAATCAGGGGGCTATCGATTTTCCGACCTTTGCCCCCGGCACCTACCGCTGGAAACGCTATGCCTTGTCCGGCCTTTTCGATTGCGACCAGCCGCTGATGGAGTACAGCGACGAGCAATGGCAAACCTTGCTCTACGCCGACGATCTGGCGCTCGGCAGCCCATTGCCCGGGTGGCCGGAGACTGCGCGATTTCAGGGGGTGGTACCGCGGTTTCGCCGGGCCTACCTGGATCGTGAGCCCAGTCGCTTGACCCGGGTCGAACGAGAAGGGCTGGCGCGGGTGATGTCCCGGCAAGCCTGCCCGGACTGCCGGGGTGCCCGGCTGAATCCGACAATCCTGTCGTGCCGGATCGACGGTCGGTCGATTGCCGATTGCAGTGCGATGGAGGTCTGCGACTTGCTGTCATTCATTCTCGGCATTCGCCTCGCGCCCGTTGCCACGGTGGTGCTGGCCATCGTCGAGCGTCTGCAGCAGATGGCGGCCATCGGCCTGGATTACCTCAGCCTGGCGCGTGAAACCGCGAGCCTGTCAGGCGGTGAGTCGCAACGGGTGAAGATGGTGCGTCACCTGGGCAGCAGCCTGACCGACATGGCCTACATCTTCGATGAGCCCAGCGTAGGCTTGCATCCGCGCGATGTTCATCAACTCAACACGCTGTTGCGCGGCTTGCGTGACAAGGGCAATACGGTGCTGGTGGTCGAGCATGACCCCGATGTGATTGCGATTGCCGATCATGTGGTGGCTGTGTCTTATACACATCTGACGCTTCCGACGAACGC
>NZ_JAAARM010000027.1 GCF_009908285.1 Pseudomonas sp. Fl4BN1
GGGTAGGGTGGGCGATCTGGATCTCCAGGATCCATAGGCCGACTTGCGGGCAGTCGGCAAAGTCTCCCAGGTCCCCGGCACGGTAGATTGCATGGGGGAAATCGCTGACCCGATGTCCCTTGATCTCCAGGTTGAGCACCCAGCCCATGGTGCGGGCCTGTTCTGCGGCGTAGCGATACAGCTCGGGGCCGGCCACCTGATGGGTTTTCCAATGATCGTGGACCTGGTCGAACAGGCTTTTGGCGGCGGCAGCGCAGGCATGCATTTCGACATCCTCGCCGATGACGAAGGTCGCGCCGCAATCGCCTTCATGGCGGTCCCAGACAATTCCCAGGTCGATGAAGAACAGATCGTGTTCCGCCAGTTGCGGGTCGCCGTCGGAGCGTTGCTTGAAGGTTTTCAAGGTGTTGGCACCAAAACGAATCAGCAGTGGGTGCCAGATTCGCTCCATGCCCAGGTCTTGCAATACCTCAAGTGCCATTTCCCGGGCGGCTGATTCGTGCATGCCCGGTCTGATCCGCTTGGCCATTTGCGCGATGGCTTCCCAGGTCATGCGTTTGGCGTGAAGCATGCCTTCCAGGCTGTAGGACAGGCCCACGGCTTCTTTGTTGGTGGCGAACATTGATGGGCTCTCGATCAGGTGTCTCGTTATTTATCGTTATATAAAATCCTATATAGCGTTGCTGCGGGTGCTGATGCAATCTCTCCATCGATTCGCTCTCTGGGGAGTGATCTTCAACTAATCCCGGG
Source organism: Pseudomonas sp. Fl4BN1 (assembly GCF_009908285.1). Classification (GTDB taxonomy): domain Bacteria; phylum Pseudomonadota; class Gammaproteobacteria; order Pseudomonadales; family Pseudomonadaceae; genus Aquipseudomonas. Next base: position 751 of record NZ_JAAARM010000027.1, read on the forward strand.
TAGCGCATGGCGTCTGCTCTCGACGGCCTTATAATGAGCGCCTTTGCGCATATCAGCAGGCTGTAAGTTCTTGGCAAATATAGATAACGCGGCCGCCGAAATGGCGGCCGCAGGCTTTTCCCGAATCGCTCTGGGTGTCGAATACAAGGGTTCCCGCTATCGCGGCTGGCAGCGTCAGTCGTCCGGCGTACCCAGTGTCCAGGAAACCCTGGAAAAGGCCCTGTCCAAGGTGGCGGACTCCCCGGTGATCGTTTCCTGCGCGGGGCGCACTGATGCTGGCGTGCATGCCTGCGGACAGGTGGTGCATTTCGATAGCCAGGCTGTGCGCTCGATGAAGGCCTGGGTCATGGGGGCCAATATCAACTTGCCCCACGACATCAGTGTCAGTTGGGCTCAGGAGATGCCGGCGCACTTTCATGCACGGTTCAAGGCGATCGCCCGGCGCTACCGCTATGTGATCTACAACGATCAGATCCGTCCGGCTCATCTCAATGAAGAGGTCACCTGGAACCATCGGCCGCTGGATATCGAGCGGATGGCTCAAGCCGCCGCGTTCCTGCTGGGTACCCATGATTTCAGTGCGTTCCGGGCAGGGCAGTGCCAGGCCAAGTCGCCAATCAAGGAAATTCACCACCTGCGTGTTACCCGGCACGGCAAGATGATCGTCCTGGATATTCGCGCCAGCGCTTTCCTCCATCACATGGTGCGCAATATCGCCGGGGTGCTGATGACCATCGGTGCCGGTGAGCGCCCTGTGGAGTGGGCGCGGGAAGTGCTGGAAAGCCGCACTCGTCGCACCGGCGGGGTTACGGCTCACCCGTTTGGCCTGTATCTGGTGCAAGTCGAGTACCAGGATGAGTTCCAGTTGCCCGAGCGATACATCGGGCCACATTTCCTCAGCGGATTCTCGGAACTTGGCGGCTGACGCCCGGAAAAGCATTTGCTACCATCCGGGACTTTCCGGATTTGCCCCTGAGGTTCAAACGACATGCCAGCCGTTCGCAGCAAGATTTGTGGGATTACCCGCATAGAGGATGCGTTGGCGGCGGTGGCGGCGGGGGCTGACGCCATAGGGCTGGTGTTCTATGCGAAAAGTCCGCGGGCAGTGAGTGTGCAGCAGGCGCGGGCGATCATTGCCGCTTTGCCGCCGTTCGTGACCACTGTCGGGTTGTTCGTCAATGCCAGTCGTTGCGAGTTGGGCGAGATCCTCGATGCCGTGCCGCTGGATCTCCTGCAGTTTCATGGCGATGAGTCGGCGGCCGACTGCGAGGGGTATCACCGTCCCTATATCAAGGCGCTGCGGGTCAAGGCCGGGGATGACATTGCCGCAGCTTGCCTGGCGTATCCGCTGGCCAGCGGGATTCTGCTGGATACTTATGTCGAAGGCGTGCCGGGGGGAACCGGCGAGGCCTTCGATTGGTCATTGGTTCCTCGGGAATTGAGCAAGCCGATTATCCTGGCTGGTGGCCTGTCAGCAGAGAATGTCGCTCAAGCCATCGCTCAGGTTCGCCCTTATGCGGTGGACGTCAGTGGCGGCGTGGAGCAGAGCAAGGGCATCAAGGATCAAGCAAAGATTCGTGCATTCATGCAAGCGGTGCATCGCAGCAGTGAGTCGATGTGACGGCTGGCAGTCTGCCGCCGTCCATAACACCACTGTACAAAACAGGCAGGCACCGCCTTGAGGCGGGGTCGGAAACGAGTGGCAACCGCTCTATCGCGGGCTGCCGGGATGGCTGAGGAAAGGTTCGTTGCAGGCAGGTCGAGCCAGGTGCTGACCGCGGTAGCGAATTGATCATCGCCGCACACATGAATTTAGCTCAAGGGCATACGCGGGGTTGCGAACCAGAGCGTTCGGGCCGCCGGTACTGGAGAAAGAAAGCATGAGCAACTGGTTAGTAGACAAACTGATCCCTTCGATCATGCGTTCCGAGGTGAAGAAAAGCTCGGTGCCTGAAGGCCTTTGGCACAAGTGCCCGTCCTGCGAGGCGGTGCTCTATCGGCCAGAGCTGGAAAAGACCCTGGATGTTTGTCCAAAGTGCAATCACCACATGCGCATCGGTGCGCGTGCCCGTATTGACATCTTCCTCGACGCCGAAGGCCGTGCCGAACTGGGTGCTGAGCTGGAGCCGGTGGACCGTCTGAAATTCCGCGACGGCAAGAAGTACAAGGATCGCCTGGTCGCAGCGCAGAAACAGACCGGTGAGAAAGATGCACTGATCTCCATGAGCGGTAGCCTGCTGGGCATGCCAGTAGTGGTATCGGCCTTCGAGTTCTCCTTCATGGGCGGCTCGATGGGCGCCATCGTCGGTGAGCGTTTCGTGCGTGCGGCCAATTATGCCCTGGAAAATCGCTGCCCGATGATCTGCTTCTCCGCCTCCGGTGGTGCGCGGATGCAGGAAGCGCTGATTTCCCTGATGCAGATGGCCAAGACCTCGGCGGTACTGGCGCGCTTGCGCGAAGAAGGTATTCCTTTCATCTCTGTGCTGACCGATCCGGTCTACGGTGGTGTTTCCGCCAGTCTGGCGATGCTGGGTGACGTGATTGTTGCCGAGCCGAAGGCTTTGGTGGGGTTCGCCGGTCCGCGGGTGATCGAGCAGACCGTACGGGAAAAGCTGCCTGAAGGTTTCCAGCGCAGCGAATTCCTCCTGGAGCACGGTGCGATCGACATGATCATTTCCCGCCAGGAACTGCGTCCGCGCCTGGGTAGCCTGCTGGCCCAGATGATGGGGCTGCCGACGCCTGAGTTCGTGGATGCGCCCATCGAGCCAATCGTGGTTCCGCCGGCTCCAGCCAACCTATGAGCCAACGTACCTTGGGTGATTGGCTCGCCTACCTTGAGCAGTTGCACCCTGCAGCCATTGATATGGGGTTGGAGCGCTCGCAACAGGTAGCGTCCCAAATGGGGCTGGGCAAGCTGGCACCTCGGGTGATCACGGTCACCGGCACCAACGGCAAGGGCTCGACTTGTGCCTTTGTCGCTTCCTTGCTGCGAGCCCAGGGGCTGCAGGTTGGTGTCTACAGCTCGCCGCACCTGTTGCGTTACAACGAGCGGGTGCAGCTCAACGGCGTTGAAGCTACGGATCAGCAGCTGTGCGAAGCCTTCACTGCGGTGGAGGCGGGGCGTGGTGATGTTTCCCTGACCTATTTCGAGATGGGCACTCTGGCGGCGTTCTGGTTGTTCCAGCGCGCAGCCCTCGATGCGGTGGTCCTGGAAGTCGGTTTAGGCGGGCGTTTGGATGCGGTCAATCTGGTGGATGCCGACTTGGCGTTGGTCACCAGTATTGGCGTCGATCATGTTGAATATCTTGGTGATTCCCGTGAGTCCGTGGCCTTTGAGAAGGCTGGGATATTCCGTTCGGGTGCGCCAGCGCTGTGTGGTGATTTGAACCCGCCGCAACCGCTGCTGGACAAGGCGCGAGAGCTGGGTTGCGGGCTTTTCCTGCGCGGCAGGGATTTCGATCTGGGGTTCACTGAAGAGCACTGGCAGTGGCGTGGTCTGGATGCTCAGGGCAATCAGGTCGAACTGCGGGACCTGCCGTTGCTCGATCTGCCCATGGAGAATGCGGCGCTGGCCTTGCAGGCTTACCTGTTGATGGGGTTGCCTTGGCAGCCAGGACAGCTCGGTGCGGCCTTGCAGCAGACTCGGGTCACCGGGCGTCTGGATCGGCGTCAACTCGATTGGCAGGGCAAGCGTCTCAATCTGTTGTTGGATGTTGGGCACAACCCTCATGCGGCGCAGTATCTGGCTGAGCGCCTGGCGCGTCGGCCGATTGCCGGTAGGCGCCTGGCGGTGTTTGGGTTGTTGGCGGACAAGGATCTGCCGGGGGTGGTTGCCAGCTTGCGGGCTTCCGTCCAGCAGTGGGCGGTGGCGCCTTTGGATTCGCCGCGGGCGCGTCCTGTGGAAGATCTGCAGGCTGCGCTGGAGAGTCTTGGAGCCCCGGTAGCGTCCTACTCCAGTGTGGCTGCAGCCTTGGAAGCGCAGTGCGTGCAAGCGACTGCAGATGACGAAATTCTGCTGTTCGGATCTTTTTATTGTGTTGCCGAGGCGCTCGAGTGGCTCGCCCGGCGCTCCACGGAGGAAGCTGCACATGGCAATGCTGGATAACGTCTACAAGCAGCGAATGGTTGGAGCACTGGTGTTGATCGCGTTGGCAGTGATCTTTCTGCCGATGCTGTTCTCGCGAGAGGACGAGCAACGTCATGTGGCAGTTGAAGTGCCGGCTGCGCCGCAGGCGTCCGCCATGCCTCAGGTTCAGGTTGAGCCGGTGGTGGTGCCTGAGCCGCAGGCCTTGCCTGAGGGGTCGGTGCCCGCTGATGAACCGGTGGTTCAGCAGGCTGCACCTTCGATGCCGATTGCCCCGAGCGTGCCGGTGGTTGCGCCGGCTCCGGTGGTGGCGAGCAAGCCTGTGCCTGCGCCGAAACCTGCTCCTGCGCCGGTGCCCGCGCAACAGGTGGCCACGGCCAAGCCCGACACCAGCCAAAGCCGGGTCGATGCCAATGGCTTGTCCATCAGTTGGTCGGTGCAGTTGGCCAGCCTGTCGAGTCGTGAAGGCGCGGAAAAACTGCAGAAAACCCTGCGCAGCCAGGGCTACAACGCTTATATCCGCTCGGCCGAAGGCAAGAATCGGGTATTTGTCGGGCCGCTGATCGAGCGCGCCGAAGCGGATCGCCTGCGTGACTTGTTGGGGCGTCAGCAGAACCTCAAGGGTTTCGTGGTGCGCTTCCAGCCAGAGCGTGGCTGAGACTATCTGCCTGATTTTAAAAGCACAGTGAATCGCAGCTTACCGACAGCCAAGCGCTCTGTTAAAATGCGCCGCCTTATCCGTCTGTAGGCTGCACTGTGCCATTTACCTGGGTTGACTGGGCGATCGTTGCAATAATCGCCATCTCCGCTTTGATCAGTTTGAGCCGCGGTTTCGTCAAAGAAGCCTTGTCGTTGCTTACCTGGATCATCGCAGGGGTCGTTGCCTGGATGTTTGGTGGCTCACTGTCCGAGTACCTCGGCGGTTATATCGAAACTCCCTCGGCTCGCGTGATTGCGGGCTGCGCAATCATGTTTGTCGCCACCTTGCTGGTGGGGGCAATGGTCAACTATCTCATCGGCGAATTGATTCGCGTCACCGGCCTCTCCGGTACCGATCGATTCCTCGGCATGGCCTTCGGCGCGGCGCGTGGCGCGTTGCTGGTGGTCGTGGCGGTCGGGCTCTTGAGCCTGGGGCCGGTACAGCAGGATTCCTGGTGGCAACAGTCGCGACTGGTGCCACAATTTCTATTGGTTGCAGACTGGTCCAAGAACCTCATTCTGGGGTGGAGCAGTCAGTGGCTGGCCAGCGGTATCAGCGTACCCGCTGATTTACCGTTCAAGGAGCACCTCTTACCGGCCAAAACGCCTCAGTAAGACGGGTTCAGTTCAGTTTCATTAAGTAGGGGTTGCGTCGCATGTGTGGCATCGTCGGTATCGTCGGTAAGTCGAACGTCAATCAGGCGCTGTATGACGCGCTAACCGTCCTCCAGCACCGCGGCCAGGACGCTGCCGGTATCGTGACCAGCCATGACGGCCGGTTATTCCTGCGCAAGGACAACGGCCTGGTCCGTGACGTGTTCCAGCAACGGCACATGCAGCGCCTGGTTGGGCACATGGGTATTGGCCATGTGCGTTATCCGACCGCAGGCAGCTCGACTTCGGCCGAGGCCCAGCCGTTCTACGTCAATTCGCCGTACGGCATCACACTGGCGCATAACGGCAACCTGACCAATGTTGAGCAGTTGGCCAAGGAGATCTACGAGTCCGACCTGCGTCATGTCAACACCAATTCCGATTCTGAAGTGCTGCTCAACGTGTTCGCTCACGAGCTGGCCCAGCGCGGCAAGCTGCAGCCTACCGAGGAAGACGTGTTTGCTGCGGTGACCGACGTGCATAACCGCTGTGTTGGTGGTTATGCAGTAGTGGCCATGATCACCGGTTACGGCATCGTCGGTTTCCGTGATCCTCACGGTATTCGTCCGATCGTTTTCGGTCAGCGTCATACCGACGAAGGCGTGGAGTACATGATCGCTTCGGAAAGTGTTTCCCTGGATGTACTGGGCTTCACTCTGATTCGCGACCTGGCACCGGGCGAGGCGGTCTACATCACTGAAGAGGGCAAGCTCTACACCCGTCAGTGCGCGACCAATCCACAGCTCACTCCGTGCATCTTCGAGCATGTCTATCTGGCGCGTCCTGATTCGATCATCGACGGTGTTTCGGTGTACAAGGCGCGCCTGCGCATGGGCGAAAAGCTGGCGGAGAAGATCCTTCGCGAGCGGCCAGAGCATGATATCGACGTGGTGATCCCGATCCCGGATACCAGTCGCACTGCGGCCCTCGAGCTGGCCAACCATCTGGGTGTGAAGTTCCGCGAAGGTTTCGTGAAGAACCGCTACATCGGTCGCACCTTCATCATGCCGGGCCAGGCTGCGCGGAAAAAATCCGTACGTCAGAAACTCAATGCCATCGAGCTGGAGTTTCGCGGCAAGAACGTGATGCTGGTGGATGACTCCATCGTGCGTGGCACCACCTGTAAGCAGATCATCCAGATGGCCCGCGAAGCTGGCGCTAAAAACGTCTATTTCTGCTCGGCGGCTCCGGCAGTGCGCTACCCGAACGTGTACGGCATCGACATGCCAAGCGCCCACGAGTTGATCGCCCATAATCGTTCGACCCAGGACGTGGCCGACCTGATCGGTGCTGATTGGCTGATCTACCAGGACCTGCCGGACCTGATCGAAGCAGTCGGTGGTGGCAAGATCAAGATCGAGAACTTCGATTGCGCCGTGTTCGACGGCAAGTACGTCACCGGTGACGTCGACGAGGCTTATCTGACCAAGATCGAGAACGCTCGTAACGATGCCTCGAAGGTCAAGACTCAGGCGGTCAGCGCCATCATCGATCTGTACAACAACTGATCCAGAGCATTCAAGAAGACATTAGGAGTAGGCGGCATGAGTCAGGATTGGGATGCCGGTCGGCTGGACAGCGACCTTGAAGGCGTAGCGTTCGATACCCTGGCGGTGCGCGCCGGCCAACACCGCTCGCCGGAAGGCGAGCATGGTGATCCGATGTTCTTCACCTCCAGCTATGTATTCCGTACGGCCGCCGACGCGGCCGCACGCTTTGCCGGTGAAGTGCCAGGCAATGTCTATTCCCGCTACACCAACCCTACGGTGCGCTCTTTCGAAGAGCGGATTGCGGCGCTTGAGGGCGCGGAGCAGGCTGTGGCCACGGCTACGGGCATGGCAGCGATTCTCTCGGTGGTCATGAGCCTGTGCAGTGCTGGTGATCATGTGCTGGTGTCGCGCAGCGTGTTCGGTTCGACCATCAGTTTGTTCGAGAAGTACTTCAAGCGTTTTGGTGTGGCAGTCGATTACGTGCCCCTGGCGGACTTGTCCGGTTGGGATGCGGCGATCAAGAGCAACACCAAGCTGCTGTTCGTTGAGTCGCCATCCAATCCTCTGGCTGAGCTGGTGGATATCGCCGCATTGGCCGAAGTGGCTCATGCCAAGGGTGCGATGCTGGTGGTAGACAACTGTTTCTGTACCCCGGCGTTGCAGCAGCCGCTGAAGCTGGGTGCGGACGTGGTGGTGCATTCGGCAACCAAGTTCATCGACGGCCAGGGTCGCTGCATGGGCGGAGTGGTAGCCGGACGCAGTGAGCAGATGAAAGAAGTGGTGGGATTCCTGCGTACCGCGGGGCCGACCCTGAGTCCGTTCAATGCCTGGATTTTCCTCAAGGGCTTGGAAACCCTGAGCCTGCGGATGCGTGCGCATTGTTCCAATGCCTTGGCCCTGGCCGAATGGCTGGAGCGGCAGGATGGCGTCGAGAAGGTGCATTACGCAGGTCTTGCCAGCCATCCTCAGCATGAGCTGGCCAAGCGTCAGCAGCGTGGTTTCGGTGCGGTGGTGAGCTTTGAGGTCAAGGGTGGCAAAGAGGGTGCGTGGCGCTTTATCGATGCGACTCGCCTGATTTCAATTACCGCCAACCTGGGTGACAGCAAGACCACCATCACTCATCCGAGCACCACCTCCCACGGACGTTTGGCGCCGCAGGAGCGTGAGGCCGCCGGCATTCGTGACAGCCTGATCCGTGTTGCGGTCGGCCTGGAAGATGTGGCTGACCTGCAGGTCGATCTGGCTCGTGGGTTGGCGGCCTTGTGATTGAGTTGTCCACGCCCCTGGACGGCAGCAATGGTCGTGTCGCGCTGGTCACCGGTGCGGCACGAGGCATTGGCCTGGGTATTGCTGCCTGGTTGATCAGCGAAGGCTGGCAAGTGGTGCTGACCGACCTGGACCGGGAGCGCGGCTCCAAGGTGGCCAAGGTGTTGGGGGAGAGTGCCTGGTTCATTACCATGGATGTGGCGGACGAAGGTCAGGTGGCCCAGGGTGTCGCCGAGGTGCTGGGGCAGTTCGGGCGACTGGATGCTCTGGTCTGCAACGCTGCGGTGGCTGACCCCCACAACATCACCCTCGAAAGCCTGGACCTGTCTTATTGGAATCGCGTGCTGGCGGTGAATCTCGGTGGGCCAATGCTCTTGGCCAAACACTGTGCGCCTTATCTGCGTGCCCATGGTGGCGCTATTGTCAACCTGGCTTCTACTCGGGCCCGCCAGTCCGAGCCTGATAGTGAGGCTTATGCGGCGAGCAAGGGTGGTCTGTTGGCCTTGACCCACGCGTTGGCGATCAGCCTGGGGCCGGAGGTTCGGGTCAATGCGGTGAGCCCTGGCTGGATCGATGCGCGTGATCCGGCATTGAGGCGTGCTGAACCGTTGTCCGATGCCGATCATGCCCAGCATCCGGCGGGCAGGGTCGGGACGGTGGAGGATGTGGCATCGATGGTGGCTTGGCTGTTGTCGCGCAATTCAGGTTTCGTCACCGGCCAGGAGTTCGTGGTGGACGGCGGCATGAGCAAGAAAATGATTTATCAGGGGTAGGGCACTGACGAGCCTCAAGCTTCAGGCGGCGAGATGAGTGTCTCCGGGGCTGTTGTTTTTAAGTGTTGTCTGAAGCATGCCATTTGCCGCTGTTTTGAAAAAAACTTCAATACTGCTATTGACTTAGCTTCGATACCTGCGTAAATTTCGCGGCCTCAACGAAGTAAAGGGTGATTAGCTCAGCTGGGAGAGCGTCTGCCTTACAAGCAGAATGTCGGCGGTTCGATCCCGTCATCACCCACCACTTCTTGAGTGTCTTTCGCAAGAAAGATGGAAGCTTCCACGGAAGCATCCAACCGACGCGCAGCGGTAGTTCAGTCGGTTAGAATACCGGCCTGTCACGCCGGGGGTCGCGGGTTCGAGTCCCGTCCGCTGCGCCATATTTTCCAGGTCAGGCTTGCCTGATTTGAGATTGAAAAGCCTCGAAGCTTGTCAGTCAGACGATTTAAACGGTTCACATGGACGCAAGTCCAAGCGATACGCAGCGGTAGTTCAGTCGGTTAGAATACCGGCCTGTCACGCCGGGGGTCGCGGGTTCGAGTCCCGTCCGCTGCGCCATATCAGCTTCAAGGCCCACTGAACGCCTTGAAGCAACGAAGCAAGTCGAAGGCTTGATTCGGATCGATAGCAAAGACCCTGGTCGTAAGACCGGGGTTTTTTGTTTCTGCGATTTGTACTGGTTGTCGCGGTTCTTGGCGGTAACGATGGATCACAAAAAAACCGCCTGTAAGGCGGTTTTTTTGTGGGTGCGGAACAGCTTCTTATCAGAAGCCGAATTTGTCCCGCAGGCTGTAGTACCAGGCCCCCAGCGCGGTGAATGGCGTGCGCAACAACTGGCCGCCAGGGAATGGGTAGTGGGGCAGGTCGGCGAAGGCGTCAAAGCGCTCTGCTTGGCCGCGCAGGGCCTCTGCCAGGACTTTGCCTGCCAGGTGGGTGTAAGTCACCCCGTGGCCGCTGCAGCCCTGGGAGTAATAGATGTTGTCGCCCAGGCGACCAACTTGCGGCAGGCGCGACAGGGTCAGCAGGAAGTTGCCGGTCCAGGCGTAGTCGATCTTCACATCTTTCAGTTGGGGGAAGGCCTTGAGCATCTTCGGTCGGATGATTGCTTCGATATTGGCCGGGTCGCGAGCGCCATACACCACGCCGCCGCCGAAGATCAGGCGCTTGTCGCTGGTGAGGCGGTAATAGTCCAGCAGGTAGTTGCAGTCCTCGACACAGTAGTCCTGTGGCAGGAGGCTGGCGGCCAGCTCATCGCCCAAGGGTTCGGTGGTGATCACCTGGGTGCCGCAGGGCATGGATTTGGCTGCTAGCTCGGGGATCAGATTGCCCAGGTAGGCGTTGCCCGCGACGATGATGAACTTGGCGCGGACCTTGCCCTGTGGGGTGTGCACTACGGGATTGGCGCCGCGCTCAATGCGTATTGCCGGGGATTGTTCGTAGAGCGTGCCGCCCAGTGATTCCACGGCCGCTGCTTCGCCCAGCGCCAGGTTGAGTGGATGGATATGACCGCCGCTCATGTCGAGCATGCCGCCCTTGTATTGATCGCAGGCTACGACTTCGCGAATCCGTCGCTCATCCAGCAGCTCCAGCTGAGTATGGCCATAACGCTCCCAGAGGCGCTTCTGCGACTCCAGGTGGCCCATCTGCTTGCTGGTCAGCGCGGCGAAGACTCCGCCGTCTTTCAGGTCGCATTGAATCTGATGCTTGGCCACGCGTTCGCGAATGATCCTGCCGCCCTCGAACGCCATCTGTCCCAGCAATTGCGCTTGCTTGGGGCCGACGCTGCGTTCGATTACGTCGATGTCTCGGCTGTAGCTGTTGACGATCTGCCCGCCATTGCGCCCGGATGCGCCGAAGCCGACCTTGGCGGCCTCCAGGACGGTGACACGAAAGCCGTTTTCCAGGAGGAACAGTGCGCTGGACAGGCCGGTATAGCCTGCACCGATCACGCAAACATCGGTTTCAACTTCGCCTAGCAGTGGCGGGCGTTCTGGGGCCGCATTGGCGGAAGCGGCGTAATAGGACTGTGGGTAGGGAATGTTCGCCATCCTGCGACCTCATGTGTTTAATATATTTTACGAGTGCGCCGATGCTACCTGAGTTGCAAATGGGCTGCCAGACGGGCTGGGAAACTTCTTCGCAGTCAAAAAATTAAAAAATTCGCATATTCATAGGCTTAGCTGCAAAAAAGATGTTGACACCCCTTCGGAATTCCGTAAAATGCCGCCTCACAGCAGGCACGTAGCTCAGTTGGTTAGAGCACCACCTTGACATGGTGGGGGTCGTTGGTTCGAGTCCAATCGCGCCTACCAAACAAAATCCGCTCTGCTGGGCGGTCTAGAAGGGCGATCCGAAAGGGTCGCCCTTTTTTGTGCTTGTTTTTTAAGGGCTAGCTGTTTCTCTCCTTTTCTTTTGGCATCACGGCTCACTGGCTGTTTTATTTCTCTTCTCTATAGATGTCTTGATGTTGATGCGTCGAGGGTGGATGACGCTCCCCGAAAGTCCCGGACTCGACAGGCACTACTGCTAGATTTCTTGGTTATTGGCTGTACCGGCTTCGCTTGCTGGAGTGTAGGGGCAGGCATCTTGTGCCGTGTCTGGCTGTTGAAGAATCTTTACCTCTGTGGGAGTTGCGCTGACGGCCAACTCCCAGTCGAGTTAGGGAAGGGCTCAGCCTTTGGGGGTAAAGGCGTTGCCGCTGAAGGTGCGCACAGGGTTGCCGCGTTCAACTTGATGATGGGCATCGCGGCGTTGCAGGCGCAGTTCCTGAGCAGATTGCTCTTGCTGTGCAGCAAGTCGTTGCTGGATCAGCAGGCGTGCCAGGCGTTTGTTGTCATGCTGGCTACGTTCGGACTGCACTTTCACACTGATGCCTGTTGCCACGTGTGTAGCGCGTATTGCTGAGTCGGTTTTGTTCACGTGCTGTCCGCCCGGGCCTGATGCGCGCATGGCTTCGAAACGAATCTCGTCCTCCATGTTCTCCACCGGGGGGCTGAACAGTTGGCCGGCGAAGAACCAGTTCTTGCGCTTGTGTTCGGGTCGATAGGGGCTCTTACAGGTCCAGAGCAAGGTGCCTGCCCATTGTGTTGCCAGTTCCGGGGCATGTTCGCCGTCGAGGCTGACTAGCACTGATTTGTGAGTGTCCCGGATATCGCCGGCAACCTGTTCGACGATGCCGAGGCGCACGCCCTGCGCCTCGGCTTCGCTGTGCAACCGACGCAAGGCTTGTGTCACTGCCAGTTCACATTCGGCAGGTCCTTGGGCGGAGGATAGTTGTAACAGCAGCATCAGCAGCACCCCCGGCGTTTGTAGGTCAGTACCGGCTTGAGCCGGGCGATGATCTTCACCAGGCCGGCATCCCGTAGGCTGCCAACCACGCTATCGATGCTCTTGTAGGCTTCGGGGGCCTCTTCGTACATCAATCCGCGATCCTCGCAGATCACCCGGCTGCCCAGTTGGGTGCGTTTGAGCTGATCGAAGCTGAAGCGATTTGCCAGTCGATCCTTGCAGTCGCTGCGCAGCCATTTGCGGCCGGCACCGTGGGCCAGTGAGTAGAGGCTGATGGCCGCTGGAATGGGTTGTACCAGGTAGCTGTAGTCGCCGCGAGAGCCAGGGATGACCACTGGGCCCTGGTCCGAAGGCGTGGCGCCCTTGCGATGCAGCCAGCCGGGAATGCCGTCAATATTCGCTGCGGATACCAGGTTGTGATTGATATCCAGCACTGAACTTCCCTTGGCTCGCAGGTTGTGCAACAGGCGTTCGGCAATCAGGCGTCGGTTGGCTTCGGCGAAGCGCAAGGCGTCGTCGTGCTGCTGCAGGTACTGCGCGCCGGCGGCACTGCTCATCAGCAGGCCGTTGTGGCCATGTTGCTCCACGTGGTGTCGCAGAATGGCTTCTCCCAGGCCCCGGGAGCCACTGTGTACTAGCAACAGCAAGGCTTTTGGGTCCAAGGCGAGGGCTTGCAAGGCCACGGTGTCGTGCACTTGATCGAGCTGTTGCAGTTCCGCGAAGTGATTACCGCCACCGATGGTACCCAGCGAGTGTTCGTGACCGCTGAGGGGCAGCTCCAGCTTTGCTCGTTCTTCGTCCCACTGTTCATCCAGGGGAAGGTCGATATTGCCGATTTTCTTTTCCAGCTTGTCGAGGTTCAGGCGGCTGCAGGAAAGGTTGGTTTGCCACAGCGTCATGCCGCAGCCGATGTCGTTGCCTACCAGTGCCGGATAAATCACCTCGGTGGAGAAAAAGGCCGCACCCACTGGGTAGCCGCGACCTGGGTGCAGGTCCGGCATGCCGACGACCTGGCGCATGCCGGGCAGTTGGGCGGTGGTGTTTAGTTGCTGGAGCGCTTTGTCTTCGATCCAGGTGGTGTCGGAGGCGATCAGAGAGACGCCGTTCGACAAATGACGGATGCAATTGTCCATGTCCAATTCCTGATTGGGAAAAATAAAGTCAGGTAATGGCAGGACGAAGCAGGATTTAAGCGAAGGCGCTAGCGGGTAGCGGGTACAGCGTTTAAACCAGGCACGTCCTGCAAAGGGTGATCAGCTGTTGCATGGTGGATCTCCTTGGCAAAAGTGTGGGAAGGGGCGCGAAGACTAATCCTTTGCCTGGAGGATGACAATGGGGGCGTAAATAAAGAGTGCGTTTTTAGGCCGTAATGCTCATGAACCATCGCTTTGTTGAATGGGGATGGTTGTGCAGGCCTTTGATAGGTTCTCCAGGTTGCCCAGGTGCGGACTGCTTGCCGATGAGCGCGCGATGATCGATAACTACCAACATTTGGTTGCTGGCGATCAGCAGGCCATCGCGCAGTTGGCATCTTCCTTGGCGGAGCGCTGAGGCCGAACAGGGATGGCTTTTTCTTTGGCCTGAACGCCTTTTTTCTGCTGCCTGAGCGATACTCTCGCGTTTTAAGGACGAGGTGGTGGCATGCGGTTTTTGATGGCAGGAATGATTGCGGTTTTGCTGGCCGGTTGTGCGAGCTCCACCATGGATGACGCTCGGGCAAGAACACCGAACAAGACTCTGACCTCGGCCAAGGCCGAGCAGCTGGTGGCACAGTGCGTGCAATTTGCCTGGCAGGATGAAGCGGTCTTCGGTGTGGATGCTGCTGCGTACCTGCAATCAGGCAAGGCCGGCGGCTATACGGTGTATACCCGCTCCGCTGAGTCCTTTGTGGATATCAAGGCTGAGGCATCGGCGACCACTGTCCGCTTCTACGCCATCGAAGACAGCTCTGTCTCGAAGCGCCGCCTGGCGGCGCTGGCGACCTGTCTATAGCGCACTGGACTTGTACAAGCACAAACCCGGCATTGGCCGGGTTTTGTTGTTTCTGAAAGGCGCTTTTTGCAGCTAGTTGTGCTTTTTACTGTTTGCCGCTGGAAGAAGAGTGAGTCTGGGCGTAGCAAGGCGTGTAATACATTGACGATTGAAACTGTCAGTTTAAATAAGGAAGTCCGCGGATTGTTTGGTCTTGCGCTGGATTCTGTAAATTGTCCCGAATGGTTAGTTTGTTGGGCGGTGAAAAAAGTCGGTAGAAGTGCGCTAGGTTTAGGGGGCTCAACAAGGAGCGAAATTAATTAATCAATGGAGTGAAAGATATGAATAAGCCACAAGCTCAACTTAAACATGGTCGCGTTGTATCGCCTTCCAGCCGTGGTGCGGTGGCGGTGGAGCTGGGACTGCTGGGTACCTGGCAGGTGAACGAAATGGAAGGAGGTAAAAACTTCCCTGCACTCACTGGCGGCCCCTTTCCGAAACCCTATGACGGCGACGTAGCAAGCGTTGCACCACCTGCAGACGGCCATATTCTTAGCGGTGGCAAGGTTGATGAGCGTGACTGCATCAACTTCACCAACGAAGAAATGTCGAAAAAAATCAATCGTCCCTTTAGTTGGCCGCTGCTGAATGTTGACCCGGGCCAAGTGTTTCAGGTGCAGTGGGAGTACACCGCGCCGCACGTCACCCGAGGTTACAGCTGGTTCATCACTAAAGACGGTTGGGATCCGAAGCAGCGGATCAGTCGCGCACAATTGGAACCTCAGGCCTTTTACCAGGACTTTTATACCGAAGTTCCATACGACAAGTTTGGCTCGGTGCTGAAGGCCAAGACTCATCATGAAGTTGTGCTGCCTAAAAACAAGAAAGGCCACCATGTTGTAGTCCTGGTGTGGATTGTTGCCAATACTGGCAACGGGTTCTATCAGGCGTTCGATCTGGACTTCAAGTAAGTTTCTGCCGAATAAAATTCTTTAACGGTTCTGAAGGATTAGAGCGTGAATAAAATCGACTTTGCATTGATCAAGAGTCAAGCCGCGGATGCCGCTTCCCTGATGCCGAGTATTGCCGGCAAGAAGATCCTCATGGGCTTCTGGCATAACTGGGCTGCTGGTCCCAGTGATGGATATCAGCAGGGGCAGTTCGCCAACCTGAGCCTGTTGGATGTACCCAAGGAGTACAACGTGGTGGCGGTGGCCTTCATGAAGGGCAATGGTATCCCCACCTTCAAGCCCTACAACCTCTCGGATGCCGAGTTTCGGCGTCAGGTCGGCGTGCTTAACAGTCAGGGGCGGGCGGTGCTGATTTCCCTGGGTGGCGCCGATGCGCATATCGAGCTGCACAAGGGCAACGAGCAGCCTTTGGCCAACGAAATCATCCGCCTGGTGGAAACCTACGGATTCGATGGCCTGGATATCGACCTGGAGCAGAGTGCCATCGACTTTGCCGACAACAAGAGCGTGCTGCCTGCAGCGTTGAAGCTGGTGAAGGACCACTACGCAGGCCAGGGCAAGCATTTCATCATCAGCATGGCGCCGGAGTTTCCGTACCTGACTAGCAATGGCAAGTACGTGCCTTACTTACAGGCGCTGGAGGGTTATTACGACTTTGTCGCGCCACAATATTACAACCAGGGTGGCGATGGGCTCTGGGTGCAGGAGGCCAACGGCGGGCAGGGGGCCTGGATCGCCCAGAACAATGACCAGATGAAGGAGGATTTCCTGTTCTACCTGACCGATAGCCTGGCCTCGGGTACTCGTGGCTACAGCCGGATTGCAGCAGACAAGCTAGTGATTGGTTTGCCGAGCAATGTCGATGCCGCGGCCACTGGCTATGTCATCGATCCGGCAGCGCTGAGTGGTGCGTTCAAGCGTTTGCAGGGCGCCGGACATACCATCAAGGGATTGATGACCTGGTCGGTGAATTGGGATGCCGGTGTCAATCGGCAAGGGGTGCACTACAACTGGGAGTTTCGTAACCGCTATGCGCCGCTGATCCATGGTGATGGTGGTGAGCCGGAGCGTCCCGGGGCTCCTGGCAACCTGCAGGTGTTGGGGGTTGGCCGCAACAGTGTCAAGCTGAGCTGGAGCGTTTCCAGCGGCGTACGCCCGGTCGAGTTCTACACCCTGTATCGCGACGGCAGTGCAGTGGGTAAGGCTGCGTCCCCAGGTTTCGAGGACCAGGGACTGAGTGCCGACACTCAGTACAGCTATTTCGTCACGGCCACTGATACTCAAGGGCGCGAGTCGTTGCCCAGTCGCAGTGTGAGTGCCAGGACCGCCGGAGGTGTTGTCGATCCGAGTTTCCCTGAATGGCGCACCGACCAGCACTATCTCAGGGAGGATGGGGTGAGCTATGAAGGTCATCGTTACCTCTGTCTTCAGGAGCACACCTCGAACCCGGCCTGGACGCCTTCGGCGGCCTTTACGCTCTGGAGCAAGGTGTTGCTGGAGCGTCATGGCTGAAGCGTACAGGTCATTCTTGAGTGAATGACCCGGCGGCCCTCGCGGATTCTTGATCCGGGTACGGGCCGCCATTTTTGTTTGGGTGCCACCGGTTTTTATCCGTCACGGGTTCGCAGCGGATTGTTCGGTTGTGAGCTATTGCTGAGCTGCCCGGGTGTTTCGATCAGTCGCTCAGTTGTAAACATTGGTAAGCGGCACTGCACGGGATAGGGGCTTGAGCGTAGTCTCACCGCTCGATCAATGTGCAATGGAAGCCTTCGATGTTTCAAATGAATAGCCTGGTTCCGGAAATGCTGGTCACGGATCTGGAGCGCAGTCTGTCTTTCTATCGCGATACTTTGGGTTTCAAGGTGGAGTATCAGCGTCCGGAACAGCTCTTTGCCTTTCTCTCCTTCAATGGCAGCCAACTGATGTTGGAGCAGGATGACCAGCAGGAGTCTGCCTGGCGTGTCGGGCCCTTGCAGGCGCCTTTCGGGCGTGGAATGAACTTGTCGATCGAGTGTTTGGATATTCGCCAGTTGGCTGTCGATTTGGCGCAAGCCGGCGTCACTTTGCGCAGAGAGATCGAAGAGTGCTGGTATCGGCAGGAGGGGATGTTGTGCGGTCAGTTGAACCTGTTGGTGCTCGATCCTGACGGCTACCTACTGCGGTTCATTGAAAATATCGGCTTCAAGGCTGTGGAGGCTGCGGCAGGTGCCTGACCGCTGCCCCCGGGTGCGACGCCGGCATTGCTGTGGCGCCGCGCGCCGGGATTCGGCAGTCGGGGCTGTCGCCGGGAAGGGGCGATAGTCAGTGGTTGACGATAATCCGGTGTGCGGGAATATGCGCTGAGGAGAAGCTCAAGGCAAACAAGAAACGCGCTGCGCCAGCCATTGTGCATAGGCAAAGGGCTGGTGCTCAGGGTGCTCAAGGAGTTTCGCGTTTGTCCGGGGCCGTAAGTCCCGCCTGTATACGTTGATAGATCTCTTCGCGGTGTACCGCGACATCTTTGGGTGCATTGATGCCGATGCGGACTTGTTGGCCGCTGACGCCGAGGATGGTGATCGTAATGTCGTCACCGATGTTTATGCTTTCACCGACTTTGCGGGTGAGTATCAGCATGATCTTCTCCTTGATAGCTTTGTAGGGCACCAGATTCAAACAGTGCAGAGGTCGGTCTTAGGTATAGATTAGTGCGAAGTTCCACTGAGTGGGTGCCTCTTTCTGACGCGCAGACGATCTATTAATTCCCAAGGCGCAACTATACAGAGGCAATAAATATCATTCTTCCTGTTTCGTCCTGATTTTGTTGCGCGGTCTCTCGGATCTAGAGTGTTAAAATCGCCGCCTCAGACTTTCGAGGGGTAGGTTGTGCGCACAGTAGCGATGATGATGGCGGTGTTGGCATTGGCCGGTTGTGGCGAAGGCAAGCGTGTCGAAGCGAGCAAGAACGCTTCAGCGGCAGCACAGGTTCAACCGGCCGAGGTCTCGACAGCGCCGCAGTGGGACGTGCTGGTGGGCAGCGAACTACCCTTGGCAGTGAGTGACCTGACTGGGTGGCTGATCGAGCACGGGATCATTTCCAGTGTCGACACGGTGGATGGCAAGCGGCGGGTCCTGGTTGGCCCATTCTCCTCCCAGGCCGAAGCTGAGGCGAAGAGGGCCGAGGTGGCCGAGAAACTCGTCAAGGCTAAAAAACGCGATATCAACGCGACGGTCATCGAGCATCGAGTCGCGCAGTAAGGCTGTTTTAGCAATGCCGAGTCTTGCCCGTGCCCGGCGGGCGATTCCGGGTCAGCCGCAGGCCTTGAGGTTGACCGTGCCGACGAATGGATTACCGCGGCCCATTACACAGGCCACGCTCTGATTGCGCTGGCGTTCCCAATCCTGCACCGGGTAGGTCTTGTTCCAGGCTTCGAATAGTTGTCGATCCTGCTTCGACAGGTTCAGGCCGTATTGCTTGCTCATGTAGAAGTAGGTGCGCGCGATCATCCCGCGAATCGAAGGGCGGGGCATGACCTTCTTGGCCTTGAAGTCCACCTGAGTCAGGCATGAGCCATATTGGCCCGATTGCTCCGGTAGCCAGCCGAAACTGAAATTGCTGCGATCGCCATTCACTTCGCCGATGCTCGGCACCAGGTTGTGCAGATCGGCCTCGGCGCGCTGATAGACCGAATCGGTGCGTGTGCAATTCTTGCGGCCGCCTTGTTGCCAGCACTGGCGCTGATGGCCGATCTGCCAGGCCGGCACTATGTGTTCCCACTCGATGCGCTCTGCGCGCTTGGCGTTCTTGCGTGGAACATAGCCGCAGGCTGCGAGGTTCACCCGGTTGCCGTTGTACTTGCAGCCGCAATAGAACTCGGTGGATTGAGGGGCATAGAGCTTCCAGGCGACCTTTTTGGCTTCACTGAAGGTGCGGGGGGCGTCGGCTTGGGCGGTGCAGGCAAGCAAAAGCAATAAGATGGCAAAACAACGAACACTCATCAGTTCAATCTTCCTTCGGCACAACCCAGAAAATCTGCACGCCGCCGTCATCGCGATAGGCGAGGGTGACGTTGTCGTTTTCGGCGATCTCCTCCAGCAGGCGCTCCCACTCATCCTGCGGCTCGTCGGCGAGGCGGAAGATCAAGGCCGCCTTGGCTTTCTGGGCGGTGGGGGAGTTGATGATTTTCTGGATGCGTACACCCAGGCGTTCGTAGGAGCTGAGGGGCGTTTGGGGGGTGGCCACGGAACAATCCTTAATAAGCTGTACGTGCATACAGTATTTAACTGTAGGGCATTTCGCAACTGCTTAAAATTCAAGAAGTTCCTCTGACAACGCTTTATGCATTTTTCTCGAGGGGGAAGTAATTTTTTATCGCGGGAGGGTGCAGCGAAACCATCGGCGGTGACGCTGGAACCACCCGCCCGAGGGGCGAGTGGTTTGAAGCGTGCTCGACCGGGGCCGGTCGAGCAGGAGCAATCAATATTCCCAGAACATGCGCTGCAGTTCTTTGCTGTCCTGTGTCTTGGTCAGGGCGACCATGGCCAGGATGCGGGCTTTCTGCGGGTTCAGGTCGTGAGCCACGACCCAGTCGTACTTGTCGTCAGGCTGTTCGGCGTTGCGCAGGACAAAACCGCCGGCATTGACGTGGGAGGAGCGAATGATCTGCACGCCGTTCTTGCGCAGTTCCTGCAGGGCCGGCACTACGCGGGAAGACACCGAACCGTTGCCGGTACCGGCGTGGATGATGGCTTTGGCACCGGCTTGAGCCAGGGCTTTGTAAGCAGTGTCATTGACGTTGCCATAACCGTAGGCAATTTCTACGTCGGGCAGGCTCTTGATGTTCTTGATGTCGAATTCCGAGTCCATGGTGTGACGCTTGGCAGGCAGGCGGAACCAGTAGGATTTGCCTTCTACCACCATGCCCAGCGGGCCCCATGGGCTCTTGAACGCTTCTGTCTTGATGTTGATCATCTTGCTGACATCGCGACCGGACTGGATTTCGTCGTTCATGGTTACCAGCACACCCTTGCCGCGTGCGCTCTTGCTGCCGGCCACGGCGACGGCGTTGTACAGGTTGAGCATGCCGTCAGCCGACATCGCAGTGCCTGGACGCATGGAGCCGACAACCACGATTGGCTTGTCAGTTTTTTCCACCAGGTTGAGGAAGTAGGCGGTTTCTTCCAGGGTGTCGGTGCCGTGGGTGATGACAATGCCATCGACGTCTTTGCTGTCGGCCAGTTCGGCGACACGACGGCCCAGTTGCAGCAGGTTTTCGTTGGTGATGCTTTCCGAAGCGATCTGCATGACCTGCTCGCCACGCACGTTGGCCAGTTGGCTCAACTCGGGGATGCCAGCGATCAGTTGTTCGATGCCGACCTTGGCGGCTTGATAAGTGGCGCTGTTGGCAGCGCTGGCACCGGCACCGGCGATGGTGCCGCCAGTCGCGAGAACCACGACGTTGGCGAGTTTCTGTTGGGTTTCAGCTTCTTTGGCTTGCAGCGCTGCTGGCAGAAGCAGGAGGAGGGCCAAAGCGCCCGGAGCGAAGGTTTTGAAGGCAGATTTCATTATTTTCTCTCTAGTAGTGAGACAGTGCTGATGCAGGTTCATCTAGAAACACCCTGGCTGCAGATCTGTATGCGGCGGGGCGGTGAGGGTTGAGCAGGATTTGTACCAGCGCTACCTTGGTCTGATAAGTATTTTAAGTTACTGATTTATATCAATTTTATTTCTGTTTTTGGCTTTAAATAACAAATGTTCGTCCGGATTTCCGAACGTTTTCATCTGTAGGCGTTCGGCAATCCGAAAATGCTTGTCGGCGGTGCAACGGAAGGCTTCACGGTCATCGATTAAAGAATGTCTTGAAGCGGTCGATGACACGACAGGATCTTTTTTTCGGGAGTTCACATGTCTCTGTCAGTCGGATTTCCTGGCGCAGGAGCGATTCTGATCAATGGCAAGTCGCCGGCGATCATTGATGCATTGAGTAACGCCGCTGCTGAGGAGGCGTCCACGGCGCTGGGCACCGATGAGTCGGGCGCCCTCCGGGCTGGTTCCGGCAAGCAGGCCGAAACGTCCGAAGCCGCAGGCTCGGGTGGAGATAATCAGAGTATCGTCGTCAAGATGCTGCTCAAGCGCATGCAAGAGTTGCAGGAGCTGCTCAAGCAGCAGCAAGAGCAACTGGCTGCCGCCCAGGCCGCCGACTATCCGACCCCTGAAGCCAAGCAGACCGTGGTCATGGGGCTTCAAGGGCAGATCTCAGGAACCACCGGGGCCCTGGCAGAGGTATCGGGCAATCTGGTTCGTGAGCTGGCCAAGGAATCCTCCTCCTCGGGTGGCCTGGTAAACACCACCGCATGACCCTCAGAGCCTGTTCGACGCTACGGTGCGGACAGGTTCCTTCTCTCCTGCGGCGGGGTTTTTCCCCCTGTCTGTCTTCTTTTTCCAGACTCTGATCGGCGTTGACAAACTCTGGCGAGGTTCGCATAGTTCGTTTTACGCAAACGTTTGCGCGGCCTTCGGATAACGACAATCGTCTATCTTCCCAAGGTGCGGCACCGGCCTCTCATCCATGCTGATGACGACCTGCTCACCCTGCCGTGTGAACGCTGCTCACAATAATCATAAGATCGGAGTGAATTCATGAAGCTGCCCTTCGCTGGACGTTTACTCGCTGTCGCCGTTCTGGCCGCAGCATCCGCTGCGCTTCCTCTCTCTTCGGCATTGGCCGACACCCCGCAGAAACCCAAGGTTGCTCTGGTCATGAAATCCCTGGCCAACGAGTTCTTCCTGACCATGGAAGATGGCGCCAAGGCTTATCAGAAAGACCATTCCGCTGATTTCGACCTGGTGTCCAATGGCATCAAGGATGAAACCGATACTGCCAACCAGATCCGTATTGTCGAGCAGATGATCGTTTCCAAGGTCAATGCCCTGGTGATTGCGCCTGCCGACTCCAAGGCCATGGTGCCAGTGATCAAGAAGGCGGTGGATGCCGGGATCACGGTGATCAATATCGATAACCAACTCGATCCCGGTGTGCTGAAAAGCAAGAACATCAGCGTGCCTTTCGTGGGGCCGGACAACCGCAAGGGCGCGCGCCTGGTGGGTGAGTACCTGGCCAAGCAACTGAAGGCCGGCGACGAAGTGGGGATCATCGAAGGGGTCTCCACCACCACTAACGCACAGCAGCGCACCGCGGGCTTCAAGGACGCAATGGACGCCGCGCAGATCAAGGTGGTTTCGCTGCAATCCGGTGACTGGGAAATCGACGCTGGCAACCGGGTGGCCTCGGCCATGCTCAGCGAGTACCCGAACCTCAAGGCGCTGCTGGCGGGTAACGACAGCATGGCGGTAGGCGCGGTCTCTGCAGTACGTGCGGCCGGCAAGGCCGGCAAGGTCCAGGTAGTGGGCTACGACAACATCAATGCCATCAAGCCGATGCTCAAGGATGGCCGGGTCCTGGCCACCGCCGATCAGTTTGCCGCCAAGCAGGCGGTATTCGGTATCGAGACTGCGCTGAAGATCCTCAAGGGCGAGAAGGTCGACAGTGGCGTCAATGGCGTGATCGAAACTCCGGTTGAGCTGGTCACCCAGTAGTCATTCCGGCAGCACAACGGCGCTCGCCCGGCCGGGCGAGCGTATGGAGAGTTTCTTATGTCAGTTTCCGCTGCGAACGCTGTCCTCTCGGTCAGCGGTATCGGCAAGACCTATGTGCAGCCGGTATTGACCGGCATCGACCTGACGCTGATGCGCGGTGAGGTGCTGGCGTTGACCGGGGAGAACGGCGCAGGCAAGAGCACCTTGTCGAAGATCATCGGCGGCCTGGTCAGTCCCACTACTGGCCACATGCAGTTCAACGGCCAGGATTATCGCCCCGGTAGTCGGACCCAGGCCGAGGAGACGGGCATTCGCATGGTCATGCAGGAGTTGAACCTGCTGCCAACCCTGTCGGTGGCCGAGAACCTGTTCCTCGATAACCTGCCCAGCAACGGTGGCTGGATCAGTCGCAAGCAGCTGCGCAAAGCGGCAATCGAGGCCATGGCCCAGGTCGGTCTGGAAGCCATCGACCCCGACACCCTGGTAGGCGAGCTGGGCATTGGTCACCAGCAGATGGTGGAGATCGCCCGCAACCTGATTGGTGATTGTCATGTGCTGATTCTTGATGAGCCGACCGCCATGCTCACGTCCCGTGAGGTGGAGATGCTCTTCGAACAGATCACTCGCCTGCAGGCCCGAGGCGTGTCGATCATCTATATCTCCCATCGCCTGGAAGAGCTGGCCCGGGTGGCTCAGCGTATTGCCGTGTTGCGTGATGGTTGCCTGGTCTGTGTCGAGCCAATGGCCAACTACAACAGTGAACAACTGGTGAACCTGATGGTCGGCCGCGAGCTGGGCGAACACATCGACCTGGGCGAACGCAAGATTGGTGTGCCGGCGTTGACGGTGAGCAATCTCAGTCGTTCGGACAAGGTCCGCGATGTGTCCTTCCAGGTGCGCAGTGGCGAGATCTTCGGTATTTCCGGTTTGATCGGGGCAGGGCGCACCGAGCTGTTGCGCCTGATCTTTGGTGCCGATGCCGCCGACAGCGGCAGCATTGCCCTGGGCACACCGCCCCGTCCGGTGAGCATTCGCTCTCCCGTCGACGCGGTGGCCAATGGCATTGCCTTGATCACCGAAGATCGCAAGGGCGAGGGGCTACTGTTGACCCAGTCCATCAGCGCCAATATCGCCCTGGGCAACATGCCGGCGATCTCCAGCAGTGGCTTGGTCAAGCCTCAGGAGGAGGTACAGCTGGCCCAGCGACAGATCGATGCCATGCGCATCCGCAGTTCCAGCCCGGCGCAACTGGTGTCGGAGTTGTCTGGCGGCAACCAGCAGAAAGTAGTGATTGGTCGCTGGCTGGAGCGCGAGTGTTCGGTACTGCTGTTCGACGAACCTACTCGTGGTATCGATGTCGGCGCCAAGTTCGATATCTATGGCCTGTTGGGCGAGTTGACCCGTCAGGGCAAGGCTCTGGTGGTGGTGTCCAGCGACCTGCGGGAGTTGATGCTGATCTGTGATCGCATCGGTGTGCTTTCGGCCGGGCGCTTGATCGATACTTTCGAGCGCGACAGCTGGAGCCAGGACGAATTGCTTGCCGCCGCGTTTGCCGGCTATCAAAAACCAGATGCGTTGCTCAATGAAGCGGCGCCTAGGAATGCATCATGAAAACTGCATCTGCACAGGGTAAGCGCGGCGGCCAGTACTACGGCCTTGGCACCTATCTGGGGCTGGCCGGAGCGCTGTTGGGGATGATCATTCTGTTCTCCCTGCTCAGCAGCCACTTTCTGTCATATGACACCTTCAGCACCCTGGCCAACCAGATTCCCGACCTGATGGTGCTGGCGGTGGGCATGACCTTCGTCTTGATTATCGGCGGCATCGATCTGTCCGTGGGTTCGGTGCTGGCCCTGGCCGCCTCGACCGTCAGCGTGGCGATCCTTGGCTGGGGCTGGAGCGTGGTGCCTGCGGCGTTGTTGGGCATGGCCTGTGCGGCGCTGGCCGGAACCGTGACCGGCTCGATCACCGTGGCCTGGCGCATTCCGTCATTCATTGTGTCCCTGGGTGTGCTGGAGATGGCCAGGGGCGTCGCCTACCAGATGACTGGCTCGCGCACGGCTTATATCGGCGATGCTTTCGCTTGGTTGTCGAATCCAATTGCCTTTGGCATTTCGCCGTCGTTTATCATTGCCCTGCTGATTATCTTTCTGGCCCAGGCGGTGCTGACTCGCACTGTGTTCGGCCGCTATCTGATCGGCATTGGTACCAACGAAGAGGCGGTGCGTCTGGCGGGGATCAACCCCAGGCCCTACAAGATCCTGGTGTTCAGTCTGATGGGATTGTTGGCGGGCATTGCTGCACTGTTTCAAATTTCTCGCCTGGAAGCGGCAGACCCGAATGCGGGCTCCGGTCTGGAGTTGCAGGTCATCGCCGCGGTGGTGATTGGCGGCACCAGCCTGATGGGCGGACGTGGCTCGGTGATCAGTACCTTCTTCGGCGTCTTGATTATTTCCGTGCTGGCTGCAGGTCTGGCGCAAATCGGTGCATCAGAGCCGACCAAGCGCATCATCACCGGTGCAGTCATCGTGATTGCCGTGGTGCTGGACACCTATCGCAGCCAGCGCGCCAATCGGCGGGTTTGATTCATGGCAACAATCAAGGATGTGGCGGCGCTGGCAGGGATTTCCTATACCACCGTGTCCCATGTGCTGAATAAGACGCGCCCCGTCAGCGAAGAGGTTCGGGTCAAGGTTGAGGCCGCGATCAAGCACCTGGACTATGTGCCCAGTGCGGTGGCGCGTTCGCTGAAGGCCAAGACCACGGCGACCATCGGCCTGCTGGTGCCAAACAGCCTCAACCCTTACTTTGCCGAGTTGGCTCGGGGAATCGAGGATTACTGCGAACGCAACGGTTACTGCGTGATTCTCTGCAACTCCGATGACAACCCGCAGAAGCAGCGCAACTATCTGCGAGTGCTGCTGGAGAAGCGTATCGATGGGTTGATCGTCACCTCGGCCGGTGGCGACAGTAGCTTGGCCCAGGGTCTGGCCGGCGTGCGCACGCCGATGGTGATTGTCGACCGCGGGCTGGAAGGGGTGGATGCCGATCTGGTGCGTATCGATCACCAGTACGGCGCTTATCTGGCGACTCGGCACTTGCTGGAACTGGGGCATCGGGACATCGCCTGCATCGGTGGGCCGGCCAATACCAGCGTGGCGCAGATGCGTCTGGCAGGGTTTCGCCAGGCCTTGCAAGAGGCCGGTGTTGAAGTGTCTGGAGGGCGCATCCTGGAAAGTGATTTCAGCAGCACGGGTGGTTATCGCGCGGCGGCGCAGTTGCTCGACAGCCATCCGCCGAGTGCGATTTTTGCGGCTAACGACATGATGGGCATCGGCGTGTTGCGAGCGGCTGCGGAGCGCAATATCCGCGTGCCCAGCGAGCTTTCAGTGATCGGTTTCGACGACATCCTCATGAGCCGTTATGTCTACCCGGCGCTGACCACGGTCGGCCAGTCGATCCTGCAGTTGGGGGAGACCGCGGCAGAGTTGTTGTTGCGGCGCATTGCCAGCCGGGATCTGCCGATCGATCAGCGCATCGTTACGCCGAATATTGTCTTGCGTGAATCAACTGCGCCGTTCAGTGGCGCATTTGCCGAATACCGTTGAACCCAATTGATCGAGTGTCGATGTATGCCAGCAAAAGTAGCGGTAGTGGGCAGTCTCAACATGGACCTGGTGACCCGGGCCGAGCGCCTGCCCCGAGAGGGTGAGACGCTGATTGGCAAGTCCTTTGCCACGGTGTCCGGTGGCAAGGGTGCCAACCAGGCGGTGGCTGCGGCCCGACTGGGGGCACAGGTGTCGATGGTTGGTTGTGTCGGTGATGACGCCTATGGCGAGCAATTGCGCCATGCGTTGCTCGCCGAGCGAATCGATTGCCAGGCTGTGAGTAGGGTCGAGGGTTCCAGTGGTGTGGCCCTGATTGTGGTGGACGACAGCAGTCAGAATGCGATTGTCATCGTCGCCGGCGGCAATGGTCTGCTCAGTCCTGAGAAAGTCGCTGGTTTCGATACGGTGTTGCAGGAGGCCAAGGTGATCATCTGTCAGCTCGAAGTGCCTCTGGCGACGGTGGGCTACACCCTCAAGCGCGGGCGTGAGCTGGGCAAGACGGTGATTCTCAACCCCGCTCCGGCCAGCGGTCCACTGCCGAGCGAGTGGTATGGAGCGATCGATTACCTGATTCCCAATGAGAGCGAGGCATCTGCCCTTAGTGGTGTGACGGTGGACTCCCTGGAAACTGCCGAGGCCGCGGCCACTCGCTTGATCGCCGCCGGTGCTGGCAAGGTCATTGTTACCTTGGGCGCCCAGGGTTCACTGTTTGCCAATGGTCACAGTTTCGAGCATTTTCCGGCGCCCAAGGTCAAGGCGATCGACACCACGGCGGCGGGGGACACCTTCGTTGGTGGTTTTGCTGCGGCCCTGGCTGTCGGCAAGAGCGAGGCCGAGGCAATCCGTTTTGGACAGATTGCCGCAGCGCTGTCGGTGACTCGCGCCGGAGCCCAGCCTTCCATTCCCACGCTGTCCGACGTTCAGGCGTTTGTCCCCTCATGAAAAAAACACCGTTGCTCAATATTGCCTTGTCCCGCTTGGTTGCATCCCTGGGTCATGGCGACATCGTGGTGATCGGCGATGCCGGCCTGCCGGTGCCGCCAGGTGTCGAGTTGATCGACCTGGCGCTGACTCATGGTGTTCCTGATTTTCTCGGTACGCTCAAGGTGCTGCTCAGCGAAATGCAGGTGGAGCGTCATGTGCTGGCCGAGGAAATTCTGCTCAAGCGACCAACGCCGCTGCCGGCGCTCGAGGCATTGACCGTCGGCGGTCAGCTGGGGCAGCGGCAGCTCTTGAAGCATGAGGATTTCAAGGTGCTCAGTCGACAGGCTCGTGCAGTGATTCGCACGGGGGAGTGCCAACCGTATTGCAATATCGCCCTGATTGCCGGGGTGACCTTCTAGGCCGCTATCCGGCTTTTTCCTACTTTGCACAAGGAGTGCGCCATGCGCCGCTATGCTCAGCTATTTCAACACTGGACCCGGAGTCTGCTGCTCTTGTCTCTTCTCACTGCTACTGGCGCTCATGGGGCGGAAAAAATTGATCTGATCATCGATACCGATCCAGGGGCTGATGATGTCGTGGCCCTGCTGTTTGCCTTGGCGTCTCCCGAGGAGTTGCACGTTCGGGCGCTGACCACTGTGGCGGGTAATGTGCGTCTGGACAAAACTTCGCGCAACGCTCGTCTGGCGCGTGAATGGGCTGGACGCGAGGAGGTGCCGGTCTACGCTGGGGCGCCCAAACCGTTGCTGCGTACGCCGATTTACGCGGAGAATATCCACGGTAAGGAGGGTATCTCCGGTGTCACCGTGCATGAACCCAAGGCGCCCCTGGCCAAGGGCAATGCAGTCAATTACCTGATCGATACGCTGCGTGCGGCCAAGCCCCACAGCATTACCATCGCCATGCTCGGTCCGCAGACCAACCTCGCGTTGGCGCTGGTCCAGGCGCCGGACATCACTCAAGGCATCAAGGAAGTGGTGGTCATGGGCGGGGCGCATTTCAATGGCGGCAACATTACGCCGGTGGCGGAATTCAACTTGTTCGCCGACCCTCAGGCCGCGGAAGTGGTGCTCAATAGTGGTGTCAAGCTGACTTACCTGCCGTTGGACGTCACTCATAAAGTACTGACCAGTGATGCGCGCCTGCAGAAAATTGCCGCGTTGAACAACAACGCCAGTAAGGTTGTAGGCGATATTCTCAATGAGTACGTAAAAGGCGACATGGAGCACTACGGCATTCCCGGTGGCCCGGTGCATGACGCTACCGTTATTGCTTACCTGCTCAAGCCTGAGCTGTTCAGCGGGCGTCAGGCCAACATGGTCATCGATAGTCGTGAAGGTCCGACCTTTGGTCAGACTATCGTGGATTGGTATGACGGCCTGAAACAGAAGAAGAATGTGTTTTGGGTCGAGAGCGGTGACGCTCAGGGCTTCTTCGATTTGCTCACCGAGCGCCTGGCTCGCCTCAAGTAAGCATCGCCCCCGCAGGTACCGGCCTGCGGGGTTCTACTCCCGTTCCAGATCCTGTACACCCTGGTGGTCGACAGGATACTTCTCGAATACCTGTTCAATGAATGCTCGGGCGGACTGGGTTCCCAGCTCCTTGACCAGCAGGTCTATGCCAATGATCGCCAACTCCTCCGGGCTCCCCGGACTATAGGAGCATTGGCCCTGGGGCCATTTGGCTTTGATGTCGGCGTCGATACTCACGGTGGCCATGAAAGTCTCACGAATTCGGATGGGGCGGTCGCCGGGACGGGCCCGGGCGGATACTTGTAGCGTCGCAGAGTTAACCATGTTGCTGGGCATTTGGCACTCCGACTTAGGCATCAGGCAGGGGGCTATGCGACACTGCTGTTTTTCCTGTGCTCAAGGAAGCTCGTGTGCAAATCGATTTGAACCAGCCTGACGCCCTGACCTTGGACGCGGTGCGCCAGCTTCTGGCATCAGCCAGCGACAATGTGCACACCCAGTTGCGTGTGACCAGAACCGGGATTGCCTATATCTCTTCGGGAGTAGTCGGCGGTGTCGAGATTGAAGGGTTGTTGTTTCGCCTGGAGACCTGGGCTGCGGGATCCGGTTATGTTGGACTGGTGGCGGCCAGCGATGAGGTCTGGGTCATGCAGATTTTCAATGCGCTTAAGCAGAACTGGCCAAAGCCGGCGTTCGACTACATCGATATCTATTGAGTGCTGTTCATATTCAGTGACGATTGTCCTGTGAAAGTGTTGCGATGGCTGAGGCAGACTTGTCCGCTGCCCGATCAATAGGGCAAATGGCCATTTTGTTTTGAAACCAAAAACCAAATCAGCTGTCGCACGATCTCTGCTTATTTTTGAAAAGGAGGCTTCATGCCTTGGAAGCTCGCTTCATTCGGAACGTTGTTGGCCGCCATTGTACTCAGTGGATGCAGCACTGCCGGGTCGACAAAGGAGCCTGTGGCTGCTGAGCCCTTGCACACTCGCTGTGAAGCAACAGGCGCTGAATTTGCCGTCGGCAAGAAGGCCTCTCCCGAGTTGCTTGAACAGGCCCGTACTCGTGCTGGAGCGCAGTATGCAAGGTTCCTCAAGCCTAATGACATGATCACCCTGGAATACCGCTCCGATCGCCTGAACCTCAATACTGACGCCGGCCTGGTGGTGACTCGGGTCAACTGTGGCTGAGGGTTGAAGCTTTTTGTTGCCCACAAAAAACCCCGTCACATGGACGGGGTTTTTTAAGCTCGCTGAGATTTACTCAGGGCGAACTTGTGCAGCTTGCATACCCTTTTGGCCTTTCTCAGCCACGAAGGAAACGGTTTGGCCTTCTTTCAGGCTTTTGAAACCGTCGCTTTCAAT
The DNA here is from genome assembly GCF_009908285.1 of Pseudomonas sp. Fl4BN1. Taxonomy (GTDB): domain Bacteria; phylum Pseudomonadota; class Gammaproteobacteria; order Pseudomonadales; family Pseudomonadaceae; genus Aquipseudomonas. The sequence continues at coordinate 30,906 of NZ_JAAARM010000027.1, forward strand.
AGCTTTGAAGTGTACGAACAGGTCGTCACCGCCACCTTGAGGAGTGATGAAGCCGAAGCCTTTTTCATCGTTGAACCATTTTACGGTGCCGGTTTGGCGATTAGACATGGTGTATCTCCAAGAAACATATATTTTCAGTAGTGCTGTGCTGCTCAGGCCAACTGGGCACACCGAGCTATCATAGTCGAAATGTTCGGCTTGGGAGCCCCCTGTGGGCACTGTTTGCCCGATGTATCCATGTTTTTTACTGCCTTGAACGGCTGAAGGCCCCGGTTTAAAGGGCTTTCACGGAAAATATACGGTGATAAAAAAACCCGTAAAAGCTGCGTAAATTGTGAAAAAAACCGCATTTTAAGCTCGCTTATCACGCGTTGGCGCAGTCTGTTTCGAGTATGGGTGGGTTATTTGACCACTCGGCAAGCAGCGATGGCGTCCAGCGCTCTGGTTCTCAGGTCGGCGCTAGGCTGCTTGGTTTTGCTCATCAGCTCCTTGATTTCCTCAGTGGTGAATTTTTCATTCAGCTTGTCGGCACCACAGGCGCAATGTTTTTCGGCGCTTTTAACGTCGACGCTCTGGCTCGCCGCTGCGGTGCAGTCTTTCATGTAGTCGGCGCGTGCACCGGCGGGCCAGGCAGCTTGTGCGCTCAAGGGCAGCAACAAGGCAAGCGGAGCGCTAAGGGCAAGCAATTTGATAAGGCGCATGAGTCGAATTCTCCTGAGGTCGATAACAAGGGCGACGATTCTCGGGGTATTTGAGGCCAGACGTACATCCCAAGTTCATTTTCTTAAATAAAAGACCAGAAAGCGCATATGGGGAAACGCGTCGCGCGGTGATTACGATTTTTCTGTGCTAGCATGCCCGGCTTGGGTGTTTTCAAGCTTTGGGTCTTTTTATTTCCCTTGCCGTTTATGCCTCATTAATTTTTTTGATTTGAACCCCAGTCACTCTGGTTCGGTTTCCTGGTTGGCCGCAAGGCTCTTGCCACTGTGAGGCAGGCGTTCGATGTTGAACGGCTGGACTGAATCGCGTACTGGCTCATCCCAACCCACGTGACCTTTGGTAGGGGTCACCACTAGGAGAGGAGGCGCCATGCCAACTATTACTCTTCCCGACGGCAGTCAACGTTCATTTGATCATCCGGTTTCCGTAGCCGAGGTCGCCGCGTCCATTGGCGCAGGTCTGGCCAAGGCCACTCTGGCCGGTAAGGTCAACGGCAAGCTGGTCGACGCTTGCGATGTGATCGACAGCGACGCGACCCTGCAAATCATCACGCCAAAGGACGAAGAGGGGCTGGAGATCATTCGCCACTCTTGTGCTCACTTGGTGGGGCATGCAGTCAAGCAGTTGTATCCAACCGCCAAGATGGTCATTGGTCCGGTTATCGATGACGGCTTCTATTACGACATCGCCTACGAGCGTCCTTTCACTCCCGAGGACATGGCGGCTATCGAGCAGCGCATGCAGCAGCTGATCGAGAAAGATTACGACGTGGTCAAGAAAGTCACTCCGCGTGCAGACGTGATCGAAGTGTTCAAGGCGCGTGGCGAAGACTACAAATTGCGCCTGGTTGAGGACATGCCGAACGAGCAGGCAATGGGTCTCTACTATCACGAAGAATATGTCGACATGTGTCGCGGTCCGCACGTGCCGAACACGCGTTTCCTGAAATCGTTCAAGTTGACCAAGCTGTCTGGTGCCTACTGGCGCGGTGACGCAAAGAACGAGCAGTTGCAGCGGGTTTACGGTACTGCCTGGGCGGATAAGAAGCAGTTGGCGGCTTATATCCAGCGTATCGAAGAAGCTGAAAAGCGCGACCATCGCAAGATCGGCAAGCGTCTGGGCCTGTTTCATACCCAGGAAGAAGCGCCTGGCATGGTCTTCTGGCACCCGAATGGCTGGACTCTGTACCAGGTTCTTGAGCAGTACATGCGCAAGGTGCAGCGTGACAACGGTTATCTGGAGATCAAGACTCCGCAAGTGGTCGATCGCAGTCTCTGGGAGAAATCCGGGCACTGGGCCAACTACTCCGAGAATATGTTCACCACTGAGTCCGAAAGCCGCGACTACGCGATCAAACCGATGAACTGCCCTTGCCATGTGCAGGTGTTCAATCAGGGCTTGAAAAGCTACCGCGAGCTGCCGATGCGCCTGGCCGAATTCGGTGCTTGCCACCGTAACGAGCCTTCTGGCGCGCTGCACGGCATCATGCGTGTGCGTGGTTTTACTCAAGATGACGCCCATATCTTCTGTACTGAAGATCAAATGCAGGCCGAATCTGCCGCTTTCATCAAGCTGACCATGGATGTCTATGCCGATTTTGGCTTTAAAGACATCGAGATGAAGCTTTCCACTCGTCCTGAAAAGCGCGTGGGCTCAGATGAGTTGTGGGACCGAGCGGAAAATGCTCTGGCGGCTGCGCTGGACAGTGCAGGTCTGCCCTATGATCTGCAGCCAGGTGAAGGCGCGTTCTACGGTCCGAAGATCGAGTTCTCGCTCAAAGACTGTCTGGGTCGTGTGTGGCAGTGCGGTACTTTGCAGCTGGACTTCAACCTGCCAATCCGTTTGGGGGCTGAGTACGTTTCCGAAGACAACAGCCGAAAGCATCCGGTCATGTTGCACCGTGCAATTCTTGGATCCTTCGAGCGTTTTGTCGGAATTCTGATTGAGCATTATGAAGGGGCTTTCCCTGCATGGTTGGCTCCGACTCAGGCTGTGGTGATGAATATCACTGATAAACAGGCTGATTTTGCCCTTGAAGTGGAAAAAACACTCAATCAAAGCGGATTTCGTGCCAAGTCCGACTTGAGAAATGAAAAGATCGGCTTTAAAATCCGCGAGCATACTTTGCTCAAGGTTCCCTATCTCTTGGTTATCGGAGATCGGGAGGTCGAGATGCAGACTGTCGCTGTGCGTACCCGTGAAGGTGAAGACCTGGGCTCGATGCCTATCGCCCAATTCTCGGAGTTCCTCGCACAAGCGGTTTCCCGGCGTGGTCGCCAAGATTCGGAGTAATTATTATTAAGCGTGATATGAGACAAGATAAACGAGCTGCACCGAAAGCCCCGATCAACGAGAATATCTCGGCACGCGAGGTTCGGTTAATTGGCGCTGAAGGTGAACAGCTTGGGATTGTGTCAATTGAAGACGCGCTTCTTAAGGCTGAAGAGGCCAAGCTAGATCTGGTGGAGATTTCCGCCGATGCAGTGCCCCCTGTTTGCAAGCTGATGGACTACGGCAAATCGATCTTCGAAAAGAAGAAGCAGGTTGCCGCGGCGAAGAAAAACCAGAAGCAGATTCAGGTTAAAGAAATCAAGTTTCGTCCAGGGACGGAGGAAGGGGATTACCAGGTAAAACTGCGCAACCTGGTACGTTTCCTGAGTGATGGGGACAGGGCCAAGGTATCCTTGCGATTCCGCGGCCGTGAGATGGCCCACCAGGAGCTGGGGATGGAACTCCTCAAGCGGGTTGAAGCTGACCTGCAAGAGTACGGTTCGGTCGAACAGCATCCTAAGATGGAAGGACGCCAGCTGATCATGGTCATCGCCCCGAAAAAGAAGAAGTAATCAACAGGGCACGGCAGGCCTTCTGATTATGTTTATCAACTGAATGCGGAGTATCCGAACATGCCAAAGATGAAAACCAAAAGTGGTGCTGCTAAGCGGTTTCTGAAAACTGCTAACGGTATCAAGCACAAGCACGCTTTCAAGAGCCACATCCTGACCAAAATGTCGACCAAGCGTAAGCGTCAACTGCGCGGTAGCAGCTTGCTGCATCCGTCTGACGTGGCAAAAGTCGAGCGCATGCTGCGCCTTCGTTAATTTTTGGATCAAGAAAGAGGAAGTAACTCATGGCTCGTGTAAAGCGTGGCGTCATTGCCCGTAAGCGTCACAAAAAAATTCTGAAACTTGCTAAAGGCTACTACGGCGCTCGCTCGCGCGTATTCCGTGTTGCCAAGCAAGCGGTAATCAAGGCAGGCCAATACGCCTACCGTGACCGTCGTCAGAAAAAACGTCAGTTCCGCGCTCTGTGGATCGCTCGTATCAACGCTGGTGCTCGTATTAACGGTCTGTCCTACAGCCGTTTCATCGCCGGCCTGAAAAAAGCGTCCATCGAGATCGACCGTAAGGTTCTGGCTGATCTGGCAGTGAACGAAAAAGCGGCGTTTGCTGCGATTGTCGAGAAAGCTAAAGCCACCTTGGCTTAAGTACCCCCGACAGTCACTTGGCGTCACCTCTGTGGCTCCAGGTGTTAAACGTCATAAATAGGGGAAGAGCCTTCAAGCTCTTCCCCTATTTTGTATCTGGAGTCTGTACATGGAAAACCTGGATGCGCTGGTTTCTCAAGCACTTGAGGCCGTGCAACACGCTGAAGACATCAATGCCCTGGAGCAGATCCGGGTTCACTTCCTTGGCAAGAAGGGCGAGCTGACTCAGGTGATGAAGACCCTGGGCAACCTGCCAGCCGAAGAACGTCCGCAAGTCGGTGCGTTGATCAACGTTGCCAAGGAGCGCGTGACAGAGGTTCTCAATGCACGCAAAGCGGCTTTCGAGGAGGCGGAACTTAGCGCCAAACTCGCAGCCGAGTGCATTGACGTGACCCTGCCGGGCCGTGGCCAGACCTCCGGTGGTCTGCACCCGATTACGCGGACCCTGGAACGTATCGAGCAGTTCTTCACCCATATTGGCTACGGTATCGCCGAAGGCCCAGAGGTCGAAGACGATTATCACAACTTTGAAGCGCTCAACATCCCAGGCCATCACCCGGCCCGTTCGATGCATGACACCTTCTATTTCAATGCGAACATGCTGTTGCGCACCCATACCTCTCCGGTACAGGTCCGCACCATGGAATCGCAGCAGCCGCCGATTCGCATTGTCTGCCCAGGCCGTGTGTACCGTAGCGACTCGGATATCACCCATTCGCCAATGTTCCATCAGGTGGAAGGCTTGTTGGTCGATCGCGATATCAATTTCGCCGACCTGAAAGGCACTATCGAAGAGTTTCTACGGGTGTTCTTTGAAAAAGAGCTGGCCGTACGTTTCCGTCCTTCGTACTTCCCGTTCACCGAACCCTCCGCCGAAGTCGATATGGAGTGCGTGATGTGTAGCGGTAAAGGCTGCCGTGTCTGCAAACAAACCGGCTGGCTGGAAGTCATGGGTTGCGGCATGGTTCATCCGAATGTGCTGCGTATGTCCGGGATTGATCCGGAAGAGTTCCAGGGCTTTGCCTTCGGCATGGGCGTCGAGCGTCTGGCCATGCTGCGTTACGGTGTCAATGACTTGCGCCTGTTCTTCGACAACGACTTGCGGTTTCTTGCGCAATTTCGCTAGTCGCGCGTCCGTAACGAATCTATTAGGAGAGCAGGATGAAATTCAGTGAACAATGGCTGCGTGGCTGGGTTAGCCCGCAGGTGAGTCGCGACGAGCTGGTAGCTCGTCTATCGATGGCCGGTCTTGAGGTCGACAGCGTAACGCCGGCCGCCGGTGTTTTCAGCGGTGTAGTGGTGGGTGAAGTGCTAAGCACCGAGCAGCATCCTGATGCCGACAAGCTGCGGGTGTGCCAGGTCAGCAATGGTGCGGAAACCTTCCAGGTTGTGTGCGGTGCGCCAAACGTGCGCCAAGGCTTGAAGATTCCATTTGCGATGATCGGTGCAGAGTTGCCTGGCGACTTCAAGATCAAGAAGGCCAAGCTGCGTGGCGTTGAGTCCAACGGCATGTTGTGCTCCCAGGCGGAGCTGCAGATCGGCGAAGGCAATGACGGTCTGATGGAGTTGCCGGCTGACGCTCCTGTGGGTATGGATATTCGTGCCTACCTGAACCTGGATGACGCCAGCATCGAGGTTGATTTGACCCCGAACCGCGGTGACTGTCTGTCGCTGGCCGGTCTGGCTCGCGAGGTTGGTGCCCTGTATGCGGCTAAAGTAGAGCGTCCGGAAGTTAAAGTTGTCCCTCCGGTGCACGATGAAGTGCGTCCAGTCGAGGTGCTGGCTCCAGCGGCCTGCCCGCGTTACCTGGGGCGGGTTATCCGCAATGTCGACCTGTCCAAGCCGACTCCGCTGTGGATGGTTGAGCGGTTGCGTCGTGGCGATGTGCGCAGTATCGACGCGGCCGTGGATATCACCAACTACGTGATGCTCGAACTGGGCCACCCTCTGCACGCTTTCGATCTCGCTGAAATCAATGGCGGTATCCGCGTGCGTATGGCGGAAGAGGGCGAAAAACTGGTGCTGCTCGACGGTCAGGAAGTGACGCTGCGCAGCGATACTCTGGTGATTGCCGACCATACCCGGGCTTTGGCAATTGCAGGGGTAATGGGGGGCGAGCACAGCGGCGTCACCGCGAACACCCGTGACGTGTTTCTAGAAAGCGCATTCTTCGATCAGATTTCGGTTGCCGGCAAGGCGCGCTCCTATGGTCTGCATACCGATGCCTCTCATCGCTATGAGCGTGGCGTTGACTGGCAACTGGCCCGTGAAGCCATGGAGCGTGCTACAGGGTTGCTGCTTGAGATTACTGGCGGCGAAGCGGGTCCGATTATCGAGACTGTCAGCGAGCAATACTTGCCATCTGTTGCACCTGTCACGTTGCGTGCTGAACGCGTTACTCAGATGCTGGGCATGGAGATCGACGGCGTTGAGGTTGAGCGTCTGCTCACTGCGCTGGGGCTGACTGTGACCGCCGATGGGGCCGGGCAGTGGCGTGTTGAAGTACCGAGTCATCGCTTTGACATCAGCCTTGAGGTCGACTTGATCGAAGAGTTGGCACGCCTTTATGGCTACAACCGCTTGCCGGTTCGTTATCCGCAGGCCCGTCTGGCCCCTCAAGCCAAAGCAGAAGCACAAGGTGACCTACCAGCACTGCGCCGTTTGCTGGTCGCTCGTGGCTATCAGGAAGCGGTTACTTATAGCTTCATCGATCCGAAGCTGTTTGAACTGTTCAATCCAGGCGTCGAACCGCTACTGCTGGCTAATCCGATTTCGGCAGATATGGCCGCCATGCGCTCCTCGTTGTGGCCGGGCCTGGTCAAAGTGCTTCAGCACAACTTGAACCGTCAGCAGGATCGCGTCCGTATGTTTGAGAGCGGGCTGCGTTTTGTTGGTCAATTGGAAGGTTTGAAACAGCAACCCATGTTGGCGGGTGTTGTTTGCGGTAGTCGGCTGCCTGAGGGTTGGGCACAAGGCCGCGATGGCGTGGATTTCTTTGACGTCAAGGCAGATGTCGAAGCGGTATTGGGTTTCGCGGGTGCTCTGGACGCCTTTGCCTTTGTCCCAGGCCAGCATCCTGCACTGCATCCAGGCCAGACGGCACGCATCGAGCGCGATGGTCGTGAAGTCGGTTATCTGGGCGCCATTCACCCGGAGCTGGCGAAGCACCTCGGCCTGGATCGTCCGGTTTACGTGTTTGAACTGGTTTTGGGCGAAGTGGCCCAGGGGCGTTTACCGAAGTTCCACGAACTCTCGCGGTTCCCTGAAGTGCGTCGTGACCTGGCATTGCTGGCGGATCGTGACGTGGCGGCCAGTGCGGTATTGGACGTAATTCGTGAGAATGCAGGTGAATGGCTGACGGACCTCAGGCTATTTGACGTGTATCAGGGTAAAGGCATTGATCCACATAGAAAAAGCCTTGCCGTTGGCTTGACCTGGCAGCATCCATCGCGCACTCTTAATGACGATGAGGTGAACTCCACGACGCAAAACATCCTCACCTCGCTCGAACAAAGGTTGAACGCCACGTTAAGGAAGTGACGTATGGGGGCTCTGACGAAAGCTGAAATGGCCGAACGTCTCTACGAAGAGCTAGGCCTGAATAAACGCGAGGCCAAGGAATTGGTCGAGCTATTCTTTGAAGAAATCAGGCACGCTCTCGAAGATAACGAACAGGTTAAATTGTCCGGTTTCGGTAACTTCGACCTTCGGGATAAACGCCAGCGTCCTGGCCGCAATCCTAAAACGGGTGAAGAAATTCCGATCACGGCTCGCCGTGTGGTCACCTTTCGTCCAGGGCAGAAGTTGAAGGCCCGAGTTGAGGCTTATGCTGGAACCAAGTCATAACGACGAGCTGCCGGTCATTCCGGGTAAACGCTACTTCACCATTGGTGAGGTCAGTGAGCTTTGTGCGGTAAAACCGCATGTTCTGCGTTATTGGGAGCAGGAATTTCCTCAACTCAACCCCGTCAAACGCCGCGGAAATCGCCGGTATTATCAGCGCCAGGATGTGCTGATGATCCGGCAGATCCGTGCGTTGCTTTACGATCAGGGGTTCACCATCGGCGGTGCGCGTTTGCGCCTTTCCGGTGATGAGGCCAAAGACGACACGACCCAATACAAGCAACTCATTCGTCAGATGATCTCTGAGCTGGAAGATGTGCTTGTGGTGCTCAAGAAGTAATTCAGCGTATTTAAATACTTCCACTTTTCAAAAGCTTGCGGTATATTTCTCAACGTTTCCTGAGAAGTGAAACAGGTTTCACGCCTAGTCGGGGCGTAGCGCAGTCCGGTAGCGCACTAGCATGGGGTGCTAGGGGTCGAGTGTTCGAATCACTCCGTCCCGACCATATTTTTCAATGACTTAGGCCAATGTTCACAGCATTGGCCTTTTTCATTTGCGTGACTTTTGCGTGACTTCTCGTTTTTTCATGCCTGTCTCCTCTTCAAAATTGTCAGCGCTGGACCTCGCGAGTCTGTTGCTGAAACCATGTTTGCGGCTTTTATAAGCTGATCCAGCTCCGCGGCTGAGTAATGGCTTGTGATGCTGCCATTCTTGTGGCCGAGCAAGGCCTTTCAGCCACAGATCTATGCAGGTGGTATGGCCGCCATTGTTGCCGTATTTCGAGTGATCTATGGCGGTGGCAGCAGACGCAAGATGGTGCTGGAAGCCGTCATCTGCGGCCTGATCGGTTCCAGCCTTATCCCTTTGCTTGAGTACTTCACCCTCCCGGCCGACCTGGCCACCTTCGCTGGCTGCATGGTCGGCTTTGTTGGAGTAGAGAAACTTCGGGATTACTCCGATCGGTTCATGAGCCGCAAAGCCGAGAGCTGATCCGCGCCACATTTTCGAATGCTCCAGATCGTGGCGCGATAATCGATAATTCCAGCGATTGGGTTACCCTTTGATAGGTTCAGTCACGTTCTCTAGGTAGCACTCATGTCGCGATTCGAGGTTTCCAGCAATGGGCAGCATATCGGTTGGTCCGATCTGGAGCTCGGCGACCCGCCCATGGGGGTAGCTTTCGGTGTATTTGTTCCAGGCCCCGGCTACTCCCGCATCCAAGGTCAAGTTCGAGCCTCTACTCAGCGTGATCAGAGGCGCTTCAATTTTACGGTGCGTATTGTTGGAGGAGAGGAGATTCGCGCTTCTGGCGCGTCCATAGCTGACTACTCGGCCGATTGTGGGGCTGATGCAATAGAGCTAGTCGTTCTGGGTATCGAGTACCCTGACTATGGTGAAGTCTTTCCTGAGCATGTAGAGGCGTATCGACGTCAATTTGAGATCTGAGCGTGCATCAGGAAATAAGTGCGCTGGAAGAGTGGGGGTGCCGCTGGTGAGTGCGGCACGGAGCACATTAGGAGCGCGGATAGTTCAGCTTGAGGCAGGCATTCTCGGCTTCAGCCTGTCCAGGATATGACTCTCCGATTTTCTGCCCTGTGGACTTCTCCTATACCTCCCAGTGAAAGCTAGATTGGGATCCAGTACTTTGTCCGCTCTTATTTCCTTGTACGTTTGCGGTCACTACTTTTTTTGTCGCGTAACGCTCGCTCATGAAGTGTTCCTTGTCCATGAATGGGGTGCTACCAGTACTGGCAACCAGCCACTATTTCAAGCTTCAGGTGATCCGTGGACAGACCTAGCCCTCCAGCATCCCTGCTTGAGCTGTCCGATCTCTTCGGCTTCGGTATTCGCCTGACTCCAGCCCCTGAAGTGTGGGAATGGCTCCAGGCCGAGATCCTTGCCGATACTTGCAGCATCCACAACAAAGACCATGCCCACCTACTGGATGCAGACATTCAGGTCATGTGGGCATCTTCGAGCTTCGAGAAACAGGGCCGGACAGTCCTTGGCCAAGCCGAGCAGCTGGCTTTCTGCAGCTGCTGGTCTCCGACGGCCATGCAGTTCTCGATCCAGACCGCATTGATTTCTGACGGCAGCTTGGCGGGCTTCTTTTTCAATGTGCCGCAGACAATGGCGCTGTACAGGGTGCCGGCCTTGTTGGCCGCCATCAGCAGGCGGAACAGCTGACCGCGGGCTGGCAGGGGCGGTGGGGCCAGCACGTCGAAGCGGTCGAGGACCAGGAAGCGCAGGCCTGAATGCTCTGCGATGGCCAGGGCCAGCAGGGCGTCGACACGCCTGCGCTCCGACTTCGACAGCAGCGTGTAGGTGCGCCCGCCGGCGGTGATCTGTACCAGTGGCCAGCCGGCAACCTGTGACCCCTTGGCCAAGCTGTCATTGAAGGGCTTCAAAGCGCCGGCCAGGATCTCGCCCGGGATGCCATCGGGTGCCAGCAGGTCAGCAATCAGGGTCCAGGCCTTGAGGTCGGATTGCATCTTCCAGACGCTTGAGCATTGCGTCGGTCAACGGCTCGCCAGCGGACTTGTCCTGGGCGCTCAGGTCACGGCCGGCCTGTTCGGCTTCTGTGAACGTCTTCTGGTCGTTGACCTGGGTACGGGCCGGCAGGCTGTAGGCCTCGTTCGCTTTCTTGAGCTCCATTTGGGCGGTGGCCAGCTTGGCCGTGTCGGCGGAGCGAATTCGCTGCACCCTTTAGATGGACCGCAGCTACAGTCACCCTCGCAGCCGCAGCTGCACCCGGAGTAATCCAGGGTGCACCAGCCTTCTTGCTCAACTTCCCCCTCTTGGGTGATCGAGTAGCCATCGAGCCAAAGCACTGGGATAGGGACTGGAAGGATGTTTGGGGCTTCCTGCGAGCAGCCATGAAAGAAGTGGATAATCAGGATCAACAGTCGCTATGGCAGGTTATTTACGCGGAAAAATAAGAAAGTGCAGCGTAATATATTGACATGGCGGGGGGACGGTACTTATTCCCATAATGCACAAGTAACGCGAAACGCACAGCTAACTCAAAACCCGGCCATCGAGCCGGGTTTTTTGTCTGCTTTTAATCGACAGTCTCTGCGTCTTTATATCTTTGCTACGCTCAAGCTGCATTTATCTTTTGTACCAACAGTATTGAGGGGAAAAAATATGGAGATTTTCAACCTTGTAAAGGTTGTTTCCTTAAGTGCGCTGATGCTGACAGCAGTATCAACATACGCGGATACACCTAAAAAAAGCGCTGGTTGTGGTTGGGGTAATATGCTGTTTGAAGGACAGAAAGGCCTTGGTCCATATGTTTTTGCCTCTACTACCAACGGCACTCTAGGCAATGCTACCTTCGGCATGACCTCCGGCACGAACGGCTGCGATACGAGCAAGCCTATGGGATATGGTGGTCACTCGCTGCTCGCCATGAATGGAATGCTGGATGGTATTGCCGAGGACATGGCGAGAGGCAAGGGTGAATATCTGGATAGTTATTCAGCTTTGTTGGGTGTTGATCAGAAAGACCAAGCCTATTTTGCGAAAGTGACGCATGCGCATTACGGAGAGATATTCAGTGCTCATAATCTCTCTAGCGAGCAAGTTCTAAGCCGGACGCTGGCGGTCATGAGTAAAGATGCGGTATTGATGCGTTATTCCAAGCAGCCAGCGTGACCGTATCGCTGTGCAAATGAAGTCCTGTTCTAGCGACAGGCCATCCGGGCTAATTTTCGGGTGACGTACAACCCCTGTGCCTCTAATGCATACCGACCCCGCCTAGTGCGGGGCTTTTTATTGCCTCAGTTTCACCTGTAGCCAGGACAGCCCCTTGGGATAGCTTGGGCGTCGATAGCCGGATTGTGCGACGCACGGAATCAACACCGGCAGCCCGCGCACTCTGCTCCATCAATGCTTACCGGGTGGCGCGAGACTGGATCAGCGAGATTGATGCATAGGGGGCGTTGACGCTGTGAGGGGCTCTGGCGGACAGATCGGAAAGACGATCGCACCTATTCAGGGCCTCGATATTGATCGGGGCTTTTTCGTCTTGGGCTATGCCCAGGCCAGTGCATGGAACGTTATTGGCAGAGTGAGATTTTCAGGGATGGGACGTAGCTCATAAAAATACTGGTTGCATATACAGTGTTTTGTTGAGATAGTCATTCCACTCCTCGAGCGCATCAGAAGCGAAAACCAGCATGTCGTTGGTGCTTACCTTCCTCGACTCGTGTGAAGGCCTTGAGCTTTGAGTAATCGCCTTTGAGCGACATGAATGCGGACTGCTCCGCAAAAAATCATTCGACTCTTAGGTATGAACATGAAAGTAATCAAAAAAACTTTTTCTCCAGTTGCTCTGGCTGCTGTCTTGCTGGTTTCGGGTAATGCCGCTTTCGGCGCTGAAATGGTAGTAAACGGAAGTTTTGAGGCACCTGGTTGTGGCAATAACTGCATCCTGAACACTCCAGCTCAGGCCGACTTCGTAAATGGCTGGACGACCTTTCTGTCTGGTGTGGAGTACATGAACGTCAGGGCTTCGATCGGCAGTTCCGTGGCTGCCGATGGTGTGATGAGCGTTGACCTCGCCAACTACACCTATCTGAACGGCGGCGGCATTCAGCAGAACATCAATACCGTTGTTGGAGCCCGCTACCGCTTGACCTTCAGTGCCGGCAACTCCAAGTACGTGAATCGCACTGGCAACGGCATCATCAATCTCAAAGTGGCAGGGCAAACGACGAGCTTCGACACTCCTGTTGCAACCGGTGATGCAACTGTCTGGGAAACCAAAACCTACGACTTTACCGCGACCACTCCTCAAACGACTCTGAGCTTCTGGAACGATCAAGATCCAAATGCTCACTTCGCTTTCCTCGACAAGGTAAGCGTCACTCCTTTGTAAGGGCGTCGTGACCAGTCCCAGAGCAAAAAGACCGCCCGAAAGTGGGAGGTTTTTTTCTTAAATGGTCGACTGGTATTTCAGGCCAGTCGATTAGCTAGAAAGCCTTGAGCTTCAGCACATCGCCTTTGAGCGGCATGAATGCGGACTGCGCCGCAAAAAATCATTCGACTCAATAGGTCAATCCAAATGAAAAAAGCTATCAGTGTTTCCCTGCTCGGTTTGTTGGCGCTTTTTGGTGCCAGCATGAGTGCCTTTGCTGACACAGCAATGTCCTGGAATTTGGCAAGGGATGTAATTCTGGCAAAGGAGAGTGCCCCACAAGGTTCTCCTTGGGCGTTTATGCAGAACTCGTCTGGTGTAAACAAGGCCGAAAACTACGTCCCATTGCCGTACTTCAAAGCCGACTCGTGCAGCAACCTCCCGGCTACATGCTGGATGGATCAAGTGTCTGGGGCACATGTGTCGGTTCACCTGAAACCTTACACCTACACGGCAAACGGCAGCTTTACCATTGCAGCTGGTGACGTGGCATTTCACCCAGGCCAGAACAGCCAGACGGTCATTCGTTGGGCCAGTCCTGTGGTGGGCGAGATCAATATTCTCGGGCGAGTAAGCAGCATTCACAACAGTTGCGGTGATGGCGTTGCTTGGTCTTTGAATCAAGGTGACACGGTTCTTCAGTCGGGTAGCTTGGTCAGAGGCAGCGGAGCGGTCTTTTCGGTCAGCAAAGTGCCTGTCACCAAATCGTCCGCCATTTACTTGGTTCTCGACAAGAAGGCCAACTACACCTGCGATACCAGCACTATCGACATTCTCATCACCAAGTAATAACGGTGATGTAGCAGTACGTATGTCGACAACGCCAAGAGCGTCGAACTCATCGCCTTTGAGCGACATGAAAGCGGAATCTCTCGCGAACAATCATTCGACTCTATAGGTGAAAAAAGATGGCACCAAGCGGACCACCACGCGTTCAATTTACCAACAATGGCAGCGCAATATTGCCTCCTCGGAACTCGATGAGCCCAGGCCAGTACTTGGAATCGCCGAGCAAGCGATTCAAGCTAATTCTTCAACCTGATATGAATTTGGCTCTGTACGACAATGGTGCCACGGTATGGGTTGCCGATTACAACAACCCTTACACGTACACCATCCGAAATCCGGTTGCGGCTGTTCCAAACTCGTTTTACATATTTGAGTCTGGGATTCTTGTCGACCATACCCGTAGTCGGAGCTGGAGTACTGTAAACAGCACCCCGCCGGACAGCGTTGATGCCGCTGCATATCGCAACTTTCTCCAGGTTCAGAATGACGGGAACATTGTGATCGTTGATTCTCGGGCTATCTGGAACGGCACACCAGGCATCCCACTTGACCCGGGTGGCAGCGCATTTCTATTCGGCGGCACGACTGAACTGCAGCTGGGAGTGCCTTACTTTGCAGGCGATGGTGCACTGATTTTCCAAGGGGACGGAAACGTCGTGAACTATGGCCCGAACTGGAGCGTTCGATGGGCGAGCTACACCCAAAACAAAGGCGCCGTTCGAGCGGTGTTCCAAAATGACGGCAATTTCGTCGTGTACGCGGCGAATAACGTTCCGATCTGGCAGTCGGGGACCGGTGGCAACCCGGGCGCCACTCTGCGATTGCAGCCAAATGGCAGTCTGGCTATTGTCCAGGAAGTACCAGTCTGGGCTCGCTTTGGGTACACCCCAACGATCCGTCGACGGAAGGTCTACTACCCAGACAACACCAGCGCCGAGCATAACGGTACCGACCCATACCCAACCTACGGCCATATCGGCTGGGAGTTCTGATCGCTCTCCACACGAGCTTGCGGTGTAATGCCCAATCTCACCCCGCGCAGATGAGGCGGGAGTAGCAAAAGGGTCGTGCCTGTCAGGGCGACCCTCTCACAAGCGAGAAGTCTCGCACCAATTTCAAGGCCTCGATATTGATCGGGGCTTTTTCATTTTCGGCCCCCCCACGCCCATCGCTAAGACTGGGAGTGCTGCTGGGGCGGACCTATTTCAAACATGCCCCACGGAGTCGAGCGCATGGAGTTTCTGTACCGCCTGCTCGACAGGCTGGATACCTGGTTTACCGCGGGGTTGGTTGGCGCGTTCGCCGCGAGCTGGTGGCACCGTGACGACTTGGTCGACCGAAAGGCCTGGGCCGTCTTTATTTTCTCGGGTGCTGTATGCGCCCATTACCTGACCGGACTGGTAAGCGCTTACCTGGGAGTGGTCGAGCCCCGCAGCGTTGCCGGTATCGGTTTCTTGCTCGGCACCTTCGGCGGCTCGTTAATCGCCGCCATCACCCGGGCAATCAAAGCTGCTGACCTTTGGGCGTTCATTCGTTCGAAGTTCGGGGGAGGTGGCGCATGATCCTGGAACACGTTGCAACGTGGTCGGCTGGCCTGATCGCGCTATGGGCGACCTGGTGCTGTCTGAGCGGAAAGGTCCGCGACGGGGTGCTGGGTAAGTTGATCTACGCGACTATCGCGCTGAGCGGCTACGCGCTCCTGGTGCGCAACGACAGGCTGATCATGTCCCAGTCGGTGGCAGAGGCGACGTTGTACGCCT
This sequence comes from Pseudomonas sp. Fl4BN1, assembly GCF_009908285.1. Classification (GTDB taxonomy): domain Bacteria; phylum Pseudomonadota; class Gammaproteobacteria; order Pseudomonadales; family Pseudomonadaceae; genus Aquipseudomonas. The sequence continues at coordinate 46,424 of NZ_JAAARM010000027.1, forward strand.
CCCTGGCCCTGGCCGGCCTCCGGCACGTCTTCATGGTCACGTACTGGCAGAGGGTGAAGGTCTGGCTATGCAGGGCGCTGAACTGTGAGCACTGTCGGCGCTGTGACAAGACGTCAGGTTGTATCGATCGTCCTGCCAAGTAAGTCGTGATACTAGAGAGCATCATGGGAGATCAATCGGGCGATCATGTCCACTTCTATAACGAAGGTCTGAGTTGTCGGGCGGCTAACCTTGTTAGTAAAGTCGCATTAACGCTTTAGCGCTTTAGCTGGCCCTTCTAGACCTCTTGTGGACACAGCCTATGGCTCACTTGGACCACCTCGCCAATTACGTCAGTGCCATCCTGGGGTTGTCCTCGTCTCGCATCGGTAGTCTTGAGAAATCGAATCAAGAAACCTGGCTCGACCAGGGGTTCACAGTTACCGCGGAGGAGAAAACTTATGCCTTCGATGATGGTGCACTCATCAAGCGGCTAGCTGAGCAGGATAACTTTCCCAGCGACGCAGTCTGTGCTGAATGCTGGATTAGCTACGAAGTTGTTCGCCAGCCGCTCGACAAAATGGTCAGTCCTAGCCACATCAGCTTTAACAATGCCTGCCGGGAAGCCTATTGGCTTCGGTACTTCTCCGATTAGTAGCCGAGTCTCCACCAGTGCTCCGCAACGTCTAGTCATGCGTGACACTTGCGCTGGTGGGAAGATTTGTAAACTCAGGCGATTCAGTCCCCCTAGGGTTGTAGAGCAACGGGCAAGTTCGCGGCGGGCATGGCCACATCTGTCTTACCTTCATTGCTCTTACTTCGACTTCACTGCTCACGACGCGCACGTCCATCTGCGCTTAAGGCATCCCCGACGTTGCGATTGCGATTTCAGCCCAGTGAAGGTCAGTTTCATTACGCAGGGTGTATTGGACAGACGCTTACAGTGTTTCGAATGTCGGGGAGCACTCTTTCTCATTTTCAGTGGAGGGCTGTCTCGGATCAGAGGTGTTGGCATTCGTTGCCCGTCTGACGCACGTTTGCATGTCCCCGGAGACGCACAAAGTTGTCGAAGTTCCTCCGGCCTTGAGATCATTGCTGCAGTGATACCAACCAGCAAAGACAAGATCGACGGTCGTGTCATGCCGCCTCAGTTGTCGGCGCCGGACTCGCCGATCATCCGTTCTGAAGGGGTAGCCGGGAACGGCTCTTGACCGCGAATCGGCTTGGGGAGGAGGGCGAAGATATTCCGGACAAGGCCTGACACGAAAAGCCCGGCGCTGGGCCGGACTAGGGGATGTGGTCTATCAGGCCATCTGGTAACGCTCAAAAGGCCAGAGGGGCGCTACACAGGTGTTTCTGCGTTGCCTCAGTCATGCAGTAGCGAAGAGCCGTATTGGTTGTAGCTGTTGCTCAGCGCAGCCCCACCACCGCCTACATTCTGCTTCGAGTAACCGCCGCCAAGTTTGCAGCTATCTGAGAAACAAGAGTGCGTTGGCGCCGCAGAGCATGCATTCAGAAGCAGCGCTGTAGCCACCAAGATAACTTTGAAGTAACTCGACTTCATTTCAGTGCCTCCCCCAGAGCGAAGTAGCGGATCAATCTCGGACAATCCTACGCCCTGCTATTAGGGAGCACACGGAAATCCGTGTATCCAAAGTGAAATGTTGACTCACCGAGAGCGACCCATCACAAAAAAGCCCGGTTCTGCACCGGGCTTGGTTGTTTACAGTGGAGCCACACCTATTTCACTCGAACATGCCTCTTGCTTTCCTGCCAGCCAGTACTGGGTCGCTACCCGCTGAATTGAGTGTCGAGCCAATGATCCAGCTCGCTGAGGGCGTGGTGATGCCTATCGGGGAGGCTCTTGAGTCTTGCGCTGATTTTGTCCCTGTTGGCCTTTGAGAGTTCATACCCGCGGGTGCGTAGGAAGTGATCGATGTAATCCTCTATTTCCAGTAACTCGTTGGATGAAACGAGTACCTTGAAAGACTTACCTTGGTATTGCTTGCCATCGTTACGATTCCAGCCCAATCACATCACCTCTGTGTTGATGAAAGGGAAGTTGCTTCCCTACTTTCAGTATAGAACTGAGGCGAAAGCACAAGTTTTTGCGGCCGGGGAAAGTCAACGCTGGAACAGCCATTCACTAGGGTGCACCCGCGCTCGCGCGGACGCCTCGATAAGCCTGTGACTACAGCTGCTGCAACTCGTCAATCACCGCCATGAAGGCCTCCACCAGCAGGCTGCGTCCCTGGCGGCGGGTCAACACCAAGAGTGGCGCGGTGGCGCCGGGGTCCGCCAGCAACCGATAGCTCACGCCTTTCTTCGCTAGGGTCTGGGTGCAGTGGGGAACCAGGGCAACACCCTGGCCGGCAGCGACCAGGGCGATGATCGAGGTGATCTGCCGTCCGCTGGGGCCAGGGCGCAGGGGCAGGCCGTGGCGCCGATAGAGTTGTTCGATCGTCTCGTTGAGCCCTGAGCCATAGTCGGCCGGAAACAGGATCAGCGGATACTCACTGAGTTCGGCCAGGGTCACCCGGTCCCGGGCCGCCAGCGGGCTGTCGCTGGAGATGGCCGCCACCAGCGGTTCGTCCCCCAGGGACAGGGCCTGGATTTCGCTCTGCTCGCTGGGGGGCGGCAGCCGACTCATGCCGATGTCGATACGGCCGTCGACAATCTGTGACCACTGGCTAACCGAGGCGCCTTCCACCAGGGTCAGTTGCACGTCCGGGAAGCGCTGGGCGAAGGCCTGGATGGCCTGGCTGAACAGGTCCGACAGGGCGATCGAACTGGCATACCCCAGGGCCAGTTGTCCGGCACAGCCGGCGGCCAGCTTGCCGGCAATGGCTTGGGCCAGGTCCATCTGTTCCAGCACTGCCCGAGCGTAAGGCAGGAAGTGCCGGCCCTGGGCGGTGAGGGCGACGGTGCGGCTGGTGCGGTCGAAAAGACGGAAACCCAGTTCCGCTTCCAATGCTGAAATCTGCCGGGTCAGCGGTGGTTGGGCGAGGTGCAGGCGCAGGGCCGCACGGCCAAAATGCAGCTCTTCGGCGACAGTCAGAAAGTAACGTAACCTGCGTAGATCGAGCATCCTGTTCCCTGGGTATTGATCGGTCGGAAATCGGTATTGGTCTTGGCGCTGCGGGGTATTTTATAAAGGCTCTTGGTCAGACACGAGAGGTTTCATGAGTCCACCTGCGCATAGTGCTCGCATTGCCCTGTTCCTGTGTGGCTGCGCGGCCTTTCTCAACCTGTATGCGACCCAGGGCATTCTTCAGGAGCTCGCCCAGAGCTTTCAAGTGAGCCTCAGAGAGGCCGGCTGGAGCATTACCGTAACCACCCTGGCGGTGGCCATGACCGCGCCCTTTGTCAGTCGCTTCACCGGCCGTTTCGACCCGCGCTCGGTGATTGTGCTGGCCGCGCTGATGCTGGCGCTACCGGCGGGGTTGGCGGCCAGTGCCGGCAGCTTTGCCCAGCTACTGGCCTGGCGCTTTATCGAAGGCATGCTGATCCCGGTGGTGTTCGCCACCAGCGTCGCCTATATCGGCGACCGCTGGAGCGGAGGCACTGTCACCGAAATCACCAGCCTCTATGTGGCCGGCACTGTGCTCGGCGGTTTTGCCGGACGCTTCGTCACCGGTGTCATCACCGAGTACCTGGGCTGGCGTGAGGCTTTTGCCCTGTTGGCAGGCTTGAGCCTGCTGATCGGCCTGGCCATTCACCGTCTGCTGCCGGGCAATCCTGCGCGGGTCGGCAGAAGCACGCCGAAGCCGCTGAGCGCTCTGAGTGAGCTATGCCGCAGGCCTTTGCTGGCGGCCTACGGCGTGGGTTTTTGCGTGCTGTTCTCGCAAGTGGCCACCTTTACCTACGCCGGGCTCTACCTCAGCCAGGCGCCATTCAACCTGGGAGCTGCGGCCCTCGGCAGTGTCTACACAGTGTTCCTGTTGGCGCTGGTGGTGATTCCCGTCGCCGGGCGCCTGAGCCAGTCCCGCCCGCAAGCCGAACTGCTGATCGTCGCGGCGCTGCTGGGTGTCTGCGGTTCGTTCCTGACCCTGCTGCCCTCGCTGTGGCTGATCGTACTGGGGCTGGCCTTGAGCTCCACAGGGGTGTTCCTGGCCCAGGCCGCCGCCAACGCCTTTACCACCGCCACCGCCCGGCACAACCGAGCTGGCGCCGTGGGGCTGTACCTGACCTGTTACTACCTGGGCGGCAGTTTCGGCGCTGTGCTCCCGTCACTGTTCTGGAGCCGCTGGGGTTGGCAGGGCTGTGTGGCGTTGATCGTGGTTTTCCAGGTGCTGTCGCTGTTGATCGCCTGGAGCGGCTGGCGGCCTGGCGCGCCGCAAGGCTCGGCCAGCCACGAGCGCAGTGATTCAGGCCCCCGCGATCCAGGAAGCAGCGACCCAGTAACCCGCGGGGTGGATGCCCCCCGACCTTGATTTTCCTCAGCCGCCGGCCAATCCGATGAATGATCCGCAACATCCAGCCTTACCCGCCGCTGCAACCGTGCGTCGTCGCTCGTTGCTGGCCGCTTGCAGTGCCCATGCCGTGCATGACGGCCTCACCGATGTGATCTATGTGCTGCTGCCGATCTGGCAGGCGCAATTCGCGATGAGCTACGCGCAGATCGGCCTGCTGCGCGGTGCCTACTCGGCCATGATGGCCGGCTGCCAACTGCTGGCCGGCCGCGCAGCCAGGCGCTGGGGGCGTGAGCGTCTGCTGGTGGGCGGCACTGCCCTGGCTGGCCTGGCCTATCTGCTGGTGGGGCAGGCCACGGGCTTGAGCATGCTGCTCCTGGCGCTGCTGCTCGGCGGCCTGGGGGCAAGTACCCAGCACCCACTGGCGTCCTCGCTGATCAGCGACACCCACGAAGCCGCTGGCGGGGTCAAGCAAGCCCTGGCGCAATACAACTTTGCCGGTGATATCGGCAAGACTCTGATCCCCGGGCTGGTAGGGCTGTTGCTGACGCTGATCAGCTGGCGCGCCAGTGTCACCCTGATCGGACTCCTGGGCCTGGCCGCCGCGTTGTTGCTGTGGTGGCTGATTCCGCCCCGGAGCAGTACCTCGGCGTTGCGGGAAAAAAACCTCAAGGCGTCCAGGGGCCAGGGTTCCGCCAGCGGACTGCGGGCACTGATCCTCACTGGCACCCTGGACAGTGCCGTGCGCATGGGCTTTCTGACCTTCCTGCCGTTTCTGCTCAAGGCCAAGGGCGCCGGCACCGCGGGTATCGGCCTGGCCCTGACCTTGCTGTTTATCGGTGGTGCGTTCGGCAAGTTGCTCTGCGGTTACCTGGGGGTGCGCATCGGCATGATGAAGACCGTGTGGCTCACCGAGTTCAGCACCGCGAGCCTGATCGTGCTGGCGCTGTTCCTGCCCTATGGCGGCCTGATGCTGATGTTGCCGCTGCTGGGGCTGGCCCTGAATGGCACCTCATCGGTGCTGTATGGCGCGGTACCGGACCTGGCGGGCGCCGACAAGCGCGAGCAGGCGTTCTCGTTGTTCTACACCGGCACCATCGGCGGCGGGGCGCTGGCCCCGATACTGTTCGGCAGCCTCGGGGACTTCACCGGCATTCCCCTGGCGGTCATGGCGCTAGCCGTGACCCTGTTGCTGACGCTGCCCCTGTCCTGGTACGTACAACGGGGGCTGGATGCGGATGCCCGCTCGCTGCGCCACGCAGGCTGACAGTTTCTCGTCCGTTAGGCTGGCGATGAGGTGGGGGTGGTTCATCCTGTTTCTTGGGGACGCCGTTTAATCTGCGGTTATCCCGAGACATGGGATGTCCTGCATTCAGAATTTTCTTACAGACGCTGATGGGGCAGCTGCCTAAGATTGTCCCGTTCGCCCGGCCAGGTACCACAGGCAACACGCTGAATGGCGGTCACTGGTCAGGGCGGGCTGCAACATCGCGGCACCTGCCCGCCCGGCCTCAATTCTGCCTACTGCCCTTGGCTGGCCGGGTCGGCTTTTCAGCGTTCAACACCCCTCAGGACGATCCGTCCGCTTGCTGTTACTCCTCCTTCTTGCTTCGCCTTCCCGGTTTCAGGGTCGCTGCTGTGACAGTGCCAGCCCCGGCACTTCGCCCCACGCGCCGCCCAGGGCCTGGTACAGATTGACCTCGGCCAGCAACTGCGCCAGCCGGTCGTTGATCAGGCCCTGCTGGGCACTGAACAGTGAGCGCTGGGCGTCAAGAAACACCAGGTTGCTGTCGACGCCGATCCGATAGCGATGTTCGGCCAGGTCGTAATAGTCCTGGCTGGCCTGCACCAGGTTGTGCTGGGCGCTCAGTTGCTGCTGGTAGGTCTGGCGCGCGGCGAGGCCGTCGGCGACTTCCTGGAAGGCGGTCTGAATGGCTTTCTCATACTGGGCCACGCTGATGTCTTTCTGCAGACGCGAATAGTCCAGGCTGGCCCGCAGGTTGCCGGCATTGAAAATCGGCAGGTTGATCTGTGGCTGAAAGATCCAGCCACCGGAGCCGCTCTTGAACAGCCCCGAAAGCTCCTTGCTGGAACTGCCGGCGCTGGCGGTCAGGCTGACGCTGGGAAAGAACGCCGCTCGCGCCGCACCGATATTGGCGTTGGCGGCTTGCAGCTGGTACTCGGCCTGGAGGATGTCCGGGCGCCGTTGCAACAGGTTCGAAGGCAGCCCGGCGGGTACTTGGGCGAGCATGCCCTCAGCTAGCCCGCGTTCTGGCAGGCTTGAGGGCAGCGGTGCGCCCACCAGCAAGGTCAGGTTGTTCAGGTCCAGGGCCACTTGGCGCTGGTAGCGGGCCAGGCTGGCACGGGTGCTGTCGACGCTGGTGCGGGCCTGGGCCACGTCCAGTGCCGAGACCTTGCCGGCACTGCCGTTGCGCGCGGTCAGGCGCAGGCTCTGTTCGTCTGCTGCCAGGGTCTTGCGGGTCAGCTCCAGCAACTCATGATCGGCGCACCAGGTCATGTAGGCCGTGGCGACATTGGCCACCAGGCTCAACTGCGCGCTACGCCGGGCTTGCTCACTGGACAGGTAGGTCATCAGCGCCTGCTGGCTGAGGCTGCGGATGCGCCCGAAAAAATCCAGCTCGTAGGCGCTGATGCCCAGGTTGGCGGAATAGCTGGAGCTGATCATCGCCTTGCTACCGGTCACCGATTGCGGCAGGCGCTGGCGCTTGCCGGACGCGTTGGCCGATACCGCCGGCAGCAGGTCGGCGCGCTGGATGCGGTACTGGGCCTGGTAGGCCGCGACGTTCAGCGCCGCGACCCGCAGGTCGCGGTTGTTCTCCAGGGCACTGTGGATCAGCTGTTGCAACAGTGGGTCCTGAAACAGGCCCTGCCAGTCGGCCCCGACCGTGCCACTGGCCGGGGCGTAGGCCGCGCCTTGCGGGTACTGCGGGGCCACCGGTGATGCGGGACGCTGGTAGTCCGGGATCAGCGAGCAGCCGCCGAGGGCCAGGGCCAGGGCCGCCAGGTGCAGTGGGGAGTTACGCATTGATCAGCCTCGTGACAAGGACAGCCTGATGGCGGGCGACAAGCGATGCGGAGCCGCGCCTCAGGCGCCGACCATCCACTTGGCCAGTCCGTGGCGGCCGCTGACCCCGAGCTTGGTGGCCGCGCGCTTGAGGTAGGTTTCGACGGAGCTGTTCTTGACGCTCAGGCGCTCGGCCATTTCCGGCACGGTGCCTCCGGTCAACAGTCCCAGGCACACCTCTTTTTCCCGCGCTGAAAGGCTGATGTCGCCCAGGGACAGGCGTTCGTCGAACTCCCGTTGCAAGGGGGTCTGCTGACGCGTGTCCAGCGGCCGGGGGTTCCAGCTGCGCAGGTTTTTCAGGGCTTGTTGCCGATGCAACTGGGCGTGGCGCTCCAGCAGCGGCAGCAGGGTTTCCGACAGGCTCTTGAGAAACGACAGTTCTGCCAGAGAGAAACCGCCCTGGGTGGGCTCGCGGTAGAGGGTGATGACACAGCGGCGATTGGCTTTGCGCGAGACCAGGTGGCATTGGTGCGGGGAGTTGCGCGGATGCCCGCTGTGGGCCTGGGCATTCATCTGGATCAGTAGCGATTCGTCCATTTCCAGTATCTTGTGCAGCAGCGGATCATGGCGCCGCGGGGGCTCCGGCAGTGGCACATCCTCGTGCAATCCGGCGCGTCCCAGCAGGGTGATTTCCAGTGGGCTGGCCTGGCGTTCGTCGAGGGTCCATTCGCTGAGCCGCAATGGATTCACCGGTACCAGTTTGTCCACCAGTTGCAGCATGTTGCTGGCGAATTGAGCGTGGCCGGTGCTGGAGATCAACTGCCCCAGTTCGAAGTAGAAGTTCGGGGTTCCCATGTTGGCGATACTGCTGGTCAGACTCATATCCTTATCATCCTTGATCAAGACAAATCGCTGATCGAAGCGCGGTTGCCACGGCGGCCTGGGGCAGGTTCCTGATGAACCTAGCCTGTAGGAAAAGTCTGATTTAATCCCAAGCATTTACTTCACGTCTGTAGGGGGAAACCGGGACACAAGGGCCATGCCAGAGCCTTGGGCGGGGCTTGGGCAATGGCCCTCCAACAGGCCTGTCGGGCCCGCAGGTGTTCGTCCTCGCGGTGCTGCAAGGCACTGAATCAGCGATAGGTCCGGGTCCCCGAAGAGGGGCCGGGCAGGTCAGGAGCGTCGTGTACGGATAGCCAATCTCCTACAGCTGATTCAGCAGATCAGCAGGTGCTACGGGAACTTGGGTGCAGGCCCCTGGCCCGCGTTTCATCGGGGGCTTGCCAGGCTCCGGGCACCCCGTGGACTGTCCGGGTTTCGGGTGACATACAGGCCCCGGGGCCGATGCTTAAATCCGCGAACGCCGGTGCCCGGACCATCACCTGAGAAGGACCTTATGACGCATTTTTCTGCCACTGTCGTGGGCGCCTTCGCCGCGCAAGCCACCCTTGCCATCCACTGCCCGCAATCCGCCGCATGCCCGGTCCGGGGGTGCTCATGAACGTCGCAGCGTTGTCGAACCAAGGCCTGCCACTGACTGCCGGGCAGCGCGATATCTGGCTGGACCAACTGAGCCGTGGCGACTCGCCGCTGTACAACATTGGCGGTTATGCGGACCTTCAGGGACCCTTCACGCCAGAACTGATGCAGCGCACGGTGGAGTTGCTGGTGCATAAGCACGATGTGCTACGCACTGTGCTGTCCCTTGAGGGCAGTGATGATGGCCTGCCTTTGCAGTACTTTGACCGACAGTGGCCGGTGCAGCTGGAATTCCATGACCTGTCGCAGGAGAGCGATCCACTGGCCGCCGCCCAGGCGCGGATTCGCTGGCAGATGCAGCAGCCATTCAAGCTCAGCGGCGAGCGCCTGTGCCGTTTTTCGTTGTTCCGCCTGAGCCCCAGCCATCACCTGATGGAAGTCGAGGCCCACCACTTGATCCTCGACGGTTGGGGCTTCGCCCAGCTGTCCCAGTCTCTGGGGGGGCTCTACAGCGCCCTGGTGCAGAACGAGGAACCGCTGGCCTCGGCGCCGTCCTTTATCGACTTCATCGAGGATGACGCCCGCTACCACCAGTCCAATCGCTACGCCCGGGACCGGGACTACTGGCTGGACAAATACCGCACCTTGCCGGAGCCGCTGCTGCGCCCGCGCTATCGCCCGTCCCAGGACGCCACGACCCCCGGTGCGACCTTGGTGCAGGCCTTCCCCGCAGCCCTGCATGAACGGATGAAGGCCCTGGGCAAAAGCGCCGGGGCCTCGGCCTTCCATGTGCTGCTGGCGGCGTTGCATGTGTATTTCACCCGGGCCGGGCAGCGCGACGAATGGGTCCTGGGCATGCCGGTGCTCAACCGGCCGAATGCTGCGTTCAAGGTGACCCTGGGCTCCTTTACCCAGGTCAGTGCGGTGCGCATGGATTTTGGCCGCGAGCTGACCTTCGAAGCCCTGGTGGTGGCGGTACGGGATGTGTTGAAGCAGGATTTCCGCCACCAGCGTTTTCCCCTGAGTGAACTCAATCGCACCCTCGGATTGCTGCGAGAGGACCGAGGGCAGCTGTTCGAATTGTCGCTGTCCTATGAACTGGAGGACCTGGATTACCGCTACGGCGAGGCGCAGGCCTCGTCGGTGAAGGTCTCCAACCGCCACGAGCCGACGCCCCTGGCGATTCACCTGCGCAGCAACAGTTTCGATGACAGCGCCTGGATGCATTACGTCTACGACTCGGCGTTTTTCCAGCCCCACGAAATCGAGGCCCTGGCGGCCTGCCTGATCCATGTGCTGGAACAGGGGCTGGAGAACACTGCCTTGGCGGTACAGCGGTTCTCGTTGCTGACCAGCGCTGCCGATGCCTGTCTACAAGCATGGAATGCCACCGACCAGCCGCTGGCTGACGAGCCGCGCATTCACACCCGGGTCGAGGCCTGGGCCCAGCGCACCCCGCAGGCCATTGCCCTGATGGCCCAGGGGCAATCACTGAGTTATGCGCAGCTCAATCAGCGGGCCAATACCCTGGCACTGCACCTGCAGGCGCTCGGCGTGCGCCCTGACGATCGGGTGGCGATCATTGCCCGGCGCAGCCTGGAAACCCTGGTGGGACTGTTGGCGATCCTCAAATCCGGGGCCGCTTATGTTCCTCTGGATCCGGCCCATCCCCCAGAGCGCCTGGCTTATCTGCTGGAAGACAGTGCCCCGGTGGCGGTGCTGAGCCAGGTGAAGCTGCGCGAACGCCTGCCGGCCCTGGCGGTGCCACTGATCGAGCTGGACAGCCCGCTGTGGGCCCAGGGCTCGGCAGGCAATCCCCAGGTGGCGGGGCTGACGGCGCAGCACCTGGCCTATGTGATCTACACCTCGGGTTCCACCGGCTTGCCCAAGGGCGTGATGGTGGAACACCAGAGCCTGTCGAACCTGGTGGACTGGCATTGCCAGGCCTTCGACCTGCATTCGGGCAGCCACACTTCGAGCCTTGCCGGGTTTGGCTTCGATGCCATGGCCTGGGAAGTCTGGCCGGCCCTGTGCGTCGGCGCGACCCTGCACCTGGCGCCGGTCAGCGACGGCCCCGAAGACCTCGACAGCCTGCTCGCCTGGTGGCGGGCCCAGCCCCTGCAGGTGAGCTTTTTGCCGACGCCGGTGGCCGAGTACGCCTTCAGCCAGCAGCTTGGCCATCCAACCCTGCGTACCCTGCTGATCGGTGGCGAGCGCCTGCGCCAGTTGCCCGGCCAGCAGCGCTTCAAGGTGATCAACAACTACGGCCCTACCGAAGCCACGGTGGTGGCCACCTCCGGGGCCATCGAGCCGGGGCAGGTCCTGCATATCGGCCGGCCCATCGCCAATACCCGGGTGTACCTGCTGGATGACCAGCAACGCCTGGTGCCGATTGGGGTCGCCGGCGAGCTCTATGTCGGTGGCAGCGGGGTGGCCCGGGGTTACCTCAACCGCGCTGAACTGACCGCCGAACGTTTTCTCCGCGACCCTTTCAGTGCTCAGCCTGGGGCGCGCCTGTACCGCACCGGCGACCTGGCCCGCTGGCTGGCGGACGGCTCCCTGGAATACCTGGGGCGCAATGACGATCAAGTGAAGATCCGCGGCCAGCGCATCGAGCTGGGAGAAATCGAAACCCGCCTGGGTGCCCATCCGGCCCTCCAGGAAGCGGTGGTCCAGGTCCGCGACGGTCAGTTGGTGGCCTGGTTCAGCGCCCGCCAGGAGCTGCCGATCACCCAGCTACGGGACTACCTGCGCCAGCAGTTGCCGGACTACATGGTGCCGATGGCCTACGTGAAACTCGACGCCTTGCCCCTGACCGCCAACGCCAAGCTGGACCGCAAGGCCCTGCCGGCGCCCGGGCCCCAGGCCTTGATCAGTCGCGAATACCAGGCGCCCCAGGGTCCGTTGGAAACCACCCTGGCTGCGCTGTGGGCCGAGGTGCTGCAGGTCGAGCGGGTCGGGCGCAACGATCACTTCTTCGAGCTGGGCGGGCATTCGCTGCTGGCCCTGCAACTGATCCAGAAAATGGGCCAGGCGGGCCTAGCGGCCGATGTGCGGGTGCTGTTCGGCCAGCCGACCCTGGCCAGCCTGGCCGCTGCGGTAGACGCTCATCAGCCACTGGCGATCCCGGCCAACCGGGTGCCCGCCGCGTGCCCGCGAATTACCCCACAGATGCTGGCCCTGGTGGACCTTGACCAAGAGGCCATCGACCGGGTGGTGGCCACGGTTCCTGGCGGCGCCGCCAATGTGCAGGAAATCTACCCCCTGGCACCGCTGCAGGAAGGCCTGCTCTACCACCACATGACTTTTGCCGAACGTGACCCTTACCAGCAGCACGCGCTGTTCGCCTGCGCCCGTCGCGAGGACCTGGACGCCTTCGCCCAAGCCCTGCAGGCGGTGATCGAGCGCCACGACATCCTGCGTACCAGCCTGGTCTGGGAAGTGCTGGAGCAGCCGGTGCAGGTGGTCTGGCGCGAGGCCCGGCTGCCGGTGGAAGAGTGGCTGCCGCCAGCCGCGGGCGGCGAGGTGCTCGAGCAGTTGCGCGCGCATTACGATCCACGCCAGCGCCCGCTGGACATCCGCCAGGCACCGATGCTGGCCCTGGCCTGGGCCGAGGACCGGGTCAACCAGCGCTGGATCGCCATGCTGCGCTTTCATCATCTGGTCAACGACGCCACTTCAACCGCCGTGCTGATGGCGCAAATCGCTGCCCATATGGGCGGTCAGCCACCGCTGCTGGCGCCGGCCTTTGCCTACCGCGACTACGTGGCCCGCACACGGCTGGGGCAGGCGTCGCATGCCGCGTTCTTCAGTGAGTACCTGGCCCAGGTGGACGAGCCGACCCTGGCCTTCGAGTTGCAGGAGCGGCCGGGGCAGGTGTTGGATCATCAAGTGGCCGGCGCGCTGCTGGACGCCAGCCTGAGCCAGCGCCTGCGGACCCAGGTGCGCCAGCTCGGGGTCAGTGCCGCCAGCCTGTTTCACCTGGCCTGGGCCCTAGTTCTGGGCCGCGCCAGTGGCCGCGAGGACGTGCTGTTCGGCACCGTGCTGCTGGGCCGCTTGCAGGCCGGGCCGGGCGCCGATCAGGCGCTGGGCATGTTCATCAACACCTTGCCGCTGCGGCTGGAGCTGGCGGGGCAGACGGTGGCCGCCGGCTTGCGCCAGACCCAGGAGAGCCTCAGTGCACTGCTGGCCCACGAACACGCGCCGTTGTCCCTGGCTCAGCGTTGCAGTGGGGTGGCCGCGCCGACCCCGTTGTTCAATGCCTTGCTCAACTACCGGCACAACGTGGCTGGCGACGCACACGCGCTGCTGCAAGGGGTGCCGGGAGTGGCGCTGCTGAGCAGCGAAGAAGTGCTCAGCTATCCGCTGATGCTTGCGGTGGACGACCTGGAACCGGGCTTTCGCCTGGGCACCCGGGCGCCTCGGCGGGTCGGCGCGCAGCGTCTGCTGGGTTACCTGACCGTTGCCCTTGAGGGGTTGGTCGAGGCCCTCGAACAGGCGCCGCAAACTGCGCTCGACAGCCTGTCGATCCTGTCGACGGCGGAGTATCGGCAGCAGTTGCTGGAGTTCAACGCCAGTGACTCCGATTACCCTCGCGAGCTGACCCTGCATGGGCTGTTCGAAGCCCAGGTACGGCGCACGCCCCAGGCCATTGCGCTGCAGGCCGGTGAGCAGCGGCTGAGCTATGAGCAGCTCAACCGGCGAGCCAACCAACTGGCTCATCACCTGCGTGGGCAAGGCGTGGGGCCGGATGTGCGGGTGGGGCTGTGTGTCCAGCGCAGCCTGGAGCTGGTGATCGGCCTGCTGGGCATCCTCAAGGCCGGCGGCGCCTACGTGCCCCTGGACCCGGAATACCCGGCGGAACGCCTGCACTACTTGTTGCAGGACAGCCAGCCGCTGGCGGTGCTGGTGCATCAGCCGACCCGCGCATTGCTGGAGACGTCGGCAGTGCCTTTGATCGATTTCGACCGCAGCGCCTGGCACCAGGGGCCGCAGCACGATCCGCTGGTGCCGGGGTTGAACGTCTCGAGCCTGGCCTATGTGATCTACACCTCGGGCTCCACCGGCCAGCCCAAGGGGGTGATGGTCGAGCACCGCGGCCTGGGCAACCTGATGCACTGGAGCTCGCAGCTGTGTCCGGGCGCGGAGCAGGGCACCTTGTTGCAAAAGGCCCCCTGCAGTTTCGACGGCTCGGTCTGGGAGCTGTTCTGGCCCCTGGTCAACGGCATGCGCCTGCTCCTGGCGCGCCCCGACGGCCATCGCGATCCGGCCTACCTGGCGCAGCTGGTGCGCGAGCAGCAGGTGACGATGATCAAGTTCGTGCCGGCGATGCTCTTGCAGTTCCTGCAACTGCCGGAGGTCAGCCTCTGCCATAGCCTCACCGATGTGTTCTGCGGTGGCGGTGAACTCACCGAAGCCATCGCTCGGCTGTTCCAGCAACGCCTGCCCAAGGTGCGCCTGCACAACGTCTACGGCCCCACCGAGGCCACGGTGGACAGCAGCGCCTGGACCCTGGAACCCGGGGCGCCGGTGCCGCCGATCCAGCTGCCGATTGGCCGGGCCATTACCAATACCCGTCTGTATGTCCTGGATGCCCATGCCCAGCCGGTGCCACTGGGCGTCAGCGGTGAGCTGTACATCGGCGGCATCGGGGTCGCCCGAGGCTACCTGGGCTTGCCGCAGTTGCAGGCCGAGCGCTTTATCGACAGCCCCTTCGTCGCCGGTGACCGGCTGTACCGCAGCGGCGACTTGGTGCGTTACGGCGCCGACGGCAACCTCGAGTTTCTCGGCCGCAACGACTTCCAGGTCAAGCTGCGGGGCCTGCGCCTGGAGCTTGGGGAAATCGAGGCGCGGCTGGCGACCCATCCGGCCCTGCGGGAGGTGGCGGTGCTGATGCGCGAGGAGCGCCTGGTGGCTTATTTCAGCCTGCACGATGGCGTCGTGGTTCCTGGCATCGAGGCCTTGCGTGCCCATGTCCTCGAGCGCCTGCCGGAGTACATGGTGCCGGCGGCCTTTGTGCGGCTCGCAGCCTTGCCCCTGAGTGCCAACGGCAAACTGGATCGCAAGGCCTTGCCGGAGCCCGGGGCAGACGCGGTGTTGAGCCGGGCGTTCGAAGCCCCCGAAGGCCCGCTGGAAACCATCCTGGCGCGACTCTGGGCCGAGGTGCTGCAGGTTGAGCGAGTGGGGCGCCACGACCACTTCTTCGAGCTGGGCGGGCATTCCTTGCTGGCGGTCAGCCTGGTGGCGCGGATGCGCCAGGAAGGCCTGCACGCGGATGCCCGGCTGCTGTTCAGCCAGCCGACCCTGGCGGCCTTGGCGGCCAACACCCGACCCTCGTCGCCGCGCCTGGAAATACCCGCCACCACCATTCCCCAGCTCAAGCGCCAACGGCGTCTCTGACCCCGCCTGACGGCCCTGTATCTGCGCCGGCCCCTGGGCCGGCGCGCTGCGTGGCACCACTCCGGGACAGGGCCCGGGCCTTGTCCCGGCTTCCCATGTCAGCCCCTTGGGGGCGGATGTTTTAGCGTTTCCAGGCTGCCGGGAGCCCTGGCGGGTTCACTGTCCCTGGCGTTCCTGTCGGCGGGCGGCAGTTCGACGCTCGGGCACCACGCCGCACCTGAAAGGTTGCATCTGAAACAAGGACGTTCTCTTCAACCGTTTCCGAATTCTCAGGCAGGTTATCCAATGCAGTTCAGCGAATTGATGGCAGTTCTTTCGACCCTCGCGATCCGTCTCCAACGGGATGCCGAGGATCTGCTGGTGCAGGGCGATGACGAGGCGTTGGATGATGCGCTTTGGGACAGCCTGGTCGAGCACAAGGCGCAGCTTCTGGAGCTGGTGGCCGGGCAGGGCGGTCATTGGTTGAGCCCGGCGTTCAGGATCACCCCGGACATGCTGCCCCTGGTACAGCTGGACCCGGCGGCCATCGAGCGTATCGTCGCCGCGGTGCCCGGTGGCGCCGCCAATGTGCAGGACATCTACCCCCTGGCGCCGCTGCAGGAAGGCATGCTCTATCACCACCTGTCCGCGCCCCAGGGCGATCCCTATGTGCTGCAGGCGCGCTTCGCCTTTGCCAGCGAGGCACTCCTGCAAGCCTTTGCCGACGCCCTGCAATGGGTCATCGACCGGCATGACATTCTGCGCACCGCGATTGCCTGGGAAAGCCTCGATGAGCCGCTGCAGGTGGTCCTGCGCCAGGCGCCGCTGGTATGTGAGGCGGTGTCGCTGACCCCCGCCGCCGGTGATGTCCTGAGCCAACTGCAGGCACGCTACGATGCCAGTCGTTTCCGCCTGGACCTGCGCCAGGCGCCGCTGCTGCGCCTGGTGCACGCCCAGGACCCGGGCAACCAGCGGTATGTCGCCCTGCTGCTGTTCCATCACATGGCCCTGGACCACGCCGCGCTGGACGTGGTGCGCCAGGAGATCCAGGCCCGCTTGCTCGGGCACAGTGCCCGACTGTCGGCGCCAGTGCCGTTCCGTGATCACCTGGCCCAGGCCCGGCTGGGCCAGCGTGAGGAGCAGCACGAAGGCTTTTTCCGCGAGATGCTCGGCGACATTGACGAGCCGACCTTGCCGTTCGGCCTGGGGGACGTGCAGGGCACGGCAAGGCACATCGAAGAGCACCGGCTGACCCTGGACCGCGAACTCAGCCAGCGCCTGCGTACCCAGGCCCGGCAACTGGGGGTGAGCACGGCCAGCCTGATGCACCTGGCCCTGGCACGCGTGCTGGGCCAGGTCTGCGGCCGCGAGGCCGTGGTCTTCGGCACGGTGCTGCTGGGCCGCATGGAGGTCGGCGAGGGTGGCGAACGGGCCCTGGGGATGTTCATCAATACCCTGCCGTTGCGGGTGGATGTCGGCGCCCAGGGCGTGCGCGCCGGAGTGCTGGCCACCCACCAGCGGCTGACCGCCTTGCTCGCCCATGAACACGCGTCCCTGGCCCTGGCCCAGCGGTGTAGCGGGGTCAGTGCACCGACCCCACTGTTCAGCGCCATGCTCAACTACCGCCACAGCCACGCCAGTGATGGTGCCGACGTCCAGGAACTGGTGCCGGGGATCCAGGTGCTGGGGGCCGAGGAGCGCACCAACTACCCGCTGACCGTCAATGTCGACGACCTGGGGCAAGACTTCCGCATCACGGCACTGGTGGACGCGACGATTGGCGCCGAGCGCATCGGCGGCTACCTGTTGACCACCCTGGAAAGCCTGGCCCTGGCCCTGCAAGCAACCCCGGAGGCCGCGCTGCACAGCCTGCAAATGCTCCCGGCCAGCGAGCGGCGCTATTTGCTGCAAGGCTTGAACACGCCCCTGGCGCATTACCCGGACAGCCCGCTGCTGCATCAGCAGGTCGAGGCCCAGGCCCGGGTCCAGCCCGAGGCCCCGGCGCTGATCTACCAACAGCAGCGCCTGAGCTATGGCGAACTCAACCAGCGCGCCAATCAGGTGGCCCATCGGTTGCTGGCCCTCGGGGTTCGGCCGGATCAGCGGGTGGCGATCTGTGTCGAACGTGGCCTGGAAATGATCATCGGCCTGCTGGGCATCCTCAAGGCCGGTGGTGCCTACGTGCCCATCGACCCGGCCTACCCGCGCGAGCGCATCGCCTACACCCTGCAGGACAGCGCCCCGGTGGCGCTGTTGGTGCAGGCTGATACCCAAGGCCTGGTGAGCGGCCTGCGGGTGCCGCTGATCGACCTCGACAGCCGCACCCTGGCCTATGAAGCGCTGGATAACCCCGACGTGCCGGGGCTGACCTCGGCCAACCTGGCTTACGTGATCTACACCTCCGGTTCCACCGGCTTGCCCAAGGGCGTGATGGTCGAGCACCGCAACGTTGCCCGGTTGTTTGCCGCCACCCGTGACTGGTTCGATTTCAACTGGCGGGATATCTGGGCGCTGTTCCATTCCTTTGCCTTCGACTTCTCGGTCTGGGAAATCTGGGGCGCGCTGGTGCATGGCGGACAATTGCTGGTGGTGCCGCAAGCCATCAGTCGCTCGCCGGACGCCTGCTACACGCTGCTCTGCGAAACCTCGGTGAGCATCCTCAACCAGATCCCCAGCGCCTTCCGCTCGCTGATCGCGGCCCAGGGCCAGAGCTCGCTCAAGCATTCCCTGCGCCAGGTGATCTTCGGCGGCGAAGCCCTGGAACCGGCCATGCTCAAGCCCTGGTACGCGCGGGTCGACAACGTCGGCACCCAGCTGGTGAATATGTATGGCATCACCGAAACCACGGTGCATGTGACCTATCGACCGTTGCAGGCGGCGGATGCCTTGCTGGTGGGCAGCAGCCCCATTGGCCGGCGCATCCCCGATTTGCAGCTGTACGTACTCGATGCCCGGCGCGAACCCTTGCCCACCGGCGTGGTGGGGGAGTTGTACGTGGGCGGTGCCGGGGTGGCGCGGGGTTATCTCAATCGCGATGAGCTCACGGCCGAGCGCTTCATTGTCGATGCCTTCAGCGCGCAACCGGGCGCACGGCTGTACAAGACCGGCGACCTGGCGCGCTGGCGCAACGATGGCAGCCTGGAATACCTGGGGCGCAACGATGACCAGGTGAAGATTCGCGGTTTCCGCATCGAGTTGGGCGAGATCCAAGCACGCCTGGCAGATTGCGCCGGGGTCCGCGAGGCGGTGGTCATCGCCCGCGAAGACAGCCCGGGGGACAAGCGCCTGGTGGCTTATGTGATTGCCCGGCCAGGAGCAACGCCCAGTGCCACCCAGCTGCGTGAGCAACTGCGCCACAGCCTGGCCGACTACATGCTGCCCAGCGCCTTTGTGCTGCTCGATGCCTGGCCCCTGACCACCAACGGCAAGCTCGACCGCAAGGCTTTGCCGGTACCGCACAGCGAGGCCGTGGCCCGGCAAGACTATGTTGCGCCACAGGGCGAAGTGGAGCAGGCGATTGCGCGGATCTGGCAGGAATTGCTCAACCTGCCGCAGGTCGGGCGCCAGGACAATTTCTTCGAACTGGGCGGGCATTCGTTGCTGGCGGTCAAGCTGATGGAGCGCATGCGCCAGGTGGGCCTGTGCGCCGATGTCCGCGTGCTGTTCGGCCAGCCGACCCTGGCCGCGCTGGCCGCCGCCGTAGGGGGGCAGCGCGAAGTATCGGTGCCGGCCAACCGCATCGGTGCCGGTTGCCAACGTATCACCCCGGAGCTGCTGCCCCTGGCGGACCTCGATCAGGCGGCCATCGAGCGAGTGCTGGCGGCGGTCCCC
The DNA here is from genome assembly GCF_009908285.1 of Pseudomonas sp. Fl4BN1. GTDB lineage: Bacteria > Pseudomonadota > Gammaproteobacteria > Pseudomonadales > Pseudomonadaceae > Aquipseudomonas. The sequence continues at coordinate 65,528 of NZ_JAAARM010000027.1, forward strand.
GGCGGCGTCGCCAATGTCCAGGACATCTATGCCTTGGCGCCGTTGCAGGCGGGCATTCTCTATCACCACCTGAGCAGCGCCGCGGGCGACCCCTACGTGCTGCAGGTGCAGTTCGAATTTCGCGACGAAGACGCCGTGCAAACCTTCGCCCTGGCCATGCAGCAGGTGATTCAGCGCCACGACATCCTGCGTACCAGCGTGCACTGGCAAGGCCTCGATGAGCCGGTGCAGGTGGTGTGCCGGAATGCGCCCCTGGCCTTGCAAGTGCTGGAACTGGACCCGGCCAAGGGCGCGACCCTGGCGCAACTGCAGGCGCGTTTCGACCCTCGGCACTATCGCCTCGACCTGACCTGCGCACCGCTGTTGCGCCTGGCCTGTGCCCAGGACCCGGGACAGCAGCGCTGGCTGGGCATCCTGCTGTTCCATCACCTGGCCCTGGACCACACCTCACTGGACGTGCTGGTGGAGGAAATCGGCGCTGTGCTGCAAGGGCGCTGTGGGCAATTGGCGCCCGCCGCGCCGTATCGCAACTATGTGGCCCAGGCGCGCCTGGGGCTCAGCGAGGCAGAGCATCAAGCGTTCTTCCGCGAGATGCTGGCGGACATCGACGAGCCGACCCTGGCGTTCGGCCTGCAGGACGTCAATCGCGACGGCAGTGGCATCCACGAGCACTCGTTGCTGCTGGACCCGGCGCTGTGCCAGCGCTTGCGTGAGCAGGCGCGGCGGCTCGGGGTCGGCGTCGCCAGCCTGATGCACCTGGCCTGGGGCCTGGTGCTGGGGCAAGTGTCCGGCCGCGACGAGGTGGTGTTCGGCACCGTGCTGCTGGGCCGGATGCACGGCGGCGCGGGGGCCGACCGGGCCCTGGGCATGTTCATCAACACCTTGCCGCTGCGGGTCAGCCTCGGCTCCCAGGGGGTGGCGGATGCGCTGCGCGGCACCCACGCCCGGCTCGCACAGTTGCTCGGCCATGAGCACGCGCCCCTGGCCCTGGCCCAGCGTTGCAGTGGCGTGCCCGCCTCCTTGCCGCTGTTCAGCAGCCTGCTCAATTACCGGCATGGCACCTTGGACAGCGGCCGCGAGCAGGGGCCGGCGACCTGGGACGGGATTCGCGTGCTCGATTCCGAGGAGCGCAGCAACTACCCGCTGGCGCTGAACATCGACGATGACACCGAGGGTTTGCGCCTGACCGTGCAAGCCGTGGCGCAGCTGGACGGCGCCCGGGTCTGTGGTTACCTCAACTGTGCCCTGCAACACCTCGCCGAGGCCCTGGAGCAGACCCCGGCCAAGGCCCTGCAAGAAGTCCCGGTGCTGCCGGAGGCCGAACGCCGGCAACAGCTGCTGGAATTCAACGCCACCGATCGCGCCTACCCACGCCAGCAGACCTTGCACCAGCAGTTCGAAGCCCAGGTCCTGGCCCATCCCCAGCGGGTGGCGGCGGTGGAGGGTAGCGCGCAGCTCAGCTACACCGAGCTCAATACCCGGGCCAATCAATTGGCCCACCATCTGCTGGAACTGGGTGTGCAGCCCGGAGACGCTGTGGCGCTGCTGCTACCGCGGTCCCTGGACCTGTTGGTGAGCCAGCTGGCCATCAGCAAATGCGCCGCGGCCTATGTGCCCCTGGACATCAATGCGCCGGCCCAGCGCCAGGGCTACATGGTGCAGGACAGCCAGAGCGTGGCCTGGCTGACCCACAGTGGCCAGGAGCTGGAATTCCCGGCGCGCCGGGTCGACCTGGACCGCTTGCAACTGGCAGCGCTGCCCGAGCATAACCTCGGCCTGCTGCAGTCTTCCGAGAGCTTGGCCTACATCATGTACACCTCCGGCTCCACCGGCCTGCCCAAGGGCGTGCTGGTGCCGCACCGGGCCGTGAGCCGCCTGGTGATCAACAATGGCTACGCCGATTTCAATGCCGACGACCGCGTGGTCTTTGCCTCCAACCCAGCCTTCGACGCCAGCACCATGGACGTCTGGGGCGCCTGGCTGAATGGCGGGCGAGTGCTGGTGATTGATCACCACACGTTGCTTGAACCTGAGCGCTTTGGCCGTGCCCTGAGTGCCTCGGGGGCCACGGTGCTGTTCGTCACCACGGCGTTGTTCAACCAGTATGTGCAACTGATCCCCGAGGCCCTCAAGGGCCTGCGGATTCTCCTTTGCGGTGGCGAGCGCGCTGACCCGGCGGTCTTCCGCCGGTTGCTGGCGCTGGCGCCGCAACTGCGCCTGGTGCATTGCTACGGCCCCACGGAATCCACCACCTACGCCACCACCCATGAGCTCCAGCACTTGGCCGATGACGCCGAGCACGTGCCCATCGGCCGGCCGATTTCCAACACCCGGGTGTATGTCCTGGATGCCCGGCAGCAGCTGCTGCCGATCGGCGCCCAGGGTGAAATCGTGATCGGCGGCGACGGCGTGGCCAAGGGCTATCTCAACCGCCCCGAGCTGACGGCCGAGAAGTTTATCCGCGACCCTTTCAGCGACCGGCCCGAGGCGCTCCTGTATCGCACCGGGGACATTGGCCGCTGGCTGGAAAACGGCCTGCTGGAGTGCCTGGGGCGCAACGACGACCAGGTGAAAATCCGCGGCCTGCGCATCGAGTTGGGCGAGATCGAGACGCGGCTGGTGGCGTGCCCGGGGGTCAAGGACGGGGTGGTCCTGGCCCGCGAGGACGAACCCGGGGACAAGCGCCTGGTGGCCTATTACACCCAGCCGGCGCAGGCTCCGCTGCTGTCCGCGCAAGCCCTGCGCGCCGCCCTGCAACAGCAGTTGCCGGACTACATGGTGCCCCTGGCCTATGTGCGTCTCGACGCGCTGCCCCTGACCAACAACGGCAAGCTCGACCGCAAGGCCCTGCCGGCGCCGGATGCGTCGGCACTGCTCAGCGGTGAATTCGTGGCCCCCGAGGGCGAGGTGGAGACAGCCTTGGCGCGGATCTGGAGCGAGTTGCTCAAGGTCGAGCGAGTGGGGCGCCACGATCACTTCTTCGAGTTGGGTGGGCACTCGCTGCTGGCGGTGAGCCTGATCGAACGCATGCGCCAGATTGGCCTCAGTGCCGATGTGCGGGCGCTGTTCAGCCAGCCGACCCTGGCGGCCCTGGCCGCTGCCGTGGGCAGTGGTCGCGAGGTGCAGGTGCCGGCCAACCGCATCGCGCTGGATTGCCCGCGTATCACTCCGGAGCTGTTGCCATTGATCGAGCTGGACCAGGCAGCCATCGACCGGGTGGTGGCCAGTGTCCCCGGAGGCATCGCCAATGTGCAGGACATCTACCCCCTGGCACCCTTGCAGGAAGGCATTCTCTATCACCATTTGAGTGCCGAGCAGGGTGATCCCTACCTGCTGCAATCGCGCCTGGCGTTCGACAGTCTGGAGCGCCTGCAGCGTTTCGCCGGGGCCTTGCAGCAGGTGATCCTGCGCCACGACATCCTGCGCACTGCGGTGCTCTGGGAGGGCTTGCCGCAGCCGCTGCAAGTGGTCTTGCGCGACGCGGCGCTGCAGGTCCAGGAGCAACTGCTGGACCCGGCGGACGGTGATCTGCTTGAGCAATTGCACCAGCGCTTCGACGCCCGCCACTGGCGCCTGGACCTGGCCCAGGCACCGCTGATTCGCCTGGTCTATGCCCGGCACCCGACGCAGCAACGGGTGGTGGCGATCCTGCTGTTCCACCACCTGGCCCTGGATCACACCGCGATGGAGGTGATCGGTGAGGAAATGCGCGATCTGCTGTTCAACCGCAGCGAGCACCTGGGTACACCGGTGCCGTACCGCAACTATGTGGCCCAGGCTCGGCTGGGAGCCGGCCAGGCCGAGCATGAAGCGTTCTTCCGCGAGATGCTTGGCGATATCGACGCGTCAACCCTGGCCTTCGGTGTGGAGGATGTGCAGGGCGACGGCCGTGATATCGAAGAGGCTCAGTTGCCCTTGCCCGATGCCTTGAGCCAGCGCCTGCGCGAGCACGCCCGGCAGTTGGGGGTGAGTGCCGCGGCGCTGATGCACCTGGCCTGGGGCCTGGTGCTGGGGCAGGTGTCGAACCGCCGGCAGGTGGTGTTCGGCACCGTGCTGATGGGGCGCATGCAGGGCGGCGAGGGCGCCGACCGTGCCCTGGGAGTGTTCATCAACACCCTGCCAGTGCGGGTGGATGTGGACCACGGCGGAGTACGCGCGGCGGTCAAGGCCACTCATGCCCGGCTCAGCGCCTTGCTCGGCCACGAGCACGCGTCCCTGGCCCTGGCCCAACGCTGCAGCGGCGTGGCGGCCAGCTCGCCGCTGTTCAGCGCCTTGCTCAACTACCGCCATAGCGCGCCGCCAGGGGCCGTGCAGGACGCTATGGATATCTGGCAGGGGGTCGAACGGCTGGGCGGCGAAGAACGCAGCAACTACCCGCTGAGCCTCAGCGTCGATGACCTGGGCGAAGGCTTCGGCCTGTCGCTGCTGGCCCAGGCCAGCATCGGTGCCCAGCGCTTGGGCGGCTATATGCTCAGTGCCCTGGAACAACTGGCGGACGCTCTGGAATGGAGCCCGGAGCTGGCGCTCGGGCAACTTTCGGTGTTGCCGTCGGCAGAACGTGAACAGGTGCTGGAAGGCTTCAATGCCAGCGTCGCCGACTATCCCCGTGGGCAGACCCTGCACGGCCTGTTCGAGGCCCGGGTGCAGCAGGCCCCCGAGGCCGTGGCGCTGGTGCAAGGGACGCTGCGCTTGAGCTATCGGCAGCTCAACCAGCGGGCCAACCAACTGGCCAGGCAACTGCTGGAGCTGGGCGTGCGCCCGGATGATCGCGTAGCGCTGTGCCTGCAGCGCGGCCCGCACCTGTTGACCGGCATGCTGGCGATTCTCAAGGCCGGGGCCAGCTATGTGCCCATCGACCCGAGCCATCCGCCGGAGCGCATCGCCTACCTGTTGCAGGACAGCGCGCCTTTGGCGGTGCTGGTGCAAAGCCTGACCTGCGAGCTGCCGGGCAGCCTCGACCTGCCGCAGATCGATCTCGACGGCTACGTCTGGCAGGACGCTGCCCTGGGCAATCCCCAGGTGCCACGCCTGACCCCGGCGCACCTGGCCTATGTGATCTACACCTCCGGTTCCACCGGCCAGCCCAAGGGCGTGATGGTCGAGCACCAGAGCCTGGAGAACCTGGTGCACTGGCATTGCAGCGCCTTCGACCTGGGCCCGGGACGTCACGCCTCGAGCCTGGCCGGCCTGGGTTTCGACGCCATGGCCTGGGAGGTCTGGCCGACCCTGTGCAGTGGCGCCACCCTGCACCTGCCGCCGGCCGAGGTCGGCAGCCAGGACCTCGATGCGCTGCTCGACTGGTGGCGGGCGCAACCCCTGGACGTGAGCTTCCTGCCGACCCCGGTGGCCGAATACGCCTTCAGCCAGGACCTCGGGCATCCGACCCTGGGCACCTTGTTGATCGGCGGTGACCGGCTGCGTCAATTCCCCCGTGATCCGGGGTTTGCGGTGATCAACAACTACGGCCCCACCGAAGCCACGGTGGTGGCCACTTCCGGTTTGCTCGCGGCCGGTGGCGCCCTGCATATCGGCCGGCCCATGGCCAATGCGCGGATCTACCTGTTGGACGAACTGCAGCGCCCGGTGCCCCTGGGGGTCACGGGCGAGCTGTACGTGGCGGGTGCCGGGGTGGCCCGGGGTTACCTCAACCGTGCCGGGCTGACGGCCGAGCGCTTCCTCAACGATCCGTTCAGTGCCGAGCCCGAGGCGCGCATGTACCGCAGCGGCGACCTGGCGCGCTGGCGCGCCGACGGCAGCCTCGACTACCTGGGGCGCAACGATGACCAGGTGAAGGTCCGCGGCATGCGCATCGAACCGGGGGAGATCGAGGCAGTTCTGCTCGGCCATGCGGCCCTCAAGGAGGCGCTGGTGCTGGTCAGCGATGGACGCCTGCTGGCCTATTTCACGCTGCACACCAGCGCTGCCGGCCAAGGCCCGGCCCCCGAAGACCTGCGCGACCACCTGCAAGGCCGCTTGCCGGATTACATGGTGCCGGTGGCCTACGTGCAGCTCGATGCCCTGCCGCTGACCGCCAACGGCAAGCTCGACCGCAAGGCCCTGCCGCAACCGGAGCAGGGCGCCTGGCTGAGCCGCGGCTTCGAGGCGCCTGAAGGCGAGGTGGAGCTTGCCCTGGCGCGGATCTGGAGTGAACTGCTGCAGGTCGAACAGGTCGGGCGCCACGATCACTTCTTCGAACTGGGCGGGCATTCGCTGCTGGCGGTGAGCCTGATCGAGCGCATGCGCCAGGTCGGTCTCGGCGCTGATGTGCGGGTGCTGTTCAACCAGCCGACCCTGGCGGCCCTGGCTGCTGCGGTGGGCAGCGGCCGCGAGGTGCAAGTGCCGGCCAGCCTGATCGCGGCCGATTGCCCGTGCATCACCCCGGACCTGTTGCCGCTGATCGAATTGGATCAAGCGGCCATCGAGCGCATCGTCGCCACGGTTCCGGGCGGGGTGGGCAATGTGCAGGACATCTATCCCCTGGCGCCGTTGCAGGAAGGCATTCTGTATCACCACCTCAGTGCGCGGCAGGGCGACCCTTACCTGCTGCAGTCGCACCTGGGGTTCGCCAACCGGCAACGCCTGGAGGATTTCGCCACGGCCCTGCAGCGGGTTGCCGAGCGCCACGACATCCTGCGCACCGCGGTGCTCTGGGAAGGCCTGAAACAACCGGTGCAAGTGGTCTGGCGGCGGGCCGCGGTGGTGCTGGAACAGATCGAGTTGGAGCCGACGCACGGCGACATCCTGGAGCAACTGCACGCACGTTTCGATGCCCGGCATTGGCGCCTGGACCTGACCCAGGCGCCGCTGATGCGCCTGGTGTATGCCCAGGACCCGGTGCGGCAGCGCATCGTGGCGATTCTGCTGTTCCATCACATCGCCCTGGATCACACCGCCCTGGAGGTGGTCCGTGAGGAAATCCAGGCCTGCCTGCTGGGGCAGGAGCCGGTGGGTGCGGTGATTCCCTACCGCAACTACGTGGCCCAGGCTCGCCTGGGAATCAGCCGCGAGGAGCACGAAGGGTTTTTCCGCGAGATGCTGGCGGACATCGAGGCCCCGACCCTGCCGTTCGGCTTGCAGGACGTGCAAGGCGACGGCGACGCCATCGAGGAACTGCAGCAGCCGCTGGTGGCCGAGCTGAGTGCGCGCCTGCGGGGCCAGGCGCGCTTGCTCGGGGTCAGCGCCGCGAGCCTGTTCCACCTGGCCTGGGCCCGGGTCCTGAGTGTCACCTCGGGCCAGGACAGCGTGGTCTTCGGCACCGTGCTGCTGGGGCGCCTGCAAGCCGGGCAGGGGGCTGATCGGGCCCTGGGCATGTTCATCAACACCTTGCCGTTGCGGGTCGACCTGGATGACCGCGGCACCCGTGCGGCGGTCAAGACCACTCACGCCCGGCTCAGCGCCCTGTTGGGCCATGAGCATGCGTCCCTGGCCCTGGCCCAGCGTTGCAGTGGCGTGGCCGCGCCGCTGCCGCTGTTCAGCGCCATGCTCAACTACCGCCATGGCAGCGACGCGGCCCCAAGCGGCGCGGTGCAACAGGCCTGGCAAGGCATCGACACCCTGCACAGTGAGGAGCGCACCAACTATCCCTTGAGCCTCAACGTCGATGACCTGGGGCGGGGCTTTCGCCTCACTGCGATGACCCTCGCGCGAATTGGCGCCGGGCGCATCTGCGGCTACATGGAACAGGCCCTGCGGGCCCTGGTGGACAACCTCGAACAGGCGCCGCAGACGCCGTTGCGCCAGGTGCCGATCCTGCCGCTGGAGGAGCGTCGCCAGCTGTTGCACGGTTTCAATGCCACGGCCGTGGACTACCCCCTGGAACAGACCCTGCACGGGCTGTTCGAGGCCCAGGTGCTGCGCAGCCCCGAGGCCCTGGCACTGCAAGCGGGGGAGCTGCAACTGAGCTATCGCCAGCTCAACCAGCGGGCCAACCAGTTGGCCGGGCACTTGCGGCAGCTGGGTGTCGGCCCGGATACCCGGGTGGCGATCTGTGTCGAGCGCGGGCTACCGATGGTCGTCGGCCTGCTGGCGATCCTCAAGGCCGGTGGCGCCTACGTGCCCATCGATCCGGCGTACCCCGCAGAACGCATCGGCTACATGCTGCAGGACAGCGCGCCGCTGGCGGTGCTGGCCGAGGGCGCGACCCGCGCACTGTTGGGGCCGGTATCGGCGCCACTGGTGGACCTCGACCAACTGGCCTGGAGCGAACGCCCGGTGGCCAACCTGCAATGCCCCGAGCTGAGCCCAAGCCACCTGGCCTACGTGATCTACACCTCCGGTTCCACCGGCCAGCCCAAGGGGGTGATGAACGAGCACCGAGCGGTGGTCAACCGCCTGCTGTGGATGCAGGAGCAGTACCGCCTGACGGCCGAGGACGCGGTGTTGCAGAAAACCCCCTTCAGCTTCGACGTGTCGGTCTGGGAGTTCTTCTGGCCGCTGTTCACCGGCGCACGCTTGGTGATGGCGCGTCCGGAGGGCCACAGGGACCCGGCGTACCTGCGCCAGGTGATCCGCGACGAAGGCATCAGCACCTTGCACTTCGTGCCGTCGATGCTCGATGTGTTCCTGGCCCACGGCGACGCCACGGACTGCGTCGCCCTGCGCCAGGTGATGTGCAGCGGCGAGGCCCTGCCGGGCAGCCTGGTGCGGCGCTTCAAGGCGCAGTTGCCAGGGGTTGGCTTGCACAACCTCTATGGCCCCACCGAAGCGGCGGTGGACGTCACCGCCTGGGACTGCGCCGGGCCGCTGCAGCAGACCCCGGACCACACCCCTATCGGCAAGCCCATTGCCAATACCCGGATGTACCTGCTGGACGGGCAGATGCAACCGGTGCCGCTGGGGGTCGAAGGTGAGTTGTACATCGGCGGGGTGCAGGTGGCCCGGGGGTATCTCAACCGCGAGCAACTGAGTGCCGAGCGCTTCCTCAAGGACCCCTTCAGCGACCAGCCACGAGCGCGGATGTACCGCACCGGCGACCTGGGCCGCTACCGGGCCGACGGCACGCTGGAGTACCTGGGGCGCAACGACGATCAGGTGAAAATCCGTGGCCTGCGCATCGAGCTGGGGGAGATCCAGGCCCGCCTGACCCAGCTCGCTGCGGTCAAGGAAGCGCTGGTCCTGGCCCGCGAGGACGTGCCCGGCGACAAACGCCTGGTGGCCTACTACACCACCCATGGCCAGGCCGTACGGCTGCCCGCCGAGCAGTTGCGCGGGGAGTTGTTGCAGCATCTGCCGGACTTCATGGTGCCAGCGCTGTTCGTGCACCTGGAGGCCTTGCCCCTGGGGCCCAACGGCAAGCTGGCGCGCAAGGAACTGCCAGCGCCGGGGCTGGACGCGGCCCTGGTGCGCGAGTACGAGGCGCCGCAGGGGGAAGTGGAAATCACCCTGGCGCGGCTCTGGGCCGAGTTGCTCAACGTCGAGCGGGTCGGTCGCCATGATCATTTCTTCGAACTGGGCGGGCACTCCCTGCTGGCAGTCAGCCTGATCAGCCGAATGCGTGACGAAGGCATGGAAGCCGATGTCCGGGCGTTGTTCGAACAACCGACCCTGGCGGGTTATGCGGCAATTACCGAGCGAATGGAGATCGTCCTGTGAGCGTGATCGAACTGTTGGCGACACTGAAGGAAAAGGACGTTCAACTGGTGCTCAAGGACGACCAACTGGTGGTCCAGGGCAACAAGCAGGCCTTGAGTGAAGCGGCCTTGCTGGCCCGGCTGCGGGCCTACAAACCGCAGCTGATCGAGTTGATCAGATCCGGGCAGTATTCGCCGACCAAGGCCGGGCAGGTGCAGGTGCCGGCCAACGGCATCACCCCGCACACCCGGCGCATCACCCCGGAGCTGCTGCCCCTGGCCGACCTCGACCAGCCGGCCATCGAACGGATTGTCGCCACGGTGCCGGGCGGGGTGGCCAACGTTCAGGACATCTACCCCCTGGCGCCGCTGCAGGAGGGCATTCTCTATCACCACGTCAGTGCCGTGCAGGGCGACCCCTATGTCATGCAGGCGCAGTTCGCCTTCGACAGCCTGGCGCGTTTGCAAGCCTTCGCCGAGGCCTTGCGCGGGGTCATCGCGCGCCACGATATCCTGCGCACCGCAGTGCTCTGGGACGGCCTGGAACAGCCGATGCAGGTGGTCTGGCGCGAGGCCGAGCTGATCCTTCAGGAAGTCGAGACTGACCCGGCCGCCGGCGAGGTGCTGGCCCAATTGCATGCACGTTTCGATGCCCGCCACTATCGCCTGGACATCAGCCAGGCACCGATGCTGCGCCTGGTGCATGCCTGGGATGCTGCCGGGCAGCGCATCGTCGCCATGCTGCTGTTCCACCACATGGCCCTGGATCACAGCGCCCTGGATGTGGTGCGCCACGAGATGCAGGCGTTCCTCATGGGCCAGGCCGGGCGCCTGGGACCGGCGCTGCCATTTCGCAACTACGTGGCCCAGGCCCGGTTGGGCGTCAGTGAACAGGAGCACGAAACCTTCTTCCGCCAGATGCTTGGCGATATCGACGAGCCGACCTTGCCGTTCGGCCTGCAGGACGTGCAGGGCGATGGCCGGGCCATCGACGAAGCCAGCCTGGCGCTGCCGCCGTTGTTGAACCAGCGCCTGCGGGCCCAGGCACGCAAGGCCGGGGTCAGCGCCGCGAGCCTGTTCCACCTGGCCTGGGGACGGGTGCTGGGGACCTTGGCCGGCAAGCACAAAGTGGTGTTTGGCACCGTATTGATGGGCCGCATGCAGGGCGCCGAGGCCACCGACCGGGCCCTGGGAATCTTCATCAACACCTTGCCGTTTCGCCTGGATGTGGACGGGCAGGGCCTGGGCGATGCGCTCAAGGCCACCCACGGGCGCCTGACCACCTTGCTCCGGCATGAACACGCGGCCCTGGCCCTGGCCCAGCGCTGCAGCGGGGTCAGTGCGCCGACCCCGCTGTTCAGCGCCTTGCTCAATTACCGCCACAGCGCCGCCGGGGCCAGTGCCGAGGCCCAGGCGGCCTGGGCCGGCATCAGCACCCTGAGCTCTGAGGAGCGCACCAATTACCCCCTGACCCTGAGCGTCGACGACCTCGGCGACGCTTTCAGCCTGACCCTGCTGGCCAGCACCCAGGTCGACCCGCAGCGCATCCTCGGCTACCTGCTGTGCACCCTGGAGAACCTGGCCCAGGCCCTGGAGCAGACCCCGCAATTGGCCCTGGAACAACTGTCGATCCTGCCCCCGGCCGAGCGCGAGCAACTGCTCGACGGCTTCAACCGCAGCCTGGCGGACTACCCGCGGGGCCAGACCGTGCACGGGCGCATCCAGGCCCAGGCGGCACGCACCCCCAATGCGGTTGCGGCCTGGTATCAGGGCCGCGACCTGAGCTATGGCGAACTCGATCGGCAGGCCAATGTGCTCGCCCGCCAGTTGCGCGGGCTTGGGGTGCAGCCTGACGACCGAGTGGCGATCGTCGCCCGGCGCAGCCTGGAAACCCTGGTGGGGCTGTTGGCGATCCTCAAGTCCGGGGCCTGCTATGTGCCTATCGACCCGGCCCATCCGGCCGAACGCCTGCGCTACTTGCTCGACGACAGTGGACCCCAGGCAGTGCTGATCCAGGCCGATCTGCTGAGCCGCCTGCCTGCCCTGGCGGTGCCGGTGATCGAGCTCAATCAGCGCCTCTGGCAAGGGCTGTCCGTAGACGCCAGTGAGGTGCCGGAGCTGACCCCGGGCAACCTGGCCTATGTGATCTACACCTCCGGTTCCACTGGCCTGCCCAAGGGCGTGATGGTCGAGCACCAGAGCCTGTGCAACCTGGTGGACTGGCATTGCCAGGCCTTTGGCCTGCAGGCCGGCAGCCAGACCTCGAGCCTCGCCGGTTTCGGTTTCGACGCTATGGCCTGGGAGGTCTGGCCGGCCCTGTGCGTCGGCGCCACCTTGCACCTGGCGCCGGCCCATGACGGCACGGAAGACGTGGATGGCTTGCTCGCCTGGTGGCGCGCCCAGCCCCTGGACGTGAGCTTCCTGCCGACCCCGGTGGCCGAGTACGCGTTCAGCCAGGACTGCGGCCATCCGACCCTGAGCACCCTGCTGATCGGCGGCGATCGCCTGCGCCAGTTCAGCCAGGGGCAAAGCTTTGCCCTGATCAACAACTACGGCCCCACCGAAGCCACGGTGGTCGCCAGCTCCGGCCTGATCGAGGCGGGGCAGGGGCTGGACATCGGCCGGCCGGTGGCCAATGCGCGGATCTACCTGTTGGATGAACAGCAGCGCCCGGTGCCCATTGGCGTCGCTGGCGAGTTGTATGTGGGCGGCGTCGGGGTGGCCCGGGGTTACCTCAATCGCCCGGAACTGACCGCTGAACGCTTTCTCAAGGACCCCTTCAGCGCTGCGCCCAGCGCGCGCATGTACCGCAGCGGCGACCTGGCCCGCTGGCTGGCGGACGGACGCATCGAGTACCTGGGGCGCAATGACGACCAGGTGAAGATCCGTGGCGTGCGCATCGAACTGGGGGAAATCGAGACCCGGCTCAACCAGTTTCCCGGGATCAAGGAAGCGGTGCTACTGGCCCGCGAAGACCAGCCAGGCAACCCACGGTTGGTGGCCTATTTCACCGAGCACGAAGCACACCCCGCGCTGGTGCTGAGCGAGTTGCGCGGGCATTTGCTGGCGCAGTTGCCGGACTACATGGTGCCGGTGGCCTACGTGAAGCTCGACGCCTTGCCGCTGACCGCCAACGGCAAGCTCGATCGCAAGGCGCTGCCGGCCCCGGACCAGGCGGCGCTGTTCACCCGCGAGTACGAGGCCGCCCAAGGCCCGACCGAAACCACCCTGGCGGCGATCTGGTGCGAGGTGCTGCACCTGCCGCGGGTTGGGCGCCATGACCACTTCTTCGAGCTGGGCGGCCACTCATTGCTGGCCATGCGCATGGTGTCCCAGGTGCGTCAGCGCCTGGGGGTGGAACTGGCACTGGGGGAGCTGTTCGCCAATGCCGAGTTGAGCGCCGTGGCCGCGGTGCTCGACCGGGCCGGGCGCAGCCAGTTGCCGGAGATCTTCCCGGCGCTGCAGGACCAGGACCTGCCGCTGTCCTTTGCCCAGCAGCGCCTGTGGTTCCTGGCGCAGATCGACGGCGCCGGCAGCGCCTACAACATTCCCATCGGCCTGGCCCTGCGCGGGCAACTGGATCGCCCGGCGCTGCAACAGGCGCTGCACGGCATCGTCAGCCGGCACGCCACCTTGCGCAGCCGCTTTGTCTCTGTTGACGATCAACCCCAGGTGTTGATCGGGCCGATCGACGGCGCCCTGCAACTGGCGTTCGACGACCTCGCCGAGGCGCCACTGACCTTGGCCGAACGGGTGCGGGCCGAGGCTGCCCAGGCCTTCGACCTGGAGCAGGGGCCGGTGATTCGCGGGCGTTTGCTGCGTTTGGCGGATGACCACCACGTGTTGCTGCTGACCCTGCACCACATCGTCGCCGATGGTTGGTCCATGGGCGTGCTGACCCGCGAGCTGGTGGCCCTGTACGAGGCCTTCAGCCAGGGCCGTGCCGACCCGTTGCCGCCGCTGGCCGTGCAGTACAGCGACTTTGCCTTGTGGCAACGGCGCTGGCTCAGCGGCGAGGTGCTGCAACAGCAAGGCGACTACTGGCGCCAGGCCCTGGCCGGTGCCCCGACCTTGCTGGTGTTGCCCAGCGACCGGCCCCGGCCGCAGCAGCAGGATTTTACCGGTGGCAGTGTGGCGATCCTCCTGGACTCGCCATTGACCGCCCAGCTCAAGACCTTGAGCCAGCGCCATGGCTGCACGCTGTACATGACTTTGCTCGCGGGCTGGGCCCTGCTGCTGGGGCGGCTGTCGGCGCAGAGTGACCTGGTGATCGGCAGCCCGGTGGCCAACCGCATGCGCGCCGAGGTCGAAGGCCTGATCGGCCTGTTCGTCAACACCCTGGCCCTGCGCCTGGATGTCAGCGGCGAGCAGAGCGTCGCAGGGCTGCTGGCCCAGGTTCGCGCCCGCAGCCTGGAGGCCCAGGCCCACCAGGACCTGCCGTTCGAGCAGGTGGTGGAAATCGTCCGGCCCCAGCGCAGCTTGTCCCACAGCCCGCTGTTCCAGGCGGTGCTGGCCTGGGTCGACAACTTCGCCCAGGACCTGGTGCTGGGTGACCTCAAGCTGGAAGGCGTGACCGGCGCCAGCCAGGTGGCCAAGTTCGATTTGACCCTGAGCCTGGGCGAGAGCCAGGGGCAGATCCGTGGTTCCCTGGACTACGCCAGCGCACTGTTCGACGCCGGCACCGTGCAGCGTTTTGCCGGTTACCTGGTCCAGGTGCTGCGGGCCATGGTCGCGGACGATCAGCAGGCCCTGGCCCGAGTGCAATTGCTGGAGCCGGCCGAGCGCCGGCAGTTGCTGGAAGACTTCAACGCCAGTGCGGTGGATTACCCGCGGGGCCAGACCCTGAACCAGCGTTTCGCCGCCCGGGTCGCCGCGCAGCCCGAGGCTATTGCAGTGCTGTCCGGGACACAGCGCCTGAGCTATGGCGAGCTGGATGCCCAGGCCAATCAACTGGCCCATTACCTGCGCGAGCTCGGTGTCGGCCCGGACAGCCGGGTGGCGATCTGCGTCGAGCGCGGCCCACAGATGGTCGTCGGCCTGTTGGCGATTCTCAAGGCCGGTGGCGCCTATGTGCCCATCGACCCGAGCCACCCCGAGGAGCGCATCGCCTACCTGCTGCAGGACAGTGCACCGTTGGCGCTGCTGGTACAGGGCGCGACCCGCCGTGCCGTCGGCACCCCGGGATTGCCCTTGATCGATCTCGACCGGCCCGGCTGGCAACAGCAACCGCTGGACCATCCGCAGGTGCCTGGATTGACCAGCGGCAACCTTGCCTATGTGATCTATACCTCCGGTTCCACCGGCCTGCCCAAGGGCGTGATGGTCGAGCACGGCAGCCTGGCAAACCTGGTGGACTGGCACTGCCAGGCCTTCGACCTGGGGCCGGGCCGGCACACCTCCAGCGTCGCCGGGTTCGGCTTCGATGCCATGGCCTGGGAGGTCTGGCCGGCGCTGTGCGGCGGTGCGACCCTGCACCTGCCGCCGGCCAATGTCAGCCATCAGGACATCGACCAGCTGCTGCGCTGGTGGCAGGCCCAGCCGCTGGATCTGAGCTTCCTGCCGACCCCGGTGGCCGAGTACGCCTTCAGCCAGGGCCTCGGTCATCCGCGCCTGCGCACCCTGTTGATCGGCGGCGACCGCCTGCGCCAGTTCAGCCAGGCGCAAAGCTTTGTCCTGATCAACAACTACGGCCCCACCGAAGCCACGGTGGTCGCCACTTCCGGGGTGATCGAGGCCGCAGGCCCGTTGGACATCGGCCGGCCCATCGCCAATGCGCGCATCTACCTGCTGGATGAACAGCAGAAGCCGGTGCCCCTGGGGGTTGCCGGCGAGCTGTATGTGGGCGGCGCCGGGGTGGCCCGGGGTTACCTCAATCGCCCGGAACTGACCGCCGAACGCTTCCTCAAGGACCCCTTCGGCGATCATCCGGACGCACGCATGTACCGCAGCGGCGACCTGGCCCGCTGGCTGGCGGACGGGCGCATCGAGTACCTGGGGCGCAACGACGATCAGGTGAAGATCCGTGGCGTGCGCATCGAGCTGGGCGAGATCGAGACTTGCCTCAACCGGTTGCCGGGGATCAAGGAAGCAGTGCTGCTGGTGCGCGAAGACTCGCCGGGACAGAGCCGCCTGGTGGCCTATTTCACCGCGTCCGGCACCGCCATCCCGACCCCGGCCGAACTGCGGACGCAGTTGCTGGGGCAATTGCCCGAGTACATGGTGCCGGCGGCCTACGTGCACCTGCAGGCGCTGCCGCTGACCGCCAACGGCAAGCTGGATCGCCGGGCACTGCCGCAGCCGCAGCTCGATGCCGTGCTGTCCCGGGACTATGAGGCGCCCCAGGGCGCCAGCGAAGTGGCCCTGGCGCAGATCTGGAGCGAGTTGCTGCACCTGCCGCGGGTCGGGCGTCAGGATCACTTCTTCGAGCTCGGCGGCCACTCGCTGCTGGCCATGCGCATGCTGTCCCAGGTGCGCCAGCGCCTGGGGGTGGAGCTGGCCCTGGGGGACGTGTTCGCCAATGCCCAATTGAGCGCCGTGGCCGAGGCCCTGGCGCGCTCCGCGCGCAGCGACCTGCCGGACCTGCTGCCGGTCCCTGCGGGCCAGCCATTGCCGCTGTCCTTCGCCCAGCAGCGCTTGTGGTTCCTGGCGCAGATGGAAGGGGCCAACACGGCCTACAACATTCCCATCGGCCTGCGCTTGCGCGGGCAGCTGGACGGCGACGCCCTGCTGCAGGCCCTGGAGCGCATCGTCGCGCGCCATGAAACCCTGCGCAGCCGCTTCGCCCAGTACGCTGACGAAGCCGAGGTGGTGATCGCCCCGGTGGAAGCCGGGCTCGATTTGCGGGTGGAAAACCTGCGCGGCCATCCCCAGGCCAAGCAAGCCTTGCAGGCCCTGGTCCAGGGCGAAGCCTCGGCGCCGTTCGACCTGCAACGCGGGCCGCTGATCCGCGGACGGCTGATCCGCCTTGCCGACGATCACCATGTGTTGCTGCTGACCTTGCACCACATCGTCAGCGATGGCTGGTCCATGGGCGTGCTGACCCGGGAACTGGTGGCGCTGTACCACGCCTTCAGCCGTGGTCTGCCCGACCCATTGCCGCCGCTGGCGGTGCAGTACAGCGACTTTGCCCACTGGCAGCGACGCTGGTTGTCCGGCGCGGTACTGGAGCAGCAGGCGCAGTACTGGCGCCAGGCCCTGGACGGCGCGCCGCCGTTGCTGATGTTGCCCACCGACCGGCCACGGCCGGCCCAGCAGGATTACGCCGGCAGCAGCGTCGAGGTGCGCCTGGACAGCCAACTGACCGCCGGCCTGCGGGCCTTGAGCCAGCGCCACGGCACCACCTTGTACATGACCCTGCTGGGGGCCTGGGGGCTGTTGCTCGGGCGTCTTTCGGGGCAGGCCGAAGTAGTGATCGGCACCCCGGTGGCCAACCGCATGCGCGCCGAGGTCGAAGGGCTGATCGGCCTGTTCGTCAACACCTTGGCCTTGCGCCTGGACCTCGGCGCGGCGCCCCGTGTGGAAACGCTGCTGGCCCAGGTCAAGGCCCGGACCCTGGAGGCCCAGGCCCATCAGCACCTGCCATTCGAGCAGGTGGTGGAAATCCTGCGGCCGCTGCGCAGCCTGTCCCACAGCCCGTTGTTCCAGACCCTGCTGACCTGGCAGAGCGGAGACGGCCCGGAGTTGGTGCTGGGCGACCTGCGCCTGGAAGGCATCCACGAGGCCAGCCACTTCGCCAAGTTCGACCTGTCCCTGAGCCTGGGCGAGGTGCAGGACCGCATCGAAGGCAGCCTGGAATTCGCCACGGCGCTGTTCGATGAAGCCACCGTCCAGCGTTATGCCGGTTACCTGCAGCGGTTGTTGCAGGCCATGGTGGCGGACGATCAGGCGCTGCTGGAGCAACTGCCGCTGCTCGATAGCGCAGAGCGCGAGCAACTGCTGGAAGGCTTCAATGCCACGACCCGGGACTATGCCCTGGAGCAGACCCTGCACGGGCTGTTCGAGGCCCAGGTGTTGCGCAGCCCCGAAGCCCTGGCGCTGCAAGCGGGTGAGCAACAACTGAGTTACCGCGAACTCAATCAACAGGCCAACCAACTGGCCGGGCACCTGCGGCAATTGGGGGTGGGCCCGGACAACCGGGTGGCGATCTGCGTCGAGCGCGGGTTGCCGATGGTGCTCGGCCTGCTGGCGATCCTCAAGGCCGGCGGCGCCTACGTGCCCATCGACCCGGCCTATCCGCGGGAACGCATCGCCTACATGTTGCAGGACAGCGCACCCCTGGCAGTGCTGGTCCAGGGCGCTAGCCGCGAGCTGCTGGGTTCGCTGACGCTGCCTTTGGTGGACCTCGAGCAACCGCTCTGGAATCACCAGCCACGGGTCAATCCGCAGCTCGCCGAGCTGAGCCCGAGTCACCTGGCCTACGTGATCTACACCTCCGGTTCCACCGGCCAGCCCAAAGGCGTGATGAACGAACACCGGGCGGTGGTCAACCGCTTGCTGTGGATGCAGGAGCAGTACCGGCTGACGGCCGCCGACGCAGTGTTGCAGAAGACCCCGTTCAGCTTCGACGTGTCGGTGTGGGAGTTCTTCTGGCCGCTGTTCACCGGCGCGCGGCTGGTGATGGCGCGCCCGGACGGGCACAAGGACCCGGCCTATCTGCGTGAGCTGATCCGGCGCGAAGGCATCACGACCTTGCACTTCGTGCCGTCGATGCTCGACGTGTTCCTGGCCTATGGCGATACCCGTGACTGCGCCGGCCTGCGCCAGGTGATGTGCAGCGGCGAGGCGCTGCCGGGTAGCCTGGTGCGACGCTTCAAGCAGCAACTGCCGAGCACCGCGCTGCACAACCTCTACGGCCCCACCGAAGCCGCGGTGGACGTCACCGCCTGGGATTGCGCCGGCCCGCTGGCGCAGACCGCGGACAACACGCCGATCGGCAAGCCGATCGCCAACACCCGGATGTACCTGCTGGACGGCCAGATGCAGCCGGTGCCCCGGGGCGTGGTGGGCGAGCTGTACATCGGCGGGGTGCAAGTGGCCCGGGGTTACCTGAACCGCGAGCAACTGACCGCCGAACGCTTCCTCAAGGACCCGTTCAGCCCTGTGTCCGGGGCGCGGATGTACCGCACCGGCGACCTCGGGCGCTACCTCGTCGACGGCACCATCGAGTACCTGGGGCGCAATGACGATCAGGTGAAGATCCGTGGCCTGCGCATCGAACTGGGGGAAATCCAGGCCCGCCTGACCCAGTTGGCCGGGGTCAAGGAGGCGGTGGTGCTGGCCCGCGAAGACGTGCCCGGCGATCAGCGCCTGGTGGCCTACTACACCACTGGCGACGGGCACCCGACTCTGGCGGTGGAGCAACTGCGGCTGGCGCTGCTGGAGCACCTGCCGGACTACATGGTGCCGGCGCTGTTCGTGCACCTGGAGGCCTTGCCCCTGAGCCCCAACGGCAAGCTGGAGCGCAAGGCGCTGCCGGCCCCGGGGCTGGCCGCGGCCACGGTGCGCGAGTACCAGGCGCCGGTCGGCGAGGTGGAAATCCTCCTGGCGCAGCTCTGGGCCGAGCTGCTCAAGGTCGAGCGAGTCGGGCGCCACGATCACTTCTTCGAACTCGGCGGGCATTCGCTGCTGGCGGTGAGCCTGATTGGTCGCATGCGCCGGGCCGGGCTGTCGGCGGATGTGCGGGTGCTGTTCGGCCAGCCGACCCTGGCAGCCCTGGCCGCGGCCGTGGGTCGGGGCCGGGAAGTGGCGGTGCCGGCCAACCTGATCTTCCGCGATTGCCCACGCATCACCCCGCCGATGCTGCCGTTGCTGGCGCTGGACCAGGCGGCCATCGACCGGGTGGTGGCCACGGTTCCCGGCGGCACCGCGAATGTCCAGGACATCTACCCGCTGGCGCCTCTGCAGGCCGGGATCCTCTATCACCATTTGGCGGCAAGCCAGGGTGATCCCTATGTGCTGCAGGCGCAGTTCGCCTTTGACAGCAGCGAGCGCCTGCAAGCGTTTGCCCGAGCCTTGCAGGGGGTGATCGAACGCAACGACATCCTGCGCAGTGCGGTGCTCTGGGAAGGCCTCGAAGAGCCGCTGCAAGTGGTCTGGCGCAAGGCGCCGCTGGCGGCCGAGGAGATCGCCCTGAACGCTGACCAAGGTGACATCCTGGGCCAGTTGCAGGCGCGCTTCGACAGCCGCCGC
This sequence comes from Pseudomonas sp. Fl4BN1, assembly GCF_009908285.1. Lineage (GTDB taxonomy): Bacteria > Pseudomonadota > Gammaproteobacteria > Pseudomonadales > Pseudomonadaceae > Aquipseudomonas. The sequence goes on from NZ_JAAARM010000027.1 coordinate 85,285, forward strand.
TACCGCCTGGACATCGCCCAGGCGCCCCTGCTGCGGCTGGTGTACGCTCGGGACCCGGTCAACCAGCGGCTGGTGGCGCTGTTGCTGTTCCATCACCTGGTGATGGACCACGTGGCCCTGGAGGTGCTGCAGCACGAACTGCAGGCCTTCCTTCTTGGCCAGCACCAGCGCCTGGGGGACGCGGTGCCGTACCGCAACTACGTGGCCCAGGCGCGCCTGGGGATCGGCGAGGCGGAGCACGAAGCCTTCTTCCGCCAGATGCTCGGCGACATTGATCAGCCGACCCTGCCCCTGGGCCTGCAGGAAGTGCCGGGGGGCAGCGCCGAACTCAGCGAAGCGCGCCAGCCCCTGGACCGCCTGCTGAGCCGGCGCCTGCGCTTGCAGGCGCGGCAACTGGGGGTCAGCGCCGCGAGCCTGATGCACCTGGCCTGGGGCCGGGTCCTGGGCAGCCTGGCGGCGCAGCAGCAGGTGGTGTTCGGCACCGTGCTGCTGGGAAGGATGCAGGGCGGCGAGGGCGCCGAGCGGGCCCTGGGGGTGTTCATCAACACCTTGCCGCTACGGGTCGACCTGGGCCCGCTATCGGTACGCGAGGCCCTGCTGGCCACCCATGAACGCCTGGCGCAGTTGCTCGGTCATGAACAGGCGCCCCTGGCCCTGGTGCAACGTTGCAGCGCAGTGGAACCGGGCACGCCGCTGTTCAGCAGCCTGCTCAACTACCGCCACAGCGCGCCGTCGGCAGCCCATTCCGCGGCGGCAGGCGAGGCCTGGGCGGGCATGCAATTGCTCAACGCCGAGGAGCGCAGCAACTACCCGCTGACCCTGAGCATCGACGACCTGGGGGACGGCTTCATGCTCACCGCCGTGGCCGCCGGGATCGATGCCCGACGCATTTGCGATTACCTGCACTGCACCCTGGAGAACCTGTTGCTGGCGCTGGAGCAGGATCCGCAGCGGGCCATTGGGCAAGTCCCGGTGCTGCCGGCGGCCGAGCGCCAACAGCTGCTGGTGACCTTCAACGCCACCGCGCGCGACTACCCACGCCAGCAGACCCTGCAGCAGCGCTTCGAGGAGCAGGTGCTGGCGCATCCGCAGCAAGTGGCCGCGGTGCATGGCGAGCAGGCGCTGAGCTACGCCCAGCTCAATACCCGGGCCAACCAGCTGGCCCATCACCTGCTGGGGCTCGGCGTGCAGCCTGGGGACACTGTGGCGCTGTTGTTGCCACGCTCCCTGGACCTGCTGCTGGGCCAGTTGGCCATCTGCAAGTGTGCCGCGGCCTATGTGCCGCTGGACATCAACGCGCCGGCCGAGCGCCTGAGCTTCATGGTCGAGGACTGTCAGGCGGTGGTCGTGCTCAGCCACCGTGGACAGCCGCTGGACGTCGCGGCCACGCGGGTCGATCTGGACCGGCTGCGGCTCGACCGGTTGCCGGGCCACAACCCGGGCCTTGCACAGTCGTCCGAGGCGGTGGCCTACATCATGTACACCTCGGGTTCCACCGGTATGCCCAAGGGCGTGCTGGTGCCGCACCGGGCCATCACCCGGCTGGTGATCAACAACGGCTACGCCGACTTCAACCCTGCGGACCGGGTCGCCTTTGCCTCCAATCCGGCCTTCGACGCCAGCACCATGGATGTCTGGGGGCCGTTGCTCAACGGTGGCCGGGTCGTCGTGGTGGACCATGCGACCCTGCTCGACCCCGAGGCCTTCGGCCACCTGCTGACGACTTCCGGGGCCACGCTGCTGTTCCTCACCACCAGCCTGTTCAACCAGTATGTGCAACTGATTCCCCAGGCCCTCAAAGGCTTGCGGATGCTCCTTTGCGGTGGCGAGCGGGCCGACCCGAGCGCGTTCCGGCGGATGCAGGCACAGGCCCCGTATCTGCGCCTGGTGAATGGCTACGGGCCGACGGAAACCACCACCTTCGCGGTCACCCATGAACCCCGGGAACTGGCCGCGGCGGCCGACAGCGTGCCGATTGGCCGGCCGCTGTCCAATACCTGCGTGTATGTCCTGGACGCCCAGGGCCAACTGCTGCCCATCGGCGTGGTGGGGGAGCTCTACATCGGCGGCCAGGGCGTGGCCAAGGGTTACCTGAAGCGCCCCGAACTGACGGCCGAGAAGTTCCTTGCCGACCCGTTCAGCGCTGAACCCGAGGCCTTGATGTACCGCACCGGCGACCTCGGCCGTTGGTTGGAAAACGGCCTGCTGGAATGCATCGGGCGCAATGACGAGCAGGTGAAGATCCGTGGTTTCCGCATCGAGCCGGGGGAAATCGAAGCACGCCTGGCGAGCTTCCCCGGGTTGCGCGACGCGGTGGTCCTGGTGCGTGAAGACGCGCCCGGGGACAAGCACCTGGTGGCCTACTACACCGTACACCCGGACCTGGCGCCGCCGGCCATCGAGCAGTTACGCGGCCATCTGCAAGCCCAGTTGCCGGAGTACATGGTGCCCCTGGCCTATGTGCAATTGCAGGCATTGCCCCTGACCAACAACGGCAAGCTGGACCGCAAGGCCCTGCCGTTGCCGACCCAGGAGGCGCAGATCACTGCGGCCTTCGAAGCCCCGGAGAATGCCCTGGAGCAGACCCTGGCGCAGCACTGGGCCGAAGTCCTGAAGCTTGCGCAGGTGGGGCGCCACGAGCATTTCTTCGAGCGCGGCGGGCACTCGCTGCTGGCGATCCAACTGGTCAACCGGCTGCAGCAGGCCGGGTTCGTCGTGAGCCTGGCGGAGTTGTTCCAGCACGCCAGCGTGGCCGCCATGGCGCGCTTGCTGAGTGAGCGCACAGCGGCACCGGAGCGGGCGCTGGAGCTGATTCCGGTGCGCAGCGGCGGCACCCAGCCGCCGCTGTTCCTGGTGCATGAATTCACCGGGCTGGATGTGTACTTCCCGGCGCTGGGGCAACACCTGGAGGGGGACTTCCCGATCTACGGCCTGCCGGGCGTGGCCATCGGGCAGCCGCAGTTGCGCACCCTGGAGTGCCTGGCCACGCGCTTGCTGGAAGTGCTGCGCGGGGTACAGCCGCAAGGGCCATATCGCCTGGCCGGCTGGTCCTTCGGTGGGGTGCTGGCCTATGAGATCGCCCAGCAGTTGCTGGGGCTGGACCAGGAGGTGGAATTCCTCGGTTTGATCGACAGCTATGTGCCGCGCCTGACCGACCAGGGCAAGGCGCGCTGGTCCGGGGCCCATGCCCAGAAGCAGCACCTGCTGTTGCAATGCCATGCCTTCTGGAGCGCCCAGGGCGCCGCTGGAGTGCAGCCGCTGAAGGCCCTGGAACAACTGCGCCAGGACCTCGACAGCGTCGACTTTGCCGGCCTGCTGCAACACTGCCGGGAGCAGGGCCTGCTGTTTGAACAACTGGCGGCGGCCGCGCCCGAGGCGCTGTGGCACTACCTGGATCGCGAGGTGGCCCACGGTCACGCGCTGGCCCACTACTGCCTGCATCCACTGGCCATGCCGGTGCATCTGTTCTGCGCCGCCGAGCGGCCCACCGAGCTGTCCCGGCGCAGTCCGACCCTGGGCTGGGGCGAGGTGCTGGGCGCGGAACGCCTGCACTGTGTCAGCGTGCCCGGGGATCACCTGAGCATGATGAAGGCGCCGCACATCCGTGACCTCGGCCAGGCCATGAGCCGCGCCATCGCCCAGGCTCAGGCTGCCCGCAGCAGGGTGCTGGCCAGCCAGGCAGCGCATCAGCCGTTGCTGCGGATCCAGAGCGGCAACGCCGGGCAGACGCCGATCTTCTGTGTGCCGGGGGCCGGCGACAGCGTCACCGGTTTTATCGGCCTGACCGAGGCCCTGGGGGCGGATTGGCCGATTCTCGGGCTGCAGGCCCGGGGCCTGGACGGCCACGGCGTGCCCCACGGCCAGGTGGAGGTGGCGGCCGAGCATTACCTGCAGGCTATCGAGGCGGAGTATCCGGCAGGGCCGTTGCATCTGATCGGCCATTCCTTCGGTGGCTGGGTGGCGTTCGAGATGGCCGGGATGCTGCAGGCCGCCGGCCGCGAGGTGGCCTCCCTGACCCTGATCGATAGCGAAGCCCCGGGGGGCAATGGCGTGGTGGGACGGCCCTACACCACCTCGGCGGCCTTGTGGCGGCTGATCGAGTCCATGCAGCTGGCGTCGGGCCAGAGCATGGGCATCGACCCCGAGCTGTTTGCCGCCGAGGACCACAGCATGCAGATGCAGCTGCTGCACGCCGGCATGGTGCGGGTCGGCCTGCTGTCTCGGCGCGCCGACCCTCGGGCACTGCACGGCCCGGCGCGGACCTTCGCCACCGCGCTGCGCACCCGTTACCAGCCGCAGCGAAGCTACCAGGGCCCGGTGCGGCTGGTGCTGGCGGACGACCCGAGCCTGGACGCTGCCGGCAATCGCCGCGAGCAGCAGGCAATGATCCACGGTTGGCGTCGGCAAGGGACGGACCTGCAAGTCTGGTACGGCCCGGGCAACCACTTCAGCCTGCTCAAGGCGCCCAACGTCTACCACTTGGCAGCCTGGTGGCACGACGGTCTGTCGCTGGCCCGGGGGGAGGTCGTGTCATGAGTTGCGGCGCAGCCGGCACGGCGGCGGGCAGGGTGCCCGCCGTTGGCTGAACAACAGATTTCACTCATCTGGAACACCGCTCACTACGGCAGCACGGTGTTCTGCAAGGGGGCTCGCCGCTGGCCGGTGGAGCCCGCTCTCAACGGACTTGTGGTCATCTATGGAAAAGTCGAAGTTTCGCAAAATCGGTATGGGGCTGTTGCTGGTGGTTGTGGCCGGATTGATTTTCTATACGGTGCAGGCCCCGGCAGAGCCGCCGCTGTACCTGACCGCCAAGGTCGAACGAGGGGATATCGAGAACGCGGTCCTGGCCGCAGGCCTGTTGGAGGGCATCAAGCAGGTGGACGTCGGTGCCCAGGTGTCGGGGCAATTGAAGTCGCTCAAGGTCAAGGTCGGCGACAAGGTGAAAAAGGGCCAGTGGCTGGCGGAAATCGATCCCCTGGTGTTGCAGAACACCCTGCGCCAGGCCCAGGTGGATGAGGAGAACCTGCAAGCCAAGCGCCAGGCCACCGCCGCCCAGCTCAAGGAAACCAAGGCGATCTACGAGCGCTACCGCGACCTGCAGTCGGACGCGTCGATTTCCCAGCAGGACTTTGAAACCGCCGAGTCCAACTATGGGGTGCAGCGGGCCAACCTGTTGTCCCTGGATGCGCAGATCAAGAGCGCGCACATCCAGATCGACACCGCCAAGGTCAACCTGGCCTACACCCGCATCATCGCGCCGATCGACGGCGACGTGGTGGGGGTGGTGACCCAGGAAGGCCAGACAGTGATCGCCAATCAGCTGGCGCCGATCCTGCTGAAGCTGGCGGACCTGGACACCATGACCGTCAAGGCCCAGGTCTCGGAAGCCGACGTGATCCACATCGCCCCCGGCCAGCAGGTGTATTTCACCATCCTCGGCGAGGCCGAGAAGCGCTACTACGCCCAGCTGCGCGGCACCGAGCCGGCGCCGCAGAACTTTCTCGAAACCCAGACCGCCGGCACCCCCAAGCAGAACACTGCGGTGTTCTACAACGCGCTGTTCGATGTGCCCAATCCGGACCATCGGCTGCGCATTGCCATGACCGCCCAGGTGCGAATCGTCCTCGATACTGCCAAGGACGTGCTGATGGTGCCGGTGGCCGCCCTCGGCCCGCGCAATGCCGACGGCAGCTTCGCGGTGCGGGTGCTGGACGCCAAGGGCCATGCCCAGGCGCGCAACGTCAGCACCGGGATCAACAACAACGTCAAGGTGCAGATCAAGGACGGCCTGGTGGAGGGCGACAAGGTGGTGATCGGTGATCCGGCGCCCGGCACGGCAGGGGCCTGAGCATGAGCCAGCCCCTGTTGCAGCTCACTGGCATCAGCCGCAGCTTCACCGCCGGGGACCGCGAGTTCCTGGCCCTGAAAAACATCAATCTGAGCATCCAGGCCGGGGAAATGGTGGCGATCACCGGGGCCTCGGGTTCAGGCAAGTCGACCCTGATGAACATCCTCGGCTGCCTCGACTACGCCACCGCCGGCAGCTACCAGGTCAACGGCCGGGAAACCCGTGACCTCGACGATCAGGCCCTGGCGGAACTGCGCCGGGATTATTTCGGCTTCATCTTCCAGCGCTATCACTTGCTGCCGCACCTGAACGCCATGCACAACGTCGAGATGCCGGCGATCTATGCCGGCACCCCGGAGAGCAAGCGTCACCAGCGGGCCCGGGAGCTGCTGGCGCGCCTGGGCCTGTCCGGGCACCTGGACCATCGGCCCAACCAGCTGTCCGGCGGCCAGCAGCAGCGGGTGAGCATCGCCCGGGCGCTGATGAACGGTGGCGAGGTGATCCTCGCCGACGAACCCACCGGGGCCCTGGACACCAGCAGCGGCAAGGAGGTGATGCGCATCCTCCAGGAACTGCACGCCGCCGGGCACACGGTGATCATCGTCACCCACGACCCCAAGGTGGCGGCCAACGCCGAGCGCATCATCGAAGTGCGCGACGGCGAGATCGTCAGTGACCGGGCCAACCAGCGCCCCGCCGACGAGGCTCCGAGCGAGCCACCAGTGACCCCGAGGCCTGCTGGTGCACGACGCCTGGTGGCCAGCCTGGGGTTGTTCAAGGAAGCCTTCGTGATGGCCTGGGTGGCGCTGATTTCCCACCGCATGCGCACCTTGCTGACCATGCTCGGGATTGTCATCGGCATCACCTCGGTGGTGTCCATCGTGGCCATCGGCGAGGGCGCCAAGCGCTACGTGCTCAAGGACATCCAGGCCATTGGCAGCAACACCATCGACATCTTTCCCGGGGCCAGTTTCGGCGACAGCCGGGCCGCGGTGATCCAGACCCTGATGCCCGCCGACGTGGTAGCCCTGAACCAGCTGTACTACGTCGACAGCGCCACGCCGATGGTCGGCCGCAACCTGTTGCTGCGCTACGGCAACATCGACCTCAATGCCACGGTCAACGGCGTCAGCCACCTGTACTTCCAGGTGCGCGACATCAAGCTGGCGGCCGGTATTGCCTTCAGCGAGAACGATGCCCGGCGCCAGGCCCAGGTGGTGGTGATCGACCACAACACCCGCAACCGCCTGTTCGGCCCGGACGTCGACCCCCTGGGGCAGGTGATTCTGGTGGGCAACCTGCCGTGCACGGTGATCGGCGTGACCCGGGAGAACAAGAACATGTTCGCCGCCAGCAACCTGCTGAACGTCTGGCTGCCCTATGAAACCGCCGCCGGGCGGGTGCTCGGCCAGCGTCACCTGGACAGCATCAGCGTGCGGATCAAGGACGGCCAGCCGAGCAAGGTGGTGGAAGAGCACGTGCAGAAACTGATGACGCAGCGCCACGGCACCAAGGACTTCTTCACCAACAACCTCGACAGCATCATGCAGACGGTGCAGCGCACCAGCCGTTCGCTGGCCCTGCTGCTGTCGCTGATCGCGGTGATTTCCCTGGTGGTGGGCGGCATCGGGGTGATGAACATCATGCTGGTGTCGGTCACCGAACGCACCCGGGAGATCGGCATCCGCATGGCGGTGGGGGCGCGGCAGTCGGACATCCGCCAGCAGTTCCTGGTCGAGGCGGTGATGGTCTGCCTGATCGGCGGGGCCATCGGCATCGCCCTGTCCTTCAGCATCGGCTACCTGTTCACCTTGTTTATCAAGGAGTGGGAAATGGTGTTTTCCATGGGCTCGATCATCACTGCGTTCGCCTGTTCGACCCTGATCGGCATCGTCTTCGGTTTTGTGCCGGCGCGCAATGCCGCGCGACTGGACCCGATCGAAGCCCTGGCCCGGGATTGAGCCCGGACAGAAAGCCATGAGCAGAAGCAGACCGCCGGCACTGAGGGCCGGCGGGGTAGGGGTTAGTGCTTGAGCGCCGCGCAGGGCATCAGGTCGGCAAGTTGCCGGCCGGGGTGTCCGAGGCCTCTTGCGGGGAATACATCCAGCGCAGCAGCGAATGCCGGCCACTGATGCCGAGCTTGATCGCGGCGCGTTTCAGGTAGCTCTCCACGGTGTTGACCTTGAGCTCGAACTGCTCGGCCAGCTGCGGCGCAGTGCGTCCGGCCAGCAGCCCGACACACACTTCCATCTCGCGGTTGGACAGGCGCAACCCGGACTGCGCCAAGCGGTCGGCAAAGCGCAGGCGCAGGGTTTCCAGGCCCTCGATGGCGGCGCATTCCTGTTCCGGCGAGTCGCCGCGCGGTTGCAGGGCGCTGATGTGTTTCTCCACCATCGGCAGCAGCAGTGGCGAGATGTCTTCGAGCAGCAGGCGTTCCTGGGGGGAAAAGCTTTGCGCCTGGCTGCTGCGGTACACCGAGAGCACGTAGTGGTAGGAGTCCTTGCGGCCGGTCAGGTGCAATTGCGCGGGGTCCTCGCTGTCTCGACGAGAGCGGGGTAGCGGCGCGGCGCAGGGCTCGGGAAAGGCCGCACGCAGCAGCGGATCGTCACCGTTGTGGACATCGCTGTACAGCGGATGCCGGGTCTGCATCTGTGTCTGGCCAGTGCTGCTCACTGGGTGTTCCGGGTTCACCCGCAGTTGGGTGATATGGGTGGCATCCACCGCCACTTGGGTGAGTATCAGGTCGTGCAGCATGCGCGGAAAGCTGCGGCTGCCGGTGCTGGCGATGACCTTGCCAATGTGTGGAAACAGTACTTGTGAGTTCATCATTTCATCCATGAATGTGAAGGTGTGGAAGGACTGTCTTTATAGCAACGAGTTTGGGTGGGTGTTGATTTACCTCCAATTTACGCAGATCGACAAAGGGTCGCCTCGTATCCTAGTACAGGGTTCTGGTGGCGGTTTGATGAAGTGCCGAAAAATCTGCTGTTCGCAATGGAATCAGCGCGGTGCTCCGTTGCGGAGCACCCGGCAGTGAAGCCCCGGTGGGTTGCCCGAGGCGCGGTTGATTATTGGGTTTTTTCGCAGTTGACCATCCACGGCACGCCGAAACGATCCACCAGCATGCCGAAACGCTCGGCCCAGAAGGTCGCTTCCAGGGGCATCTGAATGCTGCCCTGGTCCGCCAGGGCGGCGAACACCCGTTCGGCCTCGCTGGCGCTGCTGACGTTCAGCGACACCGAGCAACCGTGAAAGCCTTGAGTAGGACGGTCCGGGGTGGTGTCCGAGCCCATGATTACCTGGTCGCCGACGCTCAGCCGGGTGTGCATCACCCGGTCATGGCAGTGGGCGGGAATCTGCTCCCGGGCCGGGCTTTCGCCGAAGCTCATGAGCATTTCGATCTGGCCCTGCAGGCACTGGGCATAGAAGGTGAAGGCAGCTTTGCAGTCGCCGTTGAAGATCAGGTAGGGGTTGATTTTCATGCTGTACTCCCGCGTGCAGGCATCAGGTCGGGCATTGCCCAGGAACAACCGGCGGGCGCCAGGGCCCGCCGGAAGACTGTCCATAGCAAAGCCCCAATCAGCCTTGAGCGGGAGGGGTTTCTTAGACGCTTTTTCCATGACCTGAACAACGCTTAGACCCAGCCGCACCGAACCTGTGGCGCGGCTGGGGTAGGGCGCGACTACAGGTGCGGCTGGTCCTGGGGCAAGCCGAGCAGGTGGTGCAGGGTGTTGATCAGCGATTGCTGGCGCAGCCGGTCCTCCTGGTGCCGGGCTTCGGCTGCGGCGACGTCGGCGCTGCAGTGCGGGCAGGTGCTCTCATGGGCATGGATGTACTCCAGGCAACTGCGGCACAGGGCCAGGCGCGGCGGGATACGGCCTTCGGCGGGGGAGGCGTGGCCCTGGTTGACCCAGGCCAGCTTGATCACCTGGCCGCTGTCACTGACGCTGGACACCGCTTCACCGGTGTCGATGCGTTCGGTGATCAGGTCGAAGCGGCCCACGGAGAAGGACGCCGGGCCGGCCTCTTCAAGCTTGACGATGCGTTCGCGCAGGCCCTTTTTCTGCAGGTCCAGGGTCCGGTAATGGCAGTAGGGATTGTTCCCCGGCTTGCCCAGCAACGAGTGCGAGGTCCAGGTGCAGCCGCCGCGGCAGACGTCGTTGTAATAGCAGGTACGGCAGTAGCCCCAGAGGTCATCCACCGAGCGCAGGCGGCCGAAATGGATGCCTTCGCTGTAGTGCCAGATGTCGTGCAGGCTCATGTTGCGCACGTTGCCGCCGGAGAAACCCACGGTGGCCAGGGACGGGCAGCCCTTGACCGTGCCGTCGGCCTCCAGGGCCAGCACCGTTTGCCCGGCGGCGCAGCCGCTCCAGTGCACGCGGTCGTCGCCAAAGCCGCGCCACATGTGCTCGTAGGGGCCGTAGTAGCCGATGTTGTTGCCGATGTTCATCAGCAGCCCGCGCTCGTTGCCTTCGCGGTACAGGCGCGCCAGCAGCGGCATCACTTCCAGCAGTTGATAGGGCTGCATCAGCAGTTCGGGGTGATCCACGGCGTTGCCCATGGCCACCGTCAACTGGATCTGCCAGTGGCGGGCGCCGGCGTCGATGATCAAGTCCATCAGGGCCGGCAGGTCGGGCAGGGTGGCGGCGCCGATCTGCGTGTTGACGCTGACCTTGAGCCCCGCCTGGTTGGCCCGGCGCAGGGTGTCCAGGGCTTTGTCGAAGGAGCCGGGGACGTTGCGCACCGCGTCATGCAGCGGCGCCAGGCCGTCCAGGGACACGCCGACACCGTCGAGCCCGGCGTCCACCGCGGCTTGCATCTTGGCCGGGGTCAGGTTGCGCCCGCCGGTCTGGATCGCTACGTACATGCCGTGGTCGTGGATGGCCTGGATCAGTCGGGTCCAGTCCTTGCGCAAATAGGCTTCGCCACCGATCAGGGTGACTTCCCGGGTGCCCAGGGCGGCGATGGAATCGATCACCGAGAGGCATTCCTGGGTGCTCAGTTCACCGGGACGTCGATGCCCGGCGCGGGAGCCGCAATGCAGGCACTTGAGGTCGCAGGCGAGGGTGATTTCCCAGACCACGTGCACCGGCACATAGCGCTTGAGGTCGGTTTCGCTGAGGTAGCGGGCGGGGAGACGGTCTGACATGAAAGATCCTTGCGTACCCAGCGGTACGCGGCACCAACCCATCGAAATAGGCGCGCCTTCCTTGAGCGGCAATGGCGCGATAGGTACAGCGGGACCCGGGGCCGGCGATGATCGACCGGCCCCGAGTGCCTGGACTCAGCGCCGTTCCAGGCGGCTGATTTCTGCCTGCAACTGCTGCACCGCCTGGCTCAGGTTTTCACTGTTGGCCAGTTGTTTTTCGCCTTGGGCCACCAAGGCCTTGAGCCGCGCCAGATCGCCGCTGCTCTGGGCTTCCTGCAACGCCACGGCATACAGCGGATGGGGATGCAGGTTCGGCTGGTTGGCCTGAGGGGCTCGCTCGGCGGACTGCTGGTCCACCGGTGCCTGGCTCACGGCGGCGTGTTGCACCACATGCCAGTGGCCCAGGTACTGATACCGATAGCTGGCAAAGCCGCTGGCCCAGTCGAGGCCGAGGATGCCCTGCAGATGAAAGGTCTCGACGATGTGGCTGGTGGGGCCAACGGGGTTGCCCGCGAGGTTGAGGATGATGTGTCCCTCGCTGGAAGGGTCCAGTTTGACCTGGGAATAGTCGCCCCAGACATCCGCGTGGAAGTGCACCGGTGGCGAGGTGCTCTGGGTGATCCGGGCGACGCCGCTGACGCGTTTCTTCGGTGTGTCGACCAGCAAGTCGAGGGTCAGTACGGGGGCCCCGATGACCGGGTTGGCGACGATGATACGGGTGTGGAACAGTCCAATTGTCATGCTGCAACTCCTTATCTATGGAAGACATCAGGTTCGCTGGACCACCGGTATCAGCGTCGTTCCTGCCGGCTGATCTCGGCCTTGGCCGAATCCAGTGCCGTGCGGATCAGCGGCAGTTGTTCCAGCTGCTGGGTGGCTACCCGATGCAGGCTTTTCATCTGCGCCAGGTCGCCGCTGGCGATGGCCCCGTGAATCGGCCCGCCATACAGCGCGGCGCTGGTGGTCTGTACGGCGCTGTTCCTGCCTTGCAGGTCTGGCGTCGACAGCGTGCTGGACTGCACGGTTTCCTGCAGATGAGCCGGCACCTGGTTCACTGAAACCCAGCTGTGGCCGTTGAAGTACTGGTAGTTGGCGATGCCTTCCTTCCAGTTGTCGCCGACCACCAGGTGCAGCTTGAAGTTGATGATGGAGTTGGAACCAGGTCCGCCCTGATTGCCCTGGGCGGTGATGAGGATCTTGCTGGACGTGGGGGACATGACTGTCATGTAGGTGTACTGGCCCCAGACATCACTGTGCAGGTCCAGGGGTGGGTTGACTGCCTGGGTGATCGATGAGGTGCCGCGTACGCTGTGCTCCGGGGAGTACACCAGCAGGTTGAGGATCAGGGCTGGGGCCCCGGGCTGGGACGTACCGATGCGGTAGCTCAGGGGGAACAGGCCTTCGGCGTGCGAGTTGGAACCGGACATTTGCTTTGCCTCCATTCGTGACAGGGGAACAGCGATTAGTGGTGTTCCAGGCGGGCGACTTCCTTGGCCAGCTGTTCGTAGGCGCTGCGCAGATCCTTGGCTTCGGATTTTTTCGGATCGCGCGTGGCCAGCAGGGCTTTCATCTGTGGCAGTTTGCCTTCGGAGATCGCCGACTGAATGGCCACCCCGTAGGGTGGAATCGTGTGTTGAGATGCGTTGCTCATGGCGTGTGCCTTCCATGGGTGTTGAGGGGGCTGCTGTGTTCAGCAGCCTTTGCAGTTAAGCAGCGCGGTTGGAAATGGAAGGCTAATGGCACATTGATTTAAGGGGTTTCCGACAGGTGGATTCACGCTTGGGAAAGGGTTGTTGCAGAGCCTTTGAGTGGTCATTCCAAAGGGCGATATGCAGCCGCTGGGTTGATCGCTGGCGGCGATAGATCAGGCGGGATTGGCGGGTTTTTCAGTTGGGGGTGGGGGATTTGC
>NZ_JAAARM010000028.1 GCF_009908285.1 Pseudomonas sp. Fl4BN1
GAAGCGGACAGCCTGGCCATGGGGATTGCCCTGCAGGACGTGCCGGAAGGGCTGGTAATTGCCCTGGTGCTGGCGGGGGCGGGGATGTCGCGGGTCAAGGCGTTCCTGATCGGTGCGGCTTCAGGCTTGGTAGAGCCGGTCTTTGCCTTGCTCTGCGCCTGGCTGGTCAGTTTGGCAGAGGTGCTTTTGCCTTTGGGGCTGGCCCTGGCGGCTGGTGCCATGCTGTTGGTGGTGACTCATGAAGTGATCCCCGAGTCCCGGCGCAATGGTCACGAAAAGCTCGCCAGCCTCGGCTTGTGTATCGGCTTTTGTCTGATGATGGTGATGGACACGGCGCTCGCCTGAGTGCCGCATGCGAGTGGCCCAGCGAGGGCTACTCGCCTTCGTCGAAGTAGTTGTTGATCAGTTTCACCAGAGCATCCAGTGCCTCTTGCTCTTGCTCACCCTCGGTTTTCAGGTGGATTTTGGTGCCCTTACCGGCAGCGAGCATCATCATGGCCATGATGCTCTTGCCATCAACCATGGTTTCCGGGGTTCTGCCGGCGCGAATCTGACAGGGAAACTGCCCGGCCACACCGACAAATTTGGCAGAGGCACGGGCATGCAGGCCCAGCTTGTTGATGATCTCAATTTCCAGAGCTGGCATCGCGGGGTAGATCCTTTCAGCTAAGGTCGCGGTGGCGAACCTGGACGTTCTTCAGGGATTTTTGCAGGACCTGGCCGAGACGCTCAGTCAGGTACACGGAGCGGTGGTGCCCGCCAGTGCAGCCAATGGCAATGGTTACATAGGCGCGGTTGCTGGCGGCAAAGCGCGGCAACCACTTGAGCAGGTAGCTGGAGATGTCCTGGAACATCTCTTCGACATCAGGCTGGGCGGCCAGGTACTCGGCCACGGGAGCGTCCAATCCGGATTGGGCGCGCAGTTCAGGCTTCCAGTACGGGTTGGGCAGGCAGCGCACATCGAACACTAGATCGGCGTCTACCGGCATGCCGCGTTTGAAACCGAAGGACTCCACCAGGAATGCGGTGCCAGGCTCGGGCTGATTCAGCAACCGCAGCTTGATGGTATCCCGCAGTTGGTAGAGGTTCAGATTGGTGGTGTTGACCTTGAGGTCCGCCAGATCGACGATCGGTCCCAGTAACTGGGTTTCGTCGTGGATGGCTTCCGCCAGTGAGCGATTGGCGCTGCTCAGGGGATGCCGGCGGCGGGTTTCCGAGAAGCGCTTGAGCAAGGTTTCTTCATCGGCGTCCAGATAGAGCACATCGCACTGGATATGCCGACTGCGCACTTCTTCCAACAGCTCGGGGAAGCGCGACAGGTGGCTGGGCAGATTGCGTGCGTCAATGGATACCGCCACCAGCGGTTGGGCCAGTTCAGTGTGAATCAACGCACGTTCGGCCAGCTCGGGCAGCAAGCCGGCTGGAAGGTTGTCGATGCAGTAGTAGCCGTGATCCTCAAGAACGTCGAGGGCGGTGCTTTTACCTGAGCCGGAACGGCCGCTGACGATGATCAAGCGCATGATTACTGACCGTTTTGCTCGTCCAGAACAACCTGATACAAGGCTTCGTTGCTGGTGGCACTGCGCAGCCGGTCACGGACTTCCTTGCGATCGAGCATGCTGGCGATCTGCCGGAGCAGTTCCAGGTGTGCGTCGGTGGCGGCTTCCGGGACTAGCAGGACGAACAGCAGATCGACCGGGGCGCCGTCGATGGCGTCGAAATCGATCGGTGCGTCCAGGTGCATCAGGGCACTGATGGGGGACTCGCAGCCTTTGAGGCGGCAGTGGGGAATCGCGATGCCGTTGCCAAAACCGGTAGAACCGAGTTTTTCACGGGCGATCAGGCTCTCGTAGACATCCTGCATCTCCAGATCGGGCACTTCACGGCTGATCAGGTTGGCAATTTGTTCGAGTGCGCGTTTTTTACTGCCGCCCGGCACGTTCACCAAGGAACGGCCGGGGGTCAGGATACTTTCAAGTCGGATCATGGGGGGAGAGTGTTAGCGACCCGTGCCTTGGAGAAGGTGGAGGTGCTTTTCCTTATGCTTTTTCAGTTGACGGTCAAGCTTGTCCGTGAGCAGGTCGATTGCGGCATACATATCGTCATGTTCTGCATTGGCGACGACCTCCCCACCGTGGATGTGCAAGGTGGCTTCGATTTTCTGCTTCAACTTCTCGACAGCCATGGTGACCTGCACATTGGTTATCTTGTCGAAATGCCGCTCCAGCCGGTCGAGTTTTTCGCCGATGTAAGCGCGCAGAGGTTCAGTCACTTCGAGTTGGTGTCCACTGATGTTGACTTGCATACAGCTTCTCCTTCGTTGCCAGTGCATAAAGCGGCAGGCTGGGTTGCCTGCCCCTGAAACGCTGTGGCCAGCCCTGCGGTCAAATCAACCGCTTCCGTTCGCTGGAAGGCGCAATCCCAAGGGATTCGCGATACTTGGCTACGGTACGGCGGGCTACCTGAATGCCTTGTGCCTCCAGTAAACCAGCGATCTTGCTGTCACTCAACGGCTTTTTCTGATTTTCCGCAGCCACCAGTTTTTTGATGATCGCGCGGATCGCGGTGGACGAGCATTCACCGCCTTCCGAGGTGCTGACGTGGCTGGAGAAAAAGTATTTCAGCTCATATATGCCCCGTGGGGTATGCATGAATTTTTGCGTGGTTACCCGGGAAATCGTCGATTCGTGCATACCCACCGCTTCGGCGATGTCATGCAGCACCAACGGCTTCATTGCCTCGTCACCGTACTCGAGAAAGCCGCGCTGGTGCTCGACGATCTGGGTGGCCACTTTCATCAGGGTTTCGTTGCGGCTCTGCAGGCTCTTGATGAACCAGCGGGCTTCCTGCAGCTGGTTGCGCATGAAGGTGTTGTCGGCGCTGGTGTCGGCCCGACGCACAAAACCGGCGTACTGGGCATTGACTCGCAGGCGTGGCACGGACTCCTGATTCAGCTCCACCAACCAGCGCTCGTTGTCCTTGCGCACGATGACGTCCGGAACTACGTATTCGGCTTCGCTGGATTCGATCTGTGAGCCTGGACGCGGGTTGAGGCTCTGCACCAGCTCGATGACCTGGCGCAGCTCGTCCTCCTTGAGTTTCATGCGGCGCATCAGTTGGCTGTAGTCGCGGCTGCCCAGCAGGTCGATGTAGTCACTGACCAGGCGTTGGGCTTCGCTCAGCCAAGGAGTTTTCGTCGACAGTTGGCGCAATTGCAACAGCAGGCATTCGCCCAGGTTGCGGGCGCCGATACCGGCCGGTTCGAATTGCTGGATGCGGTGCAGGACGGCTTCGATTTCGTCCAGCTCAATGTCCAGTTCGGGATCGAAGGCCTCGAGAATTTCCTCGAGGGTTTCGTCCAGGTAGCCCTGATTGTTGATGCAATCGATCAGGGTTACGGCAATCAGGCGGTCGGTGTCCGACATCGGAGCCAGGTTCAGTTGCCAGAGCAGGTGGCTTTGCAGGCTTTCACCGGCCGACGTGCGGGTAGTGAAGTCCCACTCGTCATCATCGCTGCTAGGCAGGCTGCTGGCGCTGGTCTGGTAGACATCTTCCCAGGCGGTATCCACCGGCAGTTCGTTGGGGATGCGTTCGCTCCACTCACCGTCCTCGAGGTTATCCACCGTAGGGGCGGTTTCCTGGTAGGAGGGTTCCTGGATCTCGGTGTTGGGCTTGGACTCGGTGTTGTCGGCCAAAGGATCGCTGTTGTCGAAGTCGTCGCCTTCTTCCTGGCGTTCGAGCATCGGGTTGGACTCCAGCGCTTCCTGGATTTCCTGTTGCAGGTCCAGGGTCGACAATTGGAGCAGGCGGATGGCCTGTTGCAGCTGCGGTGTCATCGTCAGCTGCTGGCCCATTCTCAGGACTAGCGATGGTTTCATGGCAGGGGCTTAACACCTTATTTGCCGGCGCACATGCGCCATCCACTACAGGGCGCCGGAGCGCCAAACATAAGCAAATTATATGCCTGAAACTGAAGTGTTTGCCTAGAGCGCTGTAACAATAAAGTTTGTAGGGATTTATTGTTCCCGGCGCTCTGGCGTCCAGCCCAACACCTCAGCCCTTACAGGCGGAACTCATGGCCCAGGTAGACTTCCTTGACCAGTTCGTTGGCCAGGATGGTCTCGGCATCGCCTTCGGCGATCAGTTGCCCGTCGTTGACGATGTAGGCGGTCTCACAGATGTCCAGGGTCTCCCGGACGTTGTGGTCGGTGATCAGTACCCCGATGCCCTTGGCCTTCAGGTGGTGGATGATCTGCTTGATGTCGCCAACCGAGATCGGGTCTACACCGGCGAACGGTTCGTCCAGAAGGATGAACTTGGGGGCGGTGGCCAGGGCCCGGGCGATTTCCACTCGGCGGCGTTCACCGCCGGACAGGCTCATGCCGAGGTTGTCGCGGATGTGATTGATGTGGAATTCCTGCAGCAGGCTTTCCAGTTCCTGACGGCGACCGGCCTTGTCGAGTTCCTTGCGGGTCTCGAGGATGGCCATGATGTTGTCGGCCACCGACAGCTTGCGGAAGATCGAGGCTTCCTGGGGCAGATAGCCGATACCCGCGCGGGCACGGCCGTGCATCGGTTGGTGGCTGACATCCAGGTCGTCGATCAGGACGCGGCCCTGATCGGCCTGGACCAGGCCGACGATCATGTAGAAGCAGGTAGTCTTGCCGGCACCGTTGGGGCCGAGCAGGCCGACGATCTGACCGCTGTCGATGGACAGGCTGACATCACGCACGACCTGGCGGCTCTTGTAGCTCTTGGCCAAGTGCTGGGCTTTTAGAGTTGCCATTACTGGGCCTTTTGCTCGTCGGTTTTCTTTTTCGGCTGGATGACCATGTCGATCCGCGGACGCGGCGCGGTGACCGAGGTGCCATTGGCGCGACCGGCGTTAGCCACTTGCTTGACGGTGTCGTAGACGATTTTCTCGCCTTCGGTGGTGTTGCCGTCGTTGATAACCTTGGCCTTGTCGATCAGTACGATGCGGTTCTGCTGGGCATGGTACTGGATGGTCACGGCGTAGGCCTGGACCGGTTTCGGGTCGGTCTGTTTCTGCAGTTGCTCGAAATACGCCAGGTTGCCCACGGAGGTCACCACGTCGATTTCGCCGGTTTTTGACCGGGTGATGGTCACGGTGTTGCCGGTGATCTTCATCGAACCCTGGGTGATGATTACATCGCCCTTGTAGGTGGCCACGCCATTCTTGTCATCGAGCTGGGCGTCGTCGGCCTGGATGCGGATTGGCTGTTGGCTATCGTTCGGCAGAGCCCAGGCGCTCACGCTTCCCAGTGCTGCGCCCAGACTGAGCAAAATCGGGAGGGTTTTAACGAGCCTCATACTGTCCTCTTACGTTCGATAGCAGGTTCATCCTGCCGTCTTTCAAATACGCTTTCATTCCCTTCGCCGTAGTCACGCCGCCGGCGCCGTCAATTCTAACGGCTTGCTCGGTCTGCGCATATTGCTTCTGCGGGAATACTGTCATGCGGGTCGTGGTGATCAGCAGGTTGCGATTTCTTTCGTCGGTGCGGGAAACCCGTACCGAATCGATCAATTCGACTTCAGTGCCGTCCGGGTTGACTTCGCCGCGCTCGCTCTGGACATGCCAGGGGAAGGTAGTGCCGCGGTACATCTGCAGGTCCGGTTTGGTCAGCAGGGTCACTTCGCTGGCCTTGACGTGCTCGACCTTGTCCGAGGTCATTTCATACTGCAGCTTGCCGTCGGGCAAATACTGCACGCTGCGGGCGTTGATCACGTAATAGTCGATGGCGTTTTCGTCGACCTGTACCACGGGCTTGTCGAGGAAACGTTCAGGGCTGATGTTCCAGTAACCGACCGCTGCAAACAGCAGGGCGATAGTCCCGAAGATCAGTATGTTGCGAATCTTTTTACTCAGCATTGGAAGGCTCTATAGGTAAGCGGCGTTGGCTGCTTCAAGGCGATCCTGGGCGCGCAGGATCAGCTCGCAGAACTCTCGGGCAGCTCCTTCGCCGCCGCGAGCCACGGTGGTGCCGTGGGCGTGTTCACGAACAAAACCCGCTGCGTTGGCGACCGCCATGCCCAGGCCGACACGGCGGATCACCGGCAGATCGGGCAGGTCGTCGCCCAGATAGGCGACCTGTTCATAGCTTAGGTTGAGTTGGGCAAGAAGTTCGTCCAGTACCACCAGTTTGTCTTCGCGGCCCTGATACAGGTGGGGGATCCCCAGGTTCTTGGCCCGACGCTCCACCACCGGGGTCTTGCGCCCGCTGATGATCGCGGTCTGCACCCCGGCCGCCATGAGCATCTTGATGCCCTGGCCGTCTAGGGTGTTGAAGGTCTTGAACTCGCTGCCGTCTTCGAGGAAGTACAGGCGACCGTCGGTCAGTACGCCGTCGACGTCAAAAATCGCCAGCTTGATGTTTTTACCGCGTTGCAGCAGGTCGGTATTCATTACATGACTCCCGCGCGCAACAGGTCGT
Organism: Pseudomonas sp. Fl4BN1; assembly: GCF_009908285.1. GTDB lineage: Bacteria > Pseudomonadota > Gammaproteobacteria > Pseudomonadales > Pseudomonadaceae > Aquipseudomonas. The sequence continues at coordinate 6,453 of NZ_JAAARM010000028.1, forward strand.
GCATGTTCAAGGCGCCGATCGGCCGGTCTTCCTTGTCCACCACCACCAGGGCGCTGATTTTATGGTCTTCCATGATTTTCAGGGCTTCAGCGGCCAGCATATCGGCACGTGCAGTCTTGCCATGAGGGGTCATGACCGAGTCGATGGTGGCGTGATGAATATCAATGGCGCGATCCAGGGTGCGACGCAGATCGCCGTCGGTGAAAATCCCGGCCAGGCGGCCATCGTTTTCCAGAATGACGGTCATGCCCAAGCCCTTGCGGGTCATCTCCATGAGTGCGTCCTTGAGCAGGGTGCCCCGCTGCACGTGTGGCAGGTCGGAACCTTCGTGCATGACATTCTCGACCTTGAGCAGCAGGCGGCGGCCCAGGGCTCCGCCTGGGTGGGAGAACGCGAAGTCTTCGGCGGTGAAGCCGCGGGCTTCCAGCAGGGCCACGGCCAGGGCGTCGCCCATCACCAGGGCGGCAGTGGTCGAAGAGGTTGGCGCCAGGTTCAGCGGGCAGGCTTCGTGCTCGACGTGGACGTTGAGGTTGACATCGGCGGCCTTGGCCAGCGGGGACTCTGGGTTGCCGGTAAGGCTGATCAACTGGATGCCCAGGCGCTTGATCAGCGGCAGCAGGGTGACGATTTCGTTGGTGGAGCCGGAGTTGGAGAGGGCCAGGATCACGTCGTCACGGGTGATCATGCCCATATCGCCGTGGCTGGCCTCGGCTGGATGGACAAAGAAAGCCGTGGTGCCGGTGCTCGCCAGGGTGGCGGCGATCTTGTTGCCGACATGCCCGGATTTGCCCATGCCGACCACTACTACGCGGCCTTTGCTGGCCAGAATCATCTCGCAAGCGCGTACGAAATCTGCGTCGATATGGGGCAGCAAGCCTTCTACTGCCTGAAGTTCGAGGCGGATGGTGCGTTGTGCTGATTGAATCAGGTCGCTGGATTGGCTCATGTCTGAAATCGTATAGCCCGATGAAAAGGCGGCGATTATAGCGGTAATGAGCAAATCCCTCACGCAAGTTCGTCAGCCTTTGTCTACTGCTTGCTAGGAATCCTCCTATTTTGCCTGTCGTCGACCTGAACGGTGGCGGCTTCGGCCTTGGGGGCTCCGTATCAGCAGTGATATAGTTCGCCGCCAGTTCGGCCTGCCCAGAGGCATGTACTCCCGGCAGGGAGCCAAGCGTCCGAGTGATAGGCTGCATCGCAAGGAGTTTAGATGAGTGCCGATAACGCTTACGCGGTCGAGCTGAAGGGACTGTCCTTCAAGCGCGGTACGCGCAGCATTTTCAATAACGTGGATATTCGTATTCCGCGGGGCAAGGTCACCGGGATCATGGGGCCTTCCGGCTGCGGGAAAACCACCCTGTTGCGCTTGATGGGCATGCAACTGCGGCCCAGCGGCGGTGAAGTGTGGGTCAACGGCCAGAACCTGCCGACCCTCTCGCGCAGCGATCTGTTCGACGCGCGCAAGCAAATGGGCGTGTTGTTCCAGAGTGGCGCGCTGTTTACCGACCTCGACGTCTTCGAGAACGTGGCCTTTCCATTGCGGGTGCACACCCAACTGCCGGACGAGATGATTCGTGACATCGTCCTGCTCAAGTTGCAGGCAGTCGGCCTGCGCGGCGCCATCGACCTGATGCCCGACGAGTTGTCAGGCGGCATGAAGCGCCGGGTCGCCCTGGCCCGGGCCATCGCCCTGGATCCGCAGATACTCATGTATGACGAGCCTTTCGTAGGTCAGGATCCGATCGCCATGGGCGTATTGGTGCGCCTGATCCGTCTGCTCAACGATGCCCTGGGTATTACCAGCATTGTGGTTTCCCACGATCTTGCAGAAACCGCGAGCATTGCCGACTACCTCTATGTAGTGGGTGATGGCCAGGTACTGGGCCAGGGAACTCCCGAAGAACTGCTGGACTCCGATAATCCACGTATCCGTCAGTTCATGAAGGGCGATCCCGACGGCCCGGTACCGTTTCACTTTCCAGCGTCGGATTACCGCGCAGATCTTCTGGGGAAGCGCTGATGCGCAAAATATCGCTAATCGAGAGGGTTCGCCTCTTCGGTCGCTCGGGCATCGATGTCCTGGCGGTACTGGGGCGTTCCACGCTGTTCCTGTTTCATGCGCTGCTGGGGCGTGGCGGCATCGGCGGCAGTTTCGGCCTGCTGGTCAAGCAGTTGCACTCGGTGGGGGTGATGTCCCTGGTGATCATTGTCGTGTCCGGGATCTTCATCGGCATGGTGCTGGCGCTGCAGGGCTTCAATATTCTCTCCAGCTACGGTTCGGAGCAGGCGGTTGGGCAGATGGTTGCCTTGACCTTGCTGCGGGAGTTGGGGCCGGTGGTCACTGCGCTGCTGTTCGCCGGGCGTGCCGGTTCGGCGTTGACCGCGGAAATCGGCAACATGAAGTCCACCGAGCAACTCTCCAGCCTGGAGATGATCGGTGTCGATCCGCTCAAGTACATCATTGCGCCACGTCTGTGGGCCGGTTTCATTTCCCTGCCCTTGCTGGCGATTATCTTCAGTGTCGTGGGGATCTGGGGCGGTTCCTGGGTGGCTGTCGACTGGCTGGGGGTCTATGACGGCTCCTACTGGGCGAATATGCAGAACAGCGTGACCTTCACCGGTGATGTGCTCAACGGTGTGATCAAAAGTATTGTTTTTGCCTTTGTAGTGACCTGGATCGCCGTATTCCAAGGCTACGACTGTGAGCCCACCTCAGAGGGGATCAGCCGTGCCACTACCAAGACCGTGGTGTATGCCTCGTTGGCCGTACTCGGCTTGGACTTTATTCTGACCGCCTTGATGTTTGGAGATTTCTGATGCAAAACCGCACCCTGGAAATCGGTGTCGGCCTATTCTTGCTGGCTGGCATCTTGGCTTTGCTGTTGCTTGCCCTGCGGGTCAGTGGCTTGTCTCCGACAGCGAGCACCGATACTTATAAGCTTTATGCCTACTTCGACAATATTGCCGGTTTGACGGTCAGGGCTAAAGTGACCATGGCCGGCGTGACCATCGGCAAGGTCACGGCGATCGATCTGGATCGTGACAGCTTCACTGGCCGGGTAACGATGCAGTTGGAAAAACGTGTGGATAATCTGCCGACTGACTCTACTGCATCTATCCTGACTGCTGGCCTGTTGGGTGAGAAATACATCGGTATCAGCGTGGGCGGGGAAGAAGCCTTGCTCAAGGATGGTGGAACCATCCACGACACCCAGTCGTCGCTGGTACTGGAGGACCTGATCGGTAAATTCCTGCTCAATACCGTTAGCAAAGACGCCAAATGAGGAGTTTTTCGATGATCTCTACCTTGCGACGTGGTCTGTTGGTGCTGCTGGCGGCCTTGCCGCTGTTGGCCAACGCGGCGGGGACGCCTTCCGCGCATGATCTGGTGCAGGACACGACCCACCGTCTGCTCGCCGACCTGGCAGCCAATAAAGAGAAGTACAAGCAAAGCCCTAGCGAGTTCTACAACGCCTTGAACGGCATTGTCGGTCCTGTGGTGGACGCCGATGGCATCTCCCGCAGCATCATGACCGTCAAGTATTCGCGCAAGGCCACGCCGGAGCAGATGGCGCGTTTCCAGGAGAACTTCAAGCGCAGCCTGATGCAGTTCTATGGCAACGCCTTGCTGGAGTACAACAACCAGGGCATCACGGTTTCTCCGGCCAAGGATGAAAGCGGCACCCGTACCAGCGTTGATATGCAGGTCAAGGGCAACAACGGGGCGATCTACCCGGTGTCCTACACCCTGGAAAAGCTCAACGACGAGTGGAAAGTGCGTAACGTGATCATCAACGGCATCAATATCGGCAAGCTGTTCCGTGATCAGTTCGCCGATGCCATGCAGCGCAACGGCAATAATCTGGACAAGACCATCGACGGCTGGGCTGGCGAAGTGGCCAAGGCCAAGGAAGCTACCGAAGGCACTGCACAAAAGGCTGCGCAATGAGTGACTCCGCCGTACGCCTTGGTGATGCTGGAGAGTTGCTGATCAGTGGCGTGCTGGACTACCGCAGCGGCCCGGGCCTGCGCAAGCAGGGCCAGGCGCTGATCAAGTCGAGCCCGGCGTCGGCGCTGGTACTGGATTGCTCGGCGGTGGAAAAGTCCAGCAGCGTCGGTCTTGCCCTGTTGCTGGCGTTCATCCGTGATGCCCAGGGTCTCGGCAAGGCGGTGAGTATTCGTGCTCTGCCCGAGGACATGCGCGAGATCGCCGAGGTTTCCGGGGTGACCGAGATCTTCGCCCATCCCTAGCTTCAGAACCGTGTAACCCACATCTATATAGAAGCCCCCCGTCAGAGTCCTGCTATGCGGGGTTCGCAGGCGCGGGGCTTTTTTGTATGATGTCCGACCCGCGCGCACAGGGCGCCGATTGAGGTTGAGCATGCAGGCCAACGAAGTGAAGAGCTTTCTTGAAGGAAAGCTGCCCGAAGCTCAGGTAGAAGTTGAGGGCGAAGGCTGCAACTTTCAGCTGAACGTGATTAGCGACGAACTGTCGGCCTTGAGCCCGGTGAAGCGTCAGCAAAGCATCTATGCCCATTTGAATCCATGGATTGCCGATGGCAGCATCCACGCGATCACTATGAAATTTTTCAGCCGCGCGGCCTGGGCCGAGCGCACCTGAGCCCAAGGGCGTCGAGACTGTTATGGATAAATTGATTATTACCGGCGGCGTTCGCCTTGATGGCGAGATCCGTATTTCCGGGGCCAAGAACTCCGCGCTGCCGATTCTGGCGGCAACCCTGCTGTGCGATGGCCCGGTCACTGTGGCCAACCTGCCGCACCTGCACGACATCACCACCATGATCGAGCTGTTCGGTCGCATGGGCATCGAGCCGGTGATCGACGAGAAACTCAGCGTCGAAATCGACCCGCGCACCATCAAGACCCTGGTGGCCCCGTACGAGCTGGTGAAAACCATGCGCGCCTCGATCCTGGTACTGGGACCGATGGTTGCCCGTTTCGGCGAAGCTGAAGTGGCCCTGCCTGGCGGTTGCGCCATCGGCTCGCGTCCGGTGGACCTGCACATCCGCGGCCTGGAAGCCATGGGTGCGGTAATCGACGTCGAAGGCGGCTACATCAAGGCCAAGGCGCCTGAGGGTGGCCTGCGCGGCGCGAACTTCTTCTTCGATACCGTGAGTGTGACCGGTACCGAGAACATCATGATGGCCGCTGCCTTGGCCAAGGGCCGCAGCGTGTTGCAGAACGCCGCTCGCGAACCTGAAGTCGTGGACCTGGCGAACTTCCTGATTGCCATGGGTGCGAAGATTTCTGGTGCCGGTACCGACACCATCACCATCGATGGTGTCGAGCGCCTGCATCCGGCGATCTACAAAGTCATGCCTGACCGTATCGAAACCGGCACCTACCTGGTGGCCGCAGCGGTCACCGGCGGTCGGGTCAAGGTCAAGGACACTGATCCGACCATCCTTGAAGCAGTGCTGGAAAAACTCAAGGAAGCGGGTGCTGAAGTCACCACCGGCAGCGACTGGATCGAGCTCAACATGCACGGCAAGCGCCCCAAGGCGGTCAACGTGCGTACTGCGCCATACCCGGCGTTCCCGACTGACATGCAGGCGCAGTTCATCTCCCTGAATGCGATTGCCGAAGGCACTGGCGCAGTCATCGAGACCATCTTCGAAAACCGTTTCATGCACGTGTACGAACTGCACCGCATGGGCGCCAAGATCCAGGTTGAAGGCAACACCGCGATCGTCACCGGTACCGAAATCCTCAAGGGCGCGCCAGTCATGGCCACCGACCTGCGGGCTTCGGCCAGCCTGGTGATCTCGGCCCTGATGGCCGAAGGCGATACCCTGATCGACCGCATCTACCACATCGACCGTGGTTACGAGTGCATCGAAGAGAAGCTGCAGATGCTCGGCGCGAAGATCCGCCGCGTACCGGGTTAATTGCTTCAGGGGCACAGGGAGGTGCCCACAGCCGAATCAGTTCCACGTCGAGCCTGTCTTCAGGCTCGACGCATGTCTGGCGCCGTTTGCGTCCGGGCATCAGTCGCCGCATAAGGACTTACGTTACTCATGTTGACCATCGCACTGTCCAAGGGCCGTATCCTCGACGACACGTTGCCGCTTCTGGCTGAAGCGGGCATCGTGCCAACCGAGAATCCGGACAAGAGCCGCAAACTGATCATCCCCACGACCCAGGACGATGTTCGCCTGTTGATCGTGCGCGCCACCGATGTGCCGACCTATGTCGAGCATGGCGCCGCCGACCTCGGGGTGGCCGGCAAGGACGTCCTGATGGAGTACACCGGCCAGGGCCTGTACGAGCCGTTGGACCTGCAGATTGCCCAGTGCAAGCTGATGACTGCTGGCGCCATTGGTGCAGTCGAGCCCAAGGGCCGTCTGCGGGTCGCCACCAAGTTCGTCAATGTAGCCAAGCGCTACTATGCCGAGCAGGGCCGTCAGGTGGATATCATCAAGCTCTACGGCTCGATGGAGCTGGCGCCGCTGATCGGTCTGGCAGACAAGATCATCGACGTGGTCGATACCGGCAACACCCTGCGGGCCAACGGTCTGGAGCCCCAGGAACTGATTGCCACCATCAGCTCTCGCCTGGTGGTCAACAAGGCATCGATGAAGATGCAGCACGCCCGTATCCAGGCGTTGATCGACACCCTGCGCAAGGCAGTGGAATCGCGACACCGCGGCTGACTCACATGCGCGGCCTTGAGTCGCGCCCATCTATCCGCGTCATAGCCAGAATGCTCAGGTGCCCACGCGGATGGCTTGGTAGTCTTGCGGCGCCTGAGTTTTGCAAAACCAAGCTTGCCCTTTTGTGCATTCGCCAATCAATGAGGCCTTCGCTATGACCGCTCCCACTGCAATTCGCCGACTCAACGCTGCCGACCCGGATTTCGCCCAGCATCTGGATCATTTGCTGAGCTGGGAAAGTGTCTCTGATGACTCGGTTAATCAGCGGGTGCTGGACATCATCAAGGCGGTGCGCGAGCGCGGTGACGCGGCGCTGGTGGAGTTCACCCAGCGTTTTGATGGCCTGGAGGTGGCCTCCATGGCGGACCTGATCCTGCCTCGTGAGCGCTTGGAACTGGCCCTGACGCGGATCACCGTGGTTCAGCGCGAAGCCCTGGAAAAGGCTGCCGCCCGGGTGCGCAGCTACCACGAAAAGCAGAAGCAGGATTCCTGGACCTACACCGAGGCCGACGGCACCGTGCTGGGGCAGAAGGTTACGCCGCTGGACCGTGCCGGCCTGTACGTACCGGGAGGCAAGGCCTCCTATCCGTCGTCGGTGCTGATGAACGCAATCCCGGCCAAGGTGGCAGGTGTCACCGAAGTGGTGATGGTGGTGCCGACCCCGCGCGGTGAGATCAACGAGTTGGTGCTGGCTGCGGCCTGCATCGCCGGGGTCGACCGAGTGTTCACCATCGGCGGCGCCCAGGCCGTGGCCGCGCTGGCCTACGGCACTGAAAGCGTGCCGCAAGTGGACAAGGTGGTAGGCCCGGGCAACATCTATGTGGCGACTGCCAAGCGCCACGTGTTCGGCCAGGTGGGAATCGACATGATCGCCGGTCCTTCGGAGATCCTCGTGGTCTGCGACGGCCAGACCGATCCGGACTGGATTGCCATGGACCTGTTCTCCCAGGCCGAGCACGACGAAGACGCCCAGGCGATCCTGGTCAGCCCGGATGCCGAGTTTCTCGACAAGGTGGCAGCCAGCATCGCCAAGCTACTGCCGACCATGGAACGTGCGGCAATCATCAACACCTCGATCAACGGCCGCGGCGCGCTGATCAAGGTCTGCGACATGCAGCAGGCGATTGAAGTGGCCAACCGTATTGCCCCCGAGCACCTGGAGTTGTCCGTTGCCGATCCGCAAGCCTGGCTGCCGCAGATTCGTCACGCCGGAGCGATCTTCATGGGTCGCCACACCTCCGAGGCGCTTGGGGATTACTGCGCCGGTCCGAACCACGTGCTGCCGACCTCCGGCACTGCGCGTTTCTCTTCACCGCTGGGGGTGTACGACTTCCAGAAGCGCTCGTCGATCATCTTCTGCTCCGAGCAGGGTGCGTCCGAGCTAGGCCGGACGGCTTCGGTGCTGGCCCGTGGCGAGTCGCTGACTGCCCACGCCCGCAGCGCCGAATACCGCATCGTCGACGATCAAGATCAGGGGCAATGAGCATGAGCAAATTCTGGAGTCCATTCGTCAAGAACCTGGTGCCTTACGTGCCGGGCGAACAGCCGAAGCTGACCAAGCTGGTCAAGCTCAACACCAACGAAAACCCCTACGGTCCTTCGCCCAAAGCCCTGGCGGCGATGCAGGCGGAGCTCAACGACAACCTGCGTCTCTATCCCGACCCCAACAGCGACCTGCTCAAGCAGGCGGTGGCCAGCTACTACGGAGTACAGGGCAACCAGGTGTTCCTCGGCAACGGTTCCGATGAAGTCCTGGCGCACATCTTCCATGGCTTGCTGCAACAGGATCAGCCGCTGCTGTTCCCGGATATCAGCTATAGCTTCTACCCGGTGTATTGCGGCCTGTACGGCATCGATTTCGAAGCGGTGCCGCTGGATGAGCAATTCCAGATTCGTGTAGCCGACTACGCCAAGCCCAATGGCGGGATCATCTTCCCCAACCCGAACGCGCCGACGGGCTGCCTGCTGGCCCTGGACGCCGTGGAGCAGATCCTCAAGGCCAGTCCGGATTCGGTGGTGGTGGTCGACGAGGCCTATATCGATTTCGGCGGCGAGACGGCTATCAGCCTGGTGGATCGCTATCCGAACCTGCTGGTGACCCAGACCCTGTCCAAATCCCGCTCCCTGGCCGGGCTGCGAGTAGGCCTTGCGGTGGGCCACCCGGACCTGATCGAAGCCCTGGAGCGGATCAAGAACAGCTTCAACTCCTATCCGCTGGATCGCCTGGCGATTGTCGGCGCGGCGGCAGCCTTCGAGGATCGCGAGTACTTCACCAAGACCTGCCAGCAGGTGATAGCCAGCCGTGAGTGGGTCGTGGCGCAGTTGCAAGCCAAGGGTTTCGAGGTGCTGCCATCGGCGGCCAACTTCATCTTTGCCCGGCATCCACAGCACGACGCGGCGGGTCTTGCCGCCAAGCTGCGGGAGCAGGGGGTGATCGTGCGTCACTTCAAGCAGGAGCGGATCGCCCAGTTCCTGCGGATCAGCATCGGTACGCCGGAGCAGAACCAGGCGCTGATCGACGGGCTGGGCGACCTGTAGTCCAGGTGCCTGGAGCCTGATGCGGCCGCATCACTCTTCGTGGTGCGGCTCGCCGAGGAAGGTCAGGGAACTGAACAGACCGCGTGATGCCACATCCGGGTTGTCCTTGAGCGGAACCTCCAGCTCTGTGGCAATCACGTTCAAACCTTCATTCCTCACCAGCACTTGAGCGCGTCCCTGGGCATCGGTTTCGGTGCTCAGGGTGCTTGGCGCATTACGGTAATCACCGATCAACTTCACCCCGGCCACGGGCTGTCCGTCCAGCAGCACCCGCACTGGCAGGTTCTTGCCCGGGCCTACGGTCAGTGGGTCGACTTCGGGCAGGATCACCAGCTTGAGCTGTTCCAGTTTGGGAAGCTTCGCTCCCGGTTGATAGATCGCCAGGCTGTACTTGAAGGTGTGGGTCGAGGCGATGGCCCCCGGGACTTTGCTGCGCCCCTGGTTAACCCAGCGTTTGTCCGCTGTCTGCGACCACGGACCGTTGTCCAGTGCCACCGCCAGCACCGCCGGGGGCTTGAGTGGCTGCAGGCGTGCGTGGTCGGCCAGGCGTTGCACGCTCACCGGAATCATTCTGGCGGCGCCGTCATAGGCCCAGGCACCGCTGACCTTCTTGGCCTTGAAGGCGTCGTCTTCGGCGCCGTGGCCGTAGATCACTTCGATATTGCCCCGTCGCTGTTCGGTCCACAGGCCGTGGGCCGAGGCCTGGGTGGTGCACAGTGCGGCGAGCAGGCCGAGCAGGAAGATTGATTTGCGCTGTTGCATGGTGATTCCCTTTTACAGGTTGAGTGTCAGGCTGACGGTGAAGTTGCGCGGCTCGCCGGGGTTGACCCAGTAGTTGCTGTAGGAGCGCTCGTAGTACTTCTCGTCGAAGAGGTTGTTCAGGTTCAGGCCCAGGGTGAGCTTGTCGCTGGCTTTGTAGTGGGCCAGCAGATCCAGGGTGCGATAGGCCGGCAGTTCGAAGCTGCCGCCGGACTCGCCCGAGCGATCGCCGACATAGGTCAGGGCGGCGCCGATGTCCGAGCCTTTGAGGTGGCCGTCCTGGAACTCATACACCCCCAGCAGGCTGCCGCTGTGCCTGGCCACGCCGAGCATGCGGCTGCCGGCGGGGATCGCCCGATCGCCCTTGGTGACCTTGGCATCGATCAAGGCATAGGCGCCGATGACCCTGAGCGCATCGGTCAGTTGGCCGCTGACCTGCACGTCGAAGCCTTGGCTGCGGGCCTTGCCCGCGGCGCGGCTGGAGTCGGTGCCGGGGTCCAGGGCCAGGACGTTTTCCTTGTCGATATGGAAGGCGGCGAGGGTGGCGCTCAGGCGCTCGTCGAGCAGCTCGCTCTTGATCCCCACTTCATAACCGACGCCTTCCTCAGGTTTGAAGGTCTTGCCAGCTGCATCCAGCCCGTTGTTGGGCTTGAACGAGGTGGAGGCGTTGGCGAACACCCCCACTTGCGGGGTCAGTTGGTAGAGCAGGCCGGCGCGTTGGGTCAGGGCGTCGTGGCGCTGGCGGCTGCGCTTGCTGGTGGTGTGGTCGTCGATCTTTTGCTCGAAGTGTTCGACGCGGGCGCCGACCATGCCCCGCAGACGGTCAGTGAAGATGATCTGGTCCTGCAGGTTCAGGGCCTGGCTTTCGACATGCTCGAAAAAATCAGTGCCGGAGCGTTTGCCGTTGGGCTTGGCCTGGCCGTAGATCGGGTCGTAGATATCGATGGCATAGGCGCCGCCGGCGAGGGTGGTGACCCGCTCGTTCTTGCGGTAGTTCTCGTATTCGCTGCCGATCAGCAGCTCGTGCTGCCAGCTGCCGATGTCGAACAGGCCGCGCAGTTCCAGTTGGGTGATGCTGTCGTGCCAGTTGTTGTCGCGCTCACGGTAACGCCGATTGACTGTGTGCTGGTCGGCATTCAACGGGCGGGCTTCCGAGGCGAAGCCCCACAGTTTGCCTTCCTTGTAGTGGCTGGCCAGGCGCAGCTTCCAGCGGTCGTTGAGGTGATGCTCGAGGGTCGCCTGGAGCATGTTGTTGTGGTTGTCGATGTTGCCGTCGTTGGGCTCGCCGAGAAAGGTCGAGCGCGAGACTCCGCTCCAGCGATTGTCGGGGGCGACGATGCCGCGGTCGAAGGTCGAGCTGTGGCGCACGAACTCGCTTTCCAGCAGCAGGCTGGTGTCCGGGTTCAACTGCCAACTGAAGGACGGTGCGACGAATACCCGATGACTGTCCACGTGGTCACGGAAGCTGTGATTGTCCTCCACCGCCAGGTTGACCCGAGACAACAGGTTGCCCTGGGCATCCAGCGGGGTGTTGAGGTCCAGGGCCGTGCGGTAGCGGTCCCAGCTGCCGGCGCTGGTTTGCAGGGTGGCGAACGCTTCAGGCTGGGGTTTCTTGGTGACGATGTTCACCGTGCCACCGGGGTCGCCACGGCCATAGAGGCTGGCGGCCGGCCCCTTGAGCACCTCGATGCGCTCGATGTTGGCGGCGTCCGGAGTACTGGGATAACCGCGGTTGGCGCTGAAACCGTCCTTGTAGAACTCCGAGGTGGTGAAGCCGCGCACGCTGTATTCATACAGAGTCAGGCCGCCGAAGTTGTTCTGCTTGGAGACCCCACCGGCAAACTCCAAGGCGCGCTCGACGTTGCTGCTGCCCAAGTCCTTGAGCACGCTGGCGGGGATCACGCTGATGGACTGTGGGATGTCGCGAATGGCTGTGTCGGTCTTGGTGGCACTGGCTGAGCGAGTGGCCCGATAACCTTTGACCGGGCCGGTGGCAGATTCGTATTCGGTGGTGATGCGGGTGGTTTCCAGCTCCAGCGACTGCGGTTCTTCGGCGAGCAGGGGGTCTGCCAGCAGGCCGAGGGTCAGGCCTGCCAGGGGGAGGATTTTTCGGGGCGTCATCAGGCTGTTCCAATAGCAATATTGAAACAATATAACATGACTAATGAGAATGCATGTTGTTAGCCCGGCATGGCCGGGCGCACATTCACTCTTCTTCTTTGACCGGTGCGGGCGGCGGACGCAGGCCGATTTCTGCCGTCAGCTTGAGCTCCTTGCCGTTGCGCATCACCTGGATCGAGACTTTTTCCATCGGTTTGATCCGTGCCACCTGGTTCATCGAGCGGCGACCATCACCGGCGGGCTCACCGTCGATGCTGAGGATCACATCACCCAGTTGCATGCCGGCTTTCTGCGCCGGGCCGTCGCGGAAGATACCCGCGACCACGATGCCGGGGCGCCCGGCGAGGCCAAAGGACTCCGCCAGTTCCTGGGTCAACGGCTGCACTTCGATCCCCAGCCAGCCACGGATCACCTGGCCGTGCTCGATGATTGACTTCATCACTTCCATGGCCAGTTTGATCGGGATGGCGAAACCAATGCCCTGGGAGCCGCCGGACTTGGAGAAGATCGCGGTGTTGATCCCGGTCAGGTTGCCGTTGGCATCCACCAGTGCGCCACCGGAGTTGCCCGGATTGATTGCCGCGTCGGTCTGGATGAAGTCTTCGTAGTTGTTCAGGCCCAACTGGTTGCGCCCGGTGGCGCTGATGATGCCCATGGTCACGGTCTGGCCGACCCCGAACGGGTTGCCGATGGCCAGAGCAACGTCGCCGACGCGGACGCTTTCCGAGCGGCCGACGGTGATCGAGGGCAGGTTCTTCAGGTCGATCTTGAGCACTGCCAGGTCGGTTTCCGGATCGCTGCCGATCACCCGGGCCAGGGTTTCGCGTCCGTCCTTGAGGGCCACCACGATCTGCTCGGCGCCGGACGTCACGTGGTTGTTGGTCAACAGATAACCTTCGGGACTCATGATCACCCCGGAGCCCAGGCTCGACTCCATGCGCTGCTGCTTGGGCAGGTTGTCACCGAAGAAACGTCGGAACTGTGGGTCTTCAAACAATGGATGTGCAGGTTTGTTGATGACCTTGGTGGTGTACAGATTGACCACTGCAGGCGCGGCAATGACCACCGCATCGGCATAGGACACGGGGCCCTGCTGGGTGCTGGTGGTTTGCGGAGCTTGCTGCAGATTGACGTCCAGGCTGGGCAGGCCGACCCATTGTGGGTAACGCTGAATAATCAACAACGCGATAAGTATGCCGGCCAGCAATGGCCAGCCAAAAAAACGCAGAGCCTTGAGCATTGAGCAAGTCCTGGGTGGTTACGAAGGGCTGCGCACGGCCCATAATGTCGCGCATTATACGAGGCCGTGCGCGCCTCTGAACGGGATATTTAGGAGTCTTTTATGGCCGTTGCCCTGAGTACACTGGTGGAAGAAGCGGACCGCTACCTGGGCAGTTCACGCATCGCCGACTACTGCCCCAATGGCCTGCAGGTCGAAGGGCGTCCGCAAGTCATGCGTATCGTCAGTGGCGTGACGGCCAGCCAGGCGTTACTGGACGCTGCAGTGGAAGCCAAGGCCGACCTGGTGCTGGTGCATCACGGCTACTTCTGGAAAGGCGAGAACCCCTGCATTACCGGTATGAAGCAGCGTAGGTTGAAAACCCTGCTCAAGCACGACATCAGCCTGCTGGCTTATCACCTGCCCCTGGATTTGCACCCGGAGGTGGGCAACAACGTGCAGCTGGCGCGGCAACTGGATATCACCGTGGAAGGTCCGCTGGATCCGCAGGACCCCAAGATTGTCGGACTGGTGGGTTCTCTCAGTGAGCCGATGACCCCACGTGACTTTGCTCGTCGGGTGCAGGAAGTCATGGGTCGTGAGCCACTGCTGATCGAGGGCAGCGAGATGATCCGGCGGGTCGGCTGGTGCACCGGCGGTGGCCAGGGCTACATCGACCAGGCGATCGAGGCCGGTGTCGACCTGTACCTGAGTGGCGAGGCCTCCGAGCAGACCTTCCACAGCGCTCGGGAAAACGACGTCAGTTTTATCGCCGCCGGCCATCACGCCACCGAGCGTTATGGCGTCCAGGCCCTGGGTGATTACCTGGCCCGGCGTTTCGCCCTGGAGCACCTGTTCATCGACTGCCCCAACCCAATCTGACCCCATGTAGGAGCCGGCTTGCCGGCGAAAAGATCTGTAGTCTTGAGGTGCGTCTGAAAGCACCTTCGCTGGCAAGCCAGCTCCTACACCGGCCGCCAGGTCAGGTGTTTTGATGCCTAACCGGGCGGTATATTCATATATCGTTTCGTTCTAGTTGGCGCCCTGATTAGAAGCAGGTCGCTGTGCTAGCATGCCCCGCTCGAACACGGCCCGCTGGCCGTCCATAAGAAAGCTTTCGTGAGTAGCCATGGTCGACAAACTGACGCATCTGAAACAGCTGGAGGCGGAAAGCATCCACATCATCCGCGAGGTGGCCGCCGAGTTCGACAACCCGGTGATGCTGTATTCCATCGGTAAAGACTCCGCCGTGATGTTGCATCTGGCCCGCAAGGCGTTCTTCCCCGGCAAGCTGCCGTTTCCGGTGATGCACGTCGACACCCAGTGGAAATTCCAGGAGATGTACAGCTTCCGCGACAAAATGGTCGAAGAGCTGGGCCTGGAGCTGATCACCCACGTCAACCCGGATGGCGTTGCGCAGGGGATCAACCCCTTCACCCACGGCAGTGCCAAGCACACCGACATCATGAAGACCGAAGGCCTCAAGCAGGCCTTGGACAAGTACGGTTTTGATGCCGCCTTCGGTGGCGCCCGTCGCGATGAAGAGAAGTCCCGCGCCAAGGAGCGCGTCTACTCGTTCCGCGACAGCAAGCACCGTTGGGACCCGAAGAACCAGCGCCCGGAGTTGTGGAACGTCTACAACGGTAAGGTCAACAAGGGTGAATCGATCCGCGTGTTCCCGCTGTCCAACTGGACCGAGCTGGACATCTGGCAGTACATCTACCTGGAAGGCATCCCGATCGTGCCGCTGTACTTCGCCGCCGAGCGCGAAGTGATCGAGAAGAACGGCACCCTGATCATGATCGACGACGAGCGCATCCTCGAGCATCTCTCCGATGAAGAGAAAGCCCGCATCGTCAAAAAGAAAGTGCGTTTCCGTACCCTTGGCTGCTACCCGTTGACGGGCGCGGTGGAGTCCGAGGCGGAAAGCCTGACGGACATCATCCAGGAAATGCTCCTGACGCGAACTTCCGAGCGCCAGGGCCGGGTCATCGACCACGATGGCGCAGGCTCGATGGAAGATAAAAAACGTCAGGGTTATTTCTAAGGGGTTGTCATGTCGCATCAATCTGATTTGATCAGCGAGGACATCCTCGCGTACCTGGGCCAGCACGAACGCAAAGAGCTGCTGCGCTTCCTCACCTGCGGTAACGTCGACGACGGCAAGAGCACCCTGATCGGGCGCCTGCTGCACGACTCGAAGATGATCTACGAAGACCATCTGGAAGCCATCACCCGGGATTCGAAGAAGGTCGGCACCACCGGTGACGACATCGACCTGGCGCTGCTGGTGGATGGCCTGCAGGCCGAGCGCGAGCAGGGCATCACCATCGATGTCGCCTACCGCTACTTCTCCACCGCCAAGCGCAAATTCATCATTGCCGACACCCCCGGCCATGAGCAGTACACCCGCAACATGGCCACCGGTGCGTCCACCTGTGACCTGGCGATCATCCTGGTGGACGCCCGCTACGGCGTGCAGACCCAGACCCGTCGCCACAGCTTCATCGCCTCCCTGCTGGGGATCAAGCACATCGTCGTGGCCATCAACAAGATGGACCTCAAGGACTTCGACCAGGGCGTATTCGAGTCGATCAAGGCTGATTACCTGAAGTTCGCCAAAGGCTTGAAGATGCAGCCTACGAGCATGCACTTCGTGCCGATGTCGGCCCTCAAGGGCGACAACGTGGTGAACAAGAGCGAGCGTTCGCCGTGGTACAGCGGTCAGTCGCTGATGGAGATCCTCGAGACCGTGGAAGTCGCCGGTGACCGCAACTTCACCGACCTGCGTTTCCCGGTGCAGTACGTCAACCGTCCGAACCTGAACTTCCGTGGTTTTGCCGGCACCCTGGCCAGTGGCATCGTGCACAAGGGCGACGAAGTCGTGGTATTGCCCTCGGGCAAGAGCAGCCGGGTCAAATCCATCGTCACTTTCGAAGGTGAGTTGGAGCAGGCCGGTCCGGGCCAGGCCGTGACCCTGACCATGGAAGATGAAATCGACATCTCCCGCGGTGACCTGCTGGTACATGCCGATAACGTACCGCCGGTGACCGACAGCTTTGAAGCCATGCTGGTATGGATGGCCGAAGAGCCGATGCTGCCGGGCAAGAAATACGACATCAAGCGCGCCACCAGCTACGTGCCGGGCTCGGTTGCCAGCATCGTCCACAAGATTGATGTGAATACCCTGGAAGAGGGGGCGGCCAGCGCTCTGCAACTGAACGAGATCGGCAAGGTCAAGATCAGCCTCGACGCGCCTATCGCCCTGGATGGCTATGAAAGCAACCGCACCACCGGTGCATTCATCGTTATCGATCGCCTGACCAATGGCACCGTCGGTGCGGGCATGATCATTGCCCAGCCGGTGGCCCATGGCAGCGCCACGCACCACGGCAAGCTGGCTCATGTAGCCACCGAAGAGCGTGCCCAGCGCTTCGGCCAGCAACCGGCAACCGTGCTGTTCAGCGGCCTGTCGGGCGCGGGCAAGAGCACCCTGGCCTACGCGGTGGAGCGCAAGCTGTTCGACATGGGGCGTGCGGTGTATGTGCTCGATGGCCAGAACCTGCGGCATGACCTGAACAAGGGCTTGCCACAGGACCGTGCCGGGCGTACCGAGAACTGGCGGCGTGCGGCCCACGTGGCCCGTCAGTTCAACGAAGCGGGTCTGCTGACCTTGGCGGCGTTCGTGGCCCCGAGTGCCGAAGGGCGCGAGCAGGCCAAGGACCTGATTGGCAAGGAGCGTCTGCTGACGGTTTATGTCCAGGCATCGCCTGCGGTGTGCGCCGAGCGTGATCCGCAAGGCCTGTACGCTGCTGGCGGGGATAATATCCCGGGCGAATCCTTCCCGTACGACGTGCCGCTGAATGCCGATCTGCTGATCGACACCCAGTCGCTGTCGTTGGAAGAGAGCGTCAAGCAGGTGCTGGACCTGTTGCGTAGCCGCGGCGCGATTTAAGCCGTAGCAAAAAGCCCGCAGTCGAGTGATCGGCTGCGGGCTTTTTTGTGCGTGTCAGAAGCGTTCGCTGGCAAGCCGGCTCCTACGGACCTCTGTGTAGGAGCTGGCTTGCCAGCGAAGAGGCCCTCAGGGTTTGGCCGGATACTCCCGATGCAGCACTTCCAGCAGCGCATCCTTGTCCAACCACTGCTGGTTGATCCAGCCCTGGAATTCCTGGCGGTACTCGGTGTCCTGCTCGTAGTTCTTGCCGATGAACTGCGCCGGAATCCGCACCTCTTCAAAACGCACCACCACATCCTTGACCTTGCCGCACAACAGGTCCCAGTAACCGGGCCGGCCAGCGGGGTAATGGATGGTCACATCAATGATCGATTGCAATTGCTCGCCCATGGCATCCAGGACAAAGGCAATGCCGCCGGCCTTGGGCTTGAGCAGATAGCGGAACGGCGACTGCTGCTGGGCATGCTTGGCTTCGGTGAAGCGCGTGCCCTCGACGAAGTTGAAGATGCCCACCGGATTGTCGCGAAACTTCGCGCAGGTCTTGCGGGTGGTTTCCAGGTCCTTGCCCTTCTTCTCCGGGTGCTTTTCTAGGTAGGCCTTGGAGTAGCGCTTCATGAAGGGAAAGCCCAGGGCCCACCAGGCGAGGCCGATCACTGGAACCCAGATCAGCTCCTGCTTGAGGAAGAACTTCAGCGGGCGAATGCGCCGGTTGAGCACGTACTGCAGGACCATGATGTCGACCCAGCTCTGGTGGTTACTGGTGACCAGATAGGAGTGCTGGTAGTCCAGGCCCTCCAGGCCTTTGAGGTGCCAGCGGGTGCGGCACACCAGGTTCATCCAGGCTTTGTTGTTGCTGA
Organism: Pseudomonas sp. Fl4BN1; assembly: GCF_009908285.1. Classification (GTDB taxonomy): domain Bacteria; phylum Pseudomonadota; class Gammaproteobacteria; order Pseudomonadales; family Pseudomonadaceae; genus Aquipseudomonas. The sequence goes on from NZ_JAAARM010000028.1 coordinate 24,576, forward strand.
TCCAGGCCTCGTGGGTGTGGTTCATCAGCCAGTGGGTGAAGCGCTGGGTGAGGGCGAAGGGCAGGGCCTTGAAGATCGCCACGCAGAACAGGAACGAGCACAGCAGGATGGTGTTCAGTGCCAGGAGGAGCGAGGCGATGAAGCCGCGTACGACAGCAGGTAGAAATTCCAGCATTTAGAGATCCATAGGTCGGTTGGCGGCTTGAATCGCGGTCAGCGCGATGGTGTAGACGATGTCATCCACCTGGGCGCCGCGGGGCAGGTCGTTCACGGGTTTGCGCAGGCCTTGCAGCATCGGCCCCAGGCTCACGCAATCGGCGCTGCGTTGCACCGCCTTGTGGGTGGTGTTGCCGGTGTTCAGGTCGGGGAACACGAAGACCGTGGCCTTGCCCGCTACCAGACTGTTGGGGGCCAGTTGCCGGGCCACATTCTCGTTGGCCGCGGCGTCATATTGCAGCGGGCCGTCGATCAGCAACGAATGTTGGGCTTCATGGGCCAGCAGGGTCGCTTCGCGGACCTTTTCCACTTCTTCGCCGCTGGCCGAATCGCCGCTGGAGTAGCTGATCATCGCCACCCGTGGGGTGATGCCGAAGGCCGCTGCCGAGTCGGCGCTCTGCAGGGCGATCTCTGCCAGCTCACTGGCGCTGGGGTGCGGGTTCATCACGCAGTCGCCATAGATCAGCACCTGCTCGGGGAACAGCATGAAGAACACCGAGGACACCAGGGTGCAGCCCGGTGCCGTCTTGATCAACTGCAGGGCCGGGCGGATGGTGTTGGCGGTGGAATGGATGACCCCGGAAACCAGGCCATCGACTTCATCCAGGGCCAGCATCACGGTGCCGATTACCACCGGGTCTTCCAGTTGCTGCTCGGCCATGGGCGCGTTGAGGCTTTTGCTCTTGCGCAGGGCCACCATCGGCTCCACGTAACGCTCGCGGATCAGGTCCGGGTCGAGAATCTCCAGGCCTTCGGGCAGTTCGATGCCCTGGGCCCGCGCCACGGCGTGGACGTCTTCCGGTTTGGCCAGCAGCACGCAACGGGCAATCCCGCGGGCCTGACAAATGGCGGCGGCCTGCACGGTCAAGGGTTCGCTGCCTTCGGGCAGGACGATGCGTTTGTTGGCTTCCTGGGCCCGCTGGATCAACTGGTAGCGGAATACCGCCGGCGACAGGCGCATTTCCCGTGGCGTGCCGCAACGCTGGTGCAGCCAGTTGGCGTCCAGGTGGCTGGCGACGAAGTCGGTGATGATCTCCGCGCGCTCGCGGTCGTCGATAGGGATTTCCTTGTTCAGGCCGTTGAGCTGGTTGGCGGTGTCGTAGGAGCCGCTGCTCACCGAGAGCACCGGCAGGCCGGCATTCAAGGCGCCACGGCAGAGTTCCATGATCCGTGGGTCGGGCAGGGTATCGCTGGTCAGCAGCAGGCCGGCAAGGGGCACGCCATTGATCGCCGCCAGGCTCACCGCGAGGATGATGTCGTCGCGGTCGCCCGGGGTCACCACCAGCACGCCGGGCTTGAGCAGTTCCACGGTGTTGCGCATGGTGCGGGCGCAAATGATGATCTTGGTCATGCGTCGGCTTTCGTAGTCGCCGGCGTTGAGCACCTGGGCGCCCATCAGGTCGGCTACGTCGCGAGTGCGCGGGGCGTTCAGTTCCGGCTGGAAGGGAATGCAGCCCAGCAGACGGAAGTCGCCGCTGCGCAGCAGGGGCGAGTGCTCCTTCAAACGAGCGGAAAACGCCTCCATGCTTTCATCGGTGCGCACCTTGTTGAGGATCACCCCCAGGACTTTGGGGTCCCGTGGGCCGCCGAACAGTTGGGCCTGCAACTCGACCCGCCCGGACAGCTCGGTGAGCACTTCGTTTTCCGGCGCGGAGACCAGGATCACCTCGGCGTCCAGGCTTTTCGCCAGGTGCAGGTTGACCCGGGCGGCGTAGCTGGCGCTGCGGGTCGGCACCATGCCTTCGACGATCAGCACATCCTTGCCGATGGCCGCCTGCTGATAAAGGGTGATGATTTCTTCCAGCAACTCATCCAGCTGGCCGTCGCCGAGCATCCGCTCGACATGGGCCAGGCCCAAGGGTTGTGGCGGTTTCAGACCGTGGGTGCGGGCCACCAGTTCGGTGGAGCGCTCGGGGCCGGTATCGCCTGGGTGAGGCTGGGCAATGGGCTTGAAGAAACCGACCTTGAGGCCGGCCCGTTCCAGGGTACGCACCAGCCCGAGGCTGATGGAGGTCAGACCCACACCAAAATCGGTGGGTGCGATAAAAAAAGTTTGCATGCGAATTCTCAGAAGGTGCATGGCAAAGGCGACGGTCTGCAGCCGTCTGCCTGATAGTCAGACGCTAAGGTTATCGTTTCCCGCGTCTTGAGCACACCAGCCGCAGGCAAAGGGCTGGCCTATTTTTTCCGCCCGCTGTTGCGGGTCCAGGACCCAGGCCCGGGATTGCCAGGGTGGCAGGTGGCGCAGGTGCTGAGTATGGCCACAGGACAGTTCGGCCACCCAATGACCCTCTTCATCCTGATGAAAACCGCGGATTGTCGAGTGTTTTTTCACGTTCCGTTTGTCTGGGTTCTGTTCGCTTTCGAGCGATTGCTTCGCTAAACTTGGACGTTCTTCATTCTTATGCAAAAGGTCCCACCCCATGCTGATCGCCGCCAATAAGGCTGTCTCCATCGACTATACCCTCACCAACGACGCTGGTGAGGTCATCGACAGCTCTGCCGGCGGCGCCCCGCTGGTTTACCTGCAAGGTGCAGGTAACATCATTCCTGGTCTGGAAAAGGCCCTGGAAGGCAAGCAAGTCGGTGACGAGCTGAACGTTTCCGTAGAACCTGAAGATGCCTACGGTGAATACGCTGCCGAACTGGTCAGCACCCTGAGCCGCAGCATGTTCGAAGGCGTTGACGAGCTGGAAGTGGGCATGCAGTTCCACGCCTCCGCTCCGGACGGCCAGATGCAGATCGTGACCATCCGTGATCTGGACGGCGACGACGTAACCGTCGACGGCAACCACCCACTGGCCGGCCAGCGCCTGAATTTCCAGGTCAAGATCGTTGCCATCCGTGACGCCAGCCAGGAAGAAGTCGCTCATGGTCACGTCCATGGCGAAGGTGGTCATCAGCACTGATTTCTACGCTAAGCTCAAGCTTGCAGGAGAGGCGCCCGAGGGCGCCTTTTTAGTCCGCGGCTTTTGGCTGTACTGTCGAGAGGCTGTTTTCTGTAAGAACACAGGAATTTGGAGTTCGTCATGAGTGCTTTTCACGACCTTAAATTGAAAGCCCTGGATGGTCAGGAGCTGCCGCTCGCGCCCTTCAAGGGGCACGTCGTGCTGGTGGTCAACGTCGCCTCCAAATGTGGTCTGACACCACAATATGCGGCGTTGGAAAATCTCTATCAGCAATACAAGGGCCAGGGTTTCAGCGTGCTGGGCCTGCCCTGCAACCAATTCGCCGGGCAGGAGCCGGGGAGCGAGCAGGAGATCCAGGAGTTCTGCAGCCTCAACTACGGAGTGAGCTTTCCATTGAGCAGCAAGCTCGATGTGAACGGTCCCGAGCGTCATCAGTTGTACCGCTTGCTGGCGGGCGAAGGTGCCGAGTTTCCTGGGGACATCACCTGGAATTTCGAAAAATTCCTGCTGGGCAAGGACGGTCGGGTATTGGCGCGTTTCTCGCCACGCACCGCGCCGGATGATCCTTCCGTGGTCCAGGCCATCGAAAAGGCCCTGAGCTGAGCCAGCTAGCCGGGCGCGACGGCCCGGCGTGTTTTTCCGCCTGATTCACGCCGCTCTGATGCGGCGTTTTTGCATCTAAATCACTTAAATCAATAATGCTGTGCAGTCCAATGGGGGGCGAATATTATCCCCATCATCGGCGCGCCGGGACTGATTTGCGGCGCCGTCCCGTGCCTCGATCATCGTTTCAAGCCCTTTCCCTCGGAGTGCAGCATGTCTGTTCAAGCCTTGTTCAAACCTTTTCAACTCGGCGCGCTGGAGCTGCCGAGCCGCGTAGTGATGGCGCCGATGACCCGTTCGTTCTCCCCGGGTGGCGTGCCCAACTCCAAGGTTATCGAGTACTACCGTCGCCGTGCTGCCGCAGGTGTCGGCCTGATCATCACCGAAGGCACCACCGTCGGGCACAAGGCGGCCAATGGTTACCCCAATGTGCCGCAGTTCTTTGGCGAAGCGGCCCTGGCCGGCTGGAAGAAAGTGGTGGATGCGGTACATGCCGAGGGCGGCAAGATCGTTCCGCAGTTATGGCATGTCGGCAACGTACGGCGCCTGGGCACCGAGCCAGATGCCAGCGTGCCAGGCTATGGCCCGAGCGAGAAACTCAAGGACGGGCAAGTGGTGGTGCATGGCATGACCCACCAGGACATCCAGGAGGTGATCGCGGCGTTCGCCCAGGCCGCCAAGGATGCCCAGAGCATCGGTATGGATGGCGTGGAGATTCATGGCGCCCACGGTTATCTGGTGGACCAGTTTTTCTGGGAAGGCAGCAACCAGCGCACTGACGAATATGGCGGCGACCTGGCCCAGCGTTCGCGTTTCGCCATCGAGCTGATCCAGGCCGTACGTGCCGCCGTTGGCCCGGGTTTTCCGATCATCCTGCGTTTTTCCCAGTGGAAGCAGCAGGACTACAGCGCCCGGCTGGTGCAGACCCCGGAGGCGCTGGAGGCATTCCTCAAGCCGCTGGCGGACGCTGGTGTGGACATCTTCCACTGTTCGACCCGACGTTTCTGGGAACCGGAGTTCGAAGGCTCCGACCTTAACCTGGCGGGCTGGACCCGCAAGCTTACCGGCAAGCCCACCATCACCGTGGGCAGCGTCGGCCTGGACGGCGAGTTCCTGCAGTTCATGGTCAACACCGACAAGGTGGCACAGCCGGCCAGCCTGGAAAACCTGTTGCAGCGTCTGAACAATGACGAGTTCGACCTGGTGGCGGTGGGCCGTGCATTGCTGGTTGATCCGGACTGGGCGCAGAAGGTCCGTGAAGGTCGTGAGCAGGACATCCTGCCATTCAGCCGTGAAGCGCTGATGAGCCTGGTTTAACTCCCGGCACCGGGCGGTGACGGGGGCAACCCTCGCGCCGCGCCGTGCGTCTCCACGCGGGTCCGTGGTTCGACCGTCGCTTCGATGAGTCCTTCGTAATCCACTGCGGTCGAGTGCTGGCAAGCGCTGCGTAATTGATCTTCAAACTGCTCGATCACTGCGGCCCAGCCCTGACGGCTGGCGTGTTGCCGAGCGTTGAGGCGTACCCGGCGCAAGGTTTCCGCTTCTTCCAGCAACCAGCTGGCGGCGTCGCAAAAAGCCCGTTCATCTCCAGGCATCGCCAGCACGCCGTTGTAGCCATGGCGGATATGTTGAGCCGCCGCCGCCTGGTCGTAGGCCACCACCGCCAGTCCAGAAGCCAAGGCTTCGAGCACCACGTTGCCGAAGGTTTCAGTCAGGCTGGGAAATACGAATACATCCCCCGCGGCATAGTGGGCCGCTAGGGCTTCGCCCCGCTGACTGCCGCAGAACAAGGCATCGGGCAGGCTTTTTTCCAGGGCTGCACGTTGCGGACCGTCACCCACCACGATCAGCTTCATCCGGCGCTGTGGATAAGTGGCCTGGAGCTGCTCGAAGCAGCGCTTGAGCAGGCCAAGGTTCTTCTCCGGCGCCAGGCGTCCAACATGAATCACCGCCAGGTCCTCATTGCCCAGGCCCCAGCTGGCGCGCAATTCGTTGGGCCGCTTGGCCGGGTGGAACAACTGGCTGTCGACGCCTCGGGACAATAGGGCCAGGCGCTCGAAATGGCGGCGCTCCAGCTCCAGGCGTTGGCTGGCGCTGGGCACCAGGGTCACTTTCGAGCGGTTGTGGAACCAGCGCAGGTAGTGGGTCAGCAAGCGGGTCAGCAAACCCAGGCCGTATTGGCTGGAGTACTGCTGGAAGTTGGTGTGGAAACCACTGACCACCGAGATCCCCAGACGCTTTGCCGCTCGCAGTGCGGACAGCCCCAGCGGCCCCTCGGTGGCGATGTAGAGCACGTCCGGGCGCTGGCGCTTCCAGCGCCGCAACAGTTTGTGCATCGACGACTGGCCCCATTGCAGCCCGGGGTAGCCCGGCAGCGGCCAGCCCCGGCAGAGCAGCAGAGCCTCGTCGCTGATACGGCTCTGATCACAGCCCTGGCGCGGGCGTACCAGCTCTACCTGATGCCCACGGGCGCGCAGGCCATCGCAGAGGCGGCCAAGGGTATTGGCCACGCCATTGATTTCCGGTGGGTAGGTTTCGGTGATCAGGGTGATATGCAGAGCTGTCGTCATGACCTCAGTGTCGACCGAGGCCATGTCGTCATTGTGACGGTCGGGTGATGGATTTATGACGCTCCGGCCTTACTGGCGCGGCAGGTTTTCCACTCCGCGCTCACGCACCCAGAACAGCGTCGCGCCAGCCACGGCCGCCGGCATCATCAGGATGTTGACGAACGGAACCATCAGCGCCAGGTAGACGATGCCGCCAAAGCCCAGGCTCTGCCAGCGCTTCTGCCGCAGCCAGGCGAGCATGTCCTGCCAGCTCATCTTGTGGTTGTCAGCCGGGTAGTCGATGTACTGGATGGCCATCATCCAGACCCCGAACAGCAACCACAGCGGTGCGGCCACCAGGTTGACCATCGGGATCAGCGACAGGATGAACAGGCCAATGGCCCGGGGCAGGAAGTAGCCGAGCTTGCGCATTTCCCGGGCCAGGGTGCGCGGAATCATGGCAATCAGTTCGCCCCAGCTGAAGGGCGGGAAATCATCGGTGCCACGGACCACGGTTTCGACTTTTTCCGATAGAAACCCGTTGAACGGTGCGGCGATGATATTGGCCAGCATGGTGAAGGTGAAAAACACCATCAACCCGACCAGTATCACGAACAGCGGCCAGAGGATGTAGCTGAGGAAACTCAGCCAGTCCGGCAGGGACGGCATCAGGGCGTCGACCCAGAGACTGAACTGGTGGCTGGCGAAATAGATCAATCCGACGAACAGCACCAGGTTGATGACCAGGGGCAAGAGCACGAACAGGCGCAGGCCGGGACTGAGGATCAGCTTCAGGCCTTCACGCAGGTATTGCGGGCCGGATAGGACGGGGGCGGGCATAGAGCGCTCCGAGCAGAAGGAAAACGCGCCGACCTTACCGGCTTTGCTCTGGGGGCGAAAGCACGGCGAACAGGTCGACATCAACGGTAACAAAGACCCTTTCAAATAGGCCTTCTGAGGATAGAGACCGCCTATGAGCTGGATTGTTAAACCGTATTTCCTTAATCTTCGCCCCCTCTATACGCTTCACCCATTATTTTTTGGACGGGCGAGTTCAAGCCTTCCCCAAGGTTTCGCCGTCCTTTTTTATTGCAGCCGGCAATCCGGCGTTCCGCGCCAGGTCACCCGGGCCGGTCGATAGGAGTGAGTCATGTCTGATGTACGTCATTCGCGTGTGATTATTCTCGGTTCCGGCCCTGCCGGTTACAGCGCTGCGGTGTATGCCGCTCGTGCCAACCTGAAGCCGCTGCTGATCACCGGCATGCAGGCCGGCGGCCAGCTGACCACCACCACCGAAGTCGACAACTGGCCCGGTGACGTGCACGGCCTGACCGGTCCGGCGCTGATGGAGCGGATGCGTGAACACGCCGAGCGTTTCGAAACCGAAATCGTCTTCGATCACATCAATGCCGTGGACTTCGCCGCCAAGCCTTACACCCTGACCGGCGACAGCGCGACCTACACCTGTGACGCACTGATCATCGCCACCGGCGCCAGCGCCCGTTACCTGGGCCTGCCTTCGGAAGAAGCATTCATGGGCAAGGGCGTATCGGCCTGTGCGACCTGCGACGGCTTCTTCTATCGCAACAAGCCAGTGGCGGTAGTTGGTGGCGGTAACACTGCTGTTGAAGAGGCCCTGTACCTGGCCAACATCGCCAGCACCGTGACCCTGATTCACCGTCGCGAAACCTTCCGCGCCGAGAAGATCCTGATCGACAAGCTCAATGCCCGCGTGGCCGAAGGCAAGATCATCCTCAAGCTCAATGCCAACCTGGACGAAGTCCTGGGCGACAACATGGGCGTGACCGGTGCCCGCCTGAAGAACAACGACGGCAGCTTCGACGAGCTGAAAGTCGACGGCGTGTTCATAGCCATCGGCCACACCCCGAACACTTCGCTGTTCGAAGGCCAGTTGACCCTCAAGGACGGTTACCTGGTGGTGCAGGGCGGCCGTGACGGCAACGCCACTGCCACCAGCGTCGAGGGCATCTTTGCCGCCGGTGACGTGGCCGACCACATTTACCGTCAGGCCATCACCTCGGCCGGCGCCGGCTGCATGGCGGCACTGGACACCGAGCGTTACCTGGACGGTCTGCAGAACGCTGCACACTGATTCCCAGGCAATAAAAAACCGGCGCAAGCCGGTTTTTTTATGGGTGTTGCACTGTAGGAGCCGGCTTGCCGGCGAAGAGGCCCTCAAGCCTTGCGCCGCCTATGCTGACGCCTTCGCTGGCAAGCCAGCTCCTACAACGTCCAGTCGCGATCAGCGTCGGGTCAGCGGCTGGGCGGCGAATGTCACCCCGGCGAGGCCGTGGGCGATCAGCGCGCGGATGTTGCCGTGGTCAGTGCCTTCAGGGGTGGCCAGCACCGAGCGATAGTGCTCGCCGAAGGCCAGCAGCGCCTCTTCGTCGCTCAGGCCTTCCAGCAGGGCCAGGCCCAGGGTCTGGCACGAACCTTCGTTTTGCCCGGCAGCGTTTTCCACGCCCCCGTTGTTGAACGCCTGGGGCTGGTAATCGTAACCAGCGGCGATAAAGGCCAGGGTATCGGCAAAGACGTGTTCGCCACTTTTCAGGCTGGCGCGCAGGGTGTTCAGATCAGTCATGGGTTACGGGGCCTTCTTAACAGTTACATGTGATATTCACAAAATTATTCAAGCACTTAGAGATAGTAACTTTTTTACCTTTTTTTAAGGGCATTTCGATTCACTGACCGCTCTTGCGAAGCAGGTTTGGTAGGGAGAGATTGACCGTTCTTAATTTTTCGCACGGATTTGAGATTTGATCGGGTCGTGGCTTTTTGCCTTTTATGCGCACTTTCCGCCGGTTCCTGATGAGTAAAATGGCCAAATCCTCGAAGAACAGCCCTGAAAGCCCCACCCCATACAGCTTAAGTCACTCATGGCATGGTTCCTGGGTGCGGTGAGAGCACCCGCCGGGTGATTTTGCCCATTGGCGACCCTCATTTATGTAAGCAAGGAGAGCCTCCAAGGCAACCTCAGCGGCAGCGGCAAATGGCAGTTCGACAACCGCCCGGACAACCGCATCCTGGCCTTCAAAGAGCTGCGTTTCAGTTACGACACCAGGGGCAACCTCAGCGAAAAAAACAGTGCAGCCGGGGGCATGCAACGCTTTCACTACGACAGTGGAACCGTCTGATCAGCGCGCAAACCTGGCAGGGTACAACCCTGAGCAGCGAGGCCCGTTACCACTACGATGTCCTTGGTCGGCGTATTGGCAAACACGTCACGCAAAACGACCAAGCCCAGGAGACTCGATTCCTCTGGCAAGGATTGCGCCTGCTACAGGAACAGCAGCCGCAATTACACAGCTTGTACCTCTACGAACCCGGCAGCTACGCTCCGGTGGCCCGTATTGACAGCAACCCCGAACTGCCCGAGCAGGAAGCCAGTTACTACTACTTCCACACCGACCAGATCGGTACGCCGCAGGAAATGACCAATACCGAGGGGCAAGTGGAATGGCGCGCCTATTACAACAAGGAGTGGGGTGGGCTGGAGGTATTGTCACCGAATGTGGTGGAGCAGAACCTGCGTTTCCAGGGGCAGTACCACGACCGTAAAACGGGACTGTACTACAACACGTTCCGGTACTACGATCCGACGGTGGGGAGGTTTAGCACGCAGGATCCGATTGGGTTGATGGGTGGGGAGAATCTTTATCAATATGGGCTTAATCCGCTGGTATGGGTCGACCCACTAGGCCTCAAGTGCTGGAATTCAGTAAGGCGTAGTTATTGGAAGGCGGAAGCAAAAGCTGCTTCAAAAGGTATGTACTCAACAACCAATATGTTACGAATGCGTTCAGGATTAGCGCCAAGAGCAAGAGTAAAAGAATTTCATTTTAGAATGCAGACAGTGAGAGCGAGAAATGTCTCGCTAGAGTTAAATCATCGTCATTGGCCGCAGCGCACAGGGCGTAACGTAGATATTCCATACAATCTGGGGAAAGTGACCCCATGGAAGCATGCTGAAAATGTCCCGTTTAGATACCCAGGCTCAAAGCTAATAGAGATAGTACAAGGTGTTGGAAACTACAAAGGATACTGACATGGCCTTGCTAAACTTCATGAAGTCCGATTTTTATACGAGCTACATGAATGATCTAGATAAAGAGATGCCTGTAAGCATTGATAGGGAAACGGCCATACACAGTATAATTATCGAAGTCATAACCACCTCGCTAGAGAGATCTTCCGTCTCTTTAGATGACATGGAATGGCTAATGAGCAATCATAGGCGCAAGACCATAAGCTATGCTGTAAACAAGTACAAAGCATATATTGAGCCTGATGGAGGGGGTGAAAATATAGTTAATGAAGCGCCACAAATAAACTTCCCAATCGGCCATTTGATTGAGTACTTCTTGATCCTAAATCATCCGGAAAGGCTTGTTGAATATATAAAATCTTCTAAAATACCAAGCACAAAAAAATACGCTAAAGAAATTAATGGGATTTTTTTAGAAGCCCAAAAAACTATCGGCTAGCGTTTTGAGTATCTTAGCCTAGGGACTAATCGATGATGACGTACTTGGACTTGTACTGACTCCAAGAATCGGGCAGCCATCCAAAGCAAAAAAGTACAGATCGGCACTGAGTGCCGGTTTTTTTATTGAGATGTGTAAGCGCTCACTACAGGACCGACCAGTAAAATCTCGCCCTGAGGCGGGTAAGAAAATGGTGATCATTCAGCTCCCAGCCTCAGGTGTACCTCGGCCAGCTCGAACAATACCAGGACTGCACCGGCAACCGCAGCCAGTACGCTTACGACGAACGCTTGCATCTGGTCAGCATCAAGGATGCCCTGGAACGCACCACCCGCCTGACCCGCAAGCCCGACGGCGAACTGCTGCGCATCGAACACCCCGACGGCAGCCACGACACCTACAACGCCCTCGGCCAGTTGCTCAGACGACCACACCGTCTACCTGTCGCGCACCGCTCGCGGTTTACCGAGCAAGCGCAAGGACGCCCGCGGTCAGCAGGTGCATTGCCAGTACGACAAGACCCAACAGCTGGTGGCGCTGATCAACTAAAACCAGGCGGCCTACCGCTTCAGCTACGACGCCAGCGACCGCCTGCAAGAAGAAGTGCGGGTCGATGGCCTTCGTCGACGCATCGGCAAACAGGTCACCACACCCGCTTCCTCTGGCAAGGCCTGCTCCTGCTCCAGGAACAACACGCCGACCGCCGCAGCCTCTACATTTACCAACCCGGCAGCTACGCCCCACTGGCCCGCGTCGACAACAACCCCGAACACTCGGAACAGGGCGCTCGGTACTACTACTTCCACACCGACCAGATCGGTACCCTCGAAGAAATGACCGACGCGACGACCACGTGGTCTGGCGCGCGTACTACAAGGCCTGGGGCGGTTTGGAGGTATTGTCACCGAATGTGGTGGAGCAGAACCTGCGTTTCCAGGGGCAGTACCACGACCGTAAAACGGGACTGTAGTACAACACGTTCCGGTACTACGATCCGACGGTGGGGAGGTTTACCACTCAGGACCCGATTGGGTTGTATGGTGGGAGCAACCTATATCAATATGCAGTTAACTCAACAACCTGGATCGATCCGCTGGGGTTGTGCAGTGACAACTTCAAGTGGGGAAAACACCTTCGGAAAAATGGAGGTGGAGAACCGCCACTAGGAATGTATAGATCTCATGCCCATCATATTGCCTTCAAAGAAGGCACAGGCCCAGCGATGAAAGGCTACATTGCTAAAAGCAAAGAGATTTTAGAGCACGATGACATTGACTGGTTTAAGGGAAAATAAAATTTCATTCGGGCACCAAACAGAAGCCATACCACACCAAATGCCAGGCGAGTTTATGAGGCATTAGCCAAAGCTGATGCTGGTGGGGCTGGGAGTTCGGCTGACGTTGTATCTGCGCTACGAAAAATGGGTCAACACTTTGCTGATGAGACAGTTAATTTATTACCGTAAGGAGTAGCACCATGCCTGTCTTTGATAAAAATGAATTACGCACCAGAATTGTAAATTCCGCCCACAAGGCAGTAATTAAGATTAAAAAAGAAATACCGGAATCTGAAATTTGCGGTTTTGCATTGTACACGGACTCAGATGCGACTTCCCTGTCTCCATCGTTCAACTGCAAAACTCATCTTGCGAAGATGCGGTCTGAGTATCCTGAGGATCCATTTTGTTTCAAGTGGAATCCCAGTGAGTGGAGTCATGAGTGTTTCGGCGGAGAGTTCTTTGACGACATCTCCAATGACATGATGCGTTTTTCCGAGTCAGCCTCAGATGGGGTTGACTTCAAACAATATCGCAATGCTATTTTTAGCACATGCGTGGACGCCCTTAAGGAATTACGAAAGACAGAGTTAGAAGGAGTGATTTTTGTCTTCTCTGTTACAGACAGTATCGAGCCAGAGACCCAAGCTCATTGGATAATGGAAACCAATTCTCCTTCAGAAGCTGCTGAGTTTGAGAACTGGATTATCCAGCAGTAATTTCAGATATTTTGGGTGGGCAGGCAGATTAATCTGCGATATAGACGATCCAACTGCCCCACAAGCAACTCAGCTAGCTCCAAGAAAAAACCGGACACAAATACCACCCACAGCCCCCTGCACCGTCGCTACCACTACAGTCCGAGCGACGAAGTGCAGCGCGTGACGGGCAAACAGCGCGGGGTGACTAACTTCACGTATGACGCCAGTGGCCAACTGCGCAGTCGTCAACCCGATCACTCGTAGTTGCAGACGGAAGACTTCTCCTACGATCCCGCAGGCAACCTCAGTGGCAGCGGTCGCTGGCAATTTGAGAGCGACAATCGCCTCGTGGCCTTCAAGGACCTGCGCTTCAGCTACGACACCTGGGGCAATCTCAGTGAAAAAATAGTGTTGCCGGGGGCATGCAACGCTTTCACTACGACAGTGAAAACCGCCTGATCAGAGCGCAAACCTGGCAAGGATTGCGCCTGCTACAGGAACAGCAGCCGCGATTACACAGCCTGTACCTCTACGAACCCGGCAGCTACGCTCCGATGGCCCGTATTGACAGCGACCCCAAAACAACCGGAACAGGAAGCCCGCCACTACTACTTCCACACTGACCAGATCGGCCCCCCCCCAAGAAATGACCGACGCCGACGGCCACGTGGTGTCGCGTGCGTACTACAAAGCGTGGGGCGGTTTGGAGGCATTGTCACCGAACGTGGTGGAACAGAACCTGCGGTTCAAGGGGCAATACCACGACCGCGAAACCGGGCTGTACTACAACACGTTCCGGTACTACGACCCTGCGGTGGGGAGGGGTTTCATGGTGATAAAGCATCTAATGGAATATTTTTACCTAGCGCCGAGGAACTGGCCAGCCAGACGCGGCTACCAGCACATTGGACAAGCCATCAACTGCAACGCTGAAGGTACGATATTGCTCGAGGATGAGGTCTATGCGACTGACCATAGAAGCATGGCTCAGGTTAGAAACTTATTTCGGAGGCCCAGCACCTAGAAGAACTGGGGAGCACTTAGAAACTGGTCGGCTAGGTGGCAGTACTGGCTTAATCCACTTAGGTGGAAGTATCAAATATGGCCAGGCTAGAGGTTGTGAATAGATTTCTATGGATAAGTTCAAGGCCAGAGCAGGATCTATTGGCAAGGAAGTGTCGCCAATAAACCGAGGAGATAAGCACGCTTTATTTGATGATGGCGAACTGAGCCAAGAGTCGCTGCGTTTAAAGACGCTTGCGATAGCAAAAAAGGTATTTCAAAAGCAGGGGTAAGAGGATGTTGCTGAGCAATTTTAAACATTGGGGTTGGGATAGTAAGAAACGAACAATGCTTAGATTCATTAAGCCAGGTGATATATTTTGCTTTCAAATATCAAATGATAAATTTGGATTTGGTCGAATCATATCGAAGGTAAGCATCGGTCACTCCGCAGAAATATTTGATTGCTTTTCGCCCAGGCCATGCTTGCACGACATATTTCCATTTATCTCAAGCAAAGCCACTTTTCCTTTAGTGTTGGATTCGTATAGTTTGTTCGACAAAAAAATCTCTGGCGAGTGGAGAATTATTGGTCATCAAATCGATATGCCACCCAATAACTTCGAAGGCATATATTTTGTTTGCGGCACCTCAGGTGGACGAAAAAAAGTTGACATGTTTGGCAATGCTTGCGACGTATCAGACAAGAAGTCTGATGACTACCCGCCATACATGCCTAAAAATCACTATCACGTAATGAATATGCTTTCTCTTTTGAATCAGCATCATTGATATGTTTCAAACTAGGGAAGCTCCGATCAACCCACGGCGAGCGTTCTGTCAGTCGAAACGACAACGACTTTCGACATTACTTAGCGTAGAAAGGCCCGTCCTGCGTCGTCGGGCTTTTCAGCCCAGTACCCAACATGACACGCGCAACTCGCCCCTACTCTGATGAATCGAAAATCCTATCGAAAGGACTCAGAGTCAGAGGCGTAAGCCATAGCGTCTGAGGCTATTTAACTCCTTGTTTGTAAAGCGAGCCTGTAGTTAACACTTAGCAAGCGCCTAATCATGAGGCTTTCCTTTGGCGAACGCCGCTTGCTGCTCGGCGCTGGCTTCTTTCTGGTAGAGATTTTTCCATTCGGCGTAGGGCATGCCGTACACCACTTCACGGGCGTCATCGAGGCTGACTTCGATCTGACGCTCATCGGCCTCGGCCTTGTACCACTTGGACAGGCAGTTACGGCAGAACCCGGCAAGGTTCATCAGGTCGATGTTCTGCACGTCCTTGCGGCTGTCCAGATGTGCCACCAGGCGGCGAAAGGCTGCGGCTTCGAGTTCCAGGCGTTGTTGTTCGGTCATGGGGTCTCTCCGAGACAGCGGCCAGCTGCAAGCCGTAAAAAGATGCGCTTGAAGTGTGTTGCTGGCTGTTTTTTTGGCTGTTCTTTATGCTTTATCCCGGCTGGCCGCTAGGGTGATCGACACCGATTCGGCAAAGCGCAGGGCGTGGGGTTTATCGACTTCGACTTCGGCGTATTGCACCGAAGCGTTGCTCATCACCAGGTCCAGCAGCTCCTGGGTCAGGCGCTCCAGCAGGGCGAAGCGGTTGCCTTCGACGTGGGCGATGATCGCCTTGGTAATGGTGCGGTAGTTCAGCGCGTGATCTATGTCATTGTCGCGCACCGCATCCTGGGCGGCATACAGGATGGTCAGGTTGATCAGCACATCCTGCTTGTTGAGGATCTCTTCCTCGTTGATTCCGATGTAGGTCCGCAGGAGCAGGTCCTTGACTCGGATGCGAGCCATTCCTGGCTGAAGTTGTGGCATTGCTACTTGCTCCGTCCAATCAATTGCAGGAATTCCTGGCGTGTGGTGCTCGACTCGCGAAAGGCGCCGAGCATCACCGAGGTATGCATGGTGGAATTCTGTTTCTCGACGCCGCGCATCATCATGCACATGTGCTTGGCCTCGATCACCACCGCGACGCCTGCGGCCTGGGTTACGGCCTGTACCGCGTCGGCGATTTCCCGGGTGAGATTTTCCTGGATCTGCAGGCGTCTGGCGAACATATCGACAATCCGCGCGATCTTCGACAGCCCGAGCACCTTGCCGGTAGGAATATAAGCCACATGGGCCTTGCCGATGAAGGGCAGCAGGTGATGTTCGCACAGGGAATACAGCTCGATGTCGGCGACGATCACCATTTCATCGCTGTCGGAGGCGAACAGTGCACCGTTGACGATGTCCTCCACCGATTGGCTGTAGCCATGACACAGGTACTGCATGGCCTTGGCCGCGCGCTTGGGCGTGTCGAGCAAACCTTCGCGCTCGGGGTCTTCGCCGAGGCCCTTGAGGATCTCGCGGTAGTGCTGGGGCAGGGAAAGGCTCATGCAGGGTCCTCGCGGGGGGCGGCTTACTTGAGGTGCCGCCCGCCGTTAACGGTCAGGGTGGTGCCGGTGACATAGGGGTTGTCCAGCAGATAGCGCAGGCTCTGGTAGATCACTTCGCTGCCGGGTTCGATGCCCAGCGCGGATTTGGCCAGGGCCTTGGCGCGGTATGCCGCGTCGTCGTCGGGGTTGAACAATAGCAGGGCCGGAGCGATGCCGTTGACCTTGATTGTCGGGGCGTATTTCGCCGCGAAGGACAAGGTCAGGCTGTCCAGCCCGGCTTTGCTGGCGCAGTAGGCGATGTGCTTGCTGCTGCCTTTGCGGGTCACGTCGTCGCTGATGTGGATGATGTCTGCCGGGCTCGAACGTTGCAGCAGTTCGGCGCAGTGCAGGTTGATCAGGTAGGGCGCGAGCATGTGCACGCTGAACATCCGGGTGAAGGCGGCGCTTTCCTGGTCGGGGCTTTCCTCCAGCCACTCCGAGGCGTTGTGGACGATGGCCCGCAAACAGTCGGTGTGGTTTTTCACCTCGTTGATCAGGGCCAGGATTGCACCTTCGCTGGAGAGGTCGGCGAACAGCAGCGTCGCGCCTTTGTCACGCAGGGTTTGCAGGCCGGGGCGTTCGCTGCGGTAGGTGACGATCACCGACTGCCCGTCTTCCAGCAGGCGCAGGGCGCAGTGCAGGCCGACACGCTGGCTGGCACCCGTGATCAGGATCGGGGCGGTAGAGGTGTTCATGGAGTGCTCGCGTCGCGGATAGAGCAAAACTATACCAGTGGGTGAGGCCCTGTGCCTGCTGGTCAGGGCTTCGCTGGCAAGTCAGTTCCTGCACGGGGTGTGCCGGAGCCGGCTTGCCGGAGAATCACCGATTCTGCGTCGAGGGCGCCGCGGGTAGCGGGCGAGCCGGGGTGTTGTTCAGCCAGTTGGCCAGCAGCCGGGTGGACAGTGGAATGAAGAGATAGACCATCAGTGGGGTCAGCGCCAAGGTGCTGACGAACACCCTGGGCAGCAGGCTCAGGTCGCTGAGCAAAGGGCCGAGGACGAAGTTGAATAGCAGCGACACCGGGAAGAATGCCAGCCAGATGGCCACGGCCTGCTTCCAGCGCGGTGGCCGCTGTCCGGCGGCACCGAACCAGCCGTCGATGCCACTGACCCGGTGTTCCGAAGGGTGGGCAAACAGGTCGCTGCCCCGGGCCAGCCAGGCGGTACGCGAGGCGGAGTGTTCCCAGGTGTGCAGGGTGTGTTCGTCGGCGAAGCGGAAGATGATCTGGAATTCGTCATCGTCGGGCGGTGGCGCAAGGACACCAGAACCCAGGTAGCCGGGAAAGTCGGTGGCCAGTTGTTCGCCTTCGCGCAGCCAGGCGATCAGGTCCTGGTAACGGCCGTCGGCAACGCGCCGGGCAACCATCAGGGTGACGGGTGAGGTAGACATTATGTATCTCCGTAAAACCAATGCGCGGCCTGGGTAAGACCGTCGCTTGACGTGGCACCGGGGTAGTGGCGCCGCGTCTGATGCAAGCAAGGATTATTCCTGATTGGCGCGTGCGTACCAATGACAGCGGTCGGTTTTTCTCGCGCTTGAAGCATCGGCACCTGGGGGGAGTAGAATGGTCGCCACTTTGTTTCTCGGTGTTTTCTCCCCAGATGCCCGTCATTACTGAACTTGCCCCTGTCGCTCAGGCCCCTGACCCCGCCCGTCAGGATGAGTTGTTTCCGATCCGTGAGGTGGCGCGCCTGACCGGTATCAACCCAGTGACCCTGCGGGCCTGGGAACGACGCTATGGTCTGATTCAGCCGACACGCACCGAAAGCGGGCATCGCCTGTACTCCATGCACGATGTTGAGGCAGTGCGAGAGATCCTCGGCTGGATCGAACGCGGTGTGGCGGTGAGCAAGGTCGGCAAGATCATGGCCAAGAGCCGGGCCGCCCAGGCTCAGGTCAGGGCCCCGGTGGATGATGGCCTGCAAGGTGAATACGGCCAGTGGCGTGATCAGTTGAAACTGGCGGTGAGCGCTTTCGATGAGCAGCAACTGGAGCGCCTCTACGGGCAGATATTTTCCAGCTATGCCTTGCCTGTGGTGTTCCAGGACATCTTCCTGCCGTTCTGGAGGCAACTGCTGCAGGATCAGAACACCTTTGGCCAGACCAGCGAATGGTTGTTCCTGGACAGTTTTCTAAGGGCGCGGATCACCCAGCGGCTGTTGTTGCAGCGGACCACCCAGAGCCGGCAGTTACTGCTGACGGCGCTCAACCAGCAGTGTCGCGAGCTGGAGTTGCTGGTGACGGCGCTGATGCTCGGGCATGACCAACTCGGTGTGCGCCTGCTGGGGCCGGGAGCGCCGCTGGATGAGCTGACCCTGGTCTGTGAAAAGCTCAAGCCGGTCGCCCTCGTGGTGTTTTCCAATCACGCCCCGACGGCTGAGTTGCCCAAGCGTCTCAAGCGTCTGGCGCTAACCCTGGATTGTCCGTTGATGCTCGCCGGCAGTGCGGCGGATTTGGCTCAGGACAGTCTTGTCGGTTCGCCGGTGGCCTGCCTGGGTAACGAGGGGCGTTTGATGCAGCAACGCCTGCGGCAGTTTCTCAGCGGTGGCCTGGATACTTGAAGCCACTGGAACGTGGCTTCAAGTGTGCAAGGCGGGGTGCGTGTGGCGGTGCTGCTGGAGGATGAACTGGCGCAGGCGCTCGGTTTCCTCCTCATCACTCTGATCCAGGCGATAGGCGTAGAAACCCGCTTCGGTCTGACGTTCGAAGCGCCCATGCAGGGCAATCCGCTCATACCCCGAAGGGCTGAACCAGAGGCCGAACTGCTTCGGTGGCCGGGTACGGTTGCGGATCTCCAGCAACACCCCTTTGAACGATACTTCACGTACCCACAGGCGCCCGGGCTGGCCCTTGACGTTCTCCAGCGCCACTGGTTCCTCCAGCGCCAGGCGCCAGGGCCGGACCATGGGCCCGTCCTCGAAGATGCTCGGCACCCCCAGGCGCAGATGCAGGGCATGGAACTCATCTTCCACCAGCTGCAGCGGGAACGTCATCTGCTGATTGTCGAAATGCGCCTGGAGCGTGACCTTCTCGCTGGCCGCCAGCCGGGTCAACAGATCACGGATCTGCGAGCCGCCATTGACCAGCAGGCTCGATGTGGCATCGCGCACATTGAGCTGCGGGTTGTGCTGCATGGTCTGGATGAAGTCCAGTTCATCCTGAGTGAGGAGGGTGTCACGCTGCATGATGTTGCTCGAGGGGTGGGAAGACAAATCGGCGGGGAGTATCCCTACAGACCATTAAACCTGTGACTTGTTAGAGCCGTTGGTCGCCTTGAGAGCGGCCAGTTCGGCCTGCACGTCGGCCAGCTGTTGTTCGATCTGGAGCAGACGTTGCTGGGCCTTGATCTGGATGCTGACGTCTTTTTGCACACCAATGAAATAGGTCAGTTGATCACTGTCGTTGAACACCGGGGTGATCGACAGCTCGTTCCAGAAGTGGCTGCCATCCTTGCGGTAGTTGCGCAGCACTTCACGGCACGGCTGGCCTTGGCTCAGGGCCAGGCGAATTCTTTCCAGCCCCGGCTGGTCACGGTCCCCGGACTGCAGGAAGCGGCAGTCCTGGTATAGCACGTCGTCGGCGCTGTAGCCGGTCAGTCGCTCGAAAGCCGGGTTGACGTAAATCACGATGTTGTCTTCGCCTTCCTGTTCGGCGACCACAATCCCGTCGTTGGAGGCGTTGATCATCCGTTGCAGCAGATGAGCGTTGATCATCCTGAAGTTCCGCTATCGATCAGCAAGTGCTGGATTCTAAGGCATGTTGGCACGCTGTCCACCGGCGCTTTTCAGGGCCCGCAGCAGCAGAAACGGGATTTTACTCCGTAGCTGTTAATATCCCAGTCTTTTAGTCAGCTTCAGGAACAGATTGATGAAAGTCGCCATCCTTTCCGGCTCGGTATACGGCACGGCTGAAGAAGTCGCCCGGCACGCCGCCAAGCTCCTCAACGCCGCAGGTTTCGAGGCCTGGCACAACCCGCGGGCAACCCTGGTCGACGTCCAGGACTTTGCTCCGCAGGCGCTGCTGGCGGTGACCTCGACCACCGGCATGGGCGAGCTTCCGGATAACCTGCTGCCTTTGTATTCGACCATTCGCGATCAATTGCCGGCCGCCTGGCGCGGTTTGCCGGGGGCGGTGATCGGTCTTGGGGATTCCAGTTACGGCGATACCTTCTGCGGCGGTGGCGAGCAGCTGCGTGAACTGTTCGCCGAGCTGGGGGTGCAGGAAGTGCTGCCGATGCTGCGCCTGGACGCCAGCGAAAGCGTGACCCCGGAAACCGACGCCGAGCCTTGGCTGGCCGAGCTGATCAGCGCCCTGCGGGGCTGACCGGCTGCTCCCGTAGCAGCGCCAGCCAGGCTTGCGCTGCCTTGGACAGATAGGCGCCCTGGCGCCAGATGAAGGCGATGTCCCAGCGCAGGTAATCCGGCGCCTTCAGCGTCAGGCGCACCACCCCCGGCCGCACCAGGCCGCGGGCCACCACACTGGGCAGCAACACCACGCCCTGGCCGGCGGCCACCAGTGCCGCGAGAAAGTCCGCCTGACCGCTGCGTCCGCTTTCCTTGGGGGTAAAGCCCGCCTGCTGGCAGGCCTGGAGCAGACGGTCATTGAGCACAAAACTGCGTTGATACAAGAGGAAGGGCGTATCCGCCAGTTCCTCCAGGCGCACCTGGGCGTTCATCGCCAGGGGATGATCGGCGGGCAGCAAGGCATCCAGCGGTTCATCACAGAAAGGCTGATAGGCAAACGCCGGGTCCTTGGGGGTCAGGCTGCCCCCCAGTTCCAGTTCGCCACTACGTACCGCCTGCTCGATATTCAGGCTACCGCCTTCGAGCAATTGCACCTGGATGTTCGGATAGCGTCGTCGGTATTCGGCAAAGCGGCTGGCGAACAGCGCGTCACTGCCCAGCAGCGGCAGGCCCAGGCGTAGCTCACCCCGGGCCAATTGGCTCAAGTCATCCAGTTCGCTGAGCAGTTCGTTGCGCAGGCGCAGCATGCCCTCGGCCCGTTGCAGCACCACGCTGCCGGTGGCAGTGAGGTGGATGTGCGAGCCCTGGCGTTCCAGCAGGGGCGTGCCGAGGCTCTGTTCCAGCTGGGCGATCTGTTTGCTGACTGCCGACTGGCTGATGTGCAGGGTTTTGGCCGCCTGGGTGAAGCCGCCCTGGCGGATCACCTCGACGAAGCTGCGCAGTTGTTTGAAATCCATGATCGGAATTCCAGATTGGAATGGTTCCAAGTCTAACAATTCGCTTTGGTGATGATGGGGCTTTTCATAAAATAGGTCCCTGAGAGGACTGAATCATCATGAACATTGCCACCTGCAAACGCCTGGGCCGCCTGATCCTTGAACTGGCGGTA
The DNA here is from genome assembly GCF_009908285.1 of Pseudomonas sp. Fl4BN1. Classification (GTDB taxonomy): domain Bacteria; phylum Pseudomonadota; class Gammaproteobacteria; order Pseudomonadales; family Pseudomonadaceae; genus Aquipseudomonas. The sequence goes on from NZ_JAAARM010000028.1 coordinate 46,121, forward strand.
CTGCTGGCGATCTATTTTCTCGGCTGCCAACTGGCCGCCTGGTTGCCCTGGCCGATTCCCGGTGGGGTAGTCGGCCTGGCGCTGTTGCTGCTGGCCTTTGCCCTGGGCTGGGTCAAGCCGGCGGCGCTGCAACTGGGCGCCGGCCTGCTGATGGCGGAGATGCTGCTGTTCTTCATCCCGGCGTTGATGAGCCTGCTGGACTACGGCGGCTTGTTACGCCAGGAAGGCGGGCGGATTTTGCTGGTGATCGGTATCAGCACCTTGTTGGTGATGCTGGTGACCGCGCTGACCGTGGAGTGGGTGTGCCGCTGGAGGATGCGCCATGAAGCTTGAACTGATGCCGATGTTCTGGCTGGCCCTGACCCTGGCTGCGTACCTGTTCAGCCGCTGGATCTACCGGCGCACCGGACGTTACCTGCTGTCGCCGCTGATCCTGGTGCCGGCCCTGTTGTTGGCGATTGCCGTGCCGTTGCACACCGCCTATGCCGAGTACGCCGCCAATACTCACTGGCTAATGCTGGTTCTGGGGCCGGTAACCGTGGCCTTTGCCATTCCCATCTGGCAGCAGCGGCAGTTGTTGATGCGCCACTGGTCGGCATTGTTGCTGGGCATGCTGGCGGGTAGCGCAGCGTCCATCGGCAGTTCCTTCGGCCTGGCCAAGGCCCTGGCCCTGGACAGCTCGGTGGCCCTGTCGCTGGTGCCGCGCTCCATCACCACGCCTTTCGCCATGCCGCTGGCCCATGACCTGGGGGGTGTCCCCGAGTTGACTGCGGTGTTCGTGATGTTCACCGGGGTGTTCGGCGCGATGCTCGGTGGCGTGCTGCTGCGCTGGCTGCCTTTGCGCAGTGCCCTGGCGCGGGGGGCGTTGTTCGGCGTCGGTGCCCATGGCGCCGGGGTCAGCCGGGCCCATGAAGTGGGCGGTGAAGAAGGCTCGGTGGCGGGCCTGGTGATGGTCCTCACCGGGCTCCTGAATCTGTTTGCCGCGCCTTTGCTGGCGTCGGTACTTTGACGTAAACCCGCGCGCCAGAGCCCGGTTCCGGGCTGACCCGTTCGGTCATCAAGCTGGCTGCCAATGCAACGTCGCCCGGGGCGCAGTCTGTCTAGACTCTGAAGGTCCTCTTAGCCAATAAGAACCATCACCGAGGTCTTTGTCGTGAGCCTAGCCCCCGTTCAATCGACACCGAGTTTAAAAAACCAGGTCAGCGCCACTGAGTGGCAAACCCGCCTGGACCTGGCTGCCTGTTATCGCCTGGTGGCGATGCATGGCTGGGACGATCTGATCTTCACCCATATTTCCGCCAAGGTGCCAGGCACCGAAGATTTCCTGATCAACCCGTTCGGCATGATGTTTCACGAGATCACCGCCTCCAGCCTGGTGAAGGTCGATCAGGCCGGTAACAAGTTGATGGACAGCCCCTACGAGATCAACCCGGCCGGCTACACGATTCACAGTGCCGTGCACGCGGTGCGTCACGATGTGTCCTGTGTGCTGCACACCCACACCGCCGCCGGGGTCGCGGTATCGGCACAGAAGCAAGGCGTGTTACCCATCAGTCAGCAGTCGCTGTTCGTGCTTTCGAGCCTGGGCTATCACCCCTATGAAGGCGTGGCCCTGAACCCCGAGGAAAAGCTGCGGCTACAGGCCGACCTGGGGGCCAACAGCTTTCTGATGTTGCACAACCACGGCTTGCTCACGTGTGGCGCGAGCATCGCCGATACCTTTCTGATGATGTTCATCTTCCAGCGCACCTGTGAGATCCAGGTACTGGCGCAGAACGGCGGTGCCGAGCTGATTGCCATTCCCACGCCGATCCTGGCCGGGGCCAAGGCGATGATTGCCGGAGTCACCCGCAGTGCCCAGGGTATGGGCGGCGTATTGGCTTGGCCGGCCCTGCTGCGCAAACTCGATCAACTCGACCCGGGTTATAAACTCTGATGCCTATCTCCGAGATTCCTCTGAGTGTGTGGCGCAAGCGCGGGCAGGATTTCGTGTTCCACGGCCAGCCCATTCGTTACTGGGTGGCGGGGCAGGGAGAACCGCTGCTGTTGATCCACGGTTTCCCCACGGCCAGTTGGGACTGGCATTACCTGTGGCAACCTCTGGCGCGGCGTTATCAGGTGATTGCCTGCGACATGCTCGGTTTCGGCGACTCGGCCAAGCCCCTGGAGCACGACTACAGCCTGTTGGAGCAGGCAGACTTGCAGCAGGCACTGCTGGCCCACCTGGGCATTGCCGAGCCCGTGCACCTGTTGGCCCATGACTATGGCGACAGTGTCGCCCAGGAACTGCTCGCCCGGCACTACGAGGAGCGGATCGAGATTGCCAGTTGCGTGTTCCTCAATGGTGGCCTGTTTCCGGAAACCCATCGCCCGGTACTGACCCAGAAGCTGTTGCTCAGTCCTCTGGGCTGGATGCTCGGGCGCGCGTTCAGCCGCCAGGGGCTGGCGAAAAGCTTCCGGCAGATCTTCGGTTCCCATACTCGCCCCAGCGAGACGGTCCTGGATGACTTCTGGAGCCTGGTGCAAAGTAATAACGGGCCACGCATCCTGCACAAGTTGATTGCCTATATCCCCGAACGCCGGGTCCAGCGCGAACGCTGGGTCAGTGCCATGCAGCGCGGCGAGGTGCCGCTGCGGGTGATCGATGGTGCCCAGGACCCGATCTCCGGGGCGCACATGGTGGAGCGTTATCGACAGTTGATTGCCCAGCCGGACACGGTGCTGCTGCCGGGAATTGGCCATTACCCGCAGATCGAGGCGCCGTTGCTGGTACTCAAGCATTACCTGGGGTTTCGCGGCAACCTGCTGTTGCCGTCCCGTCAGGCGGTGGGTTCCTGAGCGAACCCCAGGGCCCCGCCGTGGCCCTGTGAGTGCATGCGCCATCGCCACAGGGGGCCGTGCCATGTCCTCGGTTGAGCGGCGGTCTTGAGCGGACGCGCCGATTATCCCGCTGTCTTATTGCGCACCATTCAGGTCCAGGCGTTTTTATTGTGACCACCGGCCGGCTGCCTGACACTCGACCCATTGTCCATTGGCCCTGCTGGAGTTCGGTATGAGTGAGTCTGTGCGCTTGGAAGATAGAGTGGTGATCGTTACCGGAGCCGGCGGTGGCCTGGGGCGGGCCCATGCGCTGCTGTTCGCCCGGCATGGTGCCAAGGTGCTGGTCAATGACCTGGGCGGCTCGACCCAGGGTGAAGGTGCCAGCGCTTCAGCGGCGGATCGTGTGGTGGCACAAATCCGCGAAGCCGGTGGTATCGCCGAGGCCAACCATGATTCGGTCACCGATGGCGAAAAGATCGTGCAGAACGCCCTGGATGTCTTTGGTCGGGTCGACGTGCTGGTCAACAACGCTGGAATCCTGCGGGACAAGACCTTCCACAAGATGGACCACAGCGATTGGGAGCTGGTGTACCGGGTGCATGTCGAAGGTGCCTACAAGGTCACTCGCGCCGCTTGGCCGCACCTGCGGGACCAGGCTTATGGGCGGGTGATCTTCACCGCCTCCACCTCGGGTATCTACGGCAACTTCGGGCAAGCCAACTACGGCATGGCCAAGTTGGGCCTGTACGGCCTGACCCGGACCCTGGCGATCGAGGGGCGCAAGAACAACATCCTGGTCAACGCCATCGCCCCCACCGGCGGCACGCGGATGACCGAGGGCCTGATTCCGCCGCAGGTGTTCGAGCAGCTCAAGCCGGAGTTGGTGAGCCCCCTGGTGGTGTACCTGGGCAGCGAGCAGTGCCAGGAAACCTCCGGTTTGTTCGAAGTGGGCGGTGGTTGGATCGGCAAGGTGCGCTGGGAGCGCAGCCTGGGGGCCGGTTTCGATCCGCGCCAGGGCTTTTCCCCGGAGGACGTGGCAGCCCACTGGCAACAGATCTGTGATTTTGAGGGGGCAGCGCATCCCAAGGACAACATCGAAGCCTTGAAGGAGATGATGCAAAATCTGCAAAAGTACGCGCTCTGAGCGACTCGCCTATTGAGCCCCGGATCTTGTTGTCGGCTTGATCCTAGTGGTAGCTCAATGGCTTTCACCTCGGGCTGGCAAGCCTGGATTCAATGACGCGCCGGACCCTCAAGTCCGGCGGTTTTACTCCTGCGACGTTCGTCACTATGCTCGACGGTTATCGAACGAGAAGGGAGCGCTCTATATGTACGAGTCAAAAGACCAGCCGGTATTGTCGCGACTGCTGTTTATCCGACGACTGTGCATGCACGGTCTGGTGGTTGTGGCGCTGATTATCTTTTCGATTCTGCTGGGTATCAGCGGCTTACTGTACTTCGAACAAGATATTTCCTTTCACGACGCGTTATATGACGCGGCGATGATCCTGGGCGGAATCGGCCCTATCAATATGCCGGAGACCCCCGGCGGCAAGCTGTTTTTCGCCACTTACGGGCTTTACACCAACATGGTTTTTGCCGCCACCCTGGGTTTGATCCTGTCGCCCGTGGCGCATCGTCTGTTGCACAAGTTTCACTATGACGAAAGTGATGAAGACGCTGGTTGAGTGGAACTTTCTTGTTATATCCCAGGCATAAAAAAGGCCGCTGCAAGAGCAGCGGCCAAAGCAAGACGTTAGATCAAGGAGCTACAAAATCAACGTCAGTGAACCTGGGGTAGCGACTTGAACAAAACAACTTCAAGCCTGCTGGAAATCAATTCCTGGAAAATACCCGACTCGATACTTTCAACGGGAGGGCGTCTGGCTGTTTGCCGTGACTGCGAGTGAAGAATAAGCCTTGGTTCGCTGCGGAAAAATAGCGATTCGGGACAAGGACTGTTGCAGTCTCAGTAACAGTCATCGGTGAAGGTCAGCGGACGACACAGGTAGCGCATCGATGTTTCTGATGGGCCTTTATCCAGCCCCTGGATACCCCTCTGAATCGTCCTCATGGCAAGGGCACTAATCCTTTTGGGCGACAACTCGAATACCTCCTTGGTGCGCTTATCGGCCGAGGTGCCCCGGCAGTAGGGTGAGGCTTCCTGTCACTCACCGGGGAAGACGCATGACAAGAATAACAATGCGCGCCATCTTCAAACCGCAGGCGCTGGCTGTCGCGGTGGCGCTGGGCTGCAGCGCCCAGGCGCAGGCGGTGTCGTTCAACATCGGGGAAATCGAAGGGCAGTTCGACTCGTCGTTATCGGTCGGTGCCAGTTGGGGCATGCGTGACGCCGACCGGGCCTTCGTCGGTATGGTCAATGGCGGCACCGCGCAGTCGTCCACCGGCGATGATGGCCGCTTGAATTTCAAGAAGGGCGAGACCTTCTCGAAGATCTTCAAGGGCCTGCACGACCTGGAACTCAAGTACGGCGACACCGGGGTCTTTGTGCGTGGCAAGTACTGGTACGACTTCGAATTGATGGATGACAGTCGTCCGTTCAAGCCCGTCAGCAACCACAATCGCAAGGAAGGCGCCAAGTCCTCGGGGGCGCAGATCCTCGACGCCTTCGTCTATCACAACTATTCCATTGCCAACCTGCCAGGCACCGTGCGTGCCGGCAAGCAGGTGGTCAGCTGGGGCGAGAGCACCTTTATCGGCAACTCGATCAACAGCATCAACCCGGTGGACGTCTCAGCCTTTCGCCGGCCCGGGGCCGAGATCAAGGAAGGCTTGGTGCCCGTCAACATGCTGTTCGCCTCCCAAGGCCTGACCAACCAGTTGACCGTCGAGGGCTTCTATCAGTTGGAGTGGGACCAGACCGTTGTGGACAACTGCGGGACCTTCTTCGGCAACGATGTGGTGGCCGATGGCTGCACCACCGGCTACACCGTTGGCAGCCCGGCGATCGCGCCCTTGCAACCGGTGGCCGCAGCCTTCGGCCAGGGTTTCCAGGTCACCCGTGAAGGGGTGATCCTGCCCCGGGGCGGTGACCGCGACGCCCGTGATTCCGGGCAATGGGGGGCGGCCTTGCGCTGGCTTGGCGACGACACTGAGTACGGCTTGTACTTCATGAACTACCACTCCCGCAGCCCTGTAGTCAGCACCACCACGGCCAACGTGAGTCTGGCGACCCTGGGGGCGATTGGTGCCGCAGGTGCTGCGGCCGCTCCCAGCATTCCCGGTGCGGGCGCCAGCCTGGTACAAAGCGTGATGCTCGGCCGTGGCCAGTACTACCTTGAATACCCGGAAGACATCCGCCTGTACGGCGCCAGTTTCTCCACCACGCTGCCCACGGGCACTGCCTGGACCGGCGAGATCAGCTACCGGCCCAATGCACCGGTGCAGGTCAACACCAACGACCTGACTCTGGCCTTGCTCAACCCCATTGCCGGCGGTGCCGCTTCGCCGATCAAGAGCGCCATGGGCGCCGACAACACCGGCTACCGGCGCAAGGAAATCACCCAGATCCAGAGCTCCATGACCCAGTTCTTCGACCAGGTGCTGGGTGCCGATCGCCTGACCCTGGTGGGCGAGGCGGCGATTGTCCACGTCGGTGGCCTGGAAGACAAAAGCCAGCTGCGCTATGGGCGTGACTCGGTCTATGGCCAGTACGGTTATGGCGGCGACACGGGCGGCTTTGTCACCGCCACCTCCTGGGGCTATCGCGCCCGGGCCATCCTCGACTACAGCAACGTGATCGCCGGGATCAACTTCAAGCCCAACCTGTCCTGGTCCCATGACGTCAACGGCTATGGCCCCAACGGCCTGTTCAACCAGGGCGCCAAGGCCCTCAGCGTCGGTGTCGATGCCGACTATCGCAACACCTACACCGCCAGCCTCAGTTACACCGACTTCTTTGGTGGGCGCTACAACACCCTCACGGACCGTGACTTCCTCGCGTTGAGCTTCGGCGTGAACTTCTGAATCGGCATAAGAAGGACTACTTAAATGCGCAAGATGATTCTGCAATGCAGTGCCCTGGCGTTGGGGTTGTGGGCGGCCAACCTGATGGCGGCGGTGAGCCCGGAAGACGCGGCCAAGCTGGGCACCAGCCTGACGCCCCTGGGGGCGGAAAAGGCCGGCAACGCCGACGGCTCGATTCCGGCCTGGACCGGGGGCATCCCGAAGAATGCTGGTGCGGTGGACAGCAAGGGTTTTCTCGCCGACCCGTTCGCCAATGAAAAACCGTTGTTCATCATCACCGCGGCCACGCTGGACAGGTACAAGGACAAGCTGTCTGAGGGGCAGGTGGCGATGTTCAAGCGCTACCCGGACAGCTATCGGATTCCGGTCTATCCGACCCATCGCAGCGTCGGCCTGCCGCCGGAGATCTACGAGTCGGCCAAGCGCAGCGCGCTGAACGTGACCACCACCAACGACGGCAACGGCCTGGCCAATTTCACCGGCAACCGCTATTACGCCTTTCCGATTCCCAAGAGCGGCATCGAAGTGCTGTGGAACCATCTGACCCGCTATCACGGCGGCAATCAGAAACGCATCGTCACCCAGGTCACGCCCCAGACCAATGGCAGCTACACCTCGATCCGTTTTGAAGAAGAGATCGCCGCGCCGCCGATGATCCCCGATCTGGACCCCGCCAAAGCGGCCAACGTGCTGAACTTCTTCAAACAGTCGGTGACCGCGCCGGCACGGCTGGCGGGCAACGTGCTGCTGGTCCACGAGACCCTGGACCAGGTCAAGGAACCGCGTTCGGCATGGATCTACAACGCTGGGCAGCGCCGCGTGCGCCGCGCTCCGCAGGTCGCCTACGACGGCCCGGGAACCGCTGCCGACGGGCTGCGCACATCGGACAACTTCGACATGTTTTCCGGCGCTCCTGATCGCTACGACTGGAAGCTGGTGGGCAAGAAGGAGATGTACATCCCCTACAACAGCTACAAGCTGGACTCCCCGAGCCTCAAGTACGACGACATCATCAAGGCTGGCCACATCAACCAGGACCTGACCCGCTATGAGCTGCACCGGGTCTGGGAGTTGGTCGGCACGGTCAAGCCCAACCAGCGGCATATCTATGCCACCCGGCACATGTACATCGACGAGGACAGTTGGCAGGTGGCCCTGGTGGATCACTACGACGGCCGCGGCCAGCTGTGGCGGGTAGCCGAAGGCCATGCGCAGTACTACTACGACCACCAGGTGCCGGCCTACACCCTGGAAGCCCTGTACGACCTCAACGCCGGCCGCTACCTGGCCCTGGGCATGAAGAACGAGGAGAAGCGCAGCCTGGAGTTCGGTTTTGCCGCCAAGGCCGCCGACTATACCCCGGCCGCGTTGCGCGCCAGCGGGGTGCGCTAGCCTGCTGGCAGGCCCCTGGCGAAGGATGACGCTGCAGTTTGAAAGGCGACCGATCGGTCGCCTTTTTTATGAGCATTGATCAGCCTGCTGAATACTTCTTCAACTGGTTGCGAGGTCGGGGCTAGGGTGGGTGCACGCAGGCTAAAATTATAAAAAGGCACGCTGCAATGACCGCCATGACTCGTTGTCCAGAGCGTCCCGGGTTCATGCCCCGCTTGTCCTCTCATCATTTTTCCCGCAGCCGTCTGAGCACGCCGTTGCTGGCCTCGGGGGCACGGGTCAAGTTGCTCTGTGCGCCTGCTGGCAGTGGCAAGACGGCGCTGCTTGCCGAATGCCTGCAGCAGGCCCCCAGCCCTTGTCGGGTCATCTGGTTGCCCATGGCCGGTGCCCGCCAGAGTCCTGAAGGCTTGTGCCGAGCCCTGGCCACGGCCTTGGGGCTGGCAAGCGACGATGAAGCCTCGGTGCTGGAGCATCTGGCGCACCTGCAGACCCCGGCCTGGTTGTTTATCGACGACTATTGCCGAGTGGCAGCGGCAGACCTGGACCTGCAGCTGGATCGCCTGCTGAGCATCGATAATCCGCTGTTGACCTGGTGGTTGGGCAGTCGCCGTCGTCCCCAATGCAACTGGCCACGATTGCTGCTCGATGACCTGCTCTATGCATTGGATGGTCCGGCCCTGGCGTTCAGCCAGAGCGATATCGAGCAACTGCTGCAACAGCTGCCACAACCGCTCTGTGCCCAAACCGCCAGTCGTATCCTGCAGCGCAGTGGTGGCTGGTGTGCCGGCGTGCGCATTGCCTTGCTCGATGGCAGCGAATTAGCGAGCCAACCCTGCAAGCCGGGGCGCGCCAACACCTTGCTGGAATACCTGGAGCACGAGCTGTTCAGCGTATTGCCGGCGGAGCTGGCGGAAGTCTGGCAGGTGCTGGCGCATATGCCGCGGTTCAACGCCGAACTGTGTGAGCACCTGTTTGGCGCCGGGGAGGGGGCTCAGTACCTGCGTACCCTGCAGGACATGGCCTGTTTTATCGAGCCGTGGGAAGGCGACGCCGACTGGTTGCAAGTGTTCCCGCCCCTGACCCGCCTGATGCGAGATGAGGCCTGGCCCTCCGGGCGTTCCTGGCATCGTCGGGCGTGCCAGTGGTTCACCGTCCAGGAGGACTGGCAATCAGCTTTCGAACAAGCACTGCTGGCCGAGGAATATGAGGTGGCCGTCAGCCTGCTGGAACATTTCAGTTTCGAGTTCCTGTTCCAGCAGCACAATGCGCTGTTGCTACTGCAGCTGCATGAGCGACAGGGCGCCGAACTGCTGCTGGGCAGCCCGCAGTTGGTGGGGCTGCTGGTGGCGGCGCTGCTGTTTGCCGGGCGCTTCGAGCAGGCCGGGCAATGCATGCAGCAGATGGCCCGGTTCGCACCGCAACCGATGGCCACCGGGCAGCGCCAACTGCTGGCCCGCTGGCAGGCGCAACAGGGCTGGTTGCTGCATCTGGGCGGGCGGATGGACGCCGCGCGCCAGCACTTTCTCGAGGCGCTGAGCGAGCTGGATGACAGCGCCTGGACCATCCGTTTGCTGTGCCTGTCCGGCCTGACCCAGCAAGCGCTGCTGTGCGGTGAACTGGACGTGGCCCAGGCCTTCAATCGTGAAGCGCTGTGCCTGGCCCGGTCTCAGGATGCACTGCTGCTCGAAGGCTTGCTGGAACTCGATCATGCGCAGTTGCTGGAGCAGCGCGGCGCCCCCCATCGGGCCCAGAGCCTGCTGGAACAGGTCAGCGAGCGTTTGTCGCGACAGGCGCTGCGGGCCACGCCTTTGCTCGGACGCATTGCCTTGCGCCTTGGCCGTCTGGCGTTGCGCCAGGGAGATGAGCAGGAAGCCGCCAGCTACTTTCGCAGCGGGCTTGAGGATTGCCTGGCGAGCCATGACAAACGCGCCTTGTATGGTTTTCTCGGCCAGGCCCAATTGGCCGCCAACCAAGGGGATTACGCCCAGGCTTTTATTCGTCTGCGAGACGCCGAGCGGCTGATGCAGCAGCGGCAGGTTCCGGACACGGTCTACCGTGGGGTGCTACTGCAGGTCAGCAGCCAATTCTGGCTGCAGCAGCGCCGGCCGGAGCTGGCCCATGAGGCCTTGAGCCGAGTGCTCCGGCATTTTCGCGGGCCCCAGGCGCTGCAGGCACCACCGGCCACCCTCGAATTGATCCCGGGTATTGAGTACTTGCTGGTACTGGCCGAGGTTCAGCTGGGCCGCGCTCAAGTGCCGATTGCAACCTTGCAGGGGGTGTTGGCCAGGGTTCGGCGCCACGGCATGCTGGGGCTGGAGGCCGAGGTGCAGTTGGCCTTGGCCGAAGTGGCTTATGTGCAAGGCGATGCAACGTTGGCGGCCGGAGCGTTGCAGGCCGGGCAGGCATTGGTGCTGCGCTGCAATCTGCCCCAGGCCCTGCACGAGTTGCGGCTGCGGCAACCGGCGCTGGTGCAAGGGCTGGAGCGCCTTGAAAGCGTTGCGCTGGTTGAGCCCGAGGTGAGCCGCAACAGCTTGCTCAGTCAGCGGGAGCTGCAAGTATTGCAACTGATTGCCCAGGGCTGTTCGAACCAGCAGATTGCCGCGCAGTTGTTCATTTCCCTGCACACGGTGAAGACCCACGGCCGCCGGATTCACAGCAAGTTGGGAGTGGAGCGGCGCACCCAGGCGGTGGCCAAGGCCCAGGCCCTGGGGTTGATGAGCTGATCCGCAGTGCTCAGGCAGGCTGCGGCTGATAACCCATGCGCCAGCTCACCGCGGAGCTGGCTGCCAGCAGGCGACTGGCGGCCGGGCCATGCTCATCGGCATGGAACAACGAGGTCGGCCCGACCACGGTGAGGACTGCGGCGATTTTGCCGGTGGCATCGAACACCGGCGCCGACAATGCATCGACCCCGGGCATCAGCAAGCCATGGACATGGTGCAGGCCGTGCTGGCGAATCTGCTCGGCGAGGGCATCGTGGGCTTGTGGGTCGGCCAGGGCGTGGGGGTTGCCGGTCAACAGCTCCTGCTGGCGCAGGTCGAGGGTTTCCCGCGGTGGCAGGTAGGCGTTGAACACCAGGCCGGTGGAGGAACTGAGCAGCGGCAACACCGAGCCCAACTGGGTGACCACGGTCACCGCGCGCACTGCCGGCTCAATGTGCACCACGGTGGCCCCCTGGTTGCCCCACACCGCGAGGAAACAGGTTTCGTTCAACTCATCGCGCAGTTCTGCCAGGGGCAGGGCCGCCACCTTCAATACATCCATGCTGTTCAAGGCGGCCAGGCCCACCCGCAGGGCTTCACGGCCCAGGCCGTAGTGATTGGTGGCGGAGTTCTGTTCGGCAAAGCCACTGGCAATCAATGCCTGTAGATAACGATGCACCTTGCTCGCGGGCATTTGCACATGTTCAGCCAGGCGCGAAAGGGAAGTGGCCGGTGACAGTTCGGCCAGGGCCTTGAGGATGTCGGTGCCGACTTCGGCTGAGCGGACTTTCTGTTTACCGGTGCTGTCGCTGCTGCTGCGCGGCTTTTCCATGGAGGTGTCGGGGTCCCGTGACAAGTGGCGGTCTTTATAGCTTGACGCTCCCAGGCAATCAAATTACGTTATGCGTAATTGGATTACGATAAAAATAACCCAGGCGTGCCCGGAACTCTTGCGAAGGAGTGGCAGGCCCCTGCCTACTCCAACTTCCAGGAGGCTCCATGAACCTCGATTCTTCGGCGTCGGCCCTCAGCTACCAGTCCGGCTTTGGCAATGAGTTCGCCAGCGAGGCCCTGCCAGGCGCACTGCCGGTCGGCCAGAACTCCCCTCAGAAGGCTCCCTACGGCCTGTACACCGAGCTGTTTTCCGGCACCGCCTTCACCATGACCCGCAGTGAGTCCCGGCGTACCTGGATGTACCGTATCCAGCCTTCGGCCAACCATCCGGCGTTCGTCAAACTCGAACGTCAGTTGGCGGGTGGCCCGTTGGGGGACGTGACGCCCAACCGCCTGCGATGGAACCCGTTGCAGATCCCGGCGGAACCCACCGATTTCATCGATGGCCTGGTCGCCATGGTGGCCAACTCTGCAGCACAGAAGCCTGCTGGTATCAGCGTCTATCACTACCGCGCCAACCGTTCCATGGAGCGGGTGTTCTTCAATGCCGACGGCGAAATGCTCCTGGTGCCTGAACTGGGACGCCTGCGCATCGCCACCGAACTGGGTGTGCTGGACCTTGAGCCGCTGGAAATCGCCGTGCTGCCTCGGGGCCTGAAGTTCCGTATCGAGTTGCTGGACGCGCAAGCCCGGGGCTACATCGCCGAGAACCACGGTGCGCCACTGCGCCTGCCGGACCTGGGTCCTATTGGCAGCAACGGCCTGGCCAACCCCCGGGACTTCCTGACCCCGGTGGCCCATTACGAAGACCTCAAGCAGCCCACCACCCTGGTGCAGAAGTTCCTTGGTGAGCTCTGGAGCTGCGAGCTCGATCATTCGCCGCTGAACGTGGTGGCCTGGCACGGCAACAACGTGCCGTACAAATATGACCTGCGCCGTTTCAATACCATCGGCACTGTCAGCTTCGATCACCCGGACCCGTCGATCTTTACCGTGCTGACCTCGCCCACCAGCGTGCCGGGCCTGGCCAACCTCGACTTCGTGATCTTCCCGCCGCGCTGGATGGTGGCCGAGAACACCTTCCGTCCACCGTGGTTCCACCGCAACCTGATGAACGAGTTCATGGGCCTGATCCAGGGCGCCTACGATGCCAAGGCCGAAGGCTTCCTGCCCGGTGGCGCGTCCCTGCACAGCTGCATGAGTGCCCATGGGCCGGATGGCGAGACCTGCACCAAAGCAATCAGCGTCGAGTTGCAACCGGCGAAGATCGACAACACCATGGCGTTCATGTTCGAGACCAGCCAGGTGCTGCGTCCCAGCCAGTTCGCCTTGCAATGCCCGGAACTGCAGAACGACTACGATGCTTGCTGGGCCTCGCTGCCCGCCACCTTCAACCCGAATCGGAGATAACCCATGACCCTGCCAACCATCACCCGTAGCTGGGTCGAGTCCGCCAACGGTCACCCCGACTTCCCGTTGCAGAACTTGCCTCTGGGCGTCTTCAGCACCCAGGGATCGGCGCCCCGCAGCGGCGTCGCGATTGGCGCACAGGTTTTCGACCTGGAAGCGGCGCTGGCTGCCGGGTTGTTCGAAGGCTTGGCCAAGACCGCGGTAGAAGCCGCGCGCGGCGGCCAGTTGAACGGTTTTTTCCAGCTTGGTCGCCCGGCCCGTGTCGCCTTGCGCGAGCGCCTGCTGGAGCTGCTGAGTGAAGGCAGCAGCCTGCGCGGCAAGATCGAAGCCCAAGGGGCGAAGCTGCTGCCCCTGGCGGCGGACTGCCAAATGCACCTGCCGGCGAAAATCAGCGACTACACCGACTTCTATGTCGGCATCGAACATGCGCAGAACGTCGGCAAGCTGTTCCGTCCCGACAATCCCCTGCTGCCCAACTACAAGTACGTGCCCATCGGTTATCACGGTCGCGCCTCGACCATTCGCGCTTCCGGTGCCGACGTGCGCCGGCCCAAGGGCCAGACCTTGCCTGCAGGGCAGAGCGAGCCGACCTTCGGCCCCTGCGCGCGCCTGGACTATGAGCTGGAACTGGGCATCTGGATCGGCCAGGGCAACGAGATGGGCGAGTCGATTGCCATTGGCGACGCCGCCGAGCACATCGCCGGCTTCTGCCTGCTCAATGACTGGTCTGCGCGGGATATCCAGGCCTGGGAGTACCAGCCATTGGGGCCGTTCCTGTCGAAAAGCTTCATCACCAGCATCTCGCCGTGGGTAGTGACCGCCGAGGCTCTGGAACCTTTCCGCCGGGCCCAGCCCCAGCGCCCGGAAGGCGACCCGCAGCCCCTGCCTTACCTGCTGGATCAGCGCGACCAGGCCGCTGGCGGCTTCGACATCGAGCTGGAAGTGCTGCTGACCACCCAGGCCATGCGTGAACAGGGCCTGCCGGCGCACCGCCTGACCCTGAGCAACACCCAGCACATGTACTGGACCGTGGCGCAGATGGTGGCTCACCACAGCGTCAATGGTTGCCAGTTGCAGGCCGGTGACCTGTTCGGTTCGGGCACCTTGTCCGGTCCGCAAAGTGGTCAGTTCGGCAGCCTGCTGGAGATCACCGAAGGCGGCAAGAAAGCCATCGAACTGGCCTCCGGCGAGGTGCGCAAGTTCCTCGAGGATGGCGACGAAATCATCCTGCGCGGGCGCTGCAGTCGTGAAGGTTTCGCCTCCATTGGCTTCGGCGAATGCCGTGGCACCGTCCAACCGGCCCGCTAAGGGGAGAGCGTCATGCAGCTCTATACCTATTACCGTTCCACCGCGTCCTACCGGGTGCGCATTGCCCTGGCCCTCAAGGGCCTGGATTTCCAGGCCATCCCGGTCAACCTGCTGGAGCCCAAGGGCGGGGCCAACCGCCAGCCGGAGTACCTGGGCATCAACCCCCAGGGCCGGGTGCCGGCGCTGCGTACCGACGACGGCAACCTGCTGATCCAGTCACTGGCGATTATCGAATACCTGGAAGAGCGTTATCCACAGGTGCCGCTGCTGTCCAAGGACCTGGTCAGCCGCGCTCATGAGCGGGCGGTGGCGGCGATCATCGGTTGCGACATTCACCCGCTGCACAACTCCAGCACCCAGAACCTGCTGCGCGAGTGGGGGCATGAAGAAGCCCAACTGCTGGTGTGGATTGATCACTGGATCAGCCAGGGCTTGGCCGCCCTGGAGCAACTGATCGGCGATCAGGGCTTCTGTTTCGGCGACCAGCCGGGCCTGGCCGATGTGTTCCTGATTCCCCAGCTGTATGCCGCCGAGCGTTTCAAGGTTTCCCTGGAAGCCTACCCGCGGATCCTCCGGGTCGCGGCCCTGGCTGCCACGCATCCTGCGTTCCAGGCCGCGCATCCGGCCAATCAGCCCGATACTCCGGCCTGATCCATCCACGCGCCTCTGTCTCCCAGCGGCGCGTGGCACTGGCCCCTGCACCCGCAGCCACTAGCTCGGGCGGCGTTCGCAGGCCAAGCCCCCCAGGGGCTGCAACCTCTTCTGGACGCTACCCAGGGATCTGAACCACCTGTACCAGCAGCACCCATAACCATAAAAAAACCAACAGGTACCTTGCGATGCAAAATCAGATTGCCAGCTTTCGCGCTGCGCTCGACGCCCGCCCGGTGTCCCGCTACCAGTGGTTGCTCTTGTTGCTTCTCGCCTTGCTGCTGGTCACCGACGGCTACGACGCCCAGGTCCTGGGGTACGTGGTGCCGGCCCTGGCCCAGGACTGGGGCCTGGAAAAGTCCGCCTTCGGCCCGGTGTTCAGCGCCAACCTGCTGGGGCTGACCCTGGGCTCGCTGGCGGTGACGCCTCTGGCGGACCGTTTCGGAGTGCGGCGAATCCTGCTCTGTTGCGTGTTGATCTATGCCAGCCTGACGGTGCTGATGGTGTTCGCCAATTCCCTCGACAGCCTGATGGCCGCGCGCTTTATCTGCGGCATTGGCATGGGCGGGGCGATGCCCAGCGCCATGGCCCTGATGTCCGAGTATTCGCCGCCACGCCTGCGCACCCTGATGGTCACCCTGGCCGCTTGCGGTTTCTCCTTTGGCGGCGCCGCGGGTGGTTTTGTCGCCGCCGGTTTCATCGACCGCTTTGGTTGGGAAGCGGTGTTCCTGGCGGGTGGGGTGACGCCGTTGCTGCTGTTTCCGTTCCTGGTCTGGCGCTTGCCCGAGTCCCTGCCGCGCCTGCTGCGGGACGCGCCGCCGTATGCCCGCCTGCGCAAGGTCAGTGCCCAGATGCTCCCGGACTGGCAGCCACCGCCGCTCTCCAGCAGCCCTGAGCAACAGCCGCCAGCCAGCAACCTCACGGTCGTGGAGTTGTTCCGCCAGGGCTATGCACGGCCGACGCTGCTGATCTGGTCGACCTTTTTCGTCAGCCTGATCCTGCTGTATTTCATGATCAGCTGGTTGCCGACACTGCTGCTGGAAAGCGGCCTGGCCTTGAAGCAGGCCAACCTGGTGACTTCGATGTTCCTGTTCGCCGGGACCCTCGGCGCCATCTGCATGGCCTGGTTCGCCGATCGCCTGAAACGCAAGGTACGCCTGTTGGCCGCTGTGCTGACGGCGGCGGCGCTGTGCACCGTGCTGCTGGGTCTGAACCACGACAACCCGCGCTACCTGGTGCTGTTCGTGTTCGCCGCAGGTTTTTGCATCATCGGCGGGCAACTGACCCTCAACGCCTTCGCCAGCAACTTCTACCCGGCCCATGTGCGCGCCACCGGCACCGGCTGGGCGCTGGGGGTAGGGCGTTTCGGTTCGATCCTCGGGCCATTGTTCGGCGGCATGCTGTTGGCGATGCATATTCCGGTGCAGCAGATTTTCTTTTTCTGCGCGATTCCGGCGTTGCTGGCGGCCTTGTTGATCATCCAGGTGCGTGCGCCGGCCGAGGCGCCTTCGGGGGACGCGGGAGCGGCCCCGGAACTGCAGGCGCCGCTCAAGTCCTGAAGGGGGGCTGGCTCAGCGTGCCAGGTGCTTGAGCATCGGCACGCAGGCCAGGGTCAGGCCCCGGGGCGACTGGTACTGGGCAACCCGCTCGCCAACGAAGCCGCAACTGCGATAAAAGTCGGCGGCGTTCAGCGTCGAGTCCAGGATCAGGTGCGACAGGCCGGCCTCCAGGGCCAGTGCTTCGAGGTGATGCATCATTTGCCGGCCGATCCCGCGGCCCATGTACGCCGGGTCGACAAACACCGCGTCGACCTGGCCGGACTCCAGGTCGAGCATGCCGCTGGCGGTCACCTGATCGTCGATGATTGCTACGTGCCCGGTCTTCTCCAGTATCTCGATGAAGTATTCACCAAGGCTGCCGGCGGTCCAGAGCTGCAGGTCTGCGGCTGGATAGTGGCCGCAGCACTGGTGGTTGATGGCCTGGTTGCGAATGTCGAAGACCCGTTGTGCATCGTCGCCATGAGCTTTTCTGATCAGCATGTTGTGCCCGTTCCCTGGAGTAAGCCGCCCATCCTGCCAGAGCCCGGAAGGGTCTGTCATGCGGCCTTGGCCTGGATCAGCAACAGTCCCCAGCCGGTGAGCAGGGTGCCATCGGCCTGCAGCAAGGGCTGCGTGGCACTGTGCAGTTCATTTTTCATCAGCGCCCGATTGGCGGGTGTCAGGCGATCCAGGTCGTAGGTTTCCCCCAGCGAATCCCAGAGTTCCTCGAAGGTTGGCGTCCACGCCAGGTCCAGCTCCTCGAACTGCAGTGCGGTGAAATTCGTGCTCAGCAGGTCTCGCCACCCACTCTGTGATTGAGTGCGTGGATCGACCAGAGGCAGAGGAGGGAGCTGGTCGCGTCTGGCGGCGGCGCGAAAGACCTGCAGGTATTGCTGCCCCAACTCGCCCAGCAGAAAGGATCGACCGACGATCGCCGAGAGTTGTCCGCCCGTGGCCAGGACCCGATGCACCTCCCCCAACACCTGATCGATGTCGCTCATGAGCATCAGTGCCAGGTGCGATACCACGGCACCCACACTGCCCGTGGCCAGGGACAGGGATTGGGCTCGCTCATGGAGTAGCAGCCCGCGGTCCGCGAGGCGGGCGCGTGCCGCTGCCAGCTCGGTGGTGCTCATGTCGACGCCGGTCAATTTCGCCTCGGGGTATTTCCTGGCCAGCAGATCCAGGAGGAAACCATCGCCACAGCCCAGGTCCAGTATCTGTGCGTGAGACTGATCGGTGGTGAGTGTCGCCACCAGCATGTCGTAGGAGCTACCGCGTCCCGGCAGGCTCAGCCCGGCGAAGGCTGGAGGCGTGGTGCCTGGGCGCCGCTGGTGGAAGTCCTGGAGAAATCGTTCGGCGCTGTTCATGCGTTTTCATCCTTGAAGTCAAAGGGGTGCGGGGCATTGTGGCATGGGAGGGCGCCGAGACCAGAATCGAGGTCACGGTTCAGTGAACGATGCTGTTGGGTGGCAGATGCCCCAGGCGCTCGGTCAGTCGTAGACGTTGGATAGGATCGTCGCTGAGCAGCAGTGCGTGCTCCAGGTCGAAGCGTTCGGCATTCGGGCATTCCAGGCGCTGGTAGAGGCTGGCCCGAGCCAGGTAGTCGGCGGCATTGCCATTGCCCAGTTCCAGGACCCGTTCGGCATTGATCAGGGCGCCGAGGTTGTCGTCGTAGGACAGGTGCAATTGGCGCAGGTTGCGCGACAGGCGCTGGAACATCTGCAGGGGCTCGGCACTGGCCAGGTGTTCGGCGTTGAGCTTGATATGGGCACCGTACTGGCGTTGCAGCAGTTCCCGGCAGTCGTTGGGGTACAGCCGGCGTCCGCCGCAAGGGTCCAGCAGGTGGTCGGCACCGGGCACCCGCAGCAGGAAGTGCCCGGGAAAATTCACCCCCACCAGGGGAATCTGCAGCCTTTGCGCCAGCTCCAGGGCAATCAGCGCCAAGGCCAGGGGCTGGCCGCGCCGACGTTCCAGGACCTTGTCCATCAGGGCTGCCTGCGGGCGCAGCGGCAGGTGCTCGTCTTGCTGGAAGCCCTGGTCGTTCAGCAGACGCAGCAGGGGTTGGCCCTGCTCGCTGGCGGGCAACAGCGGCAGGCCGGCGCTGATCTGCTGCTGGACCTGCTTGAACCCCTCCAGCAACCGCTCGGGCACCACCGCCGACTCATGCTCGGCAGCAATCCACAGGGCCGCTTCCAGCAGGGCAGGTGGTGAGCGGTGCAGGCAGGCGAAAAAAGCTTGGCGCGGGTTCATCTCAATCTCCGACGGATGCCTCGTTTTAGCCTCGTCGAGTAGGTTCGTCCAGTGTTGAAATATGTGGTGGCAGGTTATTTCCCAAAGCCTGCCAATCCCTCCTGCTTATTCCTGCTCGGCGCAGCAAATTTCAGGCGCAAGCCTATACTGGCGACTACAAGAAGTGATTCGGGAGCCCGTCGATGTTCGCTCTCATGCACAGTACTCGCCTTGAATCGCTGCACCTCAGCGTCGACCCGAGCACCGGGTTGAAGGCAGTCATTGCCATCCACAACAACCGCCTGGGGCCTGCCCTGGGTGGTTGCCGTTATCTCGCCTATCCCGACGATACCAGTGCCGTGGAGGATGCCGCGCGCCTGGCCCAGGGCATGAGCTACAAGGCTGCCCTGGCCGGCCTGTCTCAAGGCGGCGGTACCGCGGTAATCATCCGTCCCGCCCATGTGGAAAGCCGCGCTGCGCTGTTCGAGGCCTTTGGTCGTTGCATCGAGCAATTGGATGGGCGTTACATCACTGCGATCGACAGCGGCACCTCGGTGGCCGACATGGATTGCATCGCCCAGCAGACCCGCTACGTCACCAGTACCACCGCTGCCGGGGACCCGGCTCCTCATGCGGCCATGGGGGTTTTCGCCGGCATTCGCAGCACCGCCATGGCACGCCTGGGCAGCGACAATCTGGAAGGCTTGCGGGTGGCCATCCAGGGCTTGGGCAACGTCGGTTATGCCCTGGCCGAACAACTGCATGCCGCCGGGGCAGAATTGCTGGTCAGCGATATCGATTCCGGCAAGGTGCAACTGGCCATGGAGCAACTGGGTGCGCACCCGATTGCCAATGACTCACTGCTCAGCACCCCTTGCGACATTCTCGCGCCCTGCGGCCTGGGGGCGGTGCTCAACAGCCTCAGCGTGGCGCAACTGCGCTGTGCAGCGGTGGCCGGTTCGGCGAACAATCAACTGACCAACCTGCAGGTTGCCGATCAACTGGAGCGGCGCGGGATTCTCTACGCCCCGGATTACGTGATCAACTCGGGGGGCTTGATCTACGTGTCCCTCAAGCATCGCAATGAAGAACTCTCGGTCATCACTGCCCACCTGTCGAAGATCAGCCTGCGCCTGACGGAAATCTTCGCCCATGCCCAGGCAGAAAAACGCTCCCCGGCGCGAGTGGCCGACGAACTGGCGGAGCGGGTGCTGTACCGCTAGGCATTCATGCCTTAACCCTTCGCGCCGCTCTCTGTAACATCCGGCTCCAGAGCACCCACTGACAAGGACTGTATTGAACGATGCTTGAAGCGCTGGAGAGTGGGTTGGATGAGCCGTTGTCCTGCCTGTTGCGGGCGGGGGCGGACATTGAGTCGGTTCGCGATGTTCTTGTGTCGTACCGGGACAAGGGCTTTGCCGCAGAGGCCGTATACAACTACCTGGCATCGCTCAGGCTTGGCGCATCGCAAGTGCTCGAAGACCGAGTTCTGGAAGCCATGGATATCGCCTCAGGCTATTGCTCCGAAGGCGCCAGGGTGTGGGACCTCGCGCAATGACCGTGCCAGATACTGACCAGCCATTGGCCGGGTGTTCCCTCAGGCAACTGCAGTTGTACGCAGCGGCATGCCTGGCGGCTTACTGCGAACGAAAAGGCATTGGCCACCCGTCTGTTGATGACTTGCTAAAGCACCTGGAGGGCTACCCGGAAAAGGGCAGTTTACTGGCGTGGGAGAGAGCCGGGGCGCTGCTGGCATTGAATGGTCGCGGAGATGATTGGCCCCAGGAGCTTGCCGCTTTGATCGCGCCTGAAGAGGTCGAGGCATTCGCCTGCATCGTTGATAGCGCGGTTGAGGTGGGAATTGTTGAGCTGTATGGCGACTCAACAGATTTGCCCCTGACCTTTGTGCGCAAGATCACTTCCCTGCTGCGTCGCAACGCTATCGAATTGCCTGATCCGCCAGGGATAACGGCAATTTAGCCAGCCACTGCAGCAGTGGCACCCTTGCATTCGCCGGCATGAAAAAAGCCCTGTGCCGTGGGCACAGGGCTTATTCAATTTGCGTGAAGCCTATTTCGCAGCCTTGGCCGCTTTTGCCGGTTTGGCCGGCGCCTCGACTTCGGCGGGTTGCTGCGCTTCAACAGCCTCCACTGCGGGAGCGGGGGCACTGAGCAACTCGGACAACGCATCCGGCTGGCTCTTGAATGCCTTGGCGAACACATCGCGGTTTTTCGCCATGTAGATCCCGGCTTCTTCCACCTGCTGCTCGCTCAGCGACGGCACGGCTTTTTGCAACACTTCGGCGAGCAACTCAGCCAGTTCGAGCATTTTGTCATGACGATCAGCTTCGGCTTTATCCATGAACAAGCGCTCCAGATCTCGGCTGCTGCGGTATACCACTTCGACGGCCATTCACCACCTCACATGCCTTCACGATAATGGGTCTGTATAAATACTGTATCTATATACAGGTCGAGAGAATAGGCGAAACCCTTTCCCTTGGATAGTGGCTTTTTAATGTAGACGGAAATTTTTTCTATGTGGCCGAGGTCACATCATGCCAACGTGCCTCATCGCATCCAGCCAGCCTCTCACCAACGGGCTCCTGGCCTTTTTTCTGCATGCAGAACAACCGTCACGTCCGATCCGCATCATCCGGTCGAAACGACCTAAGGAAGAACCACCGTGAAAATCAATTGGGCCGAGAACCTGCGACAGAACGTCCATCAATTGGCCGAGTCCCTGGGTAACCTGTTCGTCGAGACATTCCATTACCTGGCACTGTTCGCCATTGGCGCGGTAACCGCTTGGGCTGCGGTGATGGAATTTTTACAGATGATCGAGGCGGGCCACATCAAGATCGACGACATCCTGCTGCTGTTCATCTACCTGGAATTGGGGGCGATGGTCGGCATCTACTTCAAGACCAACCACATGCCGGTGCGCTTTCTGATCTACGTGGCGATCACTGCGCTGACCCGGTTGCTGATCTCCAACGTCTCCCACCACAACCCGCCGGATATCGGGATCATCTACCTGTGTGGCGGGATCCTGCTGCTGGCCTTCGCGATCCTGGTGGTGCGCTACGCCTCGTCGCAATTCCCTTCGGTGAAGATCCAGCACCCGCAGCGCAAGATCGGTGCGGGCTCCGGCGAGCATCCGGAAGTGGAAAAGGGCGAGCTTTAACACCTCAGGGCGAGGGGCGCGGGTGCCTGGCCTGCGGGGGGCGGCAGCTTGAAGCTGTCGCCGTTGGTCATGGCTTCGAGGATGGCCACGGCGCTGTGTCCCTGCTCGATGGCGATGCCGAATTGAATGCTTTGCACCAGGCGCTTGATCCGCTGCGGGTCATTGCGCTGGGCCGCACTGATCATGCGCTTGGCCACTACCCGGCCGGCTTGGGACAGGGTCAGCATGATGCTGCCGTCCAGGCCCTGGATGCTCAGGTTGACCTGATAGTCCGGGGTGAAAGTGTCGGTAATCAGTTGAAAAGGGCTGTCCATGGTGCGTCACCACTTGATTGGATCGTGCAGTCATTGACTGGCAAGGCGTGGAATTAGTTCGCGATTCCAGACCACTGGCCGGTCGTTCGCCGAGGGTTGCCAACGTCCATATTCCTCAAGTGCGATAAAGCAAAGGACATGCCGGGAAACTCGCCGAGCAATGATTGCGGGCACAAAAAAGCGGACCATCAGGTCCGCTTTTTTTATCCCGGTCCGTTTCAGGGCAGGAACGAGTAAATGATCGCTGACAGTGCGATCAGGCCGATCAGCACCACGAACAGGTTCGACAGCTGGCCCGAATACTGGCGCAGTGAAGGCACCCGCTGGATCGCGTACATCGGCATCAGGAACAGCAGGCAGGCAATCACCGGCCCGCCCAGGGTTTCGATCATGCCCAGGATGCTAGGGTTGAACGTGGCCACTGCCCAACAGGCGAGGACCATGAACAGAGCGGTGATCTTCTCCAGGCGGCCGGCCGACAGGGAGCGACCGCGGCCGCGCAGGCTTTTCACGATCAGCCCCTGGAAGCCTTCGCTGGCGCCGATGTAGTGGCCGAGGAACGACTTGGTGATGGCCACCAGGGCGATCAGCGGTGCGGCATAGGCGATGACCGGGGTCTGGAAGTGATTGGCCAGGTACGACAGGATCGAGATGTTCTGTGCCTTGGCTGCCATCAGGTCCGCTGGCGACAAGGCCAGCACGCAACTGAAGCAGAAGAACATCACCGTCAACACCATCATGCCGTGGGCCATGGCCAGGATGCCGCTGCTCTTGCGCTCGGCCTGGGCGCCGTACTCACGCTTCTGATCCACCGCGAAGGCCGAGATGATCGGCGAGTGGTTGAAGGAAAACACCATCACTGGAATCGCCAGCCACAGGGTCTTGAAGAACAGCGACAGGGACATGCCTTCGCTGGCCGAGGCGAAGAACGCGCCGTTCCAGTTGGGGATCAGGCTCAGGGCCAGCAACAGCAACGCGGCCACGAAGGGATAGACCAACAGGCTCATGGCCTTGACGATGAAGCCCTGGCCGCAGCGCACAATGGCCATCAGGCCGAGGATCAGCAGCAGCGACAGCAGCGCCCGAGGGGGCGGGGTCATGTGCAACTGGTGCTCCATGAAGCTGCCCAGGGTGTTGGTCAGGGCCACGCTGTACACCAGCAGGATCGGGAAGATGGCGAAGAAGTAGAGCAGGGTGATCAGCTTGCCGGCGCCGACCCCGAAATGTTCTTCCACCACCTCGGTGATGTTCCCGGAACGTCCCGAGAGCACGAAGCGGGTCAGGCCGCGGTGCGCGAAGAAGGTCATGGGGAAGGCCAGCAGCGCCAGCACGATCAATGGCCAGAAACCACCGACCCCGGCGTTGATCGGCAGGAACAGGGTGCCGGCGCCGATGGCGGTGCCATACAGGCCGAGCATCCAGGTGGTGTCGTGCTTGCTCCAACCTTTTTCGGCCGTTGCGGTGTCGCGGTGTGTCGCTACAGCAGGGTTTTCGACAGCAGGTGTAGGTACATCGGTCATCGGTATCGCCTCGTTATTATTCTTGCTCGGGCTCACGTGGTTCGGACGGTCAGGGAAGGCTCCTCAGCATTCCACCCAGCTCACTGCCAGGCCGCCCCGTGAAGTCTCTTTGTATTTGTCGTGCATGTCGGCGCCGGTGTCGCGCATGGTGCGGATCACCCGGTCCAGGGAAATGAAGTGCTGGCCGTTGCCGCGCAGGGCCATCTGGGTGGCGTTGATCGCCTTCACCGCGGCAATCGCATTGCGCTCGATGCAGGGCACCTGCACCAGCCCGCCAACGGGGTCGCAGGTCAGGCCGAGGTTGTGCTCCAGGCCGATTTCAGCGGCGTTCTCCAGTTGCTCGGGGGTGGCCCCGAGAACTTCCGCCAGGCCGGCGGCGGCCATGGCGCAAGCCGAGCCCACTTCGCCCTGGCAACCGACTTCGGCGCCAGAGATGGAGGCGTTTTTCTTGCACAGGATGCCCACCGCGGCGGCTCCTAGAAAGAACGCCACGACATCGTCGTCAGAGGCCTGGGGATTGAATTTCATGTAGTAGTGCAGCACCGCCGGGATGATTCCCGCCGCGCCGTTGGTGGGGGCGGTGACCATGCGTCCGCCGGCGGCGTTTTCCTCGTTCACCGCCAGGGCGAACAGGTTGACCCACTCCATGGCAGAGAGTGTCGAGGTGATGACGTTGGGCTTGCCGATTTCCAGCAGGCTGCGGTGCAGTTTGGCTGCGCGCCGAGGCACGCCCAGGCCTCCGGGCAGGGTGCCTTCGTGGTGCAGGCCTTGCTCGACGCATTCGCGCATCACCGACCAGATATGCAGCAGGCCGCTACGGATCTCAGCGTCACTGCGCCAGGCTCGTTCGTTGGCCATCATCAGTTCGCCGACCCGCAGCTTGTGCTGCTTGCACAACGCCAGCAGTTGCGCGGCGCTGTTGAAGTCATAGGGCAATTCGACACTGGCGCCGGCCTCGGTCCCGGCCTCGACCTGGGCCGCCTCGATAATGAAACCGCCGCCCACCGAGTAGTAGGTCTGCTCGAACAGCTGGGTGTTTTCGTCAAAGGCCGTCAGCGACATGGCATTGGGGTGGTAGGGCAGGCTTTCGTCCAGTAACAGCAAGTCCTGGTACCAGTCGAAGGCAATGGCAGTACGGCCACCCAGCAGCAACTCGCCACTGTCGCGCAACTGCTGGATCCGCGGATCGATGCTGGTAGGGTCGATGCTGTCCGGCCATTCACCCATCAAGCCCATGACGCTGGCGCGGTCGGTGGCGTGACCGATACCGGTGGCGGACAGGGAGCCGTAGAGACGGATCTGCACACGCCGCACCTGTTGCTCCAGGCCTTGCTCGAAGAGCGCCTGGACGAACGTCGCGGCCGCCCGCATCGGGCCCACGGTGTGGGAACTGGAGGGGCCGATACCGACTTTGAAGAGATCGAAAACACTGATAGCCATGCTAAAGCCTTACAAGCAATGGAAGGTAGATCGCTGCCATTTTTTGTAGGCCAAGCGCAATGTCGGCGATACTGCCCGCCTGGGTCAGCACTGACCAACGAAACTTCCTAAGAGATCCTTTAGCAGGACTAAACGATGAGCCGTCAGTTTCATGCCCAGACCTATGTCTGGCTGCATGTGTTTTCCTGTGCCGCGCGGCACCTGTCCTTTACCCGCTGCGCGGAGGAACTGCACATCACTCCCGGGGCGGTCAGCCAGCAGATCCGCCAGTTGGAAGAACGCCTGGGTTTCCGCCTGTTTCACCGCCGGGCCCGAGGCGTCGAACTGAGTGCCGAGGGCCAGCGCCTGGCCCTGACCGTGAGCGAGGCCTACGGCAGTATCGATGCCGAATTGCGCCGCCTGGACGCCGGAATGATCGGCGGTACGCTGCGCCTGCGTTCGATTCCTTCGTTCCTCGGCAAGTGGCTGACCCCACGCCTGCCGCGCCTGCAGCAGCGTTACCCGGAAATCCAACTGCGCCTGGTGGCGGAGGACAGCAGCGTGGCCCTGCACGAAGGCGACTTCGACCTGGCCATCGACCTGAACGACGGCAGCTATCCCGGCCTGCAATCCACTGCGTTGCTGGATGAGCAGATTTTCCCAGTGTGCGCACCGAGCCTGCTGCGGGGCCGGCCGCCGCTGCACGGTCCGGTCGACCTGCTGCATTTCCCGTTGCTGCATGACATCACCGCCTGGCGCGGCAGCTACGAGTACGCCGAGTGGGAGTTCTACCTGAATGCCATTGGCTTTGAAGGCGCGGATGTGCGCCGTGGCCACACCTTCAACCGCAACCACCTGACCATCGAGGCGGCGATCGCTGGCATGGGGGTGGCAATTGCCCGGCGGACCCTGCTCAACGACGAGCTGGAGCGTGGCACCTTGATCGTGCCCTTTGGCCTCGCGGTGCCCAATCACAAGCGCTATGTATTGCTCTATGCACCAGGCGCGCTGAATCACCCGGGCGTGCGCGCGGTGCATGACTGGCTGGTGGAGGAGGCGGCGATTTTTCGCGGCCTGCACCCTCTGGGAGAGGGGCAATTGTGAGCGCTTGCGACTGCAGCCTGAGCCGAGCTAACTCCCGACATTAACAGCGCTATTGCAGTTTGTCCGGGTTTATTTGCGTATGAATATTTATCTTTTTTCAGGGCTTGAAATGTTCGTCGCGGTGCCTAATTGTGTAATCAAGAGGTCACGAAATGCAGGTTCAAGTGCATTGCCTTGACCCTCTTACGAGCAAGCTGAAATAAGGGAAGAACTATGCAAATCCAAGTCCATAGCGATAACCATATTCAAAGCAGCCTTCGGTTGGAGGAGTGGGTGCGCAGCACCGTTGAAAGCACGCTCGAACGCTACGAAGAAGACCTCACCCGGGTAGTGGTCCACCTGCGGGACGAGAACGGCGGAAAGTCAGGTCCGGACGATATGCGCTGCCAGCTGGAAGCCCGTCCGAAAGGTCACCAACCCATTTCCGTGACCCACAAGGCCGACACACTGGAACAGGCCATCGACGGCGCCACCGTCAAGCTGGAAAGTGCTTTGGAACACATGTTCGGCAAACTGCGCGGCAAACGTGCGGCGGCCGTGCCCAGCACCGATGGCAGCGAGGCTGATGCCTTGCTCGAAGAAGAATTCCTGGAAAACCAACAGGCCGCGCTCAATAGTTGACGGCTGAGTTTTACCCCCCACCGACGGGCCTGCATTGCAGGCCCGTTTTCGTTTGCGCTGCCAACGCCGGCCAGCCGGCGCAGGTCATGGTCGCTGGTCAGAATGCCACAGAGGTCTGTACGTAGAGGGTGCGGGGTTCACCCACGTACTTGCCCTTGTTGTTGTCGTCGAAGGAACGGGTGAAGTACTGGTGGTTGAAGATGTTCTTCACCCCCACCGCGACATTCAGGTCCGACAGCTGCGGGCCGAAGTCGTAACCGGCGCGGCTGCTGAACAGCATGTAGCCGGGGATGCGCCCGGTGCTGCCGTCGGCGCTCTCGGTGGCGGTGTTGGCGTTGTCGGCGAACTGGCTGCTCTGGTAGCTGCTGTCGAAGTTGAGCTTCCACGGGCCTTCGGTGTAGCTCATGCCCAGGGTGCCTTTGTGCTTGGAAGAAAAGGGCACGCGGTTGCCCTTGTTCGCCCCGTCTTCGCGAATGCTGGCGTCGACGTAGGCGTAGGTGGCGTAGACATCGAAACCCGCCAGGGCCGGGTCCAGGCCGTCGAGGGCATAGTTGATGCTGCTCTCGATGCCCTGGTGACGGGTTTCGCCCCGGGCGATCACCGTGTCGTTGGTCTGGTTGCTGTCGTACTGGTTATCGAAGTTGATCAGGAACGCCCCGATCTCTGCCCGCAGAGCGCCATGGTCATAACGGGTGCCCACTTCCCAGGTGCGAGCCTTTTCCGGTTTGACTTCGCCGCTGGCCACGCGGTTGGGCATCTGGCTGTACTGCACGCTGCCGAAAGAGCCTTCGGTGTTGGCGTAGAGGTTCCAGCTGTCGTTGAGGTGATACATCACGTTCAGTGCCGGCAGCGCGGTGTTGTAGTCGCCTTTGTATTTGACGTGGCTGAGGTTGTTGCTCTGCTGCGACTCGATCATCTCGTAGCGGATGCCCGGGGTCAGGGTCCACTTGCCGATGTCGATCCGATCGTCGACAAAGAACGCGTGGGCTTCGGTGCCGCCACGGGTATCACGGTCGTTGCGACTACGGGTGGTCGGCAGTTGCTGATTGGCCGTGAGTGGCGTGCGATAGCGCAGTTCGTGGCCGGCTTCGTTGATGTAGCGATAACCGACGCCCACTTCGTGGCTGCTGTCGCCCAGGTCGAAGCCCTGGGCGAAGCGGGTTTCCAGGCCGCGCACCCAATATTCCCGAGGCGACAGGGAAAGGAAGCTGCCCTGGTCCAGGTAGCCGCTGCGCAGGGTCTTGGTGAAGAAGCTGTTGACGGTGAATTCCCGGCGATCTTCCTGATAGCGGTAGCCGACGTTGAACATCGTCCGGCGACCCCAGAACTTGTCGTAGGGGCGGGTCGACTGATACGGGTCGGCCTTGTAGTTCGCCACGTTCAGGCCGCCGGGCATGTCCGCCTGGCCTTCATAGTACTGGGCCATGGCGTTGAAGCTGTTGGCCTCGTCGAGTTGGTACTTGCCCTTGAGGATCAGGTCGTCGATCTGCGTGTCGCTGTGTTCGCGCCAGTCGCCGCCGCGGGTGCCGGAATACAGCAGGGCACCGCCCAGGCCATTGTCGGCGGTACCGCCGGCCAGCAGGTTGCCGGTTCTCTTGAAACCGTCACGGCTGGAGGACGGGCTGGTCTCGGTCTGAAAACCACCCTTGACCGTCGGTGCGTCGGGAATCGCCCGGGTCACGAAGTTGACGATGCCGCCGACGTTCTGCGGGCCGTAGCGCACGGCACCGCCGCCACGCACCACATCCACTGCGTCCATGTTGCCCATGCTGATGGGGGCGAACGACAGTTGCGGCTGGCCGTAGGGGGCGAACGGCACCGGGATGCCATCCATCAGCACTGTGGAGCGTGATGCCAGGCGCGGATTGAGCCCGCGGATGCCGAAGTTCAGCGCCATGTCGTGGCTGCCGGTGCCGTTGTTTTCCGGTGCATTGACCCCGGGTATGCGGTTGAGCACATCCCGCGCCTGGGTCGCGCCCTGGCGCTCGAACTCTTCACGGCGGATCACATCCCGGGCACCAGGGTGCTCGAAGACGTTGCTCTGCTGGGCATCGCCGAGCCAGTCGCCGACCACGGTGGACGCTCCCAGTTGCAGCGCTGCCGGGCTACTCTCGGTGCTTGCCGGTTGCAGGCTGAAGGCATTGTTGCCCTCGGCCCGGGCTTGCAGGCCGGTGCCTTGCAACAGGGTCTGCAAACCTTCTTCAGGGCTGTAGTGACCTTCCAGGCCGTGGCTTTGTACACCGCTGGCGACCTGCGAACCGAAGGAAATCAGCACCCCGGCTTCACGCCCGAACTGGTTCAGCGCGCTTTCCAGTGATGTCGGGGCGATGTGATAGCTCTTGGCCTCGGCGGCCTGCACCAATGACAGGTTGGCAAGGCTCAGGCTGGCTCCCAGCAGCAAGTGGCGCAGGCTGCGGGCCAGGGGAGTGAGGCGGGTGGGTTGCTGGGTCATGAGCGGCGATCCTGAGAAGGGGGAATCAAGGTGGCTTTCCTTCTCTGTCACCCGAGCCGGGCAAAACGGCTCATCGGTCATGAAAGTTTTTTTCCTGGCCTGGAGCACGCCCCATGTAGTGGCCGTGGTTCAGGGTCAGCAGCGGGTCAGAATTACACCCGCGCCTCGACAGTGACCCAGTACCGGGTAAACCGCCGTACTTTGACAGGCAGGCTGATTTCCAGCAGATCGAGAATCCGTTCGCTGTCCTCCAAGGGATAGCTGCCGGAAATCAGCAGGTCCGCCACCCGCGCATCGCAGTTCAACTGGCCACGGCGGTAACGCCCCAGCTCGTCGAGAAAATCCGCCAGGCGCATGTGCGCCGCCACCAGCATGCCTTCGCTCCAGGCGCCGCTGCCCGCATCCAGCGCCCGGGGGGCTTGCCAGCTGTTGCTGCTGAAATACAGTTGCTGCCCGGCGGGCACCGCGGGCGGTGTCGCCGGGTAATTCTCCGGCAGCACGCTGGCAGTACCGCTGAACACCGCCACCTGGGTGCGATCCTGGAATTGCCGCAGGTTCAACCTGGCACCTGCGGAGCGCACCAGCCCCTGGGCGGTCTGCACCAGCAGTGGCCGCGGGTCCTTGCTGCTGCTGAGCATGATCTCGCCCTCCAGCAGGCGGATCAGCCGTTGCTCGCGGTCAAAATGCACATCCACGGCACTGCGGGTGTTGAGTTGCAGTTGGCTGCCATCACTCAGTTGCAACGTGCGTCGCTGGCCCACGGCGCTGCGGTAGTCCGCTAGCAGCGGCGGCAGTGGGTTGTGTTCACGCAGGCCCCAGGCCGCAGCCGAACCGGCGCCGAGAATCAGCAGCAGCTTCAGCGCCTGGCGCCGGCTGCCGGACTGAGGTGCGTTCAAGGCGGCATGGGCCAGGGGCGAGGACAAACCGCGCAAACGCAGATTGACCCGCTGGATATGCTCCCAGGCCCGTTGATGTTCGCTGTGGGCATCGTGCCATTGCTGCCAGGCCTGTTGCTGGCGCGGGTTCAAGGGGCCGCCCTGCATTTCGATCAGCCAGTGCACCGCCTGCTCGGCCACCTGATTGCTGAAGTCGGGCTGGCCATTGAATTGTGGATTCATCGCGGGGCTCACAGGGCGAAGTAGCAGCGCATGGCGGCTTTATTCAGGTGGCGTTTGACCGTGGCGATGGAAATGTTCAGCTCCTGGGCGATTTCGCCGTAGGTCAGGCCGTCCAACTGACACAGCAGAAAGGCGCGCTTGACCGGGCGCGGCAAGCCATCGAGCAGTACATCCAGCTCCATCAGGGTCTGCAGGATGATGGCTCGCTCCTCCTCGGAGGGGGCTACCTGCTCCGGCATCTGCGCCAGGGTTTCCTGATAGGCGCGTTCCAGGTCCTGACGCCGGTAGTGGTTGCACAGCACTCGTTTGGCGATGGTGGTGAGAAACGCCCGAGGTTCGACCAGGGTCGGTGTTTCCCGGGCGCTGAGCACGCGGATAAAGGTGTCCTGGGCCAGGTCGGCGGCGCTGTGGGGGCAGCCGAGCCGGCGCCGCAACCAGCTGTTCAGCCAGCTGTGATGGGCCTGATAGAGGCCTTCGACGGTAGCGGAGTGGGACAAGCCGAACGCTCCTGCGGCAATCGCACGCATAAGAGAACAAGAATTGTTCGCATTGTAATGTTCTGATATGGCATTCGGCAATCAGCCCGGACCGATGGAAACAGACGGAGCTCGTCGGTGCTTTTTGCGTATGAGAATATTTATCATTAGTATTGTCCGCCTATTGCGTCCGGCCGCTTATGCAACGTCCCGGGCTTCTCCTCGCTGTAAGGTCCAAACATGAAAAGCAAGGTCGGCGGAACTCCCGCTTCCTATCGTCTGGCGGTTGCCTCGCGGGTCTGCGCTGCGGTTGTGGGTGGTTATCTGTTGGCGGCGCTGTCCAGTGTCTGCCTGACCTTGTTGCTGCCCTTGCCCCAGGCCGATGCGGTGGTCAGCGGGATGCTCAGCTCGTTCCTGTTCTACCTGGTGGCGGTGCTCTGGTGCTTTGCCTGTCGCACGGCCTGGCAGGCCTGGCTCGGCTTGTTGGTGCCGAGCCTCGGGCTGGGGCTGATCGCCGGCGGTGCGTATTGGATGGCGTTCCCATGAAAGAAGGGTTTCGTCAGTCCATGGCCTGGTTGCACACCTGGAGCGGGCTGCTGTTCGGTTGGCTGTTGTTCGCGATTTTTCTCACCGGGACCTTGTCCTACTTCAAGGATGAGATCACCCACTGGATGCAGCCGGAGGCGCCGTCCCGAACCTTGAACGCCGATGCCAGCCTGGAAGTCGCCCAGCGCTACCTGGAGCAGCACGCCCAGGGGGCGCAACGTTGGTTCATCAATCTGCCCGATGGCCGCCAGCCAAGCCTGTCGGTGGGCTGGCAGGCGCCGAGCAAGCCCGGTGAACGCGGCACCTTTACCGAGAAACTCCTGGACCCGACTACCGGCGGCGAACTGCATGTACGGGACACCCGTGGCGGCGAGTTCTTCTACCGCTTCCACTTCCAGTTGCAGATGCCCTATCCATGGGGCCGGTGGTTGTCGACCACGGCGGCCATGGTGATGTTCGTGGCGCTGATCAGCGGCATTATTACCCACAAGAAAATCTTCAAGGACTTCTTCACCTTCCGTCCGCGCAAGGGCCAGCGCAGCTGGCTTGATGGGCATAACGCGGTGGGCGTGCTGGTGCTGCCGTTTCACTTGATGATCACCTACAGCAGCCTGGTGATCTTCATGTCCATGGTCATGCCGGCGAGCATCCTGGCGTCCTACAAGGGCGACACCGATGCCTTCTTCAAGGACCTGCGTCCCGCCATCAACAGCGCGCCGGCAGCCGGGCAGCCGGCACCGCTGGTGGCCCTCGACCCGCTGCTCAAGCAGGCCCTGGCGCATTGGCCGGGCGGTCGTGTGGGACGGCTGGTGGTCAATCATCCGGGAGATATCAATGCCTCAGTTCTGGTCTATCGCCACCGCGCCGATCAGGTAGCCCGGGACTTCGGCAGCATGCGCTCGTTCAGCGGCGTGACCGGCCAGCCGCTGCAAGCCAGCCCCGAGCAGTCCCTGCCGCAGGCCATCAGCGGCAGTTTCTACGGCTTGCACGTGGGCAATTTCGCCGGCCCGGTGTTGCGTTGGCTGTACTTTATCTGTGGCCTGGCGAGCACCGCGATGATCGGCACCGGGCTGGTGATCTGGCTCGGCAAGCGCCAGTTGAAACACGCCAAGAGTGCGGTGATGCCCTTCGAGTTGCGGCTGGTGGAAGTGCTGAACATCGCCAGCATGTCCGGGCTGGTAATCGCGGTGGCGGGGTTCTTCTGGGCCAATCGGCTGTTGCCGGTGGCGTTCGCCGAGCGTGCCGATTGGGAGGTCAACTGCTTCTTCATTCTCTGGGGCGTGAGCCTGCTGCACGCGGCGCTGCGGCGCGGCCGTCGCGCCTGGGTCGAGCAACTGAGCCTGGCTGCCCTGTTGTTCACCAGCATTCCATTGCTCGATGCCCTGACCAGCCCTAGCCGGATGGATGGCTTCATGGTCCGGGGTGACTGGATGTTGGCAGGCTTCGACCTGGCGTGCCTGGCTGGCGGCCTGTTCCTGGCCTGGGCCGCGCGCAAGATGCAGCGCGCCGGGCATGTTGCCGCCCGTGCCGCGCCGCGTGCCACCCGTACACGTCCACTGGCCCCTGAAACCGAGGTGAACTGAATGCTCCTGGCGTTGCTGCTCTGTTATGCCGGATTCACCGCCCTGTGCCTGTCCCTGGACCGGCACCACGGCGAGCTGTTCGGCTACAAGCCCACGGCTCGGCGCCGGCATGGCTTGCGCCTGGGAGGCTGGCTGCTGCTGGGCCTGTCGTTGGCGGCAGCGGTGCTGGATACCGGCTGGAGCCTGGGGCTGGTGCAGTGGTGTGCGGTGTTGATGTGCAGCGCCTTGCTGCTGGTACTGCTGCTGCCTTATCGCCCCCGCCTGGTGCTGTCGATGGCGGGGGCCAGCTTGCTGGCCAGTCCGGTCGCCGCCTTGGCGCATTTCTGAGGGAGCGGCCGGTGATGAGCACCCTGCCACCGGAACCCACTGAGTTGGATCACCCCGATCCACGGGGCAGCCGTGCGCATTTTCTCCAGGTGTTCCTGTCCCAGCGTTCGCAGATGGAGGCCCTGGTCAGCCGTCGGGTCGGCTGCCGGGCGACGGCCGCCGACCTGGTGCAGGACCTGTTCCTGCGGTTCTGGCGTCGGCCGCTGGTGCAGGTCGAGGAACTCAGCACCTACCTGCTGCGCTGTGCCGGCAACATTGCCATCGATCATCTGCGCAGTGAAGGCGCGCGGGTGCGGGTCAGTGAAGGCTGGTTGCCGGAGCAGCAGGACAACCGCAGCATCGAGCCCCAGGCCGCGCTGGAAGCCGGCAATGACCTGCGACATGTGGAGGCCGCCTTGCGCAGCCTGCCGGAGCGTACCCGGCAGATCTTCCTGCTCAACCGCATCCATGGGCGAAAGTACGCCGAAATTGCCAAGGCCATGGGGCTGTCCCAAAGTGCCGTGGAAAAACATATGATGCGCGCCCTCGAAGCCTGCAAGGCCAGCCTGCGGGAACCCGCGACCACGCGCACGCCAAGGAATGCACCGTGAACCACCGCTCCTGCGTCATCCCGACGCCCGCCCAGGAACAGGCCGCCCTGGCCTGGCTGAGCCTGCTCCACGATCAACCCAGCAGCGGCGACCAGGCTACCTTCAGCCATTGGCTGCAGGCCGATCCGGCACATATCGAGGCTTATGCCCAGGCCCAGGTGCTGTGGGAGTTGAGCGAACAACCGGCGCGCACTCTGGCGACCGAGGAAGCTTTTGCCCTGCAAGGATTGTTGCGTGCCATGGATGCGGCCAAGGGGCGCGCTCGGCGGCGCTGGTCGGCAGGCCTGGCCATGGCCGCCAGTGTGGTGCTGGCGGTGGCCTTGGGGGCCGGTTGGCAACTCGGGCGCTGGGTCGATGACCTGGGAGCCGATTACGTCTCGGCCCCGGGCCAGGTACGTACCGTGGTTCTCGCCGACCAGAGTGCTGTGACCCTGGATGCCGACAGTGCGATTGCTGTGGATTTCAGCCATGGCGAACGGCATGTGCAACTGCGGCGCGGGGCCGGTTTCTTCAGCGTGAGCCATACCGGGCAACCCTTCGTGGTCGAGGCCGGGCAGGGCGAGGCCCGGGTCCTGGGCACCCAGTTCGAAGTGCGCCTGCAACCCGGGGGTGCGCAGGTCACGGTGCTGTCCGGGCGGGTTGCCGTCACCGCGGCAAAAGGTGCGCCGCAGCAGGTGCTCGGCGCCAGCCAGCAAGTGGCGTACGGCCAGGGCGAGGCAGAACCGTTGCATGGCGTCGACAGCGAGGCGCAACTGGCCTGGCGTCAAGGCTGGCTG
Source organism: Pseudomonas sp. Fl4BN1 (assembly GCF_009908285.1). Taxonomy (GTDB): domain Bacteria; phylum Pseudomonadota; class Gammaproteobacteria; order Pseudomonadales; family Pseudomonadaceae; genus Aquipseudomonas. The sequence continues at coordinate 81,087 of NZ_JAAARM010000028.1, forward strand.
AACTACTATCACGCGCCCTTGGCCGAGGTGGTCGAAGACCTGCGACGCTATTTTCCGGGACGTATCCTGATGCTCAACAATCAGTTGGCTGACCGACGGGTCAGTGGCAGCTTTTCCAGCCATGACCCGCAGGCAGTTCTCGACTCCCTGCAGGCGGCGCTGGGCTTTGAGCAGCACAAGGTACTCGGAAGGCTCATCGTCCTGCGCTGAGACCCCCATCCCAGAGCTCCCGAACATTCATCGATATCACCCCGTTCTGTCACTAAACCGTTACACGTAGCGCGGATGATCTGCGCATTCCTGAACACATGGTCAGGATCGGCGAGGGTTGTGATTCAGCTCTCACAAGGGAGGGATGGCTGAAGCAGGGGGACAAGTGATGCGCAGCTGGGATGTAGCTAAAAAGAAAAAGGCCCATATCGAAATCATCCCGATGATCGATGTGATGATGTTCCTCTTGGTGTTTTTCGTACTCATCAGCCTCAACGTGATTCCGGCGGTGGGGATCAAGACGCAATTGCCGGTCGCCAGTACCGCGCAACAACTGAAACCGCAGAGCAAGGCGGTGATTACCCTGGGTCTGCAAGAGCGCCTGCAACTCGATGGCCAGGACCTGGATGAAGGTACGCTGTTGGCACAACTTAAAGTGCTTAACGACAGCAGCGAAAAGTTGGTGATCATTATTAATAGCGACCAGGGTGTTGAAGTTAAGCGCCTGGTATCGGTGATGGATTTGCTCAAGGGCAATGGCTTCTCTTCCGTCTCTATCGCTACACGTAAGTCCTGACGCCATGTTTGGTTTATATAAAACCCGCAAGTTGGTGGCGTGCTTGTTGCCGGCCGCTTTGCTGGCACTGGTCATTTACGCCAGCCAGTTGCAAAGCCTGCAGATCAAGCCGGTCTACGACGAGAGCACGGTAGAGATTGCGCTGATTGATGCCGCTGAACTGGTGGCCGCAGTCGAGCCAGTGCCTCCTGAGCCCGAGCCGCTGCCGATCGAACCCGAGCCACCGCTGGTGGTGCCGGATGAAGAGCCGCTGGTGATCGAGCCGCCGAAACCCAAGCCCGTGCTCAAGCCGAAACCGCCCGTGCCCAAGCCGTTGGTGGCCAAGCCCCAACCGCCCCGACCGGCACCGGTGGAAGTCGCCAAGAGTGCCCCGGCTCCGCAGCCCGCGGTGGCGGCAGCGCCGCGACCGGCGGTTGCCGCACCGACACCTGCACCAGTGCCTGCTCCGGCAGCGCCCAATGGTGCGATCAAGGAAAGTCTGTACACCGCCGCTTTGCGCAAGGAACTGGAAAAGCACAAGCAATACCCCAGCGGCCGCGAGGCCTCGTTGCAACGTCCCCAGGGCGATGTGGTGATCTGGCTGGAAGTCGATCGGGCCGGCAACGTGCTCGACAGTGGCATCGAAAACAAGGCGCCGAACATGTTGCTCAATCGCGCTGCGCAAACCAGTTTGCGCCGCGTGGAGAAAGTCTCACCGTTTCCCTCGGATGCATTCTCCGGCAAGAACAAGCAACGGTTTACCGCGACCTTTAGTTACAACGTGGAATAAACCCATCACCTATTAACGAAAGTTGTAAGCAAGGGATTGACCCGTGAAGATCAATAAACTTTATGCCCTGCTTCTGGCATCGGGCCTGGGCAGTTTTGCGCCATTGGTTTTGGCCGACGATACAGTTGACGTCGGTTCGGTGAACGTTGCCGGTAAACAGACCCTGGGCAACGGCCACATGATCAAGGAAGAAAGCGCCAAGGGGCGCTCCACCGTGACCAAGGAAGCCATGGACCAGATGGCCCCCACCGCCAACGCCGTGGACAAGCTCAAGTACACCCCGGGGATCAACGTTTCCAGTACCGACGCCACGGGCCTGAGCGGCACCAACTTCACCATGCGCGGGATGAACTCCGACCAGGTCGGGCTGTCCTCCGACGGCTTCCCGATCAACGACTCGGGGGACTACGCGATTTACACGAACCTGATGGGCGACCCGGAGAACTTAAGTGAAGTCTTCGTCACCCAGGGCTCGTCGGAAGCCGACGGCCCGCACATTGGCTCCAGCGGCGGCAACATCGGCCTGGTGACCATACGCCCGAGCAAGGACTTCGGCGTGTTCGCCAAGCAGTCCATCGGCTCGAACAACGTGCGCAAGAGCTTCGCCCGTCTCAACACCGGTGACCTGGGCGGCTTCAAGACCTGGGTCTCGGCGTCCCACACCGAGGGCGACAAGTGGCGGGGCAAGGGCACCCTGCGGGCCGACAAGATCGAGTGGAGCACGCTGTTCGAAGACGGCAACGGCAACTCAACCAGCGCCATCGTCAAGTACAACCTGCAGGAGAACTACAACTACAACAGTGTCAGCAAGTCGCAGTTCCAGACCCAGGGCCGGCGCCTGGACTACTCGGAAAACACCGTGTTCAAGAACGGCAACGTGTCCCAGTCCTACAAGCTCAACCGTAACCCGTTCGAGAGCGTGACCGCTTCGGTGACCCAGCGCTTCCAGCTGCGCGACGACCTGAGCCTGACCTTCAACCCGTACTACGTCTGGTCCAACGGCGGCAGCTTCAGCGGCCAGACCGCCACCACCTTGTCCAGCACCTCAAGCAAGGCCGGCAACTACAACCTCAGCGGCTTGCCCACTGGCACTTACTATCGCCCGTCATGGACCGAGACCTGGCGCCCCGGGATGACCACCAAGCTCAAGTGGGACCTCAACGAAGCACACAGCCTGGACTTCGGCTACTGGTACGAGCGCGCCCGCCAGCGCCAGACCCAGCCCTTCATCGGGATCAAGGGCAACGGTGCGCCGGAGGATGTCTGGGGCGACTACAACGGTTCCGACCAACTGGTGGACCGCAATGGCGCCACGGTCCAGGGCCGGCACCAATACACCGTGACCCCGGCGCAGAAGCTCTGGGTGCAGGACACTTGGCAGGCGACCCCGGACCTGACCCTGACCGGGGCCCTGGCCTACCAGTACGTGGAACGTGACGGCGACAACCTCGGCAGCCTCACCGACAAACCGGAAAAACGCGACGCCAAGTACCACCAGTTCCTGCCCAGCTTCAACGCCAAGTACCAGATCGACCCGAACAATCAGGCGTTCTACAACGTCACCCGCAACATGCGCACGCCGCCCAACTACGTGCTCTACAACAAGGGTGACGCCATCAGCCTGAAACCCGAGCTGAGCTGGAACCAGGAACTGGGCTGGCGCTACAGCGAAGAGAACATGGCCCTGAGCGCAACCTTGTTCTACATCAGCTTCAAGGATCGGCAGATCTCTACCACCGACCTCAATGGCGACTATGTAGTGGCCAACGTCGGCGAAGTGAAGAACCGCGGCCTGGAGCTGGAGTGGAGCGGCAAGTTGCCGCACAACTTCAACTACTACGCCTCGTACACCTACACCAAGTCCGAGCAGATGGACGACCTGACCAACAAAAACGTGCTGTTGCCGACCTCCGGCAAACAGTTGGCCAACGTGCCGCAGAACATGCTCAACCTGAGCCTGGGCTACGACGACTCGCGCTACTACGGCAACGTCGTCGGCAAGTACGTCGGCGCCTTCTACGGCGACCTGACCAACGACGAGAAGATCTCCGGGCGCACTGTGTTCGACCTCAATGCCGGTATCCACTTGCCGGTGGACAAGAAAGTGCTGAAGTCCGCGACCTTGCGCTTCTCCATGCTCAACGTGTTCGACAAGGAATACCTGGCCTCGACCCGCACCGTGTCGTTCAACACCCAGCGCACCAATGGCCTGGCGCCGAGCACAGCCTTCTACAACGTCGGTGAAGAACGCACCGCGATGGTCTCCCTGGAAGCCGGGTTCTGATTCGATTCAGGCACAAGAGGAAATGACGATGGACATGAATCTGCTGCACGACATCACCTTCTACACCATGTACGGCGCCGCCGCGATTGCCGCTTTTATCGCGGTGGAACGGGGCATCTACTTCAGTTTCAGCCTGCGCCAGGCGAAGAAACTGGAGGCCGTGCTCAACCCGAAAATGCACAGCGTCGACGACCTGCCCGCTGCGCTGCGCGAGCGCAACAGCCTGCCCCTGGAGATGCTTGGCGAACTGTTCGCGCACAAGCAGGGGCTGGCCAGCCACAAGGACCTGGAAGACCTCAGCGAGTCGATCTACATCGCCACCCGCAGCAAGCTGATGCATGGCCTGTGGCTGCTGGAAACCGTGGTTACTGCCGCACCGCTGCTGGGCCTGCTGGGGACCATCCTGGGGATCATCGACACCTTCAAGGCCCTGGCCGAGACCGGCGTCAGCGATCCTGGCGAAGTGTCCAAGGGCATCGGCACTGCGCTGTACGCCACTGCTTTGGGGATCGCCATCGCCCTGGGCAGCATGATCTTCCATAACCACTTCCAGGATCGGGTCGAGCGCATCACCGATCACCTGAAGATCCTCCTGCTGCGTGCCGGTATGGGCACGGCGCTAAAGGCTCCAGCGGCTGCGCCAGCGGTCCACGCCAGCCTGCAACCGGCTTGATGATCTACCCTCTGTAGCCGCTGGCGCAGGGAGTGATCGACGGCGAAGCCGACACTGTTTTTCAGCGTCCTTCGTCGTCTGATCGCGCTCTTCGCCAGCGGTATTTTTTTGCCGACTTGCCAAGGACTCTTTTCATGTCGCGTCTTCCTTCCATGCCTCGGCTGCTAGGTGCACTGACCCTGGCCCTGGTCACCCTGGCCGGTTGCAGTTCCTTGTCACACGAACCGCAACCGGTGGCGGTGAACATCGTCGCCATCAACGATTTGCACGGCTACCTGCAAGCCAACCCCTTCAGCATCAGGGACCCGCAAGCCCCGGGCGGCGTGCGCAAGCTCCAGGCGGGCGGCATTGCTACCCTCGGCGGCATGCTCGGCCAACTGCGCCAGCAGGACCCGCAATTGCTGTTCGTCGGTGCCGGCGACCTGGTGGGCGGTAGCCCGCCGCTGTCGGCCATGTGGGCCGACGAGCCGACCCTGGACGCCCTGCGCCAGATGGGCATGAAACTCAGCGCCATCGGCAACCACGAGCTGGATAACGGCAAGGCCGAGTTCCTGCGCCAGCTCAACGGTGGCTGCCAGTCATCGCGGCCGGACAAAGCCTGCCAGTTGCGCCCCAACTACCCGGGCAGCGGTTTCCCTTACCTGGCGGCCAACCTGATCGACAGTGACACCGGCAAACTGCTGTTGCCGGCCTATCGCATCGAAGAGGTGCGTGGGGTCAAGGTGGCGTTTGTCGGCGCAGTCCTGCGGGATGTGGCCTCAGTGGTCAGTGCCAAGGGCATGCGTGGCCTGCAGGTCACGGATGAAGCCGAATCCATCAATAAGTTGATCCCCGAACTCAACGCCCAGGGGGTCAACGCGATTGTCGCGGTGGTTCACCAGGGCGGTGGCACCCCGGAGCCTTTCGACAAGCCTGACTGCTCGCAACTCGGTGGTGACATTGTCGATGTCGCCAGGCGCCTCGACCCGGCAGTGGACGTGCTGATCAGCGCCCACTCGCACCAGGGCTACCTGTGCAAGGTCGGGCCGCTGCTGGTGACCCAGGGCAATTCCTACGGCCATTTGCTGACCCACCTGACCCTGCAAGTGACCCCGGGCCAACATCGGGTAGCCAGCATCCAGGCGGTCAACCTGGTGGCCGATCCGGCGCGTTATCCACAGGACAAGGCCCTGGCCGAACTGCAGCAGGAGGTCGAAGCCCGCAGCAACCAAGTGCTGCTCAAGCCGGTGGGCGCGATTGCCGCTTCGCCAATTGCCCGACGTGCCGACGACGCCGGGGAAATGCCCCTGGGCGACCTGATCGCCGATGCACACCTGGCGGG
>NZ_JAAARM010000029.1 GCF_009908285.1 Pseudomonas sp. Fl4BN1
TCCCATCCCGAACTCAGTAGTGAAACGATGCATCGCCGATGGTAGTGTGGGGTTTCCCCATGTGAGAGTAGGTCATCGTCAAGATTAAATTCCGAAACCCCAATTGCGAAAGCAGTTGGGGTTTTGTTTTGCCCGAAAGAAAAGCTGCAGGCAGCTCTCTGTCCTTGTTTGGTCGGCCCGGCTGCCACCGCACTGTGACAGTGCTAAGGTTCCGCCCTAGCTTTTTGCATTCTCCAAGGAAGCCCTTATGCCGGACGCCTCGTCCCTCAACCCTGGTTTCATGGTGGTTCACGGTAACCGCCTGGACGAGTTGCGCAGCCTGGTGGTCAGCTGGATGCGGCGTTACCCACTGGCACCCCTGGAAAATGAAATTGCTCTGGTACAGAGCAACGGCATCGCTCAATGGTTGAAGCTGGCCTTGGCCGAAGATCCCGAAGAAGATGATTCTGGCGGCTGCGGCATTGCCGCCGCCATTGACGTGCAATTGCCCGGCAGCTTCATGTGGCAACTGTATCGTCTGGTCCTGGGCCGGGACGAAATCCCGCCCAAATCCCTATTGGATAAAGCCCCACTGACCTGGCGCCTGATGCGCCTGTTACCAGAGCTGATCGATGAGCCCCATTTCGAGCCCCTGCAGCGCTTTCTGACCCATGACAGTGATTTGCGTAAACGCTATCAACTGGCGGAGCGCCTTGCCGACCTGTTCGACCAATACCAGGTCTATCGAGCCGACTGGCTGGAGGACTGGGCAGCCGGTCGCCATCAATTGCGCAATGTTCGTGGTGAAGCCAAAGTCCTGGCCCCAGCCAACTGTTGGCAAGCCGAATTGTGGCGGGCGCTGCTTCTGGATGTAGGTACCGAAGGCATGGCCCAGAGCCGTGCAGGTGTCCATCAGCGCTTTATCGAGCAGATCACCCACATGCACCAGGCTCCCACAGGCCTGCCTTCACGGGTGATCGTTTTCGGCATTTCTTCATTGCCGGCCCAGGCCCTCGAAGCCTTGGCTGGACTGGCCCGTTTCAGCCAGGTCCTGCTCTGCGTGCACAACCCTTGTCGCCATCATTGGGCGGATATCGTCGCCGACAAGGACCTGCTGCGGCATCAATACAAGCGCCAGGCGCGCAAGGCCGGCATGCCCCAAGCCCTGGACCCGCAAACCCTGCACCAGCATGCCCATCCGTTGTTGGCCGCCTGGGGCAAGCAGGGCCGAGACTACATCAATCTGTTGGACAGCTACGATGATCCCAGCAGCTACCGCTCGGCTTTTCGCGATGGACGGATCGATCTGTTCAGCGAGAGCCAGCCGCTCTCCATGCTCCAGCAACTGCAGGACGACATCCTAGAACTGCGGCCGCTCAACGAAACGCGAGAGCTGTGGCCCGAGGTCGACCTCCAGCAGGATCAGTCGATCCGCTTCCATATTGCCCACAGCGCCCAGCGCGAGGTGGAGATCCTCCACGATCAGCTTCTGGCGCGTTTTAGCGCCGAGCCTGACCTGCGTCCTCGTGACGTGATCGTCATGGTTCCGGATATCGATAGCTATGCTCCGCATATCCGCGCCGTGTTCGGTCAATTGGGGCGTGATGATCGAAGATTCATCCCCTTCACCCTTACCGACCAGGGCCAGCGTGGTCGCGATCCTCTGCTGATTGCTGTTGAACACCTATTGAAGTTGCCGGACAGCCGTTTTCCGGTCAGCGAGATCCTCGACCTACTGGACGTCCCGGCATTGCGCACGCGCTTCGGTGTCGAAGAAGCCGACCTGCCCACCTTGCACCGCTGGATTGAGGGCGCCGGTATCCGCTGGGGTATGAACGCGGAGCAGCGTGCAGAGCTGGGATTGCCCCAGGCGCTCGAGCAAAACAGCTGGCGTTTCGGTCTGCGGCGGATGCTCCTGGGGTATGCCGTTGGCCGCTCCGATGCCTGTGACGGTATCGAGCCTTATGACGAAATCGGCGGCTTGGATGCTGCCCTGATCGGCCCCCTAGTGGCGTTGCTGGACGCCCTGCAGATTGCCTATCAGGAACTCACCCAACCCGCTGTGCCAGCACAATGGGGGGAGCGCCTGCACCACTTGCTGGAGCAGTTCTTCCTGGCCGGCACCGAACATGACGACTACCTGTTGGGGCAACTTGAGGACCTGCGGGAAACCTGGCTGGAAACCTGTGAGTCGGTAGGCCTGCAAGATGAGTTGCCTCTGACTGTGGTGCGTGAAGCGTGGCTGGCCGGTCTTGATCAGGGCCGCCTGTCCCAGCGGTTCCTCGCCGGTGCGGTGAACTTCTGCACCCTGATGCCGATGCGCGCCATTCCTTTCAAGCTGGTGTGCCTGTTGGGCATGAACGATGGTGACTACCCGCGGGCCCAACCGCCTCTGGACTTTGACCTGATGGGCAGCGACTACCGCCCTGGCGATCGCTCGCGACGTGAGGACGACCGTTACCTGCTGCTCGAAGCACTGCTCTCGGCTCGGGACCAACTCTATGTCAGCTGGGTTGGCCGCAGCATTCGTGACAATAGCGAACGCCCGGCCTCGGTGCTGATCGGCCAGCTGCGCGATCACTTGGCCAGCGGCTGGCAACTGTCGGATGCACAAGACCCCCTGCTGGATGCCCTGACCCAGGAGCATCCGCTGCAACCTTTCAGTGCTCGTTACTTCCATGACAACGACACCTTGTTCAGCTATGCCCGGGAGTGGCAGGTGTTGCACCAGGCTCCTGTAGAGCCAGGTGCAGTTGAGCGCCTGGAGCCTTACGTCCAGGACGAACCCCTGAGCCTGACCCAGTTGCAGGACTTTTTGCGCAACCCGGTGCGGCATTTCTTCAGCCAACGGCTCAAGGTGTTCTTCGAAGCCATGGAAGCTCCGCTGGCTGATGAGGAACCTTTTGTTCTCGACGCCTTGCAACGCTATAGCCTCAGCGACAGCCTGCTGGAGGCTGCATTGAGCAATGCTGAGCACCCTGAACAGGCCTTGCAGGCGCAAGCGCAAAGACTGCAAGCCAGCGGACTGCTACCCATGGCCGGCTTCGGCGAGTGCCTGCAGCGCGAGCTTATGGAGCCCCTGCCGGATCTGTTGCACCGTTATCGGCAACTGCTCGACCTGTGGCCGACGCCGCTCACTAGCGCGTTGCCAGTCAGCCTGGAATTGCAAGGCGTACGCCTGGAGGGCTGGTTGAGCAATCTGCATCAGCGGGCTGATGGCGGGCTATTGGCGGTAACCACTATTCCCAATGGCATCGGCTCCACCAAGACTCGTAAATGGCACCGCTTGATCAAGCCCTGGATCAATCACCTGCTGGCCTGTGCCAGTGGTTACTCCTTGACTACGGCATTGGTGGCCAGCGATGACAGCTTGTTGCTGCCACCACTGGAGCAGGATCCGGCCCGGCAGATCCTCGGTAATCTGCTGCTGGCCTGGCAGTCGGGGATGCGCCAGCCCTTGCCGGTGGCAGTCAAGACCGCCTTCGCCTGGCTAGGACAGAGCGACCCGGACAAAGCCGCGATCGCGGCCCGCAAAACCTACGAGGGCGACGGCCAGAACAGCGAGGGCGAGCGTCGGGAAAGCCCGGCGCTGGCTCGGCAATTCGCTGATTACAATGCCCTGATCGCCGATGAAACCTTCAGCGGCTGGGCCGAGACACTCTATCGACCCCTGCTGGACGCGCCCTGGCGCTCGGCCCTCGGCGAGGAGACCGGCGCATGACGCAACAAGTCCCCCTGGCACTGGCCTTCCCGCTGCGCGGTAGCCAATTGATCGAGGCCAGCGCCGGTACCGGCAAGACCTTCACCATCTCCGCGCTCTACCTGCGCCTGGTGTTGGGGCATGGTGGCGAGTCTGCAGGCTTTGGTCGCGAGTTGCTGCCGCCGCAGATCCTGGTGGTGACCTTCACCGATGCGGCCACCAAGGAGTTGCGTGAGCGCATCCGCACCCGCCTGGCGGAAGCCGCGCGCTTCTTCCGCGACGAGACCGCTGCACCGGACAGCCTGATTGTCGATCTGCGCGAGCAGTACCCCGCCGAACAATGGGCTGCCTGCGCCAACCGCCTGGACATCGCCGCGCAATGGATGGATGAGGCTGCGGTTTCAACCATTCACAGTTGGTGCCAGCGCATGCTGCGCGAACACGCATTCGACAGCGGCAGCTTGTTCACCCAGACCCTGGAAACCGATCACAGCGACCTGCTCGGCCAGGTACTGCGCGATTACTGGCGACTGTTTTGCTACCCGATGCAGGGTGATGCCCTGAACTGGGTGCGCTCCAATTGGGTGGGACCGGCCGAGCTCATGCCTCGGGTCCGCGCAATGTTCGGCAGTGAGCGTCGGGATTCGTCGGAACAGAGCCCCAGCCAATTGATCGAGGCTTGCCTGCAGGAGCGCCGTGAAGCCCTGGTGCAACTCAAGGCGCCTTGGCACCAGTGGGCAGGTGAACTGCGGGATATCTGCCTGCAAGGCGTGGCCAGCAAGAGCGTTGACGGTCGCAAGATGCAGGCGCGTTACTTCGAACCCTGGTTTGAAAAGATCAGCGCCTGGGCCGAGGATGAAACACTTGAGCAACTGGACATCGGCAGCGGTTTTATCCGCCTGACCCCCGAAGGCATGAGCGAAGCCTGGAAAGGCCAGGCACCCAGCCACCCGGGGCTCGATGCCATGGCTGGGCTCAAAGCCAGTCTCGACGCCTTGCCTAGCCCGGATGCCGCAGTGCTGCAGCATGCCGCGCAATGGGTGGGGATGCGCTTCGAAGAAGAGAAACGGCGTCGCGCCGAGATGGGCTTCGACGACATGCTGCTGCGGCTCGACATTGCCCTGCAGAACGACGGCGGCGAGCGCCTGGCAACCCTGATCCGCGAGCAGTTCCCAGTGGCCCTGATCGACGAGTTCCAGGACACCGACCCGGTGCAGTACCGGATCTTCGAAAGCATCTACCGCATCGAGAATAACGATCCCGAGACCGGGCTGTTCCTGATCGGCGACCCGAAGCAGGCGATCTACGCTTTCCGTGGCGCCGATATCTATACCTACTTGCGAGCGCGCCAGGCCACCAGCGGACGCCTGCATACCCTAGGCACCAACTTCCGCTCCAGTCAGGCCATGGTCAGTGCGGTCAACCACGTGTTCCTGCAAGCGGAACAACGTGAGCAGGGGCAGGGGGCCTTTCTGTTCCGTGAGGCGGATGGCGAGAATCCGGTGCCGTTCCTGGCGGTGGCTGCCCAGGGTCGCAAGGAGCATCTGCAGGTCGATGGACAATCAGTACCGGCGCTGAACTTCTGGCAATTGCCATCGGAGCAACCGCTGTCCGGGGTCCAGTATCGCCAGCATCAGGCCGCGGCCTGTGCCAGCGCGATTGTCGAGTTGCTCAATGGCGGGCAACAGGGCCGCAGCGGTTTTGCCCGTGACCAGCAGCCACTCAAGGGCCTGCTGCCGGCGGACATCGCTATCCTGGTGCGCGATGGCAAAGAGGCCCAGGCAGTGCGCGGCGAATTAGCCTCCCGTGGGGTACGCAGCGTGTATCTCTCGGACAAGGACTCGGTATTCGCCGCCCAAGAGGCCCGAGACCTGCTGATCTGGCTCAAGGCCTGTGCCGAGCCGGATGTGGAGCGTCCGCTGCGTGCGGCCCTGGCATCCTTGACTCTGAACCTGTCACTGGGGGAATTGGAGCGGTTGAACCAGGACGAGCTGGCCTGGGAAGCCAGAGTCATGCAGTTCCGCGGATTCCGGGCGATCTGGCGCAACCAGGGTGTGCTACCGATGCTGCGCCGCCTGCTCCACGATTTCCAATTGCCCCAGGCACTGATGGCCCGCAGCGATGGCGAACGGGTGTTGACCAACCTCTTGCACCTGTCCGAACTGCTGCAGCAAAACGCTGCCGAACTGGACGGTGAACAAGCCCTGATCCGCCATTTGGCCGAGCACCTGGCGTTGTCCGGGCAAGCTGGGGAAGAGCAGATCCTGCGCCTGGAAAGCGATGAACAACTGGTCAAGGTGGTGACCATCCACAAGTCCAAGGGCCTGGAATACCCCTTGGTGTTCCTGCCCTTCATCTGTTCCACCAAACCGGTGGATGGCAGTCGATTGCCGCTGCATTACCACGATACCGCAGGCAAGCCCCAGGTCAGCCTGCGACCGACACCGGAACTGATCGCCCTGGCCGACGAGGAGCGCCTGGCAGAAGACCTGCGTCTGCTCTATGTGGCCCTGACCCGGGCCCAGCATGCTTGCTGGCTGGGTGTCGCCGACCTCAAGCGCGGCAATCACAACAGCTCGGTGCTGCACCTCTCGGCCCTGGGCTACTTGCTCGGCGGCGGAGATCGGTTGGCTGAGTCCACGGGTTTGCAGCGCTGGCTGCTGGATCTGCAACAAGGCTGTGAAGCCATCGGCGTGGGCGAGTTACCGATCGCCGATGCACAGCACTTTCATCCGCCGCGCAATGACGCCAGCCTGCTGGCTCCGCTGATACCCGCACGACGTGCAGCGGAGAACTGGTGGATCGCCTCCTACAGCGCCCTGCGTATCAGCGACACTTTGGGCGCAGGCAGCCCTTCCGCACCGGAAAACCCCCAGGCCCAGAAACTCTTCGACGATGAGCGGCTGGACCCTGAAGCCCCTCGGGAAGTTGTTGCCAGCGGCGGCGACATTCATCGCTTCCCGCGCGGTCCCAACCCCGGCACCTTCCTCCACGGCTTGCTGGAATGGGCCGGGGAGGAGGGCTTTGCCGCCGCGCCCACGGTGATCGAGGATGTCATCGCCCGGCGCTGCAATCGTCGGGGCTGGCAAGGCTGGATTCCCACCTTGAGCGAATGGCTGCAACATCTGTTGCAGGTGCCTTTGCCACTGGGCGCTGGCCAGCCACCGGTGGTACTCGGCCACTTGACCCAGTATCGGGTCGAGATGGAATTCTGGTTCGCCAGCCACAAGGTCGACGTGTTCAAGCTCGATGAGCTGGTGCGCCAGCAGACACACCAGGGCGCGCCTCGGGTGACCGCCGAACCGGTGGTGCTCAATGGCATGTTCAAGGGCTTTATCGACCTGACGTTCGAACATCAGGGCCGCTATTACGTGGCCGACTACAAATCCAACTGGCTGGGCGTGGACGATGCTGCTTACACCGAGCAGGCCATGGAACAATCGATTCTCGACAACCGCTACGACCTGCAATACGTGCTGTATCTGCTGGCTCTGCATCGGCAGTTGAAGGCCCGCCTGGCGGATTACGACTACGATCGGCACATCGGCGGGGCCTTGTACCTGTTCCTCCGGGGGACCCGTTCCGCCAGCCAGGGCGCGTATTTCGCGCGGCCGCCACGGCAGTTGATTGAACGCCTCGACCTGATGTTCCAGGGCCAGCCCGAGCCGCCGAAGGCCGAGCCCGCCTGGGAGCAGGGAGTACTGCTATGACCGAAGACCTGTTCGCCCCATTGGCCGAGGTGTCACGCGCCCCTCTCGATCTGGCGCCCCTGAGTAGTGCCGCAGACCTGCTGCTGTTACTCGAGCGCTGGGTCGAGCGCGGTTGGCTGCGGGCTCTGGACAAGGCCTTTGTCGGTTTCCTTCATGAGCTGGACCCGGGCTGTGACCCGCTGGTGCTGATGGCGGCGGCCCTGACCAGCCACCAACTGGGACATGGGCATGTCTGCCTGGACTTGTTCGAAACCCTCAAGGAGCCGGACTTCGCCCTGTCCCTGCCACCGGAAGGCGATGCGCAAAGCGGTGCCCCGGTGTTGCCTTCCCAGGTGCTGGCGACTCTTGAGGGGGCCCACTGGTGCAAGGTCCTGGCCGGTAGTCGGTTGGTGGCCCTGGCGGCAGACCATGGCGAGTCGTCCCAGCAACGGCCGTTGGTACTCTCCGGCAAGCGCCTGTACCTGCGGCGTTACTGGGCCTATGAACGGCGCATTGACAACGCCTTGCGCCAGCGCCTGGCGTTGACCGAGGCGAGCCCTGAGCATCTGTCCCGGCGCCTCGATGGACTGTTCGGCGTGGCCAAGGTCTCTGGCCCCATCGACTGGCAGAAGCTGGCCTGTGCGCTGGCCACTCGAGGCGCCTTCAGCATCATCACTGGCGGCCCCGGCACCGGCAAGACCACCACTGTGGTACGCCTGCTGGCGTTGCTCCAGGCACCGGCGGTGGAGGCTCGCAAACCGCTGCGTATCCGTCTGGCGGCGCCCACCGGCAAGGCTGCCGCGCGCCTGACCGAATCCATCAGCCTGCAAGTGCGCTCCCTATCGGTGCCGGATGAAGTGCGGGAGAAGATTCCCAGTGAAGTGACTACGGTGCACCGCTTGCTGGGCAATCGTCCCGGCACCCGGCATTTCCGTCACCATGCCGGTAACCGCCTGCCCCTGGATGTCCTGGTGGTGGACGAAGCCTCGATGATCGACTTGGAAATGATGGCCAACCTGTTGGACGCCTTGCCTATCCACGCACGCCTGGTGCTGCTGGGAGACAAGGACCAATTGGCGTCGGTAGAGGCGGGCGCAGTGCTCGGTGACCTGTGTCGCGATGCCGAGGCCGGCTGGTACAACCCGCAGACTCGCGCCTGGCTGGAAGCGGTCAGCGGTGAACATCTCGGTGCCAGTGGCCTGCAAGAGGACACCGGGTACCAGCATCCCCTGGCACAACAGGTGGTGATGCTGCGTCACTCCCGGCGTTTCGGTGAGGGCAGTGGCATTGGCCAGCTGGCGCGCTGGGTCAATCAGCAGCAGGCCGATGAGGCCCGGCGCCTGCTGGCGGCCCGCAGTCATGCGGACCTGTATGGCCTGAGTCTCAAGGGCGAACAGGACCGGTCCCTGGAGCGGCTGTTGCTGGAAGGGCACGGTGAAGGGCCACAGGGCTACCGTCATTATCTGAATGTGCTGCGCAGCCAGCGCCCACCTGTCGATGCCGCCCTGGAAGACCGGCGTTGGACCGATTGGGCACGTAACGTCTTGCAGGCGTTCGACCGCTTCCAGTTGCTCTGTGCGGTACGCAAAGGGCCGTGGGGCGTTGAAGGCTTGAACCTGCGGGTTACCCAGGCCCTGTTCAAGGCCCGCCTGATCGACAGCGACCAGCAATGGTATGAAGGTCGCCCGGTGCTGATGACCCGCAACGACTATGGCCTGGGCCTGATGAACGGCGACATTGGCATTGCCCTGAAACTGCCGGAGCAGGAAGGGCCAGAGCCGGGACGCCAGGTACTGCGCGTGGCCTTTCCTCGTAACGACGGCCAGGGCGGGGTACGCCTGGTATTGCCGAGCCGGCTCAACGATGTGGAAACGGTCTACGCCATGACCGTGCACAAGTCCCAGGGGTCGGAGTTCGCCCACACCGCGCTGATTCTGCCCGACGCCCTGAACCCGGTGCTGACCAAGGAATTGATCTATACCGGGATCACCCGCGCCAAGGACTGGTTCAGCCTGATCGAGCCTCGTGCCGGAGTGTTCGAGGAGGCGGTGCGACGTAAGGTCAAGCGCCTCAGCGGGTTGATGCTGGAGTTGGACTGAAGCCAATGTTTCCGGCCTTCATTCGCACCGTTTCAGGGCGCCGACCTCGCTGCATTTTCCCGGGCTGTGCTATCGTTGCGGCATCATCTCCGTGAAAATCAAAGAGAATCCCTGCATGGACGTGGCTGTCTTGAGGACAGAGCGCATTTTGGGATGGCGACAGTGTGTGCTGTCGACCATTCTTTGCCTGTTCAGCCTGTTTGCCATTGCGCAATCGGAGCCGCCGGTTTCTACCAGCCTGGCCGAACAGCGAGCCAAGGCAGTGACGCAAGTGGTGCTGGGCATCCTCAGCTACGCTCGCTGGCCGGTGGAGCCGGCGCAACTGCGTTTATGCGTGGTGGGGCCCACCGAGTACACCGATGACCTGCTCAAGGGCACCACCCAGGCCTCCGGTCGGCCGGTGCTGGTGCAGCGCCTGTTGGCCAACAACCCGGCGCTCGCCAGTGAGTGCGATTCGGTCTACGTCGGCAAACTGAGCAATGATGAACGTAGCCGCCTGTTCAGCTCGTTGACCGGTCAACCGGTGTTGAGCATCAGCGAGGGCGGTGATCAGTGCACCGTTGGCAGTCTGTTCTGCCTGCGGGTCAGCGACAGTCAGGTGTCGTTCGAGGTCAACCTGGACTCGGTAGCCCGCAGTGGGGTGAGGATTCATCCCAGCGTGCTGCAACTTTCCCGTCGTCGTCCGGCGGCGCCATGAGATTGTTCAAGTCCGACGCACGTCCCACCTTGCGCTCAGTCATCGGTCGCGGCCACCTGATCGTCGCGCTGTTGGCGATCTCCATGGCCAGCCTGTCCTTGACCTTTCTCGGGGTGTTGGCGCTACGTGTGTATGCCGATCACAACCTGCACCTGATCGCCCGCTCCATCAACTACACCGTGGAAGCTGCAGTGGTGTTCAACGACAGTGTCGCGGCCACTGAGGCGCTCGCCCTGATTGCCTCCACCGAAGAAGTGGCCGACGCCAAGGTGTATGACAGCCAGGGTCAGTTGCTGGCCAGTTGGCAACGTCCGGAAAGTGGCTTCCTGACCAACCTGGAAATGCACATCGCCAGCGCCTTCCTGGAGAAGCCCATCAGCTTGCCGATCCTGCATCAGGGCCGGGAGATCGGCACCATCAATGTCACCGGCCACGGGGGCAGCCTGATGCGCTTTCTGCTCAGTGGCCTGGTGGGCATCGTGCTGTGCATCGCCTTGAGTGCCTGGATGGCGCTGTACCTGGCACGCCGGCAACTGCGAGGGATCACCGGTCCCTTGCGCAGCTTGGCGGAAGTGGCCCACGCGGCGCGGCGCGAGCGGGCTTTCGACCAGCGGGTGCCGCCGGCGGAGATCGCCGAACTGGATAATCTGGGCAACGACTTCAACGCCCTGCTCGATGAGCTGGAGGCTTGGCAGACCCACCTGCAAAGCGAGAATGAAACCCTGGCCCACCAGGCCAGCCACGACAGCCTGACCGGCCTGCCCAACCGGGCGTTTTTCGAAGGCCGGCTGATTCGTGCGCTGCGCAGTGCCAACAAGCTCAACGAGCGCATGGCGGTGCTGTTCCTCGACAGCGACCGCTTCAAGGAAATCAACGACAACTTCGGCCATGCCGCTGGTGATGCGGTGCTGGTGGCGGTGGCCACGCGGATTCGCGCGCAATTGCGTGAGGATGACCTGGTGGCCCGCCTCGGCGGGGACGAATTCGGCGTGCTACTGACGCCACTGCATCGGGTCGAAGATGCCCAGCGGATTGCCGACAAGATCATCAGCAGCATGGAAGTACCGATTCAATTGCCCGGCAGCCTGTCGATCCTGACGTCGCTGAGCATCGGCATTGCCCTGTACCCGGAACATGGTGCTACTCCGGGCAGCCTGTTGAATGCTGCTGATGCGGCCATGTACCAAGCCAAGCGCGGTGCGCGAGGCGGGCAACACACCATGGGGGCGGAGCCCCCTATCGTTCAGGTTCAACACAGGAGCTAACTCCCTTGTTTTCATTGACACAACGTTCGGTTCGACTCTTCAGTACCCTGGTAATCATGGCCTTGCTGGTCCTGACCGGCTGCCAGAGCGTGCCGCCCAAAGGCCTGACCCCGAAACAGATTGCGGTGCTGAAACAGGAGGGCTTCGAACTGACGGATGAAGGCTGGGCCTTCGGCTTGTCGGGCAAGGTATTGTTTGGCAGCGACGTGGAAACCCTGAACCAGGCCAGTACCGATATCGTCCAGCGCATCGGCAAGGCGCTGCTCAGCGTCGATATCCAGAAGGTCCGGGTCGACGGCCACACCGACGCGTCGGGCAAGGAAGCCTACAACGTGCAGTTGTCCGTGCGCCGGGCCAAGAGCGTGGTCAAGGTGCTGACCCAGGCCGGCATGCGTGAAGAGAACATCCAGCTGCGCGGCCTGGGCAGCAGCGAGCCGGTGGCCTCCAACAGCAATGTGGCCGGGCGTACCGAAAACCGCCGGGTGTCGATCGTGGTGATCGCCGACTGATCGGCGCTGCCCAGCATGGCGGCTGCTAACCCGGCAGCCGCTAGCGGCCCTTGGCCGGCCGGTCGCCTATGCAATCCGGCACGTTGGGGCCGATGTCGATCATGGCCGCGGATACCTGGGGCCTATCGCGGTCTCCCCATCTAAGTGGTCCGCCGGCGTCGATCAGGTCGTAGATCTCGCTTTCGCCAAGTTGTTGGCCGTTGCGATGATCGTAAAGGCGAAAAAATGCCGGAATCTCCCAGCGTGCGTACCGGATCGGTTCAGCTTCCGGATCCGGGTGGTAATGGGTGTGAAACAGGCCAGGCAGGATCCAGAAGGGCTTGAATTCCTGAACCCGATAGCAGCCGTTGGGGCTGATGTAGGGACCATGGGCTGGAGTCGCCAGGCCCTTCTCCCACTATTGCGAAGCGGGCCACAGCCCGGCGCCGAGAAGCACTGCGCCCAGGGTGAGTGAGCCGCGCCGGCTGAGCTTTTTCAGCTTCGGGGATCCAGATCGATCCACGAGCAGGTGAGGGGTCAGGGGGCGGCGAACAGCATGCTGCGACTGTCGCCCATGAGCAGCGGCCGATTCTGCTCGGTTACCTCGCGGATGTAATCCCATAACAGGGTGATGCGCTTCAATTTGCGCAAATCCTCGCGGCAGTACATCCAGAATTGCCGGGTCAGGTTGATTTCCGCGGGCAAGACCGGCAGCAGGCGTGGGTCCTGGGCCGCGAGGAAGCACGGCAGAATCGCCAGTGAGCGGCCCTGCTGCGCCGCCACGTACTGGGCGATGACGCTGGTGCTGCGCAGGTTGGCGCTGGCCCCAGGCACCACATTGGCCAGGTACAGCAGCTCGGAGCTGAAGGCCAGGTCATCCACGTAGCTGATGAATTGATGTTCACCCAGGTCGTTCGGGCGGCGGATCGGTGGGTGGCGATCAAGGTATTCCTGGGTGGCGTATAGCTGCAGGCGGTAGTCGCAGAGTTTGCAGCACACGTAGGGGCCGTGCTCCGGGCGTTCCAGGGCGATGACAATATCCGCTTCGCGCTTGGACAAGCTGATGAAGTGCGGCAGCGGCAGGATATCCACCGAGATCGCCGGGTAGGTGTCGAGGAAGTGACTCAACTGTGGGGTGATGAAAAAACTGCCGAAGCCTTCGGTGCAGCCCATGCGCACGTGCCCGGACAGCGCCACGCCGGAGCCCGATACCTGCTCGCAGGCCATATGCAGGGTGCTCTCGATCGATTCGGCATAACCCAGCAGGCGCTGACCCTCGGCGGTCAGGACAAAGCCATTGGTGCGGGACTTTTCAAACAGCAGAGTGCCCAGCGCGGTCTCCAGTGAGCTGATGCGTCGCGACACGGTGGTGTAGTCCACCGCCAGGCGTTTGGCTGCGCTGCTGGCCTTGCGGGTGCGCGCCACTTCGAGGAAAAACTTCAGGTCGTCCCAGTTCAGGGTGCTTAGCGAGGTGATGTTTTTTTGCATGATGGACCGGTTTTTATGTGCGTTCTTATTAGAAGTTTGCACATCTATACTCCAAAAACCGTCCGACACCAACTCGCGACAGCCCCTCTCTCAAGGCGACTCAGTGCCTTGGTTCCCTGCATAAGAACTCAAGAAGTCAGGAGACCCCATGAACGCATCCCTCAAGCCCGGTGGCACCACCCTGCAACAGGTCAAGTTGCTGATCGACGGTGAATGGGTCGAGTCCCAGACCCTGGAGTGGCATGACATCGTCAACCCGGCGACCCAGGAGGTCCTGGCCAAGGTGCCTTTTGCCACTGCTGCTGAAGTTGACGCCGCGATCGCCGCTGCCCAGCGCGCCTTCCAGACCTGGAAGTTGACTCCGATCGGTGCGCGGATGCGCATCATGCTCAAGCTCCAGGCATTGATTCGCGAGCACTCCAAACGCATTGCCCAGGTCCTCAGCGCCGAGCAGGGCAAGACCATTGCCGACGCCGAGGGCGATATTTTCCGCGGCCTGGAAGTGGTAGAGCACGCGTGCTCCATTGGTACCCTGCAGATGGGCGAGTTTGCCGAGAACGTCGCCGGCGGCGTGGACACTTACACCCTGCGCCAGCCGATCGGTGTGTGCGCCGGGATCACCCCCTTCAACTTCCCGGCGATGATTCCGCTGTGGATGTTCCCGATGGCCATCGCCTGCGGCAACACCTTCGTCCTCAAGCCTTCCGAGCAGGACCCGCTGTCCACCATGCTGCTGGTGGAGCTGGCGGTGGAAGCCGGAGTGCCGGCCGGTGTGCTCAACGTGGTGCACGGCGGCAAGGACGTGGTGGATGCCCTGTGCACCCACAAGGACATCAAGGCGGTGTCTTTCGTCGGTTCGACCGCGGTCGGTACCCACGTCTATGACCTGGCAGGCAAGCACGGCAAACGCGTGCAATCGATGATGGGCGCAAAAAACCACGCCGTGGTGCTGCCCGACGCCAACCGCGAACAGACCCTCAATGCCTTGGTGGGCGCAGGCTTCGGCGCTGCCGGCCAGCGTTGCATGGCCACCTCGGTGGTGGTGCTGGTGGGCGCCGCGAAACAATGGCTGCCAGATCTCAAGGCCCTGGCGCAGAAACTCAAGGTCAACGCCGGCTGCGAGTCGGGTACCGATGTCGGTCCGGTGATCTCCAAACGGGCCAAGGCGCGGATTCTCGAACTGATCGAGAGCGGCGTGAAAGAAGGTGCCAAGCTGGAGCTTGATGGTCGTGGCATCCAGGTCCCGGGCTACGAGCAAGGCAACTTCATCGGTCCGACCCTGTTCTCCGGGGTGACCACCGCCATGCAGGTCTACACCCAGGAAATCTTCGGCCCGGTGCTGGTGGTGCTGGAGGTCGACACCCTGGATCAGGCCATTGCCCTGGTCAACGCCAACCCCTTCGGCAATGGCACCGGCCTGTTCACCCAGAGCGGCGCGGCGGCGCGTAAATTCCAGAGCGAGATCGACGTCGGCCAGGTGGGTATCAATATCCCGATCCCGGTGCCGGTACCGTTTTTCAGCTTCACCGGTTCCCGTGGCTCCAAGCTCGGCGACCTGGGCCCGTACGGCAAGCAAGTGGTGCAGTTCTACACTCAGACCAAGACCGTCACCAGCCGCTGGTTCGACGATGACAGTGTCAACGACGGTGTGAACACCACCATCAGCCTGCGTTGAGGAGCCTGACATGAACATTGCATTTATCGGCCTGGGCAACATGGGCGCGCCCATGGCCCGCAACCTGCTCAAGGCCGGGCATCAGCTGAACCTGTTCGACCTCAACCAGAGCGTGCTGGCGGAGCTGGCGCAACTGGGCGGGCGCATCAGTGCCTCGCCCAAGGCGGCCGCCGAAGGTGCCGAACTGGTGATCACCATGCTCCCGGCGGCTGCCCATGTGCGCAGTGTCTGGCTGGGAGAAGACGGGGTGCTGGCGGGTATCGCCCGCGGCGTCCCGGCGGTGGACTGCAGCACCATTGATCCACAGACCGCTCGTGAAGTGGCCGCGGCGGCCGCCAAACAAGGCGTGGCCATGGCCGATGCGCCAGTCTCCGGCGGCACCGGCGGGGCCCAGGCCGGCACCCTGACCTTCATGGTCGGTGCCAGCGCCGAGCTGTTCGCCATCCTGCAACCAGTGCTGGCGCAGATGGGCCGCAACATCGTGCACTGCGGGGAAGTGGGCACCGGGCAGATCGCCAAGATCTGCAACAACCTGCTGCTGGGGATCTCGATGATCGGCGTCAGCGAAGCCATGGCCCTGGGGGATGCCCTGGGCATCGACACCCAGGTGCTGGCCGGGATCATCAACAGTTCCACCGGTCGTTGCTGGAGTTCCGATACCTACAACCCTTGGCCGGGAGTGATTGAAACCGCCCCGGCGTCCCGGGGCTACACCGGCGGTTTTGGTGCTGAACTGATGCTCAAGGACCTGGGGTTAGCCACCGAAGCCGCCCGTCAGGCCCACCAGCCGGTGGTGCTCGGCGCCGTGGCCCAGCAGCTGTACCAGGCCATGAGCCAGCGAGGGGAAGGTGGCAAGGACTTCTCGGCCATCGTCAACAGCTACCGCAAGCCGCAGAACTAGGCGGGGCGGCGAGGGCGCCAGTGCCCTCGCCACGGTTTTGCATCAGGTCATCGCTCGCAGCCCCTTCAGCGGGGGCGTTTCCGGGAGTCTGCGTCGGGTAGGCTTCCGGCTTTTTGCCGCTTCAGACAGTTTTTTTCAGCTCAGCAATCACTGCCCCCGGGTCAGTTCGGGCGGCTGCCGGGTGCGCGCAACGGAGGGTTGAGGCGGGTGTCGAGGCCGAATCGCTCTTGAACCACCACCTGATACAGACCTTTGGCCAGCAGCGGGTTGATCAGGATGTTCCAGCTATGTCGGGAAACCGATGAGGGCACCAGCACGAAGGGATGGTCGGCCAGCAGTTGATCCGCGAACTTTTGCTGGCCGGCGCTGGGAATACCCGGGACCAGCCAGTTCGGATTGGGCAGGCGGTGTTCATCCACTCGATAAATGGCTGACGGGTCCTGGATCAAGGCTCCGGTGAGTACATGGGGCATGCTATCGAGTGCCGCAAACCCCTTGTGTACGGCCACTTCCAAAATCGCCGTGGCAGGATCGGCGCTGCCATACACGGCCTTGACCCCTTTGGAGTTCCAGCGACCGCCACACAGCTCGGCACCGATGCCACTGTCCCAACTGTCGGCGTGCTGGGCGGCGTCCAGTCGCCAGAAATGAATCACGCTGCCACCGGGAACGTTGATCACTGATAGACCCCGTATTCCAGGCGGGTGAGGAACTCATCCACCAGTTCGAAGCCGATGGGGTTGGTCAGCAGTTCCACCGGTTTGTGGCCATCGAGGCCCATCACCGGCTTGGCCATCCAGTCCTGGGCCTGTTCACTGCTGCCGAAAACTTCCTGGGCCTTTGCCAGCACCTGGGCAAAGCGCACCGCACGGGCGCTCTGTTCCGGATTGAGGGGTTCGTCAGGGGTTTTCAAGCGCCGGTGCAGAGTGCGTTCGGACAGACCGATGATCTTGGCCAGGACCTGTTCGTCCTTGAGCATGGGCACCGAGGAGACAAACTTGATGATTGCCGTCAGCGGAATGCCTTCTTCGGTCAGGCGATAGATCGAGATGCGGTCGTCAAACCGCGCCCGGCCACCCAGGAGAATGTCCGAGGTCTGGTCTTTCACCACAGGCTTGCCGCGTCGTTTCAGGGCGGTGCCGGTTCCGGTCAGCGCAACCATGAGCCTTACTCCTGTCTTTTGCCATTTGGCAAGTATTGTACAGACATTTGGCGGGAGGCGTTGTTTCGGATATCGGCACGGTAAAGGGAGCCCGCGTTGCACGGGCTCCCGGCTGCCTGGCAGGGCTCAGGCAAACACGAAGTACTTGCGCACCGTCTCCACCACTTCCCAGGTGCCTTTCATTCCGGGTTCGACCACGAAGATATCGCCGGCCCGCAGGTGGATGGGGTCACGGCCGTCCGGGGTGATCACGCAGTAGCCTTCCTGGAAATGGCAGTATTCCCATTTTTCGTAAGCCACCCGCCACTTGCCCGGGGTGCAGATCCAGGTCCCCATGATCTTGCTGCCGTCCTCGCTGGTGTAGGCATTGAGGTTGACGGTATGCGGATCACCTGCAAGTTTTTCCCACTTGCAGGCGTCGAGCACCGGCAGTGGATGGGTGTCGCGCAGAACGGTAATAGGTTGGGACATGCTGTGCTCCTAGCGGGCAGAGAACTGAAGCCGCACCCTATAGCGCCCGGCGTTCGCAGGGTTGTCTGTTCTCGACCTCGGGGTATCCAGAAGCGCTGCCGTGATTCTCGGGGCCTGTTGGCCAGGGCCTGCTGCGGGGCGCTGATCAAGGGTTTTTTCGGTTGCAAGATTCATTCGGCAAATGACGCTTTGTTAGCAGGATTTGCGAAATATCCGAGGCTACCCGAGTTATTTCGCAAGAATCTTTACCGGTTTCGCTCGTATCATTCAGCTCGGAGTGTCCTAAGAGCCGCACGAATGGAAAATACACCACGCTGGTGGGATATCAGCCCGCCTTTGAGTACCGCGACCCCGACCTGGCCGGGGGATACGCCGTTCCAGGAGGAGCGCGTCTGGCAGTTCGGGCCCGAGTGCCCGGTCAATGTCGGGCGGGTGACCCTGTCGCCCCACACGGGCGCCCACGTTGATGCGCCACTGCATTACCGGCCGGATGGCCTGCCCATCGGCGAAGTGTCGCTGGATGTCTACATGGGCCCATGCCGGGTCCTGCATTGCCTGGACAGTGGCGCCCTGGTGCAGCCAGAAAGCTTGCTCGGACGCCTCGACAACCTGCCCCAGCGGGTATTGCTGCGCACTTACCGACAAGCACCGCTGAGTACCTGGGACCCTGATTTCACCGCCGTGGCCCACACCACCATCGAGCTGCTGGCCGGCCTCGGTGTGCGCCTGATCGGCATCGACACCCCATCCCTTGATCCCCAGCAATCCAAGACCATGGATGCCCATAACGCCGTGGCCCGACATGGCATGGCGATCCTGGAAGGCGTGGTGCTGGATGAGGTTGCCGAAGGCGACTACGAACTGATTGCCCTGCCATTGCGCTTCGCTCATCTGGACGCGAGCCCGGTGCGAGCGATCCTGCGACCGTTAGCCGATTAATTCCTACAATAAATACACAGCCGGTCGTCCGTGTCGTTGTGCATCCCCGTACCGGGATGGTGCAACCTGCGGGCGCCCAAGCGCTGCCTGAGGCGAGGAGCCCACGCGATGAGCCAATGTCCGTTTTCAAGCAATCCACCGGATGCCTGGCATAACGCCGAGCTGAATTTTTCCGACTCCATGAGCTACGGCGACTACCTGGACCTGGGGCGCATCCTCAGCGCCCAGCATCCTTTGTCGCCGGACCACAACGAGATGCTGTTCATCATCCAGCACCAGACCTCCGAGCTGTGGATGAAACTGATGCTGCACGAGCTCAAGGCCGCTCGCGAACACGTGCGTGAGGGCCAGTTGCCGCCGGCGTTCAAGATGCTTGCGCGAGTCTCGCGGATCTTCGATCAACTGGTGCATGCCTGGGCGGTGCTGGCCACCATGACGCCCTCGGAATACAAATCCATCCGCCCTTACCTCGGACAGTCCTCGGGCTTCCAGTCGTTCCAGTACCGCGAAATCGAATTCATCCTCGGCAACAAGAGCGCGGCGTTGCTGCGGCCCCACGCCCATCGTCCCGAGCTGCTGCAATCCTTGGAAGAGTCGATTGCCACCCCATCGATGTATGACGAGGCGATTGCCTTGATGGCCCGCAGCGGGCTGAGCATCGACCCGGAGCGTCTGGCGTTGATCAGCACCTCCACGACCCAGCATGATCCTTCGGTGGAAGCGGCCTGGCGTGAGGTGTACGCCAACCCTTCAGCCTATTGGGACCTGTATCAGTTGGCGGAGAAGTTCATCGACCTGGAGGACTCATTCCGCCAGTGGCGTTTCCGTCACGTGACCACAGTGGAGCGGATCATCGGCTTCCAGCCCGGCACCGGTGGCACCGAAGGCGTCGGCTACTTGCGCAAAATGCTCGACACCGTGCTGTTCCCCGAGCTGTGGCGGGTTCGATCCTCGCTCTGACTTGCCCCAGACGCCCCGCCTGCCGGGGCGTTTTCATTTCCCAGACGGCTTCTGCCCCCTTGTAGTCGCACACTTGTCTGCAATGGCTGACGACAGCGTCGTTCTGCAGACAAAGTGGCCGTCCTCGAAAGACGACGTGCATTTCTCCAGACAGACCACATGGCCCAGACCTTCGAGCTTGAGACCCTGAACATGCGGCTCAACGATCCCGAGTTTCAGGCGCTGGACCTGTATCAACGGATTCAGCGCGCCTTGCCTGGCTTGATTCTCGATGGCGCCCAGGGCCTGGGGATGAAGCTGCAAGACGAAGGTCCCGCCGTAGTTCACCAGCACTGAAATCAGCGCGGCCACGGTGGGTGGGCAAAACTCGGCCAGTCGAAGGCCTGTCGCAGGTCTGTTCATCAGCCACTCAATACATTCCTTGGCCCAGGCAGCCAGGATGGGCTCGATTCTGGGTCAGTAGTGGACTGTGATTTCAGGCCGCAGCCATGACAACTGGCAGGCGCACTTTGCGCGAGGCGACAAAAAAGCCCGGCCTTTCTCCAGGGCCGGGCTTTCAGGTTTACAGCCGTGTCACCGCGGGCGTGCAGGCCCGCGGCGAGGCTCAGCGCAGGGCCGGTTGTGCGGCCTTGCGCGCCCGGCTCAGGAGGTACAGGCCCCAGATCACCAGGACCCACACTGGAATCGCGTACACCGAAGCGCGGATCCCCGGAATCATCAGCATCACGCCAATGATCATCACCATGAAGGCCAGGCACAGATAGTTGCTGAACGGCGACCAGAAGGCCTTGAACCCAGGCACCACGCCCTGTTCGGCCATGGCCTTGCGAAAGCGCAGGTGGGTCAGGCTGATCAGCGCCCAGTTGATCATCAGTGCCGCCACCACCAGGGCGAACAGCAACTCCAGGGCTTCGTGGGGCGCCAGGTAGTTGACCAGCACGCAGAGCAGGGTGATCAGCGCTGAAATACCCAGGGCCAGCACCGGCACGCCCTGCTTGTTGAGCTTCATCAGTGCCTTCGGTGCGTCACCCTGTTCGGCCAGGCCGTAGAGCATGCGGCTGTTGCAGTACACGCCACTGTTGTACACCGAGAGTGCGGCGGTCAGCACCACGAAGTTGAGGATCTGCGCCGCCGTATCGCTGCCGATCAGGGCGAAGATTTTCACGAACGGGCTACTGCTGTAGGCGTCGCCACCGGCGTTGAGGCTCACCAGCAGTTCGTCCCACGGATACAGCGACAGCAACACCGCGAGGGCGCCGACGTAGAAGATCAGTACCCGGTAGACCACCTGGTTGATCGCCTTGGGGATCACCTTGCGCGGCTCGCTGGCTTCGGCGGCAGTGATGCCTACCAGTTCCAGGCCACCGAAGGAGAACATAATGAAGGCCATGGCCATCAGCAGGCCGGTGCCGCCGTTGGGGAAGAAGCCGCCGTGGGACCACAGGTTGCTGACCGACGCCTGGGGACCACCGCTGCCGCTGAACAGCATGTAGCAGCCAAGAATGATCATGCCGACGATGGCCACCACCTTGATGATGGCGAACCAGAACTCGGCCTCACCGAAGAACTTCACGTTCATCATGTTGATCAGGTTGACCAGGACGAAGAACACCGCAGCGCTGACCCAGGTGGGGATCTCCGGCCACCAGAACTGCACGTACTTGCCCACCGCGGTGAGTTCGGCCATGCCCACCAGGACATACAGCACCCAGTAGTTCCAGCCCGCCAGGAAACCGAAATAGCCGCCCCAGTACTTGTGGGCAAAGTGGCTGAAGGAACCGGCCACGGGCTCTTCGACGATCATTTCACCCAGCTGGCGCATGATCAGGAAGGCAATGAATCCGGCGATCGCGTAACCCAGGATCATCGAGGGGCCAGCGGACTTGAGTACCCCGGCAGAGCCGAGGAAGAGTCCGGTGCCGATTGCCCCGCCCAGGGCGATCAACTGAATATGGCGATTCTTCAAGCCACGCTTGAGTTCACCTTGCTTCAAGGTTTGATCCACTAATATGCGCTCTCTTCTAGTTGTTATCAGGACCGATCCCTGGCTGAACGGGAGCGATCGCGGCTGAATGCTGACGGGATCAGATATTACTCTCGGTAAACCGCTCGTAATACAGCTGAACGCGGTTAAGTTGCTGTTCTTGCAGCCAGATCCGGATTGAGTCGACCATCGGCGGCGGCCCGCAGACGTACATGTCCGCGTCGTTGTCGCGCAGCTCGCTGCTGTCGAAGTGCTCGCTGATGTAGCCGCGCTTGCCCTGCCAGTCCGGGTCGGCATCGCTGATCACCGGAGTGAAGCGAAACCTTGGCAGGCGTTCGCCATAGGCCTGGATGCGCGCCAGCTCGCACAGGTCGGCACTGTGGCGCACGCCGTAGTAAAGATGCACCGGCTGCTGGCAACCCTGTTCGACGATCTGTTCGAGCATCGCCAGCAGTGCGGACAGCCCGGTACCGCCGGCCACCAGGATCAGCGGACGGCTGATCTGGCGCAGGTAGAAGGCCCCCAGCGGTGCTTCCAGCTGGATGCTGTCGCCCACCAGGCAGCGTTCGCGGATGTAGTTGCTCATCACCCCATCGGGCAGCAGGCGGATCAGGAACTGCAACTGGTTGTCCGCCCCCGGCCGGTTGGCGAAGGAGTAGGCGCGGCTGCTGCCGGTGCCGGGGATGCTCAGGCGCGCGTACTGGCCAGGGAGAAAGTCCAGCGGCGTTTCGCTGCCGCCCAGGTCCAGGTGGAGGATTGCGGTGCTGTCCGAGATCTGCCGCACATCGATCACCGAAGCATTGAGCCGCACCGGCTCGGCGGCGTGGCACAGGCTGGAATCGAAGTCGAAGTAGAACGCCGCATCGGACTGCACCCTGGTCTGGCAGCTGAGCATCTTGCGTTGCTCCAGGTCCTGGGCGGACAAGGCTTCCTCGTCCACATAATCCTGGCTGTACTGGCCCGACTCGCAACGGCCCTGGCAGGTGCCGCACACCCCTTCGCGGCAGTCCAGGGGGATCTTGATGCCGTTGCGCAGGGCAGCGTCGAGCAATATTTCATTGGCCTGCACCGGGAAGAACAGGGTCTTGCCGTCGGCGAAGCTGAACGCGACCTTGTGCGTCATGACAGTATTTCCGTGGTTCAGAGGTGGTAGAAATCGAGCACCGAATTGATCGTGTCGTTGAGCAGCAACACGTGCTTGCGCTGGATCAGCCAGCTGTCGCCGTCGGGCTTGAGGTCATACGTGGCATGGCCGTAGAAGTCTTCGGAAGTGGCCAGGCGGTAGAACAGCGTGTGCCAGTTCAGGCGCACCTGCAGATGGCCGTTGTCGCCTTGGCTGATGCGCAGGTTGTTCACCAGGTGCAGGGTGCGCGGCATCGGGATGGTCGAGGCCGCCTTGCCGGTGCGCAGGCGGAACACCCGGTCTTCCAGCCCGGAGCGGTTGGCGTAGTAGATCAGCGACATTTCGCGCTTGGGGTCCTGGGTGTAGACGTGTTCCGAGTCCCATTGCGGCAAGTGGAACTCGCTGTCCACGGCGAACAGCGCCAGGTAGGCGTCCCAGTCCTGCGCGTCGCAGAGTTCGGACTTGCGGTAGAAGAATTGCTCGATCTGGTACTGCAATTGCGCATTCATGCTTACACCTCACGCAGTTTCAGGGGCTGGCGCTGCAAGCCATCGAGGATGAATTTCTGCCAGTTCTGGTGCTGGTTGACGTACAGCCCTTCATGGGTGATTTCGGTGCCGGTCATGGCTGGCTGGATCCCCAGGTTTTCACTGTTGGCGGTGGGCCCGGTGACCCAGCGATGGTGGCCACGGGAGATATCGCTCCAGCGTTCCAGGCGGCCCTGGAAACC
The DNA here is from genome assembly GCF_009908285.1 of Pseudomonas sp. Fl4BN1. GTDB lineage: Bacteria > Pseudomonadota > Gammaproteobacteria > Pseudomonadales > Pseudomonadaceae > Aquipseudomonas. Next base: position 23,351 of record NZ_JAAARM010000029.1, read on the forward strand.
ACGCTGGGCTTCGCGGAACTCCACCAGGTCGTCCGGGGTGCCCATGCCCGAGACGTTGAAGAAATCCTCGAACTGGCGGATGCGGTTTTCCCGGTCGGCGTCGCTCTCGCCCTTGACCCCGATGCACTGGCTGATGATCTCGGTCTTGTTCCAGGCGATGGGGCGGATGATCCGCAACTGCGAGCTGATCTGGTCGAGGAAGAACAGGCTGGGATAGATGTTCAGGTTGCGCAGGCGGTGCATCATCCACTCGGCCCTGGCCTCGCCGTACTCCTGCACCAGGCGCGGCATGATCGTGGCGTAGCCGGAGCGCACCGCCGGGTTGGGCATTTCGCTGAACAGTACGCTGTGGCCGTTGTTGAAGGCGAACCAGCCATCGTCGGTGTTGGCATCGCCGGCGCCGAGCTTGCTGTAGTCGAGGGTGGCGCCGCTGGCGGTGCCGTTGTCACTGTTCACCTGCTGGCGGTGCTGCACCGTGGCCACATAGTTGTAGTGCACGGTACTGACGTGATAACCGTCCAGACCGTTCTCGTTCTGCAGTTTCCAGTTGCCGTCGTAGGTGTAGGCAGACTTGCCCGGCAGCACTTCCAGTTCACCCGTGGGCGATTGGGCGTTCATCATGTCGAAGAACACCTTGGCGTCGCCGAGGAAGTCTTCCAGGGAGTTGTCGGCGGCCACATCCAGGCTGATGAAGACAAAGCCCTTGTAGCTCTCGATGCGCGCCTTCTTCAGGCCGCGGGTGGCCTTGTCGAAGTCCTCGGCGTATTCCCCTGGCGCCTTGACCTTTACCAGGCGCCCGTCGCTCTTGTAGCACCAGGCATGGAAGGGGCAGGTGAAGGTCGACTGGTTGCCCTTGCCAACCCGGGTCAGGGTGGTGCCACGGTGCTGGCAGGCGTTGATCAGGGCATTGAGCCGGCCCTCGCCATCGCGGGTAATGATCATCGGTTGGCGCCCGGCACGCATCGTGATGAAGTCGTGGTTGTTGGGCAATTCGCTTTCGTGACAGGCGTAGATCCAGTTCTTCTCGAAGATCAGTTCCATCTCCAGGTCGAACAGCTCGGGTTCGGTGAACATCTCCCGGGCGATACGGAACACTCCGTCTACGGGACGGAAATCCAGGCAGCTGTCGATGAAGCTTTTCCACTGCTCGAGGTTTCTTGCACCACTCATGAGTCGGTACCTTTTTTTTTATTCAGGCCAATCGGGTACCTGCATTAGAGAGAGTGAAGCCGTGGGGTGGCTATCCGCTTAGTCGACCAAGCTCATCCATAAAGTTGCCGGCACGGCGCCTGGCGCGCTGCTCCTGCCTTTGCCGATGCCGCCGGCCGCCGCGGCAACAGGCGCGCGGCGATGGGTAGCATCTACCCAGAATCGGCCGGGTACTGATCAGTGGCTGCATGATGGGGCGCCAATGGGCTAGTGTGAGCACAGCCAATGAGGACGATGGGGCCTGGTTATCCACTTAGTCGGCGATTGCTATCCACTGGGTTGGCAGCGTTGCCCGCTGGCGCAAAACTTGCCCTGTCCTACAAGACGCGCCGTCAGAGCGCGCTGAAAATATTGCCGTGGGTGCGCCGTGATGAATAGCAAGGCTGATGGGCAGTTTCGCGAGATTCGTATCGATCGCTATGACCTCGAAGGGGCCAGGAACTGGATGGCGGGGATCTGCGGGCCTCACCGCCTGGAAACCGCGAACCCCGAACGAATCCGTTTTCATCACAGTGCCAATGTGCTCAGGTCACGCTCCACGACCCTGGGCATCATCGAGTACGGCACCGACGTGGTGGTGGATATCGAGGACACCGAACGCTTCAGCAGCTACAGCCTGAGCTTGCCCCTGTGCGGTGAGCAGGAGTTGAACAAGGGCGGGCGCTTGCTGCGTTCGGACCGCGACCAGGGTGTGATCATTGCTCCCAATGAAAGCCAGGTACTGGCCATCTCCGGCGATTGCCGCAAGCTGCAGGTGGTGATTTCCCGGCCGGCCATGAGCGAGGCCCTGGAGGCCTTGTTGCAACGTTCGGTGCAGCAGCCGCTGTGCTTCGAACCGAGCATGGATGCACTGCACGGTGCGGCTGCTTCCTGGTGGCGCATGGCGCAGCACTTCATGGGCGAGCTGGCCCAGGGCAACGAGCTCTACGAGCAGTTGGCCTTTACCCGGGAAATCGAGAACTCATTGATCAAGGGGCTGATCCTGGCCCAGCCCAACAACTACTCCGAAGAGCTGCGGGCGACGCTCGGGGTCAAGCTGCCGCATTATCTGGTGCGGGCTCGCCAGTACCTGCACGAGCATGCCCGTGAGGCGGTGCACATGGAGGACCTGGAGGCGGCGGCCGGGGTGTCGCGCTTCAAGTTGTTCGAGGCCTTTCGCAAATACTTCGCCCTGTCGCCGATGGCTTATCTCAAGCGCCATCGGCTCAATGGCGTGCGCCAGGAAATTCTCGAGTACGGCGCGGCACGCAATATCTCCGAGATTGCCCTGGGCTGGGGCTTTACCCACCTGGGAAGGTTTTCCGCGGAATACCGCAAGCTCTTCGACGAAGCGCCGAGCGCCACCGCGCAGCGTCATCCGCTGCGGCGTCCGGCGGGTTTCTAGGACGCTGGGGCTGGGGTTACTTGCGCAGTACCAGGTCCAGCAGGCCGTCCTGTTCCTTGATCTTCTGCAGGACGATTTCCGAGCGGATGTCGGTGACCCCGGACGCGCGGTTCAGGTGATTGACGATGAAATCCGAGAAGTGCTTGAGGTTGCGTGCCTGGATGCGCAACACGTAGTTGCTGGCGCCGGTGATCACATACCCCGCGACCACTTCCGGCCATTGCTGGACCTTGCTGATAAAGGTCTCGTGCCACCCTTCCACGTCCTGGCGCAGAGACACATGGACGATGGCCTCCAGCTCGACACCCAGGCGCTCGGCGTTGAGCTGGACGCGGTAGCCGCTGATCACCCCGTCGGCTTCGAGCATGCGCAGGCGGCGCAGGCAGGCGGAGGGCGAGAGGGCGACTTTCTCTGCCAGCTCCTGATTACTGATACGTCCATCCTGTTGCAGGAAGTGCAGGATGCGCAGGTCGGTGGAGTCGAGGGTCATGGCTGGCATAAATCCGCGTTTTTTATTGGAGGATTAGAATTTTATTCGAGATTAGTACGGGAACACGCTGCACTTTGCACGAAAATTCTCTGCTGCTTCGTCCATTATTTCCTCAGTATGCGGGTTGCCCAGACCCCGTGCCCGCCCCCTGGACGGCGGGCATGACATTGACCAAGACAGGACCTCCAATGATCAATAAAAACCACTGCCTGACGCTCGATGAACAGGACCCTCTGGCGCCACTGCGCCAACAGTTTGCCTTGCCCGAGGGGGTGATCTACCTCGACGGCAACTCCCTCGGAGCCCGTCCCCTGGCTTCCCTTGAGCGGGCCCGGCAGGTGATCGAGCAGGAGTGGGGCGATGGCCTGATCCGCAGCTGGAACAGCGCCGGCTGGCGTGACCTGCCCCTGCGCCTGGGGGATCGCCTGGCGCCGCTGATCGGTGCCGGTGCCGGCGAAGTGGTGATCACCGACACCACCTCGATCAACCTGTTCAAGGTACTCAGCGCGGCGTTGCAGGTACAGGCCGAGCGCGCCCCGCAGCGCCGGGTGATCGTCTCTGAAAGCAGCAATTTTCCGACTGACTTGTACATCGTCGAAGGCCTGACGCAGTTGTTGCAACGCGGCTATTCCCTGCGCCTGGTCGACAGCCCGGAGCAGATTCCGGCGGCCATCGACCAGGACACCGCGGTGGTCCTGCTGACCCACGTCAACTACAAGACCGGCTACATGCACGACATGCAGGCGGTCACTGGGCTGATCCACGAAGCCGGTGCCCTGAGCATCTGGGACCTGGCTCACTCCGCCGGCGCCGTGCCGGTGGCGCTGACCCAGTCCGGCGCCGACTACGCGATCGGCTGCACCTACAAATACCTCAATGGCGGCCCCGGTTCCCAGGCGTTCGCCTGGGTGGCCCCGACGCTCTGCGACCTGGTGACCCAGCCGTTGTCCGGCTGGTTTGGCCATGCCCGGCAGTTCGATATGGCCACTCACTATGAGCCCAGCAGCGGCATTGCCCGTTACCTGTGCGGCACCCAGCCGATCACCTCCCTGGCCATGGTCGAATGTGGCCTGGAAATTTTCGAACAGACCGACATGCAGAGCCTGCGCCGCAAGTCCCTGGCCCTGACCGATCTGTTTATCCAATTGGTGGAACAGCGCTGCGCCGGCCATGACCTGAAGCTGGTGACCCCGCGGGATCACGCCAAGCGTGGCAGTCACGTGAGCTTCGAGCACCCTGAGGGCTACGCGGTGATCCAGGCCCTGATCGCCCGGGGCGTGATTGGCGATTACCGTGAGCCACGGATCATGCGTTTCGGTTTCACCCCGCTGTATACCCGCTTCAGCGAAGTCTGGGATGCGGTGCAGATCCTCGGTGAAATCCTTGATCAGAAAACCTGGGCCCAGGCGCAGTTCCAGGTGCGTCACAGCGTGACCTGATGCGGTGTTTGTCGCCGCGGCCACAGGCAGTGGCGACAGCAAGCCAATACCCACATGAGTCAGATAGCGGCGCAGGGAGGCGCCGAAACATTGATCAACGCGTGCACATAACAATAAAGAGGCACTGAACGTGACCACCACCAACAAGGGTTTTGAAGCGATTTCCAATCGCGAGCATGGCCTCAGGCGGCAGTTGACCGCCGGCCAGATGAGTATGATCGCCATCGGCGGGGCCATCGGCACCGGGCTGTTCATGGGCAGTGCCTACGCCATCGGCTATGCCGGGCCCAGCGTGCTGCTGAGCTATGCCATCGGCGCGCTGATCACCCTGCTGTTGATGGGCTGCCTGGCGGAAATGACCGTGGCCCATTCCACTTCCGGCTCTTTCGGCGCTTATGCCGAGTTCTACGTCAGCCCGCTGGCCGGTTTCCTGGTGCGCTATGCCTACTGGGCGGCCATCGTGCTGGCGGTGGGCGCGGAGGTCACGGCCATTGCCATGTACATGAAGTACTGGTTCGCCAACGTCCCGGAATGGGTGTGGATCATCTCCTTCTCCAGTGTGCTGATCCTGCTCAACGCCATCAGCGTGAAGACCTTCGGCAACTTCGAGTACTGGTTCTCCACCATCAAGATCGCTGCCATCGTCGGCTTCATCATCCTTGCGGTGTATGTGGTATTCGGCTCTGGCAACCCCGACTACGGGGTGCACAACTACAGCGCCCACGGCGGTTTCTTTCCCAACGGTTTCGAGGGCATGTGGATCGCGGTGATCGTGTCGATCTTCAGCTACTTGAGCGTCGAGATGATCGCAGTGGCGGCCGGTGAGGCCGAGGATCCGCAGCGTGCGGTGAAGCAGGCCTTTCGCGCGACCATCGTGCGTCTAGTGGTGTTCTACCTGCTGACCCTGGCGTTGATGCTGGCCATCGTGCCCTGGGTGCAGGCGGGCAAGGCCCAGAGCCCGTTTGTCACGGTGATGCAGACCATCGGCATTCCCGGGGCCACCGGGGTGATGAACTTCGTGATCCTGATTGCCGCCCTGTCGGCGATGAACAGCCAGCTCTACATCACCACGCGGATGATGTTCAGCCTGTCCCGCGCCGGCTACGCACCCAAGTCGATGGGGGCCTTGAGCAAGAGCGGGATTCCGCTGAATGCCTTGCTGCTGTCCAGCTCCGGCATCGGCCTGGCGACCCTGATCAACGTGCTGTACCCGGAAAGTTCATTCACCCTGATGATGGCGATCTCGATGTTCGGCGCGATCTTCACCTGGTTCATGATCTTCCTCACCCACTACTGTTTCCGCCGTTATCACCAACGTCACGGCGAGCAGCAGCTGTCGTTCCGCATGCGCCTGTTTCCCTACAGCACCCTGCTGGGGCTGGTGCTGATGGGCGCGGTGATGATCACCACCTTTTTCACCGACGCGTTCAGGATGACCCTGGTGTTCGGGGTGCCGTTCCTGCTGTTGCTGACCCTGGTCTACTACCTGTGCTTTCGTAAGCCGAGGACGGTCGCCGGATTGTCCGAGGTCTGAGGCCACGCCTCCCGGATGTCCAGCAGCTTGGCGTGTTCTCGTACGTATCGGTGGAGGCCCGTGTACCGGCCGATCACCCCATTCGTAAGCTTCGCATCCTGGTCGATACGATTCTCCGCGAGCTGAACGATCTGCTGGACACCCGCTATGCGGACGCTGGGCGGCCGTCGATTCCGCCGGAGCGGATTCTCCGGGCATCGCTGTTGCAGGTTGTGTATAGCGTGCGTAGTGAGCGACTGCTGATGGAACAGATGGACTACAACCTGCTGTTCCGTTGGTGCGTTGGGCTCAACGTGAACGACTCGGTGTGGGACCACTCCACGTTCTCGTTCAACCGGGATCGGTTGTTCGATGGCGAGATTGCGCAACGGTTCTTTGAGCATTCGGTGCTGTTAGCGCGGATGCGTGAGCTGGTCAGCGACGAGCACTTCTCGGTCGATGGCACGCTGTTGGAGGCATGGGCCTCGCATAAGAGCTTCCGGCGCAAGGAGGGTGGTTAGGTCTCGCCACCGTGCGAGGCTGGGTCACCTGGGGCTTTGCGGCTTACAATGTGATCCGCCTGGGCGGAATCGCTGGGTGGTGGCAGCCATCCGCGACTTGAGTTGTGGTGAGTGTCACGCTTGCGCCGAACGAGCTGACTTGAAAATCGAAAGCCTTCAAAGGAGCTGCGCATGACAAATTGGCAACGTGGTGACTTAGTCGAGCTAGACGGCCTTCTTGCGGTCGTGGTCGGCATTGAGGGGGATCCAAATGTCCCCGAGGAGCACATCGCAGTTTGGTTTGGTGCCCCAAGTTGCATCCGAACGTCCAAGGGCGGAGCTGGTGGAGCGAGTCCGGAGGTTTGGACGGTGCCAGCGGACTTGTTCGTGCGAGCCGCTGAGCCTGATTGGCGTCACTGATAATTGAATTTTCTATCGGAATGCATTTTTCTGCTCCTTTCTCAACGACCTGCTAGAGGCTGCCCAGGGGGCACTCCTCGCGGGCTTGTTGCAGGCTGGTCTCGAAGATTTCGAGCCGGCCCTGCAACTGCTGCAAGTCATCGATCTGCTGTTGCAGTTCGCGCTTCTTCTGCGCCAGGGCCGCCTGGGCCCGGTCCCAGGGAAAGGCCTGCCCCTTGTGGGTGACGAACACCTGCTGCAATTCCTTGAGCTTGAAACCCAGTTGCTGGGCGCACTTGATGAACATCAGTTGCTCGACGCTCTGGGCGTCATAGAGCCGGTAGCGACCCTGGCGGGGCGCCTCGGGCAAGAGGCCGATAGCCTCGTAATGGCGGATGCTCTTGATGGTGGTTCCGGACAGTTGCGCGGCTTGGCCGATGTACATGAAAACTCCTTTTCGGTACCGGGTGGCGGGCAGACAGCGTTGCGCATTATCCGGCGGATTCACTGCCTGGCAAGGTACTGCGCCTGCATCAGCCAATCGGCCTTGCGTTCTTCACTGGCGTCCAGCACCGGACCAAAGGTCAGGGTACGCAACGGCTTGATGCCACAGAAGGCCAGGGTGGTGCGGCGCATCTGCTGCAGGCCGGGCATGCGGTAGAACCAGCGGAAGTACCAGGGCGGGGTGTCCATGGTCACCAGCAGGTGGGCGGTGCGGCCCTTGAGCAGTTGTTCCGGGAAGGCTTTGCCGGGGCGGTACTTGAAGGCGAAGCCCGGCAGCAGCACACGGTCGAGAAAACCCTTCATCAGCGCCGGAATGCCGCCCCACCAGATGGGGAAGACCCAGGTCAGGTGCTCGGCCCAGAGGATGTCAGCCTGGGCCCGCTGCAGGTCTTCTTCCAGGGGCTGGATCTGACGATAGCCTTCACGCAGCACCGGATCGAAGTGCAGGTCGCCGAGCCTGAGCTGGCGCACTTCATGACCGGCGTCCTGCGCCGCCTTCATGTAGCGCTCGCTCAATGCCGCGCACAGGCTGTGGCGCGAAGGGTGGCCGAGAATCACCAGGATGCGTTTGCTCATTGCCGTGGTCCTTGAGGAACAAACCCCAAGGCTAAGGTCTGCCCCTAAGGGGAGAGTCAAGGTGCCTGCAGTGCCAGGCACAAGCTCTGGGCATACAGCGGCAGGCCCTCGAAGTCGCGGGCGCACAGCAGCAGCAGCCGGCGCCGGGCCCAGGCCTCACTCAAGGGCCGGGATTGCAGCGCCAGGTGCGGGTTGCGCTGCAGCGCGGCCAGGGGCACCACTGCCAGCCCGGCACCACGGGCCACCATGCGCAGCAGGGCATCGAAACCCTCGGCGCGAATCCGCAACTGCATGCGTCGGCCCAGGTGCAGGGCCTGCTCTTCCAGGTACACCGCCAGGGCGCTGTGGCTGGCGAGGCCGACGTAGTCATGGGCCAGGGTGTCGCTGAAACTCGGGCTCGGTTGGCTGCTCAGGGCATGTTCCCGGGGCATCACCAGCACCAGGGGATCGTCGCGAAACGGGCGGGTCATCAGCCCCTGGGTGTCCACGGCGTCGGAGACGATGCCCAGCTCCGCCGCGCCCTGGCGCAGGGCGTGGGTAATGCGCTGGCTGGGCAGTTCCTGCAGGTCGATATCCACATGGGGCTGGCTGTGCAGGAAGTCCGCCAGCACCTCCGGCAGGTACTCGCTCAGGGCAGTGGTATTGCACAGCAGGCGCACCTGGCCCTTGACCCCCTTGGCGTACTCGGCGAGGTCCTGTTGCAGGTGGTCGGCGTACAGCAGCAGGGTCCGGGCGTGCTGGGCCAGGGCCTGGCCGGCGGCGGTCGGGCTGACGCCCCGGCGTCCGCGCTGGAGAAACGCGATGCCCAGCGAGGCTTCCATGGCGCGGATTCTGGCGCTGGCGGCGGCCAGGGACAGATGGCTGCGAGTGGCGCCGGCGGTGATATTGCCGGCCTCGAGAATGTTCAGGTACAGCCGCAGGTCGATCAGATCGAAGTGCATGGAGCCTCCCTCGGGGAACCGGGTCGGTGTAGGAGCCGGCTTGCCGGCGAAGGGGCCCTGAAGTTTTGCACAGGCCTTGGAAACGCCTTCGCTGGCAAGCCAGCTCCTACGGATGTATCGGCAATAGTTTTTTCGTAGGAGCCGGCTTGCCGGCGAAGGGGCCCTGGAGTTTTGCACAGGCCGTGGAAACGCCTTCGCTGGCAAGCCAGCTCCTACGGATGTATCGGCAATAGTTTTTTCGTAGGAGCCGGCTTGCCGGCGAAGGGGCCCTGGAGTTTTGCACAGGCCTTGGAAACGTCTTCGCTGGCAAGCCAGCTCCTACGGATGTATCGGTAATAGTTTTTTCGTAGGAGCCGGCTTGCCGGCGAAGGGGCCCTGAAGTTTTGCACAGGCCTTGGAAACGCCTTCGCTGGCAAGCCAGCTCCTACGGATGTATCGGCAATAGGTTTTTCGTAGGAGCCGGCTTGCCGGCGAAGGGGCCCTGGAGTTTTGCACAGGCCTTGGAAACGCCTTTGCTGGCAAGCCAGCTCCTACGGATGTATCGGCAATAGGTTTTTCGTAGGAGCCGGCTTGCCGGCGAAGGGGCCCTGAAGTTTTGCGCAGGCCTTGGAAACGCCTTCGCTGGCAAGCCAGCTCCTACGGAGGTACGGGCAATAGGTTTTCGTATGTGCCTATTGCCTGGAAAGAGGCTGGCTCAGTATATGGCAGATTTTCAGCGTGGCGAGCAGGGCGCAGGATAGGCCCATGAACAGCTCACTCGCGTTTTATCAGAACCTCGGAATCACCCTGTCGCTGTTGGTGATCTGTACCTTTGTGCTGGCCGGCATGGTCAAGGGGGTGATCGGTCTCGGGCTGCCCACCATTGCCATGGGGCTGTTGGGGCTGGCTATGGCTCCGGCGCAGGCTGCAGCCTTGCTGATCATTCCGGCGACCCTGACCAATCTCTGGCAACTGGCCTTTGGCGGGCATCTGCCGGCCTTGCTCAAGCGCCTGTGGCCGATGCTGCTGGCGATCTTGGTCGGCACCGGGGCCGGTTCCCTGTGGCTGGGGATCGATGGCGGGCATTGGGTGGTGCGGGGATTGGGTGCGGCCTTGTTGCTGTATGCCCTGAGCGGTCTGTTGTTGCCGACCCTGCGGGTGTCGGCGGCCCAGGAGCGCTGGCTGGCGCCGCTGTGCGGGCTGGTCACCGGAGTGATCACCTCTGCCACCGGGGTGTTCGTGATTCCGGCAGTGCCCTATCTGCAGGCCCTGGGTTTGAACAGGGATCAACTGGTGCAGGCCCTGGGCCTGTCGTTCACCGTCTCGACCCTGGCCCTGGCCGGCGGATTGCTCTGGCGCGGTGCCCTGGGTAGCGCCGAGCTGGGGGCTTCATTGCTGACCCTGGCCCCGGCGCTGTTGGGCATGTGGCTGGGGCAATGGCTGCGCCAGCGCATCAGTGCCTTGCTGTTCAAGCGGGCGTTCTTTATCGGCCTGGGCCTGCTGGGCGGGCATCTGTTGATCAGCGGCTAGACCTTCTGCTCAGCGGCCAGTTGCGGCCGGGCTGAGCATGTCGATGGCGCGGATCTCGAAGTCCTGCTGCAGATAGTCCATGCGGGCGTCGAGGAACTGCTGCATGTGCGGCAGGCTGGAGTGGATCTCCAGCGCCTCCGGCGAGGCCCAGACTTCATAGAAAATGAACAGGCTCGGGTCCTGCCGGTCCCGCAGCATGTGGTATTCGATGCAGCCTGCTTCGGCGCGACTGGCCGCAACGTGCCCGAGGAAGAAGGCTGCGAAAGCGTCGGCGCGCTCGGGACGGGTCTTGGCGTGAAGGATAAAGGCCTGGGGCGTGGACATGCTGAAAGCACTCGCTGCGTTGGAAGGGAGTGAAAATTCTAAGGCAACAATCCGCTATCGATTCGTGCGTTTGAGTCAAATGTATTTTGAACAACCCGGGCTTATTCTCCGGCCCTTGCCTGATTAACCTGCCGCCATCGTTTTCAATCTTCACAGCCCGCCGCCACCGATGCGCAACGGGTTGTTCCCGATGAGGCTGGATCATGAAAAAAGTACTGCTGCTCAATGGCGCCAAACAGTTCGCCCACTCCGATGGCCGCTACAACGCGACCCTGCAGGATACCGCCCTGGCGGTGCTGGATCGTGGCGGCCTGGACGTCAAGGTCACCCACATCGATGCGGGTTACGACGTCCAGGAAGAAGTGGCGAAGTTTCTTTGGGCCGACGTGATCATCTACCAGATGCCTGGCTGGTGGATGGGCGCGCCGTGGATCGTCAAGAAGTACATCGACGAAGTCTTCACCGAGGGCCACGGCAGCCTCTACGCCAGCGACGGCCGGACCCGTTCCGACGCTTCGCAGAAGTACGGCAGCGGCGGCTTGATCCAGGGCAAGCAGTACATGCTCTCGCTGACCTGGAACGCACCGCAGCAGGCTTTCGACGACCCCAGCGACTTCTTCGAAGCCAAGGGCGTGGACGCGGTGTATTTCCCGTTCCACAAGGCCAATCAGTTCCTCGGCATGAGCGGCCTGCCGACCTTCCTCTGTGTCGACGTGATGAAGCGCCCGAACATCGAAGGCGACGTTCAGCGCTACGAAGAACACCTCAAGGCGGTGTTCAATCTCAAAGACTGAATCCGGCTACTATTGAGTGCCTTGAAGCGGATCACTTGCTTTGTGGGTGCCATCCACTGCTGACAGAGGACTCATGTGAAAGCCAGATCCGACGAATTGCAGGTCTTTGTCTGCGTCATCGAGTGCGGTTCGATTTCCGCCGCCGCCGAGCAATTGGCACAGACCCCTTCGGCGGTCAGCCGCACCTTGTCGCGGCTGGAGGCCAAGCTCGATACCACGTTGATCAACCGCACTACGCGGCGCATGGACCTGACCGAGGAGGGGCGCTATTTCTTCGAGCAGGCCAAGCTGATCCTTGATCAGATGGATGAACTCGAAGAGCGGCTCTCCTCCCGCCAGCGCAATCCGTCAGGGCGCCTGCGGATCAATGCGGCGTCACCGTTCATGCTGCATGCCATCGTTCCTTATGTGGCCGAGTTCCGTCGCCTGTACCCGGATATCCAGTTGGAGCTCAACAGCAACGACCTGATCATCGACCTGCTGGAACAGAGCACCGACATTGCGATCCGTATCGGCGTGTTGGCGGATTCGACCCTGCATGCCCGCTCCCTGGGTTGCAGCCCGCTGCATATCCTTGCCAGCCCGGAGTACCTGGCCCGGCACGGAACACCACAAAGCGTGGCGGAACTGGCCAACCACACACTCTTGGGGTTCACCCAGACCGAGACCCTCAACCATTGGCCGCTGCGCCATGTGCACGGCGACCGCTGGCAGATCCAGCCAGGCATCAGCGCCTCCAGCGGGGAAACCCTGCGGCACCTGGCGCTGGCGGGGCAAGGGATTGCCTGTCTCTCGCACTTCATGACCATCGATGACATCCGCGCCGGGCAGCTGCAACCGGTGCTGGCCTCGTTCAACAGCGGCTATCGCCAGCCGATCAACGCGGTGTATTACCGCAACTCGCAACTGGCCCTGCGCATCCAGTGTTTCCTCGATTTCATCCAGGGCAAGCTGGCGGACTACGCCAACCCGGAGTTCCAGGGCTGACTCCCGCGCTTCCCCCTTCTATTGCATGGGCCGGCTTGCCGGCGAAGGGGGCTTTGGATTTGGTTTCAGGCTTGAGAGCGCCTTCGCTGGCAAGCCAGCTCCTACAGTGAGCGAGTGCCGCGGATTGTTTGGCAACGCAGCCCTTGTAGGAGCCGGCTTGCCGGCGAAAGGGCCCTTGGATTTTGCTCCGGGCTTGGGAGCGTCTTCGCTGGCAAGCCAGCTCCTACAGTGAGTGCCGCGGATTGTTTTGGCAACGCAGCCCTTGTAGGAGCCGGCTTGCCGGCGAAGGGGGCCTTGGATTTGGCTTCGGGCTTGAGACCGCTTTCGCTGGCAAGCCAGCTCCTACAGTGAGGGAGTGCCGCGGATTGTTTTGGCAACGCAGCCCTTGTAGGAGCCGGCTTGCCGGCGAAGGGGGCCTTGGATTTGGCTTCGGGCTTGAGAGCGCCTTCGCTGGCAAGCCAGCTCCTACACAACCCGATTCCCACACAAACCCGCGCCTGCATCACTCGGTGGTTGCAGGTTGGGACGGGCGTACCGCGATTGGCGATTGCTCAAACCTTGGCCCCGGGCCTAAGGTTCTTCCCGTTCGATAACAAGAAAAGGAAGGACCTTATGCGCATCCTGTTGTTCAAGACCCTGGCCCTGACGGCCGCCATTGCCGCCAGCAGTTCAGCCTTCGCCGTGACCCTGGAAGGCGGCGCGGTGGCCGCGCCGAATCAGTACGGCGCCGATGTCGCGGCGCAGATCCTCAAGAAAGGCGGCAACGCGGTGGATGCCGCAGTGGCCACGGCCTTTGCCCTGGCCGTGACTTACCCCGAGGCCGGCAATATCGGCGGCGGCGGTTTCATGACCATGTACATCGACGGCAAACCCTACTTCCTTGATTACCGGGAAACCGCGCCCAAGGCCGCGACCCGCAACATGTACCTGAATGAAAAGGGCGAGGTGATCGAGAACCTGAGCCTGGTGGGTGCCCGTGCTGCCGGGGTCCCGGGAACCGTGATGGGCCTGTGGGAGGCGCACCAGAAGTTCGGCAAGCTGCCCTGGAGCGAGTTGCTCACGCCAGCAGTGGGCTATGCGAAAAACGGCTTCAAGGTCGCCGACAAGCAGTACCAGTATCGCGAGGATGCGCTGAAGCTGTTCAACGGCACCACCAATTTTGGTGACTACTTCGGCAGCATGAAGCCGGGTGAAACCTTCCGTCAGCCCGAGCTGGCCGCGACCCTGGAACGGATTGCCGACCAGGGCGCCAAGGAGTTCTACAGCGGCAAGACCGCCGACTTGCTGGTGGCGCAGATGCAGGCCGACAAAGGCCTGATCAGCAAGCAGGACCTGCAGGACTACAAGGTCCAATGGCGCCAGCCGCTGCAGGTGACCTTCCGTGGCAACACCCTGTACACCGCACCACCGCCGAGTTCCGGCGGGGTCGCCCTGGCTCAGTTGATCAGCATCAAGGAAGACCGCGCAGCGGACTTCAAGGGCGTCGAACTGAACTCGGCCAAGTACATTCACCTGCTGGCGGAAATTGAAAAGCGAGTGTTCGCCGACCGTGCCGACTACCTCGGCGACCCGGCGTTTTCCGAAGTGCCGGTCAAGCAACTAACCGATCCTGCGTACCTGAAAAAACGTGCCGCCGAGGTCAACCCCAACGCCATCTCGCCTACCGAGAAGGTGCGCCCGGGGCTTGAGCCGCACCAGACCACGCACTTCTCCATCGTCGATGCCCAGGGCAACGCGGTGAGCAACACCTACACCCTGAACTGGGATTACGGCAGCGGCGTGGTGGTCAAGGGCGCGGGTTTCCTGCTCAACGACGAGATGGACGATTTCAGCGCCAAGCCCGGCGTGGCCAATGCCTTTGGCGTGGTCGGTGGCGATGCCAACGCCATCGCCCCCGGCAAGCGCATGCTGTCGTCCATGAGTCCGAGCCTGGTGACCCGCGACGGCAAGGTCACCCTGGTGCTGGGCACGCCCGGTGGTTCGCGGATCTTCACCTCGATCTTCCAGGTGCTGAACAATCTCTATGACTACAACCTGCCGCTGGAAAAAGCCGTGGCCGCGCAGCGCGTGCATCACCAGTTGCTGCCCAAGGACACCATCTACTTCGACGCCTACGCGCCGCTCACCGGCAAGGTTGCCGATGAGCTGAAAACCATGGGTTACACCCTGGAGGACCAGGGCTGGGAGATGGGCGATATCCAGGCGATCCGGGTCAACGGCACCCAGCTTGAAACCGCTTCCGACCCACGCGGCCGCGGTGTCGGCAAGGTCGTCAAATAACCGTTGAACCCCTGTAGGAGCCGGCTTGCCGGCGAAAGGGCCCGCCAGCCTGGCGCCAAATCGAGCGGCCTCTTCGCCGGCAAGCCAGCTCCTACAGTTCTTTGTGCAGGCTGCGACGGCCGGCTGGTCGGCGGCGGCTCAATTCCGTAACATTCCCTGACTTCTTCCCGCTCTCCCCAGGGCCCGTCTGCCGGCCCGCCCATCAGGTCAATCATGAAAGCAAAACGTCTGCGTGCCGATGTCCTGGCCGGACTCACCACCTCGTTCGCCTTGCTCCCCGAATGCATCGCCTTTGCCCTGGTGGCCCACCTCAATCCGTTGATGGGGCTGTATGGCGCCTTCTTCATCTGCACCCTGACCGCGCTGTTCGGCGGCCGGCCGGGCATGGTTTCCGGGGCTGCCGGTTCCATGGCCGTGGTGATCGTCGCCCTGGTGGTGCAACACGGGGTGCAGTATTTACTGGCCACCGTGCTGCTGGGCGGTTTGATCATGGTCGCGTTCGGCCTGCTGCGCCTGGGCAAGCTGGTGCGCATGGTGCCGCACCCGGTGATGCTGGGCTTCGTCAACGGCCTGGCGATCGTCATTGCCCTGGCTCAGCTGGAGCATTTCAAGAGTGCTGGGGTTTGGCTCAGCGGCTCGCCGTTGTATCTGATGGCCGGGCTGGTGGCGCTGACCATGGCAATCGTCTACCTGCTGCCACGGCTGACCCGCGCGGTGCCGCCGGCGTTGGTGGCGATCCTCGGCGTCGGCCTGCTGGTCTACCTGCTGGGCCTGCCGACCCGCACCCTGGGGGACATGGCGCATATTGCCGGCGGCTTGCCGAGCCTGGCCTGGCCGAATCTGCCCTGGACCGCTGAAACCCTGGGCATCATCGCGCCCTACGCATTCCTGATGGCCATGGTCGGCCTGCTGGAAACCCTGCTGACCCTGAGCCTCACCGATGAAATCACCGAGAGTCGTGGTTATCCGGACCGCGAATGCGTGGCCCTGGGTGCGGCCAACATGGTTTCAGGGATGTTCGGCGGCATGGGCGGCTGCGCCATGATCGGCCAGACCGTGATCAATCTCAGCTCCGGCGGCCGCGGGCGTTTGTCCGGCGCTGTGGCCGGCGGCCTGATCCTGCTGTTCGTGCTGTTCCTGTCGCCGCTGATCGAGCGCATTCCCCTGGCCGCGCTGGTGGGGGTGATGTTCGTGGTGGCGCAGCAGACCTTCGCCTGGGCTTCCCTGCGGGTGGTCAACAAGGTGCCGCGCAACGATGTGCTGGTGATCCTCGCGGTCACCGTGATTACCGTGTTCACCGACCTGGCCATTGCGGTGTTCTGCGGCATTGTCATCGCCGCCCTCAACTTCGCCTGGCAGCAGGCCCGCGAGCTATATGCCGACAGTCACTTGGAGGCCGATGGCAGCAAGCTCTATCAGTTGCACGGGACCTTGTTCTTCGCTTCCACCACGGCGTTTCTCAACCAGTTCGACTCGGCCAATGATCCGTTGCGGGTGACCATTGATTGTCGTCATCTGAATTTCGTCGACTACTCGGCGATTGCGGCGTTGAACACCCTGCGTGAGCGTTACGCCAAGGCCGGCAAGCACCTGCGGGTGTTGCATGTGTCGGAGCGCTGCAAGAAGTTGCTCAAGCGCGCCCGGGTGCAACACGACTGAAACCAATGGGCCAGCGGTTCGCTGTAGCGGATGAAAATACCCGCTGCCTATTTTCATTTCATGGCCCATCACTTAGCTGTTCACGACAAGGCCGGCCTCTTTACGAAAATTAGTTTCACTTGGTTTGAATATCACTTCGTTAAGTGATTAAAGAATTTCACAACCATTCTAAAGTGACGCTGTTTTCAAGGAGGACGCCATGGCTCCTGCAACGGGTTATTGGCTGCTGGGTTACGCCGCAGTCGCGATCATTGCGCTGATCGTGTTGATCGCTCGCTATCGCTTGAACCCCTTTATTGTCATCACCCTGGTATCTGTCGGCCTGGCGCTGATGGCCGGCATGCCGCCTTCCGGGGTAGTGGGTGCCTATGAGGCCGGGGTCGGCAAGACGCTCGGCCACATCGCCCTGGTGGTGGCCCTGGGCACCATGCTCGGCAAGCTCATGGCCGAATCCGGCGGTGCAGACCAGGTGGCGCGGACCCTGATCGATCGCTTCGGTGAGCGCAACGCACACTGGGCCATGGTGTGCATTGCCTTCCTGGTGGGCCTGCCGCTGTTCTTCGAGGTGGGTTTCGTGCTGCTGGTGCCGATTGCCTTCACTGTGGCGCGGCGGGTCGGGGTCTCGCTGCTGATGGTGGGCTTGCCGATGGTTGCCGGGCTGTCGGTGGTTCACGCCCTGGTGCCGCCGCATCCAGGGGCAATGCTGGCGGTGCAGGCCTATCAGGCGTCGGTGGGGCAGACCCTGCTCTACGCGCTGTTGATCGGCGTGCCCACGGCGATCATTGCCGGCCCGGTGTATGCGCGCTTCATCGTGCCGCACATTCACCTGCCGGCAGAGAACCCACTGGAGCGGCAGTTCATTGCTCGTGAGCCGCGCCTGCGCCTGCCGAGTTTCCGCCTGACCATGGCCACCATCCTGCTGCCGGTGGTGCTGATGCTGATCGGCGGCTGGGCCAACCAGATCGCCGTGCCAGGCACCGGTCTCAATCAGTTCCTGCTGTTTATCGGCAACTCGGTGATCGCCCTGCTGGTGGCGACTCTGGTGAGCTTCTGGACCTTGGGACTGGCCCAGGGTTTCAACCGTGAGGCGATCCTCAAGTTCACCAACGAATGCCTGGCACCGACAGCCAGCATCACCTTGCTGGTAGGGGCCGGCGGCGGTCTCAACCGGATTCTCATCGACTCCGGAGTGACCGATCAGATCGTTGGCCTGGCCCATGAGTTCCAGCTGTCGCCGCTGTGGATGGGCTGGTTGTTCGCGGTGCTGATGCGGGTGGCTACCGGTTCCGCTACCGTGGCCTTGACCACCGCCTCGGGGGTGGTAGCACCGGTGGCCGTCGGCCTCGGTTATCCCCATCCGGAATTGCTGGTGATTGCTACCGGTGCTGGCTCGGTGATTCTGTCCCACGTCAACGACGGCGGCTTTTGGCTGGTGAAGGAATACTTCAATATGACCGTCATTCAAACCTTCAAGACCTGGACCGTGCTGGAGACGCTGATCTCTGTGATCGCCTTCGGCCTGACCCTGGTACTCGCGGAGTTGCTGTAGATGGACATTCTTTATCAGATCCGCTCGCGCCTGGATCTGCTCAGCGCCGGGGAAGGGCGGATCGCCCGATTGATGCTCGACGATGTCGGGTTTGCGGCATCCGCCAGCCTCGACGAACTGGCCCGGCGCGCTGAAGTCAGCCCCGCCACCCTGTCACGTTTCGCCCGCAGCGTCGGCTGTCGCGACTTGCGCCAGCTGCGCCTGCAACTGGCCCAGGCCAGTGGGGTCGGCAGCCGTTTTCTCGACCCGGCCGGAGCCCCTGAACAATCGGCTTTCTACCGGCAGATCGTCGGCGATATCGAGTCGGCCCTGCACCAGCATCTGGCTGGTTTCGAGGAGGCACAGTTTGCTGACGCGGTGCGCTTGCTGGGGCGGGCGCGGATGATCCACGCCTTCGGCACCGGCGGCTGTTCGACCCTGTGCAGCGATGAACTGCAGGTGCGCCTGGTGCGTTTGGGTTATGCCATCGCTGCCTGCCACGACCCGGTAATGATGCGGGTCACCGCTGCCGCCCTGGGGCCGCAACATGCAGTGATTGCCTGCTCCCTGACGGGCATCACTCCCGAGCTGCTGGATGCGATAGCCCTGGCCCGCAGCTACGGTGCCGGAATCCTCGCCATCACCTTGCCCGACTCGCCCCTGGCGCAGTTGGCCGATGTAGTCTTGCCCCTGCACAGCGCCGAAACCTCGTTCATCTACAAACCCACTGCCGCCCGCTACGGCATGCTGCTGGCCATCGACGTCCTGGCCACCGAGCTGGCCCTGGCCTTGCCGGACGACAACCAGGAGCGCCTGCGACGGATCAAGTTGGCCCTGGACCATTACCGTGGCGGCGCCGACTGCCTGCCCCTGGGAGACTGACATGCGCTACGACACGCTGATCCGCAATGCCTTGATCATCGACGGCAGCAACCGTCCCGGCTACCGCGCCGACCTGGCGATCGACGCGGGCCGTATCCAATGCATTGGTGATCTGTCTGCCGCCAGCGCCCGGGAAGAGATCGACGCGGCCGGGCGGGTGCTGGCCCCCGGTTTCATCGACGTGCACACCCATGACGACACGGTGGTGATTCGCCAGCCGCAGATGCTGCCCAAGCTCAGCCAGGGGGTGACCACGGTGATCGTCGGCAACTGCGGGATCAGTGCCGCGCCGGTGAGCCTCAAGGGCGATCCGCCGGATCCGATGAACCTGCTGGGCGAGCGTCCGATGTTCGCCTACCCGCGTTTTCGCGATTACCGCGCGGCGGTGGATGCGGCTCGCCCGGCGGTGAATGTCGCGGCGCTGGTGGGGCATACGGCGTTGCGCAGCAATCACCTGACGGACCTGTACCGCACGGCGACGGCGGAGGAAATCGCGGCCATGCGCGAGCAACTGCGCGACAGCCTGGAGGACGGTGCCCTTGGCTTGTCCACCGGGCTGGCCTACGCCAGCGCCTTTTGTGCCGACACCGATGAAGTGGTGCAACTGGCCCAGGAACTGACGGCCTTCGGCGCGGTGTACACCACCCACCTGCGCAGTGAATTCGAGCCGGTGCTGGAGGCCATGGATGAAGCCTTTCTGATCGGTCGCGCGGCCAAGGCGCCGGTGATCGTCTCGCACCTCAAGTGCGCCGGCGCCGGCAACTGGGGCCGCAGTCCGCAACTGCTGGCGGCCCTGGAGCAGGCGGCGAAGGATCATCCGGTGGGCTGCGATTGTTATCCCTATGCCGCCAGTTCCTCGACCCTGGACCTCAAGCAAGTTACGGATGCCTATCGCATCACCATCACCTGGTCGACCTCGCACCCGGCGCAGGGCGGTCGTGACCTGAGCGAGATCGCCGCCGATTGGGGCGTTAGCCTGCTGGCCGCCGCCGAGCGCCTGCAACCGGCGGGTGCGGTGTACTACGGCATGGACGAAAACGATGTGCGGCGCATCCTCGCTCACCCGCTGTCGATGATCGGTTCCGATGGCCTGCCGGAAGATCCCTTCCCCCATCCCCGGCTATGGGGTGCCTTTCCCCGAGTGCTGGGGCACTTCAGCCGTGACCTGGGCCTGTTCCCGCTGCATACCGCCGTGCACAAGATGACAGGGCTTTCGGCGGCGCGTTTCGGCTTGCAGCAGCGCGGTGAAATCCGCGCAGGGCACTGGGCCGACCTGGTGCTGTTCGACCCGGCACGAGTGCGTGACGTGGCCGACTTCAAGAACCCCCAGCAAGCGGCAGAAGGCATCGATGGAGTCTGGGTCAACGGCGTGTGCAGTTATGCCGAAGGCCAGGCCAATGGTCGGCGCCTGGGCCGCTTCCTCGTGCGTCAGGGCGACTTGCGCCAGGGGTTCACCCGCGCCGGCTGACGGGATGAACTTCATTGCAGTTATGGCTTCGTGATATTAAAGAAACCCGGGGCAGCGCCGAAGTGTTGAGCATCGCCGCCTGTACAGTCGGTTTTTTTCAGTCAGGGAGTCGCGCAATGAGCTTTGGCAAAACCACCCCCATCCTGCGGATCTTCGATGAAGCCAAGGCCCGGGAGTTTTACCTGGACTTCCTGGGGTTCTCCCTCGACTGGGAGCATCGTTTCGAAGCCAACTTTCCGTTGTACCTGCAGGTGTCGCGAGGGGAGTGCGTGTTGCACCTCTCGGAGCATCATGGCGATTGCTCGCCGGGTGCCGCGCTGCGTATCGAAACCGATGAACTGGAAGCCTTCCAGCAGCAGTTGCTGGCCAAGCAGTACCGCTTTTCCCATCCGCAGATCCAGGCCATGCCCTGGGGCAGCCAGGACATGACCATCAGCGACCCGTTCGGCAATCGGCTGGTGTTCACCAACGCGATCAGCGTCTGACTGATTTCAGGCCTTGCCGGCGGCCACGGCTGCCTGGCGGAACTGGCCGGGAGTCAGCCCGGTACGGCTCTTGAAACTGCGGTGGAACGAGCGTGGCTCGGTGAAACCCAGGCAATCGGAAACGCCCTGGATCGACAGCTCGCTGTGCCGCAGGTAGTGCTCGGCGAGCTCCTGGCGCAGGTCATCGAGAATCTGCTGATACGAAGTCCCGGCCTGCTGCAACTGGCGTTGCAGGGTGCGCACCGACACCTGTAATTGTTCCGCCACCTGTTCCTTGCGCGGCAGGCCGTGCTTGAGCAATTGGCGCAGCACATTGTGCACTTGCAACGCCAGGGGGGCATCGGCCAGGGATGCCATCATCGCCTGGGCATGTTCTTCCAGGGTCTTGAGCAGGCGCGCATCGGCCTGGCGCAGGGGCATCTGCAGGTATTCCAACGGCGCCACCAAGGCCGAGCAGGGCTGCTGGAACAGCACCGGACAGCCGAACAGCGCTTCGTACTGCGCCGCTTGGGTCTTTTCCGGCAGCGCGTGCTCGAACCAGACCGCACTGGGGGACATGGCCGAGTCGGCGATCCAGCGTGCATACAGCAGCCAGGACGCGAGCACGTTCTCCACCAGGTGCCGGCGGATATCCGCACGCTGATGGCGGCAGCTCCAGATCAGCCGCACGTGCTCAGCGACCACCTCGGCGCGACTGGTGCCCATGTCGCCCACCAGTTTTTCGAACGGCATGATGCGGCCCATGGCTTCGCCCAGGGTCGCGCAGTTCATGGTGATGTAGCCGAGCACGTTCCAGGAATTGGGTTTGACGAAACGCGCCGAATTGAGGCCGAACAACGGATCGCCGGAATGCTTGCAGAAGTAGTCCAGCAACCGTTCGTGGACTTCCATCGGCAGGCGCAGGCTGGTGTCGTTCAACTGCGCGGCTTGTAGCCCCGCCGCCGCCAGCGCCGGCGCCGTGGCAATACCCAGCTGCTCCGCATACAGCAGATATTTGAGCAGGGGCGGGACCGAGGTAAAGCCGAGGCTGGGCATGCGCGGGTTCCTGGCGACGAATCCTTCGGACAGCAGGACGGAGACCGGGAAAGGTAAGGGCAAACCCTGATGGGTGTAAATGCTCGGCGCGAGGGATTGGCGCCTTTCGCTGGCAAGCCAGCTCCTACGAAGCCGTGTAGGAGCCGGCTTGCCGGCGAAGGGCGCGCCAGGGATCAGACGCGGAAGTGGCTGACCATCATCTGCAACTGGCCGCCCAGGCGGGCCAGCTCGACGCTGGAGGCGGCGGTTTCATCGCTGGCTGCGGCGGTCTGTTCGGACACGTCGCGCACGTTGATGATGCTGCGGCTGATCTCTTCGGCCACGGCGCTCTGCTGCTCGGCGGCCGCGGCGATCTGCTGGTTCATCGATTGGATGTTGGACACGGTGCGGGTGATGCTTTCCAGCGAGGCGCCGGCCTTGCGGGTCAGCTGGACGCTGCTGTCGGTCAGGCTGCGACTGTTGTTCATCACCGTGGCCACTTGCTGGGTGCCGTTCTGCAGGCCGGCCACCAGTAATTCGATCTCTTCGGTGGACTTCTGGGTGCGCTGGGCCAGGGCCCGCACTTCGTCGGCCACCACGGCAAAACCACGCCCGGCTTCACCGGCTCGGGCGGCTTCGATGGCGGCGTTCAGCGCCAGCAGGTTGGTCTGCTCGGCCACGGCCTTGATCACGTCCATGACGCTGCCGATCTTGTCGCTTTCCTGTTGCAGCACGGTCATGGCGTCGGTGGAGCGCACCACTTCGCTGGCCAGGCGCTCGATCTGCTCGATGGCCTGGGCCACCACCTTGTCACCCTGGCGGGCTTCGCTGTCGGCGGCGGCTGCGGCCTGGGAGGCTTCTTCGGCGTTGCGCGCGACTTCCTGCACGGTGGCGGTCATCTCGTGCATGGCGGTAGCCACTTGATCGGTCTCGACTTTCTGGCTGTTGACCCCGGCGCTGGTTTCTTCGGTCACCGCAGACAGCTCTTCAGCGGCGCTGGCGATCTGGGTCACGCCGTCACGGATACCGCCGATCAGCTCGCGCAGGGTCACGCCCATGCGCACGATGCCTTGTTGCAGTACGCCGAGCTCGTCGCGGCGGGTGACTCGCAGGTTTTCGGTGAGGTCGCCGGAGGCAATGCGCTCCACCACAGCCAGGGTTTCGCGCAGCGGGCGAGTGATCTGCCGGGTGATGATCACCGCGGCCAGTACACCCACCAGCAGGGCCAGCAGGGTGCTGATCAATTGCAGGCTACGGGCCTGGACGCTTTCGATGTCGCGTTGGTCCAGCTGGAACTGGTACAGGGCGTCGCTGCGGTCAACGATGTCGGCGCCCTGGTCGGTCATTTCCTTGCGCGCCTGCAGGGCGTCGTTAAAGGCCACCTTGAAGGCCTGCAGCGAGCTGCGGTAGTCGGTCAGGGCCGCTTCCAGCTGTTGCAGGGCATCACTCTGGGTGCTGCTGAAATGGGCCTTGAGCTGGCCCATTTCGGCAATCGCCGCATTGAGCTGGGTGAAGGCTTTCTGTTCGGTGCTCGGGTTGTTGGTGCTGGTGTAGCCGCGCACTTCATAACGGGCCAGCTGGAAGGCTTCCTTGGCCTGGGTGATGGCCTGGAACTGCTCGAAGCGCTGGTCGCTCAGGGGCATCTGCTTGACCCGGGTGTTGATCCCGTTGATCAAGTCATTGGCGAGTTCGGCATTCTGGTTCATGGCCTGGCGCGCAGCATTGCCGGTGCGGTAGGCGTTGCGCATCTTGTTCAGCGAGTCCTGATAGGCGCTGATGGTCGTTCCCAGGCCTTGCAGGAGCTTGATGCTGATCGGGCTCTGGAACGAGGTCAGGAGCTTTTTCTGGTGGGCGCTGAAATCATCCAGGGTGCTCTGCACGCCCTGGGCGGCGGTTTCGTCGCCATTGGCCAGCATGTACTGCAGGCGAGTGACCCGCAGCTTGGTCAGGCCGTTGTTGAGCTGGGTGATGTCGCTCATCCAGTTGCTGCGGTCGATCAGCTTGCCCAGGCTGGTCCAGCCGGTCAGTGCCAGTATGGTGGTCAGGGCCAGGACCAGGCCGAAACCCAGGCCGAGCTTAAGGTTGACGCTTATGTTGGCAAACCAACTATTCATTGAATTCCTCCAGGAACGTAGCGCTTCTTGATCTAAGTTGGCTGGAAGATTGTTGTTCTTGGTGACCAGCAAGGTGTTTTGTAGGGGGTGTATCGGCGGGATGTGCCATAGCTGAAACGATTTCGTCGGTATTGCGCCAGGACAATGTTTTAGCCGATGAACGGTTATTTTGCGGGATGAAGCGCCGTTCCGTTGAGCTTTTTTTCACATTCATTTCACCGCTCTGCCACGCCCACGAACCTAGAGTCAGGCTGGTTGCTGCCCAAGGTTCTGGGCAGTGCTCAATTGTCATCAGGATTCTGTAGTCTCGGCACGAGCTGCTCAACACATCTAATCATTCGCAAAGGGGCGGCTGGACAGTGGCTACAAGACTTGTTTTTCCGCTGGTCAAACGCTCGCTCTTGATCAGCAGCCTGATGCGCTACAAGCACCGTCTGGCGTTGCTGCTGGCGGTACTTCTGGTGATCCCCCTGAGTCTGTGGGTGTTCAAGCCGGCGGCGGTGCCCGATCTGGCCCACGGCAATGTGGCCGGGATCAACGCGCTGACGGCCGGGTGGGCCAAGGGCGAGATGATCGTGCTGGTGCGCCATGTGGAGCGCTGTGATCACTCCAATGCCGCCTGCCTGGGGCCGGCCGACGGTATTACCGACCGGGCCCGGGAAGTGGCGGTGGGGTTGGGGGCCCAGTTCGAGCACCTGGGCCTTGAGCGTGCCGATATCTACAACAGTCCGCTGACCCGTACCGCGCAGACCGCGAGCTACATGTTCAGCAAGGTCAGCAGTGGCGATGACTGGCTGTTCAACTGCAAGAACAGCATGTTGCGCGACGTGCTGGCGCATAAGGTCGCCGGGCGCAACCTGGTGCTGGTGACCCACAGCGAATGCATGGCGCAACTGGAAAAGGACTTGAAGCTGGCGACCCCGACCCTGGGCTACGGTGCCTCCCTGTTCGTTTCCACCGACACCCTCAACGGTGCACCGAAGATGCTCGGGATGATCGAGGCCAGTGACTGGCGTTCGGTCAACCTCAAGCCCTGAGTGCTATCCGTTGCTCCCGGAGGCTGGCCGTCGCGGTCAGCCAGGTGCGTCATGGGATGAGGCTCAGGGGGCCAGCAGGTCTTGCTCGGCGGGCGGGTTGTCGGCCGGTGCAGGACCTTCATAGATCCGCTGCGGGCTGATCAGGTTGGTGAACTCTTCGATCAGTCTCTGGATCGCTTCCGGCGGCTCACAGTTGCGAAACTCCATGCTGATCTGTACCTCGTCCGGGTCACGCTCCTGACCTTCACGCTTGCCGTTGCCGAAGGTGACGAAGAACTTCTCGCTCTGCAACTCGCCGTTCTCCAGGTCGTGGCTGGCCTTCTGCAGTTCCGTACCCTGCATGCGCACCGACAGATTGACCGTCATCTTGTGCAGGGCCAGGCCCTTGGGCGATACCAGGGCAATCAGCGGAACGTTGATGATGTGCTGCTCGTTGAGCGCCACCTCGACCATCTTGGCCTTCATCGGCGTGCCCAGGTCATTGACGTTGTAGTCGAAGAACTGGTCGAACAACTTGATGTATTGCTGGGCGATCAGGTTGTGGGTGGCGGCCGCAGCCTGGTGCATGCCACGGGTGATATGGCTCAGGTCGCTGGCGGACATGGGCTCCTTGCGGCGGGAAAAAAACGCCATGGATCACGCTCCTTGTTCGGTGGCTAAGGTGCCCCACCGGAGCGGCGGGGCGGTTGCAGGGGGGGACAGATCAGCCTTACGGGTTTTTTCCGGCAGCTGCGGAGCCGTCGGCTTTCTTGGCGGTGGCCGGGTTGACCGGGTTGGTCAGGGCGTTGTCCCGAGACAGTTTGTCGGTGTCCTTGCTGGCGGTTACTCCCGGCAACATGATCGGCTTGGTGGCTGCGTCAGTGAGGAAGTCGATTACCCGCATCAGGGCTTCCGGTGGATCCTGACGGACGATCTTGGTGCTGATGGCGTAGCGCGCTCGAGTGTCGGTCTTGCGAGTCTGGGTCGATTTGTGGCTCGCCGCGCCCTTGACCGAAACGCTGAACGGACCCCAGCCCATCTTCGCCTCGAAACTGCCGGAGGCTTCATTGGAGCTGGTGTCCTCGGCCATCTGGCTGATGGTCAGTTCGAACTCGATCGAACCTTCCTCGATGGTGATGTTGGGGTGACTGATGGCCGCCAGCAGCGGGATGCGCATCGTCTTCTTCACCGTGCCCTTGTAGACGCCCTGGTCATCCACCAGGGTCTCGTCGTAGTCGAACTGCACCGAAACCGCCTGGCCGTTCTGGATGCACACCCCCATCAGGAAGTCCGCATAGGCTTTGCTCGCGGCGACCTGCGCCTGGATCATTGCCATCAGCGGACCGGTGATCATCTTGTCCAGGGGCAGAGCGGCAATCACGCCGCCGATCAGGCCCTTATCGATATCTGCCATGGTGTTTCTCCTTGTTCTTCGCTGCGCGAAATGCGCCCCTGCAACTTAAGAAAACCGTGGTGATTGATTCAGCGGGAATCGATTACCGGGGAATGATGGCCTCCAGGCGGCGGATGTTGCCGATCTGCCGCAGACTCAGGCCGTACTTGTCCGCCAGGACGCTGCGCGAAATGCCCCCCAGGCTTTCCAACTGGATGTGCTGGTTACGGATCTGTCGGCAGAAGTGGTCGGCCTTGGGGATTTCCAGGGCCAGTCCGGCGAAGCGTTCGATCAGGGCATTGAGGGCATCGGGAGGCAGGATCAGGGCCAGGGAAGTGCGTTCGGCATGCTTGGGAATGTATTTCGGGCGGCCCCCGTATTCGCAGGTCAGGCGGTAGGCATTTTCCAGGCCGATGCAATCTACAAGGGCCTGCAGCGAGTGGGGCAGCTGGCGAATATCGATAAGGTTGAGGTCGTTCACGTCCATTTGTTACCTCCTTGGAATGATGGATAAGGCCGGTTTGATCCTAAGGAGGTGTCTCGTCCTCTGTTCAGTGGGAAATTTCCCCCCTATTAGTGGGAACTATTACAGGCTGATGCTGTATTGGTCGCTGGTGATGCACTGGTTTTTCTTCAAAAGGATGAGGAAATTCCCATGTCACGCTATTCGATTGATTTCAGTTTCATCGCCGCCCTCGAGGGCGCTGCCAAGACCCAGGGGTATGTGCCCGATGCGGCCAACAGCAAGAGCGGGGTCACGGTGGGCACCGGTTTCGACCTGGGGCAACGCAAACTCAAGGACATGCAGGCGCTCAACCTGCCCGCGGACCTGCTGCAGCGTCTGGAACCCTACCTGGGGCTGACCGGGATGGAGGCGAAGAATTTCCTCGATGGCCGGCCCTTGAGTATCAGCAGTGGTGAGGCGGAGCTGATCGATGAGGCGTTCAAGGCGCCCTTTGTCGAGCGCCTGGCGGCGCGCTATCTCAAGGCCAGCGGGGTGGACTTTGCCCAGTTGCCGGCGCCGATGCAGACGGTGATCGCGTCGGTGGCGTTCCAGTACGGCGACCTGGCCAGCCGCACACCGAAGTTCTGGGCCCAGGTGGTGGCCCGTGACTGGCCGAGTGCCCTGGCCAACCTGCGCAATTTCGGAGACCGCTACGCCCCCCGCCGGTGCAAGGAGGCCAATCTGCTGGGCTCGCAGCTCGCACCCTAGCCGCTTGCCGCCCAGGCCTTGGGCTTGGGCGGCGACCGGGTTCAGGGGCAGGGGAAGATTTGCAGCAGGCTCACGTTGCCCATATGGCTTGAGTCATTGGGGGCGGTGCCAGCGGGCAGGGTGCGCCAGTCCACCAGCAGGCACAGAGCCTTGAGTGGCTGTTTGGCCGCGGTACCGATGGCGGCGGAAAACTCATAGCGGTACAGCGCCTGGGTGGTGTCTTGCGCTGTGACACTGGTGGCGCTGCTCAGGGTGGTGCGGGCCATGTCCGGCACTTTGTCCTGGGTGACGGTGAAGCGCGGTTGTTCACCCTGGGGGTTGAATACACCGTTGTCCCGAGAGCGTTTCCACAGCTGTTGCCACTGGTTGTTGCCTGCCGCCTCGCCCAGGGTGGTGGCGTAGGCCTTCAGAGTGGTGGTGGAGGTATTGCTGGTTTCCAGGGCGTGGACGGCGCCGGCGAACAGGCTCAGGCCAATGATCAGTGAACGCAGAATCAACATGAGGAGGAGCTCCTTTTCAAGGCCGCGAAGGGCCCGCAACAGATTGCAGGAAAGGCACCCCGGCGACTGCGCGCCGCCGGGGTGAACGGTCAGCGGGCGTCGAGATAGTCCCAACGCAGGCCTTCCTTGTTGTTTTTCTCCATCAGTTCCTTGGCCACAGTGTTTTCGATGGCGTTGACGTTGATGTTTTCCACTTCGAGGATGTTTCTGGCTGCCAGTTGGCGACGGAACTCGACCTTGTTGGTGAGGAATTGGCAGGCGTGCCCCAGTTCGTGCATCAGCACCAGGGCGGGAGACAGGCGTTCGACCCGATCACCGGAGAACAGCGCGAGGAATTTCTGAAAGTTGCTCAGGTCCGGTTGTTTGTATTTTTTCTCGATGGCGTAGATCCGCGACTTGAGGTTCCAGATGACGCTCCCGGCCTGGTGGGGCGAGTTGGACGCGGGTGGCGTCCAGCTGTCCACTTTGTCCGCCGCCGAGGAAGTGGTGACTTCCACCAGCAGGTCATCCTTGACGCCCAGCAACTCGTCGAGGAGGAAGTTGGCCAGGTCGGACTGACGCAGGTACTTGCATGCGTCGTCGAAGGTTTTCTGGGCGACGGCATGGCTCAGGGTGGTGCTGACAACGGTGATGGTCATGACTGACTCCTTGGGGGAAACGCCCGTGGTTGGGCTGGAGTCATGGTTTCAAGGGCGGCAGGCGGGTATCAGCAGGAAAGGGTTCAAGGGTAAGGAAGCAATGTGCAGGGGGCCGTGGTCACGCTGAAGAACCCTCAGTAAGCGTGTACCAAGGCTGGGATTGTTCCTGGCCTGGAACAACCAACGGCACCTGGTCCAGGTGCCGTTTTTTTGCTTCAGCCAGCCGGGGGCAGGTTGACGAAGTAGTAGGCCTGGCGTCCCACCATCAGCATTTTCTGCACCTGCAGCGGCGGCTTGGGCGCTTCGGCACCGCCGAGCACGGCCACGTGCTGGGCCGACTCACGCAGAAACGCCAGCAGTTGTTCTTCGCTCTGCAGGTCCTTGAGCAGGCTCTGGGTGTAGAACACGCTGGCCCCGGCGATGCGCTCATTGGCCTGATACAGCGCCAGCTGATGACCGCTGGCCTGCAATGCCATGATCTGGTCGGTCACCGGGACAAAGGACAGTTCACGATCAGCCTTGGGCGCGGCCCATTGAGCGCCGGCCAGGTAACCGCCGATCATCAGGCCCATGAGGGTGACAACCAGGCCTCGGCGCCGGCGTCCCACGGCACTCCACAAACCAGTCCCCTGGGCACGTTGGCCCAGGCGCTGGTACAGCACCGCGCCATATTCCGCCGCCAGCACCGCCGCCGCCGGGGTCAGGGACATCAGGTACACCGTGCGCTTGCTCGAAGCCAGGCATAGCAAGGCGAACTGCGCCAGCAGCCAGAGGGTGAAGAACAACAGGTAGCGGTTCTTCACCAGGCTTTTACGAAAGTGCCACAGGCCGAGGTAGACCAGGATGTTCCACGGTAAAAAGGCTTGGGGCAGCTTGGCCAGGTAGTAATAGAAGGGTTCGTAGTGCCCGGCCTCTTCAAAGGAGCCATCGAAACGTCCGACGCTGTTGGTCCACAGCAATTCCCCCAGGGCTTGCAGGCCACCCCGTTGATAGAGCATGTACAGCCAGATCGCCAGGGGCACCAGGCCCAACAGGGTCCACAGGCCGGGGCGCAGCCATTGGCCAAGGTCAAAGCGCTTGTCGATCAGGCTCACGGCCACCAGGTAGGCGAAGATCACCACCCCTGGCATGGCCAGGCCGAGTACTCCCTTGCTCAGGGTGGCAATGGCGATCCCGCCGGCGAAGGCCAGCCAGGCCAGCGGTGCCGGCTGCTGTTCGGCCTGGCGGCGCTGGGCCTGGAAAAATGCCAGCAGGGCCAGGGTCACCCCGAGGCTGAGCAGTGCATCCTCGCCCACGCCGCGCACGTTGCTCCAATAGCTGGCCATGGTCGCCAGCATCAGCCCGGCGGCCAGCCCCAGGGTGGCTGGCCGCCCGAAGCGGCGCAGCATGGCGTACAGCAGCATCACGCTGAACAGGCCGGCGAAGGCCGAAGCCAGGCGTACCGCCAGGGGCGTGCCACCGAAGGCGCGAATGGCGCCGGCGTCGAGCCACAGGCTCAGCGGCGGTTTTTCCAGGAATGGCGTGCCGAACAGGCGCGGCGTGACCCAGTCATCGTCCAGGTGCATTTCCATGGCGATGCCGGCGACCCGGGCTTCGGTGGAGCCTTGCAGCTGGTGATTGCCCAAGGCGAAGAAGAACAGCAGGCAAGCAAGCAGGAACAACAACGGTGCGGGTCGTGACATGGGTTTTTGGCCACCAGATCGAGGGGCGCAGGCAACAGTCTGCGGGCAAGCGCGAAAGTATACGGGGGTCTGTCTTAACAAATTGTGAACAAGGATTGTGGTCTAGTGTGGATACACCTCGATCCTTTCCTTCGCCCCTTAGAGTAGATCGTCCTTGAAACCGCCATACAAGAATAAGGCTGCGGTTATGCCGGCCGTGGAACCGCTCAGAAAGCGTACCTGGCTGCTGGGTCTGTTGTGCCTGCTGGTGGCGCTTGGCCTGGCACTGGGGGGGTGGTTGATCACCTCGCCAGCGCCCTTCGTATCGCCTGCCGAGTCGCTTCCCGAGCACATTTCGCTGATTGCCCTTGGCGATCAGGGCAGTGGTGCCTTGCAGCAATGGCGGGTAGCCCAGGCCATGGAACGAGTCGCTGCCCGAGATCGGCGCCTGGATCTGGTGGTGCTGTTGGGCGACAACTTCTATGGGCCGCCTTTGAGCGATACCAGCGACATGAGCTGGCAGCTCAAGTTCGAGCGAGTCTACTGGGGGCACTGGCTCAATCGCGTACCCTTCTACGCGGTGCTGGGCAACCACGATTACCCGGAGTCGCAGCAGGTCGAACTCGACTACAGCCAGCAGCACAAAGGTTCGGGGCGCTGGCAAATGCCGGCCCGCTACTATGTGAAGGATTTTGGCCAGGCCCAGGGCCGTCCCTTGCTGCGGGTGGTGTTCCTCGATACTGCTGCGCCTCGGCAGGCGATGACGCAGCAGGTGGCGTTTCTTGAGCAGGCGTTTAGCCTGGATGGCCCGCAACCGATCTGGCGAGTGGTGGCGGCCCATCATCCGCTGCGTAATGCCGGCAAGCATGGCAATGATGAGGAACTGCTGCGGGATCTGTTACCGGCGTTGCAGCGCAACAAGGTCGATCTCTATCTGTCTGGGCATGAGCACAATCAGCAATTGTTGTTGCAAACCGGAGAACCGGCCTGGGTGATTTCCGGTGCTGGCGGGCAGAAACTCTACGAGATGCCCCACATCATGACCGATAGCCAGTTCAGCGATTCACGGGCGGGTTTCAGCAAGCTGGATTTCACCCAGGACCAGTTGCGCCTGGTCTTCTACGACGAACGCGGTACGCCGGAGCAGCGTTACCACTGGCTGCGTCAGTGCCGGTGGCTGGCCAAGGGCTGCCTGTTGCCGGAGGCCGAGGTCAGGCAAGGGGCAGTGGCGCAGTGACTGACGGCGGGTGTGGCTGTTGCCGGCTGATGCGTCCGCGGCCCCAGGCCGACAGCGCTTCGATGACCGGCTGTAGGGAATGCCCTTCTGCACTCAGGCGGTACTCAACCCGTGGCGGTACTTCGGCGTACACCGTGCGTGATACCAGGCCCGCGGCCTCCAGGTCACGCAGCTGCTTGGTCAGCAGGCGCTGCGAAATCCCAGGCAGGCGGCGTTGCAGCTCGTTGAAACGCAGGAAGTCGTTGGCCAGTAGTTGATGCAGGATCACACCTTTCCAACGCCCGTCGATGAGGTCCAGGGTGACTTCCACCGGACACCCGGGAATGTCCTGATAGTGCTTGTTTTTCATTGCCTGACGGCCCTTTTGCGTAGCAGGTACGCAAAAGTACCCTACTTGTGCGAGTACGGCGTGAGGGATTTAAGTAGGCGCTTTGAGTCGTCAAGGAAGCTCTGCAATGAAGGCCATCGCCTACCTCCCGGGTTCGGACCTGTCCCATCCCCAAGCCTTTTATGAAGTGCATCAGGCCGAGCCGATACTCGCCCCCCATGACCTGCTGGTGGCTGTGCACGCGGTGTCGGTCAATCCCTTGGATACCAAGGTTCGCGCGGGCAAGGTGCAGGTGCCGGACGATGTGCGCATCCTCGGCTGGGATGCCTGTGGCGTGGTCCAGGCGGTGGGCTGCGGGGTGACGCTGTTCAGCCCCGGGGATGCAGTGTTCTATGCCGGCACCTTTACCCAGGATGGGGCTAACGCCGAACTGCATCGGGTCGATGAGCGACTGGTGGGGCACAAGCCCGCAAGCTTGTCCTTTGCCCAGGCGGCGGCCATGCCGCTGACCTCGCTGACCGCCTGGCAATTGTTGTTCGAGCGTCTGCGAAGGGTGCCCGGTGATTGCTCTGCGCAAGGCACGCTGTTGATTGTCGGCGGCGCTGGAGGAGTGGGTTCGGTGCTGATTCAGCTGGCCCGCAAGTTGACCGGGATGACGGTGATCGCCACGGCTTCACGGCCGGACAGTCGCCAGTGGTGCCTGGAACTGGGAGCGCAGCATGTACTGGATCATTCGCGCTCGCTGGTGCAGCAGTTGGCCCGCCTGGGGCTGCCTGCAGTGACCCATATTGCCGCGCTGACTCACACCGAGCAGCACTTTGCCGAGTTGGCCGAGATCATTGCGCCCCATGGGCACATCGCGCTCATCGACGATCACGACTTCTTTGATGCGGTGCCGCTCAAGAGCAAGAGCGTGTCCCTGCACTGGGAAATGGTCTTCACCCGGGCGCTGTTCCAGACCTCGGACATGATCGAGCAGCATCATATTCTCCAGCGCCTGGCACAGTTGCTGGACCAGGGAGTCATCCGCTGCACCTTGAGCGAGGTATTCAGCCCCTTCACCGTGGACAACCTGCGCCGGGCCCACCAGCGAGTGGAGCAGGGCGGCCTGCTGGGCAAGGTGGTGGTGGCCCGTGATTCGCAGGATGGCGTCCGCCACACCTCCATTGAATAGATGCTGGCTTGCCAGCGAATGCGGCACTCAGGCCTGCGTGGAATCTGCGGGTCTTTTCGCTGGCAAGCGGGCGCCTACTGCGACGGCGGTAGCGGGACTTGCGTTGAGTTTTCAGGCTCCTGCGCCTGCGGTTTGCGCAGGTGACGTCCACTGCGCCACCAGAATACTGCGCCCATGAAGGCCCCCGAAAAGGCGAACAGCGGCGCTATCGGCAAGTACCTGGCCAGGGTGTCGGGAGTCGGTTCTTCATCGGGTGGATCGGTGTAGAAACTGGAAGGGAACAGGCTCTCCACCACGGGAATGGTCGGCATGGCGCCCAATACACCGCAGAAAAGATAGATCAGCACATGGCGCCAGGCGAAACGCTGGGCCAGCCAGAAGAACAGGACGCAGGGCAGGAGGGCGAGAATGCCGATCACCATGCCACTGAACACCAGGGTCAGCAGGCCCATGAACAGCACCTGGAGGATCACGGCCCAGTGCAAGGGGCCGGCACCGGCCAGCATCATCAGCATGATCAGCACGGCCAGGAATGTGGCCAGGGCCGTCACGCCGATGAAGTAGGCGGCGAACCAGTCTTCAGGTTGTACGGTGCGAAGGGTTGGAGGGGCTGGGGGCATGGGGAAATCGCTTCGAAAGGTGGGTGGTCTGGTCAAGGTCATGGGGCGTTTCTTTGCCCGTTCAAGCCGGCTCCTACGCAGCGGCAGTCAGCGCAGGTGCCGCCCGCTGAGCCACCAGAACATCGCTCCCAGAAAGGCCCCGCAACCTCCGAACAAGGGCGCCAGCGGCGAATAGCGTCCAAGGATGTTGATGCCGTAAGGGAGGTTGAAAAAACCGGGGGACAGGCTCACCACCAAGGGAATGGCGGGCAGGGCCGCCAGGACTCCGCCCAACAGGTAGATCCACAGGTGGCGCCATGTGTAACGCTGGGCCAGCCAGAAGAACAGGAGGCAGGGCAGGGCGGCGACGGCGCCTATCACCACCACGCTCACCAGCAGCACCACCACGCTGAAAATCAGCGCATTGGGCAGGCTGCTCCACGGGTCCCGGCTGCCGAGCTGCACTAACAGGCTGACCAACAGCGTCAGGGCCACGGCCAGCGTCGCGACACTGATGAAATAGGTGGCGACCCAGTCAGAGGGCTGAACGGTACGAAGAGATCTGGACGGCTGGGGCATGCTGGCAATGGCTTCAAGCTGAGGATGACCGGACCCAGGCTATCGGCAGCGAGGCTTTTTGATTGTGGAGTTTGCGTGGTTTTTTCGCGGTGAATGTTCAGGGCGGATGACGCCGGGGCAGGAAATCCCTTATACAGACAGCGGCCCGCCGGCAGTCCACTGGCCCGGTTTGCCTCACCCACCCAGAAGGAGATGGACATGTTCAAGTTCCTGACTATGACCGAGTTGCCTCGTACCCCTGCGCATCGTGATGGAGGCTCCGTCAGCGGAGCGATCAATGCCTGGGAGCTGAAAAATCGGGCTCTCAATACGAAGGGGTTTGTCACATGTCCAAAGAATTACTCGGAGTTTCTGCTGTAGGGCTGATGGTGCTGGGCGAGTTCTGTGCCATCTACAGTGAAGTGGTGGTGGCGCGGCTGGCCCATTCCGGCAACACCTCGGGTGCCGAATTGGCGTTGCCGGTGCTGATCATGTGCCTGGGCGGTATCTGCCTGCTGGCGGCCTACTGGCTGGGGTATGTGGCGGTTGGCGATATCTGGATCATCACCGTGGTCTCGGTGACCTCGCTGCTGCTCCTGGAGCCGCTGGTGATCTGGGCGTTGTTCCAGCAGGCACCCGGTAGGGGCGCGTTGATCGGCTTCTGCCTGGGCGCGTTGGGAATGTTCTCCGCCGTGTTTCTGTAGCGCACAGGTTCGTAGATCCAGCTTGGCAGACTCGCTGCCGGGCTCGGGTCTTTTCAGACCCGGTCCTGGGCAAAATAACGGCTGGGTGTCTCGCCCAATACCTTGCGAAACACACTGCTGAACGCGCTCGGGCTGCTGTATCCCAGGTCGGTGGCGACCAGGGTGACAGGGTCGCCATGGCCCAGCCGCACCACTGCCGCCAGCAGGCAAGCCTGCTGGCGCCACTCGACGAAGCTGATACCGGTGTGCTGCCGGAACAGGCGGGTGAACGTGCGGCGACTCATCCCCGCGCGGCGGGCCATTTCATCAATCCCCAGCTCCAACGACGGTTGTTCCAGCAGTGCGCGGCAGGCTTTTTCAAGGCGCGGCTCGGATGGCAGCGGGGCGTTGAGAGGCAGTGGCGCCATCGCGGCAATTTCATGCAGCAGCAGGTTCATCACCTGACCCTGCACCCCGTCCTTGGCATACAGAGCCGGGATGTCCATGGCCCGCAGCAGCAATTGCCGTAGCAGTTCGGACACCTCCACCACCTGGCAATGCCCGGGCAAGCCGAGCCGGCGCACCGCTCGGGCGCGCACGTAGGTGTTGAGCATGGTCACCGGCGCGCTCATGTGCATGGCGTGGGACACGCCGGCCGGCACCCAGATGGCCCGTTGCGGCGGCACCACCCAGTTACCCTGGTCGGTAAAGACGCTGATTACCCCCGAGGCGGCGTAGGCGAACTGTCCGCGTCGATGCTGGTGCTCGGCGAAGTGCTGACCGTCGGCGTAGTCATTGGCGGTGACCACCGCATCCCGAGGGGTATTTTCGTAGGGGTCGATATCAATATGGCGCATGGCCCGAATTTACTGATATCTGACCTAATACTGCAAGCGGGCCAGGATGCTCTGCGCTGATAGTTCGGCTCCGGCCCGGGATTTACCCATGGCCGCTTTTTGTGGACCGTGCGACATGCAGAAAAAACACCTGCTCCTGGCCCTGCTGGTGACCGCCTTGTGGGGCTTGAACTTTCCTATTACCAAGCTGGGGCTGGCCAGTGTCGACCCCTTGTTGCTCACGGCCTTGCGATTTTCCCTGGCAGCCTTGCCCTGGGTATTGTTGATACCACGTCCGCAGGTGGCGTTCAGCTGGCTGGCGGCCTACGGCCTGATTTTCGGGGTGGCCATGTGGGCGTTGATCAACCTTGGGATCGAACAGGGTGTCGCGCCGGGAACGGCTTCCCTGCTGGTGCAGTTCAGTGCCTTTTTTTCCCTGGGTTGGGGCGTGTTGCTGTTCGGTGAGCGCCTGCGCCTGCAACAGTTGTTGGCCATGGGCATTGCCGTGTGGGGGCTGTTGCGGATCATCGGCAACAGTCCCGGGCAGGCCACCAGCCTGGGCTACGCGTTGCTGCTGGTCAGCGCCTTCAGTTGGAGTGTGGGCAACGTCATCATCAAGCGTTGCGGGGTTCGGGAGGTGTTTGCCTTTGTGGTCTGGGCCAGCCTGTTTGCGCCGCTGCCACTGTTGGCACTGACCTGGATGAGCCATGGGGCGGCGCCGTTTCGGCAGTTGGCCGGGCAAGTGTCCGGCACCGCGATCCTGTCCCTGATGTTCCAGGTATTTGCGGCGACGCACTTCTGCTACTGGGGCTGGAATCTGTTGTTACGCGAGTATCCGGTCTCCCGGGTGGCACCGTTGTCGTTGCTGATTCCGCTGTTCGCTACGCTGGGTTCGGTGCTGATCGTGGGGCAGCGGGTAGAGGTCGATGAGGGAATTTCCATGGCATTGATTCTACTGGCACTGGTGGTGGGGCAGATCAATTGGCGGTGGGCCTGGGGAAGGCGTGTCGAGGTCTGAAAGCTTGGCTGCAGGCGCCATCTCCATGTGCAGCGCAGGTTGCTTCAGGTTTTCTCATGACTGTTCAGGAACTGTTCAGGAGTCGCCCCGGCAACATGCTCACCCTCAGGCCGGGTCTTGGCGCGGCACTTTCTGGTAGGGCGAAAATGGTTCGAGAAAATCGTATCGGTGTGGAATCCTGGGGTGTTTTCCTGGTTGCGCTGTTGTTGTTCACCGGTGGCATCTGGGACCAGCAGCCCCAGGGATTCGACGGCCGTTGGGCGCTGTTCATGCAGGAGATGTTCCGCCACGGCGCCAGCCTGTTTCCCACGACCTATGGTCAGCCTTACCCGGATTACCCGGGCACCGCGACGTTCTTCAGTTATCTGTTCGCCCAGGCCTTCGGTGCTCCCAATCACTTGGCCAATGTGTTGCCCACTTCTCTGGCCTCTGCCGGCGTGCTGGCGCTGCTGTATCGCTTGCTGGCACCCCTGGGGCGCACCTGGGCACTGCTTTCGGTGTTGCTCACGGCCCTGACCAGCCAGCTCTTGGACAAGTCCCGCTCGGTGTGCCTGGACCAGATGGTTTCCCTGCTGTGCCTGGGGGCCTTCTACCTGCTGCACCGCGGCGAACAACTGGGCTCCCGGCTGCGGCAACTGGCAGTGCTGCCGCTGTTGGTATTGGCCTTTGCCATTCGTGGACCGCTGGGGCTGGTGGAAGTCTGTGGCGTGGTTTGCATCTACTGGCTACTGGGGGACTGTCGTACACCGCAGGCGCGGCGGGTGCTGCTCATGCGTGTGCTTGGCTATGGCCTGAGTGGCTTGCTGTTGTTGGCGGCCTGCTGGTGGGCGCTGATGAAACTGGCCTACATCAGTGGCGGCGAGGCCTTTGTCCAGCAGGTCTACAGCATGCAGGTGGGCGGTCGCCTGGATGAAAGCGGTGAGCCGTTCTTCTTCTACTTCCAGTTGGCCTTGTACCGTTATTTCCCCGTAGTGCCCCTGGCCTTGGTGACGCTTTGGGCGCTGCGTGGCCAATGGTCCCGGCGTCATGTCGAGCCGCAGTTGCGCCTGGTACTGCGCCTGGGGGCCTGCGGTCTGATGATTCTGCTGGGGCTGTCGGTGCCGCACTTCAAACGTGCCTATTACATCCTGCCCATGGTGCCGATGTTCGCTGCAGTCGCCGCCTTTGGCTTGCTCAACGCCAAGGGTTGGCTGGGCAAGGTAGGCAGCGCCTACCTGTGGCTGGTCGGGCTGCTGCCGGGGCTGTGCATCGTGGTGCTGTTCGTCCTGCGTCACAGCTGGCAAAAGCATGGTTACTGGCCGCCGGTGTCGCTGGCGTGGCTGATTGCTGTGTTCGCGTTGTTGCAACTGTTGGCGCTGTATCACTGGCGCAAGAGTGTGGCGAATCTGGGCCGCAGGCTGGTGCTGCTGAGCGGGTTGGCCCTGGTGGCGCAGTGGGTGCTGTTGGTGGCGGTGGTGGACCCAGCCAAGGACTTGCAGTTCGACACCTTGGGTTTCGTTACCCAGGTGGAGCGCCTGCGGGCAGAGCAACACGGCCCGCTGGTGTTCTTCAACCTGGGCCAGGACACCTGGGCCGTACGCTACATGATGAACCTGGACTACGACGAGCAGCCGTTATTTGTCAGGGGCGACGATCCCGGGCAACTGGACGCGCTGCCTCACGGTTCCTGGGTGATTGTCGCACGCAAGGATCTGGGGCTGCTCCAGGGCACCTCGCTGGAGAGCCAGCAGCCGGTGTACGAAGGGCGTTTGAATGACAATCCTTGTTGGGTTTTCCAGCTGCAATAAACCCTTGGCAGGTAGGCCGGCGAACCGTATTTTTGGCTTTTCCGTCAGGGCTTAAGCCAGGGAGCGGTCATGCACTGTCAAGTTCGTCCGGCCGAAGAGGCCGATGCTGTTCGGGTGAGCCAGGTGATCCTGGCGGCCCTGTTCACCAGCAATGCCAAGGACTATCCGCCGAGCGTGATCGAGCGAGTCAAAGGCAGTTTCACTCCTGATGCGATCCGGCTCCTGATGCAGCGTCGGCAGATGTTCGTGGCCCTGCTCGGTGGGCGGTTGCTGGGCACCGCCAGCCTCGATGGGCGCGCGGTACGCTCGGTGTTCGTTGATCCCCGGCATCATGGCTGTGGAATCGGCCGACAGCTTATGGCAAGGGTTGAACAGGCCGCGCGCAGTGCCGGAGTAGCCCTGCTGGTGGTGCCCTCATCGGTCACTGCCGAAGGTTTTTATGCACGCCTGGGTTTTGTCCGGGTACGTGAACAGTATGAGGATGAAGAGCTGATCCTGATCATGGAACGAGTCCTGGCTCCCTGAGGGAGTCAGGACCCATTGCTCGGTTGAGTGACTCAGGCCTGTTGCGCGGCAATCACCAGCACTTCGATCCGGTAGTGGGGCTTGGCCATTGGTGCCTGTACACAGGCCCGCACCGGTGCCTTCACATTGGCCAGCCAGGCATCCCAGAGCTGGTTCATGGCCGCGTAGTCGGCCATGTCCTTGAGCCAGATCTGCGCGCTGAGCAGATGACTCCGGTCAGTGCCGGCCTTGGCCAGCAGCGTATCGATCTGTTGCAGCACGTCGTCGGTCTGGGCACGAATGTCGCCCTCGACCAACTGCGACACCTGGCCTGCCAGGTAGACAGTCTGGTTGTGGATAACCGCTTCGCTGAAACGTGGGGTGGTACCGATTCGCTGAATGGATGAGCTCATGTAAACGTCCGTTTATTCAAGTGTGGAAAGATCAGTTGTTGTCGCTCAGGCCAGCCCCGGCACCCAGCAGGCGCGAGGCTTCCGAAGCGGGCACGTAGGTGCGTGCAGCCAACTGTTCGAGAGCGTCTTGCACCGTCGCGTTCAGCAGCGGCAGCGGGCCGCCGAGGGGATGCTTGAATTCGCCGGTGCCGGTTGCGCGGGTGCAGCTGACTCGGGCCGCATGGGGCGCGTCGAGGCCGTCCGCCTGCAGCATGAAAGCCGCGCCACGGCAGTCGAAAAGCACTTGGCAGTTGTCCCAGGACAGCTCCAGTGCCAGTTCCAATTGCCGCGCGGTGACGCTGACAAAGGGCAGCAGCAACTGTGGATGCGCCACCTCGTCGAGCTGCAGCGGGGCGTTGTCGCGCAGCAGGTAGCCGTGATCGCTCAGGGTCGCTCCGGCAATCAACGGGCACATCCAGTGCCCCGGCACTTGCCAGGTGCCGGCGTCCACCTGGGGAGCCAGTTGTGGATAACTACAGCCGTCATCCTGTTGCAGTTGGGCGGCCAGAATTGCCGCTCCGTCCAGGCCATGGGCCGTCAGCCAGCGGGCGGCCTTGCCGGCTTCCTCCGCCAGGCCCCAGGTCAGGCCGGCACCACGGGCGGCCTTTTTGCACAGGCTTTCGATTTCATTCAACGAGGCATTCACGGCGGTGCTCCTGGCAGTCGAGGCTTGGGTAGGACCAGTCGTCCGCGGCTACCTGGCCCAGTTCATGGGGGAAGGGCGCGTTCTGGAACAGGGTGATACGCACCCAGCGATCCGAGCGTGGATCGAAGTGGGTGGCACCGAAGAACGACAGCTTGCAGCGCAGCAGGTCGATGG
The DNA here is from genome assembly GCF_009908285.1 of Pseudomonas sp. Fl4BN1. Classification (GTDB taxonomy): domain Bacteria; phylum Pseudomonadota; class Gammaproteobacteria; order Pseudomonadales; family Pseudomonadaceae; genus Aquipseudomonas. The sequence continues at coordinate 63,767 of NZ_JAAARM010000029.1, forward strand.
GCAGTAGCGTCTGGTCGATCAGGTTGTCCTGGATATCGGCGTAGGGAAACGCCGGCGCCAACTGCACCCGACGTACGCTATGACGATGCTGCGGGTGCTGGAGCAGGAAACCGGCCACCGTCTGCGAGCCGGCGCAGGGCTGCAGCGCGGCCTGCAACTGGGCAATGTCTCGGGCCACTGCCAGGGGTTGCTCCAGTTCTTCCCCGGGTTCGGCAAAGCGCTGGCCGATCCGTGGCTCGAGCTTTTCCTCGGAGACGTACCAGAACAGCGCGCGGCTGTTGGCGCTGGAAAAATCGATGGCCGCGACCCAGGCGTAGTGTTCGGCGAGGATCTGCCGCAGTCGGCTCAGCGGCATGCCGCCATCGATGCCGAAGCTCAGTTGTTCGTCAGCCTGCATGCGCTCGCCCAGTTCATCTACCAGATGTCCGTAAGGTTCCAGCAGCAAGGACACCAGGCATTCCTGGGCTTCCAGCGACAGGGTGTTCTCGGCCCAGCGGTAGAGGGCATCCCAAGGCGAATCCTGCTGCAGAATGCCGCTGGCGAGGTGCTGCTCCAGGCGAATCAGGTCGCCCTGCAATTGCAGGATGCGCCCGTGTTGCAGTTCATGCTCGGAGTGCCAGTGGCCGATACCGGCTTGGGCCCGGGCCAGGAACTCGGTGAACATCCGCCGTTCTCCCGAAGACGGTTGGCGCACCGCGCGCACCCGTTGCAGGGCGGTTTCCCGGGCTCGCACCCAGTTGTTCAACAGCACCGGGTGATTGAGCAGGAATGGCGCCATGCCCAGCCCGGTGGAGTTGCCGATACCGAAGCAGCGGCGCAGTTGCGGCGTCAGGGGCACGGCCTGTCGAGGCGCCCGGGCCCGGGCCAGGTGTTCCACCAGGTCCAGGGTGAAGGCGCGGATCAGGAACACCGTGAGCATTTCTGCCTGGAACGGTGCCGACAGTTCCGCACGTTCGGCGATGCTTTCACGGTCCGCCGCGCCGAATTTGCCGCTGCCATAGACCGCTGTGGTGCGCATCAGGTAGCCGACTTCGTCGATGAATTCGCGCTGGGGCTGACGACCCTCGGCCAGGGCCTGGACCACATGCTCGAACAGCCGCACCGAGCGGTTGGCCCGGGCCATGCACAGCTCGCTGGAGGAAATGCGTCCGGCTTCCTGCTTCGGCACATTGGCTTCCAGGCGGTCCAGGTCGGCGGCATCGGGGATGCCGTCGAACAGGGCGAAGGTGGCATCCCACGCGGTGGCAATCACCCGGTCCGAGCGCAGCGCCGGGTCCAGGTCGTGGGCGAAGGCCACCAGGCTGTAGCTGCGCTGGGGCCCGCTGGCGGTGTACACCGCACGGCCCACACCCTGGCTGTCGAGGGTCCACAGCGAGCATTGGAACTGCCAGTCTTCAGCCTTGAGGCGCCGCAGCAACTGGCGCATGAACGACAGTCGTGACTGGTGGAAGGCCCCCAGGCGCGCCGCTTTCATCACGGTGGTGGGTGGTCGCAGGTTCATTCAGATCACCCCCTGGTCGCGGGCCATTTGCCGGGCGATGCGGATCGCGTCCCAGACCGCCGGCAGGATCAGCAGTGATACCGGCACCGCGGTGATCACGATAAAGGATTGCAAGGCACTGATGCCGCCCTCACCGAGGGTGATCAGGGTCGCCCCCACCAGGCCCATCCCCGCGCCCCAGAACACCCGCAGCCAAGCTGGAGATTCGCCGTGGTCGCTGCTGATGGCCATGGCCACGGTGTAGGACATGGAACCGGCGCTGGTGACCACCGAGAAGAAACTGAGGAACAGGAACAGCGCGGAAATCAGGTTCGGCAAGGGCATCGATTGGGCGACCCCGAGCAGCAGCGCCTCGGGCTGTACGCCGTGGCTGATCACGCTGCCCGGCGACTGCAATTCAACACCCATTCCGGTGCCGCCCACTAGGGTGAACCAGAGCATGGTGATCAACGGTGCGGCCACCGACATCAGGGTGATCACTTCGCGAATGCTGCGCCCACGGGAGACCTTGGCCACGTAGATGCCCATCATTGGCGCGTAGCCGATAAACCAGCCCCAATAGAACAGGGTCCAGCTGTTCAGCCAGGAACTGTCGTCGCGGTACAGGGCGGTCTGGAAGAAGCTGGTGACGTGCAGCGCCAGGCTCTGGGCGAAGGTCTGGCTGAGGAACAGGGTCGGGCCGAAGATCAACAGGAACGCCGCCAGGCCCAGCATCAGCCAGACGTGGACCTTGCTCACGAGGCGCAGCCCGCCGAGGCCGACGACGCAGGACAGGGTGTAGATCACCGTCACCGAGAGAATCACCATGGCCTGGACCATGATGGTGTTGGGCACGCCCCACACCGAGTGCAGGACGAAGGCGATCTGCAGGCCGAGGAAACCCACCGGGCCGATGGTCCCGGCGACCACGGCGATGATCGCCGAAGCGTCGGCGAACACGGCGATCGGGCCTTTCAGGGCGCGCTTGCCGAGCAACGGGTAGAGCAGGGTGCGCGGCATCAGCGGCAGGTTTTTCTCGTGGTGCAGGTACATGTAGACCACGGTCAGCAGGCTGCCGAGCACCGCCCAGGCCATGAAGCCCCAGTGCAGGAACGACTGCGACAGTGCAGCCACCGCGGCGCCGTCGGTCTTGGCCACAGCGCCGAAGTAGGGCGGCGGGGCGATGAAGTGCATCATCGGCTCGGCCGCGGCCCAGAAGGCGCCGCCACCGGCCAGTAGGGCGCACATGATCATCGACACCCAGTTGAAGGTGCTGATGCTCGGCTGCTGGTTGACGCCACCGAGGCGTACCCGGCCCAGGCGGGTGAAGCCGATGTACAGGCTGGCGCCGAAGGTCGCCAGCATCAGCACTTGCCAGTACAGGCCAAAGAACCGGGTGCTCCAGGCAAAGGCGCCGCCGATCAGGGTGGACAGGGTTTTCAGGTCAATCAGGGCAATGATCAGGAACAGCAGGAAGAAACCACCGCTGATCCAGAAAATCGGCCAATCGAGGGTTCCAGCAGCGCTGCCGCGCAGCGAACGGGTGTTGATCCCCGCTTTGACTTCGCTTGGAATTTCCATTGTGCCTCCGTAGAGAGTTGTCGATCGCTAATAATTGTTATGGGCGCATTTGTTGTTGTTAGTGCTTGGCGAAGACCCTTGTCAGGCCGGACTTCAGGACAATCTTGAACGGTGCGGGGGCCTCAAATCGCGATATCGGAGGTGGGTTCGGCGGCACATACCTGTGCCTGGACCGGGATGAATTGGGTTTCGAAGAAACGCAGCCAGTTGCCGCCCATCACCGCGCTCACGTCAGCAGTGCTGAAGCCCACCGCGCGCAGGCCCGACTCGATGTTGTGGAAGTCGCGGTTGTCGCGGAACCAGGTCGGCTGGTCGGGGAAGCCCGGTTGCGCCTTGGAGCCTTCGCCGTAGTCGACGTCCAGGGTCCAGCGGCCGACGCGCATCCAGTCCACCACGCTGTTGGGCTGGTCCTGGCACAGGTCCGAACCCAGCCCCAGGTGCTCGACGCCCATCAGCTCGGCGGTGCGCGCGATCATGTCGCAGAAGCTCTGCACGCTGCAGGCGCTCTTGTCCTTGAGGTGGTGCGGGTACAGCGAGAAGCCGAACATGCCGCCGCTCTGGCCCAGGGCCTTGAGCACGGTGTTCGATTTGTTGCGCAGCGCCGCGTGCCAGAACGCCGGGTTGGCGTGGGTGATGGCGATCGGGCGTTCGGAGTGCTCGATGGCTTGCAGGGTCGAGCGCTCGGCGGAGTGGGACATGTCCACCACCAGGCCGACCCGGTTCATCTCCCGTACCACCTGCTTGCCCATGCGGGTCAGGCCCGGGTCTTCCTGTTCATAGCAACCGGTGGCCAGCAGCGACTGGTTGTTGTAGGTCAGCTGCATGAAGCGTGCGCCGAGGCTGTGCACCACTTCCACCAGGCCGATGTCGTCCTCGATGGGCGAAGGGTTCTGGAAACCGAAGAAGATCGCCGTGCGCCCGGTCTGCCGTGCCAGGGCGATATCGCTGGCCCACTTGCCGTGCAGGATCAGGTGCGAGTAGCGCTGGAACCTGCGGTTCCAGGCTTCGATATTGGCCACCATTTCACGGAAGGTCTCGTGGTAGGCGATGGTCACGTGCACCGCATCGACGCCGCCTTCGCGCATCTGCTGGAAGACCTTTTCCGACCAGTTGTCGTACTGCATGGCATCGATGCGCGGGCCGCGGCCGGCGAAGGTCTGGGGCAGGCTCATAGCGGTGCCCCGGCGGCGATGTAGCCGGTCTTCACATGGGTATAGAACTCCACCGCCGAGCGGCCTTGTTCGCGCGGGCCGTAGCTGGAGTCGCCACGACCGCCGAAGGGCACGTGGTAATCGGTGCCGGCGGTGGGCAGGTTGACCATCACGCAGCCGACCCGAGCGTTGCGGCGGAAGTGGCTGGCGCGGGCCAGGGAGCGGGTCATGATGCCGGCGGTGAGGCCGAAGCGGGTGTCGTTGACCAGGCTCAGCGCCTCTTCGTAGCTGCCGGCCTTGATCACGCAGGCGATGGGTGCGAACAGCTCTTCGCGGTTGATGCGCATGGCATTGCTGCCGCCAATGAACAGCGCCGGTGCCTGGTAGTAGCCGGGGGTTTGCAGCTCCAGGCGCTGGCCGCCAGTGAGCAGTTCGGCGCCTTCCTGCTGGCCCAGTTGCAGGTTCGTCAGGTTGGCTTCCAGTTGCGCGGCGCTGGCCACCGGGCCGATCTGGGTGCCGGCCTCCAGGGCGTGGCCGACCTTCAGCGCCTGGGTCGCCGCCAGCAGTTTCTCCACGAAGGCATCGTGGATGCCTTCATGCACGATCAGCCGCGAGGAGGCGGTGCACTTCTGCCCGGTGCCGCCAAAGGCGCCATTCACCGCGCAGCTCACCGCCAGGTCGAGGTCGGCGTCGTCCATCACCGCCAGGGCGTTTTTCGAGCCCATCTCCAGCTGCACCTTGGTCAGGTTGGCGGCGGCCGAGGCGGCGATGCCCTTGCCCACGTCCACCGAGCCGGTGAAGGAAATGGCGCTGATGCCCGGGTGCTCGATCAGCGCCTGGCCGATCTCGGAACCGGCGCCCATCACCAGGTTGAACAGGCCCTTGGGCAGGTCCTGGCGGGCGATGATCTGGCTGAGAATCACCGCGCTGGCCGGGGTCAGGTTGGCCGGTTTCCACACCACGGCGTTGCCGAAGGCCAGGGCCGGGGCGATCTTCCAGCAGGCGGTGGCCATGGGGAAATTCCATGGTGAGATGATCGCCACCACACCGATGGGCTCGCGACGGATGTCGATCTCGATGCCGTCGCGCACCGAGTCGGCGGTCTGGCCCAGCTGGCGCAGGGTTTCCGCGGCGTAGTAGGTGAAAAACTGCCCAGCGCGGTACACCTCGCCGGCGCCTTCGGCCTGTGGCTTGCCTTCCTCTCGGGACAGGGTCTGGCCGATTTCTACGGAGCGGTTCATCAGTTCCTGACCGATGGCCATCAGCACCTTGTAGCGCTGCTCGATGCCGCTGCGGGCCCAGGTTCGCTGGGCCTCGCCGGCGGCGGCAACGGCACTGTCCAACTGCGCCCGCGAGGCCTGGGCGTAGAGGCCGATCAGGTCGCGGGTGTCGGACGGGTTGCGGTTCTCGATCTCGCTGGCGCCCTTGAGCCATTGGCCGGCGATGTAGTTGTGATGGTTCTGACTCATGAATTCCTCCAGGGCGGCACGCCGGGCGGGGCGTTGCCTTTGTGCGGTTCTGGGAGGATTATGAGTCGGCCTTGTGTTAAGTAAATCTAATAATTTTTAAGCTTGTTTAAGTAAAATTTAATCTTTGCCTTTGCCAGCAGGACGCGCCGCCATGAGCATCAAGATCTCCAACCTGCAGTTTTTCGTCGCGGTGGCCACCAGCCAGAGCCTGACCCAGGCCGCCCAGCGCCTGCACCGCACACCGGCGGCGGTGTCGCTATCGCTCAAGCAACTGGAAGAAGAACTGGGCGGCGCGCTGTTCGAGGGCGAACGCAAGAACCAGCTCAGCCCCCTGGGGCGTTTCGTGCTGCTGGAAGCCCAGCGCGAACTGGCGCATTTCGACCGCACCATCAGCACCATCAAGACCTACGCCAAGGCCGAGACCGGCCTGGTGCGGGTGGCGGCGGTGCCGTCCTTCGCCATCACCCTGCTGCCGCCGCTGCTCAAGCAATTCCATGAACAGCACCCGCAGTTCCACCTGGACATCCGCGACATGGATTCCGAACGGGTGGTGCAAGCGGTGCTCAGTGGTGAGGTGGACATCGGCATCGGCACCGTGCCGGCGAGCATCCCCAACATCGACCAGGACTTCCTGTTCTCCGACGCCTTCTGCGTAGTCTGCGCCAGCGACAACCCCCTCAACCGCCTGGTGCGCCCGCTGCGCTGGAGCGACCTGGACGGGCAGCACTTCATCAACAGCGGCCTGGGGGCCGAGATCAACGCCGCCGAGTTCCGGCACATCCGCGACCACTCGACCCTCAGCGTCAGAAACACCACCTCGTTGCTGGCGCTGGTGGCCCAGGGCATGGGCGTGACCCTGCTACCGGAGTTGCTGAGTCGCTCGGCGGCGGGGGATCAACTGAACTTCCTGCGCCTGGAAGACCAGCGCATCGTGCGCTCGGTGAGCGTGATCACCGCCCCGCGAGAAACCCTCAACCATGCGTCCTACACCTTCCTCAAGGCGCTCAAGGGCAGTCGGTTTGCCTGAACCGGGCGCCACCTTGTAGGAGCGAGCTTGCTCGCGATGGACGTCAACGATAACGCGGGTTCGCTGAGGGAACGCGGCGCTTTTGGGGTTTTCGCGAGCAAGCTCGCTCCTACAAAGCAGCAGGCACCGGACATGCTTGTTTGAGCCGATTGACCAAACCATGAAATCGGCATGTGCATGCCGATGTTGCTAAGCCGCTTCTACCGATACCGTCAGCCGCTTGCCCAATGCTGCCAGGGCATTTTCCAGTTGCTCGATCTTGGAGGTGTGCAGGAAGTCCACCAGGCGATCGCTCTGGACCTGGGCGACGCCAAGCAGGCGACGCAAGTCGGCCTTGCGCATGTTGCGTTCCATCAGGGTGTTCCACAGGGCGATCTTGGCCACGGTGATTGTGGGCAGGTGCAGCACATGCTCACCCGCTTGTGCCGGGGTTGCTTGAGGAATAGGCCGCCGTTGATCGACGTAGAGGGACAGTGTGGTGTCGACGGCATCCATGGCTTGCGCGATGGCGTGCTCCCGGTCGTTCCCGTAGCTGTTGAGTTCTGGAAGGTCGCGGCAGAAGACCGCGATACCTGGCGCGGTATCCTGTTCAAAGCGAATTGCATAGTTGTACATGGGGCGGCTCCCGGCGGGTGATCCTTGACTCAGGCAGGCGTGGCGGTTCAGAGACCCAGTTGCTTGATGATCGCCTTGCGGGTCGGCTCGGGCATTTCCTTGCTGCCGTGGTCCGCAAAGAGGGTGCTGTTGCCATTCGGTGCCGTGACTTTGAAGTGGCTGCCTTTGCCGGCTTCGAAACGCACGCCCTGGGCTTTCAACCATCGCCTGAACTCGCTGAACTTCATCACCTCGCCTTATGGTCTGGGTGTCGCTACTGTACAACACTTTTGTTTTGTTATGCGGTGCCTGGATAAGCGCAGTCATGAGCGCCTGGAGCCGGCTGAATGCGTTCGACGCTGAGTAGTTGAGGCGCATGCCGGGCAGCCTTTCCAAGGCTAGTTCAAACCCGTTTTGGCTGGCGGGTGAAGCTGTAGCAATGGTTTTCAGCGTTGGGCGGTTCTGTGTTCAAGGTACAAAAAAGGCACCTGGGATAAACGCCAGGTGCCTGATCCGTCGCGCAGGGCCGCTTAAGGGCTACGCCACCACAAGCCGCCGTGGCCGCAGCCAGCCGATTACCACCGCGGCAATCAGCAGGAACCCCAGGTAGCCGAAGAACGGATACACCTGTCCCACCAAACTGATAAAGCCCACCAGGCTGCCGACAAACGCCAGGGCGCCGGCGGCAATGGAGCCGAGGCGGAACTGCCGGGTGCCCGCCGGAAACAGCCGCGCGGAGAAGGAGTACAAGGTGCCCACGGCGGTGTTGAGGATCATGCAGAAGATGATCAGCGCCATCAGCAATCCAAGCGCCGGGGAGACTTCGCTGGCGATCGACAGCATGGGCATCGGCAGGTCCGCCACGCTGTCCAGGCGCGACAGCAGGCCCAGGCTCATCACCAGCATCAGCAGGCCCAGCAGCGCGCCGCCGAGAATGCCGCCCCACATCGCCTGTTTCTCGCCCTTGGCTGCGCCGCCCATGATCGCCAGGATCGGCACCCCCGCCACGATGTTGTAGGACACATAGAGCAAGGCGCCCAGCAGCCAGTGGCTGGCGCCGGCTTCTTGCTTGGCCGCCAGTTGATTGAGTTCACCGAAACTCAGGTCGCGGGTGGCGGCGCCATACAGGGCCACGCCTACCGCGGTGATGATCAGGAAGGGCGTCACTGCGCCGATCATGCCGATGACTTTGTGCACGTCCAGGCACACGATGGCCACCACGATCAGGGTCACCAGCACGCTGCCGGCAATGGCCGGAATACCGAACTGCTGTTCCAGCAGGGCGCCGCCGCCGGCCAGCATCACCACGGTCACGGCGAACATGAAGAAGGTGATCATCAGGTCCACCAGGGCGCCCAGGTGCTTGCCGCACAGGGCTTGCACCACGTCCTTGTGCGATGCCGCCCGCAAGCGGCTGCCCATGCTGGCCAGGGCCATGCCGAGGAAGGTGAACAGCGCCGCGCTGACCACCGCGCCCGCCAGGCCCCAGACGCCGAAGTCGACGAACATCAACAGCAGTTCACGACCGGAGGCGAACCCCGCGCCGACTATCACACCGACGAAGGCGCCGGCGATCTTCAGACTTTCTTGCATGACGATTAGCCCCGATTTGTTGTTGTTATGTGGGGTGGACGACCGCGTCATCTATTGGCGTGGCGGTCCTGGGCATCGCACTTGAGGGCTGGGGCGGGTGACTCAGTTTTCGCCGACCCAGGCCTGAACTTCGATCTCGACATCAACCCCCAGCGCCAGCTGGGCGCTGACGGTGGAGCGCACCGGGAAACCGTTCTTGAAGTGGCGCTGGTAAACCTCGTTGAAGCCGGCGAAGTGCTGCATGTCGGTGAGCCAGACGGTGCTCTTCACCACCTGGTCGAAGCAGGCGCCGCACGCGGCCAGGGTCTCGCCGATGCGCGCCATGGCGGCTTCGGTCTGCACGCGGATGTCGCCGTGCACCACTTCGCCTTCGGCGCTCATCGGCACCTGGCCGGAGAGGAACAGAAAGCCGCCGACGCGAATCGCCCGGGAGAAGGGGTAGGGCAGGTGACTGGGGTAACGCTGGATATCAGTGGACATGGCAAGGGCCTCGTGGGCTGGGTGGGTTAACGCAAGCGAGCGGGGGCCAGGGCCTGGGCATCGACGCCCTGGCTCAGCAGTTCTTCGGAGACCGGGTGGCCCAGCAGCAGGGCGCAGGCCAGTTGCGAGACGCCGGCCGCCGACTGGATGCCGTAGCCGCCCTGGGCGGCGAGCCAGAAAAAGCCTTCGCAACTGTCATCCCAGCCCACCACCAGATCGCCGTCGGTGACGAAGGAGCGCAGGCCGGCCCAACTGTGACGCGGGCGGCGGATGCTCAGGGAGGTGACGTTCTCGATGTGGTAGATGCCGGTGGCGATGTCCAGTTCTTCGGGCATCACGTCCTGGGGCGGCACCGGGTCGGCATTGGCCGGGGAACCGAGCAACTGGCCGGCGTCGGGCTTGAAGTAGAAGCTTTCGTCGATGCCGATCACCGCCGGCCAGCGGCTGAAGTCTTCACCCGGCGGGCCGTCGAAGGTGAAGGCGCTGCGCCGGCAGGGTTGCAGGCCGATGGGGGCCACGCCACAAAGCTCTGCCACCTCATCGACCCAGGCACCGGCAGCGTTCACCAGATTGCGCGCCTGCAGGGAACGGCCATCGCTGAGTGTGAGGTTCCAGTGGCGGTCTTCGCGGCTGGCCTCGACTATGTGGAGGTCGCACTCCAGCAGCCCACCGGCCCGGCGCATGGCCCGCAGGAAACCCTGGTGCAGGGCGTGCACGTCCAGGTCCTGAGCGGCGGTTTCCAGCATCGCCCCGGCAACGGCATCGGGGCGCAGGCAGGGCACCAGGGCCCGGGCCTGCTCGGCCGTGATCAGGCGCACGTTGGCGGAGCGGGCGCGGGTTTCATCGTAGGTCTGCTGCAACTGGTCCAGCTGTTCCTCGCTGGCGACGTACAGGCAGCCACGAGGTTCCATCAGCGGGTGTTCGCAGAAACCCAGCGGCGGCCGCTGGTAGAAAGCCCGGCTGGCGCGGGTCAGGGCCTGGATCTGCGGAGTGCCGTAGGCCTCCATGAACATCGCCGCAGAGCGCCCGGTGGAGTGATAGCCCGGCTGCGATTCACGTTCCAGCACCAGCACGCTGGCCTGCCCGGCCAGCCGATAGGCCAGGGAAGCACCGGCAATACCGGCGCCGATGATGACGAAGTCGAAGCATTGGTTCGCGTGCATGCCGGGGTTCCTGAATCGCTGAAAAATGACAGGGGCTAAAATTCTCACATACGAGAAATGTAAGATATGAGAATTTCCCAGTCAACCCGGGGTCATGGGTTAATATTTCGCCACGTGCCCCGGCCAGCGTCGCGGTTGCCCTTATTTGCCTGACAGAGAGCCCCAATGAGTTCCGACCGAGCCCAGCCCGCCTCGAGCTCCCACGCCCATCCACTGATCGACAGGACCCAGGTCGGCGCCCGCCTGCGGACCATTCGCAAAAACCAGAAGCTGACCCTCAAGCAGCTCTCGGAACGCTCCGGCGTGGCCCTGTCGACCCTGTCGAAAATGGAGCTGGCCCAAGTCTCGGTCAGCTACGAAAAACTCGCCGCCGCGGCCCGCGCCCTGGGCGTCGACATCGCCCAACTGTTCACCCCGGCGCCGAACCTGATCCAGACCCGCAGCGCCCAGGTGCAACCGACTGTGGTCAGCACCACCATCGCCGACGCCCCCGGCTACAGCACCGGCAACTACGACTACCACCCCATGGCCGGCGACTTTCCCGGGCGCAGCATGACCCCCATGTACGCGCGGATCTTTGCCCGCGAGCTGCAGCAGTTTGAGGACTACATCCGCCACCCCGGGCAGGAATTCGCCCTGGTGCTGTCGGGGCGGGTGCGGATTCAGTTTGAGACCGGGGAGGCGGTGAGCATCGGCCCGCAGGAGACCGCTTACTTCAACAGCAGCATTGGCCATATTTATTTGGCGGAAGGGGATGAGGATGCGGAGGTGATGGTGGTGATGTCGGAGCGTTGAGGCCCCTCACCATCGAGCAAGGCATCCACAATTCCCGGTACAAGTGGTTAGGTTCAACCTGGACGTTTCGCACAATAGAAACAGACTCTGCACCCTCCTGAGTCATAAGCGGTTGGAGTTGAAGGTAATTAGAACTGTTGTGCAAAGCTCGGATTGTATTTGGCGCAGTTCAAATCCTGATCCTCGCCAGCATATCTTCGCCGTCTGCATCCATACCAACCTCGACAAACCCGAAACTGGAGTAAAACCCTTTGGCTACGATGTTGTTGGGGTTGTAGCAAATTTCAATTTCTTCCAAATCCGCGATCTGTTTTATTTCATGTAGGGCGAGGCCCAGCGCTACTCTACCGATGGATTTCTGCTGATGTTCTTTGCCCACCATAAAGCGCCAGATAGAAACTTTGCCTTTTGACTCTTGCACCCACATAAAGAAGCCTACAGGCTCTCCATCCGCGATGATGGCGCGTGTGAAGTAACCTGGGTTGTACGCAGCCTCAACGAGCGACCAGGTATTACTTGCCACGTAGTCTTCCTGCTCTTCAGTAACCTCCAGTTCACAAATCGCTTCATAGTTTTTTTGCGTTACTTGGGTAAGCGAGATTTTCATAAGTCTCCTGAACTGGGGTGTGGATAAGGCTCAATTAACTTTCACGGGCATTCAGTTCCTCCTGCGCCTTCGCCAGCAGCGCGGCGCTGTCCTGCGGCAGGCTTCGCACTCTAGCTGTTGCAGTTCGCGGCAGTTCTGGGGCGGCGGGGGATTCCGGTTAGCTCTCCGTGCAGCTCCAAGTAAGGTTTGAACTCCTCTGCGGCGTTCGTGCGGTATACGTCGTCACCAGGCTGCGTCCGTCGGTCGTTGCCGCCGTACACCGGGATCTTCGGTTTGTGCCCTTACTCTTTCGTATGTTCCAGCCATTCTTGGTAGGTGATACGGCTAATGTGTTCTGTCCGATAGTCTTGGAGGAACTGGTTGTATTTGTTTTCTTCCGTGTGATGAAAGCGAAAGCCACACTTGGATTGAGCAGCATAGGACTGGATGTTGTTGGCGAAGTAACCACACCAAAGTGCTTTGAGATTCAGGTTTTCAAAGGCGTGTCGCATCACTTCACGTACTGCTTCCGGAGTCAGGCCTTTGCCCCAGTACGGCACACCGATCCAGTAGGCGATTTCACCTTCCTGCTCACTGATTTCAAAATTGCTGTTGCTGCCTATGAGAATGCCCACACAACCAACAGCGCGGCGATTTTCCTTCAGTTCGATCGCGTACACCTCGGGGTGATTGAAGACCGTACGGATGATGTCGGCACTGTTCTCCACACTGGTGTGTGGGGGCCAGCCAGCGATAGGGCCGACTCGGGCGTCTTTGGCATATTCGTATAGATCGGCGGCGTCTGTGGCCTGCCAGGGGCGAAGCAAGAGTCGTTCTGTTTCAAGTGTCATGTCCTGTACCCGAATGGATTGGTTCGTTCGGGACAGAGTATTGGGAGACAGATCATCGGTACACGCCAGTACCTCGGCTTTTTCGGTACTTTTCGAAACAGCTGCGCCAAGCGGTGATAGGATTTTGGCTCTTGTTTGTTGTAGCGCCGGGGCACTATGCATCACATTCCGAAACTTTCCGCTCCTGACGACTCGATGCGGATGGGAGAAACCACGCTAGCGGAAGGGCTCGGTTTACCGCTCTCCTTCGGTCACGCTTACTTGACGCTGCTGGTATGCCTCTGCGGTAGTGCCCACTTCACTCTTAACTTCAAAGAGCATGCGGTTAGGCGCGGTGCTGTGATGCTGCTGGCTGAGGACACTATTGCCTTGCTAAAAAGTCGCTCGCGCCGCTTCAAGGTGTTTTTCTGCCTTATGCCGAAAAGTTTTGCCGCAGAGGTTGCCTACCCACTACCCAATACCTTGTTCGTATTTCTGCATGACCATCCTCATTGCGTTCCATCCAAGGACGACATGCCGCTGATAGAGAGCTGGGTGACGCAGATGCGGAACATTGCGCAGACCTGTCCCACCTACCAACGCATCATGTTGCGCAATCAGCTGCAGAACCTCTTTCTGAAAATAGCCGAGCAACTTCCAGCCAACCAGATAGAAAACAGGGGATTCAGCCGGAAGGAAATGCTTAGTTGGCGCTTCTGGGAATTGATAGGCAAACATTGTGTGCGCCACAGAGATGTGAAGTTCTACGCCGACGCACTGAATATCACGCCGTTCTACCTGTCGCAGTTGACCAAAGCGTTTTTCAATGACACACCCAAGGGCTTGATCGATCGGCAGGTAACCTTGGAGATCAAGGCTCTTCTTTCATACAGTGACTTGGCTATTGGCCGTGTGGCCGACGAATTGAACTTCGTCGACGCGTCTTACTTGTGTCGCTACTTCAAGCGCCAAACGGGAATTTCGCTTTCCCGTTATCGTAAGCATAAGAGAGAGGAGGGGGAGCAGGACTGACCTGCGGTCGAAATGGAGGAGGGAAGGCGCACTATGGAAAAGGTTTCCCTCCTGGATATAACACTGATTCCAGCGCGTGATCGGTTGTCCATAGGACGAGCTGACCCTCAAACAGCTCTCGGAACGCTCCGGCGTGGCGCTGTCGACCCTGTCGAAAATGGAACTGGCCCAGGTCTCGGTCAGCTACGCAAAACTTGCCGCCGCAGCCCGCGCCCTGGGTGTCGACATCGCTCAACTGTTCACCCCGGCGCCGAACCCGATCCAGACCCGCAGCGCCCAGGTGCAACCGACCGTGGTCAGCACCACCATCGCCGACGCCCCCGGCTACAGCACCGGCAACTACGACTACCACCCCATGGCCGGCGATTTTCCCGGGCGCAGTATGACCCCCATGTACGCGCGGATCTTTGCCCGCGAGCTGCAGCAGTTCGAGGATTACATCCGCCACCCCGGGCAGGAATTCGCCCTGGTGCTGTCGGGCCGCGTGCGGATTCAGTTCAAGACCGGGGAAGCGGTGAGCATTGGCCCACAGGAGACGGCCTACTTCAACAGCAGTGTCGGCCATATCTACCTGGCGGAAGGGGAGGAGGATGCGGAGGTGATGGTGGTGATGTCGGAGCGCTGAAGCCCCTGATCATCAAGCAACAGCGCGGCGGATTGTGCTGCCGCGCCGTGCATTCGTGGCGCGTTCTACTTCAGCGATGGCCTGTGGCGACTGCCATCGAGCAGGGCATCCACCACGGCCCGGGCCATCTCCACCGAGTGCACCAGGGACCAGATCAGGCCGCGCTCGATGCCGCTGCCGCGCTCGGTGATTTCATCGGAGACTTCTTCGGCGCTTTTCAGCAGCAGGGAGACGTGGAGCAGGGCTTCTTCGGCGCTGATGCCGCCGCGTACCGAGAACAAGGAGTCGCGACTTACTGGGGTGCTGATGGTTTTTTTCAGTGACTGGATCAGAGAGGCATCGGGAGGCTGAAGTGACAGTTTTTGCCGGATCTGCTGATTGGCCAGATCGTGTTCGGGGTTTCTGCCGCGCTGGGCAGCTGTGAGGGGCGGATCGGGGACGAGCTTTTTCATGGCGTAACTCCTAATCGATGGTAGGAGCCTTCACCGTCGCTGCTAAACGATGGGGTGGCGGCCGTTCGCAGGTTAGCAGTACCGGTCGATTAGGAACCCGGCGCACCCGAAGATGCCCTGCGCACGGCCGCCATAAAACGGAGCCCAAAAAAACGCCACGTGAATGACGGCGCTGTGCGCCTAATCGATTGCGGGCTGCTAAACCCGGTCACTGAATGTGCAGTGACAGAGCGAGGCTAGCCAGCGGGTACACCAGGCGCAAGCGGCTAGGAGTTTCTAGGAAAGTTCGCACAATAGAAAGAGACTTAACGCTGCTTTGGGGCAACCAATGCTCGGTCCGTGAAAGCGGGGAGGGGCGGTTGGCGATGGTGGCGGAACGTTAAGGCCAGAAACAACAAAGCCCGCACAAGGCGGGCTTTGTTGGTGCTTCGTTTGGTGGGCCGGGGTAATCTGAATTGATGTTCTATCTCATTAATTATTATCATTAAATTTATTTTTCTATTTTGATTGGAATACCAATTGGAATACCTCACGAGATAGCCATGCTCTGGCCCGTCGCTTGTAATCGATTTTACACCCTTGGTTCTCATCTATGAGTTACGCTTAATAAGAGGCTGAAGGTGGTGAGTGGCAGAAACTGGCCGGGTCTGTTGAAAAAGTAGATCCCCTTTCTGACCTTCGGCAGAATCTCAGCATTGGTCGGCGGGGGGACCAGACAGCGTGGCACAGTTATCGAGTGGGCAGGGGCGCTTGTTTTACTCGTTCAACCTTGAAGATCACACCCCAGCCAATCATTTTCTGCGCAGCATTTATTCGTGTCTCGATCTGAGCGACTTTCGGAATTACCTCGCCGACTTCTATAGCCCGATTGGACGTCCGTCGATGATCCTGAGCTGATGACCCGCATGCTGATCGTGGGTTATTGCTACGGCATTCGCTCCGAGCGGCGGTTGTGCGAAGAAGCCTGTTTGAACCTGGCGTATCGCTGGTTTGCCGATGGTGCCTTGAAGATGAAGTCCCTAATCAGTCGACGTTTTCCAAGAACCGACACGGCCGTTTTCGGGGCAGCGATCTGTTTCACTGGTTGTTCAATGAAGTGCTGGATCGCCGCATGGACGCCGGCTTGGTTAAAGCACCCGTGCCATGCAAGAGTACCTTGAAGCGCTCTATGAAGAGGCTATGGCCGAAACGCTACCTATCGCTGACTTGCGGTACGAGTTAGCGCATAAGGGGCAGTTCAATAGTCTCGCTCAATTACTCTTAATTTCAGTACTATCCAGATTATCTAAATATTTTGGATAGTTTAGAAATGGATTTCACGCCGATTATCGTGCAGGTCATGGGACATGCTGAGCTGGTTTATTCCACCCATGCTGCACATCACGCGATTAAAGTCGCCTTGGGCCATGGGTGATGGCTGCGAACTCTTGCTGCGGCTGTTTGCTCACTGGCAACTGGATGCGCATACCTACCACCGCGAGCACGTGCAAAACCTAAAAAACAGCCAATCGGAAATGCCCGAAATGCGGTAACGTTCTAGTTATTCGCACCCGTAAAATAGTGGCTGATGCCGGCCAACAATTCTGAGTCTGCTCGACCTTCCCCAAATACCGCACCGCGCAGACGTCTGACACCATCTAGTGACGCCCAGAACGCTCATTCAAAGGAGAAATTAATGGAGCTTATGAACCAGCCCTTTACCGGGCAGCTTGGAAACCGTTTGATCGAGCTGCTCGACTCATCGGACTATCACACCCTGAACATCGCGGTCGCCTTCGCAAAGAACAGCGGCGTTCTCAGAATCAAGGACTCGCTCGAAAGGTTCAGAAAACAGGGGGGGAAGGTAAATGTTTACGTCGGCGTCGACCTAGGCGGGACGTCGTACGAAGCTCTTACAGCTTTGCTACTTCATACTGATTCGTTGAATGTTGTCCACTCTGAAACAGGCCAAACATTCCATCCAAAAATCTACCAATTTGTGGGTAAGGACAAGGGACTGTTAGTGGTTGGCTCACACAATTTGACCGGAGGCGGCCTGTGGACTAACTTCGAAAGCTCAGTACTCATCCCGGTAGATGGATCGGGGGCCAATGACGTGAAAATACTGAAGGGGTTGGATGACTACATCGAGAATCTAACCTTACTCAAAGACTCATTCATGTCGATAGGCGCACAAGACGACATACATAAGCTCCTCCAAAACGGCTACATCTTTAACGAAGCGATCGAGCAAATACGCCGAGCGAAAGCTGCCACACAGGATGGAGCTCTGGGGCGTCTATTCGGTGACGGTGCCCCTGCAAAGCTACCTCGCCTTACCATACCGAAGAGCAAGAAAGCGGCCTCGGTATTCGCTGCCCCAGCAAGTCCTATCTCACCACCCCAAAGTGATGCGGATCAGACTATTTGGTTTGAAACCAGGAAGATGACTGGCGGATCACGAAATATCCTTGATCTGTCAATGAAGTCTCTGGTTGAGAGCGGGGACCCCACAGGGACCTATTTTGATCTTGGCGAACCAGGGTTCATGCAAGGCGGGGTCATGTTTTTTGGTCTAAATCCTACAGATACTGCTAAGGGTAAAGATATTACCATTAACTTCGAGGGGGTTGACTACGCAGGCAACACCATACTCTTTCCTGATGGAGAAAAGGCAAATGGTACGTGGAGACTCCAAATAAAAGGCGAAAACTCTTCTAAAGTTAAGATTACCGAAACTTTTAAAGACCTTAACACTGCCGAAGCTGAGCGCTATGGTGCCAAAGGTGAGCTACTGCTCTACTTGCAATTCAAGATAATTACCTTTGCTAAGATTCAGGATGATTACTACTTTATGTCTGTATTTCCAGAGTCTGAGCTTGAAAACTTCCGGGAAGTTTCAAGAATCACGGCCCGAAACGGGAGAACAAATCAAGCTAGGCAGCTTGGCCTGCTCTAGAGGCGACTTAGCCATTCCTGGTGTTTCACTTTCCGAATTCCGCTAATGCCGCCGTTTGCTCCCCCGAACTTGAGCATCACAGCGTTGTCACTCAACGGAGCTCCTTCGGAAACGAACAAAGGGACCTGGTTTGCTTCGCGAAAGCGGTTTATGAACGATGTTACATCGAAGCTGAACGCATACCTTGTCGTGCTTTGATATGGCGGGTCTATATACACGACAGCATTGCTGGGAAAGGGGTCACTTAGGATCGTCATGATATCCATGTTGAGACAGGTCACTCCTTTCATTCCAGTCACGAGCGCATCGATTCTGCGACGCAGCTCGGCTGAAGAGGGTTGCATTGGATTCGCAGGGCTGCGGCGTATGCTAGTCGCGGTTGGTTCCCAGTAGTCCCGAAAGCACGCATTCGCCCAACGTTCTCCGTTGCGAAAAATTTGCTTTCCACCAAAGGAGCAGGCCTGAAGTACCGGATAAAATTCTACCTCATGGTCACCTACCGGGAGCGCCGATAACGACAACATGTGAGCCTTAAGATCGCGCTTATCAATCGGCAGCTCTGACAAAAATCGATCAAACACGTCCATATTGAACATACCGGATCCAATCGCTGACCAGAAGGCCCCCCAAGAGCTGATGTCGAGCATCCAAATGCGTGATGGATCGACCCCTCTGTTAACCAGCTCGATTGACACCGCGCCAGATCCGCAGCACAGGTCGTAGAATCGCGAGTCCGGCCCTGGGGCGGCCTTGAGCAGATGGTCGACGATCTGAGCCGCTACGCGCTGCTTGCCGCCCTGATATGCGCAAGGTACGCGCATTACACAGCTCATGAGGATTTCCTGCGGATCAGAATTCTTACATATACGCGCCGACCGTTTATGATACCGACACCTCCCTTGTCCTCAGGATGCGGACGATACCCAACCCTTGCAAGAGTCTTAGCAGGTACGTTGCTGCGCGCGTTACCGTTGGCAAGCATAACGATCTCGAACTGATCAGGACTGTATTTGTCTAGGAAAGTGATCGGCACGCCCATGATCCCGTCGTAGTCGATAGGAATATTTTGGGTGCGCCCAACGTCGATAGCATCGTAGTTCTCGTAATGTGGGTACTCTTCCGGCGTATATCGTCGAGTCAATACTATGGGATCGTGCCGCCTGCTAGTGTCCAAGTTGGTAAACCAGCGTACGCCCTTCACCCGGATGAAGCGTCGCCCTCTCTCGTCTATACCACAGCCAGCCGCGTTTAGCGGGTAGCTATCAGGCACATAAAATTTACGATCCCCGGAGCGTATGGATTCCCCATACCAGACTTTATCGTCACGAAAGAGGGGAAAAACCTCCCTGTACGTCACAGCATTCATGTTTCCAAGGATAATGAAATACTTTTCGTGACGCTCCAGCAGGCTAATGTACTCGCGGAAGAGGCTGAAGGGTGGATTGGTGACCACTACATCTGCGCCCTCAAGCAAAGCTTCGCATTCGTCGGACCGAAAATCGCCATCACCTGCAAGATACACTAGGGAGTTGCCTGGCATAGCAAACAAGGACTCTAAATCCAGCGAACCGTCTGGCCTCACAAGCGTTTCGTCAGGTACTTCGGTTACTACCGCCTTGTAGGCGCCCGGCCCCCCCTCTAGTGGATACTCCTGCCCTGCGATTGGAGAGCTCGCGTAGCATGTGGATGTCAGCCCCGCTAGCCCGATGTTGTTGAAATGAAGCACAAAGAACCGGAAGAAGGCCGATTCAAAAGGGTCATCACAGTTACAAAGTATGGTCTTTCCCTTTAGTTGCTCTCGATGCTTCACCATTTCTCTAGCGACGTCCTCATACTGCGTATAGAACTCATCCTTCTTGACGATAAACGCATGATTGAGTGTCGCATTTCCGGATTTAGAGTCTAGTTTTGGACGTTCTATTTTCATATCAAATGGCATGGTGCCCTCGCGAACCACCGCTTTAAGAAAACTATTAATTGCGGCGGACATGCTGATGCCAATCGAGTCGAACACCTCGCCGGCGCATCTCTTGACGTCTAGGTCGATGCGTATTGTCGTAGTGGGCTTGATCGACATATTTGAAACTCCTCATGCGACATACAATGTAGCACAGTTGAAGAGTAACAGTTTCGCCATTTTTCACCCGGTTCGTAAGCCAGCGGGCATTACACCTAGCCGGCGGATACCCAGCTGTGCTGCAGCAGCTAGGCCAGAGCACTGACGTTCACCGTCGGTAGTCGTACCAGCACATTGAATCGCCCCGGGTTTCGTAGACACCTCTTTGCCTTAAACTGAGGCCAATTAGGAGGTGCCATGAGCAACCCGCGTTACCCCGAAGAATTCAAAATCCAAGCAGTCAATCAAGTGACCGAAAAGAG
>NZ_JAAARM010000002.1 GCF_009908285.1 Pseudomonas sp. Fl4BN1
CCCCCGGCTCCCCCGTAGGAGCCGGCTTGCCGGCGAAACTTGCCGGCGAGCCTTCCACAGGCAAAAAAAAGCCCCGATCAAGCCGTGACAGGATCGAGGCAGGGACTACTTCTGAGGAGCAGCGGTGAGAAGGTGACCAAACCCACACGACGCCAGCTGCTTGCAGTCTGCCCACTCTGCCTTGCTGCGAGTTAGCCGAAAACGACCTGCCCATAGGTATTAAGGCCACTGGTACGCCTTCAAATCTCCTCGGTGTACAGCACCACCGTCACATAGAAATAGCCGATCTTGTCCCACTCCAGCCGCTGGTTATAGGGCGTCTCTTCAGAGCCCATGCCGAACTGATACTGACGGCCGGTGGCTTTGTCTCTATAGGAGATGAACCCCGCCGTTTCCCAGCCACAGCAGACAAACTTCAGCTCGCCCTCCAAGCCCATTTCCTGCTGCAGATACCGCTCGACCTCGTGGGCATCCTTACCTTTGACTCTGTAGCTGGCGGTCAGCGGTGCCCCCTGATGCTTCGGCTCCGACTCACAGCGGAAAAACTCCAGGGACTTCGGGGGATCGGCCATGGCCCGCAGGAAATCGGCGCACTCGGGGGATGCCGAAACCGCGCTGGAAAACATCCAGAACCAACAGGCCAAACACACTCTGAACATCACTTTCATCGACTACAGCTCCATGTTTTCCGCCCCAGCGGCCATCCTGCCAAACATCCACCGCGTGCGCAGTGTGTCCTTGAGCGACAGGACCGCTCATTGCCTACCCTTATGCAAGCCCGAGCCATCACAAGCAAGCCCCGCGAGACTGAATAGCACAGCCTTTTCCAAGCGCGCTGGCAACCGGCTATTTACCATCGAGTTAGCCGAAAACGACCTGTTCATAGGTAAACAGGCCATCGCGACAATCTACCCTTGCCGCCGCCGGGATGGCCTACCAGAATCGACTGACGACCACGCTCCCTGAATAAGGATAAGAGTCATGATGCATGCGGATTTGATTGATCAGGACGACCTGCTGGGACAACTCCGGGCCCTGGGTTTCGAGATGCCCGCAGGCGCCAGTGCCGAGCAGGCCTGTGAATGTGCGGTACGCGGCTTGAGTGATGCGCGGGCCAAGGCGCTCAAGGGCATGGTGGAGCAGATGCTCACCGGCAACGCGACGATTCTTCCGGCAGTGCGCCAGGCTATAGACCGCCAGTTGCTACCGGCCCTGGCCGAGCACCTGCAGCAAAAACGCGCGTGAATTTCCCTGGATCCTGAACGGATTGCTAGAGTGCGCCGATCTCCGGCAAACACAGGCAAGCGCTCATGATCCGCATTCAAACCGGCTTATCCGCCGAACCATCCGGCTGGCTGCAATTGCGCCAGGGCCTGTGGCCCGACTGTCCGCCAGACGAGCACCGGGCCGAAATCCAGCAGATGCTGGCCGAGCCCCAGCGCTACGGCTGCTGGCTGGCCTTTGCCGAGAGCGGTGAGGTCATCGGCCTGGCCGAGGCGGCGTTGCGTCACGACTATGTCAACGGAACCGACAGCTCGCCGGTGGTATTTCTCGAAGGGATCTATGTAGCACCCGAGCACCGGCGCCGGGGCGTTGCCCAGCAACTGATCGAGCAGGTCAGCCAGTGGGGACGACAGTCGGGATGTGTGGAGATCGCGTCAGACACCGGCCTGGATAATCTGCTCAGCCAGAATCTGCACCACGCGCTGGGCTTCGAAGAAACCGAACGCGTGGTGTATTTCAAAAAACGTCTTTGACTACAGACGCACGCTGGCGAAGGTCGACTCGTTGCGCGCCTGGCTCAGGGCCGACAGCGGGCCGGACAACGGCGCCAGGACCATGGCCTGCGGCAGCGGCATCATCGCCACCTGCTGGGTGGTGTTGGAGCCGATACGCTCATCCCGCGGCGGAATGCCGAAGTACTCGCGGTAGCACTTGGAAAAGTGCGGTGTAGAGACGAAACCACAGACCGAAGCCACTTCGATGATCGACATCGGTGTCTGCTTGAGCAGTTGCCGGGCGCGGATCAAGCGCAGTTTGAGGTAGTAGCGCGATGGCGAGCAATGCAGGTACTTCTGGAACAGGCGCTCCAGTTGACGACGCGACACTGCGACATACACCGCCAGTTCGTCGAGATCGATCGGCTCTTCGAGGTTGGCCTCCATCAGCGCAACGATCTCTTGCAGCTTGGGCTGGTTGGTACCGAGCATGTGCTTGAGCGGAACACGCTGGTGATCCTGCTCATTGCGGATGCGCTCGTAGACGAACATTTCCGAGATCGCCGCCGACAGTTCACGGCCGTGATCACGGCTGATCAGGTGCAGCATCATGTCCAGCGGCGCAGTGCCGCCGGAGCTGGTGAAACGGTTGCGATCGAGGGTGAACAGGCGGGTGCTCATGGCCACCCGAGGAAAAGCTTCCTGCATCGACGCCAGGCATTCCCAGTGCACGCTGCAATCGAAACCGTCCAGCAGGCCGGCACAGGCCAGGGCCCAGCTGCCGGTGCACACGGCGCCCAGGCGCCGGGACTGGCGGGCCTGACTCTGCAGCCATGAGACATGTTCACGGGTCACGGTGCGCTGGATGCCGATGCCACCGCAGACGATCACGGTGTCCAGGCTAGGGGCTTTGTGCATGGCGGCGTCGGGGGTGATTTGCAGACCGTCACTGGCCCAGACCTGCCCGCCATCGACGCTGAGGGTAGTCCAGCGATACAGCTCGCGGCCGGACAGTTGGTTGGCCATGCGCAGGGGTTCGACTGCGGAGGCCAGGGAAATCAGCGTGAAATTGTCCAGCAGCAGAAAGCCGATGGATTGAGGCGCACGGTTCTGGGGTTGGGCCCCGGAGTTGAACGACGTCATCGCGATATCTCCTCACACAAAGCGGGTGATGGCCTCAGGCGGAGGCTCTTTTTATGTGCCCTGCTGCTCAACAGAGGCGGGCTTGAGATTCACAGAGCAATTGCCATGCCTAAAGTTGAATGGGCATTCAATAACTCCTGAAAACGACGTCGCGACGTGTCTACATAGCCCTTGTCAATGTGCGGATTAGAAGCGCTCGAGAAACCTGGCCACCGGCGGGGGTTGCAGCTGTGAGCAGTTAGGTAGCACTTGCGCGAGCGCTGTATCGCGCCTTGCATGGCAAGTGTCACTCCAAGCACAGCCGGCCGACGAACGCGAACGCTCGTCGGCCGCCATAACAACTTGTCTATTCACGACGCGCTAAAAGGTGGCGCGCCCTCGATTCGTGAACAATTTGAGCGCGTGCGCCTCTGTCGAAGCCAACTCGTCGGCACCCGGTGCCTATCCCCTGCGCGCACTCAACACTCGACGGCACTCACCGCCAACCCGCCGCGAGAGGTCTCTTTGTACTTGTCGTGCATATCCGCCCCGGTATCACGCATGGTGCGTATGACCCGGTCCAGGGAAATGAAGTGCTGGCCATCACCGCGCAAGGCCATCTGTGCGGCATTGATCGCCTTGACCGCGGCAATCGCGTTGCGCTCGATGCAGGGCACCTGGACCAGCCCGCCCACCGGATCACAGGTCAGGCCGAGGTTATGTTCCAGGCCGATTTCCGCCGCGTTGCACAACTGCGCAGGCGTCGCCCCCAGAATCTCCGCCAACCCGGCCGCCGCCATGGCGCAGGCCGAGCCCACCTCCCCCTGGCAGCCCACTTCGGCGCCGGAGATCGAAGCGTTCTTCTTGCACAAGATGCCGATCGCTGCCGCACCCAGGAAAAAGTCCACCACGTTGGCGTCGGTCACTTCCTCGCTGAACTTCATGAAGTAATGCAGCACCGCCGGAATGATCCCGGCCGCGCCATTGGTGGGGGCAGTTACCATGCGGCCGCCGGCGGCGTTTTCCTCGTTCACCGCCAGGGCGAACAGGTTGACCCACTCCATGGCGCTCAAGGTCGAGCCGATCACATTGGGCTTGTTCAACTCCTGCAGGCTGCGGTGCAGCTTGGCCGCACGCCGCCGCACATTGAGCCCGCCGGGCAGGATGCCTTCGTGCTTGAGCCCCTGTTCGACGCAATCCTGCATGGCCCGCCAGAGCGTCATCAGCGTGTCGCGGATTTCCTCCTCAGGGCGCCAGACCTTCTCGTTGGCCAGCATCAGTTCGGCGACCCGCAGGTTGTGCTCCTGACACAGGCTGAGCAATTGCGCCGCACTGGAAAAGTCGTAAGGCAGTTCGCTGCGATCCAGGTCCGCCACGCCACTGCTGGCCTGGGCCTGGTCGACGACAAAACCGCCGCCCACCGAATAGTAGGTATCGCGGTGCAACTCACCGCCCTCGCCTTCCACTACCAGGGTCATGGCGTTGGGGTGAAAGGGCAGGTTTTCATCCACCAGGCGCATGTCCCGGGACCAGATGAAAGCCACCGGCAGGCGACCGTCCAGCAACAGAGTGTCGGTTTCCCGCAGCCGCTCGATGCGGGTGCCGATCAACGAAGGATCGATCGCGTCCGGCCACTCCCCCATCAACCCCATGATCACCGCGTTGTCGCTGCCGTGGCCGATGCCGGTGGCGGACAGCGAACCGAAGAGTTGCACCTCGACCCGCCGTACCTGTTCCAGCAGGTGTTTTTCCTTCAATGCCTGGACGAACAACGCCGCTGCGCGCATGGGCCCGACGGTGTGGGAACTGGAGGGACCGATGCCGATCTTGAACAAGTCGAAAACACTGATAGCCATTACTGCAAAACCCCTCGTTGAGCACAGTCCAGACGCCAAAAACGCCCGCTGACGGAGCTGCTACGCTCAAGCTGCAATCCGCCGAGAAGGGCGCATCATCAGGCTTTTAACGAGTCCCACGACGTCTGACACCGACCCACTCATGCCCACTAACGCCGCCAGGCGCAACGCTCGAGTTTTGGGCGCTTTTGCGGCTCAGATGCAGGAAAAATTGCAGAAAAACACTGTAAGCGACCTCACCGACACTGGATGCGACCCTCCCTGTACTGGATACGACGCACCCTGTAGGCGACAGATTTTCACTGGTACATGATCAGTCTCGACTCGATTGCAAGGCACGGTGGTAGAGCTGTTCCCGACACACCAACCGCCACACTTATAAGCGCGGTCCAAACGCCGCCAGAAAAACATCCAGGAGTCTCCCCGATGAAAGGTTCCCCGTCGTTGTTGTTGGCCGCCACGCTGAGTCTGCCGCTTCTGGCACAAGCTGCAGAACCGGCGCAATGCAGCACCGTAAACTTCTCCGATGTCGGCTGGACCGACATCACCGTGACCACCGCCACCACCAGCGTCGTGCTCAACGCCCTGGGCTACAAGACCAAGACCACGATGATTTCCGTGCCGGTGACCTACAAGTCCCTGGCCGACGGCAAGAACATGGACATCTTCCTCGGCAACTGGATGCCGACCATGGAAAACGACATCAAGCAGTACCGTGATGCCGGCACCGTGGAAACCGTGCGCGCCAACCTGGAGAACGCCAAGTACACCCTGGCAGTGCCTGAGGCGCTGTACGACAAGGGCCTGAAAGACTTCTCCGACCTGGTCAAGTTCAAGAAGGAACTGGACGGCAAGATCTATGGCATCGAGCCGGGCAACGACGGCAACCGCACCATCCAGACGATGATCGACAAGAACGCCTTCGGCCTCAAGGACGCCGGCTTCAAGGTAGTGGAATCCAGTGAGGCGGGCATGCTTTCGCAAGTCGAACGCGCCCAGCGCCGCGACACCGCGGTGGTGTTCCTGGGCTGGGAACCGCACCCGATGAACACCCGTTTCAAGATGAAGTACCTGACCGGGGGTGACGAGTTCTTCGGCCCCAACTTCGGCCAGGCGACCATCTACACCAACACCCGCAAGGGCTACACCAGCGAATGCAGCAACGTCGGCCAGTTGCTGAAGAACCTGTCGTTCACCCTGAACATGGAAAGCTCCCTGATGGGTAACGTTCTGGACGACAAGATGAAGCCTGACGCGGCCGCCAAGGCCTGGCTGAAGAACAACCCACAGGTGCTCGATACATGGCTCGCTGGCGTGACCACCATTGACGGTAAACCCGGCCTTGCAGCCGTGAAAGCCAAGCTTGAGCAGGCCTCTAATTAATAAGTAGCGCGCTTACGCCGGGTGGGTTCGCCCGCCCGGGCTGTTTTTTCCTTGCATGCGGACGTTCAATACCATGCTGACTGATCAGAAAATCCCCTTGGGCCAGTACATCGCAGCTTTCGTAGAGTGGTTGACGAAGCACGGCGCCTACATCTTCGACGCGATCGCTACCACCCTGGAAACCATGATCCACGGCGTGACGTTCGCGCTGACCTGGTTCAACCCCCTGGCCCTGATCGGCCTGATCGCCCTGCTCGCGCACTTGATCCAGCGCAAATGGGGCCTGACTGTATTTGTCGTGCTGTCGTTCCTGCTGATCCTCAACCTGGGGTACTGGCAGGAAACCATGGAAACCCTGGCCCAGGTCCTGTTCGCCACCCTGGTCTGCGTGGTCATCGGCGTGCCCCTGGGGATCGTCGCCGCCCACAAGCCGCTGTTCTATACGATGATGCGTCCAGTGCTCGACCTGATGCAGACCGTACCCACTTTCGTCTACCTGATCCCGACCCTGACCCTGTTCGGCCTGGGCGTGGTGCCCGGGTTGATTTCCACCGTAGTGTTCGCCATCGCGGCACCGATTCGCCTGACCTACCTGGGCATTCGCGATGTTCCACAAGAGTTGATGGATGCCGGCAAAGCCTTTGGCTGCTCGCGCCGTCAGTTGTTGTCGCGCATTGAACTGCCCCACGCCATGCCGAGCATCGCCGCCGGTATCACCCAGTGCATCATGCTGTCGCTGTCGATGGTGGTGATCGCCGCCCTGGTGGGCGCCGATGGCCTGGGCAAGCCGGTGGTCAACGCACTCAACACTGCCGATATTGCATTGGGTTTTGAAGCCGGCCTGGCGATCGTCCTGCTGGCGATCATGCTCGACCGCATCTGCAAGCAACCTGAAGCCAAAGTAGGAGGTGACGCATGAGCATTATCCGCTTCGACAAGGTCGACGTGATTTTCTCCAAGGACCCGCGCGAGGCGCTCAAGCTGCTGGACCAGGGCATGACCCGCAACGAGATCCTGAAGAAGACCGGGCAGATCGTTGGCGTGGAAAACGCCAGCCTGGATGTCGAGAAGGGCGAGATCTGCGTGCTGATGGGCCTCTCAGGCTCCGGCAAGTCGAGCTTGCTGCGCTGCATCAACGGCCTCAACACCGTGAGCCGCGGCAAGCTGTTCGTCGAGCACGAAGGCAAGCAGATCGACATTGCCTCTTGCAGCCCCGCCGAACTGAAAATGATGCGCACCCAGCGCATCGCCATGGTGTTCCAGAAGTTCGCCCTGATGCCCTGGCTGACGGTGCGGGAAAACATCAGCTTCGGCCTGGAGATGCAGGGCCGGCCGGAAAAGGAACGGCGCAAGCTGGTGGATGAGAAGCTTGAGCTGGTGGGCCTGACCCAGTGGCGCAACAAGAAACCCGACGAGCTTTCCGGCGGCATGCAGCAACGTGTGGGCCTGGCCCGCGCCCTGGCGATGGACGCAGATATCCTGCTGATGGACGAACCCTTCTCGGCCCTCGACCCACTGATCCGCCAAGGCCTGCAGGACGAGTTGCTGGAGCTGCAACGCAAGCTGAGCAAGACCATCGTGTTCGTCAGCCACGACCTGGACGAGGCCCTGAAGCTCGGCAGCCGCATCGCCATCATGAAAGACGGCAGGATCATCCAGTACAGCAAACCGGAAGAGATCGTCCTCAACCCGGCCGACGACTATGTACGCACCTTCGTCGCCCACACCAACCCGTTGAACGTGCTCTGCGGGCGCAGCCTGATGCGCACCCTGGACAACTGCAAGCGGGTCAACGGTTCGGTATGCCTGGACCCGGGCGGCGACTCCTGGCTGGACCTGGCGGAAGGCAACACCATCAAGGGCGCGCGGCGCAATGGCTCGCAGATGGACCTGCAGAACTGGATTCCGGGGCAAGCGGTGGAGGAGCTGGGACGGCGCCCGACCCTGGTGGATTCCAACATCGGCATGCGCGACGCCCTGCAGATCCGCTACCAGACCGGCAACAAACTGGTGCTCCACGACAACCAGAAGGTGGTGGGAATTCTCGGCGACAGCGAGCTCTACCACGCCCTGCTCGGCAAGAACCTGGGTTAAGCAGCAGACACAAAAACGCCGCGAGCAATCGCGGCGTTTTGCTTTAACGACACACCACCTTCTGTAGGAGCTGGCTTGCCAGCGAAGAGGCCCTGAAGCCTTGCAGCACCCTTGAGGGCGCCGTCGCCGGCAAGCCGGCTCCTACATCCGGTGGAGCCGCTCCATCGGGAGCGGCCCGTGACTTCACTCAGCTATAGACACGGCCAAGGAGCTGCCGATGGCTTTCGAACTGATCGAGCACATCTCGGGTGATCTGCTCCTGGGTGAAGCCCATCAGGTCGTATTCCTGGCTGCCGTTGTGCAGGTACACCTCGGCGCGGTAATAGCGCGTACGCTCTTCCTCAGCCTCGGTCGACTCGCTCGGCGTGGCCAGGTAGCCGTCCAGGCTCACTTCGTAGACAAAAGGGTTGCCCTCTTCCATCTCGATCCGCACGCCCATGCAGTGCTTGGACTTGCCGAGCAAGGTCTGCACGTCCAGGCCTTGGGTACGCAGCAGCACTGCAGCTTCTTCCAGGGCCGGAGTGACCTTTTTATCCATGAAGCGCTGGACCACCGACTGCGTCGGTTGCAGATCGAGGGCGGTCAGGCGCTCGCTGAAACCACGACGCCCGCGTTCAGCCAGTTGCGCCTGCTCCTGTTCGATCTGCACGTCCTGGCGCATGGCCTTGTGCAAGCCGAACATAAAGAACACCAGCACCACCGAGAACGGCAGCCCCGCCAGCACCACCATGGTTTGCATGGCTTCGAAGTTGCCGGCAAAGAGCAGACCGATGGTCACCAGGGTGATCACCACCGACCAGAAGATCCGCAGCCAGTGCGGCGCGTCTTCGTCAACGTTGCCGCCCTTGCAGGACAGGTTGGCCATCATCACCGCGCCAGAGTCGGCCGGGGTCAGGAACAGCACGAAGCCGACGAAAATCGACACACCGATCACAATCTTCGACGCTGGGTAATGCTCAAGCAGTTGGTAGATGGCCATGGACGGCTGCTCGAGTGCCGTCTTGCCAAGTTCCACCGCCCCATGGTTCATCACCAGGTCCAGTGCCGAGTTACCGAAGATCGACAGCCAGGCCAACGTGAAGCCCAGGGGAATCAGCAGCACGCCCGCCACCAGTTCGCGCACGGTGCGGCCACGGGAAATACGCGCGATGAACATGCCCACGAATGGTGCCCAGGAAATCCACCAGGCCCAGTAGAACAGGGTCCACAGGCCCAACCAGCGGTCAGACTTGGCGCTGTCGCCTTCGTACACATAAAGGTCGAAGGTCTTCAGCACTACACCGTTGAGGTAGTCGCCGATGTTCTGCACAAAGCCGTTAAGCAGGTGCAAGGTCGGGCCAAACAGCAGCACGAAAATCAGCAGGCCGCTGAACAGCACGATGTTCAGGTTGGACAGGCGGCGAATGCCGTTCTCCACGCCGGAAACCGCAGCGATGGTCGCCACCGTGCTCATGACGATGATCACGATCAGCAGGTTGGTGTTGCTGTGTTCCATGCCGAACAGGTTTTCCAGACCGGAAGACACCTGCATCGAGCCGATGCCCAGGTTGGTCACCAGGCCCAGCAGGGTCACGAACATGCCAAAGCCATCCACCGCGTGACCGGCCGCGCCTTTCACCCAACGCTCGCCCACCAGCGGGTACAGCGCCGAACGCAGGGCCAGTGGCTGGTTATGCCGATAGGCAAAGTAGGCTACCGCCAGGCCGACCAAGGCATAAATCGCCCAGCCGTGCAGACCCCAGTGCAGGAATGTCAGCTGCACCGCCTGACGCGCCGCCAGGTTGCTGCCGGCCACGCCTTCGGGCGGGTTGAAGTAGTGGTCCAGGGGCTCGGACGCGCCGAAGTACAGCAGCGAGATACCGATACCGGAGGAAAACAGCATGCCGGCCCAAGCGCCGTAGCTGAAGTCCGGGGTGTCATCCTTGCTGCCCAGCTTGAGCTTGCCGTAGGAAGAGAATGCCAGGCCCACCACGAACACCAGGTAGGCGGCGATCACCACCATGTAGTACCAGCCGAAGCTGCGGGACAACCAGGCCTGGGCGATACCCAGCAATCTGCCGGCCTCTTGCGGGGCGATGATCAGAATGCTGGTCAACAACAGGATCAGCGCGGTCGAGGTGTAGAACACCCAACCGTTGACCCGCACCTTTTCCGGTGGGGTCTTTATAAGAGAGGCAGAACTCATTGCACAGATGCTCCAGGCAGTGCGAGAGAAGGACACAAGGCAACACGGCACTCGACCAATCGGTTAGTTGGCAGCCGATCGTCGGGTGATATAAAGACACCCCGAAAAAACCCGAAACCGCAAAACTCGCGTGGCGTAGCCGCATCGAAGGTTGGTCGCGAAACTGCAGCTCATCGCCTGGCCCCCAGAGCATCCTGCCCCTTCAACACGTCCGTTCTCTTGCCGGTCCACGCCATGCCACATGTAAGCTTTGGGATTATTTCGGAGGTCGTTTTCCCGCCATCTACGGGTAGGGAAAACTTCCCAGGTAGCGACGATTTGTCGCAGATCTTATTCTTTGTTGATTGAACGTTCAATCAAAACAAAATAGACTGGCCCACAAGTCGACAGGCGTATGACGCCCATCGACAGGCCTAAGGAGAGGTAGCAGATGCCCAAGGTCGGTATGCAACCCATACGCCGCCAGCAATTGATCGAAGCCACGCTGCAAGCGGTCGATCAGGTCGGAATGGGGGACGCCAGCATTGCGCTGATCGCCCGTTTGGCCGGTGTCTCGAACGGCATCATCAGTCACTACTTTCAGGACAAGAACGGCCTGATTGCCGCGACCATGCGGTACCTGATGAATGTCCTGATAGAGAACGTCACCGAGCGCCGTCAGGCGCTGACAGATGACAGCCCGCGGGCACATCTGCAGGTGATCATCGAAGGCAACTTCGACGCCAGCCAGGTCAATGGACCGGCAATGAAAACCTGGCTGGCCTTCTGGGCCACCAGCATGCACCACCCGTCATTGCACAGGTTGCAGCGGATCAACGATCACCGCCTTTATTCCAACCTGTGTTGCCAGTTCCGCCGCGTCTTGGCGCTGGATGAAGCACGCAGCGCAGCCCGCGGTCTGGCAGCCCTGATCGACGGTTTGTGGTTGCGCGGCGCGCTGTCGGGAGACGCTTTCGACACCGAGCAGGCGCAACAGATCGCTTACGAATACATGGATTTCCAACTGGCTAAGCAGGAGCGCTAGAGCACAACTAAAGACGCTCGGCCCCTGACGCCACTGATCAGTGCGCCCCGAACTTCAGGGCGCCTGCAGTGGTCAAGCCAACTACTTAATGCACTTGCGAGGACACTATGGCCCGTTTCGAACTGCAAAAACTCTACATCGATGGCGGCTACACCGACGCCGGCAGCGACGTCACTTTCGATGCCATCAACCCGGCCAATGGTGAAGTTCTCGCACAAGTGCAACGTGCGACCAAGGAAGACGTTGAACGCGCCGTGGTCAGCGCTGAAAAAGGCCAGAAGATCTGGGCCGCGATGACCGCCATGGAGCGTTCGCGCATCCTGCGTCGCGCTGTGGAAATCCTCCGCGAGCGCAACGACGAGCTGGCCGCCCTGGAGACTCTGGACACCGGCAAGTCGTACTCCGAGACGCGCTATGTCGACATCGTTACCGGCGCCGACGTGCTGGAATACTACGCTGGCCTGGTCCCGGCCATCGAAGGCGAGCAGATCCCGCTGCGCACCACTTCCTTCGTCTACACCCGTCGCGAGCCGCTGGGCGTGGTTGCCGGTATCGGCGCGTGGAACTACCCGATCCAGATCGCCCTGTGGAAATCCGCACCGGCCCTGGCCGCTGGCAACGCAATGATCTTCAAACCGAGTGAAGTGACTTCGCTGACCACCCTGAAACTGGCCGAGATCTACACCGAAGCCGGCCTGCCGGACGGCGTGTTCAACGTCCTGACCGGCAGCGGCCGTGAAGTCGGCACCTGGCTGACCGAACACCCGCGCATCGAGAAGATCTCCTTCACCGGCGGCACCGATACCGGCAAGAAAGTCATGGCCAGCGCCTCCAGCTCTTCGCTGAAAGACGTGACCATGGAACTGGGTGGCAAGTCGCCGCTGATCATTTTCGACGACGCCGACCTCGATCGCGCCGCCGACACCGCGATGATGGCCAACTTCTACAGCTCCGGTCAGGTCTGCACCAACGGTACTCGGGTGTTCGTACCGAGCCACCTGAAAGCCGCTTTCGAAGCCAAGATCGCCGAGCGCGTTGCCCGCATCCGCATCGGCAACCCGGAAGACGAAAACACCAACTTCGGCCCATTGGTGAGCTTCGCCCACATGGAAAGCGTGCTGGGCTACATCGCCAAGGGTAAAGAAGAAGGTGCCCGCGTCCTCTGCGGCGGCGAGCGCCTGACCGACGGCGAATTCGCCAAAGGCGCTTTCGTGGCACCAACCGTGTTCACTGACTGCACCGACGAGATGACCATCGTTCGTGAAGAAATCTTCGGCCCGGTGATGGCGATCCTCACCTACGAGACCGAAGAAGAAGTGATCCGTCGCGCCAACGACACCGACTTCGGCCTGGCTGCCGGCCTGGTCACCAAGGACCTGAACCGCGCCCACCGCGTCATCCATCAACTGGAAGCCGGTATCTGCTGGATCAACGCCTGGGGCGAGTCCGACGCCAAGATGCCGGTCGGCGGCTACAAGCAATCGGGCGTGGGCCGTGAGAACGGCATCAGCTCGCTGAACAACTTCACCCGCATCAAGTCGGTGCAAGTTGAACTGGGCGACTACGCCTCGGTGTTCTAAGCAGCTGTAAGCGGCAAGCAAAGGCCAAGGCTTTGCTTGCCGCCCTGCTCCCCCCATTCACGCCAAGCCCGCTTCGCTGCTTCCTGCAGCTTGAAGCTTGAGGCTTGCAGCTCTCCACGGAGGCTCTAATGGCCCAAGAATTCGATTACATCATCATCGGTGCCGGCTCCGCCGGTAACACCCTGGCGACCCGTCTGACTGAAGACGCTGGCGTCACCGTCCTGCTGCTGGAAGCCGGCGGCCCGGACTACCGCTTCGACTTCCGTACCCAGATGCCGGCGGCACTGGCGTACCCGCTGCAAGGCCGTCGCTACAACTGGGCCTATGAAACCGATGCCGAGCCACACATGGACGGCCGCCGTATGGAATGCGGTCGCGGCAAGGGCCTGGGTGGTTCGTCGCTGATCAACGGCATGTGCTACATCCGCGGCAACGCCATGGACTACGACGGCTGGGCCAAGCTGCCTGGCCTGGAAGACTGGACCTACCTGGATTGCCTGCCGTATTTCCGCAAGGCGGAAACCCGCGACATCGGCGCCAACGACTACCACGGTGGCGACGGCCCGGTCAGCGTGACCACGCCTAAAGCTGGCAACAACCCGTTGTTCCACGCCATGGTCGAAGCCGGCGTGCAAGCCGGTTACCCGCGTACCGAAGACCTCAACGGCTACCAGCAGGAAGGCTTCGGTCCGATGGACCGTACCGTCACCCCTAAAGGTCGTCGCGCCAGCACCGCCCGCGGTTACCTGGACGTGGCCAAGCAGCGCTCGACCCTGACCATCGTCACCCACGCGCTGAGCGACAAGATTCTCTTTGAAGGCAAGCGCGCCGTCGGCGTCAGCTACCTGCAAGGCAGCACCGAAGAGCGCGTGGAAGCTCGTGCCCGCAAGGAAGTCCTGGTGTGCAGCGGCGCGATCGCTTCGCCACAACTGCTGCAACGCTCCGGCGTCGGCCCGGCCAAACTCCTGGAAAGCCTCGAAATCCCGGTGGTCCACGACCTGCCGGGCGTCGGCGAGAACCTCCAGGACCACCTGGAGCTGTACCTGCAATACGCCTGCACCCAGCCTGTCTCGCTGTACCCATCGCTGCTGTGGTGGAACCAGCCGGCCATTGGTGCCGAGTGGCTGCTCAAGGGCACCGGCATCGGCGCCAGCAACCAGTTCGAAGCGGGCGGTTTCATCCGTACTCGCGAAGAATTCGAATGGCCGAACATCCAGTACCACTTCCTGCCGGTAGCGATTAACTACAACGGCAGCAACGGAGTGAAAGAGCACGGTTTCCAGGCACACATGGGCTCCATGCGTTCGCCAAGCCGTGGCCGCGTGCAGGCCAAGTCCAAGGACCCACGCCAGCACCCGAGCATCCTCTTCAACTACATGGCCACCGAGCAGGACTGGCAGGAATTCCGCGACGGCATCCGCCTGACCCGTGAAATCATGCAGCAGCCGGCCCTGGACGCCTACCGTGGTCGCGAGATCAGCCCGGGCATCGAGATGCAGACCGATGAACAACTGGACACGTTCATCCGCGAGCACGCCGAGACCGCGTTCCACCCATCCTGCTCGTGCAAGATGGGCACCGACGACATGGCCGTAGTGGATGGCCAGGGTCGCGTGCACGGCATGCAAGGCCTGCGTGTGGTGGATGCCTCGATCATGCCGATCATCACCACCGGCAACCTCAACGCGCCGACGATCATGATGGCCGAGAAAATCGCCGACAAGATCCGTGGCCGTCAGCCGCTGCCTCGCAGCAAGGCCGACTACTACGTAGCGGGCGACGCCCCGGTGCGTGGCAAGCCGATGCGTGAAGTGGGTCCGACCGCGCAGTAAGCGATGTTGGCGCCGACCGCAACGGTCGGCGCCATTTACCCACCTGTATTCTTATTCTGCTGCACTGGCGCCACTGCCTTTTCTCCCGCTCCTCAGCGCATCATCCCGTTTCAGGGATTGCGTCCTTGATCGCAGCCTTCGGCAGCGGCTACAGTTCTGCAACCTGCCCCACCCCCTTTGCATCACGGACTTTATCCCGAGCCCACCGCCGCCTATACCTGTAGGAGCCGGTTTGCTGGCGATAAGGCCCGCGAGCCGCCCGCTTTTCACAAGGAGGTCCTCCATGTTCGACTTTCACCCCCAGCTCAAGCAGCGCTTCGCTGCCTTGCGCACGGGCGCCGAATTCTTTTCCCTGCGCTATGTACGCGAGTCGGACCAGTACCTGTCGGTGCGCAAGAATATCGCCGAACCGCCGAGCCTGGGCCGTGACGAAGGCGCGATGCTGACAGTACGGGTGCGCGGCGTGGAAGCCTACGCGGCCACCAACGACCTGTCGCAAAGCGGCCTGCAAGCGGCCCTGGATCGGGCCGAACAACAGGCCCGGGTGATTGCCGCCCACGCCCTGCTGGACCTGCGCGAACAGCCGGTGTCCAGCCATCGTGCAGACTATCTTTCGCCAAACCTGGACCAGCCCTTCCCGTCCCTCAGCGACTGCTATCAACTGCTGGGCGACGAGTCGGCCTCGGTGCCCAAGGACGAGCGCCTGGTGAACTGGCAGGTAGGCATCGGCGTCACCCAGGTCGAGCAGATCTACCTCAACAGCGCCGGCGCCGAGCTGCGCCAGGCACAACGCTTCGTCTACCCGGGCCTGGACGTCACCGCCTACGACGGCAACGACAGCCAGACCCGCAGCCTGGGCCGGGAGAACTTCGGTCAACAGGGCGCTGGCGACGTGATCAACCGCTGCGGCTTGCTGGGAGCAGCACCACGAGTTGCCGATCAGGCCCTGCAATTGCTCTTGGCACCGAACACCCCGCAAGGCCCCCGGGACCTGCTGTTGACCCCGGACCAGATGATGCTGCAGATCCACGAGTCCATCGGCCACCCCCTGGAGCTGGATCGGATTCTCGGTGACGAGCGCAACTACGCCGGTACCAGCTTCGTCAAACAGGAAGACTTCGGCCACCTGCAATACGGCTCGTCCCTGCTCAACGTGACCTTCGACCCGGAAATCCCCGAGGAGCTGGCCAGCTATGGCCATGACGACGACGGCACGGCCGCGCGCAAGCAGTTCCTGATTCGCGAGGGCCTGTTGGTACGCCCCCTGGGTGGCGCCCTGTCGCAATACCGCAGTGGCCTCGACGGCGTTGCCAACAGCCGCGCCAGCAGCTGGAATCGCGCACCGATCGACCGCATGGCCAACCTCAATATCGAACCCGGCGATCAGCCCCTGGAACAACTGATCGGCCAGATCGAGCACGGCATCCTGATGTCCACCAACCGCTCCTGGTCCATCGACGATGCCCGCAACAAGTTCCAGTTTGGTTGCGAGTGGGGCCAGTTGATCGAGAACGGCGAACTCAAGGGCGTGGTCAAGAACCCCAACTACCGGGGGATTTCCGCACAGTTCTGGCGCAACCTCAGCGCCGTCGGCGATCGCAGCACCTTCCAGGTGCTGGGCACGCCCAACTGTGGCAAGG
This sequence comes from Pseudomonas sp. Fl4BN1, assembly GCF_009908285.1. GTDB lineage: Bacteria > Pseudomonadota > Gammaproteobacteria > Pseudomonadales > Pseudomonadaceae > Aquipseudomonas. The sequence continues at coordinate 16,435 of NZ_JAAARM010000002.1, forward strand.
GCGAACCCAACCAGGTGATCCGCGTCGGCCATGCTTCGCCGGCCTGCGTGTTCAGCAAGATTGACGTATTTGGAGGAGACGCCTGATGACCAGGACAATGAATCAGGCCGAGCAGTTCAAGGTGCTGGTGCAGTGGCTGAAGGACGCGCTCAAGGAGTCGGAGCAGTTCACCCTGAGCTATGCCGCCGAGTCCTCGGAGTTCATCCGCTTCAACCACGCCAAGGTGCGCCAGGCCGGCCAGGTGCAACAGGCCAGCCTGCACTTCAAGCTGATCGAAGACGGTCGCCATGCCGATCTGAGCATCACGTTGAGCAACGACCCCGACGTTGATCGCCAGCGCCTGGCCGAAGGCCTGCAACAACTGCGCGAGACCCTGCCACTGCTGCCGGCGGACCCGTACCTGATGCTCAACCACACCGGCTGGCATTCCCATCACGTGCAGGAACACCCGCTGCCGGGTAGCGAGCAGGTGGTGGAGGAAATCGGCCGCGCCGGTGCCGGCCTGGATCTGGTAGGCATCTACGCTGCCGGCCCCATCAGCCGTGGTTTTGCCAGCTCCGACGGGGCCTTCGGCTGGCATCAGGCCAATAGCTTCAACTTCGACTTCAGCCTGTTCCACGCCAACGGCGAGGCGGTGAAAGCCAGCTACGCCGGACACGCCTGGAACAGCGAGCAATTCGCCCAGCGCTTCGACCAGGCGCGCCAGCAACTGGAGTTCCTCGGACGGCCGCTGCGCACCCTGGCGCCAGGGCAGTATCGCGCCTACCTGGCACCGGCGGCCCTGGAAGAGATCATGGGCATGCTGGCCTGGGGCGGCTTCTCGGCCCAGTCCATCGCCAGCAAGCACAGCCCGCTGCAGAAGCTCTATGCCGGCGATAGCAGCCTCAGCCCGCTGGTGTCCCTGGACGAGCAGGTCAGCGGCTCCCTGAGCCCGGCGTTCTCCGATGAAGGCTACCCGCGCAGCGATCTGGCGCTGATCAGCCAGGGCGCCGCCAATGCCCAGTTGATCAACTCCCGCAGCGCCGTCGAATATGGCCTGACCACCAACGGCGCTGGCAGCGGCGAATACCCCAGCGCGCTGAACATGCTGGCGGGCCAGCTGTCCCAACAGGAGATTCTCAAGCAGTTGGGCACCGGCCTGTACATCAGCAACCTGTGGTACCTGAACTACTCGGACCTGCCGGCGGCGCGCCTGACCGGCATGACCCGCTTCGCCACCTTCTGGGTGGAGAACGGCGAGATCCAGGCACCGGTGAGCACCATGCGCTTCGACGACAGCGTCTACAGCTTGCTGGGTTCACAACTGGAGGCCCTGACCGAACAGCGAGAGCTTCTGCTGTCGGCCAGTACCTACGGCCAGCGCCAGACCGCTTCGATGCATCTGCCCGGAGCACTGGTCAGCCGCCTGACCCTGACCCTGTAGGAACTGCCCGCAAAGCTGTAGGAGCTGGCTTGCCAGCGAACGATGCAACGCCCCGGCCCGAATGCAGCGCGTCCTTCGCCGGCAAGCCGGCTCCTACCTGAACTGACATCGAGGTCCCATGCCCGAACGCCCGCCTCTTGACGCCACCACCGCCCGCTGGGTGCCCTGGGTAGTGGCCATCGCCTTCTTCATGCAATCCCTGGACGGCACCATCCTCAATACGGCGTTGCCGGCCATGGCCAAGGACCTTGCGGAAGATCCGCTGCGCATGCAGGGGGTGATCATCGCCTACATGCTCACCGTAGCCCTGCTGATCCCCGCCTCGGGCTGGATCGCCGACCGCTTCGGCACCAAGAAGATCTTCTTTGGCGCCATCTTGCTGTTCAGCATCGGCTCCTTGCTGTGCGCCCTCTCCAATTCCCTGGGCATGCTCAACGGCGCACGGGTGATCCAGGGCCTGGGCGGGGCCCTGATGCTGCCGGTGGGCCGGCTGGTTGTGCTGCGCGCCTACCCGCGCTCGGAACTGGTGCGGATCATGGGATTCATCACCATCCCCGGGCTGCTGGGTCCGCTGATCGGCCCGACCATGGGCGGCTGGATGGTGCAGTACCTGACCTGGCACTGGATCTTCCTGATCAACCTGCCAGTGGGCGCCGTTGGCTGCTACGCGGTGTGGCGCTTTATTCCCGACCTGCGCGGCAGCGAGCGCACACGCTTCGATAGCCTGGGCTTTTTGCTGTTCGGCGCAGCGATGGTGCTGATCACCATCGCCATGGAAGGCCTGGGCGAGTTGCACCTGCCCCACCTGCGGGTGATGCTGCTGCTGTTCGGCGGGATGGCGTGCCTGGCGGCCTACTGGCTGCGCGCCGGGCATATCGACAACCCGCTGTTCGCGCCGTCGCTGTTCAAGGTGCGAACCTTTGCCGTGGGCATCCTCGGCAACCTGTTCGCCCGTTTGGGCAGCGGCGCCTTGCCGTTCCTGGTGCCCTTGCTGCTGCAGGTGGCCCTGGGTTATTCGCCGTCCCAGGCCGGCATGAGCATGCTGCCCCTGGCCGCCGCGGCGATGCTGGCCAAATCCATTGCCCGGCCGCTGATCGAGCGCCTGGGCTATCGCATTGTGCTCACCGGCAACACCCTGGCCCTGGGCCTGATGCTGGCAAGCATGGGGCTGGTCAGCGAACAGACGCCCTACCCGCTGCTGCTGTGCATGCTGGCGGTGCTGGGGGCGATCAACTCGCTGCAGTTCACGGCGATGAATACCGTGACCCTGATCGACCTCGACGATGCCGCCGCCAGCAGCGGCAACAGCCTGCTGTCGGTGGTAGCGCAGTTGTCCCTGAGCCTGGGGGTGGCCTGTGCCGGTGCGTTGCTCGGCGGCTTTACCGCGGGAGTGGGTAACGACGGGGTGGATACGGTGCTGGGCGCCTTCCAGCTGACCTTCCTCACCGTGGGCATCATGGCGATGCTGGCGGCGGCGATCTTCCTCCAGCTATCACCCACCGACGGCCGCCGAGCGCGCAAGGTCGAGGAACACATCGAACACTGAACCCACACACCTCCCCCGTAGGAGCCGGCTTGCCGGCGAAGAGACCCTTGAGCCCTGTGCAAACCTTGCGGCCGCCTTCGCTGGCAAGCCAGCGCCTATCCAGAACCGCCCCTGTGCGGTTGCTCGTCCAGAATTTGCAGGTTGAGGGAGCGGGACTGATACACTGCGCGACATTTTGTTTTGCAGGCCAGTCCCGTGACCACCATTGCCACCGCTTTTAATACTTTGCCCCTGTCTCCCGCCATGCTGGCTAACCTCGACTCCCTCGGTTATGCCCAGATGACGCCGATCCAGGCGCAGAGCTTGCCGGTGATCCTCAAGGGCATGGACCTGATCGCCCAGGCCAAGACCGGCAGCGGCAAGACCGCCGCCTTCGGCATCGGCCTGCTGAACCCGATCAACCCGCGCTACTTCGGTTGCCAGGCGCTGGTGATCTGCCCGACCCGCGAGCTTGCCGACCAGGTGGCCAAGGAAATCCGTCGCCTGGCCCGCGCCGAAGACAACATCAAGGTCCTGACCCTGTGCGGCGGCGTGTCCTTCGGCCCGCAGATCGCCTCCCTGGAGCACGGCGCGCACATTATCGTCGGCACCCCGGGGCGCCTGTCCCAGCACCTGCGCAAGGGTTCGCTGAAACTCGACGGCCTCAACACGCTGATCCTCGACGAAGCCGACCGCATGCTCGACATGGGTTTCTACGACCCGATCGAGGAAATCATCGCCTACACCCCGGAACGCCGGCAGACCCTGCTGTTCTCCGCCACCTACCCGGTGGGCATCAAGCAGTTGGCGTCGAAGTTCATGCGCGACCCGCAGCAGGTCAAGGCCGAAGCCTTCCATGCTGACAGCCAGATCGAGCAGCGCTTCTACGAGATCTCGCCGGAAGAGCGGATGGACGCCGTGACCAAGGTCCTGGCGCATTTCCGCCCACAATCCTGCGTGGCTTTTTGCTTCACCAAGCAGCAGGTACAGGAAACCGTCGACCACCTGACCGGCAAAGGCATTTCCGCTGTCGGCCTGCACGGCGACCTGGAGCAGCGTGACCGTGACCAGGTCCTGGCGATGTTCGCCAACCGCAGCACCTCGGTGCTGGTGGCTACTGACGTTGCCGCCCGCGGCCTGGACATCGACGCCCTGGACATGGTGATCAACGTCGAGCTGGCACGGGATTCGGAAATCCACATCCACCGCGTCGGCCGTACCGGTCGTGCCGGTGAGAAAGGCATCGCCATCAGCCTGGTCTCGCCGTCCGAGGCCCATCGCGCCCAGGCCATCGAGCAGCTGCAGAAAGCCCCGTTGAACTGGGAACAGATCGACAGCCTGAAAGCCCAGGGCGGCGGTCCGCTGCTGCCAGCCATGAGCACCCTGTGCATTGGCGCCGGACGCAAGGACAAGGTGCGTCCAGGGGACATCCTCGGCGCCCTGACCGGCGAAGCCGGCATTCCCGGCACCCAGGTTGGCAAGATCGCGATCTTCGACTTCCAGGCCTACGTGGCCGTGGACCGCAGCATCGCCAAGCAGGCCCTGCAACGCCTCAACGACGGCAAGATCAAGGGCCGCTCCCTGCGCGTGCGGATTCTCTGATCCTCTGTAGCTGCGGCCGGGCGGCTTTCCGCTCGCCAGCGAACAACCATGCTGCGGTCTGCCAGACAGACCGCGGCGCTCCCTTTGCTGGCAAGCCAGCTCCTGCAGTTTCCTGAGAGGACAACGTTTTGCGCTCTACCGAAGTCGTGATCATTGGCGCTGGCGCCGCAGGCCTGATGTGCGCCCTGACCGCCGCTGGTCGTGGGCGCCAGGTGCTGCTGCTGGACCACGCCAACAAGGCCGGCAAGAAGATCCTCATGTCCGGCGGCGGCCGCTGCAACTTCACCAATATGTACACCGAGCCGAGCAACTTCCTCTCGCAAAACCCACACTTCTGCAAGTCGGCCCTGGCCCGCTATACCCAGTGGGACTTCATTGGCATGGTGGCCAAGCACGGCGTGCCCTACCACGAGAAGAAACTCGGCCAGCTGTTCTGCGATAACAAATCCAGCGACATCCTCGGCATGCTGCTCGACGAATGCGACCAGGTGGGCGTCGAGTTGCGCCTGGACACCTCGATCCAGCAGATCGAGAAACTCGAGTCCGGCTACCTGCTGCAAACCACCCTTGGCCAGGTGCAGTGCCAATCCCTGGTGATCGCCACCGGCGGCCTGTCGATCCCGACCCTGGGCGCCACCGGCTTCGGCTACCAGGTGGCCAGGCAGTTCGGCCATGAACTGCTGCCGACCCGCGCCGGCCTGGTGCCCTTCACCATCACCGACCAGCTCAAAGAGCTGTGCGGCGAGTTGTCGGGAACCTCGGTGGACTGCCTGGTGAGCTGCAACGAGCAGAGTTTCCGCGAGAACATCCTGTTTACCCACCGCGGCCTCAGCGGCCCGGCGATCCTGCAGATTTCCTCCTACTGGCAGCCCGGCGACAGCGTCGAGATCAACCTGCTGCCGGACCACGACGCCCTGGACTGGCTGCAACAGCAGCAAGCCGAGCGCCCCAACAGCGAACTCAAGACCCTGCTGGGTGAGATCTTTACCAAGAAGATGGCCGGGCTCCTGGCCGACCATTGGTTCGTCTCCAAGCCGATGAAGCAGTACACCCCGGCAGAGCTGGCGGACGTGGCAGGCAAACTCGGCAGTTGGCAACTGGTGCCGGCGGGCACTGAGGGTTACCGCACCGCCGAAGTGACCCTGGGCGGCGTCGATACCCGTGAAGTCTCCTCCAAGACCATGGAATCGCTGAAAAGCCCGGGGCTGTACTTCATTGGTGAAGTGCTGGACGTCAGCGGCCACCTGGGCGGTTTCAACTTCCAGTGGGCCTGGGCCTCGGGTTACGCGGCGGCGCAGTACGCCTGAGACCTTTTCTGAGCTGTCGCTGTAGCCACGGCCAAAGGCAGCAATAGGCCCACAGAATCTCCGGTCGCTGCGCGCTTCGGCTCGATCGCAACCGGCGCCAGCGACGACAGGGAAACCTCGGCAGCAGGCTTGGTTTCAGGCCGGCGGGAACGAATTTTGCTCAAGGATGTGACGGCGGCATTGCGCCGTCGTCAATACTGGCTCAATTTAGCTGCATTGCCCCGGAAGGCCTGCCCCACTCCATGTCATCGACCTCTCTTCGCCATTCCCTGCGCCGTCTCTGGGCACTGGATAAATTCAGCTACAGCGTACGGGTGTTCATCGCTCTGACCGGCAGCATGGCGCTGTGCTGGTACCAGGATGAAATGGCCCTGCTGATCCCGCTGTTCCTCGGCATCATCGCCAGCGCCCTGGCGGAAACCGACGACAGCTGGCAAGGCCGGCTGAACTCCCTGGCGGTGACCCTGGTGTGTTTCAGCATCGCCGCGCTGTCGGTGGAACTGCTGTTCCCCTACCCCTGGATCTTCGCCATCGCCCTGGCCCTGGCCAGTTTTGGCCTGACCATGCTCGGAGCCCTGGGCGAACGCTACGGCGCCATCGCCTCGGCGACCCTGATTCTTTCGGTCTACACCATGATCGGCGTCGACCAGCGCGGCGGCGCGGTGATCGACTTCTGGCATGAACCGCTGCTGCTGGTAGCCGGCGCCGCCTGGTACGGCCTGCTGTCGGTGCTGTGGCAGGCGCTGTTCTCCAACCAGCCGGTGCAACAGAGCCTGGCCCGGCTGTTCCGCGAACTGGGCTACTACCTCAAGCTCAAGTCGTCGCTGTTCGAACCGATCCGCCAGTTGGATGTGGAAGCCCGACGCCTGGAACTGGCCCAGCAAAATGGCAAGGTGGTGGCGGCTCTCAACGCGGCCAAGGAAATAATCCTGCACCGGGTCGGCAACGGGCGACCGGGGTCGAAGGTCAGCCGCTACCTGAAGCTGTACTTCCTCGCTCAGGACATCCACGAACGCGCCAGTTCGTCCCACTACCCGTACAACGCCCTGGCCGATGCCTTCTTCCACAGCGACGTGCTGTTCCGCTGCCAGCGCCTGCTGCGCCAGCAGGGCAAGGCCTGCCGCGCCCTGGCAGAATCCATCCAGCTGCGCCAACCATTCGTCTATGACGCCAGCTTCGCCGAAGCCCTGAGCGACCTGCATGCCTCCCTGGAACACCTGCGCATCCAGAGCAACCCGGCCTGGCGCGGACTGCTGCGCTCGCTGCGCGCCCTGGCCGCCAACCTCGGCACCCTCGACCGGCTGCTCAGCGACGCCAGCAACCCCGACGCCCTGGCCGACGCCACCGACAGCAGCCTGCTGGACCGCTCGCCACGCAACCTCAAGGATGTCTGGACGCGCCTGCGCACCCAGCTGACGCCGACCTCGTTGCTGTTCCGTCACGCACTGCGCCTGCCCCTGGCACTGAGCATCGGCTACGGCATGGTGCACTTGATCCACCCGTCCCAGGGCTATTGGATCATCCTCACCACGCTGTTCGTCTGCCAGCCCAACTACGGTGCTACCCGGCGCAAACTGGGACAGCGGATCATCGGCACCGCCATTGGCCTGACCATCGCCTGGGCGCTGTTCGACCTGTTCCCCAGCCCGCTGGTGCAGTCGCTGTTCGCCATTGCCGCCGGGGTGGTGTTCTTTACCAACCGCACCACCCGCTACACCCTGGCCACCGCCGCCATCACCCTGATGGTGCTGTTCTGCTTCAACCAGGTGGGCGATGGTTACGGACTGTTCCTGCCACGGCTGTTCGATACCTTGCTGGGCAGCCTGATCGCCGGGCTCGCGGTGTTCCTGTTCCTGCCGGATTGGCAAGGCCGGCGCCTGAACAAGGTGCTGGCCAACACCCTGACCTGCAACAGCATCTACCTGCGCCAGATCATGCAGCAGTACGCCGCCGGCAAGAGCGACGACCTGGCCTACCGCCTGGCCCGGCGCAACGCCCACAACGCCGATGCCGCACTGTCCACCACCCTGGCCAACATGCTCATGGAGCCGGGGCACTTCCGTAAGGAGGCAGACGTGGGCTTCCGCTTCCTGGTGCTGTCCCACACCCTGCTCAGCTATCTTTCGGGACTCGGCGCACACCGGGAAACCCAACTGCCGAGCGAGGTCCGCGAGCAACTGATCGAGGGGGCCGGGGGCAGCCTGGCGGCGAGTATCGACGAGATCGCCCAGGGCCTGGCCAACAAGACCCCGATTGCGATCCAGAGCGATGCCGAGGAGGCGCTGGCCAATGAACTGGAGCAGATGCCCGACGAGATCGACGAAGGCCAGCGCCTGGTGCAAACCCAATTGGGGCTGATCTGCCGCCAGCTGGGCCCGCTACGGACCCTGGCGGCGCATTTGATCAAGGACACCAGCAGCGCTGAATAACCGTAGGAGCCGGCTTGCCGGCGAAAGGGGCCGCGGGAGCTGCGTGAAATCCGGGGGCCTCTTCGCTGGCAAGCCAGCTCCTACACAAGCCAGCGCCTGCACCAGCCTACTGCCCGGTTACATGCCGTGCTCGCGCAACAGGCGGTCGTAGCTGCCATCCGCTTTCATCGCGGCAATTTCCTGATCGAACCTGGCAACGATCTGCGCATGCTCGGGATTCTTCAGGCTCACCAGGATATGCAGGCTGTTTTCGCTCAGGGGCTTGGGCAGGAACTCCACCGCGTTGCGTACCCGCGGTGACTCCCGGGCCAGGTAGTAACGGGCAACGTATTCATCTTCCAGGGTCAGCTTGACCCGGTCCGCCGCCAGCATGCGCACGGCCATGGCGAAGTTGTGCACCGGAACCTTCTGCAGGTCCGGGTCATTGTCGAACTCCGGGGAATAGGCATAGCCACGCACCACCGCCACCGGATAAGCGTGCAGTTGCTTGAGATTGTTGTATTCCAGCGGGGCGTCCTTGCGCTTGATGAAGCGCACCCGGTTGAGCATGTACTCCGAAGAGAATTGCCCCAACTGAGTGCGCTCCTCGTTGTACCAGGCATTGACCAGCACGTCGTAGCGCCCCTCGCCAATACCCAACAGGGCCCGAGCCCAGGGCACCTGTTCAAACTCGCTGGAGTAGCCGGCGCGGGCCAGGGCAGTACTGACAATATCGGTGGCCACGCCGCCGTTGACCAAGGTCGCGTCAGTAAAGGGAGGCCAGGTGTCAGCGACCAGTCGCAGCTTCTGTGCAGAAGCGCTCTGGTCCAGCAACAGCAATCCGATCAAAGCCAAAGCTCGATGCAATCGCAGCATGCTAAAAGATCCTTAGCGGGCACGGAGCCCGGCGCGTACCAGCTCACACTTAAGGGACCCTACCGACACTTGGCAGGTCGACCCCAGGCCCTAACATTAGCTCATCGAAAGCGATGTACAGGAGTTGAAAGCAGATTACACAAAGAAGACAAAAACCAGTGACAACAAATAGTGGCATTTTGACCTAACTCACAGAAACAGCCTCTGGGTGATACCTGACAAGACATCCCGCGGCGATGTGCTTACTATCTCGTGCAGCACTTTTCACAGGATATGAACATGGCCATCGAATGGGTCTGCAAACATCACACCGATCTGGGTAAAGAACAGCTGTACGCCATTCTGCAACTGCGCACCGAAGTGTTCGTGGTAGAGCAAAAATGCGCCTATCAGGAAGTTGACGGCCGCGACCTTGAAGGCGACACCTGCCACCTGATGGCCTGGGACGGTGACCGTTTGCTAGCCTATCTGCGCCTGCTGGACCCGATCTCCCAAGGCGGCGACGTAGTGATCGGCCGTGTGGTGACCGCCGAGCAGGCTCGCGGCCAGGGCCTGGGCCACGCCTTGATGGAGCAAGCACTGAAGCAGGCACAACGGCACTGGCCCGAGACTCCGATCTATCTCTCGGCCCAGTCACATCTTCAGGCTTACTACGCAGGCTACGGGTTCATTGTGGCGAGCGAGGAGTACCTGGAAGACGATATCCCGCATATCGGCATGCGCCGCCCCTGAGCCTCAGGGGTACCCCAGCACCGCCTTGATCTGCCGTAGATTGGGCTCGATCCAGCCTTTGTCGATCGCCCCCCAACTGTGGATCCGATAGCGCCCGGCATGATTACGGGCGCCATCCTGCTGCTCGAACTCACAGAGAATATCCAGCTCCGCCAGCGCGGTGATGGTGTCCTGGGCGGTGCGCCGGGGCATGCCGGTCACTTCGCTCAACGCCGGTACGCTACTGGCCAGGCCACTGTCGATCAGGTACGCCACATACAGGCGGCGGTAGAAACTGCTCTTGGTCTTGCTTACATCCATCGCCCACTCCTTGTCGCTAAGGGTTAATCCGACGCCACTGCCTTGGTTTGCAGATCGCGCCAGGTCAGGTAGACCCGCAGGTCGAATTCCAGCTGGTGATAGCCCGGCAGCATATGCTCGCAGAGCTTGTAGAACGCCTTGTTGTGATCGGATTCCTTGAAGTGCGCCAGCTCGTGCACCACGATCATCCGCAGAAATTCCGGAGCCGCTTCCTTGAACAGCGAGGCGATGCGAATCTCCTTCTTGGCCTTGAGCTTGCCGCCCTGCACCCGGGACACGGTAGTGTGCAGGCCGAGGGCGCGATGGGTCAGGTCCAGGCGGTTATCGAACAGCACCTTGTCGATCGCCGGTGCATTGCGCAGGTACTCCTGCTTCAATTCCAGCGCGTAGCTGTACAGCGCCTTGTCACTCTGCACCGGGTGTTTCTGCGGATAGCGCTGGTTCAGGTAGTCGCCCAGACGCTCTTCAACGATCAGTTGGCGCACTTGCTCTTGCAAGGCAACGGGGTAGGCCTGGAGGTATTTGAGTGCAGTCATGAGAGGGCAACGCAAGGTGCAAAGGTCAGCAGTGTAGCGAATTCAGGCCTGCAACGCGCTCCAGTCAAAAGGCTGGGCAAACTGACTGGCGGTGCTGGCGGTCAGTGGGCGCGCCACTAGGAAACCTTGCACGTACTCACAGCCGTTGGCTTTGAGCCATGCGTACTGTTCAAGGGTTTCTACACCCTCGGCAATCACCAGCAAACCGAATTGCCGGCACAGATCAATCACGCTGCGGGCGATCGCGGCATCCCGCGGCGAGGTGAGCAAGCGCGCGATCAGATGACGGTCGAGCTTGAGGGTGTCCAATTGCAAGTCACGCAGGTAAGCCAGGCAACAACTGCCCGAGCCGAAGTCGTCCAGAGCCACTCGCACTCCCAACTGATGCAGCAGCTGCAACTGTTTGCGGGTGTCATCCAGGTTCTGGGTCAGTGCCGCTTCCGTGACCTCGACCTCCAACTGGCGAGGTTGCAGGCCATGGCACAGCAGGACCTGGCGTAGTTCGCTGGCCAGGTTGGGCATGCCGAACTGGGTGGCGCTGAGACTGACCCCCAGCACCAATTCCGGACTGAACACCTGCTCCCAATCCTTGCGCTGGGCGGCGCCCTGTTGATAGATCCAACTGCCCAGGCGACTGATCAGCCGCGCTTCCTCCAACAAGGGCAAGAACAGCCCCGGCGGTACATCGCCGACACTCGGGTGACGCCAACGCAACAACGCCTCGAACCCTCGCAAGCGCCCATCGGCAATCGCCACCTGGGGCTGATAGACCAGGGTGAACTCCTTGCGCTCCACCGCACTGCGCACGCTTTCTTCGAGCATCAACCGGGAACGCGCGCGGCCGTTCATTTCGTGGTCGTAATAACGATACTGCTGGCGACCGGCGCGCTTGGCCTCGTACATGGCAATGTCCGCCGCCCGCAGCAAGCCATCCAGGTTGGAGCCGCAGTCGGGGTAGATGGCGATGCCGATACTGGCCCCCAGCACCACCTCCAGGCCATCGATCTGCTGGCTGATGGACAGGCGTTCGATCAGCTTCTCGGCGATTTTCGCCGCCTGTTCGGGGAGTCTCAGTTCCAGTAAGGCGGTGAACTCGTCACCGCCCATGCGCCCGAGAATGTCGAATGAATGCAGGCACTCCTTCAACTGTTCGGACACCCAGCGCAGTATCCGGTCGCCGGCATCGTGCCCCAGGGAATCGTTGACGCGCTTGAAGCCATCAAGATCCAGGTACAAGAGGACCAGGGTCTTGCCCGAGCGATCACTGCGCAACAGGATGTTTTCCACCGTCTGGTAGAAGCCGCGCCGATTGAGCAACCCGGTCAGCGGATCGGTCACCGCCTGGTATTCCAGTTGCTGATGCAGATGATGCACCTCGGACATGTCCAACAGGGTCACCACCATCGCCTTCTGCTCGCTGGGCAAGGGCGCGCAGGACAATGCCACGCTGAGCTGCTGGCCGGGAACGGTGCGTAACAGCGCGTCATGCAAGCGATAGGTTTGTCCCTGGCGATAGCAGGCGAACAACTCGGATTGATGCCAGTCGGGAACATGGGGCTTTTGCAGATAGTTGAGGAAGAGCGAACCTTCCAACTCTTTCACCTGGGCACTGAGCAAGCGTGAAACCGCCGGATTGGCGAAGCGTACCCGCCCGTCCTCGTCCACCACCAGGATGCCTTCGGCGGCGTTGTCCAACACCGAGGCATTGAACGCCCGGGCCACTTCCAGGTCATGACTGAGGTGCTGCAGCGCCCGGCGATTGCGCTGGTGTTCCAGCAGCGCCTGAACCTTGGGCTTGAGGATCTGCGGGTCGAAAGGCTTGAACAGGTAATCCACCGCGCCGTTGGCGTAGCCCTTGATCACCGCGTCCTGGGACTGTTCGTTGGCCGTCAGAAAAATAATCGGCGTCAGACGGGTGCGCTGGCTGCCACGCATCAGCCTGGCCACTTCAAAGCCGTCCATGCCGGGCATCTGCACATCCAGTAAGACCAGATCCACCTCATGCTCGAGCAGCAGGCCCAGGGCCTCAATGCCTGAGGCAGCCGTCATCACCTGCCAATCCTGACGCTGCAACAGCGCGCGCATGCTTAGGAGATTTTCAGGATAGTCATCGACGATCAAAAGAGTGGAGTGGCCTTCAGTTGCCCCCGGTTGCACGCATTCCATGCTGCTTCTCTTGTCTGTAATGAGATCGAACTTTTGAGAAAAACCTGACAAATACTGAGGTTTCACTCTAGACCCGGATATACGAAAGCAGAAGCTGTCAGCACACCATCACTCCATCAATGGCCACGACTCCCGACTAACGGTCACACTTTGGCCGCGCAAAAACCGGGACAGATGGCAATTTGATACTTTGCCGGCGTCATATTTCCGCCACACGGACCTCGCCAGACACCTGCACTGCGCTATAAAGACGCCCGAAGAAGCGCAGACTAAAGCCTTCGGCTTGCTGCAACTGACATGCTCTTGGGGAAACATCGACCATGATCGACCTGGCAACCTGGAACCTCAGCGTTCCTGTCGGCAGCCCGCCGACAACCATCGACACCCCGACACTGGTCAAAGGCTTCAAGGACCAGTACTTCCACTCCAACACCGGCACGTTGTTTTTCTGGTCTCCGGTTACCGGCTCGAGAACCGAGAACGCCATCTACCCGCGCACCGAACTGCGCGAGACCTATGCCAACGGCACCCTGCGCAACTGGACCTATCCCGAAGCGGACAATCTGCTGTCTGCGACCCTGGCGGTGAACCAGGTGCCTTCGTCGGGCAAGATCGTCATCGGTCAGATCCACGCCTACAACAGCACCAAGCCCCTGGTGAAAGTGGAGTACCAGTACAAGACCAGCAACAGCCGCGGCAACATCGTCGCCAAGGTACGCATGCGCCCGGATGACGATGAGGGCCGGGTGATCACCATTGCCAAGAACGTGCCCATGGGCCGAAAGTTTTCCTACCTGATCCACCTGAGCCCAGGTGGTGCCCTAGGGGTCAGTGCAGCGGGATATCAATGGGATGGCCAACTGAGCGCCAGCTGGCGCGACAAGCCGCTGTATTTCAAGGCCGGGGTTTATGTACAGGACAACAGCGGCTACACCAGCGAGGGCGGCAAGGTAACCTTCTCCAAGCTGGATATCGACCACAACAAAATCTAAACCCCCTCCCCGTGCAGGAGCCGGCTTGCCGGCGAAGGCGTCCTTGAACGCAGCGCAATCCCAAAGGGCCTCTTCGCTGGCAAGCCAGCTCCTACAGTAATCACCTGGATACCCCGTAGGAGCCGGCTTGCCGGCGAAGGCGTCCTTGAACACAGCGCAGTCCCAAAGGGCCTCTTCGCTGGCAAGCCAGCTCCTACAATAATCACCTGGATCCCCCGTAGGAGCCGGCTTGCCGGCGAAGGCGCCCTTGAACGCAGCGCAGGCCCAAAGGGCCTCTTCGCTGGCAAGCCAGCTCCTACAATAATCACCTGGATCCCCTGTGGGAGCCGGCTTGCCGGCGAAGGCGCTCTTGAACGCAGCGCAGTCCCAAAGGGCCTCTTCGCTGGCAAGCCGGCGGCTACGGAGGCGGGAATTCCGGGCACAAAAAAGCCCGCATCACTGCGGGCTTTTCGGAGGACGCTAAGGCTTAGTTGACCTTGGCGTTCAGCTCACCCTTGAGGTAGCGCTGGAACATCGCTTCCAGGGAGATCGGTTTGATCTTCGAGGCGTTGCCCGCAGTGCCGAAAGCTTCGTAACGGGCGATGCACACGTCGCGCATGGCGGTCACGGTAGCACCGAAGAACTTACGCGGGTCGAACTCGCTCGGGTTGGTGGCCATCAGGCGACGCATGGCACCCGTGGACGCCAGGCGCAGGTCGGTGTCGATGTTGACCTTGCGTACGCCGTACTTGATGCCTTCGACGATTTCCTCAACCGGTACGCCGTAGGTTTCTTTGATGTCGCCGCCGTACTGGTTGATGATCGCCAGCCACTCTTGCGGAACCGAAGACGAACCGTGCATCACCAGGTGCGTGTTGGGGATGCGCTTGTGGATCTCTTTGATCCGGTCGATCGCCAGCACGTCGCCGGTAGGGGGCTTGGTGAACTTGTAGGCGCCGTGGCTGGTGCCGATGGCAATGGCCAGGGCATCGACCTGGGTTTTCTTGACGAAGTCAGCCGCTTCTTCAGGATCAGTCAGCATCTGGCTGTGATCCAGCACGCCTTCGGCGCCGATGCCGTCTTCTTCACCGGCCATGCCGGTTTCCAGGGAACCCAGGCAGCCCAGTTCGCCTTCAACCGAAACGCCACAGGCGTGAGCCATGGCCACGGTCTGCTGGGTCACGCGCACGTTGTACTCGTAGTCGGTCGGAGTCTTGCCGTCTTCGCCCAGGGAGCCGTCCATCATCACCGAGGAGAAGCCCAACTGGATGGAGCGCTGGCAGACGTCAGGGCTGGTGCCGTGGTCCTGGTGCATGCACACCGGGATATGCGGGAACTCTTCGATGGCAGCCAGGATCAGGTGGCGCAGGAACGGCGCACCGGCGTACTTGCGCGCACCGGCGGAAGCCTGAACGATCACCGGGGAGTCGGTCTTGTCAGCGGCTTCCATGATGGCGCGCATCTGCTCAAGGTTGTTGACGTTGAAGGCTGGAACGCCGTAGCCGAACTCGGCTGCGTGGTCCAGCATCTGGCGCATGCTGATGAGTGCCATTGTGTGTCTCTCTCCCGGTCGAGGGTCGTTAATCGTGCAAGCCTGCCGTAGCGGCGACTGCTATTCAAGTGATTGCAGATCGGGGGTCAGCCCGCTCTGTTCTATGCGTTAAAACCAAATCTCTACAGCCCTGTAGGAGCCGGCTCGCCGGCGAAAAGGCCCTTGAGCCTTGCTCAGGTCTCGACGCCGCCTTCGCTGGCAAGCCAGCTCCTACATGGCCTTGCAGCCACGGCCGATCAGGTCATTGGTGGCGACCCAGTAGACCAGGCCTTCCTCACCCTTGACGTGAAACGCCAGCATGTCATCGCTGTACAGCGAGCCCGAACCGCTGGGCTCAAGCTTCAGGCGGCGCACCTGGTCGTCGCCCCCAAGGCGCACGTCGACAGCCTTGCGGCTGTCGTCGGTGTAGCGCCAGAGCACCTGGGCCTGGCTGTCGCAGGTCCAGGTCGTCCAGTTGTCAGTGGTCGGCGACTTGAGCAGGTTCAGGTTGGCGCAACCTGCAAGCAAGCCCAGCATCGCCACGGCGATCAAACCTTTCATCAATGTTCCTCGGCTGGCGCTCCACAGAGCGCCGCACGTCGCGTTATCCAGTCTGACCCGTCAAGGACAACCCTGTTCCTTGGCCTTTGACGGTGTCTCGTACTTCTCCAGGCCTTCAGGCCCCAGGCGCTTGTTGATCACCGGCGCCGTCTCGGCTTGCCAGTCGGCCTGATAACAGCCTTTCTCCGGCTCTCCGGCCTCGCTCCCCGACTGTGCTTGCGGGGTGCTTGAGCACCCTGCAAGCAAGGCCGCGGCAATCAACAGTGGCAACGTCTTGACCATCAGAACACTCCTTTGCCTGGCCAGAGAGGACCTCAGGCTTTAGCCCGGGCTTCCAGGACTTCAACCGCCGGCAGCACCTTGCCCTCGACAAACTCGAGGAAGGCGCCACCACCGGTAGAAATGTAGGAGATCTGCTGGGCAACGCCATATTTGTCGATGGCGGCCAGGGTGTCGCCACCACCGGCAATCGAGAATGCCGCGCTGTCGGCAATGGCTTGGGCCAACACCTTGGTGCCATGACCGAACTGGTCGAACTCGAACACGCCCACCGGACCGTTCCAGAGGATGGTCTTGGAGGACTTCAGCAACTCGGCGAATTGCGCGGCGGTTTGCGGACCGATGTCGAGAATCATATCGTCATCGGCTACGTCGGCGATCAGCTTGACGGTAGCTGCAGCGCTTTCGGCGAACTCCTTGGCCACCACCACGTCCACCGGCAACGGCACGCTGACCTTGGCAGCGATGGCGCGGGCGGTATCCAGCAGGTCCGGCTCGTACAACGACTTGCCCACCGGATGACCAGCAGCGGCGAGGAAGGTGTTGGCGATACCGCCGCCGACGATCAACTGGCTGCAGATCTGGCTCAGGCTGTTGAGCACATCAAGCTTGGTCGAGACCTTGGAACCGGCAACGATCGCCGCCATCGGCTTGGCCGGGTTGCCCAGGGCCTTGCCCAGCGCGTCCAGCTCAGCCGCCAGCAAAGGGCCTGCTGCGGCCACTTTGGCGAACTTGGCAACGCCGTGAGTCGAGCCTTCGGCACGGTGTGCGGTACCAAAAGCATCCATCACGAAGACATCGCACAAAGCAGCGTATTGCTGGGCCAGTTCATCGGCGTTGCTTTTCTCGCCCTTGTTGAAGCGCACGTTCTCGAACAGCACGATGTCGCCGGCCTTGACCTCGATGCCGCCCAGGTAGTCGGCTACCAGCGGTACCTCGCGGCCCAAGGCACGGCTCAGGTAGTCAGCCACCGGCTTGAGGCTGTTCTCAGCGGAGAACTCGCCTTCGGTCGGACGGCCCAGGTGCGAGCAAACCATCACGGCCGCACCTTTTTCCAGGGCCAGCTTGATGGTCGGCAGCGAAGCCAGGATTCGCGCATCGCTGGTGACAACACCGTCCTTGACTGGGACGTTGAGGTCTTCACGGATCAGCACGCGCTTACCTTGCAGATCGAGGTCGGTCATCTTCAACACGGTCATGGGTCGCAATTCCTGGGTTACTGGTCTTTAGAAGCAGATAGTTTAGAGACAGAACGTGGAGCAGCTGTTTGCAGATAGTGCCCTGCAACATCCAGCATTCGGTTGGCAAAGCCCCATTCGTTGTCGAACCACGCCAGGATGTTCACCAGCCGGGGGCCGGAAACACGAGTCTGGCTGGCATCGACGATCGCCGAATGGGGATCGTGATTAAAATCACAGCTGGCGTGAGGCAGCTCGGTATACGCCAACAGGCCCTTGAGCGGGCCACTGGTAGCCGCCTCGCGCAGGATCCGGTTGACCTCGCTGGCGTCGGTGTCACTCACGGTCTGCATGGTGATATCCAGGCAGGACACGTTGACCGTCGGCACCCGCACAGCTTTGGCCTGAATTCGGCCGGCAAGTTCCGGCAACAAGCGCTCGATACCCCGCGCCAGTCCGGTGGACACCGGGATCACCGACTGAAACGCTGAGCGGGTGCGGCGCAGGTCTTCGTGGTGATAAGCATCGATCACCGGCTGATCGTTCATTGCCGAGTGAATGGTGGTCACCGAGACGTATTCCAGGCCAATGGCCTGATTCAGCAAACGCAACAGCGGCACGCCGCAGTTGGTGGTGCAGGAAGCGCTGGACACCAGCAGCTCGTCACCGCTCAGGCAATCCTGGTTCACCCCGTAGACGATGGTGGCGTCGACATCCGCCTCGCTGGCCATCGGTTGGGAAAACAGCACTCGCGGCGCGCCGGCATCGAGGAAGCGCTGGCCGTCTTCCCGGGTGTGGTAGGCACCGGAACATTCCAGCACCAGATCGACGCCCAGGGACGCCCAATCGATGCCTTCGGGGGTGGCACTGCGCAACACTTTCACGCAATTGCCATTGATATGCAGACAGTCGCCATCGACCTTCACCTCGCCCGGGAACCGGCCGTGGGTGGAGTCGAAGCGTGTCAGGTATTCCACGCTGGCCATGTCGGCCAGATCGTTGATCGCGACGATTTCGAACCCGGCCGCAGCCCCCCGCTCGAACAGAGCACGCAAGACGCAACGACCAATCCGGCCGTAGCCGTTGAGTGCAACTTTATAGGGACGCGGTTGAGGCATGGGGTTCTCAATGACCGGTGATGAAACCGTCAGCTTCGTGCTGCCTGCGCCATCGTCATCGCGAGCAAGCTCGCTCCCACAAGGACGGTATACATCCCTGTAGGAGCGAGCTTGCTCGCGATTGCGTCAGCGCTGACAACCCGGCTTCCGGGTTTAGTCTTCCAGCAGCTCTTCGGCCTGACCCAGGATATTCTCCAGGGTGAAACCGAACTCTTCGAACAAGGCCGGCGCAGGCGCCGACTCGCCGTAGGTGGTCATGCCGATCACCCGGCCTTCCAGACCGACGTACTTGTACCAGAAGTCAGCGTGAGCAGCTTCGATGGCGATCCGCGCACTGACCTGCAACGGCAGTACCGATTGCTTGTAGCCCGCATCCTGGGCGTCGAACACGCTGGTGCACGGCATGGAAACCACACGCACCTTGCGGCCCTGCTCGGTCAGCTTGTCGAACGCCTGAACCGCCAGGCCCACTTCCGAACCGGTAGCGATCAGGATCAGTTCAGGCTCGCCTGCGCAGTCTTTCAACACGTAGCCACCACGGCTGATATCGGCGATCTGCCCGGCATCACGGGTTTGGTGCTGCAGGTTCTGGCGGGAGAAGATCAGTGCCGAAGGACCGTCCTTACGCTCCAGGGCGTACTTCCAGGACACGGCCGACTCAACGGCATCGGCTGGACGCCAGGTGTCGAGATTCGGGGTGGTGCGCAGGCTGGTCAGTTGCTCGATCGGCTGGTGGGTCGGGCCGTCTTCACCCAGACCGATGGAGTCGTGGGTGTAGACATGAATCACCCGCTGCTTCATCAGGGCCGACATGCGTACCGCGTTGCGGGCGTATTCCATGAACATCAGGAAGGTCGCGCCGTAAGGTACCAGGCCACCGTGCAGGGCCACGCCGTTCATGATGGCGGTCATGCCGAACTCGCGCACGCCGTAGTACATGTAGTTGCCGCTGGCGTCTTCAGCGCTGACGCCCTTGCAGCCTTTCCACAGGGTCAGGTTGGAACCGGCCAGGTCGGCCGAGCCACCGAGGAACTCTGGCAACAGCGGGCCGAAAGCGTTCAGGGTGTTCTGGCTGGCTTTACGGCTGGCGATGGTTTCGCCCTTGGCCGCTACTTCAGCGATGTAGGCGTTGGCCTTCTCGGCGAAGTCCGCCGGCAGGTCACCGCTCAGGCGACGCACCAGTTCATTGGCTTCGCTTGGGAATGCCGCGGAGTAGGCAGCAAAACGCTGATCCCATTCGGCTTCCACGGCGCGACCGGCTTCCTTGGCGTCCCACTCGGCGTAGATGTCGGCAGGAATTTCGAACGGGCCATGGTTCCACTTCAGCGCGGCGCGGGTCAGGGCGATTTCCTCGGCGCCCAGTGGCGCGCCGTGGCAGTCTTCCTTGCCCTGCTTGTTCGGCGAACCGAAACCGATGGTGGTCTTGCAGCAGATCAGGGTCGGCAGCGGGCTCTTGCGCGCGGTGTCGATGGCGGTCTTGATCTCTTCCGGATCGTGGCCGTCGACGTTGCGGATCACCTGCCAGTTGTAGGCTTCGAAACGCTTCGGCGTGTCGTCGGTGAACCAGCCTTCGACTTCACCGTCGATGGAGATGCCGTTGTCATCGTAGAAGGCGATCAGCTTGCCCAGGCCCAAAGTACCGGCCAGGGATGCCACTTCGTGGGAAATGCCTTCCATCATGCAGCCATCACCCAGGAATACGTAGGTGTGGTGATCGACGATGTTGTGGCCTGGGCGGTTGAACTGGGCTGCCAGGACTTTTTCCGCCAGGGCGAAGCCCACGGCATTGGCCAGACCCTGACCCAACGGGCCAGTGGTGGTTTCCACGCCTGGGGTGTAGCCCAATTCAGGGTGGCCCGGGGTGCGGCTGTGCAGTTGGCGGAAGCTTTTCAGGTCATCGATCGACAGGTCGTAGCCGGTCAGGTGCAGCAGCGAGTAGATCAACATCGAGCCGTGGCCGTTGGACAGCACGAAGCGGTCACGGTCGGCGAAGGATGGATTGCTCGGGTTGTGCTTCAGGTAGTCACGCCAAAGTACTTCGGCGATATCCGCCATACCCATAGGGGCACCTGGATGGCCGCTGTTGGCTTTTTGCACGGCATCCATGCTGAGGGCACGAATGGCGTTGGCACGCTCACGACGGCTGGGCATCGCTGATCTCCTGGGGATTGAATAAAACGAAACGGAAAAAAGGCCTGCATTTTCCCTCAGGCGTCTGGCGGGGGCAATGACAGATAGTCACTCAGGCATGTTTTTCCCATGGATAGATGCAGAATCGGCTGATGAAACTGCGCCACCGTTCGTTAAGAGAAGAAACCAAGGCTCTGGCACAGGAACCTCGCGACTCAATATCAAAACTTTTTGATATTGGTCTTGCAGGCTGTTCCCGCCATCACTAGACTGCTGCCCCTATGAATCTCCCCGCGCCCTCCATTCACCATGATGATTGCGACGACCTGGCTGCCTTGTGCAAAGCCGGTGGCGATCCCTTGCGGCTGAATGTATTGCGTGCGCTATCCAACGATTCGTTCGGCGTGCTGGAGCTGGCGCAGATCTTCGCCATCGGTCAGTCAGGCATGAGCCATCACCTGAAGGTCCTGTCTCAGGCCGGCCTGGTGGCGACCCGCCGTGAAGGCAATGCGATCTTCTATCGCCGCTCCCTGCCCCACACCGAGCTTCTGGGCGGCAAACTGCACGCAGCGTTGCTGGACGAGGTCGACCAATTGCCTCTGCCAACAGAGGTGCAGTCGCGAATCAGCCTGGTTCATCGGCAACGGGCCGCGGCCAGCCAGGACTTCTTTTCTCGGGTAGCGGAGAAATTCCGTGCCCAGCAGGACCTGATTGCAGGACTGCCCCAGTACCGCGAGAGCGTGCTCGCGCTGCTGGACAAACTGAGTTTCAACCCAATGGCCACGGCCATTGAAGTCGGTCCCGGCGACGGTGGATTCCTCCCCGACCTGGCCCGACGCTTTGCCCGGGTGACCGCCCTGGATAACAGCCCGGCGATGCTTGAACTGGCGCGCCAGCTGTGTGAACGCGAAACACTGGCTAACGTCAGCCTACAACTGGCCGATGCATTGAATGGCGTGCAACTCCAAGCCGATTGCGTGGTACTGAACATGGTCTTGCACCATTTCGCCGCACCGGCCGAGGCCCTCAAACAGATGGCCGACTTGCTACAACCAGGCGGCAGCCTGTTAGTGACAGACTTGTGCAGCCACGACCAGAGCTGGGCCAAAGAGGCTTGCGGCGATCTCTGGCTAGGGTTCGAACAAGATGATTTGGCCCATTGGGCCACCGCTGCGGGACTGACTCCCGGGGAAAGCCTTTATATAGGTTTACGTAATGGTTTCCAGATCCAGGTTCGCCACTTTCAGCGACCGGCTGGCAACACTCACCATCGGTAAATTTTAGGAAACCGTCGAGATGAGCGAATACTCCCTTTTCACCTCCGAGTCCGTGTCTGAAGGGCATCCGGATAAAATCGCTGACCAGATTTCCGATGCGGTGCTGGACGCCATCATTGCTCAGGACAAACACGCCCGTGTGGCAGTGGAAACCCTGGTCAAGACCGGTGTTGCCATCGTCGCCGGCGAAGTCACCACCAGCGCCTGGGTCGACCTGGAGCAGATCGTTCGCGACGTCATCTGCGAAATCGGCTACACCAGCTCCGAAGTCGGCTTCGACGGCGCGACCTGTGGCGTGATGAACATCATCGGCAAGCAGTCCCCTGACATCAACCAGGGTGTCGACCGTGCCAAGCCTGAAGACCAGGGCGCCGGTGACCAGGGCCTGATGTTCGGCTACGCCAGCAACGAAACCCAGGAGCTGATGCCAGCCCCGATCGCCTTCTCCCACCAGTTGGTGCACCGCCAGGCTGAAGCCCGTAAATCGGGCCTGCTGCCTTGGCTGCGTCCGGATGCCAAGTCCCAGGTCACTTGCCGCTATGAAAACGGCATTGTGGTCGGGATCGACGCTGTGGTGCTGTCGACCCAGCACAACCCGGAAGTGTCCTACAACGACCTGCGCGAAGGCGTGATGGAACTGATCGTCAAACACGTGCTGCCAGCCGAGCTGCTGCACAAGGACACCCAGTTCCACATCAACCCGACCGGCCAGTTCATCATCGGTGGCCCAGTGGGTGACTGCGGCCTGACCGGTCGCAAGATCATCGTCGACAGCTACGGCGGCATGGCCCGTCACGGCGGCGGCGCGTTCTCCGGCAAGGATCCATCGAAGGTCGACCGTTCGGCCGCCTACGCTGGCCGTTACGTAGCCAAGAACATCGTCGCTGCAGGCCTGGCCCAACGTTGCGAGATCCAGGTGTCCTACGCCATCGGCGTCGCACAACCGACCTCGATCTCGTTGAACACCTTCGGCACTGGCAAGATCAGCGACGACAAGATCATCAAGCTGGTCCGCGAGCACTTCGACCTGCGTCCTTACGCGATCACCACCATGCTCGACCTGCTGCACCCGATGTACCAGGAAACCGCGTCCTACGGCCATTTCGGCCGTGCCCCGCAGACCAAGACCGTGGGCGAAGACACCTTCACCACCTTCACTTGGGAAAAAACCGACCGCGCCGACGCCTTGCGCGCTGCCGCCGGCCTGTAAGCTTCACCTGGCAACATCCAAAGCCCCGCCCGGCATGCCCGGCGGGGCTTTTTTGTAGCCTGAGGTTTCGTCCCCAATCCGCCAAACAGCCATCCTGCCAGGAGCCGGCTGACCGCCGAAGGCGCTTTCAACCTCAGCGAAACACCCCGCAAATACCTGCCAGCGATGCCTTTCCCAGCACCACCTAACCTTCAAGGCATGCCAACCCAGAGCAAGGATGCTCCCCATGCTGCCAAGACTGTGCCTGCTGCTGACTCTCACTCCCCTGGCTGTCCAGGCCCAGTGCCCGGATTGGACTGCCCCGCAAGCCACCAGGGAAATCACCACGCTGCAGCAACAACTCAAACACTGGGACGACAGCTATCACCGTCTCGGTCAGTCACTGGTGGCCGACGAGTTGTATGACCAATCACGCCAGCGCCTGGATACCTTGCGCCACTGCTTCCCTCAGGCCTCCTTGCCCGTGGAGCAGCCCCTGGCCAGCTCCCGCGGCAGCATCCCTCACCCCATCGCCCACACCGGCGTGGCAAAGCTCCCCGACGCCAACGCCGTACAGGTCTGGCTCACGGGACGTGAGGATGTCTGGGTGCAACCCAAGATCGACGGCGTGGCCGTGACCCTGATCTACCGTAAAGGCCGCTTCCAGCAGGCACTGAGCCGGGGTGACGGCCAGCGCGGCCATGACTGGAGCAGTACCGCTCGACAGATTGCGGCCATTCCCCAGCAGTTGCCGCGCCCTATCGATCTAGTGCTCCAGGGAGAGCTCTATCAACGCCTGGACCTGCATGTGCAAGCGCGTACTGGCAGCCTCAATGCCCGCAGTCGGGTAGCAGGATGGATGGCGCGAAAGCAACTGGCACCCAGGGAAGCGGCGCAGATCGGCCTGTTTGTCTGGGATTGGCCACAAGGTCCCAGCACCCTGAATGAACGGCTGATGCAACTCGCCAGCCTTGGATTCCCCGAAGGCCTGGAATACAGCCGCGCCATCACCCACTTCAGCGACATCCATCTTTGGCGGGAGCATTGGTACCGCTCGCCTCTGCCCTTTGCCAGCGATGGCATCATCCTCCGGCAAAGCCGGCGCCCTGCCGCCGAACGCTGGCAAGCCCAGACTCCACAGTGGATCGCCGCCTGGAAGTATCCCCATGTACAGGCCCTGGCCAGCGTGCGCAAAGTGCAGTTCAGGATCGGTCGCACCGGACGCATCACCCCCCTGCTCGAAATCGACCCCGTGACCCTCGACGACCGGCAGATCCGCCGCGTTAGCGTCGGCTCGTTGCAACGCTGGCGAAGCCTGAACATTGTCCCCGGCGATCAGGTGGCGATCAGCCTCGCCGGACTGACCATCCCACGCCTCGACGGCGTAGTACTCAGGAGCCAACAACGCCCGCCCGTCCAGGCTCCGGCACAGGAGTCCTTTCACCCCATGAGTTGCTGGCAACCGTCACCCGGCTGCGAGAGCCAATTCCTGGCGCGACTGACCTGGCTCAGCAGCAAGCAAGGCCTGAACCTGCAGAATGTCGGCAGGCAAACTTGGGTCACGCTGGTTGAAACAGGCCGTATCAAAGGCCTTTTGGATTGGCTGACCCTCGATCAAGCAGAGCTTGCTAACATTGCCGGCTTTGGTGAGCGCAGCAGTGGTCGTTTGCTCAAGAACCTGCACAGCGCCAGGCAGCAACCCTTCGAACGCTGGCTGAAGGCGCTAGGCCTGCCACCCAGCGGCTCCGCCGACCTGAGCGGTCCGTGGCAGGCCCTGGCGCTGAAAGACCGCCAGGACTGGCAGAACGAAACAGGAATTGGTGCGGAACGTGCTGCACAACTGACGGCATTTTTTCGTGATCCACAGGTGCTGGCCCTACGCGCTACCTTGAGTGACGCCGGCATCGAAGGTTTTTAGTCCTTCATCTTGGGCGGGAGCGTTGAACCACCCAGGCAGGAATGGGCTCCAAGAGCCCAGCTCCAATACAATCGTCATATTTTTTGCTGGTTATTTTTTGATCTTTTTCACCAGGAGTCTTAAATGAAAATTTTTCCATCGCTCGCCACCTTGACCCTCTGCAGCCTGATGAGCGCGCCACTGCTGGCCACCGAGCAAGCCTCGCAGTTGACCGGTTGTGCCGCCAAACGCCAAGCCATCATGACCCAGATCGAACAGGCCAAGGCCCACGGCAACAGCGATCAGCAAGCCGGCCTGGAACGTGCCCTGAGTGAAGTCACGGCCCACTGCACCGACGCTTCGCTGAAGAAAGAGCGGGAAAACAAGGTGCTGGAAGCCAAGCATGAAGTCAGCCGCCGTCAGGCCGACCTGGAAAAAGCCATGAAGAAAGGCGACTCGGAGAAGATCAACAAACGCAAAGAGAAGCTCGCCGAGTCCCGCAAGGAACTGCAACAAGCCCTGGACGAACTGGACAAGTAAGTAGCGAGGGGCCGGCTCTCTGGCGACAGCCGCCCTTTTCAGCAAAGCCGCCGATCAGTGATTACGGAACTCTTTGTGGCAAGCACTGCAGACATCTTCAACCTTCTGCACGGCCGGCCCGAGGTTGCTGGCCTTGTAAGGCTGGACCTGACTGATAGTCACCAACTCACCGGTGGCGGCCTCAAGATTACGCACCAGCTCCTGGAAACGCGCCTGTTTACGCCAGACATCATCCGTGGCACTGGTGTGATCCTCTTCCTTGACCTCGGGAAAATGCTTCCAGGGTTCATGGGACAGGCTGTCGAGCCGCACCGCGCCCTCGGCAAAACGCGCACCGTCGAAAGGAATCCGCCCACGGAGCATGCCCCCCAGGTCCTCGCCGGTCTTGAGCATCTGTTTGAAGATTGCCTTGCGCTGGCCCAAAGGGGAATTGGGGTCGACACCGCCACAGGCGGAAAGCGTCAGGCAGGCCAGCAATACAACAGAGAGTCTTTTTAGCGTCATGGTGGTTTCTGGTCAGGTCACGGGAAACGGCGGCCAGTATCCTCGCCTCCCCGGCAAACACCAATAGCCCTATTAATAATACGGGTTGTCCGCAGTGCGAACCTGCGGGCAATCACCCAAGGAAACACAGCATGAATGCAAGCTTCATCCACTGGCGCTGCCACCTGCTCTGGGCCCTCCCGGCCCTGGCACTACTGGCCGGTTGCAACGGCGGCGACAGTGGCAAGCCAGCACCAACCCACGCCCTGGCTACATACAACAGCGCGCCATGGGACTCTCTGCCCAGCGTTGCCGACAACGACCTGTTGGCCGGCTTCGGCTCCTGGCGCAGCGCCTGTACCCGCCTGAAGGCCGACCCCGTCTGGGGCGCCACCTGTGCCGCAGCGGCCAACGTGCCGCAAACCCCCGAAGCCATCCGTGGATTTCTCAAGGAGCACTTGGAGGTCTATGGCCTGCGCTCGGGCAGCGGCAGTGGTACCGGCCTGATCACCGGCTACTACGAGCCGGTGTATCCCGGCAGCCTGACCCCAACCCAAGTTGCCAATGTGCCCGTGTACGGCGTGCCCGACGACATGATCATCGTCGCCCTGGACAGCCTCTATCCGGAGCTCAAGGGCAAACGCCTGCGGGGTCGACTCGAAGGCCGGGTGCTCAAACCCTATGACGATGCAGCAACCATCGAGAGCAAAGGGGTCAAGGCGCCGGTGATTGCCTGGCTGACAGACCCGATGGACTTGCAGTTCTTGCAGATCCAGGGCTCGGGAAGGATTCAACTGGATGATGGACGCCAACTGCGAATCGGCTATGCCGACCAGAACGGCCACCCTTATCGGCCTATCGGGCGCTGGTTGGTGGACCAGGGCGAACTGAAGAAAGAAGACGTAACCATGGGCACTATCGCGGCCTGGGCCAAGGCCCACCCGACGCGGATCCCAGAGCTGTTGGGCAGCAACCCGAGCTATGTCTTCTTCAACCGTAACCCGGACAGCAACGAAGGCCCCCGAGGCTCGCTGAACGTACCCCTGACCTCTGGCTACAGCGTGGCAGTGGACCGCAAGGTGATCCCCCTGGGTAGCCTGCTATGGCTGTCCACGACCCGCCCCGACGGCAGCAGCCTGGTACGCCCGGTGGCGGCCCAGGACACAGGCGGTGCCATTACCGGAGAGGTGCGCGCCGACCTGTTTTGGGGCACTGGCGACGCCGCCGGCCAACTGGCCGGCGACATGAAGCAGTCAGGTCAGATCTGGATGCTCTGGCCCAAGGGCGCGGCACTGCCTAAAGTCCCGGAAGTCGCCGACACCCCGTAAACCCCAGAGCGCGGAAGCCGGCTCGCTGGCTTCTGCAACTACCAGTATCAGACCGAAACGAAGAAGAAGCTGGCGATCAGAGCCATCCCCACGAACCACACCAGGGAACGCAGGATCGCCCAATCCGCCAGGTAGCAGATGATGTACAGCAGGCGACTGGTGATGAACAACACCGCCAGTACGTTGATAGTCACCAGTTCGGCGTTGCCGGCCACATGGGCGATGATCACCGCCGCGGCAAACGCCGGGGTCACTTCGAAACCGTTGAGCTGTGCGGAGTGCGCACGCTTGGCGAACCCTTCCAGAGTCTCGAGGAATGCCCGTGGATCATGGTTCTGCCGGGGGCCGTACTGGCCAGCGCCGAACTTGGCGATACCGGTACACAGATACGGCAGGCAGATAGCAATCAACACACACCAGAAAGCGACAGTCATAGCGCGAATCCTTTTTTAGAGTTTTTAGGGAGTGTTCAGAACTTCATCACCAACATGCCGATCAGTACCAACCCACAGGCTAAGAGCCGTGACCGGCCGAAAGGTTCTTTCAAGTAGCGCATGCCGAACAGCACCACCAGGATCACACTGACCTCGCGCAACGCCGCCGCCTCGGCAATCGAACCCAACTGCATGGCCCAAAGCACCAGAGCGTAGCTGAACAACACGCAGAAGCCGACGCTCAGGCCGAGACGCCATTGCTCGCGCCAGAACAGCGCAAAGGGCCGCCGTTGCCACACCACCGCCACCAAGGGGAAAGGCCACGCACTGAGCAAAGTGACCCAGGTCAGGTAGTCCAGCGGGTGTGACCAGCGACGCAACGCTTGACCGTCGATAAAGGTGTAGCAACCGATGCACAGGCCGATCAGTGCCACCACCGGCAACATGCTCCAGGGCAGGCGCGTACCGCCGCCGCCCTGCCAGAGCAGGCAGAGCATGCCGAAGGGAATCAGTAAGATGCCGAAGATCTGCTGGCTACTCAGCACCTCGCCGGCAAAGATCAGGGTCAGGGCCAGCACGACCAGGGGTGACAGTCCGCGCATCAGTGGATAGACCAGGCCCAGGTCCCCCACTCGATATGCCTGGATCAGCAGATAGCGATACAAGAGTTCAAAGGCAGCCGAGGCGATGATCCACGGCCAGATTTCCAGCGGCGGCCACTGCAGGAAAAACAGCATGATTGCCACGAACAGCAACGCCACGCTGTCCATGCACGCCACCACCAAAAGGCGCTCACCACTGAACTTGATCAGGGTATTCCAGGCTGCATGCAGCAGCGCCGCCACCAAAACCAGACTTGTCGCCAGCACCTCACACTCCCTGCTGTCCTGAAGAGAATCGGATCGCCTGCCCCTCGGCGCTGTCAGCGCTGATGCAGTGCGCGGCAATGCCACTGCCACCGATAGAGGCCGGGAATCCTCGCATGCCACTGTCCTTGCTTGCACTGACTGTTACTGCCCTTGGCATCGTCAGCACTGAATTCGTCACCATGGACCTGCTGGCTGACACCGCTCACAGCCAGGCGGACGTACTCCGTGCATGTTCGCGGTAATTTTCTTCATTGACCTGCAACGTCGTGCCGCCCCTGTGGTCAATGAGTGCACAGAACCGGTATCCGCAATCAAATCGCCACCATCGAGCGGCCAGATCTGAATGTTCTGTGCCCCGCCCCGTCGCCGATACATCAAACCCTTGGCCTGAAAGCGTTCAGGCTGCTTTCCCTGTGATCATCCAAAGGAGTTCGGATGCTTGAACTTGTCGCTGCCTTTATCTGCCTGACAACCCTGCTTACCTACGTCAATTTCCGTTTTATCGGCCTGCCGCCGACCATCGGCGTGATGGTCACTGCCCTGTTGTTTTCCTTGCTGCTGCAAGGCTTGAGTTACCTGGGCTACCCCGGTCTTGAAGAACATATCGAAGAGCTGATCGGCAAGATCGACTTCGGCGATCTGCTGATGAACTGGATGCTGTCGTTCCTGCTATTCGCCGGCGCCCTGCACGTCAACCTCAACGACCTGCGCAGCTATCGCTGGCCCATCGGCCTGCTGGCCACCGTCGGCGTACTGATCGCCACCTTCGCCATCGGCAGTCTGGCCTACTGGATCTTCGGCCTGTTTGGCTGGCACGTGAGCTTCCTCTACTGCCTGCTGTTCGGCGCACTGATTTCGCCCACCGACCCGATTGCGGTGCTGGGCGTGCTAAGGACCGCCAACGCCTCCAAGCCGCTGAAGACCACCATCGTCGGCGAGTCGCTCTTCAACGACGGCACTGCGGTCGTGGTGTTCACGGTACTGCTGGGGATCGCACAACTGGGTGAAACCCCGACCGTGACTGCCACCGCATGGCTGTTTGTGCATGAGGCTATTGGCGGCGCGCTGTTTGGTGGGCTGATCGGTTATCTGGTGTACCTGATGATCAAGAGCATCGAGCAGTACCAGATCGAAGTGATGCTGACCCTGGCCCTAGTGATCGGCGGCTCGGCAATGGCCAGTGAGATTCACGTATCGGCGCCAATCGCCATGGTGGTGGCCGGATTGATCATCGGCAACCTGGGACGCAACCTGGCAATGAACGACATGACTCGCCGCTATCTGGATGGTTTCTGGGAACTGCTGGACGACATGCTCAACGCCTTGCTGTTCGCCTTGATTGGCATGGAACTGTTGCTGCTGCCGTTCAACTGGCTGCACCTGGCGGCCGCCAGTCTGCTGGCGGTAGCCATCGTGCTCTCGCGCCTGCTCACCGTGGCCCCGGCAATCCTCCTGCTGCGACGCTGGCGCAGCGTACCCCGGGGCACCATCCGCGTGCTGACCTGGGGTGGCCTGCGGGGCGGCGTCTCGGTGGCGCTGGCCCTGGCCCTGCCCCTGGGGCCGGAGCGTGACCTGGTACTGAGCATTACCTACATCGTGGTGCTGTCGTCGATCCTGCTGCAGGGATTGAGCATTGGTAAACTGGTGCGCCACGTCACTAGCGAGACCCCTGCCAGCAAGACCGAGGCTCATTGATCATTTATTGATCTGTTGTGGACCGAGCGCCAATGCTCGGTCCACAACCTTGTTCGGCGTACCGCCGCGCAAGGCGGCCGGTTGTGTGCGACCCCATGCGGTCCTTGCGCAGAGAGGCCCGGGCTTGCCGTGTTCTTTCGCACCCACAAGCCCCTTGAACCAGGCAGCTCTTCAGCTACGACACGCGGGATTCAGGGCTGCTGCTTGATGCGCGAAGCATCAGGCGTCGGCAGCGTCGTCCTTGAACTGGTCCTTGACGTACTTGATCTCGGTACGGCCGTGTGGAGCAGGCAGACCGTCTTCACCCAGGTTGACGAAGACCATCTTCTCCACGGTAAGGATGGGCTTGCGGGTGATCTTGTTGCGCACTTCGCAAGTCAGGGTAATGGAGGTACGACCGAATTCTGTGGCGGTGATGCCCAGCTCGATGATGTCGCCCTGGCGCGATGCACTGACGAAGTTGATTTCCGAGATGTACTTGGTGACCACTCGCTGGTTACCCAACTGGACAATGGCGTAGATCGCCGCTTCTTCGTCGATCCAGCGCAACAGGCTGCCACCGAACAGCGTGCCGTTGGGGTTAAGGTCTTCGGGTTTTACCCATTTGCGGGTGTGAAAATTCATATGCACTCCTGACCGTCCTGCCAATTGATGCCCGGCATAATGGCAGACCGGGCGGCCATGCTCTATGCAACCTCGACTATGGTCGCGATTAACGATCTTCATCCAGGCAACAGAAACACTTTTGGAAGTCTGGCTCAGGCGGCTATAATCGCCACCGTTTCAAAACGGTCATCTGCACTTGATACCGTTTTCCCGCCACCTGTCCGAGGGGCGCTGCAGCAGGCATGACCTGTCAGGCTCGGATGGGGCGTTGTTGGTACAGGGTTCCCTGTACCCACACTAAACGCACAACGGCGCCCATTCGCACACTACGAATGGAGGCTCTTCATGAGCGCTGTAAACACGCCTGCAGATTTTACCGACTACAAAGTCGCCGACATGTCCCTGGCTGCCTGGGGCCGTCGCGAAACCATCATCGCCGAATCGGAAATGCCGGCCCTGATGGGTCTGCGCCGCAAGTACGCCGGTGAGCAGCCGCTCAAGGGCGCGAAAATCCTCGGCTGCATCCACATGACCATTCAGACCGCCGTGCTGATCGAGACCCTGGTTGCCCTGGGTGCCGAAGTACGTTGGTCGTCCTGCAACATTTTCTCGACTCAGGACCAGGCCGCTGCCTCCATCGCTGCCGCCGGTATCCCGGTCTTCGCCTGGAAAGGCGAGACCGAGCAAGAGTACGAGTGGTGCCTGGAGCAAACCATCCTCAAGAATGGCGCACCTTGGGACGCCAACATGATTCTCGACGATGGCGGCGACCTGACCCAGTTGCTGCACGATAAATACCCGGCAGTCCTCGAGCGCGTCCACGGCGTGACCGAAGAAACCACCACCGGCGTACACCGTCTGCTGGACATGCTGGCCAAGGGCGAGCTGAAGATCCCGGCCATCAACGTCAATGACTCGGTGACCAAGAGCAAGAACGACAACAAGTACGGCTGCCGTCACAGCCTGAACGATGCCATCAAGCGCGGTACCGACCACCTGCTGTCCGGCAAGCAAGCGCTGGTCATCGGCTACGGTGACGTGGGCAAGGGTTCGGCTCAGTCCCTGCGTCAAGAAGGCATGATCGTCAAGGTTTCCGAAGTCGACCCGATCTGCGCCATGCAAGCCTGCATGGACGGCTTTGAACTGGTTTCGCCATTCATCGACGGTATCAACAACGGCACCGAAGCCAGCATCGACAAAGCCCTGCTGGGCAAGATCGACCTGATCGTGACCACCACCGGCAACGTCAATGTTTGCGACGCAAACATGCTCAAAGCCCTGAAGAAGCGCGCTGTTGTCTGCAACATCGGCCACTTCGACAACGAAATCGACACCGCTTTCATGCGCAAGCACTGGGCATGGGAAGAAGTGAAGCCACAGGTGCACAAGATCCACCGCACCGGCCACGGCGATTTCGACCCACAGAACGATGACTACCTGATCCTGCTGGCCGAAGGCCGCCTGGTGAACCTGGGCAACGCCACTGGTCACCCAAGCCGCATCATGGACGGTTCGTTCGCCAACCAGGTTCTGGCGCAGATCTTCCTGTTCGGCCAGAAGTACGCCGACCTGTCACCAGCCCAGAAAGCCGAGCGCCTGACCGTTGAAGTACTGCCGAAGAAACTCGACGAAGAAGTGGCCCTGGAAATGGTTCGCGGCTTCGGTGGCGTGGTCACTCAACTGACCAAGCACCAGGCTGACTACATCGGCGTGACCGTCGAAGGCCCGTTCAAGCCAGACGCCTACCGGTACTAAGAGCAGCTGCAAGCTTTGAGCGTCAAGCGGCAAGCATGGGCCACAAGCCCGGCTTGCCGCTTGAAGCTTTCAGCTTCGTCCCTATTTGCTTAACAGTTTCAGGCAGCCCGCTCCAGGCTCAGGAGATGAGCGCACCTCCGCTTCTCTTGGCGCTTGCAGCTTGCAGCTTGTAGCTGGAGGTTCCCTCCATGTCCCAAGACCGTCGTTACAGCTTCGAGTTCTTCCCTACCAAGACCGATGCTGGGCATGAAAAACTGCTCGCCACTGCCCACCAGTTGGCCAGCTACAACCCCGATTTCTTCTCCTGCACCTACGGTGCCGGCGGCTCGACCCGTGATCGCACGGTCAACACCGTGCTGCAACTGGAGAGCGAAGTAAAAGTCCCTGCGGCGCCACACCTGTCCTGCGTCGGTGACAGCAAGGACGATCTGCGCGGCCTGCTGCAGCAATACCAGGCCGCCGGCATCAAGCGCATCGTCGCCCTGCGCGGCGACCTGCCTTCGGGTATGGGTGCGGCCAGTGGCGAGTTGCGCTACGCCAATGACTTGGTGAGCTTCATTCGTGAAGAAACCGGTAGTCACTTCCATATCGAAGTCGCCGCCTATCCGGAAATGCACCCGCAAGCGCGAAATTTCGAAGACGACCTGAGTAATTTTGTACGCAAGGCCAATGCCGGTGCCGACAGTGCAATCACCCAGTACTTCTTCAACGCCGACAGCTACTTCTACTTCGTCGAACGTGTACGGAAGATGGGCGTAAGCATTCCTATCGTGCCGGGCATCATGCCGATCACCAACTACAGCAAGCTGGCGCGCTTCTCCGACGCCTGTGGCGCCGAGATTCCGCGCTGGATCCGCAAGCAGCTGGAAGCCTATGGCGACGACAGCGCGAGCATCCAGGCCTTCGGTGAACAGGTAATCAGTGACATGTGCGAACGTCTGCTGCAGGGCGGCGCACCCGGGTTGCACTTCTATACCCTGAACCAGGCCGATCCGAGCCTGGCGATCTGGAACAACCTGAAGCTGCCGCGCTAACCCGCAAAGCCTCATGGGCCCTGGTGAAAACCGGGGCCTTTTTGTTTGCATCAGGCTCGAACTAGAGCGGTTGCAACTGCCCCTAGCATTTGCATGATCTCTCGTCGTAATCTCCAGCAATGTCCGTCATCGTCCAGTTGCTGACAGCCCTTCTCTGCACTTGCCTGAGCCTCGCGGCCCAAGGCGAGAAGCTGCGCATTGTCACCGAGCCCTGGGCACCTTACGTCTATGAAGATAACGACAAGGCCCTGGGGCTGGACTACGAAACCACAGCCATTGTCTTCCAGCGCCTGGGCATCGAGGTGGAATGGCAGTTCCTGCCGTGGAAACGCTGCCTGGCCATGCTGGAAACCGGACAGGCCGACGGGGCCCTGGACATCTTCCATAGCGCCGAGCGCGACAGCACCCTGCTCTACCCCAGCGAACCGCTCTCCGACGTCGAGTTCGTGATGTTCTACGCCAACCAGCGCCCGCACCCGTTCAAACAACTGAATGAGCTCAAGGGGCTGACCATCGGCACCTCACCCGGCTATCTGTACAGCGACGACTTCAGCGGCTCGACCCTGTTCAACCGCGAGCCTGCCCCCACTCACGAAGCCAACTTCGGCAAACTGCTGCTGGGGCGGATCGACCTGCTGATCACTGACAAGCGGGTCGGCCAGCACCTTTTGGACGCCTTGGGGCTGCGTGGACAGATCAGCCAGAACCCCACCGTTATCAGCCATCAAAGCCAATACCTGGCGGTGCGCCGCAATGCCGGCATGGACCTGTTGGTGCAGCGCTTTGGCGCCGAGCTCAAGCGCTTCAAGCGCGAACCGGCCTACGCTGCATTGAGCGCCAAGTACGGTGCGGAACCTGCTCCGCCCCCTATCAGGCCGGCATCCACCCAAGAGTTAGAAAAAACCGTTGAGCAGCAGGAAAGCAGCGCACACTGAATGCTCTGTTATACTGCCGCCTCCCGCCAGGCTCACGCCCGGACGCTGGACCCTGTTCAAGGCCTCTCCACCCCGCTACGGCGCAGCCATCCGGCCCGCGCGAGCCACCGGTGAATGACCCTTCAGGCCAGCAGGACCGGACGGGATTGCGTCCTCTTAAACGCCATTCACGCCCGGCAAGATTATCCCTTTGGGCCAAGCCCTCACTAAAACAGGATTACTCATGTCCTTTGCTTCCCTCGGTCTCTCCGAGGCTTTAGTCGGCGCCATCGAAGCCGCCGGCTATACCCAGCCTACTCCGGTGCAACAGCGGGCCATTCCCGCCGTGTTGCAAGGTCGCGATCTGATGGTCGCGGCACAGACAGGTACTGGTAAAACCGGCGGTTTCGCCCTTCCGATCCTGGAACGGCTGTTTCCCAACGGTCACCCGGACAAATCCCAGCGTCACGGCCCGCGCCAACCCCGCGTACTGGTCCTGACCCCGACTCGCGAACTGGCCGCGCAAGTGCATGACAGCTTCAAGCTGTACGCACGCGACCTGAAGTTCGTCAGCGCCTGCATCTTCGGCGGTGTCGGCATGAACCCTCAAGTCCAGGCCATGGCCCGCGGCGTCGACGTGCTGGTGGCGTGCCCCGGCCGTCTGCTGGACCTGGCCGGCCAGGGCAGCGTCGATCTGTCTCACGTGGAAATCCTGGTGCTCGACGAAGCCGACCGCATGCTCGACATGGGCTTTGTCCATGACGTGAAAAAGGTCCTCGCCCGCCTGCCGGCCAAGCGCCAGAACCTGCTGTTCTCCGCGACCTTCTCCAAGGACATCACGGACCTTGCCGGCAAGCTGCTGCACAACCCCGAGCGCATCGAAGTCACCCCGCCGAACACCACGGTGGAGCGTATCGAGCAGCGGGTGTTCCGCCTGCCGGCCAGCCACAAGCGCGCCCTGCTGGCGCACCTGATCACCGCCGGCGCCTGGGAACAGGTCCTGGTGTTCACCCGCACCAAGCACGGCGCCAACCGCTTGGCCGAGTACCTGGACAAGCATGGCCTGAGCGCCGTGGCGATCCACGGCAACAAGAGCCAGAACGCCCGCACCAAGGCCCTGGCTGACTTCAAGGCTGGCGAAGTACGCATTCTGGTCGCCACCGATATCGCCGCTCGCGGCCTGGATATCGACCAATTGCCTCACGTGGTCAATTTCGAACTGCCCAACGTCGACGAAGACTACGTGCACCGTATCGGCCGTACTGGCCGCGCCGGTCGTTCGGGCGAAGCCATCTCCCTGGTAGCTCCGGACGAAGAGAAGCTGCTGAAAAGCATCGAACGCATGACCAAGCAGAAAATCGCCGATGGCGACCTGATGGGCTTCGATGCCAGCACCGTGGAAGCCGAGAAGCCGGAAGTACGTGAGCGCCCGGATGTGCGTAACCCGCGCAATCCTCGTGGCCCGCGTGGCGATGGCCCGAACGGCGGTGGCGGCGGTCGCAAGGACAAAGGCAAGGACAAGGGCGGCAAAGACAAGCCGGCCCGTGGCGAGCGTCCAGCCCGCGAGCAAAAACCTCGCGAAGGTACTCCTGCCCGCGAACAGCGCCAGCCGACTCCACGTGCCGACCGGGCGCCGGACGAGTTCCTCGATGACGACGTGGACAACTTCGGTAACCGCGCTGACTACGTCAGCCCGTACCCGAACAAGAACAGCCAGGGCCGCGGGCGCCGTCCAGGGGCTCCAGCCCAGGGCGCAGGCGCAGGCACCAGCAATCCGCCACGCGGCGGTGCTGGTACGGGCGGTGGCCAGGGGCGCTCCGGCAACCCACGCAACAGCAACGGCAGCACCACAGGTACCGCACCGGCCAAGCGTAGTGGCGGCCGCAGCGGAGCTCCCCGTGACAGCCAAGGCCGTCGTGACGAGCCACGCAATCGTCGCCCGAACAGTGACGATCAGCAGCGCCAGGAACCCGCGGTGCAGAATACTCGGGGCTCCCAACCGAAGATCGTGCACAAGGAATCCAAGGCCGATCGCTTCCCCACGCCTGAGCAACTGGACCAGTTGCCAAGCCGTCCACGGGGCGAGAAGCCAGCGTTGCTGACCCGCAATCGCTGAGTCCTTGCGCTGAAATGAAAAACGCCCCTGGTCGCAAGACCCGGGGCGTTTTTTGTTGGGGCCGGCTTACCAGCGAAGAGTCGTGGAAGATCACCACCTTCGCCAGCCAGCTGGCTCCTGCAGCCACCATGCAAAACGCCGACACGAGGTCGGCGTTTTGTTGCTGCCAGCGAAATTTACTTCGCTTTCACACCTTCAAAGCTGATGTACATCTCAACGTTGTTGGACGCTGGGCCCAGGTCCATCATCTTGCCGAAATCCTGACGATTGAAGCTGGTGGTGCCTTCGAAGCCGGCACGGTAGCCGCCCCATGGATCCTTGCCTTCACCCAGGAAAGTAGCCTTGACCACGACCGGCTTGGTCACGCCGTGCAGGGTCAGATCGCCCGCCACATCGGCAGTCAGCTTGCCGTCAGCGTTCTTGCCGGTAGGCTTGACGCTGGTGGAAACGAACTTGGCGTCGGCAAACTTGCCAGCGTCGAGGAAGTCCTTGCTGGTGATGTGCTTGTCACGTTCGGCGTGGTTGGTGAACACGCTGGCGGTACGCACATTGACTTCGATCTTGGCATCTTCAGGCTTGGCCGCATCGAAGCTGAACTTGCCGTCCAGGTCCTTGAAGGTACCGGTGATGAAGCTGTAGCCCAGGTGGCTGATCTTGAAGTCAACGAAGGCGTGCTGGCCTTCCTTGTCGATCACGTAGTCCGCTGCCATCACTTGACCGGCCGCCAATACAGCAGATCCGATTGCCAGCGCGGCGAGAGTCTTTTTCAACATGCTTTCTATTCCTTTTGTCTCAAGGTTGAACATCAGGCTTTGCGCCCCAGCATACGGGTGAGGGTCGCATCACGATCGATAAAATGGTGCTTCAGCGCGGCCAGGCCATGAACGCCGGCAAAGATCACCAGAGCCCAGGCCAGGTACAGATGCACCACACCTGCTACATCCGCCTGGTCCGGCAGTCCGGAAACCAGGGCAGGAACTTCAAACAAGCCAAACACCGGGATACCCACGCCGTCTGCGGTGGAAATCAGGTAGCCGGCAATCATCGCCGCAAACAGGCCAAGGTACAGGAACGCGTGTCCCAACTTGGCCCCCAGGCGGGTCAGAGGCCCATGATTGGCCGGTGCCGGTGGTGTTGGGCTGACAAAACGCCACAACACCCGCAGCAGCATGATCGCAAACAGCGTCAGGCCAATGCTCTTGTGCAGGTCCGGCGCATCTTTGCGCCAGGTGCTGTAGTAGTCGAGACCGACCATCCACAGGCCCAGAGCGAACAGTCCGAAGACCGCCAAGGCCACACCCCAGTGCAGAACAATGCTTACCCAGCCATAGCGCGAAGAAGAATTACGTAACTGCATCAGTTGCATCCTGTAAGAAACGCTGATCAAGACTAGCGATTTACCTATCGAATTAAAGCGGAATTTTTTGCTTTGAAATATCGAGAAATACGATCAATAGTCTGGACCGAGCGAGTTAAGAAAAGATTAAGGCCCTCTTTACCCATGGCCGACCGCTGCCTTGCACAGTGCCCTGGGGCACTTCGACTGCGTCTTTGCACAGAGCGTGCTGCACCTTTGACGCCACCTCGCACAATAGGTTGTCCCGCGGCCATGCATTGCATAGGCTTGCCCGATTGTTCGCCCGCGCCTTTAGCGAGCTGCCTCCAGGAGACTGTACATGGGCCTGAATAACCAGTGGATGCAACGCGACCTCGCGGTATTGTGGCATCCCTGCACCCAGATGAAAGACCACGAACAACTGCCTTTGATCCCGATCAAACGTGGTGAAGGTGTCTGGCTGGAAGACTTCGAAGGCAAACGTTACCTGGACGCGATCAGCTCCTGGTGGGTCAATGTGTTCGGCCACGCCAACCCGCGCATCAACCAGCGCATCAAGGACCAGGTAGACCAGCTGGAGCATGTGATTCTCGCCGGCTTCAGCCACCAGCCGGTGATCGAGTTGTCGGAGCGCCTGGTAAAGATCACCCCAGAAGGCCTGACCCGCTGCTTCTACGCCGACAACGGTTCGTCGTGTATCGAAGTGGCGATGAAGATGAGCTTCCACTACTGGATCAACCGCGACCAGCCAAACAAGAAGCGCTTTGTCACCCTGAGCAACAGCTACCACGGCGAGACCATCGCCGCCATGTCGGTGGGCGACGTGCCGCTGTTCACCGAGACCTACAAGGCCCTGCTGCTGGACACCCTCAAGGTACCGAGCCCGGACTGCTACCTGCGCCCCGAAGGCATGAGCTGGGAAGAACACTCGCGGAACATGTTCGCAGCCATGGAGCAGACCCTGGCCGAACACCACGAGACGGTGGCGGCGGTCATCGTCGAGCCGCTGATCCAGGGCGCCGGCGGCATGCGCATGTACCACCCGGTGTACCTCAAGCTGTTGCGCGAAGCCTGCGACCGCTATGGCGTGCACCTGATCCATGACGAGATTGCTGTGGGCTTTGGCCGTACCGGGACCATGTTCGCCTGCGAGCAGGCCGGTATCCGTCCGGACTTCCTGTGCCTGTCCAAGGCCCTGACCGGCGGCTACCTGCCCCTGGCCGCGTGCATGACCACCGATGATGTCTACAGCGCCTTCTACGACGACTATCCGACCCTGCGGGCCTTTCTCCACTCCCACAGCTACACCGGCAACCCGCTGGCCTGTGCGGCGGCCCTGGC
The DNA here is from genome assembly GCF_009908285.1 of Pseudomonas sp. Fl4BN1. Classification (GTDB taxonomy): domain Bacteria; phylum Pseudomonadota; class Gammaproteobacteria; order Pseudomonadales; family Pseudomonadaceae; genus Aquipseudomonas. The sequence goes on from NZ_JAAARM010000002.1 coordinate 55,892, forward strand.
GACCCTGGACATCTTCGAGCAGGACAACGTCATTGAGAACAACCGCGCCCTGTCCCAGCGCATGGCCAGCGCCACTGCGCACCTGGTGGATCATCCCCATGTCTCGGAAGTGCGCCAGACCGGCATGGTCCTGGCCATCGAGATGGTCCAGGACAAGGCCAGCAAGACCGCCTATCCGTGGCAGCAACGCCGTGGCCTGAAAGTCTTCCAGCATGCCCTGGAACGCGGCGCCCTGTTGCGCCCCCTGGGCAGCGTGGTGTATTTCCTGCCGCCCTACGTCATCACCCCGGAGCAGATCGACTTCCTTGCTGAAGTCGCCAGCGAAGGCATCGACATCGCCACCCGTGACCAGGTCAGTGTCGCCGTGCCCAAGGACTTCCACCCGGGGTTTCGCGATCCGGGTTAAGCCCCTCACCCAGCTCCTGCCTCCACGCCAGGAGCTGGCTTGCCAGCGAAGGGCCCTGCCCGGCACAGCGCGTTATGGTTTATCGCCGGCAAGCCGGCTCCTACAACACAGAGAACCCAGATGAGATTGTCCCGTTTCTTTATCGACGCCCCCTTGAGCCTCGGCGAACACGAACTGCCGGAAACCCAGGCCCACTACATCGGCCGCGTGCTGCGCATGGCCGAAGGTGATGGCCTGCAGGTATTCGACGGTTCGGGCCTGGAGTTTCGCGGCACGCTGGTGGAAGTAGGCAAGAAGCGGGTGCGGGTACGACTGGACGAAAGCTTCGCCGGCCAGGCGCCATCGCCGCTGCAGATTCACCTGGGCCAGGGCCTGTCCCGGGGCGAACGCATGGACTGGGCGATCCAGAAAGCCACGGAGCTTGGGGTCAGCGAAATCACCCCAATCTTCAGCGAGCGCTGTGAAGTGCGCCTCAAGGACGAGCGCGCCGACAAACGCCTGCTGCACTGGCGCCAGGTGGCCATCAGCGCCTGCGAACAATGCGGTCGCTCACAGGTGCCGGTGATTCACCCACCCGCGTTGCTGGCGGATTGGATCAACCAGAGCCAGGCCGACCTCAAGCTGGTCCTGCATCCGGTGGCCCAGCCCCTGGAAAGTCATGCCAAGCCTGCCAGCCTGGCGTTCCTCATTGGCCCTGAAGGCGGCCTGAGCGACGCCGAAGTGGAACAGTCCCACAGTGCCGGTTTCCTCCCGGCGCGCCTGGGGCCGCGGGTGCTGCGTACCGAAACCGCCCCGGTGGTGGCCCTGGCCGTGGCCCAGCAGCTCTGGGGTGACTTCTAACCCCTTTCATCCCCGCGTAGGAGCTGGCTTGCCAGCGAACAGGCGCAAGACAGGCGCCTGCCTCAAAAGCCCCTTCGCCGGCAAGCCGGCTCCTACAAGCGGAGGCGCGACAGCCGGTCATTGCACCGGGTCGCTGGTGGGCTGGGCGATGATCGCTTTCAACTCGCTGGTCATCGGGAACTCCAGGTTCAGGCCCTTGGGTGGAATCGGCTGTTCGAACCAGCGCTGATAGATGCCGTTGATTTCTCCAGAGCGATACAGGTCCGCCAGGGTCGCATTGACCAGGGCCAGGAATTGCGGGTCATCCTTGCGCACCATGCAGCTGTAGATCTCCCGCGACTGCTCCTCTCCCACCACTACCCAGTTATGCGGGTCGCGGGCCTTGGCCCGCTCACCGTAGAGCAGCGCGTCATCCATGTAGAAGGCCGCCGCACGCCCCGACTGCAGCATCTGGAAAGCCTCGCCGTGATCCTTGGCGCTGATCACGAACATGTCGATCTTGTGCTCGACGTTATAGTTCTTGAGAAAGCGCTCGTTGGTGGTGCCCGCGGTGGTCACCACGTTCTTGCCCCGCAGGTCGGCGAAGCTCTTGATCCCGCTGTCCTTGGCGGTCAGCAACTGGCCTTTGACGTAGATGAAACCGTAGGAGAACGCCACCTGCTTCTGCCGCTCGGCGGTGACCCCGGTCGAGCCGCACTCCAGGTCCACGGTACCGTTCTGCACCAGGGGAATGCGGGTCTGGGAGGTCACCAGGTTGTACTTCAGCGCCAGCTTGGGCAGTTGCAACTGCTGCTGGATGCGCTCCACCACCTTGTTCGCCAATTCCACCGAATACCCCATGGGCTGGCCGCTGTTGTCACCCACATAGGAGAACGGCACCGAGGCATCGCGATAACCCAAGGTAATACTCGCGCTGTTGGCGATCTTCGCCAGGGTGCCGTCCAGGGGCGCCTCGTTGGCCTGTGATGTGGCACTGAACAACAGCCCCAGGGTGCAGCCGAGCAACGTGATCTTATGCATTGTTATTCTCCGTTGTGGGTAAAGGCGGTTCAGCGGCGAACGGCGATGACGCTGATTTCAACCAGGATTTGCGGACGTGCCAGGGCCGCTTGCAGGGTGGTGCGGGCCGGCGCCTGTCCGGGGGACAGCCAGGCCGACCAGACCTCGTTCATGGCGGCGAAATCCGCCTGGATGTCCTTGAGGTAGAGCGTCGCGCTGAGCAGTTGGTCCTTGTCGCTGCCGGCCTCGGCCAGCAAGGCGTCGATCTTCTCCAGGACTTCGCGGGTCTGGCCAGCGATATCGCTGCTGGAGCCCGGCACCTGGCCAGAAAGGAACACCAGTTCGGCAAAGGTCACGGCGCCGCTGAGGCGATTGTTGCTGTGGATACGCTGGATGGTCATCAAAAAGCTCCTGTTGCAAGGGAAGGCTCAGGCAGCACGGGGCGTCAGGCCCTGCATGTCGATACTGGTGGGACGCTGGCCGATCAGTTCGCCCAGCAACCGGCCGCTGCCACAGGCCAGGGTAAAACCCAGGGCGCCATGGCCGAGGTTGAGCCACAGGTTGCGATAGGCGGTGGCACCGATCAGCGGCACGCCGCTGGGGGTTGCCGGACGCATGCCGGCCCATTCCACGGCGGCTTCAAAGTCGCCTGCGCCGGCAAAGGTTTCGGCCGCCTGACGGCGCATCAGGGCCATCCGCCCAGGGTCCGGGGACGGGTCGAAGCCGACGATGTCGACCATGGCCGCCACCCGCAACTGCTGGCCGATCCGGGCGTAGACGATCTTGCGGTTGTAGTCGGTGATGCTGATATCCGGCGCACGGTGCTGTGGGCCGATAGGCACGCTGAGGCTGTAGCCCTTGAGCGGATACAGCGGCAACTTGAGCCCGGGCAGGCGCAGCTCGGCGCTGCGATGACCGGCCGCCAGCACCAGGTGCTCCACCGCTAGCTGCCGCTCCCCCAGATCGATGGCCTGCACCCGGTCGCCTTGGTGATGAATGGCCTGGACTCGCTGGCCCAGGAGAATCTCGCAACGCCCGGAAGCTTGCAGTCGCGCCGCCAATTGCTGACAGAAGGCATGACAGTCGGCCACTTCCTCGTCGGCGGTATGGATGCCGCCGACAAAGGGCGTGTCGCCCAGGGCCGGCTCCAGCGCCGCGCATTCGGCGGCCGACAGCACCTGCTGCTGGCGGCTGTCTGCGAGGTTGTGCCGGGCATGCTCGAAGCTGCCACGCTCACGAAAGGTCACCAGCTTGCCATTGCGCCGCCAGTCGAAGCCCTGCAGGCCATCCTCCTCGCGCCAGCTCTGCAAGGTGCTCTGGCTAAGCAGCGCCAGGCGCAGCAGATGAGCAGCATTGCGCTGGTTCACCGAGTGCCGGCAGGCCCCGAGAAAGCCCGCCAGCCAGCGCCATTGCGCCGGGTCCAGGCGTGGTCGCAGCTTGAGCGGCGAGTCACCCTTGAGCATCCAGCCCAGGGCCTGCCAGGGCACGCCGGCATCGGCCAGGGGCGCCACATAGCGATAGGACAACTGACCGCCATTGGCGAAGCTGGTCTGGCTGCCCAGGGACTCCTGGGCTTCCACCAGGGTCACCTCGAACCCCTGGCGAACCAGGGCGTAGGCACTGGCCAAGCCGATGACGCCGCCTCCGATGATGCAAACCCGCTGACTCATGACTGCCCCTGACCGGTTGTTGAACGGCCTCAGGTTAGGGGCAGGTGACAGGCATCGAACAATGAATAAAGATGGACCTCCCATAAACAAAGGTTATGGACTGCCCATGCGACTGCGTCACATCGAAATCTTCCAGGCCATCCGCCAGGCCGGTTCCATCAGCGGCGCCGCGCAGTTGCTGCACGTCTCGCAACCGGCGGTGACCAAGGTCCTGCAGCACGCCGAACTGCAGCTGGGCTTCCCGCTGTTCCTGCGGGTGCGGGGCAAGTTGCAGCCGACCCCGGAAGCCCTGGAACTGGAGCGGGAAGTGGACAAGGTCAGCGAGAGCCTGCAAGGGGTGCGACGCCTGGCCCAGAACCTACGCCGGGCTCCGGGCCAGAGCCTGCGCATCGGCGCCACCCCGGCTCTGGCCCTGGCCTTGCTGCCACCGGCCATCAGCGAGTGGACCCGACGTTACCCGGACAGCCTGTGCGAACTGTCCAGCGCCCATAGCCGCGAGTTGGTGCAGAACCTGCTGATGCGCGAGGTCGATGTGACCCTGACCCTGCAGCGCCCGGATCACCCCGGGTTGAACGCACAAGCCCTGGCCCAGGGCGTGCTGGTGGCCCTGGCCCCATTGGGCTATTGGCCGGAGGAAGCCCGGGGCCGACCGCTGGCACTGATGGAGTTGGCCGATGCGCCGCTGATCGGCCTGAGCAGCGCCGATCCGCTGTCGGCCAGGCTCGACAGCTACCTCAAGACGGTGGAGCCGCCACCACGGGTGAGCATCGCCGTGCAGACCTACTCCCTGGCCCGGGCCATGGTGGAATCCGGCGCCGGAGTGGCACTGATCGACCCGTTCACTGCCCTGGGCGCCTCAACGGCCAACACTGCCATCCGGCCCCTGAGCCCGGCGCTGCCGATCACCCTGTACGCCGTGACCCGTGCTGCCGAACCGCCGCCCCACACCCTGGCCAGCCTACTGGACATCTTCGCCCGCCAGGCCCAGGCCCAACTCGACCACCCCTTGTAGGAGCTGGCTTGCCAGCGAAAGCGTCCGAAAGCACGGCGCAATCTCCAAGGGACCCTTCGCCGGCAAGCCGGCTCCTACAACAGCCCGCAGCATCCCGCCCGTAGGAGCTGGCTTGCCAGCGAAAGCGTCCGAAAGCCCGGCGCAAATCCCCAAGGGACCCTTCGCCGGCAAGCCGGCTCCTACAACAACCCGCAGCATCCCGCCCCGTAGGAGCTGGCTTGCCAGCGAAAGCGTCCGAAAGCCCGGCGCAATCTCCAAGGGCCCCTTCGCCGGCAAGCCGGCTCCTACAACAACCCGCAGCATCCCGCCCCGTAGGAGCTGGCTTGCCAGCGAAAGCGTCCGAATGCCCAGCGCAAATCCCCAAGGGACCCTTCGCCGGCAAGCCGGCTCCTACAACAACCCGCAGCGTCCCGCCCGTAGGAGCTGGCTTGCCAGCGAAGGCGCCCGAAAGCACGGCGCAAATCCCTAAGGGACCCTTCGCCGGCAAGCCGGCTCCTACAACAACCCGCAGCGTCCCGCCCCGTAGGAGCTGGCTTGCCAGCGAAAGCGTCCGAATGCCCAGCGCAAATATCCAAGGGCCCCTTCGCCGGCAAGCCGGCTCCTACAGGACGTAGAACAGGATGGCGATGAAGTGCAGCAGGCTGCCGGCGATCACGAACAGGTGCCAGATGCCGTGGGCATGGCGCAGACGGCTATCGAGGGCAAAGAAGATGATGCCCACGGTGTACAACACTCCGCCCGAAGCCAGCCAGGCAAACCCGGCGGGGCCCAGGGCTGCCAGCAACGGTTTCACCGCCACCAGCACGATCCAGCCCATGACCGCGTAGATCACGATGGAGAGGATCCGCGCCTCGGAACGCGGCTTGATCTCCTGGAGGATGCCGATCAACGCCAGCCCCCAGACAATCCCGAACAGTGTCCAGCCCCAGGGGCCACGCAGGGTCACCAGGCAGAACGGCGTGTAACTGCCGGCAATCAGCAGGTAGATCGAAAAGTGATCGACCTTCTGCATGATGCTCTTCGCCCGCCCACGCACGCTGTGATAGACCGTGGACACGCTATAGAGCACCAGCAAAGTGAAAGAATAGATCGCCACGCTGACGATCTTCCACGCGCTGCCATCGAGGCTGGCCAGGACCACCAGCCAGATGCCGCCGATAAACGCCGCGATGGCCCCCAGCAGGTGGGTCCAGGCGTTGAATCTTTCTCCGTGATACATCTGTCGTCCGCTCTGAAAACATGAAAAAACACGCAAGGCTCGGGCCTGCAGCTTGAAAGCGCAATATGTCTATGGGGGCGCGGCCGACAAAAAACCAGCGGTCAGTCCTCGACTCATCGGGCATCATCAGCCCCTTCTCACCAGAGTCCGGACCATGCTCATCGACGAAGAGTTGACCCTGAAAAAGCTCGAAGTGTTTCTGGCGTTCATGCGTACCGGCAATCTGGCCCGCGCCGCCAGCGAGCTGCAGACCAGCAATGTCAGCGTGCACCGGGCCATCCATTCCCTGGAAAGCGCCCTGCGCTGCCCACTGTTCAAGCATGAAGGACGCAACCTGACACCGCTGGAAAGCGCCTTCGTGCTGGAGGAGCGGGCCCAGAAGCTGGTCCAGGACGTGGTCGAGAGCGTGCGCCTGACCCGCGAAGCCGCGGGCTTCTCGGCAGAACGTTTCAAACTCGGTGCGCTTTACTCATTGACGGTGAAAACCGTACCGCAGTTGATCATGGGCCTGAAGCTGCGCCGCAGCGAGCTGAACATCGACCTGATCCTGGGCTCCAACATCGACCTGCTGTACAAGCTCAAGAACATGGAAGTAGACGCCATCCTGATTTCCCTGGATGACCGGGTCAACGAACCGGACTGCGAGCAACTGCCGCTGTTTTCCGACGACATCTTCCTCGCCACTCCCGCCGACTCACCCTTCGCCCAGCAGAGCGAAGTCGACCTGGCCGACGTGCGTGACGCCACCTTCATTACCCTGACCCAGGGCTTTGCCACTCACCAGGATGGGGTGCGGGTGTTCAAGCAAGCGGGCTTCGAACCCAAGGTGGCGATGCAGGTCAACGATATCTTCACCTTGCTGAGCATGGTCAGCTCAGGGGTGGGTTACGCCTTGCTGCCGGGAAGGATCGCGGCGGTGTATGAGAACCGCGTGAAACTGATACCGCTGCAGGCGCGCTACCGCCTGCAGCAGCATATCGGCGTGGTCTTCCTCAAGGCCAAGGAGCGCGACCCGAACCTGCTGGCGCTGCTGGCCGAGTGTCGGATGTACGCCAACCGCCAAAGCACGTAGGAGCTGGCTTGCCAGCGAAAGCGCCCGCAAGACCTCAAGAACCTCTTCGCCGGCAAGCCGGCTCCTACACAGGTGTCGGGCTAGCCCACCAGGCCGCGGACGATGAAGAACAACAGCGACGGCCCCAACAGGCAACCCAGCCCGGTGTGGAAGGTCGCGGTCAAGGCGCCGTAAGGCACCAGCCGCCGGTCGGTGGCTGCCAGGCCTGCGGTCACGCCGCTGACGGTTCCGGCCAACCCGCCGAAGACCATCGCCGAACGCGGATTGTCCAGGCCCATCCAGCGCGCCGCCATGGGCGTACCCACCATCACCAGGATCGCCTTGATCAAGCCCGTGGCAATCGACAAGGCCACCACATCGGAACTGGCCCCGATGGCCGCACCGGTCACCGGACCCACGATGTAGGTCACAGCACCGGCGCCAATGGTGGTCATGCTCACTGCATCCCGATAACCAAAGGCCCAGGCAATGCTCGCACCGACCATGAACGGCAGCAGCGTCCCCAGGAGCAGGGCTACTGCGCCGATCATCCCGGCCTTGCGCGCCTCGGTGGCCTGCACTTCAAAGGCGGTGGCGACGATAGCAAAGTCGCGCAGCATGGCGCCGCCCATCAGGCCGATGCCGGAGAACAGCGCCAGGTCCGCCAGGCCCTTCTGCCCACCGGTCAAGGTACCGCCGACCCAGGCCAGCACCAGGCCGATGACGATAGCGATCGCCGAACCGTGGATCCGGCCAAACGTCAGGCGCTTGGACAACAGCACCGAGATCCACATGATCACCCCGACGAAAGCGAAGGCGGTGACCAGACCGTTGTGCTCCAGACCTTTCTCGATCAGATCCCACATCTCAGCGCCCTCCCGCCGGTGTCACTTGCGCAGCCGGCTCGGCCGGCAGAGGTTCGCCCTTGTGGGTCCGGCTGATCAGGGCAATGGTGCAACCACAGAGCAGCACCGAGCCTATCGCCGCCAGCACCGCCACCGGCCCGCCGTGCAGCGCCGTCACCACGTTCTGCTGGGCAGCCATGGCCACCACCACCGGAATGTACATGGCACCCCAGAAGCCGACGCCCATCTCGCAATCCTTGGTCATGCCCCCGTGCTTGTGCATCCACAAGCGGGCGCAGATCAGCAGGATCATGGCGATACCGACCCCGCCGACATTGGATTTCACGCCCAGTAACACACCGAGCATGTCACCGACAATCACGCCCGCCAGCGTACAGATCGCCAGCAATGCCACACCGTAGATAATCATTGTTGTTGTCCTCAAAGTGCATCGTCGAAGTTGTTGTTCTTGTGCTTCGTCAGCCTGAGTCGGTGCTCTATCGGTCGCGGCTTTCCTCCTCACGCAACAGCGCCTGCAAGGTGTCCAGGCGCGCACCGTCGAAGGCGATCACCGAACCCTGCTCGAATACTCGCCGCGCCAGCCCGGTCAGCACTGCGCCAGGCGGCAGTTCGATCTGCAGGCGCACCCCACGTTCGTAGGCGCTTTGCACGGTGCCGCGCCAGTCCACTACCCGGCACATGTTGAAGGCCAGGTCGTCGCGCAGTGGTTCCACCCCGCGAATCGGCCGCGCCCGGCTGCCGCTCAGGTAACCCAGCCTGGGCACCTGCAAGGTCACCCCGGCAAACGCTGCGGCCAGGGTCTGTGCCGGTTGCTCCAGCAGCGGACAGTGGGACGGCACACTGACCGCCAGGCGCCTGGCCACGCCGACGCCGGAACCTCGGGCCAATTCGGCCACGGCTTGCATGGCAGCGTCGCTGCCGGCAATCACCACCTGGTTGTCGGCATTGATATTGGCCAGGTACACCGGCATCCGCGGGCTGTGGACCTGGGCCAGGAGTCCTTCCACCGCCCCCAGGTCGAGGCCGATCAACGCGGTCATGCCGTAGCCCTGTGGATAAGCCTGCTGCATCAGTTCGCCGCGCAGGCTCACCAGCCGCAAGGCATCGGCAAACCCCAGGGCACCCGCCACCACCGCCGCTGGATAGGCACCGATGGACAGCCCCGCCACATAATTCACCGTGGCACCCGCTTGCAGCAGGGAACGGGCACAAGCCACCCCGGCAATCAGCAGGCACAGTTGCACCGCTCGCGTGGCTGCCAGGGCCTCGGCCGAGTCCAGCGTCAGCACGTCCTGGCCCAGCACCTCGCCGGCCTCCTGCAGGCAGGCCTGCACTTCGGGAGTCTGCGGCAAGCGCCGGAGCATCCCCGGCTGCTGCGCGCCCTGGCCCGGAAACACCAGCAAGCTGCTCACGCTGCCTGCTCCCGAGCACCCCAGGGATCACTCACCAGCCTTGCGCCACTGGCGCTCTTGAGCAGCACCCGTTGCGCCGGGCCGGCCCATTCACGCAGGGCCAGCGCGCCGCCTGGAACCTGCAACTGCATGTCCACCGGGCAACCAGCGCTGTCCAGCAGCGCCAGCAGCTCCCGCGCCTGCACCCGGGAAAAAAGCTCGGGAGTACGCAGGATCAGATCCAGATCGCTTTGTTGATGCAGCGCGGCAACCCCTGAGGCCAATTCGAATCCGGCACTGCCACTGACGCCCCAGACCAGCCCCAGAGCGTCCAGCTCGCCGCGCAATTGCTGCAACGCCTGGAGCGCCGGCCATGGCCGTCGCAACTGCACATGGCACAGTTGCTCGGGGCGCACTGCGCGCTGCACCGTGTCCAATGCCAGCAGCGCCGGATACCGCTGTTCCCGGGAAGAACCTCGCAGTCCTACGGCGATTTGTCCGGGCGCCGTCACTGCGCGACGCACCACCACCGGCTGCCCCGCCTCCAGTGCCGCAAAGGCCCAGTCCGGCGCATCGGCTACCAACTGCTCCGGGGTCATGCCCCAGAGCAAGTCGTGGGGCAGCCAGGGACCGAGCCCGTTCACCACTGCTCCCGCAGCAGTTGTCGAACCCGGCTCGACGCCACTCGGTTCGCGGCTCCAAGGCGACTGCCGAGGTCGACGCCCTTGGCTCGCACATCGCCAATCGCCTCCAGCAGGCATTCATTGACCCGTGCCAGGTCCTCCATTGTCGGCTGTTCGATCTGGCGCACCGAGAGGGTTTGCCAGAGCAGTCCCAGGCCGGCATAGCTGTCGATGTCATAGGCCATGGGCGGCACGCTGGCGGCCAAGGCCTCCAGTTCCTCGACGCTGCGCAGGGTGACCCGCGCCGCCGAAGCCTTGCCCATGGCATGCACCATCACCCCGGGGTCACGCAGGGCAATCAGGCGATTAGCCTGATAACCGTGAGCCAGAAAGGCTCCGGACATGGCCTTGCCCACCAGTAGCGCGATCACCGGATGCCCTGCCAGCCGCGCCCGGGCATAGCTGTCGGCGGCACCGGCCAGGGCCTGATGAATACCCAGGGCCTCTTCACGCCGGCCATAGGCCTGGCTCGGTACATCGACAATCGCAATCAGCGCACGCTTGTGGGCCTGCTCACGGTCGGCGCTGATCACTTCATCCACTGCCTTGGCCAGCCCCCAGCCTTCGAGCAAGCCGACTTCTCCGTTACGGGCACGGACAAAGCGGTTCTCGGGATCGACCACCACGGCAATAAAACGCGCCGGCTGGCCGCCCAACTCGCCGTCGGCGACCTTCAACGATGGTGGCAATCCGGCAACAGCCACCGCACCACCACTCAAGGCGTTGAACCAGTTCAGCCCTCTCAGGGAACAAGCACTCATGAGCGGTCTCCTTGATACAGATCGCGAACCGTTGCCGCATCGATCTGCGGCACTGTGTCCAGCCGGGCCAGGCGTTGCAGATAGAGATCGGCCTCGCGGCTGCGTTGCCGTTGCGGCAGGCCGAGGGCCAGTAGCTCGCGGACCTGGGCCTGGATCTGCGCCACATCGTCGGCCACATAACGGTCCACCAGGCCACTGGCGAAACGCTGCTCGCCACCGGTCAGGCTCCAGATGAAAGGCCGGTCCCGGGAGTCGTATTCCTCAAGCCCGGCTTCCTGCTCGATCACCTGCGGGCCGTTCAGGCCCAAGCGCGCTTCCTGGGTGACCAGGAGATAGCTGCACAGCCCGGCGGCAATCGACATACCGCCAAAACAGCCAACGCTGCCGGCCACCACGCCGATCACCGGCTGGTACTGGCGCAGATCGACAATCGCCGCGTGGATATCGGCAATCGCCGCCAGCCCCAGGTTGGCTTCCTGCAAGCGCACGCCACCGGTCTCCAGCAGCAACACGGCACGGGTAGCAATGCCGTTGCGGTTGTCCTCGGCGGCCAGCTCCAGGGCTCCGGCAATCTTCGCCCCGCCCACTTCTCCGAGGCTGCCGCCCTGGAAAGCGCCTTCGATGGCGGCGATCACCACCGGCAAACCGGCGATGCTGCCCTTGGCGATCACCACCCCGTCATCGGCCTGGGGCACCACGCCCTGACGCTCCAGCCAGGACGACATGACCCGCTGGAACGGGTCCAGCAGCTCACGAAAACTGCCGGCATCCAGCAGGGCCCGGGCCCGTTGCCGGGCGCCCAGTTCGACGAAGCTGTGTTTGTTCAACAAGCGTGCGCTATCAGTCATGGCCGATCTCCTCGAAACCCTGCTCCAGGCGCAGCCGCACTACCCCGGGGGTGGCGCCGAAATCATGGATGTCGATCAGCAGCGCCGGCGGCGTCTGGCCGTCGAACATGCGCTCGAACAGGTGCTGCCAGCGCGAGGCGCTGCCATTCACCGAGGTCTGTACCTGGATCATCAACTTGCCGGCCTGCCCCGGCTCCAGCAGCACTTCCAGGTCTCCGGAGCCGACACAGCCCACCAGGGCGCGGCCACGACCGGGCTGGCCGGCGGGGAATTCAAAATTCAAGGTTTCCATTACAGCGCTCCCTGGATAAAGGTCTCGGCGGATTCGATCCGGTCCAGCAGCAGGCACGCAGCCAACAGGTCCGCAGCGCCGCCGGGCGAGGCATTCAAGGTCAGTAGTTGCAGGTCCAGCTCATGCAAGCGGCGGCGGCCGGCCAGGCTCGCGCTGCCGCCGGCGTCGAGTACCGCCTGGGCGCCGCTCTGCATGGCCTGCAGGCCCTCTTCACCAGCGCGATAGAGCACGCAGGTGTCCGCCAGCCGGCTCATGATCGCCAGCAAGGCATCAAGCCGGGCGTTCTGCTCGCCATGGCCTTGAGCCCGACTGCGCTTGAGTTGTGGCAGCCCCAGTTGCAGCACCGCGGGAAAGCCCTGCTGCGCTTCTTCCCGAGCGCCGCGCACACCGTAGCGCAGCGCTACCTGGGCACCGTGACTCAGAGGCCGGGGGGCATGCCGGTCGTCCAGCAGCGCCAACCCGGCGGCTCGCAGCGCGACACTGCTGGCCTCTTTAGATTCGGGTTCCAGGGCGGCAGCGGCCACCAACAGGCCCAATGCCCAGATCGCCCCGCGATGGGTATTCACCCCGCCCGTGGTAGCGAGCATGGCCTGCTCGCCTTCACGGCCGATGCGCCCCAGGGCTTCACGCAGGGGCAGGCCAACCGCCCCCAACGCCAGCGCGGCCTCGGCCATTTGCTTGAAGGCCGGCCACAAGGCCAGGGCCGAGGCGTGCATCAGCCCCAAGTGCAAGTCGGTATGAGCGCCATTGCCGCGGCGGTCCACCAGTGCCGGCTTGGGCGACAGATCGGCTTCGTCGATCAATGCGTCCACCGCCAGGTCCGCCAGGTGCTCGGCCAGGCTCAGGGGCTGTGATTGCAGGTTGAATGCGTGCATTACCAGCTCCTGAATTTGGCGGGCGGGTTGTACAGGCCACCGGACCACTCCACCAGATCGGCGACGCTCTTCGCCGCCAGCAGTTCACGACTGGCGTCGGTACGGCGGATGCCGAGGTCTTCCGGCAGCGCGATCAGGCCTTCACGGCGCATGCGCGCGGTGTCCTTGGGGTTGTGCCGCAAGCCGATGGCGGTAACCCCGGCCACCGCGGCGATCATCGCCTGGCGCTCCTCCAGGGAGCGGGCCTTGTACAGGTAGGCGATGCCTTCCTCGGTCAGCAGATGGGTCACGTCGTCGCCGTAGATCATGATCGGCGCCAAGGGCATGCCGCTCTTGCGCGCCACTTCCACCGCATCGAGGGTTTCGACAAAGGTCGGCTTGCCGCCTTCCTGGAAGGTTTCGACCATCTGCACCACCAGTTTCCTGCCCCGTTCGAGCATCGCTTGGGGCGCGTCGCTCTGGTCCTGGCGCATGTCCAGCCAGGCCGGGGTGCCGTGACGACGGCCACGCGGGTCGTGGCCCATGTTCGGCGCCCCGCCGAAACCGGCCAGGCGGCCACGGGTCACGGTGGAGGAATGGCCATCCCCGTCGACCTGCAAAGTGGCGCCGATAAACAGGTCCACCGCGTACTGCCCGGCCAATTGGCAGAACATCCGGTTGGAGCGCAGGGAGCCATCGCGACCGGTAAAAAACACGTCCGGACGTGCGGCGATGTAGTTTTCCATGCCCAGTTCGGTGCCGAAGCAATGCACGCTTTCCACCCAACCGCTTTCAATCGCCGGGATCAGGGTTGGATGCGGGTTGAGGGTCCAGTTGCGGCAGATCTTGCCCCTGAGCCCCAGGGATTCACCGTAAGTCGGCAGGATCAGCTCGATCGCCGCAGTGTTGAAACCAATGCCGTGGTTCAACGACTGCACATTGTGCTTTTCGTAGATGCCGCGGATCGCCATCATCGCCATCAGCACGTGCACCGGCTTGATATGCCGCGGGTCACGGGTGAACAGCGGCTCGATGTAGAACGGCTTGTCGGCCACCACCACGAAGTCCACCCAGGACGCCGGGATATCCACCCGCGGCAGCTCGCTGACATCGTCCACCAACTGGTTGACCTGGACGATAACGATACCGTCGCTGAAAGCCGCCGGCTCGATCAGCGCGGGCGTGTCCTCAGTACTGGGGCCGGTGTAGATATTGCCGGCGCGGTCGGCCATGAAACCGGCCGAGAGCACCACATTGGGGATCAGGTCCACCACCAGCCGCGCATAGAGCTCGATGTAGGTATGGATCGCGCCGACTTCCAGTAGCCCGTCTTCCAGCAACTGGCTGATGCGCAGGCTCTGGGTACCGGCGAACGAGAAATCGAGCTTGCGGGCGATGCCGCGTTCGAACAGGTCCAGGTGCTCGGAGCGGCCGACGCTGGGCATGATCATGTGCAGGTCATGCAGCTTGGCCGGGTCGACCTTGGCCAGGGAGCGGGAGAGAAAATCCGCCTGCTTCTGGTTGTTGCCCTCCAGCACCACCCGGTCGCCGGGCAGGATCAGGGCTTCCAGCGCCGCGACAATCTTGTCGGTCGGCAACACCACGCCATCGGCGATGGCCCGCACCTGCTCGAGGCGCCGCTGCTTTTCGCTGCGCCGCCGCGACCAACGCGCGTCGGGGGATATTGTTGTTGTCATGCTCACTCCACGGGTTCGCTGTCGTGGCAGTCACCATAGGAGTGAAACCCAAGGGCATCAATCAAGCCCGATGCCGGATAGTTACGCTGAGCGTAACGATTGCCACCCCCATGGCTTCCTGCCTCGCTCTGGGTACACAATGCACGCCGGACCGGCCAATGAATGGCCCAAGCAGACAACGATGAGAGTCATCATGGACACACCGATTCGCTCAAACCAGGTACTGCTGGAGCAGATCAAGCACGGTCTGAAGCCCGACTACCTGATGTTCTGGGGGCACCAGCCGACTCGGGACGGACGCGTCAGCCAGAGCTGCTTCAGCCAGTGGTTCGCCACCGGCTTCGAGATCGAGGGTATTCACTACCCCAGCGCCGAGCACTTCATGATGGCCGGCAAGGCCCGGCTGTTCGACGACGAAGACACTCACGCCCGTATCCTCAAGGCCGTCACTCCCGCCGACGTCAAGCAACTGGGCCGGGAAGTACGCGGCTTCGATGACGCACGCTGGACCGAGGCGCGCTTCGACATCGTGGTACGCGGCAACCTGGCGAAGTTCAGCCAGCATCCGGCCCTTGGCGAGTACCTGCTGTCCACCCGCGACCAGGTGCTGGTGGAAGCCAGCCCGGTGGATCGGATCTGGGGCATTGGCCTGGCGGCCGACGATGCCAAGGCCAGCCGAGCGGAACAATGGCGCGGCCTCAACCTGCTGGGTTATGCGCTGATGGAAGTGCGCGACAGATTGCAAGACGCCTAACGCTTTCGCTGGCCAGCCAGCTCCTGCAGCAGCCTTTGCATGACCTGCAGGAGCTGGCTGGCCGGCGAAAGAGGCCTAGAGAACCAATCCCGCTTCCACCAGCAACTCTTCCAGCGCCAGCAGATCCGGCACCTTGGCCACTTGCTCGGCCACTTGCACCGCGGCTTTCTCCAGCGGCGCCAGGGGCACATCGACATAGCTCAACTGGCTGTCGAGCTTGCAGGAGCGGGGAATGCCCTGCACCAGCAAGGCCAGGAACTTCAACTCCGGGCGCCCGCCGAGGGCATTGAGCACGACGATCCGCGCACGCTCGCCAATCACTGTCTTGCCGCCACAGGCCGACTCGAAGCTGATCAGGGGAATCTGCCGCTCACGCCATAGCACCCGTCCCAGGTACCAGGGCGGCGAGTCCAGGTCGAAGGCGCCCTGTTGATAATCGATCAGCTCGGCCACCGCGACATTGGGCAGGATCAGGGTGCGGTCGGCCAGGGGCAGCAACAGCCCGGTCAGGCTGCTGGATCGGTGTTCAAGCATGGGTCTTGCTCCACAGGGCGATACTTTCCAGCAGCACCGACTCTTGATAGGGCTTGCCGAGGTAGTCGTTGACGCCAATGGCCATGGCCCGGTCGCGGTGTTTCTGACCGGTACGCGAGGTGATCATGATGATCGGCAAGTGCTGCAATCGAGGGTCGTTGCGTACCTGGATCGCCACTTCGAAACCGTCCATGCGCGGCATCTCGATGTCCAGCAGCATCAGGTCCGGGGTGTGCTCGGCCAGCAACGCCATGGCGTCGACCCCATCCTTGGCGGTGAGCACGTTCATCCCGTGGCGTTCCAGCAGGCGGCTGGTGACCTTGCGCACGGTGACCGAGTCGTCCACTACCAGCACCAGCATCGGCCGTGTCGGTTCTGCCTCGCCAACCACTTCCTCCCCGGCAACTCGCGGTACTGGCGTCAGTGCCTGCTGCGCGCGGATATGCGCCAGCAGGTCGAGAATCAGCACCACCCGGCCATCGCCGAGGATGGTCGCCCCGGACAAACCCTGGACCGCGGCGAATTGCGGCCCCAGGCTCTTGACCACAATCTCCCGGGTACCGAAGGTGGCATCCACCTGCACCGCAATCCGCTGCTCGTTGCAGTGCACCAGCAGCACCGGCAACGGCAATACCTGGCCCAGCAGTTTCGGCCGTGGCACGGTGTGCAGCAACTCCCCCAGATAGCACAGCTCGTAGCGCTGGCCGGCGTATTCATAGCGCGGCGGATCGAGCGGGTAATAAGCGTCCAGCTCTCCCGGCAAGACCCGGACAATGCCCTCCACGGTGTTCAACGGAATCGCGTACTGCTCGTCGGCGCATTGCACCATCAGCGCTCGGTTGACCGAGACGGTGAACGGCAAGCGGATGCGAAAATGCACGCCCTGCCCGGCAATCGAGTCGATGCTCATGCTGCCGCCCAGCTGGCGCACCTCTTCATGGACCACGTCCATGCCCACCCCGCGCCCGGAGATCTGGGTGATCTTCTCGGCCGTGGAAAACCCCGGCTGCATGATGAACTGCAGCACCTCACGATCACTGAGCTGTGCCTGTGGGTCCAGCAGGCCACGCTTGATGGCCTTGTTGCGCACGGCTTGCAGGGGCACCCCGGCGCCGTCGTCGCGCATGTCGAAAATCATGTCGCCGCCCTCCCGGGACAGGTCGAGGGTGATCCTCCCCTGCTCCGGCTTGCCCGCCGCACGGCGCACGTCGGCGGACTCCAGGCCGTGATCGACGGCATTGCGCAGCATGTGCTCCAGAGGCGCGACCATGCGCTCGAGGACGTTGCGATCCATTTCCCCTTCGGCATTGCCGACCACGAACTCCACCTTCTTGCCCAGCTCTTCGGCCACCTGGCGAACGATGCGCTTGAGCCGTGGCACCATGCGTTCGAAAGGCACCATGCGCGTGCGCATCAGGCCTTCCTGCAACTCGGTGTTGATCCGCCCCTGCTGCTGCAACAGGTTTTCGGCGTCGTGGTTGCGCCGATCGAGGGTCTCCTTGAGGTCCAACAAGTCCGAAGCCGATTCGAACAGCGCTCGGGACAGCTGCTGCAGTTGTGAATGCCGATCCATTTCCAGCGGGTCGAACTCTTCGTAGCCGAGGCGCTCGGCCTCCACCTGCTGGCGGCTGAGAATCCGCCCCTGGGTTTCGGTGTCCAGGCGGCGCAACTGGTCACGCATGCGCTCGATGGTGGTTTCCATCTCGCTCAGGGTGACCCGGGCATCGTTGACCTGCTGCTCGATACGACCACGGAAGATCGAAGTCTCCCCGGCCAGGTTCACCAGGTCATCCAGCAGCTCCGCCGATACCTTGACCATGTCCCCGGCAGCCGTGGCCTCCGGAGCAGGCGTGACAGGTTCAGGCTTGCTCGCCGGCAACGGCGTTTCCACATTGGAAGTCGACGGCACACGCGGGTGGCTGAGGTCGTGGATGGCATCGATGAGCTTCTGCGCCGGCTCGATAGGTTGTCCGGCCCGGGCAGCATCGAGCATCTGAGCCAGGCGATCGTGGCTCTTCTGCAATAGGGTGAACAGCGCCGGACTGGGTTGCAGCAAGCCGGCGGACAGGCCTTCAAAGAGGAACTCCAACTCATGGGCCAAATCGCCGATGGGGGCAATTTCCACCATCCGCGCGCCGCCCTTGAGGGTATGCAGGTCCCGTAGCAGGGTTTCCACTTCCTGTCGCGCCTGGGGCTCGGCTTGCCAACGGCTCAGCGCTGCGGCAGAACTGTCGATGATGTCGAAGCCTTCTTCGAGGAAGATCTCCAGCAGCTCCGGGTCCTGGGCCGAGCTGTCCTCCAGCGTCGCACTCTGGGGGAGCTCTACGGGGTTGCCGGTCTGTTGTCGATAAGCGCGAACCGCATCGACCTGGGCCCGGGAATCATCCAGGGAGCGCTGCCCCTGCAACTGCTCCAACAGCAGCGCCAACTGTTCATGGCTGCCGCGCAACAGCAGGCCCAGGTGCGGGCTGTGGTTGTAGCGCCGGTCCACCAATCCCTCGTAGAGCGACTCCAGCTCGTGGGCCAACTCGGCCACCGGAGCCACTTCGGCCATTCGTGCACCGCCCTTGAGGGTATGCATGTCTCGTTGCAGGGACGACAGCGGTGCGCCGTTTTCAGGATCCGCCAGCCAGCGCTGCAGGGCCTGGTCGGCGCTTTCAAGGATATCCACTGCCTCCTCGAGGAAGATCTCGACGATCTCCTCGTCCGCCCCCGGATGCTCAGGAGCCTGCTCCAGCCGCGCAGTGGCCGCTCCCAGTTCGGTGATGCTCAGGGTGCGACTGCCATCGCTCCTGATCAGGCCTGTGGCGGACGGATCAAGGCCTTCGCCCAGCAACTCGCGCAAGGCCTGGACCCGATCCGCGCGCGGGCTGACTTCCTGGCCCGCCGCCAGTTCGTCGAGCATGTTGATCAAGGCTTCATGGGCACTCTGGGCTTCATCGAAGAAGCGCTCGCTGACCGCCAGGCTGCTCTCCTCCACCGCGCCGTACAGGTCGAGCAAGGCTTCGCACAACGCGTCCACCGGGTGCAGGTCCGCCAGGTGCGCGCCTTCGCCAAGGGTGGTCAATTCGTCCAGCAGGGCGCTGAGTTCCTGGCGCTCGCCGGGATGCTGTTGCCAGCGCCGCAGCAGATTTTCAGCGTCCAGCAGGATGTCCATGCCCTGGGCCAGGAAGTTGTTGATCAGTTGTGGATCGCGCTTGGCCCGGGACGCACTGTCCGGGGCACTGAGCAGGGTATCCAGACGCTCGCCCAGCAGGGCCAGGGCGCGACCGGCCAAGGCGCGGGCGCCATCGATGGGCGCCAGCGGGTCGCTGTCCAGTTGGCGCAGGCCGCGACGCAGCAGGCCCTCGGCCTCCAGCAGCAATTCCACTTCGTCCAGATCCAGAGGGATCAGGTGCGCCCGGTATTCCCGCGCCAATTGGTCGAAGGGGCCGGCCAGCTCGGCGATCGGCAGCACCCCGGCCATGGAAGCACTGCCCTTGAGGGTGTGCAGGGCCCGTTGCAGCTCGTCGCTGGCTTGCAGCGGTACGTGCTCGGCAGCCTGGTCGAGAAAGCGGTTGATGCTGTCCAGGTGGGTCTGCGCTTCGCTGCGGAAGATCTCCAGCAGTTGCGGATCCAGGACCGCCTCCTCGGCGGGCACGCTTGCGGAGCCTTTAGCGTCATTGGCCAGGGCATGGGCACGCGCCGCCAGGCGGTCGACATCATCGCGCTGGCGCTGGGCCTGGGCGGCGAATTCGGCGATCAGCTCCGGCAGCAACGCCAGGGTATCGGCCACCAGTTGCTGGACTTCGTCACTGGGGGCCACGCTGTGCTCCAGTACCCGGTTGAGGAGGTTCTCCACCGCCCAGGCCAGCTCTCCAAGCACCAGCGCGCGCACCATGCGTCCGCTGCCCTTGAGGGTATGGAAGGCCCGGCGCAACTCGCTCAAGGCGGATTTGCCCTGGGGATCGGCGGCCCAGCGCGGCAGATACTCGCGGAGCATCTCCAGCACTTCCTCGGTTTCCTCGAGAAAGACCTCCCGCAGTTCCTCGTCCACCGGTTCCTCGTCCACCGGTGGCGGCAGCAGGCTGCCCGGAGTGATCAAGGCTGGCGGGTTAAGGGCCGACACCGGCACCGCCAGCACTTCTGCCAGGGATTGCTCTGCCTGAGGCTCATCCAGTGCCTGCGAATCCTGCATTACCTGGGCTGGGCTGGGGCTCAGGGCATGATCCAACTGCACCGGTGCCACCGGTACATAGCCGAGGGCAGCCAGACCGGCTTCAGCGACATCGAGAATCTTCTCTCCCGGCGCCTCGTGATCTTCGCTCAAGCGCTCCAGGTAGTACTCCAGGCTGGTGATCACGTCGGCCAGATGATCCAGTCGCTGCCAATCCGGGCGGCGTTGCTCCAGCAGCAGCTTCTCGATGATGAACTGATTGCAGGCCTCCATCAGGCTGGCCGCACGCGGCAGCGGAATCATCGCCAGGGCACCGCGCACCTGAGTCAGCAACTCCGGAACCGAAACCAACTGCTCGGGCTCCCAGTCGGCCTCGATGTACTCGACGATCAGGTCCTTGGCCTGCTGCAGGCAGACCCGCGCTTCCTTGATCACCAGTTGGTGGATCTGGGTCAGGTCGGTGGTAGGCAGGCGGCTGTCTTCACGGCTTTCCGGCTCCACGGTGCCGACCATCCCGGCCAGGGTCGCCTCGACATACAGCAAGGCCCCGGCTACATCCATCAGCACCGCATCGTCCGGCGCGCGCTGGCCCTGGGCCAGGCTCTGGACCACCGCCAACTGGTCGATGATCACCTTGCGCGGCTGGCCGAACCCCAGCACCGCCAGGGTGTCGGCGATCTGCCGCAGCGGCGACAGCAGGCCGTCCAGGTCGCTGGCGTGCTGGCGATCGCTGCGCACGAACAGGTCGAGGCGCTCCTTGACCCGCACCAGGCCATCGCACAGCGCCGCCAGCACCGAGCGCATGGCATCGCGGTCGGGGCCGGCCATGCGTGCCCGCTCCTCATCGACCACTGCGCTATCGGGCAACGCGTCATCCAGTCCGTAACGTTCTTTCATGGTCAGCATCAATGGGGTGGGATGGCGCGCTTTGGCGATATAGAACAACAGACTCTTGAGCAACTCGTCGGGGGCGGGCTGGTTGATGCCGGGCATGCCCTGCTCCAGCAGGCGCTTGAGTTCCTTGTCGGCGTCCTTGAGCAGGCTGCGCACCGCCGGGCTGTTGGCAACGACGTCCTGGCGCATGCCTTCCACCAGGGCCGAGGCGATATGCCACAAGGGTGCCAACGGCGCGTCCTGGCACAAGGCCTCCAGACGCTCGAAGACCTTGGCCATGTAGCCCAGGCTGGTTTCGTCGTCCTGCTCCCGCAACAGCTCTACCAAAGCGGTCTGCAGCATATGCCGCAGCTTGCGCAACTGGGTCGGGAACTCCAGGGGCTCCAAGGCCGCCAGGGCCTTGTCGGAGAGCGCCGGCAAGCGCGGCAGTTGCGGGCTGAACAGGCTGGTTTCCGAAAGCAGGCTTTCACCCCGGGCACTGCGCAGGTCATTGAGCAACGGCAGCACTACCAGCGGCAGGTCGCGCCGTGCGCTCTGCACCCGATCCAGGTACTGGGGTAGCTGGCTGATGGCTTGGCGCAGCAGGCGCAGGGCTTCGTCGCGCTGGGCTACCCGTTGTTCCTGCAGGGCCAGGGCGAGTTTTTCCATTTCCTCGGCCAGCAGCGCGGCGCCATAAAACTCCACCATCTGCAAGCTGCCATGGACCAAATGAATGCCCTCCAGGCACTGGCTGAGGGCATCCAGGGCCTGCGGGTCGTCCGCCAGATGCTCCAACGCCTGATGCGCCAGCTTCAGGGTTTCGGCAATTTCGCCCTTGACCCATTCCAGGGCCACATAGTCATGCCGATCAACCATAACCACTCCAGTCAAAACCTTATGTCAGGACCTGTTTACCGGTTCTCAGCGTCAACGGTTGTCATTCGGCGCGGGGCCCCGAGTGGCCGGCAAGGTGAAGCCGGATACCGAGCGGCGCAGTTGACTGGCCATTTTCGCCAAGTTACCGATGCTCTCGGCGGTCGCAGTCGAGCCAGACGAGGTTTGCGAGGTGATCTGCTGAATCACGTTCATGGTCAGGGAAATCTGTCCGGCCGAGGAGGTCTGCTGCTGGGCCGCGTTGGAAATGCTCTGGATCAGCGCCGCCAAGGTCTTGGATACACCCTCGATCTCTTCCAGGGCCACACCGGCGTCCTGGGCCAGTCGGGCTCCGCGCACCACTTCGGTGGTGGTCTGTTCCATGGAGATCACCGCCTCGTTGGTGTCGGTCTGGATCGCCCGCACCAGGGTCTCGATCTGCCGGGTGGCCGCCGAGGAACGTTCCGCCAGCCGTTGCACTTCGTCGGCCACCACGGCAAAGCCGCGCCCGGCGTCACCGGCCATGGAGGCCTGGATCGCCGCGTTCAGCGCGAGGATGTTGGTCTGGTCGGCAATATCGTCGATCAGGCTGACGATATCGCCGATTTCCTGGGAGGACTCGCCCAGGCGCTTGATGCGCTTGGCGGTGTCCTGGATCTGTTCACGGATGTTGTCCATGCCGTGGATGGTGTTGTGCACCACCTCGTTGCCCTTGTTGGCGATCTCCACCGAACGCTCGGCCACCGCCGAGGACTCCGCGGCGTTGGCCGACACCTGATCGATGGACTGGGCCATATCGTTGATCGCGGTGGAAGCTTCGGAAATCTGCTGGGCCTGGTGCTCCGAGGCTTCGGCCAGTTGCATCGCAGTGGCCTGGGTTTCCTGCACCGCGCCGGCCACCTGGCCGGCAGTGAGGTTGATCGTGGCCACCAGGTCGCGCAATTGGTCGACGGAGTAGTTGATGGAGTCGGCAATGGTCCCGGTGAAGTCCTCGGTGACCGAGGCCGTCACCGTCAGGTCGCCGTCCGCCAGGTCTTCGATCTCATCCAGCAGGCGCATGATCGCGTTCTGGTTACGCTCGTTCTTCTCGGCGGTTTCCTGCAGCTGGCGATTGGTCTCACGGACCATCACCAGGCCGATGAGGATAATCGAAGCCAGCGCCAGCAACCCCAGGACGTAGCCGCCAATGGTGTCCAGCTTGCGACTGCCGGCCAGGTTCTCGAAACCGCTGGCCAGCAGCGAGGCCTCGTCCAGCAGGGTCTGAGACAGGCTGAAGATATTGCTCGCCGATTCACGTACTTGAAACAGTTCGGGAGAGGTTTCCAGAATCTCGTCCACGGAACCGGAGACAAACTCGAACAGCTCGGAAATCTCCGCCAGGCGGGCCCGCGCGTCAGGGTCCTCGACCTGGCTGATCTTCAAGCCCGGATTGCCCTGCAACATGCCGTTAAGCACCTGGCCAAAGCGGGCGGCATCACGGCCGAAGGCGTCGGCGGCCTGCACCGCGGTTTCGTCGCCGGCCAGCACCGTGTTGACCGCCCCGAGAATTCGCTCGGCCAACAACGACTGGCGTTGGGCCATGGCCACCTGGGCCGCAGGCGCACCTCGCTGGAGCAGGATCTCGACCACCTTTTCGTACTCCACCTGCAACTGCGGCACGGTTTCCGCCAGGGTCGCCGCCACTTGATGCAGGGACAATACGGTCTGTTCGCTGGCGAGGATCGCGTCGGTGTTCTTCAGCAGTTTTTCCCAGTCCAGCTGCACCGCGCGCATTTCCTGGCGCAGGGCGATGGGCGCCCCTGGCAAACCGGTACTGGGGTCGCCCTTCTTCAGGTAGCTCCAGCGCTGGGCAAAGTCGTTGCGTGCATCCCCCAGCAACTTGAACGCCGCGGCCTTGCCCGCCGCCGCCTCGGTGGCATTCTTGGCGATGCGCTGGGACAGCACCCGCAGCTCGCCGGCATGGCCGATGTACTGCTTGTCATAGGTGGCTTGGGTGTTGAGGTAAGCGAAGTTGGCGAACAGCAGCATGATGAACACGATCAGTGCGATGAACAGCACGATGATCTGCGAGCGACTGCGGGAGCCTTCCAGGGGCTTGCCGGTTTGGGCTTTGGTCATCGATCAGGCCTGTGGCGAGCGGGTGGTTCCGCCGTAAGGGGCCCGGGGCGCACGCAACGCTCGGGCAGCATGGATTGATTCAGGGAGGCGCATGCTTCCCGTGGCACTGCAAACGGGCTGCCATGGCGCCTGGGCGCCCCTCACGCCGCCACCTCGAGAAACCCTGGTGAACGCGCCAGGGCAAAGGGGCTGAAGACCTGCCAGACCTGGTCACGACGGAACTGCCCCTGCAGGTAGGGATAGATCGCGGCGTCGGCAAAGTCGCTGAGACTAGGCTCCAGGCTGTCCTGGGCAAAATGTTGCAGGCCGGCCACTTCATCCACCAACAAACCGAAGAACAGCTCCTTGTACTCCACCACCAGCGCTCGCCGCTGCTTGCGCAGGGGCGACAACTCATGACCGAAGAAACCGCACAGGTCCATGATCGGCAGCAGGCGCCCGCGCAGGTTGGCCACGCCCTTGACCCAGGGCCGGACCCCGGGCAGCAGGGTGTAGCGCGGCTCGTGCAGGACCTCGCTGATCTCGCCCATGGCGGCGACGTACCAATGCTCCCCCAGGCGAAAACCGATACCGCTCCAGCTCTGCTGACGGGTTTCCTGGGACGGCAGGTCCGCGGCCAGCAGACGACAGCGCTGGTCGATCTCCAGCAGCAGTTCGAAGGCGGTCTGGGATTCGCTCATGGCCCGGGCGGTCAGCCGGCCAGGACGTTGTTCAGGGTCTTGATCAGGGTCTCTTCATCCACCGGCTTGGTCAGGTAGTCCTTGGCGCCCTGGCGGGTGCCCCAGACCTTGTCGGTTTCCTGATCCTTGGTGGTAATGATGATCACCGGGATATGGCTGGTCTCGGCATCCTTGGTCAACTGGCGGGTGGCCTGGAAACCATTGAGGCCGGGCATGACGATGTCCATCAACACTGCGTCGGGCTTTTCTTCCCGGGCCAGGGCCACGCCGTCGGCACCGTTCTCGGCCTTGAGCACTTCATGGCCGTGCTTTTCCAGCATGCCGGTAAGTTTGTACATTTCAGTCGGCGAGTCATCGACGATCAGGATACGAGCCATGGTCTTCCCCATACGATAGTGGCGCGCAGCCCGCTGGCCGCACGCCATTGTGCGTGTCTACTGTGGCGTAAGCGCAACAAAGTCCGGGACATGGGCCTTGATCGCGCTCAGCAGTTCTTCCTTGCTGAAGGGTTTGGTCAAAAACTGGTCGGAGCCGACGATGCGGCCCTTGGCCTTGTCGAACAGACCGTCCTTGGAGGACAGCATAATCACTGGAATGGACTTGAACGCGCTGTTGTTCTTCACCAGCGCACAGGTCTGATAGCCGTCGAGCCGCGGCATCATGATGTCGACGAAGATGATTCCGGGATGATGATCGACGATCTTCGACAGTGCTTCGAAACCGTCCACTGCGGTGATGACCTCGCAGCCGACGCTCTTCAACAGCATCTCGGCCGTGCGGCGAATCGTCTTCGAATCGTCGATCACCATCACCTTCAAGGCATTGGAATGCTGTTCCATGTCTGCTCTACCATCGCCCCAGCGAATCGATTTAATCCGGTACTGCTGGCCAACGCCCCAAACCCTTGAACTTCAAGGCCTCAGCCCGGCATGCGAGCCTTTTTAGCACACTCTCCCCCCTGCAATCTATGGACCACGCCAGGCAGTGGTTTTTCCTTGACCCAGGCCCCTGTCAGCGCCACTCTGACGCCACTTTTTCGCCTTGCGCCTACTCATTTTTTGAAGGAATCCACCCATGAGCGTTCGCCTCGGGATTGTCATGGACCCTATCGCCAGCATTTCCTACAAGAAGGACAGCTCGCTGGCCATGCTGCTGGCCGCCCAAGAGCGCGGCTGGACCCTCTTCTATATGGAACAGCGCGATCTTTACCAGGGCGCCGGAGTCGCCCGGGCGCGCATGCGTCCGCTGCAAGTCTTCGCCAATCCAGAGAAGTGGTTCGAGCTGGAGGCCGAGATCGACTGCCCCCTGAGCGATCTGGACGTGATCCTGATGCGCAAGGACCCGCCCTTCGACATGGAGTTCGTCTACTCCACCTACCTGCTGGAACAAGCCGAAAGCGCCGGCGTGCTAGTGGTCAACAAGCCTCAGAGCCTGCGCGACTGCAATGAAAAGCTGTTTGCCACCTTGTTTCCGCAGTGCACACCGGCCACCGTGGTCAGCCGCCGTGCCGACGTGCTGCGTGAATTCGCTGCTGCACATGGCGACGTCATCCTCAAGCCCCTGGATGGCATGGGCGGCACCTCGATCTTCCGCCACCGCGCTGGCGATCCGAACCTGTCGGTGATCCTGGAAACCCTGACTGCGCTCGGTAGCCAGCAGATCATGGCCCAGGCCTACCTGCCGGCGATCAAGGATGGCGACAAGCGCATCCTGATGATCGATGGCGAACCGGTCCCGTATTGCCTGGCGCGCATCCCCGCTGCCGGTGAAACCCGCGGCAACCTGGCGGCCGGCGGTCGCGGCGAAGCCCGTCCTTTGAGCGACAAGGATCGCTGGATCGCCGCCCAGGTCGGCCCGACCCTGCGGGCCAAGGGCCTGCTGTTCGTCGGCCTCGACGTGATCGGCGAGCACCTGACGGAAATCAACGTCACCAGCCCGACCTGCATCCGCGAAATCGACAACGCCTTCGGCACCAACATCGGCGCACTGCTGATGGATGCCATCGATCAGAAGCTCAAGGCCAAGTGATGTAGAACAACCAAGCACAAACCAACATTGCGTTATCATGCGCCGCCTGTGAAACCCGCGATGTTGGTTTTGTGATGCCTCCTGTGATGTCGAACCGCCGATGAGCCTCCCGTCCGATCTGCCACCCGAACTTGCCCATAGCGGCGTGCGTGCGGCCGATCGCCTGGGTTTTACCCTGTTCCTCGCAGCGCTCCTGCACCTGGCGCTGATCCTCGGCCTGGGCTTCTCCTTTGCCGAGCCCCAGCAGATCAGCAAGACCCTGGAAATCACCCTGGCCACCTTCAAGAGCGAAACCAAGCCGAAGAAGGCCGATTTCCTCGCCCAGGAAAACCAGCAAGGCAGTGGCACCCTGGACAAGAAGGCCATTCCCAAGACCACCGAAGTCGCGCCGTTCCAGGACAACTCGGTAAAAAAGGTCACGCCGCCGCCCTCGGTCAAACCGCAGGTCAATGAAGTCGCACCCAAGGCGGCAGTGGCCACCACCGCACCGAAGCCGAAAAAGACCGTGACCCAGCGCGAAGAGGTCAAGAAAGACCCGACGCCCAAGGCCGATACCCCGACATTCGACAGTTCGCAGCTGTCCAGCGAGATTTCCAGCCTGGAAGCCGAACTGGCCAACGAACAGCAGCTGTACGCCAAGCGTCCGCGCATCCACCGCATGAGTGCCGCCTCGACCATGCGTGACAAGGGTGCCTGGTACAAGGACGAATGGCGCAAGAAGGTCGAGCGCATCGGCAACCTCAACTACCCCGAAGAGGCCCGGCGCAAGCAGGTCTACGGCAACCTGCGGCTGATGGTCTCGATCAACCGCGACGGCTCCTTGTATGAAGTGCTGGTGCTGGAGTCCTCCGGCCAACCGCTGCTGGACCAGGCGGCCCAGCGCATCGTGCGCCTGGCAGCGCCGTTCGCCCCGTTCACCGGCGACCTGTCGGACATCGATCGCCTGGAAATCATCCGCACCTGGCGCTTCGCCCGGGGCGACAAGCTTTCCAGCAACTGACCCGCCCTCCCGTAGGAGCCGGCTTGCCGGCGAAGGGACCCGCAGGCCTGCGCAACCTTCGATGACGCCTTCGCTGGCAAGCCAGCTCCTACAACACCCCCCTCCCCCGTAGGAGCCGGCTTGCCGGCGAAGGGGCCCGCAAGGCCTGTGCAACCTTCGATGACGCCTTCGCTGGCAAGCCAGCTCCTGCAACAGGGTTGCGCTTGTCAGCCGGGCCCGCCAACGCCACACTAGTACTCATGAAAAATGTCAGCCCCAGCTACCTCAAGCATCACTTCCTGATCGCCATGCCGCATATGGCCGACCCGAACTTTGCGCAGACGTTGACCTACATCGTCGAGCACAACGCCAGTGGCGCCATGGGCCTGGTGATCAACCGGCCGCAGGACCTCAGCCTCGCCGACATCCTTGAACAACTGCGCCCCGACGAAGATCCGCCGATCCTCTGCCAGCATGTGCCGATCTTCAGCGGCGGCCCGGTGCAGACCGATCGCGGTTTCGTCCTGCACCCCAACGGCCCGGTCTACCAGGCCACGGTGGAGCTCGAAGGCCTGTCCCTGTCCACCTCCCAGGATGTGCTGTTCGCCATCGCCGAAGGTGTGGGACCGGCCAAGAGCCTGATCGCCCTGGGCTACGCCGGCTGGGAAGCCGGGCAACTGGAAGCCGAACTGGCGGACAACGCCTGGCTGACCTGCCCGTTTGACGCCGACATCCTGTTCAACACCAGCAGCGAACTGCGCCTGGAAGCCGCCGCGCGGCACCTGGGGGTCAACCTCAGCCTGCTCACCAGCCAGGCGGGCCACGCCTGATGGCCCTGCGACTGATCCTCGGCTTCGACTACGGCACCAAGCAGATCGGCGTCGCCGTGGGCCAGGCCATCACTGGCCAGGCCCGCGAGTTGTGCACCCTGAAGGCGCAGAATGGCGTGCCCGACTGGAATCAGGTGCAAGCCCTGATCAATGAGTGGAAGCCCGACGCCGTAGTGGTGGGCCTGCCCCTGAACATGGACGGCAGCCCCAGCGACATGTGCGTACGCGCCGAAAAATTCGCCCGGCGCCTGAACGGCCGCTTCAATGTGCCCTTCTATACCCACGACGAACGCCTGACCACCTTCGAGGCCAAGGGCGAACGCCTGGCCCGGGGCGGCCAGAAAGGCAGTTACCGCGACAACCCGGTGGACGCCATCGCTGCGGCCCTGCTGCTGCAGGGCTGGCTCGACGAAAACGCCACGCTGTTGAACACCTGAAGATCCCGAATCCTGAGGATGCGCGGCCCTGCGGCTGCGCGCCTCCTGGCCCAACACCCGCCGTAAGTCCCCGCGCCTTGCTGCCCGGCAACCAGACGCGAGCCCACGAAGGAGCCACCATGAGTCTGCCCAATCCCGCCGCCCTGATCAGCCAGATGGCCATTGATCTCAACGCCCACCTGGCCAAGCGCGCCATCAGCGAGCCGCGCTTCATCGGTATCCGTACCGGTGGCGTGTGGGTGGCCCAGGCCCTGTTGGAAGCCCTGGGCAGCAACTCGCCCCTGGGCACCCTGGATGTGTCCTTCTACCGCGACGACTTCAGCCAGAACGGCCTGCACCCTCAGGTACGCCCCTCGGAGCTGCCATTCGAGATCGAAGGCCAGCACCTGGTACTGATCGACGATGTGCTGATGAGTGGCCGGACTATCCGTGCCGCCCTCAACGAGCTGTTCGACTACGGCCGACCGGCCAGCGTGACCCTGGTCTGCCTGCTGGACCTGGATGCCGGTGAATTGCCGATTCGTCCGAATGTGGTGGGCGCGACCCTGTCGCTGGCCGCCCACGAGCGAGTAAAATTGTCCGGTCCTGCGCCGCTTCAACTCGAGCTCCAAGACCTCGCCCTCTAACTCGCCCTTTTAAGAGTCCATTGCGATGACGCCTCTAGACGCCAAGCGCCCGCTGCAGCTCAACGATCAGGGCCAGCTGCGCCATTTCCTGTCCCTCGACGGCCTGAACCGCGAGCTGCTGACGGAAATCCTCGACACCGCCGACTCGTTCCTCGAAGTCGGCGCCCGGGCAGTGAAGAAAGTCCCGCTGCTGCGCGGCAAGACCGTGTGCAACGTGTTTTTCGAGAACTCCACCCGCACCCGCACCACCTTCGAACTGGCGGCCCAACGGCTGTCGGCGGACGTGATCACCCTGAATGTCTCGACCTCTTCGGCGAGCAAGGGTGAAACCCTGCTGGACACCCTGCGCAACCTGGAAGCCATGGCCGCCGACATGTTCGTGGTACGCCACGGCGACTCCGGCGCTGCGCATTTCATCGCCGAACACGTGTGCCCGCAGGTGGCGATCATCAATGGCGGCGACGGCCGCCATGCCCACCCGACCCAAGGCATGCTCGACATGCTGACCATCCGCCGGCACAAGGGTGGCTTCGAGAACCTCTCGGTGGCCATCGTCGGCGACATCCTGCATTCGCGGGTCGCGCGCTCGAACATGCTGGCGCTGAAAGCCCTCGGCTGCCCGGACATCCGCGTGATCGCGCCGAAGACCCTGCTGCCCATCGGCATCGAGCAGTACGGGGTCAAGGTCTACACCGACATGACCGAAGGCCTGAAGGATGTAGATGTGGTGATCATGCTGCGCCTGCAGCGTGAGCGCATGCAGGGTGGCCTGCTGCCCAGCGAAGGCGAGTTCTACCGCCTGTTCGGCCTGACCACCGCACGCCTGGCCGGGGCCAAGCCCGACGCCATCGTCATGCACCCGGGCCCGATCAACCGTGGCGTGGAGATCGAATCGGCAGTGGCCGACGGTCCGCACTCGGTGATTCTCAACCAAGTGACCTACGGCATTGCAGTGCGCATGGCGGTACTGTCCATGGCCATGAGCGGGCAGACCGCCCAGCGACAATTCGAGCAGGAGAACGCCCAGTGAAGCTCAGCATTCTCGGCGCCCGCGTCATCGATCCAAGCAGCGGCCTGGATCAAACCACTGATCTGCACCTGGAAGCCGGCAAGATCGTCGCCATCGGCGCCGCTCCCAACGGTTTCAACGCCGTCACCAGCATCGACGCCAAGGGGCTGATAGCCGCCCCCGGCCTGGTGGACCTGAGCGTCGCCCTGCGCGAGCCGGGCTACAGCCGCAAAGGCAGCATCGCCAGCGAAACCCGCGCCGCCGCTGCCGGGGGCGTCACCAGCCTGTGCTGCCCACCGCACACCAAGCCGGTACTGGACACCTCGGCCGTGGCCGAACTGATCCTCGACCGCGCCCGGGAAGCCGGCAACAGCAAAGTCTTTCCGATCGGGGCCTTGAGCAAGGGCCTGGAAGGCGAGCAGCTTGCAGAGCTCATCGCGTTGCGCGACGCCGGTTGCGTGGCCTTCGGCAATGGCCTGGAAGGTTTCCGCAGTACCCGCACCCTGTGTCGTGCCCTGGAATATGCCGCGACGTTCGACCTGACGGTGATCTTCCACTCCCAGGACCGTGACCTGGCCGAAGGCGGTCTGGCCCACGAAGGTGCCACCGCGAGCTTCCTCGGCTTGCCGGGGATTCCCGAAAGCGCGGAAACCGTGGCCCTGGCCCGGGACCTGCTGCTGGTAGAGCAAAGCGGCGTGCGCGCGCACTTCAGCCAACTGACCAGTGCCCGAGGTGTAGAACTGATCGCCCAGGCACAGGCCCGTGGCCTGCCAGTGACCGCCGATGTAGCGCTGTACCAGCTGATTCTCACCGATGAGGCGCTGATCGACTTCTCCAGCCTGTATCACGTGCAGCCGCCGCTGCGCTCCCGAGCCGATCGTGACGCCTTGCGCGAAGCCGTGAAGTCCGGAGTGGTGCAAGCCATCTCCAGCCATCACCAGCCTCACGAGCGGGATGCCAAGCTGGCGCCGTTCGGTGCCACCGAGCCGGGTATCAGCAGCGTCGAGTTGCTACTGCCTCTGGCCCTGACCCTGGTGCAGGATGGCTTGCTCGACCTGCCGACCCTGTTGGCACGCCTGAGCGCTGGCCCGGCCGAGGCCCTGCGCCTGCCGGCGGGCAAACTGATGGCCGGCGGTGCGGCGGACCTGGTGCTGTTCGACCCAGCCAGCTCCACCGTGGCCGGCGAACGCTGGCTGTCCAAGGGCGAGAACTGCCCGTTCCTCGGCCATAGCCTGCCGGGGGCAGTGCGCTACACCCTGGTGGACGGGCATATCAGCTATCAGGGCTGAGGGCGCGACGCCCGCTTTCGCCGACACGCCGGCTCCCGCGAGGAGCTGGCGTGTCGGCGATGCCTGGTTCAGCGGCGCTTGGCGTTTTCCAGGGAGACCTGGTCGTTCAGGGTCCAGAAGTCGTACAGCACCCCGATGAAGAACAAGCCGCCGGTAAACAGGTAGAGCACACCACTCAACCATTTGCCCTGGTACATACGGTGCACGCCAAATACCCCGAGGAAGGTCAGGAGTATCCAGGCAACGCTGTATTCCACCGGCCCCGAGGTAAACCGCAGGTCCGCTTCCCGGTCCATGGCCGGGATCAGGAACAAGTCGATCAGCCAGCCGATCCCCAACAGACCGAAGGTGAAGAACCAGATCGTCCCGGTTACCGGCTTGCCGTAGTAGAAGCGGTGGGCACCGGTAAAACCGAAAATCCACAACAGGTAACCGATCACCTTGCTGTGGGTATCGTGGGTCGATGCATCCTGACGATAGGTATTCATTGAGAGCCTCTTTATAGGTGATAGATAAATATTCTTAAAAACTTTGTGACTTTTTTACAGGCGTTCGACGTGTTGCCAATGTTACCTTCTCTTCCGTCAAAGCCTTGTACTGCCTGACTTCTGACAGTTTTCTGCGTCAAGTTGCCACCTCTTTGCCGAAGTTGACCCCAAGGTTGAATCGACAAACGGCCTCGGAAGTGACCTGAAAGCTGTTATAAAGTTGCGCGCTAACCAAATAAGAGCCTTGCCTAATGCGTCCATTTTTCAAGACATGGCTAACCATTTGCCTATTAATGCCACTGGCCGCCCACGCCACCAACCGTGAGCAACGACTTCCCAACGTTAATGGCTACACCCCGAAATCCCATGTTTCGACGGTCACCGCCAAGAACAAAACCTCGATCAAGCACCCCACCCGCCTGAGCAAAGCCGACAGCAAACTGGTCGCCAACAATACCGGCCGACCTAGCACCACGGTCCTCAG
This sequence comes from Pseudomonas sp. Fl4BN1, assembly GCF_009908285.1. Classification (GTDB taxonomy): domain Bacteria; phylum Pseudomonadota; class Gammaproteobacteria; order Pseudomonadales; family Pseudomonadaceae; genus Aquipseudomonas. Next base: position 88,639 of record NZ_JAAARM010000002.1, read on the forward strand.
CCGCGCGGTCAACGTTCTCGGTACTCCTTATCGTTGGGGCGGCAGCAGCCCAAGTAAAGGCTTCGACTGCAGCGGGCTAGTGCGCTACGCCTTCAATGACGTCGCCGCCGTGGACCTGCCACGTACCTCCAACGCCATGGCCAGTGGCCACGGCCAAAAGGTCGAACGCAAGGACCTGAAACCTGGCGACCTGCTGTTCTTCAACATCAAGAGCCGCAAGGTCAACCATGTTGCCATCTACCTGGGCGAAGACCGCTTTATCCACGCCCCTCGGCGCGGCAAGGCAGTGACCATCGACACCCTGAAAAAACCTTATTGGCAGAGCCACTATGTGGTTGCCAAGCGGGTCCTGCCTAAAGAGCACGCGCCCCTGCGGGTTGTGCAGCGCTAACACTCCGATTCGCCGGCAAGCCGGCTCCTACAACAACCTGTAGGAGCCGGCTTGCCGGCGAATGCATTTCCAGCCCCGTCAAAAGCTCTCCGGCATCCGCGCCTTCTCCCGCGCCTGTTCACGGCTGATCAACCCCTGCCCCAGCAATGCCTTCAGGCTCATGTCCAGCGTGCGCATGCCCTGCGAGCCTCCGGTCTGGATCGCTGAATACATCTGCGCCACCTTGTCCTCGCGGATCAGGTTACGGATCGCCGGGCTGCCCAGCATGATCTCGTGAGCCGCCACCCGGCCGCCGCCAACCTTCTTCACCAGCACCTGGGCAATCACCGCCTGCAGCGACTCGGCCAGCATCGAGCGCACCAGGGCCTTCTCCTCCCCCGGAAATACATCCACCAGCCGGTCGATGGTCTTGGCTGCCGATGAAGTGTGCAAGGTGGCGAACACCAGGTGCCCGGTTTCCGCGGCGGTCAGCGCCAGGCGAATGGTTTCCAGATCGCGCAACTCGCCCAACAGGATCACATCCGGGTCTTCCCGCAGGGCCGCGCGCAAGGCCGTGGCAAAGCTCTGGGTGTCACGCGGCACTTCGCGCTGGTGAACCAGGCAATTCTTCTGCGAATGAATGAACTCGATGGGGTCTTCGATGGTGAGGATGTGCTGCTGTCGTTGCTGGTTGAGATGGTCGATCATCGCCGCAAGCGTAGTGGACTTGCCGCTGCCGGTGGGCCCGGTAACCAGCACCAGCCCCCGCGGCACCTCGGTAATCTGCCGAAATACCTCCCCCAGCCCCAGCGCCTCCAGGCTCTGTACCCGTGACGGGATCAAGCGCAGCACCGCACCGGCGCCGCGAGCATGCTGGAAGGCATTGACCCGAAACCTGGCCACACCTGGCAGCTCATAAGCGAAGTCGAGATCCTGATGACTGGCGAACGCCTGCCTTTGCGACTCGCTCATCAAGCCATGAATCAAGGCCAACACCTGCTGCGCTTCCAGGGCCGGGCAATCCAGCGGACGAATATCGCCGTCAATGCGCAACATTGGCGCCAGCCCGGCGGAGAGATGCAGGTCGGAAGCGCCCTGGGAGACGCTCAAGAGCAAGAGTTCGCTGATGTCCATAGTGCCCCCCAATTCCAGTAGAATGCCGCGAGCTTCAGGCCCGCCCGTACCCGGCAGATTCAATTGCCCGGCCCGGGCCATGTCCGGCACAGTCCTTGAGCACTGCTCGGGCCGGTGGACAGAAAGGGTCTGGTGGATTCACGCGGCAAGGGGCGGCCAAGATCACCGGCACCCAGCCGCCGTTACTTTTGAGACGGAATCGAATGTCCACGATAGCAGACAACATTGCCCAGCTAGCCGAGCGCATCCGCAGCGCCTGCCAGGCCGTCCAGCGTGACGAACACAGCGTGCAATTGCTCGCTGTGAGCAAGACCAAACCTGCCGCGGCGCTACGCGAAGCCTATGCCGCCGGGCTGCGTGATTTTGGCGAGAACTATCTGCAAGAAGCCCTGGGCAAGCAGCAGGAACTGGCCGACCTGCCCTTGAGTTGGCACTTCATCGGCCCCATTCAGTCGAACAAGACTCGCGCTATTGCCGAGCACTTTGACTGGGTGCATTCCGTGGATCGCTTGAAAATCGCACAACGCCTGTCCGAGCAACGCCCCGCCGAGCTGCCCCCGCTGAACATCTGCATTCAGGTGAATGTCAGCGGCGAAGCCAGCAAGTCCGGCTGCGCTCCGGCCGACTTGCCGGCCCTGGCCAGTGCGATCAGCGCCTTGCCACACCTGCAACTGCGCGGATTGATGGCGATTCCCGAGCCCACCGAGGATCGCGCAGCCCAGGACGCCGCCTTCGCTGCGGTACAGACGCTGAACAACAGCCTGCGGGACAGCCTCAAGCTGCCCCTGGACAGCCTTTCCATGGGCATGAGCCACGACCTCGAAGCGGCCATTGCCCAAGGCGCCACCTGGGTGCGGATCGGTACCGCGCTGTTTGGTGCCCGCGACTACAGTCAGTCCTGATGCGACTGAACCCGACTTCATATAAGGACCTGTCATGAACACGACTCGTATCGCTTTTATCGGTGCCGGCAACATGGCCGCCAGCCTCATCGGCGGCCTGCGGGCCAAAGGTCTGGAGGCCGCGCAGATCCGCGCCAGCGACCCCGGCGAGGAAACCCGGGCCAAGGTCGCGGCTGAACACGGTATCCAGGTGTTCGCCGACAACGCCGAGGCCATCGACGGCGTCGACGTGATCGTCCTGGCGGTCAAGCCCCAGGCCATGAAAGCCGTGTGCGAAGCCCTGCGCCCGAGCCTGCAGCCACAACAACTGGTGGTGTCCATCGCCGCCGGCATCACCTGTTCCAGCATGAACAACTGGCTCGGCGAGCAGCCGATCGTGCGTTGCATGCCCAACACTCCGGCGCTGTTGCGCCAAGGCGTCAGCGGCTTGTACGCCACCACTCGGGTGAGTGCAGAGCAACGGCGCCAGGCCGAAGAGCTGCTGTCCGCCGTGGGCATCGCGCTGTGGCTGGAACAGGAGCAACAACTGGATGCCGTGACCGCGGTTTCCGGCAGTGGTCCGGCGTACTTCTTCCTGCTGATCGAGGCCATGACCGCCGCTGGCGAAAAACTCGGCCTGCCCCGGGAAACCGCCGCCCAACTGACCCTGCAAACGGCCCTGGGCGCGGCCCACATGGCCGTCTCCAGTGATGTCGATGCCGCCGAACTGCGCCGCCGCGTGACCTCGCCCGCCGGCACCACTGAGGCCGCGATCAAGTCGTTCCAGGCCGGTGGTTTTGAAGCACTGGTAGAAAAAGCTTTGGGTGCCGCCGCGCACCGCTCGGCCGAAATGGCTGAACAACTCGGTCGCTAACCCGCCCCTACAAAGGAATCGATAATGTTCGGACTCAACGACGCTGCCATTTTTGTCATTCAGACCCTCGGCAGTCTTTACCTGCTGGTGGTCCTGCTGCGCTTCATGCTGCAAGTGGTACGGGCGAACTTCTACAACCCGATCTGCCAATTCATCGTGCGCGCCACCCAGCCGCTGCTCAAGCCCATGCGCCGGCTGATCCCCAGCATGTTCGGGCTGGACATGTCATCGCTGATCCTGGCGCTGATCGTACAAATGGCTCTGTTCGCCATCATCCTTACCCTCAGCCACATCCCCTTCAATGCGCTGGGGCTATTGCTCTGGGCGCCGATCGGCATCTTCGCGCTGTTCCTGAAGATCTGGTTCTTCGCCATGATCATCAGTGTGATCCTGTCCTGGGTCGCTCCTGGCAGCCAGAGCCCGGGCGCGGAACTGGCCTACCAGATCAGCGAACCCTTTCTGGCCCCGTTCCGCCGGATCGTGCCCAACCTGGGCGGCCTGGACATCTCGCCGATCCTGGCCTTCATCGTGATTCAACTGCTGCAACAGTGGCTGATTCCGCAACTGGCGCTCTCCAGCTACATGCCTCCTGAGCTGTTCGGGCTGATCTGATGAGCTTTTTCCGCTGGGACGGTGACGATCTGATCCTGGATTGTCACCTGCAACCCAAGGCCAGCAGCGATGAGTTTGCGGGCCTGCACGGCGACCGATTGAAGATCCGCCTGACCGCTCCACCGGTCGAAGGCAAGGCCAATGCGCACCTGATGGCATTCCTGGCCAAGGCCTTCGGCATTCCCAAGAGCAATGTCAGCCTGATCAGCGGCGAACTGAACCGGCAGAAACGCGTGCGCCTGCGAGCGCCGAAGAAGCTGCCGGAGCTGCCGGGGCTGGCTCGCCCCGCCTGATTCGCCGGCAAGCCGGCTCCTACGCCCCGCGTCCGCTGTAGGAGCTGGCTTGCCAGCGAACCTCCCAGGTCATTTCCCGCAACGAACACAGCCCCGGGCTTTGCTTGCCGCTGGATGCAGCGGTCTTTAGACTTACGCCTCATTTGAATGAGAGCAGGGTCGATGCCAACTGCCTTTCCCGCCGATTCTGTTGGCCTGGTCACACCGCAAATAGAACACTTCAGCGACCCCCTGGCCCTGGCCTGCGGGCGCGCTCTGCCGGCCTACGACCTGATCTATGAAACCTACGGCCAGCTCAATGCCAGCGCCAGCAACGCGGTGCTGATCTGCCACGCCCTGTCCGGTCATCACCACGCCGCCGGCTACCACAGCCCCGACGACCGCAAGCCGGGTTGGTGGGACAGCTGCATCGGCCCCGGCAAGCCGATCGATACCAGCAGGTTCTTCGTGGTCAGCCTCAACAACCTCGGCGGTTGCAACGGTTCCACCGGCCCCAGCAGCATCAATCCGGAGACTGGCAAGCCGTTCGGCGCCGACTTCCCGGTGCTCACCGTGGAGGACTGGGTGCACAGCCAGGCGCGCCTGGCAGATCGCCTGGGCATTGACCAGTGGGCTGCGGTGATCGGCGGCAGCCTCGGTGGCATGCAGGCCCTGCAATGGACCATCACCTACCCGGATCGGGTACGGCACTGCCTGGCCATCGCCTCGGCGCCCAAGCTCTCGGCGCAGAACATCGCCTTCAACGAAGTGGCGCGCCAGGCGATTCTCACCGACCCGGAGTTCCACGGTGGCTCGTTCCAGGAACAAGGGGTGATCCCCAAGCGCGGGCTGATGCTGGCACGGATGGTGGGCCATATCACCTACCTGTCCGACGACTCCATGGGCGAGAAATTCGGTCGCGGCCTGAAGAGCGAAAAGCTCAACTACGACTTCCACAGCGTCGAGTTCCAGGTGGAAAGCTACCTGCGTTATCAGGGCGAGGAGTTCTCCGGGCGGTTTGACGCCAACACCTACCTGCTGATGACCAAGGCCCTGGACTATTTCGACCCGGCGGCAAACTGCGACGATGACCTGGCCAAGACCTTCGCCAACGCCACGGCCAAGTTCTGCGTGATGTCCTTCACCACCGACTGGCGCTTCTCCCCGGCCCGCTCCCGAGAGCTGGTGGATGCACTGATGGCCGCGCGCAAGGACGTCTGCTACCTGGAGATCGATGCACCACAGGGGCACGACGCTTTTCTGATTCCGATCCCGCGCTACCTGCAGGCTTTTAGTCACTACATGAACCGCATAACGCTGTGAGGGCACGATGAGAGCCGATCTGGAAATCATCCAGGAATGGATCCCCGCCGGCAGCCGCGTCCTCGACCTGGGCTGCGGTAATGGCGAGCTGCTGAGCTGGCTGCAAGAACACAAGCAAGTCACCGGCTACGGCCTGGAAAACGACGCTGACAACATCGCCGAGTGCGTGGCCAAGGGCATCAACGTGATCGAGCAGGACCTGGACAAGGGCCTGGGCAACTTTGCCAGCAACAGCTTCGATATCGTGGTCATGACCCAGGCCCTGCAGGCCGTGCATTATCCGGACAAGATTCTCGACGAAATGCTCCGGGTCGGCCGCCAGTGCATCATTACCTTCCCCAACTTCGGTCACTGGCGCTGCCGCTGGTACCTGGCCAGCAAGGGCCGGATGCCGGTGTCGGAGTTCCTGCCGTATACCTGGTACAACACGCCGAACATCCACTTCTGCACCTTCGGCGACTTCGAAGAACTGTGCCGTGAACGTGAAGCCCGAGTGATCGATCGCCTTGCCGTCGATCAACAACACCGGCATGGGTGGGCCAGTAAGCTATGGCCTAATCTCTTAGGAGAGATCGGCATCTACCGCGTCAGCAGTCCCGGTCTGCAAGAGCACAAAGTCGCGGTATAAACCACCTTGTACCAAGGAGAAACAATCATGGGACGCTTGATTACGCTGCTACTGACTGCCTGCCTGAGCCTGACGGCCCTGGCTGCTGATCCGATCAAGGGCGAACGCAAGGAAGTGTTCGGTGACGTTACCGTGCACTACAACACCTTCAACTCCACCTACCTGCAGCCGGACATTGCCAAGTCCGCGGAACTGATCCGCAGCAAGAACCAGGGTGTGATCAATATCTCGGTGATCAAGAACAATATGCCCGTGGTCGCCCAGGTCAGCGGTACGGTCAAGGACCTGACCAGCAAGAGCATTACCTTGAACTTCCGGCAAATCACCGAACAGGGCGCGATCTACTACATCGCCCAATTCCCGGTGGAACAGCAAGAAAACCGTACTTTCACCATCAATGTGCAAACTGGCAGCGATACCAATAGCTTCAGTTTCAACCAAGAGCTTTTCCCGGGCGAATAATGAACCTCACGCAACTCGTACTGGCCAGCCATAACGCCGGCAAACTCAAAGAACTCCAGGCCATGCTCGGCGCCTCGGTGCAACTGCGCTCGATCGGCGAGTTCAGCAGCGTCGAGCCGGAAGAAACCGGCCTGTCGTTCGTCGAGAACGCCATCCTCAAGGCGCGCAATGCCGCGCGTATCTCCGGCCTGCCGGCGCTGGCGGACGACTCTGGCCTGGCAGTGGACTTCCTCGGCGGCGCACCGGGCATCTACTCGGCGCGCTATGCCGATGGCCAGGGCGATGCAGCGAACAACGCCAAGCTGCTGGCAGCGCTGCAGGATGTTCCAGAAGAACAGCGTGGCGCGCAGTTCGTTTGCGTCCTGGCCCTGGTCCGGCATGCCGACGATCCGCTGCCGATCCTCTGTGAGGGCCTGTGGCACGGGCGCATCCTTACCGCCGCCAGCGGCGAACACGGCTTTGGCTACGACCCACTGTTCTGGGTTCCGGAGCGTGACTGCTCCAGCGCCGAACTCGGCCCCGTGGAGAAGAACCAGCTCAGCCACCGTGCCCGCGCCATGGGCATTCTGCGGCAACGCCTGGGCCTGCAATGAACACTGATTCGTCCGCGTCGCCGCTGATTCTCGGCGGCGCGCAAACGCCCCGCGCGGCCCTGCCCGACCTGCCGCCCCTGGCGTTGTACATCCACATCCCGTGGTGTGTACGCAAATGCCCCTATTGCGACTTCAACTCCCACGCCGCCAGCCCGACGCTGCCGGAGGAAGAGTATGTCGATGCCTTGCTGGCCGACCTCGACCAGGACCTGCACGCGGTGTACGGCCGCGAGCTGAGTTCGATCTTCTTCGGCGGCGGCACCCCGAGCCTGTTCAGCGCCCAGGCCCTGGGCCGGCTGCTCAAGGGCGTGGAACAACGCATTGCCTTCGCCAGCGACATCGAGATCACCCTGGAAGCCAACCCCGGGACCTTCGAGCAGGAGAAGTTCACCGCCTACCGCGCCCTGGGGATCAACCGCCTGTCCATCGGCATCCAGAGCTTCCAGGAGCAGAAGCTCAAGGCCCTGGGCCGCATCCATAACGGTGACGAGGCCATTCGCGCCGCCGGCATGGCGCGCCAGGCCGGGTTCGACAACTTCAACCTGGACCTGATGCACGGCTTGCCGGACCAGTCCCTGGACGACGCTCTGGGTGACCTGCGCCAGGCCATCGCGATGAAACCGACCCACCTGTCCTGGTACCAGCTGACCCTGGAGCCCAACACGGTGTTCTGGAACCAGCCACCAATCCTGCCGGAAGACGACACCCTGTGGGATATCCAGGAAGCCGGGCAGGCGCTGCTGGCCGAGCACGGTTATAGCCAGTACGAAGTCTCGGCCTATGCCCAGCCCGGCCGTGCGGCGCGGCACAACCTGAACTACTGGAGCTTTGGCGACTTCATTGGCATCGGCGCCGGCGCCCACGGCAAGCTCAGCCACCCGGACGGACGCATCCTGCGCACCTGGAAGACTCGTCTGCCCAAGGACTACCTGAACCCGGCCAAGCACTACCAGGCCGGCGAGAAGGCCCTGAGCAACGAGGAGCTGCCGTTCGAGTTCCTGATGAACGCCCTGCGCCTTACCGACGGCGTCGACGCGGCCCTATTCGCCCAACGTACCGGCCTCGATCCGCTGAGCCTCGCCGAAGGTCGGCGCCAGGCCGAACAAAGCGGCTTGTTGCAGGTCGAACCGTCACGCCTGGCGGCCACGGCCCGTGGGCAACTGTTCCTCAATGACCTGCTGCAATACTTTCTGATCTAAGGAAATCACATGGATCTGATACTCGATCTGCTTGCCACCGTGTCCCGCTGGAGCCGCAGCAATCTTTCGGAAATCGCCCTGGCGTTGGTGGGCTGCCTGCTGGTGCTGTTTGGCGCGGACATCAAGGGCTGGGTCGAGCAACGCCTGGGCGGCATGGCCGGCGCCCTGCGGGTGCCGCTGATGGCCCTGCTGTGCATGGTCGGCAGTGGCCTGGCGCTGATCTATGCCACACCGTGGATCGTGCGCGGCCTGAGCCAGTTCAACAACTACAGCCTGGCCCCAGTGTTGCTGGTGGTGCTGGTGCTGATTGGCGTAGTCGCTGATCGTCGCTGACCTTTAGCCCCGCTCCTACCCCCCGTAGGAGCCGGCTTGCCGGCGAACGCAATCTAACGCCCCCCCGTTATCAAGGATGAACATGAGCAAGAAACTCATCGAAGACACCAGCAAGTTCCTCAGCTACGTGCTGCGCCACGAGCCTCAGGCCATTGGTCTGGAACTGGACAGCGAAGGCTGGGGCGATATCGACGCGCTGATCAGCGGCGCGGTCAAGGACGGCCGGCAACTGAGCCGGGAACTGATCGCGCTGGTGGTCGAAGGTAACGACAAGAAGCGCTTCGCCCTTTGCGCTGACGGCCAGCGGATTCGTGCAGTCCAGGGGCATTCCAACAAGACCGTGCAATTGCAGCTTGAGGAAAAGCAACCGCCCGCCGTCCTCTATCACGGCACCGCCACACGGTTTATGGATTCAATCAACGAAAAGGGGCTGATTCCCGGTTCACGTCATCACGTGCACCTGTCCCAGGAAATCGACACCGCCAAGGCTGTGGGGCAGCGTTACGGCAAGGTGGTGATCCTGCAGATCGCCGCACAGGCCATGCAGGCCCAGGGCTTCAAGTTCTATCAGGCAGAGAATGGGGTGTGGCTGACCGACCAGGTGCCGGTCGGTTTCATCCAAGCCCTGTAGGAACCAGCTTGCTGGCGAAGGCGTCCTTGCGGGCCCCTTCGCTGGCAAGCGGAACGCCGCCCGGCCAGCTCCTACAACAGCGGGTTTGCGTGGCTCAGGCCAGCTTTTCGAACTTCAGGTCCCACACGCCATGGCCCAGGCGCTCGCCTCGACGCTCGAACTTGGTGATCGGGCGCTCGGCAGGGCGTGGCACGCACTTGCCGTCTTCAGCCAGGTTGCGATAGCCCGGAGCGACGTCCATCACTTCCAGCATGTACTCGGCATAGGGCTCCCAGTCGGTGGCCATATGCAGGACGCCACCGACCTTGAGCTTGCTGCGCACCAATTCGGCAAACGACGCCTGGACGATGCGACGCTTGTGGTGCCGGCTCTTGTGCCAAGGATCGGGGAAAAACAGCATCAGGCGATCCAGACTGTTGTCGGCGATGCAGCGGTTGAGCACTTCAATTGCATCGCAGTCGTAGACCCGAAGGTTGGTCAGGCCCTGGGTCAGCACGCCATTGAGCAGCGCGCCGACACCCGGACGGTGAACTTCTACACCGATGAAATCCTGTTCCGGGGCCGCCGCCGCCATCTCCAGCAGCGAGTGGCCCATGCCAAAGCCAATCTCCAGGGAGCGCGGCGCCGAACGGCCGAATACCTGGTCGTAATCCACCGGCGCGTCGGCCAGGGGCAGCACGTACAGTGGCGTCCCCTGGTCCAGGCCGCGTTGCTGGCCTTCGGTCATGCGCCCGGCACGCATCACGAAACTCTTGATCCGGCGGTGTTGGCGCTCGTCGCCGGTTTCCGGCTCGATTGGCGTGTCGTTTGATTCAGTCATCAATGGCTCTTACTTGATCAGACCATCCAGCGGCGAGGAGGCGCTGGCATAGAGTTTCTTCGGCATGCGACCGGCGAGGTACGCCAGGCGGCCCGCGACAATTGCGTGTTTCATGGCTTCGGCCATCATGATCGGCTGCTGCGCGTGGGCAATCGCCGAGTTCATCAGCACCGCTTCACAGCCCAGCTCCATGGCGATAGTGGCATCGGAGGCAGTACCGACACCGGCATCCACCAGCACCGGGACCTTGGCTTCTTCGAGGATGATCTGCAGGTTGTAGGGGTTGCAGATCCCTAGCCCGGTACCGATCAGACCGGCCAGAGGCATGACCGCGATGCAGCCCATTTCCGCCAGCTGACGAGCAATGATCGGGTCATCGCTGGTGTAGACCATCACGTCGAACCCTTCCTTGACCAGCACTTCGGCGGCCTTGAGGGTTTCCAGCACGTTGGGGAACAAGGTCTTCTGGTCGGCCAGTACTTCCAGCTTCACCAGGTTGTGGCCATCCAGCAGCTCACGGGCCAGACGGCAAGTGCGCACGGCTTCTACCGCGTCATAGCAACCGGCGGTATTGGGCAGGATGGTGTAGCGATCCGGCGGCAGGATATCCAGCAGGTTCGGTTCGCCCGGGTTCTGGCCGATATTGGTCCGGCGCACGGCGACGGTGACGATCTCGGCGCCCGAGGCCTCGATGGCCAGGCGGGTTTCTTCCATGTCGCGGTACTTGCCGGTGCCTACCAGCAAACGCGACTGGTACGTCCGACCGGCCAGGACGAAAGGCTTGTCACTACGAACGTTGCTCATCGGAAATCCTCTGTTGGGGTGAGGTTCTTGCAGAATTCTGTATCAGGCCCGGGGCGCTGGTGACCCTCGATCCGGGGCCGGTGAAAGCCTGTCGTCCATGAGTGGGCCCGGAATCGGGCCAGGGCGCTGCGCAGATAAGCAGCAGCGCGGTTGACGCCAGTGACTAGCCGCCACCGATGGCGTGAACCACTTCCACCTGGTCGCCCTCGTTGAGGGCGGTTTCGGCGTGCTGGCTGCGCGGAACGATATCCAGGTTGAGTTCCACCGCGATCCGCCGTCCGGTCAGTTCCAGATGGCTCAGCAGGGCCGCAACGGTCGAGCCGTCGGGCAGTTCAAGGGATTCACCGTTCAACTGAATGCGCATGCCAAGGCCGCCATCATTTTTAGGGGCCAGCATTCTAGCCCGATCATGACCTAAAGGTCAGCTACAAGCGTCAGCCGGCGACTTGCAGGCGCCAGGCGGCGAGCCCCAGCAGGAACCAGCCGACCAGGAAGGCAACGCCGCCGAAGGGGGTGATGATGCCCAGCTTGCTGATGCCGGTCAGGGTCAGCAGGTACAGGCTGCCGGAGAACAGCAGGATGCCCAGGGTGAAGGCTCCGCCGGCCCAGGTCACCAGGCGCCCGGGAATGTGCGCCGCCAGCAGGGCGACGCCGAACAGCGCCAGGGTATGCACCAGCTGATAGGTCACGCCGGTATGAAAAATAGCCAGGTATTCCGTGCTCAGGCGGTTTTTCAGGCCGTGGGCGGCGAAGGCCCCGAGGGCAACCCCGGTGAAACCGAAAAAGGCGGCCAGCATCAGGAAGCCACGCAACATGAGGAACTCCAGTCAGATTCAGCACAAAGGGTCTGTATAATGGCGCGCTCAACGGGTTCGGCCAAGCCATCTCTATGCTGCGTTATCTGTTTCGTCGCCTTGTAAAAGCCTTGATGTGGTTCGCCGTCGCCAGCGTCCTGCTGGTGCTGTTGTTCCGTGTAGTGCCACCACCGGGCACCGCGCTGATGGTCGAGCGCAAGATCGAATCCTGGATCGACGACGATCCCATCGACCTGCAACGCACCTGGAAACCCTGGGACGAAATCTCCGACGATCTCAAGGTTGCGGTGATTGCCGGTGAGGACCAGAAATTCCCCGAGCACTGGGGCTTCGATATCGACGCGATCCAGGCGGCCTTCGCCCACAACGAGCGTGGCGGTTCGATCCGTGGCGCCAGCACCCTGAGCCAGCAAGTGTCGAAGAACCTGTTCCTGTGGTCCGGCCGCAGCTACCTGCGCAAAGGCCTGGAAGCCTGGTTCACCGCACTGATCGAAGTGCTCTGGCCGAAACAGCGGATCCTTGAGGTCTACCTCAACAGCGCTGAATGGGACGAAGGCGTGTTTGGCGCCGAGGCCGCCGCGCGCCACCACTTCGGCGCCAGCGCCGCCAATCTGTCCCGACAACAGGCCAGCCTGCTGGCCGCAGTCCTGCCCAACCCACGAGTGTGGAGCGCCGCACGCCCGAGCACCTATGTCCAGCAACGAGCCGGCTGGATCCGCCGGCAGATGAGCCAGCTGGGTGGCGCCGACTACCTGAATCGCCTGAACCAGACACGCCAGCCCCCTTGGGCCCAGTAAACCAGAAGGTCCTGGTTTTCCGGGTCACCGCCTCGCGGCACCAAGCCCGGAAACAAAAACGCCCCGATCATCTCGGGGCGTTTTGCATGACGCTTAGTCGTTAAGCGGCGATGGACAGTTTCAGCTTGTTCATCGCGCTCTTTTCCAGCTGACGAATCCGCTCAGCCGAAACGTTGTACTTCTGCGCCAGGTCATGCAGCGTGGCTTTTTCCTCTGCCAGCCAACGCTGATAGAGGATGTCCCGACTGCGCTCATCCAGCACTTCCAGCGCTTCATGCAGGTTGCTGGTGGAGTTGTCAGTCCAGTCCGCGTCTTCCAGCTGCAACGCCGGATCGTAGCGATGGTCTTCCAAGTAGTTGGCCGGCGACTGGAAGGCGCTGTCGTCATCCGCTTCGGCAGCCGGATCGAAGGCCATGTCCTGACCGGTCAGGCGACTCTCCATCTCGCGCACTTCACGGGGTTCCACGCCAAGGCTTTCCGCCACGCGATGGACTTCCTCGTTGTTCAGCCAGGCCAGACGTTTCTTCTGGCTGCGCAGGTTGAAGAACAGCTTGCGCTGCGCCTTGGTGGTCGCAACCTTCACAATCCGCCAGTTACGCAGGATGAACTCGTGAATCTCCGCCTTGATCCAGTGCACCGCAAAGGACACCAGACGCACACCCATCTCGGGGTTGAAGCGCTTCACGGCTTTCATCAGGCCAACGTTGCCTTCCTGGATCAGGTCAGCCTGGGCCAACCCGTAGCCGGAATAGCTACGGGCGATATGTACGACAAAACGCAGGTGGGCGAGCACCATCTGCCGAGCCGCCTCAAGATCCTGCTCATAGTAGAGACTCTCGGCCAGTTCACGCTCCTGCTCCGGGGTCAGCAATGGAATGCTGTTTACCGTGTGTACATAAGCCTCCAGGTTTGCGCCTGGAACCAATGCGTAAGCAGGTTGCAAAGAAGTGGTCATACGAAAAAACCTCCGACTCACATAACTCGTGCCATTAGGCACTGCGAAAATTGACCGGAAACCGCGAAACAAGTTCCCATAAACACTGAAAGGTCAATACAAGCAAAAAGACACTACTTCGGTGCCAGCTCCCTCAGGTGGCGGGCCACCGCAATCCACGCACCGATATAACCCAACAGTACCGCCCCTAGCAAGAGCGACAGACCATCGGCAACCGGCACACCCGCAAGGGCAAAATCACTGCCGTACAAACCAGCCAGACCGATTACCGCATCGTTCAACCAGTTCAGGCCGAACGCCAACACGCCCCAGGACAGAATCCCCGCGCCAAAACCATACAGCGCGCCCATATAAAGGAAGGGCCGACGAACATAGCTGTCCGTGCCGCCGACGAGTTTAATCACTTCTATCTCTGTGCGGCGGTTTTCAATATGAAGACGAATGGTATTGCCTATCACCAAAAGTAATGCAGAAACCAGCAGCACGGTCAGACCGAAGACAAACCGGTCTCCCAGCTTGAGGATGGCCGCCAAGCGCTCGACCCATACCAGGTCCAACTGCGCCAGTTGCACCTTGGGCATTTCCGCCAGGCGCTGACGCAAGGCTTCAAGCGTCGCCTTGTCCACTTCGTTGGGCGTCACCAGCACCACGCCCGGCAGCGGGTTATGGGGCAACTCGCGCAATGCCTCGCCCAGCCCGGACTGCTGCTGGAACTCTTCCAGGGCCTTTTCCTTGCTGATGAACTCGGCATCCGCCACGCCGGGCAGGCCCTTGATCTCTTCGCTGAGCTTCTCGCCCTCGACACCAGAGGCGCCCAGGTCCAGGTACAGCGAGATCTGCGCCGCGCGCTGCCAGGAACCGCCCAGGCGCTCGACATTGTTCAGTAACAACGACAGGCCCATGGGCAGGCTCAGGGCCACCGCCATCACCAGGCAGGTAAAGAAGCTGCCGATGGGCTGCTTGCCCAGGCGCCGCAGGCTGTCCAGCAGACTGGCGCGGTGACTTTCCATCCACGCTCGCAGCAGAGTGCCAAAATCCGGGCCGTCGTCTTCGTCGCGTTTTTTCTTTGGCGGCGGTGCTTCGGACGCCTTGGGCGCTACGCGCTCCGCCACTTTTGGGGTACGTGTGGCACTCATACGCCGGCCTCCCCATCGCCGATCAAGCGACCGCGTTGCAGGGTCAGCATGCGGTGGCGCATGCGGGCGATCAGCGCCAGATCGTGACTGGCGATCAGCACGCTGGTCCCCAGGCGGTTGATATCTTCAAAGACGCCCATGATTTCCGCCGCAAGGCGCGGGTCGAGGTTACCGGTGGGTTCGTCTGCCAACAGCAGCGCCGGGCGATGCACGATGGCCCGGGCGATGCCGACGCGTTGTTGCTGGCCGGTGGACAGGTCGCCAGGGTAGAGATCGGTTTTATCCGACAGTGCTACACGCTCCAGGGCCGAGTCCACGCGCTTGGCGATTTCCGCCTTGGACAGGCCCAGGATCTGCAGCGGCAAGGCGATGTTGTTGAACACTGTGCGATCGAACAACAGTTGGTGATTCTGGAACACCACGCCGATCTGCCGGCGCAGGAACGGGATCTGCGCATTGCTGATCTGCCCAAGGTCCTGGCCAGCCAGCAACAATTTGCCAGTGGTCGGGCGCTCCATGGCCAACAGCAGGCGCAGCAAGGTGCTCTTGCCGGCGCCGGAATGGCCGGTGACAAACAGGAATTCGCCGCGACGGACGCGAAAGCTCAGCTCATGCAGGCCGACGTGGCCGTTGGGATAGCGCTTACCGACCTGTTCGAAACGAATCATGAACGCTCCCGCTCGGCAAACAGTGCCTGGACAAAGGGTTCTGCTTCAAAAGTGCGCAAGTCATCGATGCCTTCGCCAACGCCGATGTAGCGGATCGGCAGGCCGAATTGCTTGGCCAGGGCAAAGATCACCCCGCCCTTGGCGGTGCCGTCGAGCTTGGTCAGGGCCAGGCCAGTCAGGGCCACGGTCTGGTTGAATTGCTTGGCCTGGTTAATGGCGTTCTGGCCAGTACCGGCGTCGAGCACCAGCAGCACCTCGTGGGGCGCGTCGGCGTCGAGCTTGCCGATCACCCGGCGGACCTTCTTCAGCTCTTCCATCAGATTGTCTTTGGTGTGCAGGCGACCCGCAGTGTCGGCGATCAACACATCGATGTTGCGCGCCTTGGCTGCCTGCACCGCATCGAAGATCACCGAGGCCGAGTCGGCACCGGTGTGCTGCGCGATCACCGGGATCTTGTTGCGCTCGCCCCAGACCTGCAGTTGCTCCACAGCCGCGGCCCGGAAGGTGTCGCCGGCGGCGAGCATGACTTTCTTGCCTTCCAGCTGCAGCTTTTTCGCCAGTTTGCCGATGGTGGTGGTCTTGCCAGCACCGTTGACGCCCACCACCAGGATCACGAAGGGCTTGTTTTGCGCGACGATCTTCAGCGGCTGCTCTACCGGCTTGAGCATGCCGGTCAGTTCGGCCTGCAGCGAGGTGTACAGCGCATCCGAATCGGTAAGCTGCTTGCGGGCGACTTTCTGGGTCAGGTTCTGGATGATCACCGACGTGGCTTCAACCCCGACGTCAGCGGTCAGCAGGCGGGTTTCCAGGTCTTCCAGCAACTCGTCGTCGATGGCTTTCTTGCCGAGGAACAGGCTGGCCATGCCCTCGCCGATGCTACTACTGGTCTTGGACAGACCCTGCTTGAGACGGGCGAAGAAACCGACCTTGTTCTCCTCACTGCGTGCCGGCTCGGCAACTGGCTCGGGCTCTGGTGCCGACACCGCCGCCAGTTCAGCTACAGGAGCAGGAGCAGGAGCAGGAGCAGGAGCAGGAGCAGGAGCAGGAGCAGGAGCAGGAGCAGGAGCAGGAGCAGGAGCAGGAGCAACAGGCTCGGGGGCAACGAATGCGGGGGCTACTGGAGCTTGAACGTCTATCACCGGAGCCGCTGCAACCACAGGCTCCTGGACAACAACCTGCACAGGACTTGCCGTCACGGCCGGAATCGGCGGCGTCACATGCTCCAGTTGCACCTCTTCCACCAATGCCACCGGTTCTTCCGCCACCGGCAAGGTCAGCCAGGGCTTGTGCTCCGGGCTCGGGGTCAGCGGCAGTTCGGCCGCGAGCATCGGCGCCGGCTCTGGCTCGACTTGAGGTTGCAGCACAGGCTCGGCCAGCGGCAGTACCACCGGCTCGGCAGGTGCAATGCTCGGAGCAGGCTCGGCAACAGGTGCCGCGGCAGGCTCAACAAGAACTTGTGGTTGTTCGACAACGGCTTCCTGCGGTTTTTTACGCAGCCATCCGAACAGGCCTTTCTTCTCGCCAGCCGCGGCTGGGGTCTTTTTGTCGTCGTTGGAACCAAACATGGAGGACGGCTATCTCAAGGTAGCGATGCGCCAGTGGGCGCCTCGGCAAATAAATATTCGATGCAGAACAGACTACGATTAACCCAGCTTGTTCACGCGCAACATTTTGTCGAAGTGCTCAATAGCACCTCAAGGCTCGACTTTACTTAGGACTGGAACGGCAAAATCGGCGAAAGAGCGAAGTTTAGCGGATAAAACCGCGCCTCTTGCCGGTAACTCATACAACCTGCTCAAGCACATCCTGATCCGCGAAGACCTGATAGGCGTGGCCGCCAGTAAAACGGATCAGTATCCTAGCACCTCCTCGCCCGCCGACGCTAAGAACACGCGGGCAGCCCAACAGGTTTAAAAACGAATGAATGCTCTAGCCCGCCGCGCCGCAGGCCTGCTGCTCAGCACAGTTTGTCTGCCCCTTGCAGCCCTGGCTGCCGACCCGCAACCCACCCACGAATTCCCCCTCGACAACGGCCTCAAGGTCATCGTCCGTGAAGATCATCGCGCCCCCGTGGTGGTCTCCCAGGTCTGGTACAAGGTCGGTTCCAGCTACGAAACCCCGGGCCAGACCGGTTTGTCCCACGCCCTGGAACACATGATGTTCAAGGGCAGCGAGAAAGTCGGCCCCGGCGAAGCCTCGTTGATCCTGCGGGACCTGGGTGCCGAAGAGAACGCCTTCACCAGTGACGACTTCACCGCTTATTACCAGGTACTGGCCCGCGACCGCCTGGGCGTGGCCCTGGAACTGGAAGCCGATCGCATGGCCAGCCTGCGCCTGCCGGCCGACGAGTTCAGCCGCGAGATCGAAGTGATCAAGGAAGAACGTCGCCTGCGCACTGACGACAAGCCGATGTCCAAGGCCTATGAACGCTTCAAGGCAATGGCCTACCCGGCCAGCGGCTACCACACCCCGACCATCGGCTGGATGGCCGACCTGAACCGGATGAAGGTCGAGGAACTGCGCCACTGGTACCAGGCCTGGTACGTACCGAACAACGCCACCCTGGTGGTGGTCGGCGACGTCACCCCGGACGAGGTGAAAACCCTGGCCCAGCGCTATTTCGGTGCGATCCCCAAGCGTGACGTGCCGCCGGCGAAGATCCCCATGGAACTGGCCGAGCCCGGCGAGCGCCTGATCACCCTGCACGTGAAGACCCAACTGCCGAGCCTGATGCTGGCCTTCAACGTACCCAGCATCGCCACTGCCGAGGACAAGCGCTCGGTGAATGCCCTGCGCCTGGCGGCGGCCCTGCTGGACGGTGGCTACAGCGCTCGTATCCCGACTCAGCTGGAGCGCGGCGAAGAGCTGCTGTCCGGCGGCTCCACCGGTTACGACGCCTACACCCGCGGCGACAGCCTGTTCATGCTTTCGGCCACCCCCAACAGCCAGAAGAAGAAAACCATCGCCCAGGCCGAAGCCGGGCTGTGGCGCTTGCTGGACCAGTTGAAAACCACCCCGCCCTCCGCCGAAGAACTGGAGCGAGTACGGGCCCAGGTCATCGCCGGGCTGGTCTACGAGCGTGACTCGATCACCAGCCAGGCCACTGCCATCGGCCAGCTGGAAACCGTCGGCCTGTCGTGGAAACTGATGGACACCGAGCTGGCGGAACTGCAAGGCGTGACCCCGGAAGACATCCAGAAGGCCGCCCGCACTTATTTCACTCGGGAGCGTATGAGCGTGGCCCATGTACTGCCTGAGGAGTCCGCTCATGAGTAAGCGCAAGAATGCTTCACCGATCCTGCTGGGCCTGGCCCTGGTGGCCCTGCTCACTGCCGGTGGCCTGTACCTGTCGCGCTCCGGCGAATCCAATGCCAGCCAGGCCCTGGACAACGCCAAGTCCAGCCAGAAGCTGCAATCCCTGGCCGAGCTGGATGGCAAGGCCCCCAGCCATCGCGACCTCAATGTGCAAACCTGGAACACCGCCGAAGGCGCCAAGGTGCTGTTCGTCGAGGCCCGCGAGCTGCCGATGTTCGACATGCGCCTGATCTTCGCCGCTGGCAGCAGCCAGGATGGCAACACCTCCGGCCTGGCCCTGCTGACCAACGCCATGCTCAACGAAGGCGTGGCCGGCAAGGACGTTGGCGCCATCGCCCGGGGCTTTGAAAGCCTGGGCGCGGATATCGGCAACGGCGCCTACAAGGACATGGCCGTGGTCTCGCTGCGCAGTCTCAGCGCTGTGGATAAACGCCAGCCGGCGCTGAAACTGTTCGCCGAAGTGGTGGGCAAGCCGACCTTCCCCGCCGACTCCCTGGCACGAATCAAGAACCAGTTGCTCGCCGGCTTCGAGTACCAGAAGCAGAACCCCGGCAAACTGGCCAGCCTGGAACTGATGCAGCGCCTGTACGGCAACCATCCCTATGCTCATCCCAGCGAAGGCAATGCCAAGAGCGTTCCGGGCATCACCCTGGCGCAGTTGCAGGCCTTTCATGCCAAGGCCTATGCCGCCGGCAACGTGGTGATCGCGCTGGTGGGCGACCTCTCGCGCAGCGACGCCGAGGCGATTGCCGCGCAGGTTTCCGCTGCACTGCCCAAGGGCCCGGCCCTGGCGAAGATCGAGCAACCCGTTGAACCCAAGGCCAGCGTCGGCCATATCGAGTTCCCGTCAAGCCAGACCAACCTGATGCTGGCGCAACTGGGGATCGACCGTGACGATCCGGATTACGCCGCAGTGTCCCTGGGCAACCAGATCCTCGGCGGTGGCGGTTTCGGCACCCGACTGATGAGCGAAGTCCGCGAGAAGCGCGGCCTCACCTACGGCGTCTACTCCGGCTTTACCCCGATGCAGGCCCGCGGCCCGTTCATGATCAACCTGCAGACCCGTGCAGAAATGAGTGAGGGCACCTTGAAGCTGGTGCAGGACGTGTTCGCCGACTACCTGAAGAACGGCCCGACCCAGAAGGAACTGGACGACGCCAAGCGTGAACTGGCCGGCAGCTTCCCACTGTCCACCGCCAGCAACGCCGATATCGTCGGCCAGCTGGGGGCCATGGGTTTCTACAATCTGCCGTTGAGCTACCTGGAAGACTTCATGCGTCAATCCCAGGAGCTGACGGTGGAACAGGTCAAGGCCGCCATGAACAAACACCTGAGCGTCGACAAGATGGTCATTGTCAGCGCCGGTCCTACCGTCGCGCAAAAGCCGTTGCCGCCCCCCACTGACAAACCCACCGAGCAGCCGCTCGGGGTTCCGGAGCACTAATGGCCCGTCCAGCCCGTCCCAGCAAGAAACCCGTCCACAACCAGCACAACGGTGTGGGCCAGCTGCGCATCATCGGCGGCGAATGGCGCAGCCGTAAGCTGAGCTTCCCCGACCTGCCGGGGCTGCGGCCGACTCCGGACCGGGTGCGCGAAACCCTGTTCAACTGGCTCGCGCCTCATGTCGCCGGAGCCAAGGTCATCGACCTGTTCGCCGGCAGCGGCGCGGTATTCCTCGAAGCCCTGTCCCGTGGCGCCGCCACGGGCCTGGCCCTGGACAGCAACAACGTCGCGATCTCCAGCCTGCGCGAGCACCTGGGCACCCTGCACTGCACCGTAGGCCAGGCGCAGACCGCCGACGCCCTGCGCTACCTGGAAACCCAACCGGCGACGCCCTACGACCTGGCATTCCTCGACCCGCCGTTCAACCAGAACCTGCTGCCCGCGGCCTGCGCCCTGCTGGAAGAGCGCGGCTGGCTGGCGGAAGACGCCTGGATCTACACCGAAAGCGAAACCCCGCCGTCAACCCTGGGCCTGCCCGGGCGCTGGCGCCTGCACCGTGAACAAAAATCCGGGCAGGTGTATTACTCGTTGTGGCAACGTATGGCTGAGAGCGCCGCTTAGAACCCGTTGAGGCTCTAGCGAGCGACGCTCAGGCAAGGCAAAAATGGCCGAGAAAGCGCAGTTCAAGGGCAAGAGTGGGTATATCGAAGGCATTTTTGATGCCCCGTGAGCCAAGCGCAGCAGATCCTGAACCGGTTCTTTACCTCGGCCGTAACAGATGCGTAGCCCGCCCGGGCTGCGCACCGCCGCATCGAGACCCTTCCCGTGGCTGATTCGCCTGATCGCTTTATCCCTGCCTTCGGCCTGGGCAACCCGCACCTGCAAACCCTGTGGGGCCCGCTGTGGCGCCCGACTACTCACCTTGAGCGCCAGCGCGAGCGCCTGTGGCTGGAAGACGGCGACTTTCTCGATCTTGACTGGCACGGGCCCCATAGCGCCGAGGCGCCGCTGGTACTGGTGCTGCATGGCCTGACCGGCTCCTCCAACTCGCCTTATGTCGCCGGCCTGCAAAAGACCTTGGCGGCCCAGGGCTGGGCCAGTGCAGCACTGAACTGGCGCGGCTGCTCCGGCGAACCCAATCTGCTGCCCCGCAGCTATCACTCCGGCGCCAGCGAAGACCTGGCCTCGGCCATCGCCCACCTGCGAGCCAAGCGTCCCCAAGCGCCGCTGTACGCGGTGGGTTATTCCCTGGGGGGCAATGTGCTGCTCAAGTACCTGGGGGAAAGCGGCAGCAACAGCCCGTTGCAAGGGGCCGCGGCGGTGTCGGTGCCGTTTCGCCTGGATCAATGCGCGGACCGCATCGGCCAGGGCTTTTCCAAGGTCTATCAGGCGCACTTCATGCGCGAGATGCTGGCCTACATCAAGGACAAGCAGCGCCAGTTCCAGCACGACGGTCGCCACGAAGGCCTGGCGACCCTGGCGCAGCTCGGCTCGCTGGAAAAGATGCGGACCTTCTGGGACTTCGATGGCCGGGTCACCGCGCCACTGCATGGGTTCGCTGATGCCCAGGACTATTACCGTCGCGCTTCCAGCCGCTATTTCCTCGGCGAGATCCGCACCCCGACCCTGATCATTCAGGCGGCGGACGATCCGTTCGTATTTCCTCACAGCCTGCCCGAAGCCGCCGAGCTGTCCGCCAGTACCCAATTCGAACTTCAGGCCCGGGGCGGCCACGTGGGTTTTGTCGAAGGCACGCTGAAACGCCCCAGCTACTACCTGGAACGGCGCATTCCGCAATGGCTGTCAGAGCTGGGCCGCCATGGATAAGTCCGCCCGGGAGTCGATCCGTTTCTGGCAGGCCGCGCCCCTGGCGGGGGTAGAACTTCTGGCTGCGCGGTATATCGAACAGCGCTTCGTGCCCCATGTGCATGACGGCTATGTGATCGGCATGATCATGGCCGGGGCCCAGCGCTACCGTTATCGCGGCGCCGAGCACCTGGCAGGCAGCGGCACCCTGGTGCTGATCAATCCGGATGAGCTGCACACCGGGGCCAAAGGCGCCGAAGACGGCTGGCTGTATCGGGCCTTCTACCCCGACAACCAACAGATTCTCGGTTTACTGGAGGAGTTGGAACTGCCCAGCGGCAGCCTGCCGACCTTTGGGGCGACGCTGTACCGCGATGCGGATCTGGTCAGCGGCTTCGCCCGTTTGCACCATCTGCTGGAAAGCCCGGCCACAGCCCTGCAACAGCAGACCCAGTGGCGGGAAATGCTGCTTCTGCTGTTGCAGCGACACGCTGCGGTCAAGGCACCGGGTGAACCTGGGCAGGAACACCGGGCGATTGTGCAAGCCAAGGAGTTGCTGCGGGCGCAATTGGCGGCACCGCCGTCACTGGAGGAATTGGCCGCAGCCGTGAATCTGTCACCGTTCCACTTTGCCCGAGTGTTCCGCCGGGCCACGGGGATTCCGCCCCATACCTGGCTGATGCAGCAACGCATCGCCAAGGCCCGAGCCTTGTTGCGCGACGGTTGCCTGCCGCTGGAAGTCGCGACTCAGTTGGGGTTTGCCGACCAGAGTCACCTCAGTCGGCAGTTCAAGCAGGTTTACGGCGTAGCGCCAGCGGCCTACCGCAGTGCACTGCAGGCCACCTGACGCGGCAACGGCCGTGGCGCGGGCACTTGTTCCTTCGCGCCCCCAACCACATCGGGTTCAGTCGCCGGTGGCAACAGCCCGCTGCGGATCGGTGATCCATTCGCTCCAGGAACCGGCGTACAGGCTGCCCAAGGGGTATCCGGCCAGACACAGGGCAAACAGGTTGTGGCAGGCGGTCACGCCAGAACCGCAGTAGGCCACCAATTGCTCCGGGGAGCGGCCCGCGAGCTTCTCGGCAAAACGCTGCTTGAGCTGCTCAGGTGGCAGGAAACGCCCGTCGCTGCCCAGGTTGTCGGTGAAGGCTGCGCATTGCGCCCCGGGAATATGCCCGGCCACCGGGTCGATAGGCTCCACTTCACCACGAAAGCGCGGCAAGCCGCGGGCATCCAGCAGGGTCAGGTCAGGCTGACCCAGGCGCCGTTGCAGGTGCTCGGCATCCAGCAACAGGCTGTTGTCCGGCTGGCCGCTGAACTGCCCCGGCAGCGTTTCCGGTGGATCCAGGCTCAGAGGCAGGCCGGCGGCGTGCCAGGCTTTCAAGCCGCCATCAAGAATGAACACTCCATCACGCTTGCCGAGCCAGGCCAGCAACCACCAGGCACGGGCAGCAAAAGCCCCGGGGCCATCGTCGTACAACACGATCTCGCTCTGGTTGTCGATGCCCCAGGCCTGCAAGCGCGTCACCAGTTGCGTCGGCGTCGGCAAGGGATGCCGACCGGTCACGCCCTTGCTCACCGGCCCACTGAGGTCGCGCTCCAGATCGGCAAAATGCGCCCCGGCAATATGCCCTTCGGCATAGCTGCGCTGTCCGTAATCCGGGTCCTCCAGGGCAAAGCGACAATCCAGAATCACCAGGCCGGGTTGCTGTTTCTTCTGGTCCAGGGCTAGCGGGCTGATCAACTGCGCGAGGGGCATGGCGGGCTCCTGTGAATAAGTTGGAGGTTGATCCTACTGCACTTCTTCCAGGGCTTGGGCCAGGGGCACGTAAAACTCTTCGAACAGGCCATTGACTGCCTCCCGGGCCTGATCGGTAACAAACCCGGCCTCCAGCACCAACACCTGATAGACGCCGCGCTTGATCGCTTCCTCGCTCAAGTGCGTGGAGCTTTCCCGAGTGGTGCACAGAAAGCGCACCCAGGATGTGAGGATGATCCAGGCGTTGAGGGTCAGGGATTCGATCTGCACCTTGTCCATGGCAACGATCCCGGCCTCGACGAAGCGCCCGTAGATGGCCATGCCCTGGATCAGGCAGCGCTGGGAAAAGCGCCGATAGCGCGCCGCCAGTTCGGCGTCACTGTCCAGCAGGTGTTCCAGGTCGCGGTGCAGGAAACGGTAGCGCCACATGGCCGCCAGCAGCGCCTGCAGGTAGTAGCGCTTGTCTTCGACGGTGACCGCGCGCCCGGGTGGCGGACGCAGGAAGCTGTCCACCAGGCTTTCATATTCGGCAAACAGCACGGCGATAATCGCCTGCTTGTTGGGGAAGTGGTAATACAGGTTGCCCGGAGAAATCTCCATGTGCGCCGCAATATGGTTGGTGCTGACGTTGCGTTCACCCTGCTGGTTGAAGAGCTCGAGGCTGAACTGAACGATGCGTTCGCGGGTTTTTATGCGTGGGGCCATGGGCTTGGGCTTTAATCAGAAGGCTGGCGTGCATCTTACGGTCTATCCCCCTGGGGATAAATCACGAGCGGCACAGGATGGCAATTGACAATTTAGAGCATAAGCTCTAAAAACTAGCCAGCCAATAAAAACCGGAGCCCGTCCATGTCTGCCGACATCGCTTACCTGCAGGATTCCCTTCAGCAACAGGACGCGCTACTGGAGCTGTTCGAAGCTCAACGCCGGGCCTTTGCCGCCCATCCGATGCCGCCTGCCGCGCAACGCCTGCAATGGCTCAAGTCATTGCAGGACTTGCTGAACAGCGAACGCCAGGCGCTGATCGACGCCATCAGCCAGGACTTCAGCAACCGCAGCGCCGACGAAACCCTGCTGGCAGAACTGATGCCGAGCCTGCATGGCATCCACTACGCGCGCAAACACCTGAAGGGCTGGATGAAGCCGTCGCGCCGCGCCGTGGGCCTGGCCTTCCAGCCGGCCTCGGCCAAGGTGGTCTATCAACCGCTGGGGGTGGTGGGCGTCATCGTGCCGTGGAACTACCCGCTGTACCTGTGCATGGGCCCGCTGGTGGGTGCGCTTGCCGCTGGTAATCGGGTGATGCTCAAGCTCAGCGAATCGACCCCGGCCACCGGCCAACTGCTGAAGCAGCTGCTGGCCCGGGTGTTCCCCGAGGACCTGGTGTGCGTGGTGCTCGGCGAGGCCGAAGTCGGCATGGCCTTCTCCAAGCTGCGCTTCGATCACCTGCTGTTCACCGGCGCCACCAGCATCGGCAAGCACGTGATGCGCGCCGCGGCAGAGAACCTGACCCCGGTGACCCTGGAGTTGGGCGGCAAGTCCCCGGCCATTGTCTCCAACACCGTGCCCCTGAAGGACGCCGCCGAACGCATCGCCTTCGGCAAGACCATGAATGCCGGGCAAACCTGCGTTGCTCCGGACTACGTACTGGTGCCGGAAGAGCGCGTCGGTTCATTTGTCGAAGCCTATCGCCAGGCCGTGCGCAGCTTCTTCCCGACCCTGGCCGACAACCCCGACTACACCGCGATCATCAACCAGCGCCAGTTGGTACGACTCAACAGCTACCTGAGCGACGCCACCAGCAAGGGTGCGCTGCTGGTACCGCTGTTCGAGCAGAGCCAGGAACGGCGCCTGGGCCATAGCCTGCTGCTGAATGTCAGCGACGATATGACCGTGATGCAGGACGAGATCTTCGGCCCGATCCTGCCCATCGTGCCCTACAAGACCCTGGACCAGGCCTTTGCCTACATCACCCAGCGACCGCGGCCGCTGGCGCTGTACTACTTCGGTTATGACAAGGCCGAGCAACAAAGGGTGCTCGACGAAACCCACTCCGGCGGCGTGTGCCTCAACGACACCCTGCTGCACGTAGCCCAGGACGACCTGCCGTTTGGCGGGATCGGCCCTTCCGGCATGGGTCACTACCATGGTCACGAAGGTTTCCTGACCTTCAGCAAGGCCAAAGGGGTATTCATCAAGCAGCGCTTCAACGCCGCCCGCCTGATCTACCCGCCTTATGGAAAATCGATCCAGAAACTCATCCAGAAGCTGTTCATTCGTTAACCAGTACATCGCCGGGTAATAACAATAATGACCCCTAGCCTGTCTGAAACACCTGCGCTGTCACGGCGCGGCCTGCTGAAAATCGGCCTCTGCGCCAGCGCTTTCCTGGCTACCGCCGGGCTCGGCGCGAGCCTCAGCGGTTGCTCCGCCAGTACTCCTGCCAGCGGTTTTGCCCTGCTGCGCAGCAATGACCTGCCGTTCCTGAGGGCGCTGATCCCGGTGATGCTCGAAGGGTCGGTGGCCGCGGGCAAGATGCCCGCTGCCGTCGCCGGTACCCTGGCCAACCTCGACAACGCGCTCAATCACCTGTCGCCGGAAATGTTCAAGCTCACTCAGCAGTTGTTCGATGTGCTCGGCATGGCGGTGACTCGCGGCCCGCTGACGGGGATCTGGGGCAGTTGGGAAAACGCCAGCGCGGACGACATCCGCAACTTCCTCAGCCGCTGGGAAAACAGCTACCTGTCCCTGCTGCGCATGGGCCATGCCTCATTGCTGCAACTGGTGATGATGGCCTGGTACACCCGCGCCGAATCCTGGGCCCATTGCGGCTATCCCGGGCCACCCAAGGTCTGATCCGTATAGCCACTGGCGCAGGTTCCAAGGACTGCAAGAGCCCTGCTCCTTCGCAGGCCATCGCAGCCTGCGGCGGCTACAGTGCATTTGCGCCATGCCATCAATAACAAGAGAGCACCGAATATGCCCGTACCTGATCTGTTCCGCGAAGGCCTGAACCGTGGCTGGAAAACCTACAACGGCTCGCAGCTGGAGCAGGACCTGACCCTGGAAGCCGATGTCGCCATCATCGGCAGCGGTGCCGGGGGTGGCACTACCGCCGAGATCCTCAGCGCCGCGGGCTACAAGGTGCTGCTGATCGAGGAAGGCCCGCTGAAGACCAGCGACGACTTCAAGATGCTCGAGGACCAGGCCTACACCAGCCTCTATCAGGAAGGCATCGGGCGCATGAGCAAGGACGGCGCCATCACCATCCTCCAAGGCCGCGCCGTGGGCGGCACCACCTTGATCAACTGGACCTCGAGCTTTCGTACCCCCGACCCGACGCTGCAACACTGGGCCCGGGAACACGGAGTGGTGGGTCACAGCTCGACCGAGATGGCACCCTGGTTCGAGAAAATGGAGCAACGCCTGGGGGTCGCACCTTGGGCCATGCCACCCAACGCCAACAACGATGTGATCCGCAAGGGCTGTGAAACCCTGGGCTACAGCTGGCACGTGATTCCACGCAATGTGCGCGGCTGCTGGAACCTGGGCTACTGCGGCCTGGGCTGCCCGACCAACGCCAAGCAGTCGATGCTGGTGACCACCATCCCGGCGACCCTGGAGAAAGGCGGCGAGCTGCTGTACCTGGCCCGGGCCGATCGCCTGCAGTTCAAGGACGACAAGATCACCAGCCTGCAATGCGTGGCCATGGACGCCCGTTGCGTAGCCCCTACCGGACGCACGATCACGGTCAAGGCCAAGCATTACGTGCTGGCAGGTGGCGGTATCAACAGCCCCGCCCTGCTATTGCGCTCCGATGCCCCGGACCCGCACTCGCGCCTGGGCAAGCGCACCTTCCTGCACTTGGTGAACTTCTCTGCCGGGCAGTTCGATGAGGTGATCAACCCCTTCTACGGCGCGCCGCAGTCGATCTACTCCGACCATTTCCAATGGCAGGACGGCACCACCGGCAAGATGTCCTACAAACTCGAAGTACCGCCGTTGCAACCGGCCCTGGCCAGCACCCTGCTGGGTGGTTTCGGGCCGCAGAGCGGGTTGTCCATGGAACAACTGCCCCATACCCACGCCATGATCGCCCTGCTGCGGGACGGTTTTCATCCCGACAGCATCGGCGGCAGCGTCGAGCTGCGCGGCGACGGTACGCCGGTACTCGACTATCAGGTCTCGCCCTACGCCTGGGATGGCCTGCGCCGGGCGTTCCACAGCATGGCGGAGATCCAGTTCGCCGGCGGTGCCAAGGCAGTCAAGCCGCTGCACAGCGACTCCCGTTTCGCCAAGACCCTCAGCGAGGCCCGCGCGCAGATCGACGGCCTGGACCTGGCGCTGTACCGCACCCGCCTGGGCAGCGCCCACGTGATGGGCGGCTGTGCCATGGGCGAAGATCCGAAAAACGCGGTGACCGACAGCCTCGGGCGCCATCATCAACTGCACAATCTGTCGATTCACGACGGCTCGCTGTTCCCCACCAGCATCGGCGCCAACCCGCAGCTGTCGGTGTACGGCTTGACGGCACAGCTGGCCACAGCCCTGGCAGAGCGCTTGAAAACGGTGTGAAAAAGCGGGGTATTTTCGTCGTCTATCGTGCTTTCTTCCCTAAAAGTCGACTTGGCCGACCGGGATGGCTGCGATACCATCCGACTCCCCAACGGATTCCCGCCAGGACGACGCGATGAACCGAGTGTTGTACCCAGGTACCTTCGACCCTATTACCAAGGGCCACGGCGATCTGGTCGAGCGCGCCTCGCGGCTGTTCGACCACGTGATCATCGCCGTTGCCGCCAGCCCCAAGAAAAACCCGCTGTTCCCCCTGGAGCAGCGCGTGGAACTGGCGCGCGAGGTGACCAAGCACCTGCCCAACGTTGAAGTCGTCGGCTTCTCCACGCTGCTGGCGCATTTTGCCAAGGAGCAGAACGCCAACGTCTTCCTGCGGGGTCTGCGAGCCGTTTCTGACTTCGAATACGAATTCCAGCTGGCCAACATGAACCGCCAACTGGCGCCGGACGTGGAAAGCCTGTTCCTCACCCCGTCGGAGCGCTACTCGTTCATTTCCTCGACGCTGGTCCGTGAAATTGCTGCCCTGGGCGGTGATATCACCAAGTTCGTGCACCCGGCGGTCGCCGACGCACTGACCCTGCGCTTCAAGAAATAAGCCCGCTGGCCCCGTTCAGGGGCCATTGCCCGGCGTCAGCCATCGCGCCCGCGTGCACTGCGGGCGTCAATACGGCACAATTGCGCGCATTCGTTTTTACATGCCCGGGCCTGCCGCCCAGGCCGGAGTACCCCATGTCCCTGATCATCACCGACGATTGCATCAACTGCGACGTCTGCGAACCCGAGTGCCCCAACGCGGCCATTTCCCAAGGCGAAGAGATCTACGTCATCGATCCGAACCTGTGCACCCAGTGCGTCGGCCACTACGACGAACCGCAGTGCCAGCAGGTGTGTCCGGTGGATTGCATCCCTCTGGACGAAGCGCGTCCAGAGACGGAAGAAGAATTGATGGCCAAGTACCGGAAGATTACCGGTAAGGCTTGAGTAGAGAGGGAGCGCCTATTCCGGCGCTTTCGCCCGCAAGCCGGCTCCTATGGGGCAATCCGTTATAGGAGCGACCGGGCGGCGTGCTGCTTGCCGGCGAAGCTTTTCAGCTCTGGCAACGTGGGCAGAAGACACTGGCACGCTGACCCAGCTTGACCTCGCGCAGTTCCGTGCCGCAGACCTTGCAATGCTCATAGCCGCGGCCGTAGACGAACAGTTCCTGCTGGAAATAGCCTGGCTGACCATCACCCCCGATAAAATCGCGCAAAGTGGTGCCGCCGCGCTCGATGGCGGCGGCCAGAATCCGTTTGATCTCGATCGCCAGCTTCAGATAACGCGCCCGGGAAATGCCCTTGGCTTCGCGGCGCGGGTCGATGCCCGCAGCGAACAGCGCTTCGGTCGCATAGATGTTGCCCACCCCCACCACCACCGCGTTGTCCATGATGAACGGCTTGACCGCCATGGAGCGCCCCCGGGACAGCTGGAACAGGCGCTCGCCATCGAATAGGTCGGTCAGCGGTTCCGGCCCCAGGCGTATCAACAGCTCATGATTCAGTGGGTCGTGGCTCCAGAGCATGGCGCCAAAGCGGCGCGGGTCCGTGTAGCGCAGGGCCAGCCCCGACTCCAGTTCGATGTCCACATGTTCGTGCTTGGCCGCCGGCAGGCCGGCCTCCACCAGGCGCAGATTGCCCGACATGCCCAAGTGGCTGATCAAGGTGCCAACTTCAGCGTTGATCAACAGGTACTTGGCCCGCCGGTCTACCTTCACGATGCGCTGCCCGGACAGGCGCACATCCAGGTCCTCGGGGATCGGCCAGCGCAGGCGCCGCTCGCGGACGATGACCCGACTGACCTTCTGGCCTTCCAGGTGCGGCGCGATCCCGCGCCGGGTGGTTTCGACTTCCGGTAACTCAGGCATCTTCGCCCCTGGCACTCATCGCGACATGAACAATCAGTGTGCGCCCAATTCGCGCACGGTTTCCTTGAGGCTCTCGAAGTCGTAATCCGACAGGCCGACATAGTCGAGAATCAGATGGCCAATGCTGTTCCATTCATGGTCTTCGACCTGGTTGCCCAGCACCCGGTAGGAAGCACAGATGTGCTCGGCCATCTTCAGGATCGCCAGCAGGTTCTTCAACTGGCTGTTGCGCGACGACTCGTCGCTGAAGATCGCCAAGGCATTGTGGTGATTGGCAATGGCGTTGGTCACGTGCTCCGGCAAACGCCAGGACTTGGCCGTGTAGTAACCGACCACCGCATGGTTGGTATTGAACGCATGGTTTTCCGTGTCCACCACCCGCCGCTCCGGCCCCGCGTCGCCGTAGGCCTCCTCCAGTACTGCCATGTAGTTGGGGAAGCGCTTGAGCATCAGCGGCACCCCACAATCGTGGAACAGCCCCAGCGCATAGGCTTCATCGACCGCCTGGGAGCCGGTGCGCTTGGCCAGAGTCAGACAGGTCATGGCCACGTCCTGGGCGGTGTCCCAGAAGCGGTTGAGGGTGACGATGGTTTCGTCGCTCATCTCGCCCTTGATCGACTGCGCGTTGATCAGGTTGATGATCGAACGGCTGCCCAGCAGGTTCACCGCACGCTGGATCGAGGCGATCTTGTTGCTCAGGCCGTAATACGGCGAGTTGACGATCTTCAGCAGTGCGCCGGACAGGCCCGGGTCCTGGGATATCAGCTTGGCAATCACTTCCAGGTCGGGGTCGGGCATGTACTGCTCCATCTGCAAATCCACCATGATTTGCGGTTGGGGCGGCACGCTGATGCCTTGCAAGGCCTGTTGAATCTGTTCGGCTGATAGCTCTTGGGACATAAGTACACACTCTGGGTCAGGCGGCGATTCTAACCTTTAATGCGCCGATGTTGGCCAAACGGACAGGAACTTTACCCTGCACTGCTGGCCGCAGGTCCATTGGCCATCGCTGAAGTCTCGCGACGGGGTATAATCGCGCCCTTTTTTCCGGAGCGACGTCATGTCCCTGCCAAGCCTGCGCCTCAAAGCCAACGCCGATCGCCGCCTGCGCGCCGGCCACCTGTGGGTCTACAGCAACGAAATCGATGTAGCCGCCACCCCTCTGCACGGCTTCAAGGCAGGCGACCAGGCGGTACTGGAAGCCGCCGGCGGCAAGCCCCTGGGCATCGTCGCGATGAGCCCGAACAACCTGATCTGCGCGCGCCTGCTGTCTCGCGACATCAAGCTGCCCCTGGACAAGTCACTGCTGGTGCACCGCCTGAACGTCGCCCTGTCCCTGCGCGAGCGCCTGTTCGACAAGCCGTTCTACCGCTTGGTGTACGGCGACTCCGACCTGCTGCCAGGCCTGGTTGTCGACCGTTTCGGTGACATCCTGGTGGTGCAGATCGCCTCGGCGACCATGGAAGCTCATAAAGAAGACGTGATCGCGGCCCTGACCCAGGTGCTCAAGCCCAGCGGCATCCTGTTCAAGAACGACTCCGCGGCGCGCGATGCCGAAGGCCTCAACCGCTACGTGGAAACCGTGTTCGGCCTGGTGCCGGAGTGGGTTGCCCTGGAAGAAAACGGCGTGAAGTTCGAAGCCCCGGTGATCCAAGGCCAGAAAACCGGCTGGTTCTACGACCACCGCATGAACCGCGCCCGCCTGGCCCCTTATGCCAAGGGCAAGCGCGTACTCGACCTGTACAGCTACATCGGCGGCTGGGGCGTACAAGCCGCGGCCTTCGGCGCCAGTGAAGTGTTCTGCGTCGATGCCTCGGCCTTCGCCCTCGATGGCGTAGAGCGTAACGCCGCGCTGAACGGCTTCGCGGAAAAAATGACCTGCATCGAAGGCGACGTCTTCGAAGCGCTGAAAGAGCTGAAGGCCAGCGAAGAGCGCTTCGACGTGATCGTTGCCGATCCACCGGCCTTCATCAAACGCAAAAAAGACATGAAGAACGGCGAAGGCGCCTACCGCCGCCTGAACGAGCAAGCCATGCGCCTGCTGAGCAAGGACGGGATCCTGGTCAGTGCTTCGTGCTCCATGCACCTGCCGGAAGACGACCTGCAGAACATCCTGCTGACCAGCGCCCGCCATCTGGACCGCAATATCCAGATGCTCGAGCGTGGCGGCCAGGGCCCGGACCACCCGGTGCACCCGGCCATCGCGGAAACCCGCTACATCAAGAGCATCACCTGCCGCCTGCTGCCGAACAGCTGAGTGCAGTGAACAGAAAAATCCCGGCCATGTGCCGGGATTTTTGTTTCAGCCAATCATGGGTGCCGGTAGGCCCGCTGGAAGTCCAGCTCCACACCGTCGACCTTGAACGTCTTGTAGTGCTGGCGCACTGGCTTGATCTTGCCCTCGCGGATCTGCGCGATCAGCCCCGCAGCATCGTTGATACCGTTGAACTTGCCCGTGTAACGCCAGAGGATCTCGCCTTGCCCATCACGGGCAAAGAGCATCGCCGAAGACTCCCAGGCGTGCTTGCCGATCAGCAGCACTTCGTTGACACCGTCGTCATTCAGGTCCACCGCCCAGGCGAAACAACCGGGCGGCGTGCAGTCACTTCTGGACGTCAGCACCTCGACCAATTGCGCGCTGTCATCCACCTCCGGGCCTAGCCATTGCACCTTGGCGGTCAGGTAATCGACGGACTGGCCATCCCGGGAAACCGATTCCAGCAGCTCGCGCAAGGTGGTCCGGTCCGGCTCCTGCAGAACCTGCCCCTGGCGCACCTGTTCGAGCAACGCATTGAACTGCGCCCGACCGGGCTCGCCCAAATGCCGGCGCAGGGTCCTGGCATCGAAGTCGGCCACTGGCGTACGCCCGCTCAGCAGGCGCTGTACCTGGTTGCTGGCACTCAGGGCCTGCGGGTCCAGCACCGGGGTGAAGAGCAACAACAGCGCGACGAAACTCAACAGGGCCAGCCACGGGTTGCTGCGGCTCAGGCTGGCGAGCCACACCGAGCGCCTGGCCAACACCGCCCAAAGCGCCGCCAGGCTATAGACCAGGGCCAGGACCATCAGGAACAGCGCCAGGAAGCGTGACGGCGTCAGGCCGTATTGATCAATCCGCAGCCAGCTCGAATAACCCGCCATCAGCACCAGCAACGGTAGGCAGCAGAGGCTGGCGTTGACCAGCAGCTTGAGCAACCTGGCATAACCGACATCGTGCTGGCCGTCCTGGAATACGCCGTTGAGCAGGAACAGATTGCTCGCCGTCAGGCACAACAGGATCTGCGACGAGTAACCGGTACTCCAGATCGGCTGCAACCCGGTGAACATCAACGCCAAGGTGAAGATCAGGGTAATCAGCGCGCAGAGCGGAAGCAGGTAGCGGCACACCGTCAACAGGACACCGCGCAGCAGGCCGATGACCTTTTCGTTTTCCCGGCCCATGCGCATGCCCAGGGAGAAGAACAGCGGCTGGCTGAAGCAGAGGAAGTAGGAAGACGTGAACAGATCGCCCAGCAGGGGCATGCCGAGCATGCTGAACAACTTGCCGCACAGCCACAGCAACAGGCTGAAGGCCAGGGTCACCAACAGCGCCAGGAGTACGATGAAGGCGTTGTTCCAGGCATGCCGGAACAGGTCCTGGTAGCGCGGGCGGTTACCCTCGCGAGTTGGCCAGCTCATGACAAATGCGGTACCGATATACGCCAGCACTACCGCCACGAACGGCCAGAACTTCCACAACCAGTCGTAGGTATCACGCATGAACACCCAGATGGAAAACCCCGCCAGCAGCACACTCAGGCCCAGGACCAGGGCCCAGGTGCCACGCTCGCGCACCGCACTGCCGAGCAATTGCAGGTTGATGCCCGCCACCAGGGCCAGAGTGCAGGAACCGGCGGCCAGCGCCGGCTGGGGATAGATCAGGCCACTGACCAGCAACACCCCTTGTACCAAGGCGATGACGATATAGAACAACAGCGAGCGACTCAGCGCAGGCATGGCAAATCCTTTTATGAAAGTGCGGGGGCAAGATGACGCGGGCAAGCCGGCATGAGGATCAACCCGACACCGGGCTTCTGCGCCGCTGTAGCGCAACCAGGCACAGGCTGATCAGGAACAGGCCGATGGACAATGCCAGGGTCGGCCCGGCAAAAAACACCAGGGACAGCCAGCCATCCTTGAACGGATCGAGATGCTGGCTGGACGTCCAATGCTTGAACGCCGCCTGAGCGATCCACGGCATAGGCAGCGCCAGCAGCACCCACAGCACGTAGGCGCAGAAACGCCGTCCAAGGTCGGCGCACCCGTGCAGCGCGGCAGCGCAAAGGACCGTCAGCAGGATCAAGCCTGTCGCCACCCCACCCAGCACCTGGGAGGTCAACGGCAGCCCTCGACAGGCCATGACCAGCCCAGCGGTGACCAGGGCCAGGATCATCAGCGCCCACCAGGTGCGCCATTCACTCCGCCGCTCGGGCACCAACTGCAGCATGCCGCCGCCCATCAGCACCGCCGCACAGGCAGCGCCGACGGCAAGGTCCGACAACGCGCCGGAAAGCACCACACCCAGCAGCAGCGCGCCCTGCACCAGGCCCACGCAGAGGTAAAACCTCAAGGTTCGAAGTGTCGTGGCCATTCCAGTTCCATTGGCGAGCGTTCGAAGGGCGCGCAGTCTACCTCAGCCCCCCGAGTCCGGGCAGCGGGTACCGGGTAAAGACACTCTTCACGCCGTAGAGCGGCCCCGGCATTCCTTCCTGACGCCAGCGGTGTAGAATCGGCAGATTCATCGCCAGTCATCCCCCGGCGGGTTTATGAGCTCAGGCTGAGTCTCGCGGCGATCCCGCGGGGTCATCGGCAGCTTCGGACACACGGCCATTTCTGAGTGTTCCCGAGGTCAGTAGAAGCTCACTCCCCATTTGTCACCTGATTAGCCGCCCGGAGTGCTTCATGCCTGATTACCGTTCGAAAACGTCCACCCATGGCCGCAACATGGCCGGCGCCCGTGCCCTGTGGCGCGCCACGGGGATGAAAGATGACGACTTCAAGAAGCCGATCATCGCCATTGCCAACTCCTTCACCCAGTTCGTCCCGGGCCACGTGCACCTGAAGGACCTGGGCCAACTGGTCGCCCGCGAGATCGAACGCGCCGGTGGCGTAGCCAAAGAGTTCAATACCATCGCCGTGGATGACGGCATCGCCATGGGCCATGACGGCATGCTGTATTCCCTGCCGAGCCGCGAGATCATCGCCGACTCCGTGGAGTACATGGTCAACGCCCACTGCGCCGACGCCATCGTCTGCATCTCCAACTGCGACAAGATCACCCCCGGCATGCTGATGGCCGCCCTGCGCCTGAACATCCCGGTGATCTTCGTCTCCGGCGGCCCGATGGAAGCCGGCAAGACCAAGCTCGCCGCTCACGGCCTGGACCTGGTAGACGCCATGGTCATCGCCGCCGACTCCAGCGCTTCTGACGAGAAGGTTGCCGAGTACGAGCGCAGCGCCTGCCCGACCTGCGGCTCGTGCTCCGGCATGTTCACCGCCAACTCGATGAACTGCCTGGTCGAAGCCCTGGGCCTGGCCCTGCCGGGCAACGGTTCGACCCTGGCCACCCACAGCGACCGCGAACAGCTGTTCCTGCAGGCCGGCCGCACCATCGTCGATCTGTGCAAGCGCTACTACGGCGACAACGACGAGTCGGTACTGCCGCGCAACATCGCCAACTTCAAGGCGTTCGAGAACGCCATGATGCTCGACATCGCCATGGGCGGTTCGACCAACACCATCCTGCACCTGCTGGCGGCCGCCCAGGAAGCCGAGATCGATTTCGACCTGCGCGATATCGATCGGCTGTCCCGCAGCGTTCCACAGCTGTGCAAAGTGGCGCCGAACATCCAGAAGTACCACATGGAAGACGTGCACCGCGCCGGCGGCATCTTCAGCATCCTCGGCTCGCTGGCTCGCGGTGGCCTGTTGCACACCGACCTGCCGACCGTGCACAGCCGTTCCATGAGCGATGCCATCGCCAAGTGGGACATCACCCAGACCAGCGACGAAGCAGTGCACCACTTCTTCAAGGCTGGCCCGGCGGGCATCCCGACCCAGACCGCCTTCAGCCAGTCGACCCGCTGGGACACCCTGGACGACGACCGTGAAAATGGCTGCATCCGCAGCTTCGAACACGCCTACTCGAAAGAAGGCGGCCTGGCCGTGCTGTACGGCAACATCGCCCAGGACGGCTGCGTGGTGAAGACCGCCGGCGTCGACGAGTCGATCCATGTCTTCGAAGGCAATGCAAAAATCTTTGAAAGCCAGGACAGCGCCGTGCGCGGCATCCTTGCCGACGAAGTGAAGGCCGGTGACATCGTGATCATTCGCTACGAAGGTCCGAAAGGCGGCCCGGGCATGCAGGAAATGCTCTACCCAACTTCGTACCTGAAGTCCAAGGGCTTGGGCAAAGCCTGTGCCCTGCTGACCGACGGCCGCTTCTCCGGCGGCACCTCGGGCCTGTCCATCGGCCACGCTTCGCCGGAAGCGGCGGCGGGTGGTGCGATTGGCCTGGTGCAGGATGGCGACAAGGTCTTGATCGACATTCCGAACCGCTCGATCAACCTGCTGGTCAGCGATGAAGAGCTGGCGGCCCGCCGCGTCGCACAGGACCAGAAAGGCTGGAAGCCCGTAGAGAAACGCCCACGCAAAGTGACTACTGCGCTGAAGGCTTATGCCCTACTGGCGACCAGTGCCGACAAGGGTGCCGTGCGCAACAAGGCGATGCTCGACGGCCTGTGATTGCCCTGACCCTGAAATGAAAATGCCCCGCCAAGTGCGGGGCATTTTTTTGACCTTGGGTTGCCCTTGAGGGCCTCTTCGCTGGCAAGCCAGTTCCAACAGCTTGTAGGAGCCGGCTTGCCGGCGAATGGACCTTCAGACCCTGCATCGCCCTTAAGGACGCCTTCGCTGGCAAGCCAGCTCCAACAGCTTGTAGGAGCCGGCTTGCCGGCGAATCGGCCTTCAGACCCTGCATCGCCCTTAAGGACGCCTTCGCTGGCAAGCCAGCTCCAACAGCTTGTAGGAGCCGGCTTGCCGGCGAATCGGCCTTCAGACCCTGCATCGCCCTTAAGGACGCCTTCGCTGGCAAGCCAGCTCCAACAGCTTGTAGGAGCCGGCTTGCCGGCGAATCGGCCTTCAGACCCTGCATCGCCCTTAAGGACGCCTTCGCTGGCAAGCCAGCTCCAACAGCTTGTAGGGGCCGGCTTGCCGGCGAATGGGCCTTCAGACCCTGCATCGCCCTTAAGGACGCCTTCGCTGGCAAGCCAGCTCCTACGGAGGCTCAAGGCATGCGTTCGCCCAGCTGCCCGCGCAAGAAGCGATACAGCCCATCGGCGCTCTTGCGATAGCCATCGGCGGTCAGGTGGACCAGATCATTGCGCGCCAGGTCATTGCCCTGCCACTGCCTGATCGAGCAATCGCCCCCCATGAAAGCCTGCCAGTCCCAGAACAGCGTGCGGCTGTTCTTCGCCACGTCCTTCTGGATCTGGATGATCTGCCGCAACGGCTGTGGCTGAGAGGCCGCACAACTCCCGGCATTGCGCCGTTTGATCGAATCAGGAGCCCCCACCAGCAGGATCACGGTCTTGGGCAGGTTCTTGCGCAGCAGCGCGACCTTCTCCTGCAACTGGCTGCGGTACAGCTGCAGGTCCAGATCGTCATCGAAGGCTTCGTTGGTGCCATAGGCCAGCACCACCATGTCCGGGCGCAGGGCCTTGAGGGTTTCCAGCCAGCCGGGCTGCCACTTGTCCAGCACATCCAGGCGCGCGCCATTGATGCCCAGGGAGGAGTAGATCACCCCGGCGCTCTTCTGCCCGAGGATGTTCCAACCGCCCAGGGCCAGCCCCTGGTTGTTGGCGAAGCTCAAGTCCAGAGGCATGGTCAGGTTGTTGAACGGCGGGCTGAAGCGCCATTGCCCACCCGTGGCCGCGAGCATGCGGCTGCTCTTGTTGAGGTTGTCCCGGGCCGTCACGGTGTTGTTAGTGGCTGCCTGGTACAACGCCGAAATGCGGTACTGCTGATTGCTCGGCTGGCGCTCGGCGATATGCACCCTGGCACCCGGGGTCATCGGCAGCGACAGGTAACCGCCCAAGGGAAACTGGTTACTCTGTTGGTTACGTGCCGATACCAGCGACCACTGACGCTTGGCGACACTGAGGATCACGCGCTCGTAACGGGTACCGGGCACCGGCGTCGCAGCCACGAAACCAATGCCGCCGTCACCATATTGCGCCTGCAACAGGCGGCGCACTTCACCGCTGAACAGGTCGGCGGCGGTGTGCGAATCCCCCAGTTGCACAATGCTGATGGGCGTACGGTTGGAGGTACTGAACTTGCGCGCCAACAACGCCAGGTTCGGGTCGGTGCCGGTAGTCACGACCTTTTTCGTGCCGTTCCCGGCCTTGGCCAGGGCCGAGGCAGGAGTGGCCTGAACCTCGGTGGTCGGGCTGCAACTGCTCAGCAAGGAGATGCCCAGCAATAGCGCAATGCCTTGCAGTCGCCCCATATCAGTGCTGCTCCGTCAATTGTTCACTGGGAAAGCTGATCAGCGAGATCACACGCTCAGCGATCAGTCTCTGTCCAGTGGGGGTGAAATGAATACCGTCGTCGACCCGGGTCTTGACCTTCTTGCCATCCCCGGTGGTGCGGTAATAGGAAAACTCGTCGTTCTGGTAACCGAGAATCTCGTTGGCCGAGACAAAATGCTGGTGGTACAGCTCGATCTGGCTCTTGTACAGCTCGCTCAGGTAGGCCATTGCCGTAGACAGCTTGGCCTTCTCCATGTTCGGCGGACCGACCCAGATCACTTGCACATTATGCGCCTGGGCGGTTTCGAGAATCGAATCGATGCGCCGGCGGTAGGCTTCCTCCCAGTCCGGCTTCTTGAAGCGCAGGAACGGCTTGCCCTTGACCTCAGGCATGTCCCACGGGTCGTTGGGGCCGAGGAAGATCACCATCAGGCGAATATTCGGATTGCCGGCCAGGGTGCTTTCAACGGTCTTGGGCCAGTTGAAGAAGCTTGGATAGGCCAGCCCGGTGCTCTGTTTGCTGAGGTTGAGGCTCTTGACGTTGTAGCGTTTGCGCAAGGTGTTGGCCATGTGCGGCGCCACGCCCTGCATCAAGGAGTCACCGACGAAGAACACCTCATCTCCGGCCGCCAGGCTGGCCATCAACGGCGTGCCAGTCCCCTGCTCGACCATCGGCGGGTGGTTGATCACAGGAGCCACCACCACAGGTTGCGGGTGGACCACAGCGGGATCCGGCGCGACTACCACTGCCGGATGAGACGCCGGTACAGCCGGTGGCTGCTCGGCCTGGACGGTGGGAGCCGAAACAACCTTCGGCAACGGCTCCGGCTCTTCATCTGCGGCCGCGTCAGACTGGGCCACCAAGTTCACGTCGGCCTGGTCGGTAAAATTGCCGACAAAAGCCACCCGGGCACTCTCAAGGTTCTGATTGAGTTGCGCGCCAAAGCGCCACTGCGGGTTCTGCGACAACCCTGGAATCTCGCAGCCTTCGTGGTATTTCTGCTGGCAGTAGAGGCTGATCGATTGCTGGTTGAACCACACCAGCAACAGGCTCGTCACCACCAGGGCATAGAGCACCTTGGCCGCACTACCGAGACTGGCCGACAACGGCGAACGGTTAGAAACTGGCATAGATGAACCCCGGCACGCCCGACGGTGAGGCGAAGATGACCAGACAGATAAACAGCCCCAGCGGCACTGGATACAGCAGCCACGGCAAGCCGGTGGCGGCGTCGAACACCCGGCGCAGCAGTGCCACGATCCGCGGGTAAAGAGCGACGAACAACAGGCAGCCCAGCAACGACGCGGCACTGCTGGCCAGCCCGGCGAAGGACAAGCCACCCAGGCCCGCGAGCATGTCCAGGGCATCGGGCAGGGTCGCGCAACGGAAGAAGATCCAGGCGAACGCCACATAGTGGAAGGTCAGCAAGCGGGCCGTAAGGTCCGCGCCGATCCAGCTGGGCCCCCGGGCCAGCAACGGACTGCACAGTTTGTACAGTGCCAGGCCGACGCCATGCAGCGCGCCCCAGATGATGAAGTTGGCGCTAGCACCGTGCCACAGCCCGGAAATCAGCATGGCCAGCAGCATGTTCAGATTGCCGCGCCAGACCGGACCCCGGTTGCCCCCCAGGGGGATGTACACGTAGTCGCGAATGAAGGTCGACAGACTGATATGCCAGCGCCCCCAGAACTCCTTGAGGTTGCGCGCCGCATAGGGGTAGTTGAAGTTCAAGGGCAGGCGAAAGCCCAGCAGCAAGGCGATGCCGGTCACCAGATCGGTATAGCCGCTGAAGTTGAAGTAGATCAGGAACGAATAGCCGTAGACCGCCCGCAGGATCTGCTCGGCGGAAAACGCCACCGGGCTATCGAACACCGGATCGACCCACTCGTTGGCCAGCCACGAGCTGAGGAAGAACAGCTTGACCACCGCCACTGCGATCAAACCCAGCGCCCGTTGCGGCTCCAGCACCTGGCGCAACTGCGGCGGGTTGATCTGCGCCAGCATCGGTATCGCCCGGTTTACCGGACCAGCAATCAGGCTGGGGAAAAACGCCAGGTACAGCGCCAGGTCGAACGGCGAGCCGGGCGTCAGTTCACGGCGATTGATCGACACCAGGTAGCTGACCGAGTGGAAGGCGTAGAACGACAGCCCCACCGGCAGTAGCACTTCCAGCAGCGGCAGCGACACTTCCACTCCAAACTGAGCGAAGGCGTTCTGCACCGTGCTGGTGAAGAAGTCCTGGTACTTGAACAGGTAGAAGGCCCCCAGCACCAACAGCAACATCAGGCCGTTGACCCAGCCTCGCCCGGGGTAACGCTGGCTCAACAGGCCGAGCAGGTACACCAGGGCCGTGTAGCCCAGCAGGATGTAGAGGAAGTTCAGGCTGAAACTGGCGAGGATCGCGTAGCTGGCGGCCAGCAACAGGCCATTCTGCAACCGCAGGCTGAAGCCCAGGCCCCAGTACAGAACGAAGAACAAGATGAAGCAGAGGCCGAATTCAATCGAGAGATAGCTCACAACGTAGTCCATTACGTGCAATCGGGGATGAACCCGGCACAGGGAGAGCAGGCGAGGGAAGAGAAACGGGCGCGATTATGGCAGAGGGGGTTTGCGAGTCACAAGTTGAAACATTCTCGGCATATTGCCGGTGCCTACACAGGGTGACAGACGTCCTGTAGGAGCTGGCTTGCCAGCGAAGACGTCCGTGAATGCGCCTCAAGGAACAAGGGCCTCTTCGCCGGCAAGCCGGCTCCTACAAAGGGGGGCAGGCACTCTGTAGGAGCTGGCTTGCCAGCGAAGGCGTCCGTAAGTGCACCTCAAGGACCAAGGGCCTCTTCGCCGACAAGCCGGCTCCTACAAAGGGGGCAGACATCCTGTAGGAGCTGGCTTGCCAGCGAAGGCGTCCGTAAGTGCACCTCCAGGACCAAGGGCCTCTTCGCCGGCAAGCCGGCTCCTACAAAGGGGGCAGGCGTTCTGTAGGAGCTGGCTTGCCAGCGAAGGCGTCCGTAAGTGCACCTCCAGGACCAAGGGCCTCTTCGCCGGCAAGCCGGCTCCTACAAAGGGGGGCAGGCGTCCTGTAGGAGCTGGCTTGCCAGCGAAGGCGTCCGTAAGTGCACCTCCAGGCCCAAGGGGTGGGCTACTGAATGTCCTCCGGCTTGACGATCACCCAGTTCTTGTCCGCAGTCACCGGCAGCCCTTCCTTGGCCTGGGCGGCGGCGTGCTTGGCAATCATGCCGTTGAGCTGGGTCATGTACTTGTCCTTGCGGTTGACCCACAGGTGTATGCCGCCCTTGGCCACGTCGACGCTGTGGAACAGCATGTAGCCGTCGCTGGTCGGAGTATCGCCGCCCACCAGTACCGGTTTCTTCCATTCATCGATGTAGGTCAGGATCGCCGCGTGCTTGCCCGCCATCCAGGTGGCCGGGGTCCACAGGTAGGGGGTCAGCTCCAGGCCGAGGTTGGCTTTCTCGTCATACTTGCCATCAGTGATCTGTTTGCGCGCGGTGGTCAGGGCGCCGGTCTTGCGGTCCTTGAGCAGCGTGCTCACGCCGATCACGTTCTGCGGCTTGACGTTGTAGCCGTACTTGGGATCGGCAGCGACCATGCGCACCAGCTCTTCGGAGGCGGCGGTCATCACATAGACCTCGATGCCGTTCTCCATCAGCTTGTTGTACAGCTCGGCCTGGCCGGTGAAGACCTTGGGCGGGTTGACCTCGATGGTCTTGACCACGTCACCGTCGTAATAGGTGCTCGGCACCGGCTTGCCGGACGCCATCAGTTCATCAACGTAGCCCTTGAGCTCCTTGAGGGTGAAACCCGAGAACACCTGGGCCACCCAGGGGTAGCAGACCATGTCGTCGACTTCGCAGAGGCGGTAGTAGTAGCTGAACAGGCTTTCCTT
This sequence comes from Pseudomonas sp. Fl4BN1, assembly GCF_009908285.1. Taxonomy (GTDB): domain Bacteria; phylum Pseudomonadota; class Gammaproteobacteria; order Pseudomonadales; family Pseudomonadaceae; genus Aquipseudomonas. The sequence continues at coordinate 131,210 of NZ_JAAARM010000002.1, forward strand.
GTGGTCCGCGGTGTCCTTGAACGGAATCAGCTTCAACGACGGATCGAGGGTCTCGCGGGTGATCAGGCCCTTGTTCTCCATGTAGGGCAGCAGGGATTCTTCCAGGTCGTAGCGGTAACTGGTGTTGTCCATGTCGAACACCGCGTAGTTACCCTTGTTGGCGTTGGCCGCGATCATTGCGTCCAACTGCTTGGCCTGGTCTTGCGGCCAGTGCTTCAACTCGGTGGCAAAGGCCTGGCCGGCGAGGCCCAGGCAGAGTGCAACAGCTAGGAATTTCGGCGCGAACTTCATCTGCGGTTTCTCCCTGAGTGAAAGCCATCGACGCTAACAAATCCCTGTGACAGTTCTCGTCTCTACACGACCGCCTGCGTCCCGTCAGCGCCAGTCACATACGCCAGAGCGTCAGCTGCTTATTCCAAAAACGACAGTTGCCATGCGATATCGTTATTAATTCAATAGATTTCAAGCTGTTAGGCTTGCCGGTTCGCAATCGCCCTGAGCCGCGATTGGCACTCGTCTTATCGGAGCCTCAATGAATCTGCCGCTGACCCTCAATCTGCTGGTGTTCCTGGCCTTGCTGTTCGGCCTGGCACAAACCCGCCACACCACCTGGAGCCTGGCCAAAAAAGTCCTCCTGGCCCTGGTGCTGGGCGTGGTCTTCGGCATCGCCCTGCACAGCATCTACGGCGCCGGCAACCCGGTGCTCAAGGCTTCCATCAGCTGGTTCGACCTGGTCGGCAACGGTTACGTGCAGTTGCTGCAGATGATCGTGATCCCGCTGGTGTTCGCCTCGATCCTCAGCGCCGTGGCACGCCTGCACAACGCCTCGTCCCTGGGCAAGATCAGCTTCCTGACCATCGGCACCCTGCTGTTCACCACCGCCATTGCGGCGCTGCTGGGCATCGGCCTGACCAACCTATTCGGCCTGACTGCCGAAGGGCTGGTGGCCGGCACCCAGGAATTGGCCCGCCTGCAAGTGATCCAGAGCGATTACGCAGGCAAGGTCGCCGACCTCAACGTGCCGCAACTGCTGCTGTCGTTCATCCCGCAGAACCCCTTCGCCGACCTGGCCCGGGCCAAGCCGACCTCGATCATCAGCGTGGTGATCTTCGCCGCCTTCCTCGGCGTCGCGGCGCTGCAATTGCTCAAGGATGATGCCGACAAGGGCCAGAAAGTGCTCAACGCCATCGACACCCTGCAAGCCTGGGTGATGCGCCTGGTGCGCCTGGTGATGAAGCTGACCCCGTACGGCGTGCTGGCCCTGATGACCAAGGTGGTGGCCGGCTCCAACCTGCAGGACATCATCAAGCTCGGCAGTTTCGTGGTGGTGTCGTACATCGGCCTGGGGCTGATGTTCGTGGTCCACGGCCTGCTGGTTGCCCTGGCCGGGATCAACCCGCTGCGCTTCTTCCGCAAGGTCTGGCCGGTGCTGACCTTCGCCTTCACCAGCCGCTCCAGCGCCGCCAGCATTCCCCTGAGCATCGAGGCCCAGACCCGGCGCCTGGGCATTCCCCAGTCCATCGCCAGCTTCGCGGCCTCGTTCGGCGCCACCATCGGCCAGAACGGCTGCGCCGGCCTGTACCCGGCCATGCTGGCGGTGATGGTGGCCCCGACCGTGGGCATCAACCCGCTGGACCCGCTGTGGATCGCCACCCTGGTGGCCATCGTGACCTTGAGTTCGGCCGGTGTCGCCGGCGTTGGCGGCGGCGCGACCTTCGCCGCGCTGATCGTGCTGCCGGCCATGGGCTTGCCGGTGTCGCTGGTGGCGCTGCTGATTTCCGTGGAGCCGCTGATCGACATGGGCCGCACGGCGCTGAACGTCAGCGGTTCGATGACTGCCGGCGCAATCACCAGCCAGGTGATGCAGCAGACCGACAAGGCGTTGCTCGATGCCGATGAGCATTCAGAGTTGGAACACGCGTAAAACAACAGCTGCACGCTGCAAGCAAGAGCCAGTCGGCTTTTACTTGCAGCTTGTGGCTTGAAGCGTTCAGCTTCTCTCCCACACCTCGAAGCTGTACGCCGGCTTGTCCCCTTCCGGCGGGTTCGGCACCTCTGACACCAGCGTCCACTGCTGCTCATCGAATTCCGGAAACCAGGCATCGCCTTGCGGATTCAACGCCACCCGCGTCAGGTACAGACGATCCGCCTGCTCCAAGCCTTGGCTATAGAGCTGTGCGCCGCCAATCAGCATCAGCTCGCTGGCGCCCTGCTCCAGGGCCCATTCCTCGGCCCGGGCCACCGCAGCTTCCAGCGACGGATAGACCTCGGCACCTTCCAGCACCAGATCGGTCTGACGACTGACCACGATATTCAACCGCCCCGGCAAGGGCCGGCCGAGAGAATCCCAGGTCTTGCGCCCCATGATGATCGGCTTGCCCAGGGTGGTGGCCTTGAAAAATTTGAAATCCCCCGGCAAATGCCAGGGCATGCTGTTGTCGACGCCGATCACGCGGTTTTGTGCGAGGGCCGCGATCAGGCTGAGAGGGAGAGATTTTTTCATGCCGGCGAGGATACCAGAGGACCAGGACCTGGCAACGTACCCCGACCCGCGCTGCAGCAGTTATGCTCAGCGCACTTTTGAGCGATGGAATGACGCGTGACTGCACTGACTCCCCTGCAACGCCTATGGCTGACCGAAACCGTGCGCCTGCGCGAGGAACACGCCGGCCCGCTGGAGGATCAGGAAGCCAATCGCCTGGCCCGCAACCAGGGCGGCGACCTGGCGACCCGGATCCAGAACCGTGCCCTGTGGCTGGCCCAGCGTGATGGCCTGCACAGCGCCCTGCTGCACTGGCACCAGGGCGCACGCCTGGCACTGCTGGCGCTCTCGGTACTGGCGGTGATCAGCGGCGCCGGCTTGGCCTTCAGCGCCCTGGGCAGCACCCAGCAACCGGTGAACGTGTTCTGGGCCCTGGGCAGCCTGCTGGGCATCAACCTGATCCTGCTGCTGAGCTGGCTGGCCGGCCTGCTGTTCGCCGGCGAACACGGCGCCAGCCTGGGCCGCCTGTGGCTGTGGCTCAGCGAGAAATTCTCCCGGGATGCCAAGGCCGCGCAATTGCCGCCGGCCCTGCTGCTGTTGCTGCAACGGCGCAAACTCAACCGCTGGGCCCTGGGCAGCCTGATCAACGGTCTGTGGTGCCTGGCCCTGTTCAGCGCCGTGGTCATGCTGCTGTTGTTACTGACCACCCACCGCTACAGCTTTGTCTGGGAAAGCACCCTGCTGGGCAGCGATGCCTTCGTGGCCATTACCAACGTCCTCAGTGCCCTGCCGCGAGGCCTGGGCCTCGGCGCCCCCAGCGTGGCGACCATCCAGGCCAGCACCCGGGATGTCTACAACACCGAACTGATCCGTCAGTCCTGGGCCATCTGGCTGGTGGTCCTGGTGGTGATCTACGGCGTGCTGCCGCGCCTGCTGCTGATGCTGTTCTGTCGCTGGCGCTGGAAACACGGGCAGGCCCGCCTGCAACTGGACCTCAACCTGCCGGGCTACGCCCAACTGCGGGAGCGCCTGATGCCCAGCAGCGAGCGCCTAGGGGTCAACGATGCGGCGCCGGAGCAATTGCACCGCGTCGAAGGCGGCGTCAGTGCCCAGGACAGCAGCGGCGCCGTGCTGGTGGCCATCGAACTGGACAACCAGCGCCCCTGGCCGCCGCAGCTGCCGGACAGCATCAAGGACGCCGGCATCCTCGACAGCCGCGAATCGCGCAACCGCCTGCTGGAACAGATGAGCCGCTTCCCCCCGGCGCGCCTGGTGATCGCCTGCGACCCCCGGCGCTCACCGGATCGCGGCAGCCTGGGGCTGATCGCCGAACTGGCGCGCAATGCCACCGCGACCCGGGTCTGGCTGCTCCAGGCACCGCCCGGCCAGGCCCTGGATGCTGACCGCCTGGGAGACTGGCACGCTGCCCTGCAACAGTTGGAACTGCCGTTCGCCGATTGCATCCCCCTCAACTGGTTGGAGACCGGTCATGACTGATGCCCGCCAGAAACCACTGAAACTGGCGGTGGTCGGCCACACCAACGTCGGCAAGACCTCCCTACTGCGCACCCTGACCCGGGACGTAGGCTTTGGCGAAGTCTCCCATCGCCCCAGCACCACCCGGCATGTGGAAGGTGCCCGCCTTTCGGTGGATGGCCAGCCGTTGCTGGAGCTGTACGACACCCCCGGTCTGGAGGACGCGATTGCCCTGTTGGACTATCTGGAACGCCTGGAGCGCCCCGGTGAACGCCTGGACGGCCCGGCACGACTGGTACGCTTTCTCGACAGCAGCGAGGCCCGGCAACGTTTCGAACAGGAAGCCAAGGTCCTGCGCCAGCTCCTGGCCTCGGACGCCGGACTCTATGTGATCGATGCCCGGGAACCGGTGCTGGCCAAATATCGCGATGAACTGCAAGTGCTGACCGGCTGCGGCAAGCCGCTACTGCCGGTACTGAATTTCGTCAGCAGCGCCGAGCAGCGCACAGACGACTGGCGCGAGGCCCTGGCCCGCCTGGGCCTGCACGCCCTGGTGCGCTTCGACAGCGTGGCCCCGCCGGAAGACGGCGAGCGTCGCCTGTATGAAAGCCTGGCCCTGCTGCTGGAGCACGCCCGCCCGGCCCTGCAACGGCTGATCGACGACCAGCAGGCCCAGCGCCTGGTGCGCCAGCAAGGCGCCGCGCGACTGATTGCCGAGTTGCTGGTGGACTGCGCCGCCTGCCGCCGCAGCGTGGCCAGCGACAAACAACAGGAACAACAGGCCATCGGCGAGTTGCGCCAGGCCATTCGCCAACGTGAACAACGCTGTGTCGAAGCCCTGCTCAAGCTTTACGCCTTCCGCCCCGAAGATGCCTCGGCCAGCGACCTGCCGTTGCTGGATGGGCGCTGGGGCGATGACCTGTTCAACCCGGAAACCCTCAAGCAGCTGGGGGTGCGGGTGGGCAGCGGCATTGCCGCCGGAGCCGCGGCCGGCGCGGGGGTGGACTTGCTGGTGGGCGGTTTGACCCTGGGGGCCGCTGCCCTGGCCGGGGCCATCGCCGGCGGCGCACTGCAGACCGCCCGCAGCTACGGCAGCCGCTTGCTGGGCAAGCTCAAGGGCCAGCGTGAGCTGACGGTGGACGACAGCGTGCTGCGTCTGCTGGCCCTGCGTCAGCGCCAACTGGTGCAGGCCCTGAACCTGCGCGGGCATGCAGCCATGGACAGCATCCGGTTGGCCACGCCGGAGGACAAAAGCTGGCGCGAAGGCAAGTTGCCGGAGGCCCTGAACAAGGCCCGGGCGCACCCGCAGTGGTCGTCGCTCAACCCCCATGCGCGCCTGAACCAGGCCGAGCGCCAGGAGCAGATCGAGGCGCTGGCTGAGACGTTGCTGGTGTCTTAGATCGCCTTCGCCGGCAAGCCGGCTCCTACACGGCCCTGTAGGAGCGGGCTTGCCCGCGAAAGGGCCCTCAAGCCAACACAGCCAAGGCCTTGTCCTTGAGCACCTGCAGATCCATCACCGGCACCCACATGTCCTTGGCCTGCTCGTCCCAGTGGCGCATGCGCAGGCTTACTGCGCATAAGGGATCGAGCTCGAAGGCCGCCGCTTCCGCCGCGCTCATCACCCCGCCCTGGTACTCCAGGGTGCGCCGGCTGGCTTCACTCAGGCGCTGGTAATACCCCGGCTCCTTGAAGGTCAGGTAACGCTTGGCCTGAACGTGGTATTCCACCAGCCGCGCCAGGCGTTCGCTGAATCCGGCCCGGCGCAGATAGTCGGCCCCCAGGCGCTCATGGCTGACCACGCCAAAACCGCCCATGTTCTCGGCATCCTGCGCGCAGATATGCCCGATATCGTGAAAGAACGCCGCCAACACCACTTCGTCGTCATAACCCTCATCCAGAGCCAGCTGCGCCGCCTGAGACATGTGCTCGATCTGCGAAATCGGCTCGCCGATGTAGTCGCTGTCGCCGAAACGTTCGTACAAGCCGAAAACTTCGTCGATCACCTGCTGCTTTGGACTCATCACACCTCCTCCAGCAACCGGGCGATGTTGTTCTCGGCCATGGCCGGACCGACGCTCATGCCCACCCCGGTGTGCATCAGGGCCACGTTGACCCCAGGGGCCGCTTCCAGGAAGGAGAACGGCGCGGGGCCACGAGCACCATAGACGCCCTGCCAGCGCTCCAGTACCTGGACCTTGCAGCCCAGGGTCTGCTGCGCCAGCTCGATCAACCAGTTATCCACCTGCTCAGCGTTGAACGGTGAGGGATCGCTGCCGTAATCGTGGGAATCGCCGATGATCAGCTCGCCCGAGGGTGTCGGGCTGATCAGCAGGTGAATCCCGTGCTCATGCAGGTGTGGTGCCTCACGAAGGATCTGCGCCTGCACGGCGGCGGCCTCGGGCAGGTCGGCAAAGGCCCCGTAATGCACACAGCTCAGACCGGTGAGCACGGCGTGTTGTAGATCCAGATTGGCCTCGGGCCGGGCACGGAGCATCTGCAGACGGCAGATCTGTGGCTGCAACAGCGCAATCTGCTCGGCCAGCAGAGTCTGGTAGTCGTGTCCGGAGCACAGCAGGATGCGCGCGCCACGAAAGGTCCCGGCGGTGCTCTGCAGTTGGCCCGGTTCGATGTCCCGCACCAGGGTCGAAAAGTGAAACTCGACCCCCAGGTCCCGGCGCAGGTAGTCGATCAGCATCGGGATCGCCTCGCGGGAATACAGTTGCTGGTCGTCCAGGCCGTGCAGCGCGGCTCGGTGATGGCGGAATTGGCCGCCATACAGATCATTCAGGGCCGCGCCCTGAAGCAGTTCGACCCGGTAGCCATGCTCCCGCGCACGCCCGCTGCAGAAGGCTTCCAACAGGTGTTCTTCGGCCTCGCTGCGGGCGAACAGGTAGGAACCGTTGCGCTTGAGTTGCAGGCCGGCCAGTTGTTGCCAGTCGACCCAGATATCCCGGCTGGCCCTGGCCAGTTCAAGCATGGTGCCCGGCGGCTGGCCGGTGACCAGGGCCTGGCCGAAATTGCGCACCGAAGCCCCCAGGGGCGTGGCACTGCGCTCGAATACCTGTACCCGCAAACCGCGCTTGGCGGCTGCATAGGCATGGGACAGGCCCAGGATGCCGGCGCCGACGATCAGCAGATCGCTGTGATTGGTCATGAATAGTGTCCTGGAGGGAAAGCGCCTTCGCCGGCAAGCCGGCTCCTCCACACTCGGCAGGAGCCGGCTTGCCGGCGAAAACGATGGTTCGTTTACTGTGCCGCGACTTTTTCCGACTTGCCGTCATAGCGCTTGCGCCATTCGGCGAGGATGCTGTCGCGGTTCTTCGAGGCCCAGGCAAAGTCGTTCTTGATCAGGCGCTGCTCGTAGTCCGCCGGCAGTTCGGTCTGCGGCTTGGCGATGCCTGGCTGGGCCAGTACGGCGAAGTTCTCCTTGTACAGCTCCATGGCCGCCGGGCTGGCGGAGAAGTCGGCGAGTTTCTTCGCTGCCTCTTCATGTGGCGTGCCCTTGATCACCGCAGTGGCTTCGATTTCCCAGCCCAGGCCCTCTTTCGGCAGGACGATGTCCAGAGGCGCGCCCTGGCGCTTGAGCTGCACCGCCGGGTATTCGAAGGAAATGCCGATGCTGAATTCGCCCGCTGCCGCCAGCTTGCACGGCTTGGAACCGGAGTGAACGTACTGGCCGATGTTCTGGTGCAGTTCGTCCATGTACTGCCAGCCCTGCTTCTCGCCGAAGGTCTGCAGCCAGGCACTGACATCAAGGAAGCCGGTGCCCGAGGATGCCGGGTTAGGCATGACAATCTTGCCCTTGTACTCAGGCTTGGTCAGGTCCTGCCAGCTCACCGGTTTGGTCAGCCCCTGTTTCTGCGCTTCCACGGTGTTGAAGCAGATGGTTGCCGCCCACACGTCCATGCCAACCCAGGCCGGTGGATTGGCTGCGTCGCGGTAGTTGCCGCCGATCTTGCCCAGGTCTTTCGGTGCATAGCTTTGCAGCATGCCCTGCTGGTCAAGGATCGCCAGGCTGGACGCCGCCAGGCCCCAGACCGCGTCAGCCTGGGGACGGGCCTTTTCCGCCAGCAGCTTGGCGGTGATGATCCCGGTGGAATCACGCACCCACTTGATCTCGACATCCGGGTTGGCCGCTTCGAAGGCCTGCTTGTAGGACTTCAGCTGCTCGGCTTCGAGGGCGGTGTAGACCGTCAGCTCGGTTTTCGCAGCAAAGGCATTCAGGCTGACAGCAGAGAGGACGGCAGCGGCAAGAGCCAGGGGCTTGAACATGGTGCGGTTCCTTAATGAGTGCGGATCAGAGGGCGGGTGAACAAGGAATCAGTGGCCGGGCGCGTTCTGCCGCCAGGCCTGGGAGCGGCGCAGCAAGCCGCGTGAAGCCCAGGCCAGGAGCAGCGAGACGCCGGCCGAGGTGAACAGGATCAGGGTCGACATCGCCGCGGCGCCGCCGACATTGCCGGCGTCGTCCATGTTCAGCACGGCGACGGCAGCGAGGATGGTGTCGGGGCTGTAGAGGAAGATTGCCGCCGACACCGTGGTCATGGCCGAGACGAACAGGTAGCGCACGATGTCCAAAAGCGCCGGCAGGCAGATTGGCACCGTCACCCGCAGGTAGTGCCTGTACAGCGGTGCCTTGAGCGACAGGGCAGCGGCTTCGAACTCCGCGTCGAGTTGGCGCAGGGCGGTGGTGGCGGTCATCTGCGCGGTGGTCAGATAGTGAGCGATGGTGCACACCACCAGCAGGGTCATGGTTCCGTAGAACACATGCAGCGGATTGCCATTGAGGTTGAAGAAGAACACGTAGCCCAGACCGAGGACCAGCCCGGGAACCGCCATGGGCACAAAACTGAGCATGCGCAGCGCCAGGTTCAGGCCGCGTTGCCCCTGGGTTTTCTCCATCAGGTAGGCACCGGTGAAGATCAGCCCGCTACCGATCAGTGCCGTGCACAGGGCCATGGTCAGGCTGTTGCGATAGGCCAGCCAGCCACCGCCGGCGGTGTCGTTGAACTGGTAGTGGTTCAGTGACAGCGACAGGTTGTAGGGCCAGAATTTCACCAGCGACGAATACACCGCCATGCCGAACACCAGCAGCAGCGACGCGCAGATCAGCAGCACGATGGCCAGGTAGCAACCATCCCGCAGCCGCGACGGCGCCGGCTTGAACACCTGGGCACGACCGCTCATGGAGTCGCCATGCCGGCGGCGCAACCAGGCATCGACACCGAAGCTGAATAGCGCCGGAAGCAACAGCACCATGCCGATCAGCGCGCCGCGACCGAACTGCTGCTGGCCGACCACCGCCTTGTAGGCTTCCAGGGCCAGCACCTGATAGTCGCCGCCCACCACCACCGGCACCCCGAAGTCGGTGATGGTCAAGGTGAACACCAGGCAGAAAGCAGCGAACACCGCTTGCCGGGTAGCGGGCCAGGTGATGCTGCGAAAGGCCTTCGCCGGGCTGGCACCCATGCTCGATGCCGCGTCGAACAGCCGCGCATCCGCCAGGGACAGGGCCGAGAGCAGGATCATCAGGGCATGGGGAAAGGTGTAGATGACTTCACCGAGAACGATGCCCCAGAAGCCGTAGATGTTGTCGGCGAACAGGCCGCGGAGCAGGCCCTGGTTACCGAACAGGTAGACCAGGGCGATGCCCGGCAGCATCGATGGCGCCATCAACGGCAACAGTGAGAGTCCACGCCAGATGCCTTTGCCTGGAATCAACGTGCGTTGCAGGGCGTAGGCAAACAGATAAGCCAGGGGCACCACGATGGCGGCCACGCTGAGAGAGACTTTCAGGCTGTTGCCGAGCAGCCAGTGAAAATTGTCACTGCGGATCAGCTCCCGGGCCGCGACCAGGCCGCCGCCCTGCCCGTCCTCGGCACTGAAGCCGCGCCAGAAGATCGCCAGCAGCGGCAACAGCACGGCAATCCCCAGCAACAGCAGGAGCAGGAGCTTGCCGCCCACCACAAACAGACGATCGCCAAGCTCGGCACGGGAGGTCTGCCGCGCCCGCTTTGCAGGTAGCGGCAGGGACATTTGCCCGGTCATCTTAGACAAACACCTGCAGGCTGCGCGGCGGCAAGGCGACCCAGATGTCCTGGGCGCCCAGTCGCGGCATGGCTTCCGGTGCCAGTTCAGCCAGCAGCGGATGCCCTGGCAAATGGTTGAGCTCGAAGCTCATGCGGCAGCGGTTGCCGAGGAACGTGATCTCGCGGACCTTGGCCGGGAACAGGTTTTCCTCATGCACCGGCGGGTTGACGCTGATGGCTTCCGGACGACAGAACAAGCGACCCGCAGCGGCTTTGCCCGAATCGTCGGCCAGGCGCACATTCATCCCGCCGACCTGGGCGTGGCTATCGCTGTTGCGGCTGAAGGGCAGCCAGTTACCCTGGCCGACGAATTCGGCGACGAAGGGCGTAGCCGGACGGTCGTAGATTTCCTGCGGGGTGGCGTACTGCTCGACCTTGCCGTTGTTCATCACGGCGATGCGGTCGGCCATCAACATGGCCTCGTCCTGGTTATGGGTGACCATCAGGGTAGTGATCCCCAGGCGCCGTTGCAGTTGGCGCAACTCGGTGCACAGATGCTCGCGAACCCGGGCATCCAGGGCCGACATCGGCTCATCCAGAAGCAGCAACGACGGTGCCGGCGCCAGGGCACGGGCCAGTGCCACCCGCTGCTGCTGGCCCCCGGACAGTTGCCCGGGGTATTTTTTCTCGCTGCCGGTGAGGCCCACCAGTTCCAGCATCTGCGCCACGCGCTTGCGCACTTCCTCACGGCCACTGCCCGCCAGGCCGTAGGCGATGTTGGCTTCAACCGTCAGGTTGGGAAACAGCGCGTAGGACTGGAACAGAATCCCGTAGTCCCGTGCCTGGGGCGCCAACCGCGAGACGTCCCGATCCCCCAGGTACAACTCGCCCTGGTCCTGGCGCTCCAGGCCGGCGATGCAGCGCAGCAGTGTGGTCTTGCCGCAACCGGACGGCCCCAGCAGGCACACCAGCTCACCGGCGGCGACGTCCAGGGACACGTTATCCAGGGCGGTGAAGGCACCAAAACGCTTCTGGATACCGCGCACCTTCATTGGCGCGCCTGGGTTGCTCAGGGCTGTTGCAACGGAGTTGTTCATGGACGGACCTCATCAAGCAGATGCAGGCCATCCTAGGGAGCGAATGCGTAGGTCGTGTGGCAAACAGGCAAAAGCTGCCGATAGTGGTATTGGTGGATTTGGGTTGGGCGGCGATTCGCCGGCAAGCCGGCTCCTACGGGAGAAGGTGCTTCAGCAACCGGCCATTTCCTGGGCCAGGCCGAGGAACGCCGCCGGCAGGCGCGCATTCTTGCGCTCCTTGAGGCAATACAGGTACTCGGCGATCTGTGGCGCATTTTCGATGGTCAGCACCCGCAGCTGCGGGTCGTGGGGCACCTCCTGACGGGCAATGATGCTGATGCCGATGTTGCGCAGCACCGCCTCGCGGATCGATTCGCGACTGCCGATCTCCAGCAGCGGGCCGAAGCTGACGTTGGCGTTCTTCAACAACTCTTCGGTAAGACTGCGGGTAGTGGAACCAGGCTCGCGCATCAACAGGGTATGCCCGGCCAGGGCCTGGAGCGGCACATGTTCCAATGCCGCCAGGGGGTGATTGCGATGCACCGCCAGCACCAGCGGGTCGCTGCCCAGCACTCGGCGGATCAATCGCGCATCCTCCAACAGTTGCGAGGACGCGGCCACATCCACCCGGTATTCCTCCAGCGCCTCCAGCACCTGCTGGGAGTTGCCGATCTCCACCGAAACGTCCACTTGAGGCAGGCGCTGGCGGAAGGTTTTCACCAGGTCGAGGATGTAATACGGCGCAGTGGCGGCTATCCGCAGCGTGCCCTGTACCTGCCCGCTGTTGCGCAGGAAGAACTCGATATCGGCTTCTTTCTGCAACAGCTCCTTGACCATCGGCAACAGGCTCGTGCCCTCATCACTGAGACTCAGCCGACGACCGCCACGAAAGAACAGCTCAACCGAGTACTGGCTTTCCAGGTTGCGGATCTGCGTAGTCACCGTCGGCTGGCTGAGACCGAGCTTCTTCGCCGCCTGGGTGATACTGCCCAGGCGGGCGACCATGTAAAAAGCCTTCAGCTCGGCACTCAGCACAGTGTTCTCTCATCGTTTACTTGCGCAACAGGCGCAAACCGTTGAACACCACCAACAGGCTGACGCCCATGTCGGCGAACACGGCCATCCACATGGTGGCCAGTCCGGCAAAGGTTACCCCAAGAAAGATTGCCTTGATGACCAGGGCCAGGGCGATATTTTGCTTGAGGACTACCGAGGTCTGGCGAGACAGGCGAATAAACGCCGGAATCTTGCGCAGATCATCGTCCATCAGGGCAACATCCGCGGTCTCGATAGCGGTATCGGTACCCGCCGCCGCCATGGCAAAACCGATCTCGGCGCGGGCCAGGGCCGGGGCATCGTTGATGCCGTCCCCCACCATTCCCACCCGATGCCCTTGGGCGTACAGCTCCTCGATGGCTTGCAGCTTGTCGGTGGGCAGCAGGTCGCCCCGGGCCTGGTCGATCCCTACCTGGACCGCGATCGCCTGGGCCGTGTGGGGGTTGTCGCCAGTGAGCATCAGGGTCTTGATCCCCAGTTCGTGCAACTGCTGGATGGCTTCGCGGCTGGATTCCTTGACCGTGTCCGCCACGGCGAACAGCGCCAACGGGCCGTTGCGGTCCAGCAGCAGGACCACGGTCTTGCCTTGTTTCTCCAGGGCGAAGAGCTTTTCTTCCAGGGCTGGCGAGCACAGGCCCAGTTCCTCCACCAGACGGTGGTTGCCCAAGTGATACACCTGGCCGTTGATTTCACCCCGTACGCCACGCCCGGTCAGGGCCTCGAAGTTATCCACAAGGTGCAGCGCCAGCTGTTTATCCACAGCCGCCTGGGCGATAGCCAGGGACACCGGGTGGTCGGAGCGCCCCGCCAGACTGGCGGCCAGGGCCGGAGCACTGTCATTGGCCAGCGGGTCCAGGGACAGGAAGTCAGTCTGCACTGGCTTGCCGTGGGTGATGGTGCCGGTCTTGTCCAGGGCCAGGTAGTCAAGCTTGTAGCCGCCTTCCAGGTAGACCCCGCCCTTCACCAGGATCCCTTTGCGCGCCGCTGCGGCGAGGCCGCTGACGATGGTCACCGGGGTGGAGATCACCAGGGCGCAAGGACAGGCCACCACCAGCAACACCAAGGCGCGGTAGATCCAGTCGAACCAGGCGCCGGCCATGAACAGCGGTGGAATCAGCGCCACCGCCAGGGCAAAGGCGAACACCGCCGGGGTGTAGATTTTCGAAAAGGTATCGACGAAGCGCTGGGTTGGAGCCCGCGCGCCCTGGGCCTGCTCGACGGCGTGGATGATCCGCGCCAGGGTCGAGTTATTGGCCGCGGCGGTCACCCGGTACTCCAGGGAGCCGGCCTGGTTGATGGTGCCGGCGAATACCTTGTCACCCACGGTCTTTTCTATCGGCAGGCTTTCACCGGTGATCGGCGCCTGGTCGATGGTGGAACTGCCGGACACAACCTCGCCATCCAGGCCGATACGCTCGCCGGGACGCACCCGTACTCGGGCTCCGAGCTCAACGGTTTTTGCCTCCTGCTCGCTCCAACTGCCATCCGCCTGCTGCACCGTGACCTGTTCCGGGGTCATCTGCATCAGGCCGCTGATGGCATTGCGCGCACGGTCCAGGGAGCGGGCCTCAATCAGCTCGGCCACGGTGAACAGGAACATCACCATCGCCGCTTCCGGCCATTGGCCGATCAGCACCGCACCGGTGACGGCGATGCTCATCAGCGCGTTGATGTTGAGGTTGCGGTTCTTCAGGGCGATCCAGCCCTTCTTGTAAGTGCCCAGGCCGCCACTGAGGATCGATACCAGGGCCACCAGCGCCACCACCCAGGTCGGCGCGGCACTGGTGAAATGAATCACCTCCGCCGCCAACGCGCCCACCCCGGACAGGGCCAGCGGCCACCAGGCTTTCTTCACCGGCACTGCGGCCGCCGGCTCGGCACCTGGGCTCTGTTCCAGGGGCTCGGCGTGCATGCCGAGGGACTTCACCGCGGCGATGATGGGCGCCGTGTCCGGCAGATCATGGGTGACCCCCAGCACTCGGTTCATCAGGTTGAATTCCAGCGCCTGAACCCCGGCCAGCTTGCCCAGCTTGTTCTGGATCAGCGTCTGCTCGGTGGGGCAATCCATGGCCTCGATGCGGAAAGTGCTCAGGCGCGCCCCCGCGCTTGGCGTCTCGCTGAGGATAATCCGCGCCGGCGCCGCATCGCTGCTGCAGCAAGAGCCGGCATGGGCGGCATGATCATGGGCCTTGACCGGCTGCAATTTGCCCACCGGGGCATGGGAGTGGCCATGATCGTGATCGTGATCGTGATCGTGATCAGCATGACGCTGCTGAGCATCGGGCTTGCGCGGGCTGTGGAGAGAATCGCTCATAAGGGTCGCGTCCGAATAAAGGTGCTTGTTGCCAAGTGAACACCCTGTAGCCACTATAGGGTCAAGCACCCATTCGGAGATAACGGCAATGAAGATTGGCGAACTGGCGAAACTCACCGACTGTCAGGTCGAGACCATCCGTTACTACGAACGCGAAGGACTGCTGCCGGAGCCGGCTCGCAGCGAAGGCAACTACCGCCTGTACACCCAGGCCCACACCGAGCGCCTGACCTTTATCCGCAATTGCCGCAGCCTCGACATGACCCTCGAGGAAATCCGCAGCCTGCTAAATTTGCGGGACAGCCCTCAGGGACAATGCGCCAGCGTCAACGCGCTGATCGACGAGCACATCCACCACGTCAAGGCACGTATCGATGGCCTGCTGGCCCTGCAGGAGCAGCTGCTGGACCTGCGCCAGCGCTGCAGCGAGGAACCGGACCTGGATCACTGCGGGATCTTGCAGCGCCTGGAGGTCAGCGGCTCGGTGGCCCCCAGCGAGGCTGAGCCCTCCCATGTCGGTCGCAGCCACGGGCATTGAGCCCGCAGCCCGGGGTCGCGGTTTCAGGAACCGCGACGGCCCGTCGGTATCAGGCGCAGATACAACCCTTCGAGCCGATCCAGCAAACGCTGGTCCAGCTGCCGCCAGGCCATGCCCCGGCGCACCAGCCAGGCGCTGAACAGCCCCACTAGGCAACCGCCGAGGATATCGAAGGGGAAATGTACCCCCAGGTAGACGCGGGCCCAGCTCACTAGCAGCGCCAGCGCCAGCATCACCAATCCGGTCTTGCGCAGGGATGCTAGGATCAGAGCAAAGGCCATGGCGAACATGCCGCTGGCATGATCGCTGGGAAACGATGCCCCAGGCGCGTGAGCCAGGAAATTCTGCCCCAGGCCCAGCATGAAGGGCCGCGGGTGAAACCACAGGTCACGGATCAACAGGTTGCAGCCCAGGGCGACGACAATGCTCAGGGTTGCGATCAGCACGGTCATTCTCTGGCGGCGCTCCCCCAACACCCAAAGCACCAGGAGCAACAACGGCACACTCAGAACCAGCCCTTGTGCCAGGAAAACCGCCAGCCCACGCATTACCAATGAAGCTTCAGCGCTGGCATTGATGGCCAGGAACAGACTGCGATTGAACTCTTCCATTTAACGGCTCGTATTGACTAATCAGAAGGAAAACGCCCGGAGCGCTCCAGGGCCCGCTCCTGAGAGCGTAGCCGCCCGGCAGGCGCAGCAATGTCCGCAGTGACTCCCGGGCAAAGGTCGATAAAGCAACCGGGTGAATCGACAAGGGGCCACGCAGTCTCAACTGCGTGGCCCCCTGGTACCGCCAGTGAAACGCTTAAACCGCCATCGGCGCGGTCATCGGCGCGTGGTGTTGATAGCCTTCAAGGGAGAAGTCGCTCGGTTCGATCAGCTCCAGCCACTCTGGCTGGTACAGGCCGGTCTTGGCGAACTCCGGCACACGCTCGGAAATCACCAGTTTGGGCATCGGGAACGGCTCGCGCTTGAGCTGTTCGTTGAGCATGTCCAAGTGGTTTTCATAGACGTGGGCATCACCAATGAAATAGGTGAACCAGCGCGGCGTGTAGCCGGTCAGGCGGCCGATCAGGCTCAGCAACGCTGCACCCTCAGTCAGGTTGAACGGAGTTCCGAGCCCCAGATCGTTGGAACGGATGTAGAGAGTCAGGGAGATTTCCCGGGTCTCGACATTGGGGTGGAACTGATAGAGCAGGTGACATGGCGGCAGGGCCATTTCATCCAGCTGCGCGCAGTTCCAGCCGTGGAACAGGATCCGCCGGCTGCCTGGGTCGTTGATGATGGTGTCGACGCACTGACGAACCTGGTCGATGGCCTTGTACAGCACCACATAGCCCTGGCCTTCTTCCTCACCCGCAGCGATCTGCCGGTAGCCCTGGCTCAGCGCCAGGTCGATGGCCGCCTGGTTACTGGTGCTGATCTGCTTGTAGGCCGGCCATTTGCGCCACTGCACGCCATAGATTTCGCCCAGGTCGTCGTCGCCCTGACGGAAAGGGTTGGCCAACCATTGGGCGTTTTCGTTGGCGTTCTGATCCCAGACCTTACAGCCCAACGCGCGAAATTCAGCGGCGTTGTTCACGCCCCGCAGGAAGCCGACCATTTCGCCGATCGCCGACTTGAAGGCCATCTTGCGCGTGGTAATGGCTGGGAAACCTTCCTTGAGGTCGTAACGCAGCATCGCCCCGGGAAAGCTGATGGTGTTCACACCGGTGCGGTTGGCCTGCTTGGTGCCGTTGTTGATGACGTGGGCCACCAGATCAAGATATTGCTTCATGAATTACCTGCATCCTTGAACCCGGAGCTTGCGCCCCGGGGTTCGAATTTATTGCGCCGCGCTCTTGGCTGGAGCGCGATGATACGCCAGCCAGATCAGCCCCAGGCCGCCGAGAATCATCGGCACACAAAGAACCTGACCCATGGTCAACCAGTTCCACGCCAGGTAGCCGAGTTGCGCATCCGGCACCCGGACGAACTCGACGACAAAACGGAAGATCCCGTAGAACAGGGCGAACATACCGGAAACCGCCATGGTCGGCCGCGGTTTGCGCGAGAACAGCCACAGGATCAGGAACAGCGCCACGCCTTCCAGGGCAAACTGGTACAGCTGCGAAGGATGACGAGGCAACTGCGACGGATCGCTGAACGGCGGGAAAATCATTGCCCAGGGCACATCGGTGGGCTTGCCCCACAACTCGGCGTTGATGAAGTTGCCGATACGCCCGGCGCCCAGACCGATCGGCACCATCGGCGCGACGAAGTCCATCAGTTCGAAGAAGGTCTTGTTGTTGCGCTTGCCGAACCACCAGGCCGCCAGCATGACCCCGATGAAACCGCCATGGAACGACATGCCGCCCTTCCATACTTCGAAGATCAGGGTCGGATTGGCCAGGTAGGCACTCAGGTCGTAGAACAGCACGTAACCCAGGCGGCCACCGACGATCACGCCCATGGACATCCAGAACACCATGTCCGAGAGCTTTTCTTTGCTCCAGGTCGGATCGAAACGGTTCAGCCGGCGCGACGCCAGCAGCCAGGCGCCGCCGATGCCGATCAGGTACATCAGGCCGTACCAGTGGATTTTCAGCGGGCCGATGGCCAGGGCCACCGGATCAATCTGCGGGTAAGGCAGCATTGCGACTCCTCGTCAGGGTTAGATCTCTTGATTCCCGGGCGAAACTGTCACGCCAGGATTAAGCCAGGATTGCGTTACCACTCAGAACAGGAAGCTGATTCCCACACAGAACAGTAGCGCGGCAAACATGCGCTTCAACAGGCGCGGCGACAGCTTGTGCGCCAGGCGTGCGCCGATACGAGCAAACACCATGCTGGTCAGGGCAATGCCCAACAACGCCGGCAAATAAATTAAACCGAGACTATGGGCCGGGAGCAGCGGATCATGCCAGCCCAGAATCATGAAACTTAAGGCACTGACCAGGGCAATGGGCAAGCCACAGGCCGAGGATGTGGCCACCGCCTGCTGCATGGGCACGCTGCGCCACGTGAGGAACGGTACGGTCAGCGAGCCACCGCCAACGCCGAAAATCGCCGAGGCCCAGCCGATCACGCTGCCAACTGCTGCCAGGCCCAGTTTGCCGGGGACTTGGCGACTGGCCTTGGGCTTGAGCTCCAGGGTCATTTGCAGGGCTATTACCAGAGCGAAGACGCCGATGATCTTTTGCAGGTGCGGGCCGGAGATGGCCTCGGCGGTCAGTGCCCCGAAGCCGGCCCCCAGCAGAATGCCCACCGTCATCCAGACGAAGATCGGCCAGCGCACCGCACCGCGGCGATGGTGTTCACGAACCGCATTGACCGACGTGAAGATGATGCTGGCCAGGGAGGTGCCCACCGCCAGGTGAGTCAGCACCGAGGTATCGAAGCCCTGCAAGGTGAAACTGAACACCAGCACCGGAACGATGATGATCCCGCCGCCCACACCGAACAGCCCGGCCAGCACGCCCGCACAGGCGCCCAACAGCAGATAGAGCAGAAATTCCATGGGAGCATCCGAAAATAAGACCGGCATGGTAACGGATGCGCCACCCCGGACTCCACTGGATGGCGATGGATACCCATCGGTTCTGTGGGTAAAGTGGGCAAAAACACACAGGGGGCCACCTTAATGTGCTTGATCGTTTTCGCCTGGCGGCCAGGTCATTCGCAACCGTTGATCGTCGCGGCCAACCGTGACGAGTTCTATGCCCGGCCCAGCCTGCCGCTTGGGCAATGGCCAGAATCGCCACAGATCCACGCCGGGCGCGACCTGGAGGCTGGTGGCACCTGGCTCGGCGTCGGTGCCGACGGCCGCTTTGCCGCCCTGACCAATATCCGCAACCCCCATCAGCCTCCGGCGCGGCGCTCGCGAGGCGAGCTGGTAGCGCGTTTTCTTGCCGGCAACATTGACCTCGACGACTATTTGCAGGACGTGGTCGGCCGTTCGGTAGACTACGCCGGGTTCAACCTGCTGCTGGGTACCCCAGATCAGCTGTGGCACTACAATGCCCGGGAACCGCAACCGCAAAGGCTTGAAGCCGGTGTCTACGGCCTGTCCAATGCCGGGCTCGATACCCCCTGGCCCAAGCTGCTCAAGGCCAAGGCTGCACTGCAGGAAGCGCTGCACGATCCGCAGCCCCAGGCATTGCTGGCGCTTTTGAGCGACCCGCAAACCGCGCCTTTCGCGGAGCTGCCAGACACCGGAGTCGGATTGGCCACGGAAAGCCTGTTGTCCAGCGTGTTCATCGCCAGCCCCAGCTACGGCACTCGTGCCAGCACCGCATTGATCGTCAACGCCGACGGCTCGCGGCATCTGCTGGAGCGCAGCTTCGGCCCGTATGGCGGGCATCTGGGAGAGGTTGAGCTGAGGGTGTGAAGCGTTCGCCGGCAAGCCGGCTCCTACACAGGCCTGTGTAGGAGCCGGCTTGCCGGCGAAGAAAGCACCTCGATTAGAGGGTCTTGCTCGAAGCCGGGTTGATCATTCGTGCCAACCCGAGCTTCTTCAGCGCCAATTGCAGCGAGCTGTGGATAACTTGCGGGTTGTCGATGGTCATCATCTCGGCCAGGAGTTCCTTGGCCTTGCTCAGGTTGATCTGACGCAGCATCCACTTCACTTTCGGCAAGTTGGTGGCGTTCATCGACAGGCTGTCAAAACCCATGGCCATCAACAGCACCGCTGCCGCCGGATCACCGGCCATCTCGCCACAGATACTCACCGGCTTGCCCTCGGCATGGGCATCGCGCACCACGTTCTGCAGGGCTTGCAACACAGCCGGGTGCAGGTAGTCGTAGAGATCGGCGACCCGCGGGTTGTTGCGGTCCACCGCCAGCAGGTATTGGGTCAGGTCGTTGGAGCCCACTGAAAGGAAGTCCACCTGCCGTGCCAGTTCCTTGGTCTGGTACACCGCCGCCGGAATCTCGATCATCACCCCCACTGGAGGCATCGGCACGTCGGTGCCTTCATCGCGCACTTCGCCCCAGGCACGGTGGATCAGGTGCAGGGCCTCTTCCAGCTCATGGATACCGGAAATCATCGGCAGCAGGATGCGCAGGTTGTTCAGGCCTTCACTGGCCTTGAGCATGGCCCGGGCCTGCACCAGGAAGATCTCCGGGTGGTCGAGGGTTACGCGGATACCGCGCCAGCCCAGGAACGGGTTGTCTTCCTTGATCGGGAAATACGACAGCGACTTGTCGCCACCGATATCCAGGCTACGCATGGTCACTGGCTGCGGATGAAAAGCCGCCAGTTGTTCGCGATAGATCGCCAGCTGCTCTTTCTCGCTGGGGAAACGCTGGTTGATCATGAACGGCACTTCGGTGCGGTACAGCCCGACGCCCTCGGCCCCGCGCTTCTGCGCCCGAGCCACATCGGCCAGCAAGCCGGTGTTGACCCACAGCGGCATACGGTGGCCGTCCAGGGTCACGCAGGGCAGATCACGCAGCGCGTCCAGGCCCTGGGCCAGTTGCCGCTCTTCTTCCACCACATCGGCGAATTGCTTGCGCAGCACGTCGCTGGGGTTGGTGTAGACCTCGCCGTGGTAGCCATCGACGATCATCTGGATGCCGTCGACCTTGGAGTACGGCAGGTCGACCAGGCCCATGACCGTCGGGATGCCCATGGCCCGGGCCAGGATCGCCACGTGGGAGTTGCCCGAACCCAGTACCGAGACCAACCCCACCAGCTTGCCTTCCGGCACTTCGCCAAGCATGGCCGGGGTCAGCTCTTCACTGACCAGGATGGTGTTGTCGGGGTAGACCAGGGTCTGCTGGCGCTCTTCCTGCAGATAGGCCAGGAGCCGGCGCCCCAGGTCCTTGACGTCCGACGCACGCTCACGCAGGTAGGCGTCGTCCATCAGTTCAAAACGGTTGACGTGATCGGTGACCACCTGGCGCAACGCGCCCTGGGCCCATTGCCCGGTCTTGATCACGGTTTTCACTTCGCTGCCCAGGGAGGCGTCGTCGAGCATCATCAGGTAGACGTCGAACAGCGCGCGCTCTTCCGGGCGCAGTTGGGTAGCGAGTTTTTCCGACAGCGCCCGCATATCGGCGCGCACCCCTTCCAGGGCGGTCTTGAACAGCCCCAGCTCGGCGTCGATGTCGGTGATGTATTTGTCCGGCACCACGTCCAGGTCGGCCGGCGGCAACATCACCACCGCACTGCCTACCGCGGCACCGGGGGAGCCCGGCACACCAACGAACTTGGCCTCCTGGATACCCTTGCCCTGGCGCCCCAGGCCGCGGATCGAGCCGGTGGCCTCGGCATGGGCAATTACCCCGGCCAGTTGCGCGCTCATGGTCACCAGGAAGGCTTCTTCGCCCTCGTCGAACTGACGACGCTCCTTCTGCTGGATGACCAGAACGCCGACTACGCGGCGGTGGTGAATGATCGGGGCGCCGAGGAACGAGGCGTAGCGCTCTTCACCGGTTTCAGCAAAGTAGCGGTAGCGCGGGTGATCGGCAGCGTTTTCCAGGTTGAGGGGTTCTTCCCGGGTGCCCACCAGGCCTACCAGGCCTTCGTTGGGGGCCATGCTGACCTTGCCGATGGAGCGCTTGTTCAAGCCCTCGGTGGCCATCAGCACGAAGCGGTTGGTTTCCGGGTCCAGCAGATAGACCGAGCAGACCTGGCTGCCCATGGCCTCTTTGACGCGCAATACAATAATCCCCAACGCCGCCTTGAGATCCTTGGCGGAGTTAACTTCCTGGACGATCTTGCGCAGCGTATTGAGCATGGCTCGGGGTCGAACTCCGTCGTCAGTCGCGCACTAAAAGGCGCGGGGCAAGCTCTTTGAGAGCGCGGCGATACACTTCGCGCTTGAATGTCACCACCTGGCCCAACGGATACCAATAACTGACCCAGCGCCAGCCATCGAATTCCGGTTTACCGGTCAAATCCATCCGCACCCGCTGCTCGTTGGAGATCAGGCGCAGGAGAAACCATTTCTGTTTCTGGCCGATGCACAGCGGCTGGCTGTGGGTCCTGACCAGACGCTGCGGCAAACGATAGCGCAACCAGCCCCGGGTGCAGGCGAGAATTTGCACATCTTCGCGCTCCAGACCCACTTCTTCGTTCAACTCGCGGTACAAGGCGTCTTCCGGCGTCTCGTCGGGGTTGATGCCCCCTTGAGGAAACTGCCAAGCGTCTTGATTGATACGGCGAGCCCATAGCACCTGTCCGGCATCATTGGTCAGAATGATCCCGACATTGGGGCGGAAACCATCGGGGTCGATCACGGCTACAACCTCGCAAACGCATGTCGCCGCATTGTTCCACAAAGCTTGGGAATGCAGCAACGAGGCTGCTCAGCTTATGTGCACTCTTGTGAAAAGACCGTATTCTGGGCCCCT
Source organism: Pseudomonas sp. Fl4BN1 (assembly GCF_009908285.1). Lineage (GTDB taxonomy): Bacteria > Pseudomonadota > Gammaproteobacteria > Pseudomonadales > Pseudomonadaceae > Aquipseudomonas. Next base: position 153,518 of record NZ_JAAARM010000002.1, read on the forward strand.
TTCTCCGTGACTTTTCAGCGAGTAACTGCAATGCGCCTGGCTTTATTCGACTTGGACAACACGCTTTTGGGCGGCGACAGCGACCACGCCTGGGGCGACTACCTGTGTGAACGGGGCTTCCTCGATCCCATCGCCTACAAGACCCGCAATGACGAGTTCTACCAGGACTACCTGGCCGGCAAGCTCGACAACGCTGCCTACCTGAACTTCTGCCTGGAAATCCTCGGCCGCACCGAAATGGCCGTGCTCGAACAATGGCACAGCGACTACATGCGCGACTGCATCGAGCCGATTGTCCTGCCCAAGGCCCTGGCACTGCTGGCCAAGCACCGTGATGCCGGCGACAAGCTGGTGATCATTACCGCTACCAACCGCTTCGTCACTGCACCGATTGCCGAGCGCCTGGGGGTCGAAACCCTGATCGCCACCGAATGCGAAATGCACGACGGCCGCTACACCGGGCGCAGCACCGACGTGCCGTGCTTTCGCGAAGGCAAGGTCACTCGTCTCAAGCGCTGGCTGGAGGAAACCGGACATAGCCTGGAGGACAGCTACTTCTACAGCGACTCGATGAACGACCTGCCGCTGCTGGAGCAAGTGACCACCGCGGTGGCCGTCGATCCTGACCCGAACCTGCAAGCTGAAGCACACAAGCGCGGCTGGCAGGTGATCACCCTGCGCAATTAAGCAGGTCTCCGGCAAGCTGGCTCCTACAGGTTGTTGCAGGAGCTGGCTTGTCAGCGAAGAGGCTGAGCCGACCCTAAGCCGGCTTGGCCACCATCAAATAGAAAATCGCCATGAAGGCCAGAAACGCCGGCCACCCCAAGGCGAACCACCAACGCATATACAGACCTGCCTGCAACGGCATCGGCGTCCCATCCCGCAACGCCTGCTCAGCCATCTTGTGCACGCGAATCTGCAACCAGACCACCGGCAACCAGCACAGCCCCGCCAGCACGTAGAGCCCCAGGCTCCACATCAGCCAGGCTTGCTGGATCGGCCAGCCCGCCAGATGCACCAGCCCCAGCCCGCTCAGCGGCTGGAACACCGCGGTGGTGGCAGTAAAAGCCCAATCGGCGAACACCAGGTGCTTGAAGGTCACGGCTATCACTTCCAGCTTGCCGCTGCGCCACGCCCGCAGCGCGTAGTAAGCCGAGCCCGCACCCAGACCGAAGAGAATGGTCGAGGACAGGATATGCAGGGTTTTCAACAGCAGATAAGCGCTCATCGGCGAGGTTCGGTCCACAACAGCCAAAGGGTCGCCACCATCAACACCAGGTTCTTGGCTACGGCGGCATAAGGGTCAAACCAGAAATGCGGCAGGATCAGGCTGATGATCAGGGTGTAGCCGAACATCAGCAGCAGTTGCGCCTGCAGGGCTCGCCGACGCCAACGCCGCAGCAGCAGGCCGATACCCAGAACGGCATCACACAGTGATCCACCGATCACCGCCAACACCGCCCAAACGCCTTGCACCCCGGCCTCGGCCATGATCCGCAGGCCCCAGTCGTAGCCAGGGCCGATGCACACCAGCGCGGTACCCAACCAGATCAGCACCATGACCGCCAGCAGCAATGGCCGCAGGGCCAATTGAACGCTTTGCGCTGCCTGCGGCCAGTCTTGCAGGCGTGTTGCCAGGGGCGCCGCGTGATATCCGCAGACTGCTGCCAGCACCTCGGGAGACGCCAGACTATCCCGCCGGGCCATGCTCAGGGTTTGGCAGTTCAGTGCTCTCCAACCCAAGCGATCACCCACCTCGCTCACCGACGTCAACAAGGCTGAGGGGAGCTGGAAATAACGCGCCGGGGCCCAGCCTTGAGCCGCGCGCAGGTGATCCAGTAACTGCGCCATGGTCATCCGCTCAGGCCCCACCAAAGGCAGCACCATGGATTCTTGCGGCCACTGCCTGAGCAGGGCCAATACGGCCGCACACAGATCATCCACATGCAAGGGCTGAATCTGCGCCTTGGAGGACAACAACGGGATCAGCGGCCAGGGCGACAGGCGTGCCAGCCAACGACTGCTGGCCCCGCCGGCGCCAAGCACCAGCGATGGACGCAACACCACCGCCGGGATATTCAGGCGCAGCAGGTAATCATCCGCAGCCGCCTTGCTCGCCAGGAATGGCACATCTGGCTGGGCCCCTGCGCCCAAGGCAGAAATCTGCAGCACTGGCACACCCCGGACCGCAGCCAGGTCGAACAGCGCACGAGTGCCCAGATCCTGAGTCAGGGTCAGCGATGGCGCGTCGCTGCTCAACAACCCGGCGGCGTTGATCAGCAGGTCGGTATCGGCAGGTAAGACAAAGGGCTGTGATTCAAGCCCCAGACGATCAAGATCCAGTGACAGCCATTCCACTCCCGGCAAGCTCCGGGACTGTGGATAACGACTGGTGGCGATCAACTGATGACCGGCGGCGTGCAACGCCGCCAGCAGATGGCGGCCGACAAACCCTGTGGCCCCCACCAGAACAACCTTCATGACAATCCTTAGAATTTACGCCGGGTCAGACCGGCTTGGCGCCCATGAGGCCGGCAATGGCCACAAAACACACGACGCTGAAGACGGCCAGCACCAGGGTGAAGGTCAAACCACTGGCGGCCTTGGCCACCCGCAGGCGATTGAGCCGCACCATGAGCCATAACCAAGCCAGGGCACCCAGGGTGTAAAGCACACTGGAAGCCAGGATCCAGGTCTGCCCCAGCGGCCAGCCCACCAGGTGCACCATCCACCAGCCAGTAAACGGCAGGCTCAGCAAGCCGAGCGCCAGCAGCAGCCAGCCGAACAGCCCCGGACGATGCAAGATCCGGCTGTATACCGTCGCATCACCCTGGCGGCGCAAGCGCCAAACCCAGATCGCCAGCCCCAACGCACTGCCTAGCAGCAGCACGGTGGCCAGCATATGAAGGGTCTTCAGCGTGGTCAGTGTTTCCATGTTTTCGCTTCCTTAAGGCTTCGATCCTCAGCGTAGTCGTTCAACCGAGGAACAACTGATACGCCGGGTTATCGCTTTCATCCCAGTATGGATAGCCGATCTGCTCCAGGGCCGCCGGCACCAGATGACGCTCATCGGCCGGCACTTGCAGGCCGGCGACCACCCGGCCATCTGCCGCGCCGTGGTTACGGTAATGGAACATCGAGATGTTCCAGCGCCCACCCAGCTTGTTGAGGAAGTTGAACAGGGCCCCCGGACGCTCCGGGAACTCGAAACGCAGCACCACTTCGTCGCTGACCTTCTCCGCGTGGCCGCCGACCATATAGCGGATGTGCAGCTTGGCCAACTCGTTGTCGGTCAGGTCGATCACCGGGAAACCCTGCTCGGTCAGACTGGCGATCAAGGCACTGCGCGGATCGTTTTCCGGGTGGGTCTGCACGCCAACGAAAATATGGGCCTCGCTACCGGTGTTGTAGCGGTAGTTGAACTCGGTAATCTGGCGCTTGCCCACGGCCTCGCAGAACGCCTTGAAGCTGCCGGGCTTCTCGGGAATGGTTACGGCGATGATGGCTTCACGGCCCTCACCCAACTCGGCGCGCTCGGCCACATGGCGCAGGCGATCGAAGTTGACGTTGGCGCCGGAGTCGATGGCCACCAGGGTCTGCCCGGTGATGCCGCGCTGCTCGACATACTTCTTGATCCCGGCCACACCCAAGGCGCCGGCAGGCTCGGTGATCGAGCGGGTATCGTCGTAGATATCCTTGATCGCCGCGCAGATCTCGTCGGTGCTGACGGTGATCACTTCATCGACGTAATCCTTGCAGATATCGAAGGTGTGCTGGCCGATCTGCGCCACCGCCACCCCGTCGGCGAAGATACCCACGGTCGGCAGCACCACTCGCTCGCCTGCGGCCATGGCCGCTTGCAGGCAGTTGGAGTCATCCGGCTCGACACCGATGATCTTGATCTCAGGACGCAGGTACTTCACGTAGGCGGCGATGCCAGCGATCAGCCCGCCGCCGCCCACCGGAACGAAAATCGCATCCAGCGGCCCCGGGTGCTGACGCAGAATCTCCATGGCCACCGTACCCTGCCCGGCAATGGTGTGAGGATCATCGTAGGGGTGGATATAGACGTAGCCTTTTTCGTCCACCAGCTTCAGCGAGTAGGCCAGCGCTTCCGGAAAAGTGTCGCCGTGCAGCAACACTTTGCCGCCACGCGAACGCACGCCTTCGACCTTGATCTCCGGAGTGGTCTTGGGCATCACGATAGTCGCCTTGACCCCCAACACCTTGGCCGCCAGGGCCAGGCCCTGGGCATGATTGCCCGCCGATGCAGTGACCACGCCACGGGCGCGCTCGGCCTCGGTGAGCTGGGTCAGTTTGTTGTAGGCGCCGCGAATCTTGAACGAGAACACCGGCTGCAAGTCTTCACGCTTGAGCCAGATCTGATTGCCCAGCCGCTCGGAGAGCTGGCGGGCAGTCTGCAATGGGGTTTCTACGGCAACGTCATAAACGCGCGAGGTGAGGATTTTCTTAACGTACTGTTCGAGCATCGGAAAGCATCACTGGGCGGGTTGGGCAGGGCCAGGGAGTCTAACCCAGCGTTTGCCCGGGCGACCACACGAATCCAGAGGTTTTAGCCGCCCCCTGGCCTGCCTCCCTTCACGCCGCACACGCCCCGCCACTCCCGGCCGATTAGCCAAACGGGCAATGACCTGACTTGCGACGGCGCCTATAATGCCGGCCTTTGCAGACTGTGTGAAAACGTCGCGAGTGAAGGCAAGACAAGGCAAAAACAGGGAGGAAGCGGAGTTTAGTGGCCTAAATGAGCATTCCGAGCCTGCTTTTAACGCCTTATTGTCGAACGCAGCAGTTTTCACACAGCCTGCTTTGTGCCCCCCTTGCCCGCTTCGGAGCCCGCATGACCCAGGATCAACTCAAACAGGCAGTCGCCCAGGCCGCCGTCGACCTTATCCTCCCGAAACTCGATGACAAGAGCATCGTCGGGGTCGGCACCGGCTCTACCGCCAACTGCTTCATCGACGCCCTGGCCCTGCACAAAGGCGCATTCGACGGCGCAGTCGCCAGCTCCGAAGCCACCGCCGCGCGCCTCAAGGGCCATGGGATTCCGGTGTATGAGCTCAACACCGTCAGCGACCTGGAGTTCTACATCGACGGCGCCGACGAGAGCGACGAGCACCTGAACCTGATCAAAGGCGGCGGCGCCGCCCTGACCCGGGAAAAGATTGTCGCCGCCGTGGCCAAGACCTTCATCTGCATCGCCGACGCCAGCAAGCTGGTACCGGTACTGGGCAACTTCCCACTGCCCGTGGAAGTGATTCCCATGGCCCGTAGCCACGTGGCCCGTGAGCTGGTGAAATTGGGCGGCGATCCGGTGTATCGCGAAGGTGTAACCACCGACAACGGCAACATCATCCTCGATGTGTACAACATGCAGATCACCAACCCGGTGGAGCTGGAAAGCCAGATCAATGCCATTGTCGGCGTGGTCACCAACGGCCTGTTCGCTGCGCGTCCTGCGGACGTGTTGCTGCTGGGCACTGCCGAAGGCGTGAAGACCCTCAAGGCCTGAGGCTGTCTGTCACCCCGGCCTGCACAAGCCGCTACAGCTCAGGCTTCTTGAAGACGTAGAACAGATTCGGCTCGCTCACCAGGTACAGGGTGCCGGCGTCATCCATGGCCATTCCTTCCGCCTGGGGTACCGCCTTGCTCAAGCCCTGCCGGCCTTTGCCCAGCGCCAACGTGCTCAACGGGCGACCTTCGACATCCAACTCCAGCACCAGGCGAGATTCGTCCGACAAGGCCAGAAGATGGCCACTGCGCTCATCGTATTGCAGGCTGGAGAGGTCGCGCACAAACAACCCGGCATCGCGCTTGGGATTGTTCACTACATGCACCCCGTAGGATTTGTCCGGGTTGTCATGGGGAAACCCCTGCACTTCATAAATCAGCATCGGGTCGCGCTCCTTGGCGACGAACAGACGCTTGCCCTGTGAATCGTAGGCCAACCCCTCAAACCCCTTGTTACCCGCGAGGTGCACGCCAAGGGTGATCTGCTCGGCCGCTGCTGCATCCACCGTCGTCGTTGCCTCCTGCAGCTGGATCTTGATCAGCCGTTGCTGGCGTTCATCGCTGATCACATAGGTATTGGCGCTGATGAATTCCACCGCCTCGGGATCACTGAAACCCACCAAGGCAATGCGCCGCAAAATCTGCCCATCCAGTGACAGCTCAATCAGCTCGGCATTCTTGTTGGTCACGGTGAACAGGCTGTTGCGCAACGGGTCGTAGGTCAGTGCCGAGACTTCATCCAGGCCCTCGATGGGTTGCGCCTCAAGCACCACCCGATAATCGCCCAGGCCCAGGGACTGCGCAGCCGTCACTTGCCAGTAGGATTGCCAATCAAACCAGGCGCGTTGCCACAATCGGTGGTTATGAACGAACACTGCGAGCAGCACGGCCAGCAGACCGAGGATCAGGTAAAGGGGTTGGAAGCGGGTCAGGCGATACATGGCGCACAGGCTCGAAATCAGAACAGGCGGACGGAATATCACAGCCGACTGAATTCAAGCTTAATCCGCGGTCCGGCAAGGCTGCCGGACCAGGGATTCATTGCTTCTCGAAGCGATAGAACAGATTGGGCTCACTGACCATATACAGATTGCCCGCTTCGTCCATGGCCACACCTTCGGCCCGGGGAATGGTACTTTTCAAGCCGTTGAAGCCGCCGAGCAAGGCCATGAAACTGACCTGTTCACCCTGCTCGTCCAACTCCAGCAGCAGATGGGAATCTGCGGACAACACCAAGGTATGACCGGTGCGCGGATCGATGGCCAAGGCCGAGAGGTTACGCAGGTCAAGCTCATCGCTAGGCAGTTTCTGCTTGTCGCCCTTGAGCACCTGGCTACCGTCGCTGCTCCAGGTGAACAGCGCCGGCGGACGCTCCTCGCCCAGCAGCAACTGCTGCTTGCGTGGGTTCCAGGCCACCGCTTCAAAGGCCTTGTTCTGGTTCTTCGAGGGGCCCAGGTCATAGCTTGGGAAGTCTTTGATATTCAGCTCTTTGGTATCGCCATCGACCTTGACGATCACCAACGAGTGCTCACGCTCATCGACAATCGCCAGCAGGCCATTCTCCATGACCGCCACCCCTTCAGGGTTGCTCCAGCCCACCAGGGGGATCTTGCGCAGGACGTCGCCGTTCAGGGTCAGCTCCACCAGGAACGGATACTTGCCCATCACCGAGAACAAGGTTTTGGTCTGCGGGCTGTAAGAAAGGTCGGAAGCTTCATCACGCTCCATACCCGGCAACAGCTTGGCATCGATGACGGCGCGATAAGCGGGCAACCAGACGCTGGCACTGCGCTCGGCAGGACTGACAAAACCTTCCTGTACCCAGAGCGCACCTCGGTCATCCCAATGCAGGATATTGGCAATGCCATAGCAGATCACCCCAGCCAGCAGCAGCCAGGAGTACCAACGCATGCGTATGTGCAGACGACGGGCGGGAAGGGGTTTGGGCAGGGGAGGGGCGTCCATCACACAGATTCCAGAAGCTCGGCCATAGGTAATAGCACACGAATTTCAGATCCGCGAACCATAGGCCTCGGAATTATCCGGAGAAAATGTGAAAAAACAGTTAACGGAAAAACCCTTTCTGCGAGGTGTCCGGTATTCCCGGGCCACTCGCAGAAAGATTCGGTTCAGCGGACGCTGCTGGTGAAACGACTGGCGCCCGGCAACTCAAGTACCAGCTCATCACCGACATTCAGCGGACCAACGCCGACCGGAGTGCCGGTCAGGATCACATCGCCGGCCTGCAGCGAAAAACAGCCGGCCATGTACTGGATCATCGGCACAATGGGGTTGAGCATGATGCTGCTGTTACCGTCCTGGCGAACTTCACCATTGATAGTCAGGCGAATGCCGATGTCGGTGAGGTCGGCAAAGGTACTGCCCACCACAAAAGGCGCGATCACTGCTGCGCCGTCGAACGACTTGGCGATTTCCCAAGGCAAGCCCTTGGCTTTCAACTCGGCCTGCTTGTCCCGCAGGGTCAGGTCCAGTGCCGGGGCGAAGCCGGAAATGGCATCCAGTACTTCTTCGCGGCTGGGCTTGGTGGACAGCGGTTTACCGATCAGCACGGCAATTTCCGCTTCGTAGTGCACCGAACCACGCTCCGTGGGAATGGCAAAACCACCTTCCAGTGGCACTACGCAACTGCCTGGCTTGATAAACAGCAGGGGCTCGGTAGGCACCGGATTGTCCAGTTCCTTGGCGTGCTCGGCGTAGTTACGCCCGATGCACACCACCTTGCCCACCGGGAAATGAATCCGGGTACCGTCGACATACTGGTGCTGATAGCTCATTACCGACTCCTGCTCGTGTGCTTCATCAGGACGCTGCTTGGGCTCAAACAGCGAAGATCTTGCCCGGGTTCATGATGCCGTTCGGATCGAACACCGCCTTGACCGCCTTCATGTACTCGATCTCCACCGGCGAACGGCTGTAGGTCAGGTAGTCACGCTTGGTCATGCCCACACCGTGCTCGGCAGAGATCGAACCGTTGTACTTCTCGACGGTCTCGAACACCCACTTGTTCACCGTGGCGCACTTGGCGAAGAACTCGTCCTTGCTCAGGTTGTCCGGCTTGAGGATGTTCAGGTGCAGGTTGCCGTCGCCGATGTGGCCGAACCAGACGATTTCGAAATCCGGATAGTGTTTGCCGACGATGGCGTCGATTTCCTTAAGAAATGCCGGCACTTTCGACACGGTGACCGAAATATCGTTCTTGTACGGAGTCCAGTGGGAGATGGTCTCGGAAATGTACTCGCGCAGCTTCCACAGGTTCTGCAGCTGGGTTTCACTCTGGCTCATCACGCCGTCCAGAACCCAGCCTTGCTCGACGCAGTGCTCGAAGGTTTCCAGGGCGTGGTTGGCCACTTCCTCGGTGGTGGCTTCGAATTCCAGCAGTGCGTAGAACGGGCAGTCGGACTCGAACGGTGCCGGCACGTCACCACGTGCCAGGACCTTGGCCAGGGCCTTGTCGGAGAAGAACTCGAAAGCGGTGAGATCAAGCTTGTTCTGGAATGCGTGCAGCACCGGCATGATCGAGTCGAAGTCGGCGGTGCCAAGCACCATTGCGGTGAGATTCTTTGGCGCCCGGTCCAGGCGCATGGTGGCCTCGACCACAAACCCCAGGGTGCCTTCCGCGCCGATGAACAGCTGGCGCAGATCGTAGCCGGTAGCGTTCTTGATCAAGTCCCTGTTCAGCTCCAGCAGGTCACCCTTGCCGGTGACCACTTTCATGCCCGCCACCCAGTTGCGGGTCATGCCGTAGCGAATCACCTTGATCCCGCCGGCATTGGTGCCGATATTGCCGCCAATCTGGCTGGACCCTGCAGAGGCGAAGTCCACCGGGTAATACAGGCCATTCTCTTCGGCCAGATTCTGCAACTGCTCGGTGACCACGCCCGGCTGGCACACCGCTGTACGGTCAGTCAGGTTCAGATCGAGAATCTGGTTCATGTAGTCGAAGGACACCACTACTTCGCCATTGGCGGCCACTGCAGCGGCCGAGAGCCCGGTACGACCGCCGGACGGCACCAACGCCACCTTGTGCTGATTGGCCCAACGCACGATGGCCTGGACCTGCTCGGTGGTTTTCGGAAACACGATGGCCGTCGGGGCCGGAGCGAAATGCTTGGTCCAATCCTTGCCGTAAGCATTCAGGGAGTCAGCGTCGGTCAGCACCTTGCCAGGCTCAACCAGGGTCTTCAGCTCATCAATCAGGGCAGGATTGGTCATCGACAGAACTCTCGAACAATTCATGGTCATCCTGAGAACGCTTCACGTCGCAGGAATGAGTGTTTAGCGGGGCGCGTATGCTAGCATACCGCCCCCGCAGGATAGAGCCCAAGGGCGTTCTGCGGTGGCGGCTTACGTGCCGCCCAGGTCAGCTCAAGCTGTCCACTTCCCTGCCATTTTTCTCCGGGACACAGGTTTACGCAGATGAGCAAGACTTCTCTCGATAAGAGCAAGATCAAGTTCCTTCTCCTCGAAGGCGTCCACCAATCCGCTGTCGACGTCCTCAAGGCCGCCGGCTACACCAGCATCGAGTACCTCACCGGTTCTCTGCCGGAAGCCCAGCTCAAGGAAAAGATCGCCGATGCGCACTTCATCGGTATTCGCTCCCGTACTCAACTGACCGAAGAGATCTTCGACCACGCGAAGAAACTGGTCGCCGTGGGCTGTTTCTGCATCGGCACCAACCAGGTTGACCTGTCTGCTGCTCGCGAGCGCGGCATTGCGGTGTTCAACGCGCCTTACTCCAACACCCGTTCGGTAGCCGAACTGGTGCTGGCCGAGGCCATCTTGCTGCTGCGCGGCATCCCCGAGAAAAACGCTTCCTGCCACCGTGGCGGCTGGATCAAGAGCGCAGCCAACTCCTTCGAAATCCGCGGCAAGAAGCTGGGTATCGTCGGTTACGGCTCCATTGGTACTCAGCTGTCGGTCCTGGCCGAAGGCTTGGGCATGCAGGTGTTCTTCTATGACACCGTAACCAAGCTGCCGCTGGGCAACGCCACTCAGGTCGGCAAACTGCACGACTTGCTGGGCATGTCCGACATCGTCACCTTGCACGTTCCAGAGACCGCTGCCACCCAGTGGATGATCGGTGAGAAGGAAATCCGCGCCATCAAGAAAGGCGGGATCCTGATCAACGCTGCTCGCGGCACCGTGGTCGAACTGGACGCCCTGGCGGACGCGATCAAGGACAAGCACCTAATCGGCGCAGCCATCGACGTGTTCCCGGTGGAGCCTCGCTCCAACGACGAAGAGTTCGAAAGCCCGCTGCGCGGCCTGGACAACGTGATCCTGACCCCGCACATCGGCGGTTCCACCGCTGAAGCCCAGGCCAACATCGGCCTGGAAGTGGCAGAGAAACTGGTCAAGTACAGCGACAACGGTACCTCGGTATCCTCGGTCAACTTCCCGGAAGTGGCGCTGCCGGCCCACCCTGGCAAGCACCGCTTGCTGCACATCCACGAGAACATTCCGGGCGTGATGAGCGAGATCAACAAGGTCTTCGCCGAAAACGGCATCAACATCTCCGGTCAGTTCCTGCAGACCAACGAGAAGGTCGGCTACGTGGTGATCGACGTCGACGCCGAGTACTCGGACCTGGCGCAAGAGAAGCTGCAGCACATCAACGGCACCATCCGTTGCCGCGTGCTGTTCTAAACAGCAGCAAGCCCAGAGCCCGCTCTGACTTGCAGCTTGTAGCGCGATAAAAAAGGGAGCCCCCAAGGGCTCCCTTTTTTTATCGCGCATTTACGATTATTTCACTGTCACTGTGATTTTCTTGGAGACAATCACCGGGTTGAACGGCACATGGTTCTTGTCACCCAGCTCCAACTGCAGGGTGTGCGTACCCGGGGTCAGGGTCACTTCGGTTTCGGTCTGGGCCTTGCCGAAGTGAATGTGCTTGGCATCGGCTGGGATCGGCAGGTTTTCCGCAGGCAGGGTATCGACGTCGATCAGCAGGTGATGGTGACCGGTATGGGCGGTCTGGTCGCCCGCCGGGGCCAGGGCGATGCCCTCAACGCCGAACGTGACCTTGAAGGTCTTGTCCACGGTAGCCCCGTCAGCCGGGGAAACAATAAACACCTTGGCACCCTCAGGTGCTTCAGTACGAGGAATATCCGCAGCGCCGGCCAACATCGAGGTTCCCAGCAACAGACCGGCCAGGGCCGCACAAGACATAAAATTTTTCATTATCTTCTCCAGTTTTTCCGCAAATCTTTTACGGTTATGACAACTTCGTGGCAATTCGTTGTCGAAGGCACTCAACACCTTAGCAAAGCGAGCCTGAACGGCGCATCGCTCATATAAATTCAAGGAGTGACCATGCGTTTCCTGCCTGGCCTGATACTTTTGCTGCCCCTTGTGAGCACTTACGCTCAAGCCGAACTGATGGATGACATCAATGACCGCGGGGAACTGCGCATCGCCCTGGAGGCCAACGCACCGCCCTTCAACTTCAAGGATGACGGCAAGCTCAGCGGTTTCGAGGTCGAGCTGGGGCAGTTGCTGGCCAGCGAGCTGGACGTACGCGCCGACTTCGTGGTGACCCAGTCGGCCGAGTTGCTGCCGGGAGTCGAGAGCGGCAAGTTCGACGTGGCCATCAATCACATAGCAGTGACTCCAGAACTCAAGGATCGTTTCGACTTCAGCGAACCTTACAGTTACTCCAGCGCCCAACTGATCGTGCGCAAAGAAGAACAGCGCCCGCTGTTTTCCCTGCAGGCCCTGCGCGGCCAGGCCTTGGGCGTGGCACAGGGCAGCCAGTTCGTCGATCAGGCGCGTACTGTGGAAGGGATCAACCTGCGGAGCTACGCCGATGCCCAACAGCCGATCAAGGATGTGGCAGACAAACAGATCGACGCAGCCATCAGCGACCGCCTGCTGATTCCCTACGCCATTCGTGACAGCCGCCTGCCGGTAAAGGAAGGCGCGAAGGTCGGGCCGACCCTGAGCCTGGCGATTCCCTTCCAGAAGGGTAACCCGGCATTCCGGGCGAGCCTCGATAGCGCCCTGCAGCGGATCAAGGCAGATGGGCGACTGATGGCCCTTTCGGAGAAATGGTTCGGCATGGATGCAAGCAAACCGCCCAAGGCCGAAGCCGGGCAGTAATCCTCAGCCCTGAAACCTACAAAGAGGCCAGGGCAGCCAGGGCGGCTGCGGCCTCAGGCAATTGCAGCTCACTGAAGACTTGCACACCGTGGTGCTGTAGCAGCGCAGCGGTAACGCCCTGGCCCTGAACCCGGGTCCCGCTGAATGTGCCGTCATAGGTCAGCAGGTTGCCGCAAGACGGACTGTTGGCCTTGAGCACGGCAATGCGAATCCCGTGCTTCTCCACCAGCGCTAAAGCCTGCCGGGCACCGGACAGGAACTCGGCGCTGACATCGTCGCCTTCAGTGGTCAGCACCCGGGCCTTGCCCTCCAGCACTTCCACGCCCTGCCCGCCGGGGATTTCCGCCGCCGCCCGTGGCGTTGGCAAACCGCCAGCCACTTCCGGGCACAAGGCAACTACACGCCCCTCTTGCAGCCAACTGCTCAGTTGGTCGAACGGACCACTGGCACCGCCGTCATAACGTACGCGATGGCCCAACAGGCAACGGCTGACCAGAATCTTGTGCATCATCAAAACGGCTCGTTACCGCGACGTCGAAACCACCCGGTCAAGGACAGGCGTTCCCGGCTTGCGGGCAGGACTTCATGGGGCACTTCGCTGGAGAGAAACACCACCAGGCGCCCCCCGACGGGCACCACATCGTATGGTTCCTGGCCCTCCAGGTACATGCGCAATTGCCCGCCATGCTCCGGCAGCCACTCAGAAGAGTTGAGGTAGATAACCGCCGACACCATGCGTCGGTCGTCGTCGTGAAAGCGGTCCACATGGCGTTTGTAGAAAGCACCCGGCGGGTAGAGGGCAAAGTGGCATTCAAAATCCTCGAGGCCGAGGAACAGGCCCCGATTGAGTGCCTCGCGCAGGCTGTCCATCAGCCCCAGGTAGCTATCACTGGACTTGGCCTCGCCAGGTTCGAGCCACTGGATATGATCACCGCGAATACCCTCGCGAATTTCCTGGGCCGCGCCGCGCCCGACCGCCGCAGGGGCCAATTCACCTTCTTCAGCACGTTTACGGCACTCAGCCGCCAGTTCGAGGGTCAGAGCCTCGGGCAGGAACATATTCTGCTGCGACCAGCCACAGGTGGCCAAGTCGTCGACGATACGCAACAACAGCGGGTGATCAGAGGGTATTTGCATGGCGCGCATAGTATCCAGCATCAGATGAATCTGACAGAGCCGCAGAGCGGAGGAGCAAGCATTTTTTCCAATGCACTTTCCCATCATCACTTTAGCGGGCGATCCTGATACGAATTCTCGACAACCATCGCCCTGCCCCGGAGAATAGTCGCCTGCTGACAGGAGTCCTTATGCGTCGTTTGCTTTTCTCACTGTTGATGTTCTGCGCCTTGCCTGCCTGGGCAGACAGCCACGACCAGTTGTACAAGGTCGCCGGTTGGCCGGAACAACGCGCGCATTTCAACGATGCCCTCAGCGCTGCCCAGCAACGCTACCAGAACAGCTTGCCGCCAGCGGTCTACCAGGCCCTGGTGGACAACAGCAATCAACGCTTCGCGCCTCAGGCCGTGGATCGTCGCGCCGAAGCGCAACTGCGGCAGAACCTTGCCGATCCCGCGCCCGCGCTGGCCTTCTTCCAGTCGCCTCTGGGACGCAAGATCGTTGCCGCGGAACTGCTGGCCACCCGCCGCGACCAACTGGCCAAGAACGCCCAGGGCCTGCCGAAGATGCCGGCCAGTGACAACCGCCAGTTGATCATCGGTCATCTGGCCCAGGCGCTGCCGGCCCGGGAAGCCGGCGCGGAAGTGAGCCTGGCGATTGCCGGCGTCGCCGCCGACAGCCTGAGCCAGATGATTCCCGGCCTGCTGGGCGGCGGGCAAGCCCAGGGCATGCTCAATGGTCAGCGCCAGCGGCTGATGCAGCAGATCGGCAATGACCTGAACAACACCCTGCTGTACGTCTATCGGGACCTGTCCGACACCGAGCTGGAAGAGTTCGCCACCTTTGCCGAGTCCAGCGAAGGCAAGGCCTATTACCAGGCGGCCCTGGCAGCGATTCGCGCGGGGCTGGCGGTAGGACAGAGCAGCTCAAATCTCGCACCCTGAATCCTGGCTACCGGTGTTGCCCCTGTAGCCGTCCGCCCAGATACCCAGCCTCAGACATGCTGGGTGAGAAAAGCGAAGTACTGGTCGCGGTACAACGGAATTTCATTCGCCAGATGGTGCCGGGCCTCCGCCAGCATCAACACCTCGGGCGCGGCGAATTTGCCGCGAATCACCTGCAGGTTGTGCTCCCAATCCACCGTCATGTCCGCCTGCCCCTGTACGATCAACGGCTGCCTTGAGCTGCACGGCGCCGCCTCCAAACGCTTGATCCAGTGCGCCAGCGCACCCACCCAGGCAGTTGGCAGACGCTGGGGCTGCAGCGGATCGGACTGTAGGAAGGCGAGGAAATCCGGGTCGTTGGAGTTTTCGCTGAAGCGCCGGGCAATGCCGCTGACGAAGGGCCGCAGCAGGTAATAGCTGAGCATCGACCAGCCCCAGGCCCGCGGCCGCACCAGGGGCGATAACAGGATCACCTGGCCCTGGGCCGGGCTTTCGGCTCCCTGGTTGAGCAGATGATCCATGATGATCGCGCCGCCGGTGCTTTGTCCGAACAGGTGCCAGGGCTGTGGCAGGTCCAGGGACCGCGCTTCGGCGAACAGGCCTTGCAGCACCCGCTGGTACACCGCGAAGTCATCGATACTGGCTCGCTCGCCACTGGACAGCCCGTGCCCAGGCAGATCGCAGGAAATCACCACAAAGTGGCGCTGCAGCGCCCACTCAATCACATGTCGGTACAAACCCATGTGATCGTAGAAACCGTGGAACAGAAACAGCGTTGCCCGCGGCTGCTCTGGCCACCAGACCTGACAGACCACTTCGTAGCCGTCCACCTGGAACCGCCCCAGGCGACTGCGCGGCACCAGCGCACGTCCGGCGAAGTCCAGCCCATAGAACCGTTGGTAGGCCTGAGCCTCGGCCGACAAGGGCTGCCCGGCGACCAGGGGTTGCAGGCTGGCACGCAGGTGGTCGGAGTCGAAGGTCGCGGACATAGAGGTTTCCAAAACGGGATAGCGGGGACAAAACGGGCTTTCTGGGCCTGCGATATTCATCTGTCGCGGCAAGCATGGCAAGCTACGCGACCTTCGAGGACTGTATTCCATGCGCCATTCTTACCGCACGCCCCTGATTGCCAGCCTGCTCGTCCTGATCTGTGCCGTTGTGCTGTGGAGCGCCTACGACTGGTTTCAGGGACGCTATCTGCGGGCCTTCAGTGAGCACACGGCGATGTTCTCCGGCGACCCCTTGCAGCTGCCCGCCGAGTTGGCCGGCCCCGGGGCGATCCGCCTGGTGCACTTCTGGGACCCGGCCTGCCCCTGCAACGTCGGCAATCAGCAGCACCTGGCCGAGCTGATCGAGGCCTACGGCCCTCAGGGCGTGGAGTTCTACTCGGTGCAAAAGCCTGGCAGTCACGGCCAGCTACCCGCCACCCTGAGCCGCCTGAAACCCCTCGACAGCCTGCCGGGTGCCGAACAGATCCCCGCCAGCCCGGCAGTGGCGATCTGGGACCGTAGCGGCAAACTGGCGTACTTCGGTCCCTACAGCGAAGGCCTGACCTGCAACGCCAGCAACAGCTTTATCGAGCCGATCCTCCAGGCCCTGCAGGACAATCGCAAGGTCAGCGCCACCCATACCCTGGCGGTAGGCTGCTACTGTCCCTGGCCAGCCAGCGCGGACTAAGGCATTCGCGACTATTCAAGGACCGCCTCCTGCGCGAGGCCCATGACTTGTGCTAAATCTCTGCAGCTCTCCCAAGGCGGCATTGAAAACAACAGCAAGGAGCCCGCATGAAACGCAGCCTGACCGTCGTCGCCGTACTGATCTTCGCCCTGTTGGCAGGCGTTGCCGGCTATCTGTACAGCAAACAGCCGACGCGTCAGGGCCAGGTCGAGCTCAGCGGCCTGCAGGGCTCGGTCACCGTGCGCTACGACGAACGCGGCGTGCCGCACATCCGTGCGGAAAACGAAGCCGATCTGTACCGCGCCCTGGGTTACGTCCACGCCCAGGACCGGCTGTTCCAGATGGAAATCCTGCGGCGTCTGGCCCGCGGCGAGCTGGCAGAAGTCCTGGGGCCCAAGCTGCTGGATACCGACAAACTGTTTCGCAGCCTGCGCATTCGCGAGCGTGCCGACAGCTACGTGGCCGGGCTCGACCGCCAGTCTCCGGCCTGGAAGGCCCTGGAAGCCTATCTGGACGGCATTAACCAGTATCAGGCCAGCCACGCCCAGCCCATGGAATTCGATGTCCTGGGTATCCACAAACGGCCGTTCACTGCAGAAGACACTGTCAGCGTCGCCGGTTTCATGGCCTACAGCTTCGCCATGGCCTTTCGTACCGAACCGCTGCTGACCTACATCCGCGACCAGTTGGGCAACGACTACCTGAAGGTCTTCGATCTCGACTGGCAGCCCAAGGGCGTGCTGGCCAAGGGCAAGTCGCCCACCTCACTGCCATTGGCCGCCGTTGACTGGCAGGACCTGGGGCAGATCGCCCGCCTGAGCCAGGAGGCCCTGAGCGAGGCGGGACTGCCGCAGTTCGAAGGCAGCAACGCCTGGGCCGTGGCCGGCGCACGCACCAAGAGCGGCCGGCCGCTGCTGGCCGGCGACCCGCATATTCGCTATTCCCTGCCATCGGTTTGGTACGAGGCGCAACTGTCGGCGCCGGGTTTCGAGCTCTACGGCCATCATCAGGCCCTGGTGCCCTTTGCCTTCCTGGGCCACAACCTGGACTTCGGCTGGAGCCTGACCATGTTCCAGAACGACGACCTCGATCTGATCGCCGAGAAGGTCAACCCGGAGAACCCCAATCAGGTCTGGTTCCACGACAAATGGGTCGACCTGAGCAGCAGCACGCAACAGATTGCGGTCAAGGGCCAGGCACCGGTGACCCTGACCTTGCGCCAGTCACCCCACGGTCCGATCATCAACGACATGCTCGGTACCACCGTGGGCAAGGCCCCGGTGGCCATGTGGTGGGGCTTCCTGGAAACTCCGAACCCGATCCTCGACGGTTTCTACCAGCTCAATCGTGCCGACACCCTGGCCAAAGCCCGCGCCGCCGCGGCCAAGATCCACGCACCAGGACTGAACATCATCTGGGCCAACGCCAAGGGCGACATCGGCTGGTGGGCTGCGGCGCTGCTGCCCAAGCGCCCAGCCGGGGCCAAGCCGGCCTTTATCCTCGATGGCAGCACCGCCATGGCGGACAAGGAAGGCTTCTACCCCTTCAGCGCCAACCCTCAGGAAGAGAATCCGGCCCGGGGCTATATCGTCTCTGCCAACTTCCAGCCGCTCTCCCCCACCGGCGTGGAAATTCCCGGCTACTACAACCTCCCCGACCGTGGTCAACAACTGGACCGTCAGCTCAGTGACAAAAGTGTCAAGTGGGACCTGGAAAACACCCAGAAACTGCAACTGGGCACCACCACCGCCTACGGCCCGCGCCTGTTGGCTCCCCTGCTGCCGGTGTTGCGAGAAGTGGTCAGCGATCCCGAGGAACTGAAACTGGTCGAGCAACTGGCGAAGTGGCCAGGCGACTACCCGCTGGACTCCACCAGCGCCACCCTGTTCAACCAGTTCCTGTTCGAACTGGCCGACGCCACCTTCCACGAGAAACTCGGCGACGCCTATTTCGACGCGCTGATCCAGGCCCGGGTAGTCGATGCCGCCCTGCCACGCCTGGCGGCGGACCCCGACTCGCCCTGGTGGGACAATCGCACCACCGCTCAGCGTGAAAGCCGCGCCGACACCGTGAAGGTGGCCTGGCGCGCCAGCATCGACCACCTCAAGCGCACCCTAGGGGCCAACCCTGGGCAATGGCGCTGGGGCACCGCCCATACCCTGACCCACGCCCACCCACTGGGCATGCAGAAACCTCTGGACCGGTTGTTCAACGTTGGCCCTCTGGAAGCCCCCGGCAGCCATGAAGTGCCGAACAACCTCACCGCCAAGATCGGCCCGGCGCCCTGGTCAGTGGTGTATGGCCCCTCGACCCGACGCATCATCGACTTCGCCGATCCGGCCCACAGCCTGACCATCAACCCGGTGGGCCAGAGCGGTGTACTGTTCGACAAGCACTACGACGATCAGGCTGAGGCCTACATCGAAGGGGTCTATCAGCAAGCGCACTTCAGCGAAGAAGAGGTCACCGCCAATACCCGCAGCACTCTGAAGCTGCTGCCGGCGCGCGGCCCCCAATAAGCCGGGGCAGCCCATTGTTGGCAAACGGGCTCGCCATCGAGTTCATTTGCGCGTACTGGGCAGGTATTTGAGCGAATCGGACACACCCGAAACGCCAGGATGGTCAAGACTGAGGGTGTCGCAACAGCACACCCCCAACCCATCCCGGAGTGACTACGATGTTCCATAACTGGTCCGAACTGCTGCCTACCATCAAGAAAGCCTTTGGCTCCCTGGGCAAGAGCAACCCGAAAATGGTCCAGGCCTATATGGCCCTGGGTGAAGCCGCGGAAGAAAACAACGTACTCGACGCCAAGACCCGCGAGCTGATTTCCATTGCCGTGGCCATCACCACCCGCTGTGACGGCTGCATCGGTGTACACACCGACGCCGCGATCAAGGCCGGCGCCACCCGCGAAGAAGTGGCCGCGACCCTGGCCACGGCGATCTCGCTGAATGCCGGTGCGGCGTATATCTATTCACTGCGCACGCTAGAGGCGTATGACAGCCTGAAGCCATGACGGCCCTGCGCCAATCTCGAAGCAGCACCTTTGGCAACGGAAAGGCCGACGTGTTGCGGGATCAGCAGCCAGGGCTCAGGGCGCTGGACTTCATCGAGATCACCCGCCAGTCGCCCTGGCAATCCTGAGAGGGAATGTTCAGGGTAAAAAAAACCTCGCTCCCGATCAGGGGCGAGGTTTTTTTCAGTGCTGCACGCAGGTCAGACGGTTTCCACCCGCTGTGGCCGACGCACGTCCGGCTGTTTCCAGGAGTCGGCGGCGCTTTCTTCGATGGCTTGCTGGATTGCCCGCTTGCGGGATTCTTCGGCGCGACGGCTGAAGAACCAGACCAGGAAGGTCACCAGGGACACCGCCAGCAGAATCAGGCTGGCCACGGCGTTGATCTCAGGTTTTACCCCCAGGCGCACCGCCGAGAACACTTCCATCGGCAAGGTGGTGGAACCCGGGCCGGAGACGAAGCTGGCCAGAACCAGGTCATCCAGGGACAGGGCGAAGGACATCATGCCGCCCGCTGCCAGGGAGGGCGCGATCATCGGGATGGTGATCAGGAAGAACACCTTCCACGGCCGCGCGCCAAGGTCCATGGCCGCCTCTTCGATGGACAGGTCCAGCTCACGCAGGCGTGCCGACACCACCACCGCCACATAGGCGGCGCAGAACGTGGTGTGAGCGATCCAGATGGTGACGATGCCACGCTCCTGGGGCCAACCGATGGCCTGGGCCATGGCCACGAACAGCAGCAACAGCGACAGACCGGTGATCACTTCCGGCATCACCAGCGGCGCGGTGACCAGGCCACCGAACAGGGTGCGGCCCTTGAAGTGGGTGATCCGGGTCAGCACGAATGCCGCCAGGGTGCCCAGGGCCACCGCCGCTACTGCGGTGTAGCAGGCGA
This sequence comes from Pseudomonas sp. Fl4BN1, assembly GCF_009908285.1. GTDB lineage: Bacteria > Pseudomonadota > Gammaproteobacteria > Pseudomonadales > Pseudomonadaceae > Aquipseudomonas. The sequence goes on from NZ_JAAARM010000002.1 coordinate 173,817, forward strand.
TCTCCAGGGACCGCAGGACCGAGCCCATGAGCTGGGTGTTGTCCAGCAGCCCGACGTACCAACTGATCGACCAACCGCCCCACACCGTCACCAGTCGCGAGGCGTTGAACGAGTAGATCACCAGGATCAGCATCGGCAGGTAGATGAACAACAATCCCAGCACCAGCATCAGGCTTGAAAAACTGAAGCGCTTCATTCCTTGCCCTCCATTTCCTTGGCCTGACTGCGGTTGAACAGGATGATCGGCACAATCAGGATCGCCAGCATCACCACTGCCAGGGCAGACGCCACCGGCCAGTCACGGTTGTTGAAGAACTCTTGCCAGAGCACTTTACCGATCATCAGGGTTTCCGGACCGCCCAACAGTTCCGGAATCACGAACTCGCCCACCACCGGGATGAACACCAGCATGCAGCCGGCGATGATGCCGTTCTTGGACAGCGGTACGGTGATCGTCCAGAAGCTGTTGAAGGAGCTAGAACCCAGGTCGGCCGCCGCCTCCAGCAGACTGTGGTCGTGTTTTACCAGGTTGGCGTAGAGCGGCAGGATCATGAACGGCAGGTAGGAATAGACCACGCCGATGTACACCGCGATGTTGGTGTTGAGGATCTGCAGCGGTTCGTTGATCCAGCCCATCGACATCAGGAAGCCATTGAGCAGGCCGTTGTTACTGAGAATGCCCATCCAGGCATAGACGCGGATCAGGATCGCGGTCCAGGTCGGCATCATGATCAGCAGCACCAGCACCGTCTGCATCTCTTTGCGGGCACTGGCGATGGCATAGGCCATCGGGTAGCCGATCAGCAGGCAGAGGATGGTGCTGAAGAACGCCATCTTCAGCGAGCCGAGGTAGGCGGCGATGTACAGCTCGTCGTCCCCCAGCATCGCGTAGTTGCCGAGGTTGAGCAGCAGCTGGAGCTTCTGGTCGACGTAGCTGTAGATCTCGGTATACGGCGGAATGGCCACGTCCGCTTCGGCGAAGCTGATCTTCAGGACAATGAAGAACGGCAGCATGAAGAACAGGAACAGCCAGATGAAGGGGATCCCGATGACCAGTTGGCGACCACCGGGAATTATTCGATTGAGTCGGCGCTTGAGCTTTCGCATGTTCATGAGCGCAGTACCACGCCGCTGTCGTCTTCCCACCACACGTAGACCTGGTCACCCCAGGTCGGCCGCGCGCCACGGCGCTCGGCGTTGGCGACGAAGGACTGCACCAGCTTGCCGCTCGGCAGCTCGACGTAGAACACCGAGTGACCGCCCAGGTAAGCAATGTCGTGCACCTTGCCGCTGGACCAGTTGTACTCGCAGGTCGGCATCTCGGCGGTGACCAGGAGTTTTTCCGGGCGGATCGCGTAGGTCACCGACTTGTCCTGGACCGAGGTGCTGATGCCGTGGCCAACATAGATGCTGCGGTCCACGTCCTTGCAGGTGATCACCGCATGGCCCTCGGCATCGTCCACCACTTCGCCCTCGAAGATGTTGACGTTGCCGATGAACTCGCAGACCAGACGGCTGACCGGCGTTTCATAAATATCGATCGGGCTGCCGATCTGGGCGATCCAGCCCAGGTGCATGATGGCGATGCGCTCGGCCATGGTCATGGCCTCTTCCTGGTCGTGAGTCACCATCACGCAGGTCACACCCACGCGCTCGATGATCTCTACCAGCTCCAGCTGCATCTGCGAGCGCAGCTTCTTGTCCAGGGCGCCCATGGGCTCATCCAACAGCAACAGTTTCGGGCGCTTGGCCAGAGAGCGGGCCAGGGCCACGCGCTGGCGCTGGCCGCCGGACAGTTGGTGCGGCTTGCGTTTGGCGTATTGGCTCATCTGCACCAGCTTGAGCATTTCGGCCACCCGGGCGTCGACTTCAGCGGCCGGGATCTTGTCCTGCTTGAGGCCGAAGGCGATGTTCTGCGCCACAGTCATGTGCGGGAACAAGGCGTAGGACTGGAACATCATGTTGATCGGCCGCTCGTAAGGCGGCATATCGGTGATGTCCACGCCATCGAGGAAGATTCGCCCCTCCGTCGGCCGCTCGAACCCGGCCAGCATACGCAGCAAAGTGGACTTGCCCGATCCCGAGCCGCCGAGCAGGGCGAAGATCTCGCCTTTGTTGATTTCCAGGGACACATCGTCCACAGCAATCGTCTCGTCGAACTTCTTCGTGACCCGGTCGATTTTGACCAACACCTGTTTCGGTGTCTGGTCGCCCTCGAGGGCTTTCTTATAGGCGCCGGAGGCAACTGCCATTTTGCGAAACTCCCAACAAAATTTGCAGCCCGCCGCACGCCGGCGGGCCTTGGATAGTTTGAGCCTGTGGAACTATTTACCCGTCTTGACCTTGGTCCAGCTGCGGGTCATCAAGCGTTGGATATTCGGGGGTAACTCGGTGGACACGTAAGTCTTGTCGAGCACTTCCTGCGGTGGATAAACCGCTGCATCGGTGCGAATGGATTGCTCCATCAGCTTGTCCGACCCCGGATTGGGGTTGGCATAACCGACGTAGTCACTGACCTGAGCAATCACCTCAGGTTGCAGCAAATAGTTGATGAAGGCGTGGGCTTGCTTGACGTTGGTCGAGTCCTTGGGAATCGCCAGCATGTCGAACCACAGGGCGCCACCCTCTTTCGGAATTGCATAGGCGATGTTCACGCCCTTGCCGGCCTCCGCGGCCCGGGCCTTGGCCTGGAAGATGTCACCGGAGAAACCGATGGCCACGCAGATATTGCCGTTGGCCAGGTCGGAGATGTACTTGGACGAGTGGAAATAGGTCACGTAAGGACGTACGGCCAAGAGTTTGGCTTCGGCCTTCTTGTAGTCCTGCGGGGTGGTGCTGTTGGCGTTCAGGCCCAGGTAGTTGAGGACCGTGGGCATCATCTCGTCGGCGGAGTCGAGGAAGGCCACACCGCAACTGTTGAGCTTCTTGATGTTCTCTGGCTCGAACAGCACGCTCCAGGAGTCGATCTTGTCCACACCCAAGGCAGCCTTGACCTTATCGACGTTGTAGCCGATGCCATTAGTGCCCCACAGGTAAGGCACCGCGTACTGGTTGCCCGGGTCGTTCATTTCCAGGCGCTTGAGCAGTGCCGGGTCAAGATTCGAATAGTGGGTCAGCAGGCTTTTGTCGAGTTTCTGGAAAGCCCCGGCCTTGATCTGTTTGCCCAGGAAGTGGTTGGACGGTACGACCACGTCATAACCGGTACGACCGGCCAGCAACTTGCCTTCCAGGGTTTCATTGGAATCGAATACGTCATACACCGGCTTGATACCCGTGGCCTTTTCAAACTCTGCCAGGGTGTTCTGACCGATGTAATCCGACCAGTTATAAATATGCACGGTCGGTGCCGCCTGAGCGCCAGCCATCAGCGTCAGGCCGGCGGCAACCAGCATGGCTTTGCGAAACAAAGAAATAGGCAAGTAGAGGTCCTCTTCAATAGTTGGGCCCAAGTTGCCCCGCGCTACCTGACAGCCCCCAAGCTGCCCAGCAACAAAACCGGCGCGCAACTTACCCTCGATAAACCAATCCAGCAAAACTTTCTGTCATTTAATTGTTTCCTGTTGCCGCCCTCGCCATGACGACGACAACAGGATATTGCTGCAAATCGGTTTATTTACCGGATTTGATCTTGGTCCAACTGCGGGTCAGGACGCGCTGGGTCGCGGCCGGCAAGTCGGAGATCGCGTACAGCTTGGCCTGGACATCCGCAGGCGGGTAAACGCCCGGGTCGCTGGTGATGTCTTTATCGACCAATGGGGTTGCAGCCGCGTTACCGTTGGGGAAACGCACGGCGTTGGTGATCTCGGCCATCACTTCCGGCTTCTGCAGGAAGGTCATGAACTTGTAGGCACCTTCGACGTTTTCTGCATCTTTAGGGATGGCGACCATGTCGTAGAAACTGCCAGCACCCTCTTTCGGAATGTTGTAGCTGACCTTGACCTTGTCACCGGCTTCAGCCGCACGGGCCTTGGCCTGGTAGATATCGCCCGAGTAACCAACAGCCACGCAGATGTTGCCGTTGGCCAGGTCAGAGATGTACTTGGACGAATGGAAGTAGGCGATCGAAGGACGGATCTTGAGGAACAGTGCTTCGGCTTCAGCCAGTTGTTTCTTGTCCTGGCTATCGGTTGGGTAGCCCAGGTAGTGCAATGCCACCGGAATCATCTCGGTTGGCGAATCGAGGAAGCTGACGCCACAGGATTTCAACTTCGCGGCGTTTTCCGGCTTGAACAGCAGGTCCCAGGAGTTGGTCGGTGCGTCGGCACCCAATGCAGCCTTGACCTTCTCGGCATTGAAGCCGATACCGATCGAGCCCCACATGTAAGGGAAAGCGTGTTTGTTGCCCGGGTCACTCACCGATACCGCCTTGAGCAGCGACTCGTTGAGGTTCTTCCAGTTCGGCAACTTGGACCGGTCCAGTTCCTGGTAGACGCCCGCCTTGATCTGCTTGGCCAGGAAGTTGTTGGAAGGCACCACCACGTCGTAACCGGACTTGCCGGCCAGCAACTTGGCTTCCAGGGTCTCGTTGCTGTCGAACACGTCATAGACCACTTTGATGCCCGACTCGGCTTCAAACTTCTTGATGGTGTCCGGAGCGATGTAATCGGACCAGTTGTAAACGTGCAGCACTTTATCGTCCGCCTGTGCCGCGGCCGCCATCACGCCCATCAGGGACATGGCGAGGAGGGTCTTGCCAGCTAACTTCATACCTAATGCCTTCATGCGTAATGCTCCGATTATTCTTTTTAAGCACATTCTTGGTGACCCAGAGCCAGCGGCCGATATGCAAGCCACTAAGAACGGCGGGTAGTCTGGCAAGATCCAAGGCCGGCTTTCAAGGAAAGTCCCGGCCTTTATATCCACTTTGAACGCAATGCCCGCAAGCATCGCGCTCAAAGCCTAGCACTCAGCCCTCGAGTGCATGCAGAGTCAGGTCCAGGCACTTGCGCGCCTTGGCCACCAACTCGTCAATCTCTGCTTCGCTGATCACCAGCGGCGGAGCAATGATCATGGTGTCGCCCACGGCGCGCATGATCAGGCCGTTGTCGAAACAGAACTGCCGGCAAATCATGCCTGCACCACGGCCTGTGTGGCGTGCCCGGGTGGCCTTGTCCTTGACCAGTTCGATCGCCCCCAGTAGACCGACTCCGCGAACCTCACCCACCAACGGGTGGTCACTCAGTTCCCGCAGTCGTTTCTGCAAGTAAGGTGCCGTTTTTTCCTGGACATGCTGGATAATTTTTTCTTCACGCAGGATGCGGATGTTTTCCAGGGCCACAGCCGCCGCCACCGGGTGCCCGGAATAGGTGAAACCGTGGTTGAAATCACCGCCCTCGTTGAGCACCGCCACCACCGCGTCACGTACGACCAGGCCACCCATGGGGATATAGCCGGAGGTCAGGCCCTTGGCGATGGTCATCATGTCCGGCTTGAGGTCGTAGAAATCGCTACCGAACCACTCACCGGTACGACCGAAGCCACAGATCACTTCATCGGCGACGAAGAGAATGTCGTACTTGGCGAGGATTTCCTTGATCCGCGGCCAGTAGCTGTCCGGCGGCACAATGACCCCGCCGGCGCCCTGGATCGGCTCGGCGATAAAGGCCCCGACGTTGTCCACGCCCAGTTCGAGGATCTTTTCTTCGAGTTTGTTGGCCGCCCAGATGCCGAACTCTTCGGGGCTCATGTCACCGCCTTCGCCGAACCAGTAAGGCTGCGGGATGTGGACGATGCCCGGGATCGGCAAGTCGCCCTGCTCGTGCATGTAAGTCATGCCGCCAAGGCTGGCACCGGCCACGGTGGAACCGTGGTAGCCATTGACCCGGCTGATGATGGTTTTCTTGTTCGGCTGGCCCTTGATCGCCCAGTAGTGGCGGACCATGCGCAGCATGGTGTCGTTGCCTTCGGAGCCGGAACCGGTGAAGAACACGTGATTCATGCCTTCTGGTGCGACATCGGCAATCGCTTTGGACAACTCCAGCACCGGCGGGTGGGCCGTCTGGAAAAACAGGTTGTAGTACGGCAGTTCGCGCATCTGCTTGCTGGCGGCCTCGGCCAGTTCATCACGACCGTAGCCGATGGCCACGCACCACAGGCCAGCCATGCCGTCGAGAATCTGATTGCCTTCACTGTCCCAGAGATAAACACCCTTGGCATGGGTGATGATCCGTGGCCCCTTCTCCTTCAATTGTTTGAAGTCACTAAAAGGCGCCAGGTGGTGATCACTGCTGAGGGTTTGCCACTCGCGGGTTTGCGGGTTTTTATGAGTCATCAATGTCTCCTAAGTGTCAGTGAAGGCGCCACTGGCGGGCAGTGGCGCCCGGCGGATCAGACGGCGAACAACAGGAACTCCCGCTCCCACGAACTGATCACGCGCTTGAAGTTTTCATGCTCGGCCCGCTTCACCGCGACATAACCGGTGATGAACTTGTGGCCCAGGTATTTTTCGATGGTCTTGCTGTTTTCCATACGTTCCAGCGCATCCTCGATGGTCAACGGCAGGCGCAGGTTACGGCGCTCGTAGCCACGACCGACCACCGGCGCGCTCGGGTTGTGGCCTTCGACCATGCCGATGTAGCCACACAGCAGGCTGGCAGCAATGGCCAGGTAGGGGTTGGCGTCGGCGCCCGGCAGGCGGTTTTCCACCCGGCGGTTCTGTGGTCCGGCATCCGGCACCCGCAGGCCCACGGTACGGTTCTCCTCACCCCACTCGACGTTCACCGGCGCCGAAGTGTCGGGCAGGAAGCGACGGAACGAGTTGACGTTGGGGGCAAACAGCGGCAGCAGCTCGGGGATGAACTTCTGCAACCCGCCGATATGATTGAGGAACAGCTGGCTCATGGTTCCGTCTTCATTGGAGAAAACATTCTTGCCAGTACTGATCTCAATGATGCTCTGGTGCAGGTGCATGGCGCTGCCAGGCTCGCCGGTCATCGGCTTGGCCATGAAGGTCGCGGCGACGTCGTGCTTGAGCGCGGCTTCACGCATGGTGCGCTTGAACACCAGGATCTGATCAGCCAGGGACAGGGCATCGCCGTGACGGAAGTTGATCTCCATCTGCGCCGTGCCGTCCTCGTGGATCAGGGTGTCGAGGTCCAGCTCCTGCAGCTCGCACCAGTCGTAGACGTCCTCGAACAACGGGTCGAATTCGTTGGCGGCTTCAATGGAGAAGGATTGGCGACCGGTTTCCGGGCGGCCGGAGCGGCCCACCGGCGGTTGCAACGGGTAGTCCGGGTCGTCGCTGCGCTTGGTCAGGTAGAACTCCATCTCCGGCGCCACGATGGGCTGCCAGCCGTGGTCGGCATAGAGCTTGAGGACCTTCTTCAAGACGTTGCGCGGCGACAGCTCGATGGGGTTGCCTTGCTTGTCGTAGGTGTCGTGGATCACCTGGGCGGTGGGCTCGATGGCCCACGGCACGAGGAACACGGCGTTCTGGTCCGGGCGGCAGATCATGTCGATGTCCGCGGGATCCAGCAGGTCGTAATAGATGTCGTCTTCGACATAGTCGCCGGTCACGGTCTGCAGCAGCACGCTCTCGGGCAAACGCATGCCTTTCTCGGCAATGAATTTGTTGGTCGGCGAGATCTTGCCCCGGGTGATACCGGTCAAGTCGCCGATCATGCATTCGACTTCTGTGATCTTGTGGTCTTTCAACCAATCGGTGAGCTGGTCGAGGTTGTTACTCATAAATGCCTCTAGGCTGAGTTTCCTGACTCTTTATTAGGTCAGGCGTTGTTTGACGCATGGGCGTCGCGTTGTGTTGCCCGCTTGCGGCAGGCATCACCAAATGCCCGGAAGATGGCAAGGTAGTGAGGATTGGAGCTTACCTGCCATTCGGGGTGCCATTGCACCCCCAAAGCAAAAGCCTTGCCTCCTTTGATAGAGATCGCCTCTATCAACCCGTCAGGAGCCTGTGCCTCAACCTGCAGGCCCGGCGCCAGACGTTCAACGCCTTGAGCATGAATCGAGTTGACTTGCATCTTTTGCGGCAAGCCCAGGCCCGCCAGTATCCCGCCGGCCTGGATATGCAGCTCGTGAGCGGGCGCGTACCAGGCATCCAGGGGCTGCTCGGGCTGCTCCGCGTGGCGGTGGTCCATGAAAGGCTCCACCTCATGCACGTTCTGATACAGGCTGCCACCGAGGGCCACGTTCATTTCCTGAAAACCGCGACAGATAGCCAGCACCGGAATCCCGGCGGCAACGGCGGCGCTCAGCAGTGGCAACGTGGCAGCGTCCCGTGCAGAATCATGAGCAGTGCCCGCCGCGCTGGCAGGACCCTGATAGTGAAAAGGTTCGATATTGGAAGGGGAGCCCGTAAAGAGAATGCCGTCCAGACCGTCCAGAATATCGGACGGGGAAAGCAGTTCTGCCAGGGAAGGAAGAATCACCGGCACGCCGTGGGCGGCGCTGGCTACTGCCTGGACATACTCGTCGCCACTGATGTGATAGGCATGCAGACCGATCTGCCTGGAGCAGGCGGTGACGCCGATTAACGGCAGGCGAGACATGAAACACCCCGGTATTATTGCTGTTATGGGTTTGATTCGAGCTTAGCCTTGTTCATTTTTTTACACAACACCCCCGTAAAAAATACAACACGGCCCGCTCAAGCCTGCGGCACCCAAGTGACTCGAGGCCCAAAAAACGCCCCGTTTTGCCTCAAAAGGGCCTTGTCGGCCCTTTATTAGGGCATAAAAGGCCTTACTTGACTTCGGCAAGCCGTTCGGGTTGACTGAAACCAGAAAAGATCAATGATTGATATTTTTAACAACAAAGGTGTTGCATCATGTCGGTACCCCCGCGTGCCGTTCAGCTTAATGAAGCGAACGCGTTCCTTAAGGATCATCCTGAGGTTCTGTACGTAGACCTTCTAATTGCGGATATGAATGGTGTGGTGCGCGGCAAGCGCATCGAACGCACCAGCCTCCACAAGGTTTACGAGAAAGGCATCAACCTGCCGGCCTCCCTCTTTGCCCTGGATATCAATGGCTCTACGGTGGAAAGCACCGGCCTGGGCCTGGACATCGGTGATGCTGACCGAATCTGCTATCCAATCCCCGATACCCTGTGCAATGAACCCTGGCAGAAGCGCCCTACCGCGCAACTGTTAATGACCATGCACGAACTGGAAGGCGAACCTTTCTTCGCCGACCCCCGCGAAGTCTTGCGTCAAGTCGTGACCAAGTTCGACGATCTCGGCCTGACCATCTGCGCAGCGTTCGAGCTGGAGTTCTACCTGATCGACCAGGAGAACGTGAACGGTCGCCCACAACCTCCGCGCTCGCCGATCTCCGGCAAGCGTCCGCACTCGACACAGGTCTACCTGATCGACGACCTCGACGAATATGTCGACTGCCTCCAGGACATTCTGGAAGGTGCGAAAGAGCAAGGCATCCCGGCTGACGCCATCGTCAAGGAAAGTGCTCCGGCGCAGTTCGAAGTGAACCTGCACCACGTTGCCGACCCGATCAAGGCCTGCGACTACGCGGTACTGCTCAAGCGTCTGATCAAGAACATCGCCTACGACCATGAGATGGACACCACCTTCATGGCCAAGCCTTACCCTGGCCAGGCGGGTAACGGTCTGCACGTCCACATCTCGATTCTCGACAAAGACGGCAAAAACATTTTTGCCAGTGAGGATCCCGAGCAGAACGCCGCACTGCGTCACGCGATCGGCGGTGTGCTCGAGACCCTACCGGCGCAGATGGCCTTCCTCTGCCCGAACGTCAACTCCTACCGTCGTTTCGGCGCGCAGTTCTATGTACCCAATTCGCCGAGCTGGGGCCTGGACAACCGCACCGTAGCCCTGCGCGTACCGACCGGCTCTGCCGACGCGGTCCGCCTGGAGCACCGGGTAGCCGGCGCCGACGCCAACCCTTACCTGCTGATGGCTTCGGTCCTGGCGGGTGTGCACCACGGTCTGACCAACAAGATCGAACCCGGTGCTCCGGTGGAAGGCAACTCCTACGAGCAGAACGAGCAGAGCCTGCCGAACAACCTGCGCGATGCACTGCGCGAGTTGGACGACAGCGAAGTCATGGCCAAGTACATCGACCCGAAATACATCGATATCTTCGTCGCCTGTAAAGAGAGCGAGCTGGAGGAGTTCGAACACTCCATCTCCGACCTCGAGTACAACTGGTACCTGCACACCGTTTAAACGGTTGCTGTAGAAAACAACGCCGCGGGGCTCAACAGCCCGCGGCGTTTTTTTGCGCCGGTGATCCGTAACCGCTGACGTACAATGCCCGCTGCCCTGTAGGAGACACCGATGACGCGCACTGCCCCTCTTCGCAAACCCCGTGCACGCAGCCAGGCCCGGATCGACTCGATACTCGAGGCCGCACGGACCCTGCTGGCGGCCGAGGGCGTGGCCAGCCTGTCGATCTACAGCGTGGCTGAAAGAGCACAGATTCCACCGTCGTCGGTCTATCACTTCTTCGCCAGCGTCCCGGCCCTGCTGGAAGCCCTTACCGCCGACGTCCACGCCGGGTTCCGCGCCTGCCTGCAAGCACCGATCGACCATGACCAACTCAACAGCTGGCGCGATCTGTCACGCCTGGTGGAACAACGCATGCTCGTCATCTACGACGCGGATGCAGCGGCCCGCCAGCTGATTCTCGCGCAGCACGGCCTGACCGAAGTGACTCAGGCCGATCGCCAGCACGACATCGAACTCGGCGACCTGATGCACAAGCTGTTCAATCACCACTTCGAACTGCCGACGCTGCCCCAGGACGTGGATGTATTCGCCCTGGCCATGGAGTTGGGAGATCGGGTGTACGCGCGCTCGGTACAACAGCATGGGCAGATCACCCCGCGCATGGCAGAAGAAGGCATGCGCGTATTCGATGCCTACCTGGGTCTCTATCTACCGCCCTACCTGCCCAAGCGCCCAGCATCGCGCTGAGAACAGCGCCAGCCCGCTCATACTTGCCGCAGCAGCAGCCTGTCGATGTGATGGTCCGCCGATTTATGGATGATCAGGTTGGCCCTTTCTCGGGTCGGCAGGATGTTTTCGACAAGGTTCTTCAAGTTGACCCGATCCCAGGTAGCAGACGCCATTGACAGCGCTTCGGGATCGGAGAGCCCTTTGTACTTGTTGAAGTAAGAGTCTGCCGACTGGAAGGCGGTGTTCTTCAAGTAGACAAATCGCTCCAGATACCAGGTCTTGATCGTCTCCGGCGATGCATCGACATAGATGGAGAAGTCGATGAAGTCCAGCGCGTTCAAGCCTTGCCCCTGTTCCCCCTGCAACACATTCAGGCCTTCCAGGATGATGATATCCGGCGCCTCTACCGACTGCGCTTCATCGGCCAGGATGTCGTAGCGAACATGGGAGTAGACCGGAATCTGCGCGGCTTTGCCGTTCTTGCACACGGCCTGCAGGAAATCCACAAACAGCGGCTCGTCGTAGGACTCGGGAAACCCCTTGCGGTGCAAAATATTCTTTGCCTCAAGGGTCGCCAAAGGAAACAGAAACGAATCCGTGGTCACCAGGTGCACATTGGGTTTTCCCGGCCAATAGGCCAACAGAGCCGCCAAGACCCTGGCAAAACTGCTTTTGCCCACTGCCACGCTGCCCGAGACGCCAATCACATAAGGGGCCTTGAAGCCTGCCTGCGGCTCCTTGAGCGGCTGCACCTGTGCCGCATGCAAATGCAGCAGGCGCGACAGCGGGAGCAGAATCTGCCTCACCTCCTCGGACGCCATGGGCTGGGTCGGACTGGTCAGCGTGTCCATCTCGGACGGTGACAGGCTCATGGGCTCCCCGGCCCGCAAAGCAGACCAATGGTCGCGATCGAACTCCAGATACCCTACGTTTGGACCCTGCTCTGTTGTCATGTCAGTACTGTTCAGGCCTTGCCGAAAGCAGGGAAAGTATCAAATCTGACCGTTATTTACAGCGCCCATGAAAAAGCCCCGAAGGACTCGCACCCTTCGAGGCTGTTGTGTAGCACCGCTCACAGCTTGGCGATCGACACCTCGGTGGACTTTACAAAGGCGATCACTTCGCTACCGATCGCCAACTCCAACTCCCTGACCGAACGGGTGGTGATCACCGAAGTGACAATCCCGGAGGCGGTTTGCACGTCGATTTCCGACAGCACATCACCTTCGACGATTTCCTTGATGGTGCCCTTGAACTGATTACGTACGTTGATGGCTTTAATGGTCATGATATTTCTCCTGGGGGATCGAAATGAGCTGCAAGCTTCAAGCGACAAGTAGCAAGCCGGAGCGCTCGGTTCCTTCTTGCCACTTATCGCTGAACACTTGCCGCTGCTCTTACAGCGCCCACCGCAACTGGGTGGGCAAGGGTGAAACAGGTTCCGGTTCCGGCGGCGAGCCAGGCAGTGACAACACACGATTGAGGACTTCAGTCTCCAGCGCCGCCAAGCGATGGGAACCCCGTACCCGCGGACGCGGCAATTCAACATGCAGATCGAGACCGACCTCGCCGTCCTCGATCAGGATCACCCGATCGGCAATCGCCACGGCTTCACTGACATCGTGGGTCACCAGCAATACGGTGAAGCCATGCTGCTGCCACAGACGCTCGATCAACTGCTGCATCTCGATCCGGGTCAGGGCATCCAGCGCCCCCAGCGGCTCGTCCAGCAGCAACAATCGCGGCTGGTGAATCAAGGCCCGGGCCAGGGCTACGCGCTGTTTCTGGCCACCGGACAAAGCGGCTGGCCATTCATTGGCGCGATCTGCCAGGCCCACTGCCTCTAGAGCTTCCAGGGCTTGTGGCCGCCAGTTGCCCTTGAGTCCAAGCCCAACGTTGTCGATGACTTTTTTCCAGGGCAGCAAACGCGCCTCCTGGAACATCAGCCGGGTATCTTCAATGGCCGCGCTCAACGGCGCGGAACCCGCCAGCAACTCACCGCCCGTGGGTTGATCGAGACCGGCCAGCAGGCGCAGCAAAGTGCTTTTGCCGCAACCGCTGCGACCGACCACCGCAACGAACTGGCCGGCAGGAATATGCAGATCGACTTCCCGCAGCACCTGCCGCGAACCGAAGGTCTTGTGCAATTTGTGTACGGCTAGGGGAATACCCCGCAACAGCCGTGGGGGTTGTTGAGCCGTCATTGGGCACCGCCTTTGGCCACTTGGTAGGCCGGATGCCAGCGCAGCCAGAGCCTTTCCAGGCCACGCGCCGCCAGATCCGCCAGCTTGCCAAGCACCGCGTACATGACGATGGCCAGCACCACCACATCGGTCTGCAGGAACTCCCGAGCATTCATTGCCAGGTAACCGATACCGGAACTGGCGGAAATGGTTTCGGCGACGATCAGGGTCAGCCACATGAAGCCCAGGGCAAAACGTACCCCCACCAGGATCGACGGCAGGGCCCCCGGCAGGATCACCTGGCGGAACAGCGCGAAGCCAGACAGGCCGTAGCTGCGAGCCATCTCCACCAGCGCCGGATCGACGTTGCGAATGCCGTGATACGTGTTGAGGTAGATCGGAAACAGGGTGCCCAGGGCCACCAGGAAGATCTTCGCCGACTCATCGATACCGAACCACAGGATCACCAGGGGAATCAGTGCCAGATGCGGTACGTTGCGGATCATCTGCACCGAGCTGTCGAGCAAGCGCTCGCCCCATTTCGACAAACCGGTGATGAAGCCCAGCGCCAGGCCGATGCCGCCGCCGATGAAAAAACCCAGCCCCGCACGCCAGCCGCTGATCGCCAGATGGGTCCAGATATCACCGCTGCGTACCAGGCTGACCCCGGCTTCGATCACTGCGCTGGGGGCCGGCAGAATGCGGGTCGAGAGCCAACCCGCCGACACCGACAGTTGCCACACCGCGAGCAACAGCAACGGCAGCCCCCAGGGCGCCAGCCGATGCACTATGCGTTGTCCATTCATGGCCGCACCTCAGCTCTGGGACGCGGCTTTGGGGATGATGTCATTGGCCACCATTTCCCCGAACGGGCTGACATAACCTGCAGCTTCAGGCAGCTTGGGGCGCTCGATATCCAGGTGCGGGAACAGCAGCTCGGCCACCCGGTAGGACTCTTCCAGGTGTGGATAACCGGAGAAGATGAAGGTGTCGATGCCCAGGTCCGCGTACTCCTTCATCCGCGCCGCCACGGTAGGACCGTCGCCCACCAGGGCGGTGCCGGCACCACCGCGCACCAGGCCGACTCCGGCCCAGAGGTTGGGGCTCACTTCCAGCTGGTCGCGACGCCCGCCATGCAGCGCTGCCATGCGCTGCTGGCCCACGGAATCGAAGCGTGCCAGGGAAGCCTGGGCCCGGGCGATGGTGTCGTCGTCCAGATGGGAAATCAGACGCTCGGCGGCTTGCCAGGCCTCGGCATTGGTTTCCCGGACAATCACGTGCAGGCGGATGCCAAAACGCACGGTGCGCCCGAGCTTGGCGGCCTTGTCCCGCACTTGCTGGATTTTCTCGGCCACGGCGGCCGGTGGCTCGCCCCAGGTCAGGACCATCTCCACCTGCTCGGCGGCCAGGTCCTGGGCGGCTTCCGAAGAACCGCCGAAGTACAGCGGCGGACGCGGTTGCTGCAGCGGCGGATAGAGCAGCTTGGCGCCCTTCACACTGATGTGCTGGCCGTCGTAGTCCACCGTTTCGCCTTCCAGTACCCGCCGCCAGATACGGGTGAACTCCACCGAGGCCTGATAACGCTCTTCATGGTCGAGGAACAGGCCATCGCCGGCCAGTTCGTCCGGATCGCCACCGGTCACCAGGTTGAACAGCGCCCGGCCACCGGACAACCGATCCAGGGTTGCCGCCTGACGCGCCGCCACCGTCGGGGAAATGATCCCGGGGCGCAGGGCTACCAGGAACTTCAGACGCTGAGTCACCGGAATCAGCGAGGCCGCCACCAACCAGGAATCCTCGCAGGAACGCCCGGTGGGAATCAGCACCCCGCCAAAGCCAAGGCGGTCGGCGGCCTGGGCGATCTGCTGCAGGTACGCATGATCCACGGCGCGAGCGCCCTCAGCGGTACCAAGGTAATGGCCGTCGCCGTGGGTGGGCAGGAACCAGAAGATGTTGAGGCTCATGGAGTTGTCTCCTAAGGGGTCGAATTACGGCGCTTTGGCCACGGCGGCGGTGGGCGTCCAGATCACGTCTTTGATGCTCAGCGGCTTGGGAATCAGCTTGAGCTGATAGAAGCTGTCGGCGATTTTCTGCTGCGCGGCGATCACTTCCGGGGTCAAGAAGGCCGCACCGTAGCCCTGGCGCTTCACCGAGGTCAGAGTGATTTCAGTAGACAGACCCAGCAGCGGTGCCACCTGCTGGGTGACCTCCTGCGGGTTGGCCTTGGACCACTCGCCCACGGCCCGCACTTCTTCCACCAGGGCCTTGATCACCTCAGGGTGCTGCTGTGCGTAGGGTTTGGTCGCCAGGTAGAACTGGTGGTTGTCGACGATGCCGCTGCCGTCACGCAGGGTGCGTGCCTGCAGTTGCTGCTCGGCTGCCGCCTGGTAGGGGTCCCAGATCACCCAGGCATCGACGCTGCCACGCTCGAACGCCGCACGGGCATCGGCCGGGGGCAGGAACACAGTCTGGATATCGCTGTACTTGAGGCCGGCATCTTCCAGGGCGCGGACCAGCAGGTAATGCACGTTGGAGCCCTTGTTCAGCACCACCTTCTTGCCCTTGAGGTCCTGCACCGAGTTGATCGGCGAGTCCTTGGGCACCAGGATCGCTTCGCTGTGGGGAGCTGGCGGCTCATAGGCCACGTAGAGCAGATCGGCACCGGCAGCCTGGGCGAATACCGGTGGGGTTTCGCCGGTCACGCCGAAGTCGATGGAGCCGACGTTGAGCCCCTCTAGCAACTGTGGGCCACCTGGGAACTCGGTCCACTGCACGTCCACGCCCTGCTGTGCCAGGCGTTTCTCCAGGGAGCCCTTGGCCTTGAGCAGCACCAGGGTGCCGTATTTCTGATAACCGATACGCAGGGTTTCGGCTTGAGCTTGAACAATGACGCCGAAGGACACAGCCGCAGCAAACAGAGCGACCAGACCGCGACGCAAAATGACAGGGCGCATGGCGCTCTCCTTTTTGCTGTGGGGTTGTGGCTGCACCTGCTTGCCCGTTGGCGGGCGAGTAAGGCCAGTACTTCAATCAGGGATGTGGCTCAAATGCTCCAGCGAGCACTCAACAAACGTTCATTCAGCAGATGAGGGTCCAGGGGCTTGGGACGACGCGCCATGGCACTGTGAAACTCCTCGAGGGCTTCCTTCAAGCGCTGCTCCAGAGCCTTGGCCAACTGCGGCTGGACACTGCCTTCGCCGTAGGCGATCTGGCTGTCCTCGGCAAAGATGCCTTGCAGCATTTCCTGGGCCTTGAGGGCAGAGAGTACCGGTTTCAGGGCGTAGTCCACCGCCAACATATGGGCGATGCTGCCGCCGGTGGCCATTGGCAGCACCACCTTGTGGCTCAGGGCGCGCTCCGGCAGCAGGTCAAGCAGGGTTTTCAGGGCCCCGGAGAACGATGCCTTGTACACCGGAGTAGCGATCAACAGGCCGTCGGCCTGTTCGATCTGTTGCAGCAGGTCGATGACCTTGGGGCTGTCGAAGCGGGCGTGGAGCAGATCTTCTGCCGGGAAGTCCCGTATCTGGTAACTGACCACTTCCACGCCTTGCTGCTGTAACCAGCGCTTGGCCAAGTCCAGCAGCACTCCGGAACGGGAGCGTTGGCTGGGACTGCCACCGAGAGAGACCACCAGCATGCAGGGATTCCTTGAACGAAATAAAGCGATTCGCGGGATGCGATCTCGCCGGACTGGACAGACCTTAACAGCCTATTTTTATATCCATAAATCTTATTTATTCATTTGTTTATTCCATATATGAATATGCAATATCTAAACTGCCAGGCAAAAAAATAGGCCGTCGAAACGGCCCAAAACCCCTGCTTTATGGATCGATCAGCCCCAACGCTGTAAGTGCAGCCAGACGGCGCTCCGCTTGCCTGCGAAGAGGCCCTTGAACCTTGCTTCAGCTCACGTCCGCCCTCGCCGGCAAAACGGCTACTACAAAAGCATCAGGCGTTAACGATTGGGCTGCGGAGTCAGGCGCAGGTAAGGCTTCACTGCGCGATAGCCTTTGGGAAACCGGCGCTTGATCTCTTCCTCGTCCTTGAGCGACGGCACGATGACCACCTCGTCACCGTCCTGCCAGTTGGCCGGAGTGGCCACCTTGTAGTTGTCGGTGAGTTGCAGCGAGTCGATCACCCGGAGGATTTCATGGAAGTTACGCCCCGTACTGGCCGGGTAGGTAATGGTCAGGCGAATTTTCTTGTTCGGGTCAATGACGAACAGCGAGCGCACTGTCAGGGTGTCGTTGGCATTGGGATGGATCAGATCATAGAGGTCCGACACCTTGCGATCGGCGTCTGCCAGGATCGGAAAATTGACGATGGTGTGCTGGGTCTCGTTGATGTCCTCGATCCACCGGTGATGGGAATCCACCGGGTCCACCGACAGGGCAATGGCTTTCACCCCACGCTGGGCAAATTCATCCTTGAGTTTGGCGGTGAAACCCAGCTCGGTGGTGCACACCGGAGTGAAGTCCGCCGGATGGGAAAACAGCACGCCCCAGCTGTCACCCAACCACTCGTGGAAACGAATCTTGCCGGCACTGGAATCCTGTTCGAAGTCGGGGGCGATATCGCCCAGTCTGAGGCTCATGAGTGCTGCTCCTGTGAGTGCTTGATGGAGCTACTCTGCCTGCAGCGAAGAATATTTAAAAAGAATAAATATCGATTTATCAAGAACCAAAAGGAATATTAAAAATCTCTTCACTGGACTCACAGACATAGCAAGACCACCCTTCCCAACAAGGTTCGAGAAGGCCTTGAGTCGCTGTAAAAAAGAGGGGGATTCAGGAAGGGCTCACGGGGGTGGGCCTGACTTGAAGCAATACCTCGCCCGGCATTGCGCCGGGCGAGGCTTCAACTGAAATTACTTCAGCGGGATCGAGTAGCTGACGATCAGACGGTTTTCGTCCTGGTCGCGCTGGCCCGGAATGTCGTTACGCCACATGGCGTTTTTCCAGGTCAGACCCAGGTTCTTCAGCGGACCTTGCGGAACCACGTAGGACAGGGTCAGGTCGCGTTCCCACTCGGTGCCGCCAGTACCCAGAGTCGGGTTCTTGTCAGCGCCGATCTTACCGGCGGTGTTGATGTTATTGCCACGCAGGTAAATGATGCCGGCGGTCAGGCCAGGCACGCCGACCTTGGCGAAGTCATAAGCGTAGCGAGCTTGCCAGGTACGCTCGCCGGCACGGGCGAACTTCTGGATCTGCATGTCGGTGATGGTGCTGTTGGACGAACCGTCACCCTGGTTCAGCCAAGGGAAGTCACTGTCACCGTTGCTGTACTGATAGCCGCCACCGAAGGTGTGACCTTCAACCGAGTACAGAGCCAGGTAGCTGTACAGGTTGTTGTCGACCTTGCCCTTGGTAATGGTCGACAGGCCGTTGTCCGGGTAGTAGCCGCTGGTGTAGTAGGCAGCGGTATCGCCATTGGAGCCGTTGTCGCGGCTACGGTAGTAGCGCAGGTCGCTCTTCAGCACGCCAGGACCGATGGACCAGTTATGCACCAGGCCCAGGAAGTTCTGCGAGTAGAAGTCTTTCAGCTCACCGTAGTAGTACGAAGCGGTCAGGTCCTTGGTGATCTTGTAGTCAGCACCACCGTAGTAGAACTTGTTGCTGAACTTGCCGGCATCGTAGTTGGAGCTGGCGTTGGCACCGGCGATCGACAGACCTTCGTTGTTGCTCGAGTTACGCCCTTTGGCGTGTTCGATCTGGCCAGCGGTCAGGGTCAGGTCCTTGATCTCGTTCGAAGTGATCTGGCCACCCTGGAAGGTTTGTGGCAACAGACGACCGTCGTTGTACTTGATCACCGGGTTGTTCGGCTGCAAGGTACCGATCTTCAGCTCGGTCTGGGAAACCTTGACCTTGCCGGTCAGGCCCAGGCTGGAATAATCGTTCACCGCTAGAGCGTTTTTGCCGCTGGAGGAGTGAGTCGGGAAAATGGTGCCACCGGAAGACGTGGTGGTCGCGCCATTGGTGCCGCCGCCGGAGTCCAGGCGTACGCCCAGCAAACCGATTGCGTCCAGGCCGAAACCTACAGTGCCTTCGGTGTAGCCAGAGGTGAAGTTGAAGATGAAGCCTTGGCCCCACTCTTCCTGCTTGTTCTGGGCTTTTGCGGCTTTGGTGTTGCTGTCGCGGTTATCGGTATTGATATAGAAGTTACGCAGCCCCAAGGTGGCCTTGCTGTCTTCGATAAAACCAGCGGCGCCTGCCTGCTGCGCCAAAACCCCTACGGCCACAGCCAGGGCCAAGGTGGACTTGTTCATGTTTCGCTCCTCTCGTTTCTAATTCTTGTGGTTCCTGGCCCCGGATCGAACGCCCGGTTGCCACAGATGCGCGATTAGCGCCAGACCGTGACTGATAAGTCAATCGTAACGACCTGTGTCTACGACCATGGTCTAATCGCAATGATTTGGTCCTTGCAGGGTAATGAATTACTCATAAACCCAAAAAGAATTGTTTAATTCTTTTTCATGCCTTTCAGGAATAAAGCCCACAACTCATACGCCGAACATCCCAGCGTAGACGCCTGCAAGCTTATTGCTAAAAAGAATTTCCCCGATCCATGCCCCCAAGACCCCAGGCGTTTCAGGCTCAAAACGTCACACAGGATCAAAAAAGCGACGCAATCATGGCTAAGAGCCTATCCTCCCGTCAATTTGTTACAGTTTTTGTATCGAAATGAAATTTTTCTGACATGTGCAACCAGCCACTGCGATCCGATCAGTTGATCGGATCGCAGTGGCTGGTTGCACAGAAAAACAGGCTCAGAGGGTTTTTTCGAAAATCTTCGAGTTGCGCTGGTAGTTGTACAGCGAGGCACGGGCCGATGGCAGGCGCTCGACGCTGCTGGGCACAAAGCCCCGCTCACGGAACCAGTGGGCAGTACGAGTGGTGAGGACGAACAAAGTCTTCAAACCTTGGGCACGGGCGCGGGTTTCGATCCTTTCCAGCAGTTCGTCACCGCGTTTGCCATGCCGGTACTCAGGGTTCACCGCCAGGCATGCCAGCTCGCCGGCATCGGAGTCGGCAATCTGGTACAAGGCCGCACAGGCGATGATCATGCCCTCGCGCTCGACCACGCTGAATTGTTCGATCTCGCGCTCCAGTACCTCGCGGGAACGCCGTACCAGGATGCCCTGCTCTTCCAGCGGGCTGATCAGATCCAGCAATCCGCCAACATCTTCAATCGCCGCCTCGCGCACGCGCTCGAATTGCTCCTGGGCCACCAGGGTGCCGCCGCCATCACGGGTAAAGAGCTCAGTCAGCAAGGCACCGTCTTCGGCATAACTGACGATATGGCTGCGACCCACCCCACCTCGGCAGGCCTCGGCGGCAGCATCCAGCAGTTCGGCCTGATAGTTGCCACCCAGGCGCTGCAAGTGCGCCGGAACCTGTTGCGGACGCAGTTCGCGTACCAGCTTGCCATTTTCGTCCAGCAGACCCAGGTCCGCCCCGAACAGCAGCAGTTTGTCGGCCCCCAGATCGATGGCCGCGCGGGTGGCCACGTCTTCACAAGCCAGGTTGAAAATCTCGCCAGTAGGCGAATAGCCCAGTGGCGACAGCAGCACGATGGAACGCTCATCCAGCAGGCGGTTGATGCCTTTGCGGTCGACCCGACGCACTTCGCCGGTGTGATGGTAATCAACACCTTCCAGTACCCCGATCGGACGGGCGGTCACCAGATTGCCGCTGGCAACCCGCAACCGCGAACCCTGCATCGGCGACGAGGCCATGTCCATGGACAGGCGCGCTTCAATGGCAATCCGCAACTGGCCCACGGCGTCGATCACGCACTCCAGGGTCGCCGCGTCAGTGATCCGCAGGCCGTGATGGTAGTGAGGAGTCAGGCCACGCGCCGCCAGACGGGCTTCGATCTGCGGACGAGAACCGTGCACCAGTACCAGACGCACCCCCAGGCTGTGGAGCAGCACCAGGTCGTGAACGATATTGCCGAAGTTGGGATGGTCAACACCGTCGCCAGGGAGCATGACCACGAAGGTGCAGTCGCGGTGGGCGTTGATATAGGGAGACGCGTGGCGAAGCCAATTGACGTATTCGGGCATGAACCTGAGCCTGTAAATAAAAAGCAGCCTATGAAAGGACGAAACGGGAAACGCACAGCGGGCTGATGGTTATCGTCGGAACAGGCTTGGCAACACGCTTACTCTCCTCATGGGTACGGACAAAGGCACCGGCAATTTACTGAAATTGGGTCGGTGTCAGGCAGTAATGTTCAATCAATTCCCGTAGTAGATGCACGGTAGGCTGCAAGCGTGACATTTCGAGGTACTCCCCGGGCTGGTGAGCACAGGCGATGTCACCCGGGCCGAGCACCAGCGTCTCGCAGCCAAGGCGCTGAAGATAAGGCGCTTCGGTGCCAAACGCTACTGCTTCGGCGCGATGTCCTGTGAGTCTTTCCGCGACCCGTACTAGCTCGGCGTCCTCCGGCTGCTCGAAAGGCGGCACGGCTGGGAACAGTGGTGCGTAGTCGATCTGCACCTCATGACGCTCGGCAATCGGCCGCAGCTTCTGCCGGATCGCCTCGCGCAGGACTTGCGGATCCATGCCTGGCAGAGGCCGCAGGTCGAACTCCAGGGAGCACTGGCCGCAGATACGGTTGGGATTGTCGCCGCCATGGATGCAGCCGAAATTCATGGTCGGTTGCGGCACGCTGAACTGCGGATTGCGAAATTCGCGTTGCCACAGCAAACGCAGCCCGCGCAATTCGCCAATCGCGTCGTGCATCGCCTCCAGAGCGCTGCGGCCCAGGGTCGGGTCCGAGGAGTGGCCGCTACGCCCGAGGATGTCGATGCGTTCCATCATCACCCCCTTGTGCAGGCGAATCGGCTTGAGGCCCGTGGGTTCGCCGATCACCGCCGCGCGCCCCAGGGGCCGCCCGGCTTCCGCCAGGGCTCGCGCCCCGGCCATGGAGCTCTCTTCATCACAAGTGGCCAGGACCAGCAGCGGTTGCTTGAACGGTTGGTCCAGCAAAGGCCGCACCGCTTCGATGATCAAGGCGAAAAAGCCCTTCATGTCGCAACTGCCAAGGCCGACCCAGCGACCATCGACCTCAGTCAACTTCAACGGATCGGTCTGCCACAGCGCAGCGTCGTAGGGCACTGTGTCGCTGTGCCCCGCCAGCACCAGGCCGCCAGGGCCACTGCCGAAGCTGGCCAGCAGGTTGAATTTGCCCGGGCTGACCTGCTGGATATCGCAGGAAAAACCGAGGTCGCCGAGCCAGCCGGCCAACAAGTCGATGACCGGGCGATTGGACTGGTCCAGCGCAGGTTGGGTGCAGCTCACCGACGGCGCGGCGATCAGTGCGGCAAACTGATCCTTCATGGACGGCAATGGCATGGGCTGGCTCCGGAAATCCCAAGATGAAGATCATCATAGGGTCTGTTGCCCTGCAGAAGAAACCGTCGCGGCACCTCCAGGCGCCTTGTCCTGTACACTGCACGGCCTTGGCAGCCAACTCTTTCCCCGGCTGCGCTCCCGATCCTGGATTTTCCGGCCATGCAAAAAGAAACCGAAATCAAACTCCGCGTCAGCCGCGAAACTCTCGCCGCCCTGCGCGAGCACCCGCTCCTGAAAAAACGCAACAAAAGTGGCTGGGAGCGCCGTGAACTGATGAATCAGTACTTCGACACCCCAGAACGCGACCTGGCCCGGGCCAAAGTTGCCCTGCGCCTGCGCCGCGACGGTGACGCGGTGATTCAGACCCTCAAGACCAGCGGCCAGAGTGTTGCCGGCCTGTCCGAGCGCAACGAATACGACTGGCAGCTGGCCAAAGCCAAGCTCGACCTGAAAAAGCTCGACGGTGAGTGCTGGCCAGAGGCCCTGGCCGAGCTGGATAAAAAGACCCTCAAGCCGCTGTTCACCACGGACTTTGTCCGCGAGCGCGCGGAAATCGCCTGGGGCCGTGGCAAGGCCAAGGTGGTGATCGAGGCTGCCCTGGACCTGGGCCAGGTAATCGCCGGCAAGCACAAGGAAGAAATCTGCGAGCTGGAACTGGAACTGCGCGAAGGTGAACCTGCCGCTCTGCTGGAGCTGGCAGCGGAGCTGGCCCTCACCCTGCCGCTGATGCCCTGCGACATCAGCAAGGCCGAGCGCGGTTATCGCCTGTTCGATGCCGGCAGCTACTCCCTGAGCCTGCCCGCTGTGCAGTTGAGTGCCGAAACACCCCTGGACGATGCCTTCGCCGCACTGGCCTGGCACCTGCTGGGCAGCAGCCAGCGCCTGGCCGAGCAGTATCGCTTCAACGGCCACTGGCGCTTGCTCCAGGACTGGGTCGATAGCCTTGCCGAACTGCGGGCCCTGGCCAGCAGCCTGGGTCAAGCCGCACCGCGCCAATCCACTGCTGAGCTGCGCAGTGCCCTGGACGCCCTGCTGGAAGACTGGCGCCCACTGGTACAGGCCGGCCTCGACGATGAAGACGTGCGCAAGGCCGCGCCGGAGCAATTCATTGAAGAACTGCAGGACGTACGCTGGGGCCTGTTCTCCCTGAACACTTCGCGTTGGCTGCTGGCCCGCGCCTGGACTGTCGAGCGCAACACCCGTGGCCACCGCCAGGGCGCCGCGCAACTGGGCAGCTGGCTGCCACGCTTGTTGGCCGAGGAAGCCACAGCCCTGCAACTGCCACGCTACCAGCAACAACCGGAAGACCTGGCCGAGCAACTGCCGCGTATCGAACGCATCCAGGCCTGGCTGCACCATGCCCGTGCCGTGCTGGAGATTGCTGAACTGGACCGCCTCTACGGTGAGCTGAACAAACTGACGCAGTTGGCCAACGAGCCCATCACCGACGAAGTCCTCGATGCTCGTAAGCAGCAAGCCATTGCAGTGTTCCAGAACCGTGCCTGGAAAACTCTGCTGCGCATGTGATTGCAGCTCCGGTCTTGAAGGATATGACTAGTGGCAAGGGAGCAAGCTTCCTTGCCACACTCCTCAGCGCAATACCGGCAGGCTGGTGGTGGACTTGATCTCCGACAGGGCAACGATCGAGTTCACCTCCTGAATCCCCGGCACCATCGACAGTTTTTCGAAGAAGAACCGCTCATAAGCTTCGATATCCGCAGTCACGATGCGCAACAGAAAGTCCACCGCCCCCATCAGCACATAGCATTCCAGCACCTCCGGAAAACCGCGAATCGCCTCGGTGAACTCGGTGAAGTTGGAACGTCCGTGGGCGTTGAGCTTGATCTCGGCGAAGATCTGCGTGTTAAGGCCGATTTTCTTGCGATCAAGCAAGGTCACCTGGCCGCGAATCACCCCCTCTTCCTTCAAACGTTGAATCCGCCGCCAGCACGGTGACTGGGACAGCCCTACCTGTTCGGCGACTTGCGCACTGGACAGCGAGGCATCCTCCTGAAGCAACGCGAGGATCCGGCGGTCATAGGCATCCAGCTCGCTATGCATAATTAATCCTTAAATTTATAAAATATTGAATCAAACAATTCATTTTTTAGTAAATAGGCTCAATTTTAGATAAGAAATACCCGGAACCCCATGTAAAAATTTCTCCACTGAACTGGAGACCGCCATGCCCCCTCTCGAATCTGCCACCAGCCAATCACCCCGCGCCGATGTCTGGAGCCTCAACAATGCCCACTGCCGTGTGCACTACCAGGTGGTGGCCGAGGCCGAGGCTGACGTGCTGTGCCGGATACTCAACCATTTCGCCCTGCAGTTCCTGGTGCCGCAGCGAGTCTCGGTGCTGCAACAACAGGCCACGCTGCATATCGAGGTGGAACTTGACGGCTTGAGCTGGCACCGGGCACGGGTGATCGGGGACAAATTGCGCAACCTGATCAGCGTATGTTCGGTCGAGCTGGAACTGGCCGAACCATCGCACCTGCAAGCCGCAGGCTGAGGCCGGAAAAACCCTGCAACCCTTGGCCGGCGGACCCTCACTCCCGCGGGACTATTCTTGGCAGTTTGCGGCCAGAGAGCATCGTCTCTACCACCGCCCCAAGGAGTTCCCATGACCGCAGCGCATACCCTTCAGGACCGCTGGCTGGACCTCAATGAGCTGCTGCGTGAACTGCTGGTACAGGGCCGTATCAGCCAGGACGCCGCCGAACAAGCCATGAGAGCCCGGCGACATGGGACCCGCAATCCACTGCATCCCCTGGAGGTGATCGCCAGTCAGCAGCTGTCGGACCTGCATCATCCGGGCAGGCACCTGGACCTGGACAGTCTCACCTCCTGGCTGGCCGAACAGGCCGGCCAACCCTACCTGCGCATCGATCCCTTGCGCATCGACGTGGCCAGCACCACCCCCTTGATGTCCTACGCCTTTGCCCAGCGGCACAAGATTCTCGCCGTGGCGGTGGCCGCCCAGAGCGTCACGGTGGCCAGCGCGCAGCCTTATGTCAGAGCCTGGGAAGCCGATCTGGCCCATGCCCTGAAGCGCACGATCCAGCGCGTGGTAGCCAACCCGGCGGATATCCAGCGCCTGACCCTGGAGTTCTATCGCCTGGCCAAGTCGGTGAGGGGCGCCACCAACGAGCAGAAAACCAGTAACCAGGGCAACTTCGAACAATTGCTCAAGCTGGGGGCCAACGACCAGGAGCCGGATGCCGATGACGCCCACATCGTCAACATCGTCGACTGGCTGTTCCAGTACGCCTTCCAGCAACGGGCCAGCGATATCCATATCGAGCCCCGCCGCGAACACGGCTCCCTGCGCTTTCGCATCGACGGCGTGCTGCACACTGTCTATCAGTTCCCTCCCCAGGTGACGCTGGCCATCGTCAGCCGCCTCAAGAGCCTGGGGCGGATGAACGTCGCAGAAAAGCGCAAGCCTCAGGACGGCCGGGTCAAGACTCGTGCACCCGAAGGCAGCGAGATCGAACTGCGGCTCTCAACCCTGCCCACGGCCTTCGGCGAAAAGATGGTGATGCGCATCTTCGATCCCCAGGTACTGCTCAAGGACTTCGACCAGTTGGGCTTCTGCACCAACGACCTGAGTCGCTGGCAAGCCATGACCGCAAAGGCCCACGGCATGATCCTGGTGACCGGCCCTACCGGTTCGGGCAAGACCAGCACCCTCTACTCCACCCTGAGGAAGCTCGCGACCCCCGAGGTCAATCTGTGCACCATCGAGGACCCGATCGAAATGATCGAGCCGGCGTTCAACCAGATGCAGGTCCAACACAACATCGACCTGAGTTTTTCCAGCGGCGTGCGCGCGCTGATGCGCCAAGACCCGGACATCATCATGATCGGCGAGATCCGAGACCTGGAAACCGCCGAGATGGCGATCCAGGCAGCACTGACCGGGCATCTGGTGCTGTCTACCCTGCACACCAACGACGCCCCGGGAGCGATCAGTCGCCTGCTGGAACTGGGAGTCCCCCATTACCTGATCAAGGCCACTCTGATCGGGGTCATGGCCCAGCGCCTGGTACGAATCCTATGCCCATACTGCAAGGCACCCTGCAAGATCGCCGAAGATGACTGGCAGAACCTGACCCAACCATTGCAAGTCCCGGCCCCGGCTCTCTGCCAACAGGCAGTCGGCTGTGCAGAGTGCCGAGGCACCGGTTATCACGGGCGCACCGGCGTCTACGAAATCATGCCGATGAATGCCGCCCTCAAGGCGCTGGTCCAGCGCGATCTGGACCTCGACAGCCTGCGCCGCCAGGCGCTTGCGGACGGCATGGACAGTCTGCGTCTGGCCGGAGCCCAAAAAGTTGCTCAAGGCACGACCAGCCTGGAAGAGGTATTGCGCGTGACGCCCCACGGCGAACAGGCCTAGCCGGAGCATGTCGGCAGACGAATCGGCCCTGCAGCTGGTTTTTATGTCACCTGATGATGCAAATCGCGGGTTAATCCTGCAGCGGGCTGCCCTGCCCCGCTAAACTCAAGCCATTGGCCATTTCGCCAAATCCAACCTGAACAGGGAAATGTCATGCAGATCGGCAGCGTGCTTCTACTCTTCGTCGGCCTCGCAGTGGCCATTGTATTCATGGGTTTCAAGGTCGTGCCCCAGGGCTATCAATGGACCGTGGAACGCTTCGGGCGCTACACCAACACCCTCAAGCCGGGGCTGAACATCATCATTCCGGTGATGGACCGCATCGGCCGCAAGATCAACGTCATGGAAAGCGTGCTGGACATTCCTCCCCAGGAAGTCATCACCGCCGACAACGCCACGGTGCAGATCGACGCGGTGTGTTTCTTCCAGGTAGTCAATACCGCCCAGGCCGCCTACGAGGTCAACAACCTCGAACACGCCATCCGCAACCTGTTGCAGACCAATATCCGTACCGTGCTCGGCTCCATGGAGCTGGATGCAATGCTCAGTCAACGTGACGGGATCAACGAGAAACTCCTGCGAACCGTCGATGAAGCCACTGCGCCCTGGGGGATCAAGATCACCCGGATCGAGATCAAGGACATCAGCCCGCCTGCAGACTTGATGGCGGCCATGTCCGGGCAGATGAAGGCCGAGCGGGTCAAGCGCGCGCAGATCCTCGAAGCCGAAGGCCTGCGTGCCGCGGCCATTCTCACCGCCGAAGGCAAGAAGCAGGCACAGATTCTGGAGGCCGAAGGCGAGCGCCAGGCGGCATTCCTCGAATCCGAAGCCCGGGAGCGTCAGGCAGAAGCCGAGGCCCGGGCGACCCAGGTGGTATCCGAAGCGATCGCCACCGGCAACGTCCAGGCGATCAATTACTTCGTCGCGCAAAAATACATCGATGCCCTAGGCAAGCTGGCATCGGCCAATAACAGCAAAGTGATCCTGATGCCGCTGGAGGCCAGCCAGGTCATCGGTGCCGTCGGCGGAATCGGCGAGATCGTCAAAGCCACGTTCGACAGCAAGAAAGCCTGAGGCACGGTTCATGTTGGCATTTCTCCAAGCACTATCGTTCTGGGACTGGTTGGCCCTGGGCACCGTACTGTTGATTTTCGAGGTGTTCGGCGCCGGGGGATACCTGCTGTGGATCGGCCTGGCCGCCGCCGCGGTGGGAGTCCTGACCTTCCTGATTCCCGGCCTGTCGTGGGAGATGCAGTTCTTGCTGTTCGGCCTGCTGTCGGTGCTGACAGCGCTGTATTGGTGGCGCCGCCAGCGCAGCGTGGTCCGCCCCAGCGACCAGCCGAACCTGAACCTGCGGGGTCAGGAATTGATCGGCAAGACCTTCGTGGTGCACCAGGCGATCGTCAACGGCCGTGGCCGGATCAAGGTCGCCGACGGCGTGTGGATCGCCAAGGGCGACGACGCGCCCGTAGGTGCCAAGGTCCGGGTGGTGGCCCAGGAAGGTACGGTCCTGCTAGTCGAAAACCTTGACTGAGGGGGTCACGGAACTCCGACGGGTTATCTAGAATCAAACTGTGCAGATAACCCCCAGTTGGAGTCCCCCATCATGCGTCTGAAAATAGCTGTCGTCACACTTGCCCTGCTTTCCCTCCCCGTTGGTTCGGCAATGGCCGACACCTTCTGGCGTAACGTCATTTCCTCCGGTGCCACCACCGGTTCCACCTACCTGACCTTCAAGGACCACAAACTGATCGTCGCTGCCCAGGACGATGCCGGCAGCTTTGTTGCCAGTGATGGCAACATTCGCGGCCCATACCTGGAAGCTGCGATGCAGAAGGTCCGTGCTGAGAATCCCGGCCTCAAGGCCACCGACATGGAACTGGCCAACGCAATCCTGGCCAAGAACGCGTTGGCTGAGCAATAACACCGGGAATGAAAGCCAGAATGCCGCTCGAATGAGCGGCATTTTTTTTGCTGAAAACCTGGCGAGAAACCACTGGGACGAGGCTTAGCGATAAGCCTCCAGCGGCACACAGGCACAGAACAGGTTGCGGTCGCCATAGACGTTGTCCACGCGATTCACCGTTGGCCAATACTTATGCGCCCGAGTGTGAGCCGTGGGCAACACCGCCTGCTCGATACTGTAAGGCCGCTCCCAGACACCGGTGATGTCCGCCAGGGTATGGGGGGCGCCCTTGAGCGGATTGTCGTGGTCTGGCCAGTGGCCTTCCTGTACCTGGGCGATTTCGGCACGAATGCTCAGCATGGCCTCGATAAACCGGTCGAGCTCGGCCTTGGACTCACTTTCCGTGGGCTCCACCATCAACGTGCCCGGCACCGGAAACGACATGGTCGGAGCGTGGAAGCCGTAATCCATCAGACGCTTGGCCACATCTTCCTCAGTGATGCCGGTCAGGACCTTGAGCGGGCGCAGATCGAGAATGCATTCGTGAGCCACCCGGCCATTACGCCCGCTGTAAAGCACTGGAAATGCGCCACCCAACTGCTCGGCCAGATAATTGGCGGCGAGAATCGCCACCTCGCTGGCATCCGCCAACTGCGGCCCCATCAGGGCGATGTACATCCAACTGATGGGCAGGATGCTTGCGCTGCCCCAGGGGGCGGCGCTGACCGCGCCATTCTCCGGCAGCGGTCCGTCGATCGGCACCACCGGGTGATTGGCGACAAAAGGCGCCAGGTGCGCACGTACCCCGATAGGTCCCATACCCGGTCCACCGCCGCCATGGGGAATACAGAAAGTCTTGTGCAGATTCATGTGCGAGACGTCGGCGCCAATGTCCGCGGGCCGAGCCAGGCCCACCTGGGCATTGAGATTGGCGCCGTCCATGTAGACCTGGCCGCCATGGCTGTGGATAACTTCACAGATCTGGCTGATACCCTCTTCATAGACGCCATGGGTCGATGGATAGGTCGCCATCAGGCAAGACAGGCGGCTGCCAGCAGCCTGGGCCTTGGCTTTCAGATCTTCCAGATCGACGTTGCCGGCCTCGTCGCACTCGACAATCACCACCTGCATCCCGGCCATCTGCGCCGACGCCGGGTTGGTGCCATGGGCCGAGGCCGGTATCAGGCAGATATGCCGATCCCCCTGATGGCGACTCTCGTGGTATCGACGAATGGCCAACAGCCCGGCGTACTCGCCCTGGGCACCGGAGTTGGGTTGCATGCAGATGGCCTCGAAACCGGTAATGGCGCACAGCCAGCGCTCCAACTCCTCGATCATCAACCCATAACCGACAGCCTGCTCCCGGGGGGCGAAGGGATGCAGATTGGCGAACTCCGGCCAGGTAATGGGGATCATTTCGCTGCTGGCGTTGAGCTTCATGGTGCAGGAGCCCAGGGGGATCATCGACTGGTTGAGCGCCAGGTCCTTGTTCTCCAACTGCTTGAGGTAGCGCAGCATCTCGGTTTCGCTGTGATGGGCGCTGAACACCGGATGGGTCAGGTAGCGGCTGCGGCGCAGCAGCTCGTCAGGAAGGCCTGACTGCAGTTCCTCGGCGTCCAGTCCGGTGACATCCAGCCCGTGGTCAGCGCCCAGGAACACATCCAGCAACCGGGCCACGGTGGTTTCATCACAGGTCTCATCAAGGCTCAGTCCCAACCGACCACGGCCAACAATCCGCAGGTTGATCTGCAGTGCCTTGGCGCTTTCGATGATCGCGGTCTGGCTGCCGCCCACCTCCAGGGTCAAGGTGTCGAAAAAGTGCCGATTGAGTCGCACGATGCCATGGCGCTCAAGACCTGCCGCCAGGATGCAGGTCAGCCGGTGCACCCGCTGGGCAATGCGCTTGAGCCCTTGGGGACCGTGGTAGACCGCATAGAAGCTGGCGATATTGGCCAGCAGCACCTGGGCAGTGCATATGTTGGAGTTGGCCTTCTCGCGACGAATATGTTGCTCGCGGGTTTGCAAGGCCATGCGCAAGGCCACCTGGCCCCGAGTATCCCTGGACACGCCAATGATGCGCCCGGGCATCGCCCGCTTGTACTCGTCGCGACAAGCAAAAAACGCAGCATGAGGGCCGCCATAACCCATCGGCACGCCAAAACGCTGGGAAGAACCCAAGACCACATCGGCCCCCAGTTCGCCCGGTGGAGTCAACAGCAGCAGGCTGAGCAAGTCGGCAGCAACACAGGCCAGGGCCTGCTGGGCGTGCAGCTGGTCGATCAGCGGCCGCAGGTCACGGATCTCGCCTTGGGTATCCGGGTACTGCAACAGAGCACCGAACACCTGATGCGCGGACAGGTTTTCCACAGCGTCGACGATCAGCTCGAAACCGAAACCTTCGGCACGGGTGCGGACCACGGAAATAGTCTGGGGATGGCAGTGCTGGTCGACAAAGAACAGATTGCTCTTGGACTTGGCCACGCGCTTGGCCAGGGCCATGGCTTCGGCAGCTGCGGTGGCTTCGTCCAGCAGCGAGGCATTGGCCAGGTCGAGGCCGGTGAGATCGATGGTCATCTGCTGGAAGTTCAGCAAGGCCTCGAGCCGGCCCTGGGCAATCTCGGGTTGATAAGGTGTATAGGCGGTGTACCAGCCGGGGTTCTCCAGCACATTGCGCAGAATCACCGTCGGCGTCAGGGTGCCGTGGTAGCCCATGCCGATCAGGCTGGTAAACAGCTGATTTTGTGCGGCATAACCCCTGAGCTTTGCCAGGGCGGCAGATTCATCGAGGGCCGGTGGCAGGTCCAGGGCACGATTGAGGCGAATTCCCGGCGGCACCGTCTGCTCGATCAACTCGACCCGGCTGCCCAGCCCAAGGCTGGCGAGCATGGCCTGCTGCTCCTCGGCATCGGGCCCCAGGTGCCGGTTGAGAAATGCGTTGGGCTCGCGTAACTGGCTCAGGGATGGCGACTGGGACATGACAGGCTCTCTCCGATAAACGGCGCTCAGCGTCGATGCAACAGGGTGCAAAGCAGCATAGCAGTCGATTTCACCCATCGACGTGCTGGCGTCCCGAGGCAATCGGTACCATCATGCAGGGCGTCCGCGCGCCAGCCCTGGCGCGCCTCAACCCATGCTCTTATCGTCCGCTTATCGGGTGTCCCATCGTCATGAGCCAACTGCCTTTCCTGCCGTTCTCCAAACCCACCATCGATGAAGCCACCATCGCCGCTGTCGGCGACGTGCTGCGTTCGGGATGGATCACCAGCGGTCCCAAGGTCCAGGCCTTCGAAGCACAACTCTCGGAGTTCTTTGGCGGGCGTCCGGTACGCACGTTCAACTCCGGCACTTGCACCATGGAAATCGCCTTGCGGATCGCCGGCATAGGTCCTGGAGATGAAGTCATCACCACCCCCATTTCCTGGGTCGCAACCGCCAACGTGATTCTCGAAGTGGGCGCCACACCGGTGTTCGCCGACATCGACCCGGTCACCCGCAACATCGACCTGGCCCAGATCGAAGCGGCCATCACGCCACGTACCAAAGCCATTATCCCGGTGTACCTGGCTGGCTTGCCGGTGGACATGGACCATTTGTACGCCCTGGCCAAAAAGCACAACCTGCGGGTCGTGGAAGATGCGGCCCAGGCCCTGGGCTCCAGCTGGAATGGCCAGCGCATTGGCGCCGGCGGCGACCTGGTGTCGTTCAGCTTCCAGGCCAACAAGAACGTCACCTCGTCCGAGGGCGGCTGCCTGGTCCTGAATACGCCGGAGGAAGTACGCCTGGCCGAGAAATATCGCCTGCAAGGGGTTACCCGTAGCGGTTTCGACGGCCTGGACGTGGATGTGCTGGGGGGCAAGTTCAACATGACCGATGTCGCCGCGGCCATCGGCCTGGGACAATTTGCCCATATCGAGAAGATCACCGCCCACCGACGTGAGCTGGCCCAGCATTACTTCGAGTGTTTTGGCAGCGATTTCGAAGCCCGCTACGGCGCCCAGCTACCGCCAGCGGACTTCACCAACAGCAACTGGCACCTGTTCCAGCTGGTGTTGCCGGAGCGCAAGGATGGCAAACCGGCTCGCGCGACCTTCATGGAGCAGATGCAAGAGCGGGGGATCGGCATTGGCTATCACTATCCGCCCATTCACTTGCTGAGCCTGTACCGCGAACGCGGCTTCAAGGAGGGCATGTTCCCAGTGGCAGAACGGGTCGGTCGACTGATCGTCTCGTTGCCGATGTTCAGCGCCATGAACAAAGCCGATGTGGAACGTGCAGTGGCCGCAGTGAAAGAAGCGTTGCAGTACTAACGGGTAGCACGCTTAACGCGTTCGCGAGCAAGCTTGCTTGGAAGGAAAGCAGGCTTGCTCGCGGAACCGGGTTACTCGCCGATGGCGGCCTGGTAACCGGCAGCGTCCAGCAACTTGTCCAGATCGGCCAGATTGCTCGGCTTGAGCTTGAAGATCCAGGCGCCGTACGGGTCGCTGTTGAGCAGCTCGGGACTGGCGCTCAACTCTTCGTTGACCGCGATCACTTCACCAGCCACCGGGGCATAGATGTCGGAAGCGGCTTTCACCGACTCAACCACACCGGCCTGATCCCCTGCACCAAATACAGTGCCGACTTCGGTCAGCTCGACGAACACCACATCGCCCAGGGCTTCCTGGGCGTGGTCGCTAATACCCACGGTCACACTGCCGTCGGCCTCCAGACGGGCCCATTCGTGACTTTCGGCAAAACGCAGGTGGGCAGGGATATCGCTCATGTTCTGTGTCCTCAAGAAGAAATGTCAGCGGCCAATGCCGGCTGCAAAAAGTTAGATCAAGGTTTTGCCATGGCGCACGAAGGTCGGCTTGACCACCCGAACCGGGTACCACTTGCCACGGATTTCCACTTCAGCACGGTCGGCGGTGGCCATCGGCACCCGCGCCAGTGCGATCGATTTACTCAGCGTAGGGGAGAAACTACCACTGGTGATCTCACCTTCGCCAACATCCGCGATGCGAACCACCTGATGAGCGCGCAGAACCCCGCGTTCTTCCAGAACCAAACCCACCAGTTTCTGCTTCACGCCGGATGCTCGTTCAGCCTCCAGCGCCATACGACCAATGAATTTGCGTGATGCCGGCTCCCAGGCAATGCTCCAGGCCATGTTCGCCGCCAGCGGCGACACATCCTGGTGAATGTCCTGGCCGTAGAGGTTCATCCCGGCTTCCAGGCGCAAGGTATCCCGCGCACCCAGGCCAATCGGTGAAATCCCCGCCCCGACCAGGTCGTTGAAGAATGCCGGCGCCTGTTCGGCAGGCAAGACAATCTCCAGACCGTCCTCGCCGGTGTAACCGGTACGGGCAATAAACCAGTCGCCGTCGGCGCGGCCTTCGAAAGGCTTGAGTTGCTGGATCAGTATTCCCCGAGACTGGGTGACCAGCTCGGCAATCCGGTTTCGCGCCTGAGGCCCCTGGATTGCCAGCATGGCCAGCTCCTGGCGCTCGTGCAGTTGCACCTGGAAGTCCCCCAGTTGCAGCTGCATCCAGGCCAGGTCCTGCTCCCGGGTAGCGGCGTTGACCACCAGGCGATAAGCGTCTTCGAGACGGTAGACGATCATGTCGTCGACAATGCCGCCACGCTCATTGAGCATGGTGCTGTACAAAGCCTGGCCGGGGCTTTTCAGGCGTTCGACGTCATTGGCCAGCAACTGCTGGAGCCAGGCCTTGGCCTGGACGCCGCTGACATCGATCACGGTCATGTGGGATACATCGAACACACCGCAATCACGTCGCACCTGATGGTGCTCCTCGACCTGCGAGCCGTAATGCAAGGGCATATCCCAACCGCCAAAATCGACCATTTTCGCGCCGAGGGCGAGATGCAGGTCATACAGAGGCGTACGCTGTCCCATGGGTTTCTCCTTCCGGGCGTGGCGAGGGTGCGGACTGGCGCTGCAAGGGTGGAAGCCTTGAAATAGATGGCTTTCAGCCGATTTCAGCGTCCCGGCCAAACAACAGGCCGCACCGAATGCCGCGCATTGTAGCTGCAAGGTGGAAGGCTGGCACCTAACCGATTCGATGGGCCGAGCGACGGATCAGGCCAATCACCGGCAACAGGCCCACCAACACCAAAGTCAACGCTGGCAGCGAAGCCCGCGCCCACTCCCCTTCACTGGTCATTTCAAAGATCCGCACCGCCAGCGTGTCCCAGCCGAACGGGCGCATCAGCAAGGTGGCGGGCATTTCCTTGAGCACATCGACGAACACCAGCAGGGCCGCGCTCAAGGTCCCGGGCAGCAACAGCGGCAGATACACTTTGAAAAACAGTCGCGGACCACCAACCCCCAGGCTGCGCGCAGCTTCGGGCAGCGATGGGCGAATCCGCTCCAGACTGTTTTCCAGCGGCCCGTAAGCCACGGCAATGAAACGCACCAGATAAGCCAGCAACAACGCACTGAGGCTACCCAGCAACAGCGGCTTGCCGGCCCCGCCCAGCCAGCTGGAAAGCGGAATCACCAGCTCGCGATCCAGATAACTGAAGGCCAGCATGATCGACACCGCGAGCACCGAGCCAGGCAAGGCATAACCCAGGTTGGCCAGGCTGACCCCGGCGCGGATGCCCCGGGTCGGCGCCAGGCGCCGAGCGAATGCCAGCAGCAACGCCACACTGACGGTAATCAACGCTGCCATGCCCCCCAGATACAAGGTATGGATAATCAGCCCGGCATAACGCTCATCCAGGTCGAAGCGCCCGCGCTGCCAGAACCACGCCAGCAATTGCAGCAGCGGGATCACGAATGCACAGGCGAACACCAGCAGGCACCAGCCAGTGGCCGCCACCGCCTTGATTCCCCGCAGGTGATACAAGGCCTTGCCCCGGGGCCGCTCGTTGCCGGTGCGGCTGGCTCCCCGGGCTCGCCGCTCGCCGTACAGCACCAACATCACCACCAGCAGCAACAGACTGGCCAACTGCGCGGCACTGGAGAGGCTGAAGAAGCCATACCAGGTCTTGTAGATGGCTGTGGTGAAGGTGTCGAAATTGAACACCGACACGGCGCCGAAATCCGCCAGGGTCTCCATCAGCGCCAAAGCCACACCGGCGCCAATGGCCGGCCGCGCCATGGGCAATGCCACGCGCCAGAACGCCTGCCAGGGGGATTGCCCAAGGACTCGTGCGGCCTCCATCAAGCCCTTGCCCTGGGCCAGGAAAGCGTTGCGCGCCAACAGATAGACATAGGGATAGAACACCAGCACCAGCACCAGGATCACCCCACCGGTGGAGCGTACCCTGGGCAGGCGCAAGCCGCTGCCGAACCAATCCCGCAGCAAACTCTGCACCGGCCCGGAAAAATCCAGCAAGCCGACAAAGACAAAGGCCAGCACGTAGGCCGGAATCGCGAACGGCAACATCAGCGCCCAATCCAGCCAGCGTCGTCCGGGGAACTCGCAGAGACTGGTGAGCCACGCCAGGCTCACGCCCAACAGCGTGACGCCCACGCCCACGCCGAGCACCAGGATCAGGGTGTTGCTCAACAGACGCGGCATCTGCGTGTCCCACAAGTGGGACCAGATCTGTGTATCGATCGCCTGCCAGGACAACAGCAACACGCTCAGCGGCAACAGGACCAGGGCCGCTACGGCAAAGACCAGGGGATACCAGCGACGTTGGGCGGGATGGGCCACAAAAAACTCTCGGGCAGATGGCAGTTACAGGGAGTGCGCGGCACGGTCATCGCGGGCAAGCCCGCTGCTGCCGGCCGTTAAAGAAAACGCCCCGCAGAAGCGGGGCGCAGTATAACGGCAGGCTCAATTCCAGCCAGCGCGATCCATCAAGCGGATGGCTTCGGCCTGGCGCTTGCCGGCAATCTCGACCGGCAGGGTGTCGGCCACGAACTTGCCCCAACTGGCCACTTCCGCAGAAGGCTCTACGGCCGGGTTGGCCGGGAATTCCTGGTTGACGTCGGCAAAGATCTTCTGCGCTTCAGGCGTGGTCATCCACTCCACCAGCGCCTTGGCCGCTTCCGGATGCGGTGCATGCTTGGTCAGGCCAATGCCCGACAGGTTGACGTGCACCCCGCGATCAGCCTGGTTCGGCCAGAACAGCTTCACCGCCAGGTTCGGCTTTTGCTTGTGCAGGCGGCCGTAGTAGTAGGTGTTGACGATGCCGACGTCGCATTGCCCGGCGTTGATCGCCTCCAGCACTGCGATGTCGTCGGAAAATACATCGGTGGACAGGTTGTTGACCCAGCCCTTGATGATCTCTTCGGTCTTCTCGGCACCGTGGGTTTCGATCAGGGTCGCGGTCAGCGACTGGTTGTAGACCTTCTTCGCGGTACGCAGGCACAGGCGGCCTTCCCACTGCTTGCCCGCCAGGGCTTCGTAGCTGGTCAACTCGGAAGGTTTGACCCGGTCGGTGGAGTAGGCCAGGGTCCGTGCCCGCAGGCTAAGACCGGTCCAGGCGTGATTGGAGGAGCGGTATTGCAGGGGAATGTTGCTGTCGATGACCTTGGAGGTGAACGGCTGCAGGATGCCCATCTGCTCAGCCTGCCAGAGGTTTCCCGCATCCACGGTGAGCAGCAGGTCGGCGGTGGCGTTCTCGCCTTCGGCCTTGATCCGCTGCATCAGCGGCGCTTCCTTGTCGGTGATGAACTTGATCTTCACCCCAGTCTTTTGGGTGTAGGCATCGAACACCGGCTTGATCAGCTCATCGATACGCGAGGAGTAGACCACGACTTCATCAGCGGCATAGGCGGTGCCACCGATGAGTGTGAGTGCCAGGGCGGTCAGTAGACGCTTCGGTGCCAACATGGGAGCGGTCTCTCGAATTCAAAATGAGGCGAAATGATAAGGACTCACATTTAGCTTCTCAACCGAACCCGGCGTTGAGGAGTTACGAGATGTTGCGCAGAAGAGGCCACCCGGAAGCAGTGGCCCCTTCGTCGGCAAGCCAGCGCCTACGCCTTGGCCAACTCCGGCAGATCGCCACTGAGCCCCAGTGCCTGACGTACGAACAAGGCTTTGGCCTCGGGCATCTGATCGACCATCTTCAAACCGGTATTGCGCAGCCAGCGCAGTGGCAGCGGATCGGCCTGGAACAGCCGTTCAAAACCCTCCATGGCCGCCATCAGCGCCAAGTTATGCGGCATGCGCCGGCGCTCGAAACGGCTCAGCACCTTGACCTCGGCCAGGCGTTCGCCACGGCTGAGTGCCTGCAACAGCACTTCCGCCAGCACTGCAGCGTCGAGGAAGCCCAGATTGACCCCCTGCCCCGCCAGCGGGTGAATGGTATGGGCGGCGTCACCAATCAGTGCCAAGCCTTCTGCCACATAGCGCTTGGCATGCCGCTGGCGCAGCGGCACGCAGAGCCGTGGATCGGCGCCGAGCACACTGCCCAGGCGGCCTTCGAAGGCGCGCTCCAGTTCAGCACAGAAGCTTGCGTCGTCCAGGGCCATCAGGCGCTCGGACTCAGCAGGCGTGGTGGACCAGACGATCGAGCACCAATCGTGCTGTCCATCTCGTACCAACGGCAGAAAAGCCAGTGGCCCGGTATCAGTGAAACGCTGCCAGGCCGTCAGTTGGTGAGGCTGGCTACAGCGCACGCTGGTAACGATGGCATGGTGCAGATAATCCCACTCGCGGGTGGCGCATCCGGTGAGACGACGCACCGCCGAGTTGGCACCGTCGGCGGCGATCACCAGCGGCGCGCGCAATACCCGACCGTCCGCCAGGGTCAGCAGCCAGTCATCGCCGGAGCGACGCATCTGCTCCAATCGCGCATTGGCCAACAGGCCGATATCGCATTCGTGCAGACGCTCAAGCAGGGCATCCTGGACCACGCGGTTCTCGACAATGTGCCCGAGTACCTCGGCATGCACGCTGGACGCCGAGAAGTGAATCTGCCCGGTGCCACTGCCATCCCAGACCTGCATGTCGCAATAGGGACTGCTGCGTCGGCTAGCGACGCCATCCCAGACACCGAGGCGCTGCAGAATCCGCTGGCTGGCCGCCGACAAGGCGCTGACCCGCGGTTCGAAAGGCGATTCGGCGTCGAAAGGCTTGACACTCAAAGGGCCGCCATCGAGCAACAGCACTTCCAGGCCGCTGCCCTGCAACGCCAGCGCCAAGGCACTGCCGACCATTCCGGCTCCGACAATCAGCACATCTGCGCGCATTTCCATGCTTTAAGCCTGTCTCGCTTGCGGCTTGAGCCGCACGTAAAGGGTTTTATCGACCCGCGCCACCAAGGTGCCGGAGCCGTCGTGAATCTCCACCTGCAACTGCGGCAGGTACTTCTCGCCGCTGGCGGTCTGCCGGCGGATCTCATCCAGCAGCGCCTGATCGATGCTGAACCGGGCAAACACCGGGCCCTTGCCCGGTGCAATGAAGTCGATGGCCGCGGCCTTGTCCCAGACGATGTAGTCGCGACCGAGGCTTTCCATCAACATCAGCATGAAAAACGGGTCCACCATCGAATACAGGCTGCCGCCGAACTGGGTCCCGACATAGTTGCGGTTGTACCAGCCCAAGCCCATGGACACCTGGACTTCGCGGAAGTCCGCGCTGATGTACCGCACCCGCACACCGGCTCCCAGATAGGGTGGATACAGGCTCAGCAACCAGCGCAGCAGGCGTGCCTTGCCGACGCGCCGGGTCAACCAGTCACGCATCCGGGCGGGTACCCAGGCCCATGGCCTGACGTGCAAACCAGCGTTTGGCCGGGGGCAGCAGATCCAGTCCAAGCAATCCCAAATTGCGCCCCACGGACAACAGCGGTAGCTTGCTGCCGAACAGCCGCGTGACCTGATCGGAGAAGCCCACTGTCAGGTTCTGGTCCTGGCGTTGGCGCTCGCGATAGGCCTGCAGGACCGCAAAATCACCCGGAGGCTGCTCACTGGCCAACAAGGCATCCGCCAACGCCTGGGCATCACGCAGCGACAGGTTGAAACCCTGGCCGGCAATCGGGTGCAGGCTGTGGGCGGCGTTGCCCAGGACCACCAGATGCGGGCGTACCTGCTCTTCGGCTTCCACCAGGGACAGCGGATACAGGTGCCGGGCGCCCACTTGTTTCAGGGTCCCCAGGCGATAGCCGAACACACCCTGCAATTCGCTGAGGAAACTGCGCTCATCCAGGTCGGCCAGGCGCTGCGCATCCATGCCCTGGCGGGTCCAGATCAGTGCGCAGCGATTTTCCGGCAACGGCAGCAGGGCCATCGGCCCATCATCGGTGAAGCGCTCGAAGGCCATACCGTTGTGGGCTTCGCTGGGGGTGATGTTGGCAATCAGCGCGCTCTGGTTGTAGGGACGGTTCTTGACCCCGATCCCCAGTTTTTCGCGCAAGCCGGAGCGGCCGCCGTCGGCGAGCACTGCCAGGTCGCACTCCAGAGTGGTTTCGTCATTGAGGGTCAGGCGATAGCCGCCTTCCAGCGGCTCCAGGCGGGTGACTTCAGCCGGGCAGCGCCAACTGATCACATCCTTGTCCAGGCCTTGCCACAGGCATTGGCCAAGCCAGGCGTTCTCCACCACATAACCCAGGGCTGGAACCCCCTCTTCCATGGCCGACAGGCGCGCAGTGGAAAACCGCCCGCGATCAGACACATGGATCTGCTTGATGGGCTCGGCGCGACGGGAGATTTCCTGCCACAACCCCAGGCGCTGGTAGATCTGCCGGGCACCGAAGGACAGGGCCGAAGAGCGCGAGTCGTAGCTGGGCTGGAAACTGTCGCCGGGGGCAAACGGCTCGATCAGCACGATCTTCCAGCCACGGGCCTTGGCGCCGGCCTGCAGGGCCAAGGCCAAGCTGGCGCCTACCAGGCCGCCACCAATGATTGCCAGATTGACCCGGCTCATAGCGCCTGGGTCCGGGCAGTGAGCATCAGTGCCTCGATCTCGGCGATCCGTTTCGGCACGCCGTCCGTCAGAATTTCACAGCCCTGCTTGGTCACTACCACGTCGTCCTCGATGCGCACGCCAATGCCGCGCCACTTCTTCGCTACTTGCTGGTTGCCCGGGGAGATATAGATGCCCGGCTCCACAGTCAGCGCCATGCCGACCTCCAACACCCGCCACTCGCCGCCGACCTTGTATTCGCCGACGTCGTGCACATCCATGCCTAGCCAGTGTCCAGCACGGTGCATGTAGAACACCTTGTAGGCCTCGCTGGCAATCAGCTCATCGACATCGCCTTCCAGCAGGCCCAGGTCCACCAGGCCGGAGGTAATCACCCGTACCGTCGCCTCATGGGCCTGGTTCCAGTGCTTGTTCGGGGCGATCTCGGCAAAGGCGGCTTCCTGAGAAGCCAACACCAGTTCGTAGATCGCCTTCTGCTCGGGAGAGAACTTGCCATTGACCGGCCAGGTTCGGGTGATATCGCTGGCATAGCAGTCGATTTCACAACCGGCGTCGATCAGCACCAGGTCACCGTCCTTGAGCACGGCGTCATTCTGCTGATAGTGCAGGATGCAGCTGTTGCGCCCAGCCGCGACGATGGAGCCATAAGCCGGCATCTTCGCCCCGCCCTTGCGAAACTCGTAGTCCAGCTCGGCTTCCAGGCTGAACTCATGCAAACCGGCACGG
Organism: Pseudomonas sp. Fl4BN1; assembly: GCF_009908285.1. Taxonomy (GTDB): domain Bacteria; phylum Pseudomonadota; class Gammaproteobacteria; order Pseudomonadales; family Pseudomonadaceae; genus Aquipseudomonas. Next base: position 215,124 of record NZ_JAAARM010000002.1, read on the forward strand.
CTGGCCTGCATCGCACGGATATGGGCCTGGGCGGAAATTCGCGCCGCTTCGCGCATCACCTTCACTTCTGCCGCCGATTTATACAGGCGCATGTCATGCAGCAGATGATCCAGGGCAACGAATTCGTTCGGTGGCTGGGCGCCGAGGTGCGCTTTAGAGCGGATCACGTTGATCCAGTCCATCAGGTGGCGGTCGAATTCCGGGTTGCTGCCCATGGCCGAATAGACCCGGTCACGCCCCTCGATCAGGCCAGGGAGAATGTCGTCGATATCGGTGATGGGGAACGCATCGTCCGCAGCATAGTCGCGGATCGCGCCTTCCTGTCCGGCCCGCAGGCCGTCCCAAAGCTCACGCTCGGCATTGCGCTCGCGACAGAACAGCACGTACTCGCCATGCTCGCGCCCGGGCATCAGCACGATCACCGCCTGGGGCTCGGGGAAACCGCTGAGGTACTGGAAGTCGCTGTCCTGGCGGTAGACGTGTTCCACATCGCGGTTGCGAATGGCCACGGCCGCCGCCGGCAGGATCGCGATACTGTTGGGCTCCATCTGCGCCATGAGTGCCTTGCGGCGACGGCTGTATTCCGCTTTCGGGATATGAATCATGGGCAGATGCAGTTCCCTGTCAGTCAGTGCAGAGAAGGCTTGGCAGCCGGTGCAACGGTCTTGTTGGTTTCGGTGAACAGCAGCAACGGTGCGACCCGCAGGTACTCCATCACTTCCATGTAGTCGCCTTCACCGTCGTCGGATTCTTCCAACGCGTCCTGCACCTGGGCGATAGCGGCAAGGTCCTGCAACACTTCCGTGGCCTCGACGCTCAAGGAGCTGCTGTCACGGGAGTTGAGGCCGAAACCGGCGAGGAACCCCTGGCACCACTGACCCAGGGCCGCGGCACGTTCGGCCAGTGGCGCGTCATCGCTGGGCAGCAACAGGACCACGGTCATGTCGTCGCTGGTGAGCTCGCCCTTGACCATTTCCTGCAGGCCGATCAAGGCGTTGCGCACGTTGTCTTGCGGTTCGCCTTCGAGCAGTTCGGTGGCGTCCACCAGCCAACCATCGACCTCGAACCCGGCGCCGGCGCAACTGCGACCCAGCAACAGGCCGTGCAATTCGGCAGGAGAAACAGGATGACCACTGCTGCTGAGCAGGGTGGCGAAGGCGTTATACGGGGAATTCTGAATGGGCATGGGCAGCTAGGCGCCAAGCGGCGCAATGTCTAGAATGAAGGCCTTGTATCGTAGGGCGTGTCATCATTCATTGCCAGCGCCGCGTTGTGCTTTGCGCCCCGTCACAACGGTCCGCGAGGCGTTGGGCGAATGACAGATTGCCGACCGGGCAGCGCCAGATGCGCCAGGACTGTTCAGCCCTTCCAGGCGCTGCTCAGCCAGTTGCCACTCATCAGACCAACTTCAGTGGGACACAATGGAAGACACCGACCTGCACGCACTGATGGCCAGACTCGAACTGCTTATTACCCGGGTCGAGCAACTAAAGAGTCAAAACGCACTCTTATTAGCTCAGGAAAAGACCTGGCGCGAGGAACGCGCGCACCTCATTGAAAAAAACGAAATCGCCCGGCGTAAGGTCGAATCGATGATTTCGCGCCTCAAGGCCCTGGAGCAAGACTCATGAGTTCAAGCAATAGCGTTACCGTGCAGATCCTCGACAAAGAGTATTCAATCATCTGTCCCCAGGAAGAGCGCAGCAACCTGGTGAGTGCAGCCCGCTACCTGGACGGCAAGATGCGCGAAATTCGCAGCAGCGGCAAAGTCATTGGCGCCGACCGCATTGCCGTCATGGCCGCCCTGAACATCACTCACGACCTGCTGCACCGTCAGGAGCGTCCGGATGTGCAGGCCAGTGCGACAACCCGCGAACAAGTGCGGGATCTGCTGGATCGCGTTGACCTGGTTCTGGCCACTGATTCGGACACAAGCAAAGCTGATTCCTGATCGAGGTTGCGGTATACTTCCGCCACTCCCTGGGGTGCTTGCCAGTTGGCGATGTCCCTGAGCCGATTCGCACTACCCTGGAAGTTGCACGTTGGGCTGGTGTGCATGTCCGCTAGACGGAAAGCCTTAAAGCCTGCTGCATCTTCCGCCTTGAACTTTCGGGTTCAAGGGCTAAGTCGACAGCGGTTCGCCCGGGGAGCCTGAATTACCGACCAATGCCAGTTATCCATGCTGGCGTTGGTTTTTCCGGGTAGGCTGTTCTGCCATATCCGACCTTGCATAGCCTCTTCCATGACCGAACCTGCGCCGCTTTCCCGCCCGCAACTTCGACGCATGCTGCGTAAAGCCCGTCGCGCCCTGACATCAGCCCAACAACGCCAAGCTGCCCGCGGCCTGTACCGCCAACTGGCGCAGAATCCAGCGTTTCGCAGGGCGAAGCACCTGTCGCTGTATTTGCCTACCGATGGTGAGATCGATCCACGCCTGCTGCTGCGCGCCGCCCAGCGCCGGGGCAAGACCACCTACCTGCCGGTGCTCAGTGCCTGGCCACGAACCAAGATGGTCTTCCAGCGCATTCGACCGGGAGAAAAGCTGCGACCCAATCGTTTTCGCATCCTCGAACCCAGGGTCAATGCTGCACGGCAACGCAAGGTCTGGGCTTTGGACCTGGTGCTCCTGCCACTGGTGGGATTCGATGAACAAGGCGGACGCCTGGGAATGGGCGGCGGTTTCTATGACCGCAGCCTGGCCTATCTCGCGCGGCGCAAGAGCTGGCGCAAGCCAAAGCTGTTGGGGCTGGCTCATGAATGCCAGAAAGTCGAAAGACTGGATCAGGCCAGCTGGGATGTGCCGTTGCACGGCACCGTGACTGATCAGGGGTGGTACTTCAGCCGATAGGCGCAACATCCAAACCGCGGCGCCAGGCCTGGCTCAACGCTTAAACGGTTGCGGCTGCTGTTGGGCGATCTCGATCGGCGCATCGGTCTTGTTGGACCACAAGCTTTGGGCATAACCGGTGGTCACCACGCCCAAACCGAACAAAATAACCAAAATCCATAGTAAATCCGGTTGGCGTTTCATCGATTGCCCCCCCTCAGGCAAATCACACACGATGACAGCAGCGGGTTCCATAACAGGCCGTGCAGCAGCGTCAAGCTTAAAATCCCGGCATTCTGCGATAACGTGAACCGACACGCAAACGCTGACGTCAACCGACCGTCGGTTTGTCATAAAATTGCCCGACAACCTGCCCAATCACCCTTTGGAGGGGAAGAAAGATGGCCTATTGGCTGATGAAGTCCGAGCCGGATGAACTCTCGATCGAGGGTCTGCAGCAACTCGGCCAAGCCCGCTGGGATGGGGTACGCAACTACCAGGCACGCAACTTCCTGCGTGCCATGGCGGTCGGCGACGAGTTCTTTTTCTACCACTCCAGTTGCCCGGAACCGGGTATCGCCGGCATAGGCCGAATTATCCAGGCGGCCTACCCGGACCCTACTGCCCTGGAACCTGACAGCGTCTATTTCGACCCCAAGTCCAGCGCCGAGAAGAATGCCTGGAGCGCCATCGACGTGGCCCATGTGGAAACCTTCGACAAGGTCCTGCGCCTGGATTACCTCAAGCAGCAAACCGCACTCGCCGAGATGCCCCTGGTGCAAAAAGGCAGTCGCCTGTCGGTCATGCCGGTCACCGCAGATCAGTGGGCGGCGGTGCTCGCCCTGCGCTGAGCGCTAAGCCCCATACGCCGTGGCCTGGCAACCGGCACGGCGCCGACTCCAGGTTTTTTTGCCCTGATCGTCATGCAGCTTGCGGACAATAGGTTTAGGCTTGCCCCTTTCATTTGACGAGCATCAAGCTGCCAAAAGCCTTGATCCGTCAAACTAGGATGCTATAGCCGCAGGACGCAGATACATGTCGACGAACCACCGTTCTTCCCGTCTTTTCGCTGTCTCCCTCTTGATTCTGTTGCTCGCCGCGGGTGGCTTTGGCTACTGGAAATCCCTGCGGGATCGCCTGCCCGAAGGGCTGAGCATGGGCAATGGGCGGCTCGAAGCCACCGAGGTACAGATCGCCAGCAAAATCCCCGGGCGCCTGGCGGAAGTACGGGTCAATGAAGGCGACAAGGTACTCCAGGGCCAGTTGCTGGCACGCATGGATACCCGGACCCTCGAAGCCCAGCGCAATCAGGCCGAGGCCGAAGTAGTGCGAACCCGGGAAAACCTGTCCGCGGCACAAGCCAACGTGCAGTTGCGCCAGAGCGAACTGCTCCTGGCCAATCAGGAACTCAAGCGCTCCCAGGAGCTGTTCAGACGCGGCTTCGCCAGCCAGCAGATCATTGACCAGCAACAGGCTCGACTGAACACCGGCAATGCTGCGGTACTGGCGGCCCAAGCCCAGGTCGCTGCGGTCAAGGCGGCTATCGGCGCCGCCCAGGCCCAAGTTGCCCAGCTCACCAGTGAGATCGACGACAGCAGCCTGCGAGCCCCCATCGACGGTATTATCCAACTGCGCCTGGCCGAGCCCGGCGAAGTACTGGGGGCTGGCGGTCGGGTCCTGTTGCTGATCGACCCCAACGACCAGTACATGAACCTCTACCTGCCGGCCTCGGTCACTGGGCGCCTGACAGTTGGCGATGAGTCGCGGATTCTCCTCGATGCCCTGCCCAACCAGCCGCTGCCGGCGAAGATCAGCTTCGTCGCAGCCAAATCCCAATTCACCCCTAAAGAGGTGGAAACCCGGGACGAGCGCCAAAAGCTGGTGTTCCGGGTCAAGGTGCGCCTGACCCAACCCGCGTCCGTGCCCCAGGCCAAGCCGGGAATGCCCGGTGCCGGTTATGTGCGCACCGCTCCCGTGGACTGGCCGGCTAACCTGAAATGAGCGGCCTGGCGCTGCAAGCGACCGGCATCAGCCATCGCTACGGCTCACAGCAAGCGCTGATAGACATCAGCTTCAGCCTGCCGGCAGGCACCCGCTGCGGCCTTATCGGGCCAGACGGTGCCGGCAAGTCGAGCCTTCTCGGGCTGATCGCCGGGGTCAAGAAGCTCCAGCAGGGTGAGCTGGATGTGCTCGGTGGCGCCATTTCCCAGCGCCGCCACCGCAGCAGCCTCTACCCGCGCATTGCCTTCATGCCCCAAGGCTTGGGGGGCAACCTGTATCCCGAGCTGTCCATCAGCGAGAACATCCGTTTCTTTGCCACGCTGTTCGGCCTGCCCCGTGACGAATGTGAGCAGCGCATGCACAGCCTGCTGCTGGCCACCGATCTGCTGCGCTTTGCCGAACGGCCGGCCGGCAAACTGTCCGGCGGGATGAAACAGAAGCTCGGCCTGTGCTGTGCGCTGATCCATGAGCCGGACCTGCTGATCCTCGACGAACCCACCACCGGGGTCGACCCGCTCTCGCGCCGGCGCTTCTGGGAACTGGTGGAAGACGTGCGCCAGCAACGCCCGCAACTGACCCTGCTGGTGGCCACCGCCTACATGGAAGAGGCCGAGCAGTTCGAACATTGCCTGATGCTCGACCGCGGCAAGATGATCGCCCAGGGCCTGAGTCAGGAACTGGCGCAGGTGACGCCCAGCGGCAAGCTGGATGACGCCTTCACCCATTACCAGGGCGACAGCGGCCACGACAATCAGCCGCTGGTGATCCCGCCGCGCTCGGGCGACAACCAGGACATCGCCATCGAAGCCCACGAGCTGACCCTGCGCTTCGGGGACTTCACCGCCGTCAACAAGGTCAGCTTCGCCATCGGTCGTGGGGAGATCTTCGGCTTCCTCGGCTCCAACGGCTGCGGCAAGACCACCACCATGAAAGTCCTCACCGGGCTGATGCCCGCCAGCGAGGGCAGCGCCAAGCTGCTGGGTAACCCGGTGGATGCCAAGGACCTGGCCACCCGCAAGCGGGTTGGCTTCATGTCTCAGAGTTTCTCCCTGTACGGCGAACTCAGCGTGCGCCAGAACCTCGAGCTGCACGCCCGCCTGTTCGACCTGCCGAAAGCCGAAAGCGGCCCACGTATCGAGGAGCTGATCCAACGCTTCGACCTGGGGGAGATCGCCGAACAACAGTCCGGCGCCCTGCCCCTTGGGCTGCGCCAGCGTCTGTCCCTGGCAGTGGCCGTGCTGCACCGCCCGGAAGTGCTGATCCTCGACGAACCCACCTCCGGGGTCGACCCGGCAGCCCGCGATGATTTCTGGCGCTTGTTGATCGAGCTGTCTCGGGAGCAGGGCGTGACCATCTTCCTCTCCACCCACTTCATGAACGAAGCCCAGCGCTGCGATCGCATCTCGCTGATGCACGCGGGAAAAGTACTGGCCTGTGACACCCCGGCGGCACTGCAACAGCAGTTTGCCGGCGACACGTTGGAAGCTGCCTTCGTCCGCTGTCTGGAAGACGCCCAAGGGGCACCGGACGCACCTGCACCGCCTCCGGTGGCGGCATCTGCGGCCCACACTACAGGCCTCGCACCTGCCCGCTCGGGATTGAGCCTGGCCCGGCTGCTGGCAGTGGCCACCCGCGAGGGCAAGGAGCTGCTGCGAGACAAGGTGCGCCTGGGCTTTGCCCTGCTGGGAGCGATCTTCATGATGGTGATCTTCGGCTACGGCATTTCCCTGGATGTGGAAAAGCTCGCCTTCGCGGTCTACGACCAGGACCAGACGCCGCAAAGCCGTGCCTACCTGGAGGCCTTCCGCAGCTCACGCTATTTCGAGGAAAAACCGACGATCCGCAACTCCGCCGAACTGCATCGACGCCTGCAGCGCTCGGAGATCAAGCTGGCCCTGGAGATCCCCCCTGGTTTCGGCCGCGACCTGTATGCCGGACGCCAGCCTGCCGTGGCCGCCTGGCTGGACGGTGGCATGCCGTTTCGCGCGGAAACCAGCCGCAACTATGTCGAGGCGGTGCATCAGGCCAACCTGCAACTGCTGGCAGAGCAGAGTAGCCCGGCACTTCACTCAAGGCCCGCAGCCAAGCTGGAAACCCGCTTCCGCTACAACCAGGACGTGGTCAGCGTCAACGCCATCGGCCCCGGAGTCATGGCACTGATCCTGGCCTTCATTCCGGCCATGCTCACCGCCCTGGGCATCGTCCGCGAGAAGGAACTGGGCTCGATCACCAACTTCTACGCCACACCCCTGACCCGCCTGGAGTTCCTCCTCGGCAAACAGGCACCCTACCTGGCCGTCAGCCTGATCAACCTGGGCTTGCTGGTGGCCATGAACCGCTGGCTGTTCGGCGTTCCCTTCAAGGGCAGCGGCCTGACCCTGGCCCTGGGTGGCGTGCTCTACGTGCTGGCCACTACCAGCATGGGCTTGCTGATCTCCGCCTTCACTCGCACTCAGATCGCAGCGATTCTCGGCACCATGATCATCACCAGCCTGCCAACCATCCAGTTCTCTGGGCTGATCGTGCCGCGCTCGTCCCTCGACGGTTCGGCGGCGATCATGGGGCAGTTATTCCCCGCCGGATACTTCCTCGACATCGCCGTCGGCACCTTCACCAAAGCCCTGGACCTGCGCGAACTCTGGCCCCAGTGCCTGGCACTGATCGGGTTTTTCCTCGGTTTCACCGGGCTCAGCCTGGTCATGTTGAAAAAGCAGGAGGTCTGATGAACCGGCTTGCCCACATCCTGCGCCTGGGTCTGAAGGAACTCACCAGCCTGCGCCACGACAGCGTCTTGCTGCTGTTTCTGCTGTATGCCTTCACCGTGGCCATCTACCTGCCCGCTGCCGGTTCGGTGATCGGTGTGCACAACGCCAGCGTGGCTTTGGTGGATGAAGACCACAGCGCGCTATCACGGCAACTGGCCGAGTCGCTGCAACCACCGGAGTTCCAGACCCCGGCAGCATTGCCCTATGACCAGCTGGACGCGGTGATGGACAGCGGCCAGTACACGTTCGTGATCAACGTTCCCGCCAACTTCCAGAGCGACCTGCTGGCCGGGCGCCAACCCGCGGTACAGGTCAACGTCGACGCCACCGCCATGAGCCAGGCGTTCATGGGCGCCGGCTACATCGGCCGGATCTTCCAGCGCGAGCTGCTCAGCTATGCCAATCAGGCAGATGCCGCGAGCAAGGCCCCGGCGCTGTTAACCACCCGAGCACTGTTCAACACCAACCTGCAAGGCGGCTGGTTCCTCGCGGTGATCCAGATCGTCAACAACATTACCATCCTGGCTATCGTGCTCACCGGCACCGCGCTGCTGCGCGAGCGCGAGCATGGCACCCTCGACCATCTGCTGGTGCTGCCGCTGACGGCCCTGGAGATCATGCTGGCGAAGGTCTGGAGCAATATGCTGGTGGTGGTGGTGTGCACCTGGATATCGCTGGAGGTGATCGTCAAAGGCGTACTGGGAGTACCCCTGGCAGGTTCAATGGGACTGTTCCTGATGGTGACCGCACTCTATCTGTTCGCCAGCACCGCCCTGGGGATCTTCCTGGCCACCCTGGCTCGCTCTACCCCACAGTTCGGCTTGCTGGCGATCCCGGTGATCATCCCGATGCTGCTGTTGTCCGGTGGCAGCACGCCTTTGGACAGCATGCCGCAATGGCTGCAATGGGTGATGCAAGGCTCGCCGTCAACGCACTTCGTCAGCCTCAGCGCAGCGATTCTGTTCCGAGATGCCGGGGTCAATGTGGTCTGGCCCGACCTGCTGGCCCTGGCGGCGATCGGCCTGCTGTTCTTCGCCATCGCCCTGGCGCGCTTTCGCAAGAGCCTCGCCTCATGACCCACACCTCGTAGGAGCCGGCTTGCCGGCGAAGGGGCCTCAGCCCTGTATCGCCCTCTCGGGCGTCTTCGCTGGCAAGCCAGCTCCTACAGCGGGCAGGCCTACTGAATGATCAGGTTGTTGAACAACAAGTCTTCCACTACCGGCTTGCCGGTTTCGTCGTTCATCACTTGCTGCACCTGCTTGAGGGCCTCCTGGCGCAGCTTTTCCTTGGCCTCGACGTTATTCATGGTGTCGGTGGTCTGCTGGGCGAACAGTGCCACCAGCTGGTTGCGGATCAGCGGTTCGTTGGCCTTGACCGCCTGGGCCGAGGCATCGCCAGTCACCCGCAGGGCCACGTCAGCCTTATAGACCTTGAGTTTCGGGCTGCCATCCAAGCCGTAGTTACCCACGAACGGCGGGCTCAGGCTGATGTAGCTGACTTTCGGTGCTTCGCCTTCTTTGGCCTCTTCGGCCATGGCTGCCATCGGCAGGGAGAGGGCCAGCAGCAAGATGATCCACGCTTTCACAATTCGCTCCTTAATCCGGTTTGCGGCCTAGCATAAAGCTCTGCCCGCCTGAGCCCAAGCACAAGCTTATGGCTGACTATCAGGACCGGGCATGCTCGTTGACCGCCTGATTCACACTCCTACACTTATCGGCCACCACTCCCAAAGGAATAGCCCTGATGAAAGCCGTGCTGTGCAAAGCCTTCGGCCCCGCCGAAACGCTGGTGCTGGAAGAGGTCGCAAGCCCACTGCCGAAGAAGAACGAGATCCTGCTGGACGTGCATGCCGCAGGAGTCAACTTCCCGGACACCCTGATCATCGAGGGCAAGTATCAGTTCAAGCCGCCATTCCCGTTCTCTCCAGGCGGTGAAGCGGCCGGCGTGGTCAGCGCAGTGGGCGAGAAGGTCGGTCATCTCAAGGTCGGCGACCGGGTCATGGCCCTGACTGGCTGGGGCAGTTTTGCCGAGCAGGTAGCGGTGCCCGGCTATAACGTGTTGCCAATTCCCGCCGCCATGGAGTTCAACACCGCCGCGGCCTTCAGCATGACCTACGGCACGTCGATGCACGCCCTCAAGCAACGGGGCAACCTGCAACCCGGCGAGACCCTGCTGGTACTGGGCGCCTCGGGAGGGGTCGGGCTGGCGGCCGTGGAAATCGGCAAGGCCATGGGTGCCCGGGTGATTGCAGCTGCCAGCAGCGCGGAGAAACTCGCGGTGGCCAAGGCCGCCGGTGCCGATGAGCTGGTGAACTACAGCGAAAGCAACCTGAAGGACGAGATCAAGCGCCTGACCGACGGCAATGGCGCCGACGTGATCTACGACCCGGTGGGCGGTGACCTGTTCGACCAGGCCATCCGTTCCATTGCCTGGAATGGCCGCCTGCTGGTGGTGGGTTTTGCCAGCGGGCGCATCCCCGAGTTGCCGGTCAACCTGGCACTGCTCAAAGGTGCCGCAGTGGTGGGTGTGTTCTGGGGCTCCTTCGCCCAACGCCAGCCACAGGACAACGCAGCAAACTTCCAGCAGCTGTTCGGCTGGTTCGCCGAAGGCAAGCTCAAGCCACTGGTGTCACAGGTCTATCCGCTGGCCAAGGCGGCCCGGGCCATTGACGATCTTGGTCAGCGCAAGGCCGTGGGCAAGGTAGTGGTGCAGGTGCGCTGATCCCTTGGCGAACGTGGTCCTTGAAGATTTTCAGGGGCCATCGACCTCCTCACGGGATATTTCAGCTTCAATCATGCGAGCGATCCGGCGCTGCTGGCTGGCAGCGTCTTCCCTTGTGAGAGGCCCAACGATGAACACAATGCTGCATAAGCTGTTAAAGGGGCTGCTGGCGTTACCGGCACTAATGATTGCCCTGCAGGCACCGGCACACGAAGGCCCCAAGGACGCAGGACTGCGAAACGCCACGGTGCTGATCATTCGGCACGCGGAGAAACCCGATCAGGGCGACGGCCTGAGCCCCAGGGGCCAGCAGCGCGCCGAAGCCTATGCGCAATATTTCGACCCGCTGCAACTGAATGGTCAAAACCTGGTGCCGCAACGCCTGATTGCCACCCGCGACAGCGAGGACAGCGCCCGACCAAGGCTGACCCTGGTACCTCTCTCACAACGCCTGCACTTGCCCATCGAACAGCCCTATGACAACCGGGATGTGGACAAGCTGGTCAGATCCCTGGCCAAGAACAACCAGGCGCCGGTGATCCTGATCGCCTGGCACCATGGGCAGATCTACAACCTGATCGAGGCCTTCGGTGGCGACGCCAAAACTCTGACCGGACAGAAGTCCTGGTCGGAATCGGTCTACGACTGGCTGATTGTGTTGCGCTTCGACGATCAGGGGCGGTTGGTCGAGTCCCACAGCCAGAAGGTGCAGGAGCATCTATTGCCGGGAGACAGCAACTGATCAGCCGGTAACAATGAACCTCGAGTCAACAACCCCCTGAAGATCCACAACGCTTGAGGCGTGCTTCCAGGTTTCGGTCCGGCATGGCATGGCTGCGCAGGGCCTGGACAGTCTGCTCGACGTAATCGCGGGTGGTGCCGTAGCGCCCGCAAGCGCTTTCAAATACCTGGCTCAGCACATGGTCGGGCAAGTTGCCGGCATAGCTGGGCAAGTGCCGCTCCAGCACAAAACCCAACGCCTGGACCTGGCTGCCATCCTCAAGACGGCAGTTGAGCCAGTGCGGGCGATAAGAGGGGTAAGGCATTTCACGCTGCCACAGGGCATACAGCGAAGCATCCAGTTGCGCCTCCGGCAGCCGATAGGCGAAGCCGCTGCAGGAGCCGCCGCGATCCAAGCCGAACACCAGGCCCGGTAGTTCCGGCGTGCCGCGATGTTCGTGGGACCACAGATACAGGCCACGATGATAGCCATGCACCCGTCCGCGCATGCGTTCGACCGCCGAACATTCCGGGCGCCAGATCAATGAACCGTAGGCGAACAACCAGACCGGACCGCCCCGGTGCCGGGACATGGTGGACTGCATGGAGCTGCGAAGTTGTTCGTGAGTCAGTTGCGGCCCCAGATCGAGCCGCGGAGGGTAAGCCAAATGCACATAGCTGGATTCAAGGGCTGTCATGGCAAATAGCGTTCGGCTCCCCGCGTAAAAGAAGTTACTTAATAGAACGCTTGGCAGTAACTGCAAGACACATAAGTTTCAAGGCTAGTTAAATACCACTGGTTAGAAGCCATTCAAATTGAATGACTTATATAACCTACCGGCATTCATCTAATTAACTAAATACCGATGGGTTATATACAGAGTTATAACGACAAGCGCGGACCTGATGGGTGTCAGGGCCGCGGGGCGTAGGCAAACACATCGGCACGCATCTGATGGGCATCCATACCGGCATTCACCAGAGCATCCAGGGTGGCGTAGATCATCGCCGGCGAACCGCTGGCATACACATGCACTGACGACAGGTCGGCAATGTCCTCGCATACCGCCTCATGCAGCATGCCGCAGCGGCCTTCCCAGCCACACAGGTCACTGACGACCTTGTGCAGATAAAGGTTGGGCAACTGCTGCCACTCTTCCCAGTGTTCCAACTGGTAGAAATCTTCCGGACGACGCACGCCCCAATACAAATGCACCGGGTACTTGAAACCCCTGGACCGGCAATGCTCGATCAGGCTGTGCATCTGCGCCATGCCGGTACCCGCAGCGATCAACACCAGCGGGCCCTCCGGCAGCTCGGCCAGGTGGGTATCGCCGAAAGGCATCTCGATCCGGGCCATGCGGTTGCGTTGCAGTTGCTCCATCAGGTTTTGCGCACTGTTTTCGCGCACCAGCACATGCAGCTCCAGATCACGCCCGCTATGGGGCGCTGAAGCCAGGGAAAAGGCCGACTTCTCGCCATTGTCCCGCTCCAGCATCAGGTACTGCCCGGCATGGTAACGGGGTGGCTTGCCAGCCGGCGCCCGCAGCCTGACTCGCCAGACATCGCCGCCGATCTCAAGACACTCAGTGAGCTGACACGACAGGCTGCGCACCGGCAACTCTCCCAGCGCAAGGACGCCATCCCACAGCACGATGCAGTCTTCCAGCGGCTCTGCAATGCAAGTGTAGAACTCGCCGTGATCACGCACATCACCGGCTTGCTGCACGCTGCCCTCCACCAGCAAGGCGCCACACACGTGACAGTTGCCATTGCGGCAGCTCTGCGGGCATTCATAGCCCAGGCGCCGCGCCGCATCGAGAATCCGCTCGCCGGGCAATGTCTCAAGCACCGCTCCGGAGGGCTGCAAGGTTACACGCATCAATCTATTCCTAACTGATTCCAGATGGCATCGATCCGGCGGGTGACCGCCTCATCCTTGACGATAACCCGGCCCCACTCTCGGGTGGTCTCTCCGGGCCACTTGTGAGTGGCATCGAGCCCCATCTTCGAACCCAGGCCAGATACCGGCGAGGCGAAGTCGAGGTAATCGATCGGCGTATTGTCGATCATCACCGTGTCGCGCTTGGGGTCCATGCGCGTGGTGATGGCCCAGATCACGTCGTTCCAGTCCCGTGCATTGATATCGTCGTCGGTGACGATAACGAACTTGGTGTACATGAACTGTCGCAAAAACGACCAGACCCCCAGCATCACGCGCTTGGCATGCCCCGGGTACTGTTTCTTCATGGTCACCACCGCCATGCGGTACGAGCAGCCTTCCGGCGGCAGGTAGAAGTCGGTGATTTCCGGGAACTGCTTCTGCAGGATCGGCACGAAGACTTCGTTCAGCGCCACACCGAGGATCGCCGGCTCATCCGGCGGCCGGCCGGTGTAGGTACTGTGGTAGATCGGCTTGATGCGGTGGGTGATGCGTTCCACGGTGAACACCGGGAAGCTGTCGACCTCGTTGTAGTAGCCGGTGTGGTCGCCATATGGACCTTCGTCAGCCATTTCGCCCGGATGGATCACCCCTTCAAGGATGATTTCGGCGGTAGCGGGAACTTGCAGGTCGTTGCCGCGGCACTTCACCAGCTCGGTGCGGTTGCCCCGCAGCAGGCCGGCAAAAGCGTATTCAGAGAGGCTGTCCGGCACCGGGGTCACGGCACCGAGAATGGTGGCAGGGTCAGCGCCCAGGGCCACCGACACCGGGAACGGCTGGCCCGGGTGCTTCTCACACCACTCGCGGTAATCCAGTGCACCGCCGCGGTGGCTCAACCAACGCATGATCACTTTGTTGCGGCCGATCACCTGCTGGCGATAGATGCCGAGGTTCTGCCGGTCCTTGTTCGGGCCCTTGGTCACGGTCAGGCCCCAGGTAATCAGCGGCCCGACATCACCCGGCCAGCAGGTCTGTACTGGCAGCATGCCGAGATCGACGTCGTCGCCCTCGATCACCACTTCCTGGCACACCGCGTCCTTCACCACCTTGGGCGCCATGGCGATGATCTTGCGGAAGATCGGCAGCTTGGACCAGGCGTCCTTCAACCCCTTGGGTGGCTCCGGCTCCTTGAGGAAGGCCAGTAGCTTGCCGATTTCCCGCAGCTCGCTGACGGCTTCGGCGCCCATGCCCAGGGCCACGCGCTCGGGAGTACCGAACAGGTTGCCGAGCACGGGAATGTCATAACCGGTGGGGTTTTCAAACAGCAGGGCCGGACCTTTGGCACGCAAGGTGCGATCGCAGACCTCGGTCATTTCCAGCACTGGGGACACCGGAACCTGGATGCGCTTGAGTTCTGAGCGCTGTTCCAGGCCGCTGATAAAGTCGCGCAAATCGCGATACTGCATGCTTGAGCCTCGTATTTCGCCGTGGCGTTCGGGGCAGGCAGTTTAGCGCCGAACCCACAGGTTCAGAATAGAGAATGTCAGATAGCAAAAAGCCGGGTTTCCCCGGCTCTTGCTGGCCTGATCGATTTACTTGCGCTTCATCGACAGGAAGAACTCATCGTTGGTCTTGGTCTGCTTCAGCTTGTCGATCAAGAACTCGATGGCAGCAACTTCATCCATAGGATGCAGCAGCTTGCGCAGGATCCACATGCGCTGCAGCTCGTCGTCGGCAGTCAGCAACTCTTCGCGGCGAGTGCCGGAACGGTTGATGTTGATGGCCGGGAAGACGCGCTTTTCAGCAATCTTGCGGTCCAGGGGCAGTTCCATGTTGCCGGTACCCTTGAACTCTTCGTAGATCACTTCATCCATCTTCGAACCGGTTTCAACCAGCGCGGTGGCGATGATGGTCAGCGAGCCGCCTTCTTCGATGTTCCGCGCGGCACCAAAGAAACGCTTCGGTTTCTCCAGGGCGTGGGCATCGACACCACCGGTCAGGACCTTGCCGGAGCTCGGGATCACGGTGTTGTAGGCACGAGCCAGACGAGTGATGGAGTCCAGCAGGATCACCACATCCTTCTTGTGTTCAACCAGGCGCTTGGCCTTCTCGATCACCATCTCGGCCACTTGCACGTGGCGGGTTGGTGGCTCGTCGAAGGTGGAAGCGACCACTTCACCGCGCACAGTGCGCTGCATCTCGGTCACTTCTTCCGGACGCTCGTCGATCAGCAGCACGATCAGATGAACTTCTGGGTTATTGCGAGTGATGTTCGACGCGATGTTCTGCAGCATGATGGTCTTGCCCGCTTTCGGCGGAGCAACGATCAGACCACGCTGGCCTTTACCAATCGGTGCGCACAGGTCGATCACACGACCGGTCAAGTCTTCGGTGGAACCGTTGCCGGCTTCCATCTTCATGCGCACAGTCGGGAACAGCGGCGTCAGGTTTTCGAACAGGATCTTGTTCTTCGCGTTCTCTGGACGGTCGTAGTTGATCGTGTCGACCTTGAGCAGCGCGAAGTAACGCTCGCCTTCCTTGGGAGGGCGGATCTTGCCAACGATGGTGTCACCGGTGCGCAAGTTGAAGCGACGGATCTGGCTTGGCGAGACGTAGATATCGTCCGGGCCGGCCAGGTAGGAGGCATCGGAGGAGCGGAGGAAGCCGAAGCCGTCCTGGAGGATCTCCAGCACGCCATCACCGGAGATTTCCTCACCGCTTTTCGCGTGCTTTTTCAGCAGGGAGAAAATCACGTCCTGCTTGCGCGAACGGGCCATATTTTCTATGCCCATCTGTTCGGCCAATTCGAGCAGTTCGGTAATCGGCTTTTGCTTGAGTTCAGTCAGATTCATATAGGAATGACGTAATCATTTATAGAGGGGGGAAATTAAGCTTTTGGCTTAATGAGGCCGCGCCGCAGAGAAGGCGACAGGATCGCGTACTTATTCGAAAAGGAGAGCGTCGGCGACGGCTTGCAGGGGGCACTGGAGGAACCAGTGCGGGACCGAATGTAACACCTGAGTTTCGGAGCGTCTAGCCCTCAATTACGAAAAAGCCCCGCATTTTGCGGGGCTTTTTCAATGCTGCTTAAATCGACGCTTAGATGTTGGCGTCGAGGAAAGCTGCCAGTTGCGACTTCGACAGAGCACCTACCTTGGTAGCCTCAACGTTGCCGTTCTTGAACAGCATCAGGGTCGGGATACCACGCACGCCATGCTTGGCCGGGGTTTCCTGGTTTTCGTCGATGTTCAGCTTGGCAACAGTCAGCTTGCCTTTGTAGGTTTCAGCAATTTCGTCCAAAACCGGAGCGATCATTTTGCATGGGCCACACCACTCAGCCCAGTAGTCCACCAGTACAGCGCCTTCGGCTTTGAGTACGTCGGCCTCGAAGCTGGCGTCGCTGACGTGTTTGATAAGATCGCTGCTCATGGAATTCTCCAGGTTGTAAGCAAAAAAACGTGGCCTATCATATCTGCCCTTCCCGCGTTCAGGAAGCCGGAGATGATTGACTCTAACTATGGTGCCCCATAAGTTTGGGTATAGCTCAGCTCAGGGAGAAACGGGCGTGATAAAGGCGATTCCGGTGCGCAGGGCTGCGTTACGCACGTGTTCCTGCATAGCTTTTTGCGCCGCCCCAGAGACGTGCCGAGCCAGGCCGCGAAGGATCTTGCAGTGCTCTTGCCAGGTTTCCATGGTGCGCTCGGCCCGGATGAACGGTAGCTTCTGGTTTTCCAGGAAAATCTCGGTGCTGAAGCTGCTCAGCATCGCCTGATTGCCGCTGGCCAGGAGAGTTTTCTGATAGAACTCGAAATCCAGACGCGCCGCCGCCTCAAAGTCCCCGGCCCGCAGTTCGTGGCGCATGGCCTCGAGATTTTCCTCCAGAGCACTGGCCTGTTGCTACGCGGTACCCTGTTCACCCTGTAACTGACCGCCTTCGGCACGCTGCTCGGGGTCAGCCGGAAGTTCCTGCGGCCTTAGCCATGACCCGCTTCGAAGCCTTCCGCCATGCGGTGCTGCTGCCGGCCCTGGGCAGCCAGATCATCATTGTCATGCTGGGGTCTGCGGCGTGCTCACAGATCGCCACCGAAGCGCTGAACTTCGCCGCCAACTTCATCCAGTCACGCAGCTTCCGCGCCTTTGAAACCTGCGCCCTGTCCCTCAGTGCGCAGCGAAGCTGGCGAATTTCATTGGCAGTACCGAGAACGCTTGAGGGCCATTCGCCGACAAGCCCGCTCCGGCACCGGTAGCAACCGGCTCGCCGGCAAGCCAGGACACAGAGGGTTTCATGCGTTGAATCAACGCATTGGACACTGCGCGTTGGCGCGGGCCGTTGATCGTGGCAGGATGGCGAGGTTATCGACCGAGACCCCCAACCATGCCCCAATCCCAAGCCAAGAATCTGTCCCTGATCGCTGCGATCGATCTGGGCTCCAACAGCTTTCACATGGTCGTGGCCAAGGCCCGGAACGGTGAAATCCGCATTCTCGAGCGGCTGGGTGAAAAGGTTCAACTGGCCGCCGGAATCAACGAAGAGCGACAGCTCAACGAAGAGTCCATGCAGCGCGGGCTCGACTGCCTCAAGCGCTTCTCCCAACTGATCAACGGCATGCCCCTGGGCACGGTGCGCATCGTCGGCACCAACGCCCTGCGTGAAGCGCGTAACCGTGGCGAGTTCATTCGCCGTGCCGAGGAAATCCTCGGCCATCCGGTGGAAGTCATCTCCGGCCGTGAAGAGGCCCGACTGATCTACCTCGGAGTGTCCCACACCCTCGCCGACACCCCGGGCAAGCGCCTGGTAGCCGACATTGGCGGCGGCAGTACCGAATTCATCATCGGCCAGCGCTTCGAACCCTTGCTGCGCGAGAGCCTGCAGATGGGCTGCGTGAGCTTCACCCAGCGCTACTTCCGCGACGGCAAGATCACCCCTGCCCGTTACGCCCAGGCCTACACCGCAGCGCGCCTGGAAATCATGAGCATCGAACACGCCCTGCACCGCCTGACCTGGGACGAAGCCATCGGCTCCTCCGGGACCATTCGTGCCATTGGCCTGGCCCTCAAGGCCGGCGGCCAGGGCAGCGGCGAAGTCAACGCCGAAGGCCTGGCCTGGCTCAAGCGCAAGCTGTTCAAGCTTGGCGACGCCGAGAAGATCGACTTCGAAGGCATCAAGCCTGATCGCCGGGCGATCTTCCCCGCCGGCCTGGCGATTCTCGAAGCGATCTTCGACGCCCTGGAACTGCAACGCATGGACCACTGTGAAGGTGCCCTGCGTGAAGGTGTGCTCTACGACCTGCTAGGCCGCCATCACCACGAAGACGTCCGTGAACGCACCCTCAGTTCGCTGATGGAGCGTTACCACGTCGACCTGGAGCAAGCCTCGCGGGTTGAAGGCAAAGCCCTGCGCGCCTTCGACCAAGTGGCGGCCGACTGGGACCTGGAGGATGGTGTCTGGCGCGAACTGCTGGGTTGGGCCGCCAAGGTCCACGAAGTCGGCTTGGACATCGCCCACTATCACTACCACAAGCACGGCGCCTACCTGATCGAGCACTCGGACCTGGCCGGCTTCTCCCGCGAAGACCAGCAGATGCTGGCACTGCTGGTGCGCGGTCACCGCCGCAACATCCCCAAGGAAAAGTTCGCCGAGTTCGGCGACGACGGCATCAAGCTGATCCGTCTGTGCGTGCTGCTGCGTTTCGCCATCCTGTTCCATCACATCCGTGGCACCCAGCAGATGCCTCAGGTGACACTCAGCGCCAGCGGCGACCACCTCGACGTGGAGTTCCCGGAGAACTGGCTGGATGAAAACCAGCTGACCCAAGCCGATTTCGCTCTTGAAGCGGAATGGCTGACCCGGGTCGGCATCGTGCTCAACATCAGCTGACCTTGCCGCCACCGCGGAGGTAGGAGCCGGCGAAGCGGCCCTCAAGCTCTGCACCGCCCTCACGGACGCCTTCGCTGGCAAGCCAGCTCCTACAGGCCACCCACGCAAGCCAATAAAAAGGCCAGCCCGATGATCGGGCTGGCCTTTTTGTCTACGACGCCTGTCGCGCTCAGCGCACCGGCAACACCGGGCTGCCAAGGCGCTCCAGCAGGGTCGCCTGGGCACTGCGCGGGTTCTGGTTGCCGGTCGGCGTGTTACGGATATAACGACCGTCGGACTGCAGGCTCCAGCTGTGGGTGTTATCGGTGAGATAACTTTCCAGCTCCTTCTTGACCCGCAAAATCAGCTTCTTGCCTTCCACCGGGAAGCAGGTCTCGACCCGCTTGTCGAGGTTGCGCTCCATCCAGTCGGCACTGGAAAGGAACATCTGCTCCTCGCCACCGTTGAGGAAGTAGAACACCCGGGTGTGCTCCAGGAAGCGGCCAATGATCGAGCGCACATGGATGTTGTGCGAGACCCCGGCAATGCCCGGACGCAGGCAGCACATGCCACGCACCACCAGGTCGATGCGCACACCGGACTGGCTGGCCTTGTACAGCGCGCGGATGATCTTCGGATCGGTCAGCGAGTTGAACTTGGCGATGATGTGCGCCGGCTTGCCGTCCAGGGCGAACTGGGTCTCCCGGGCAATCATGTCGAGCATGCCCTTCTTCAGGGTGAACGGCGCATGCAACAGCTTCTTCATGCGCAGGGTCTTGCCCATGCCGATCAGCTGGCTGAACAGCTTGCCGACGTCTTCGCACAAGGCATCGTCGGAGGTCAGCAGGCTGTAGTCGGTGTACAGGCGAGCGTTGGCCGCGTGGTAGTTACCGGTACCCAGGTGCGCATAACGCACGATCTCACCGGCTTCGCGGCGCAGGATCAGCATCATCTTGGCGTGGGTCTTGAAGCCCACCACGCCGTAGATCACCACCGCGCCGGCTGCTTGCAGGCGGCTGGCCATCTGCAGGTTGGATTCTTCGTCAAAGCGCGCACGCAATTCGATCACCGCGGTGACCTCCTTGCCGTTGCGCGCCGCGTCTACCAGGGCGTCGACGATTTCCGAGTTGGCACCGCTGCGGTACAGGGTCTGGC
This sequence comes from Pseudomonas sp. Fl4BN1, assembly GCF_009908285.1. Lineage (GTDB taxonomy): Bacteria > Pseudomonadota > Gammaproteobacteria > Pseudomonadales > Pseudomonadaceae > Aquipseudomonas. The sequence continues at coordinate 235,052 of NZ_JAAARM010000002.1, forward strand.
GCACCGCCAGTACATGCGGGTCCTTGGCGGCCTGGCGCAACAGGTCGACGACCGGAGTAAACGACTCGAACGGGTGCAGCAACAGGATGTCCTGCTTGCTGATGACGCTGAAAATGTTCTCGCTGTTCTGCAGCAGTTTCGGGATCTGCGGAGTGAACGGGGTGTATTGCAGCTCCGGATGACTGTCCAGGCCGGTGATGCTGAACAGCCGCGTCAGGTTCACCGGGCCGTTGACCTGATACAGCTCGGTCTCGTGCAGGTTGAACTGCTTGAGCAGGTAATCCGACAGATGTTTCGGGCAGGTGTCGGCGACCTCCAGGCGTACCGCGTCACCGTAGCGACGGGAGAACAGCTCACCGCGCAGGGCGCGGGCCAGGTCTTCGACGTCCTCGGTGTCCACCGCCAGGTCGGCGTTCCGGGTCAGGCGGAACTGGTAGCAGCCTTTGACCTTCATGCCCTGGAACAGGTCATCGGCGTGGGCGTGGATCATCGACGACAGGAACACATAGTTGTCGCCAGGGCCGCCGACTTCTTCCGGAACCTTGATGATCCGCGGCAACAGGCGCGGCGCCGGGATGATCGCCAAGCCGGAGTCGCGACCGAAGGCATCGATACCTTCCAGCTCGACGATGAAGTTCAGGCTCTTGTTCACCAGCAACGGGAACGGGTGCGTCGGGTCCAGGCCGATCGGGGTGATGATCGGCGCGATCTCGTCGCGGAAGTAGCGGCGGACCCAGGTCTTGAGCTTGGTGGTCCAGTAACGGCGACGGATGAAGCGAATTTGATGCTTTTCCAGCTCTGGCAACAGAATGTCGTTGAGGATCGCGTACTGGCGATCGACGTGACCGTGTACCAGCTCGCTGATACGGGCCAGCGCCTGATGCGGTTGCAGGCCATCGGCACCGGCTTGCTCACGGGCGAAGGTAATCTGCTTCTTCAGGCCGGCCACGCGGATCTCGAAGAACTCGTCCAGGTTACTGGAGAAGATCAGCAGGAACTTCAAGCGCTCCAGCAGCGGGTAGGATTCGTCCAGCGCCTGCTCCAGCACGCGGATGTTGAACTGCAGTTGCGACAGCTCGCGGTGGATATACAAGCTGCTGTCATCCAGATTGGGGATGACAATGGCCGGCGCCGGTTGCGCCTCGGCCACCACGGGTGCGGGTGCGGGTTCAAGCTCCGGCGGAGTTTCAACCACTTGCTCGACCACCGGCTGAGCGTCTTTTACGGCCACTTCAGAGAGTCCTTCAGTATTCATCGCGTGTTCCTGGGAGGGCTATTTTTGCTCTCGTAACAATTGAGCAGCACGAACGGCAAAGTAAGTCAGGATGCCATCAGCACCCGCACGTTTAAAAGCGGTCAGGGATTCAAGGATAACCCCTTCTCCCAACCAGCCATTCTGGATCGCCGCCATATGCATGGCGTATTCGCCGCTGACCTGATAGACAAAGGTCGGCACCTTGAATTCATCCTTGACCCGGAAAAGAATATCCAGGTACGGCATGCCCGGCTTGACCATGACCATGTCTGCACCTTCCGCCAAGTCCGCTGCCACTTCATGCAGGGCTTCGTGACCGTTGGCCGGGTCCATCTGGTACGAAGCCTTGTCGGCCTTGCCCAGATTCAGCGCCGAGCCCACCGCATCGCGGAAGGGGCCGTAGTAGGCGCTGGCGTACTTGGCCGAATAGGCCATGATCCGCACGTTGACGTGCCCGGCCAGCTCCAGGGCTTCGCGAATTGCCTGGACCCGCCCGTCCATCATGTCCGACGGCGCCACCACCTGGGCACCCGCCTCGGCATGGGACAGGGCCTGACGCACCAGAGCATCGACGGTGATGTCGTTCTGCACATAACCGTGCTCGTCGAGGATACCGTCCTGGCCGTGGGTGGTGAACGGATCCAGCGCCACGTCGGTGATCACCCCAAGCTCCGGGAAGCGCTCGCGCAACGCGCGGGTAGCGCGCTGGGCAATGCCTTCGGGATTCCAGGCCTGGGCCGCGTCCAGGGACTTGAGCTCAGACGGCGTCACCGGAAACAGCGCCAAGGCGGGAATGCCCAGGTCGACCCAATGCGCCGCCTCTTCCAACAGCAGGTCGATGCTCAAGCGCTCGACACCAGGCATCGAGGCCACCGCCTCGCGGCGATTCTCACCCTCGAGCACAAACACCGGCAGGATCAGGTCATCCACGCTCAGACGGTTTTCGCGCACCAGACGGCGGGAGAAATCATCACGACGGTTACGCCGCAAACGGGTAGCTGGAAACAGGCGATTGGCGGGAGTAAAGCTCACGACGGACTCCATGGCCCGCGCTGGCGGGCGAGCGTGACAGTTATAAGCGGGCATTATGACGAACAGATGACAGTTGTGCTCAAGCTGTTGACCAGCAGCAACACTCATTGTCATTGGCAGGATTGTTCACGTCGAGACACATTTCGATACTTTCCCGAACGTCGTCGAAGGGGTAGGCTGCGCGTTCATTTCGCCAGCATCCAGACAATGCTCCAACAATTTCTTCAGGATTTCGGCTACTTCGCCCTCTTTCTCGGTACGTTTTTCGAAGGCGAAACCATTCTGGTTCTTGCCGGATTTCTCGCGTTCCGCGGATACATGGATATCAACCTGGTGATGGTGGTTGCCTTCTTCGGCAGCTACGCCGGTGACCAGCTGTGGTACTTCCTGGGGCGCAAGCATGGCCGCAAACTGCTGGCGCGCAAACCGCGCTGGCAGATGATGGGTGACCGGGCGCTGGAGCATATCCGCAAGCATCCGGACATCTGGGTGTTGAGCTTCCGCTTCGTCTATGGCCTGCGCACCGTGATGCCGGTAGCCATTGGCCTGTCCGGCTACCCGCCAGGACGCTACCTGCTGCTCAACGGCATCGGTGCGGCAGTCTGGGCCGTGGCCCTGGCCTCAGCGGCCTACCATTTTGGCGCGATCATGGAAGGCATGCTCGGCAGCATCAAGAAGTACGAGCTCTGGGTATTGGGAGCTTTGCTGGTGCTGGGTTTCTGCCTGTGGCTGCGGCGGCGGTTCAAGAACGCCCGCCTGGCCAAGCAGATCTACGAAGCCGAACAGGCCGCCGAACAAGACAAGGCCAAGACGCCAGTCGAATAAGACAGTGCCCGCGACAGCACAGCCCGATGCCATTCAGAGGCTGTAGCTGCCTGGCACCATAGCGCTCGGCACCTCAATGAGCGTCCTGCCAAGTATCGTGCACGAGCCGGCTTGCAACGCCGGAACCAGGGTGCTGCTGTGACATCCGGCTCTGGCAACAGGCGACCATTTGGCGGACAGTTAGCGCCATGAATCTGGAGAAAAGAACCATGAGCAAAAAAGTTGCAGTGATCCTTTCCGGTTGTGGTGTCTTCGACGGCGCCGAAATCCACGAAAGCGTGATCACCCTGTTGCGCCTCGACCAGCGTGGCGCCCAAGTACAGTGCTTCGCCCCGAACATTCCCCAGATGCATGTGCTCAACCACCTGACTGGCGAAACCATGCCCGAGACCCGCAACGTTCTGGTGGAATCGGCACGTATTGCCCGTGGCGAGGTCAAGGACCTGCGCGAAGCCAACGTCGAAGAGTTCGATGCGCTGATCATTCCCGGCGGTTTCGGTGCAGCCAAGAATCTCTCCAACTTTGCCACCGAAGGCGCTGCTTGCACGGTCCAGGAGGATGTCCTGGCTCTCGCCGAAGCCTTTGCCGAAGCCGGCAAGCCGGTGGGCCTGATGTGCATCGCTCCGGCACTGGCGGCGAAGATCTATGGCCCCGGAGTGACCTGCACCATCGGCAAAGACGCCGACACTGCGGCGGCACTGGGCAAGATGGGCGCCACCCATGCCGAATGCGCGGTGGGCGACATCATCGAAGACCCAGCGCGCAAACTGGTGAGCACTCCAGCCTACATGCTGGCGCAATCCATCAGCGAAGCCGCCTCGGGCATCAATAAGCTGGTGGACCGCGTGTTGGAACTGACTCACGAAGGCGAGCAGTGATCCTTTAGCAGGGGCGTATTGCAGGAGGCCGCTGGCCTCCCCCTTTCAAGCCTCGCGTGCTAGTCGGGTCAGGATCCGATCCAGGGCATTGGCGAATGCCTGCTTCTCTCGCTCGCCATAAGGCGCCTGCCCACCACTGACCTGCCCCTGCTCCCGCAGATCGGTGAACAAGTTACGCACCGCCAAGCGATCACCCATATTCTGCGCATCGAACTCCTTGCCTCGCGGGTCCAGGGCCGCCACGCCCTTTTTCACCAGGCGATCGGCCAACGGCACATCGCTACAGATCACCAGTTCGCCAGGGACCGCATGCTCCACCAGGTAGTCGTCGGCGGCATCCGGGCCACTGGGCACCACGATCAGCCTGACGCAGGCGAACGCCGGTTTGATCTGCGGCTGCCCAGCCACCATCAGCACGTCGAACTGGCGCTTCAAGGCAAAACGCACCACCTGATCCTTGGCGGCTTTAGGGCAGGCATCGGCATCGATCCAGACACGCATGGTATTTCTCCTTCCAGAATGCAAAACGGACAAGCCGCCCCGTTGCAGGGGCGGGCTTGCCCGCGATCAGCGACGTTGCAGACTCAAGAAGCGTGCAAGCGCTGTTTCTCAGCCATACGACTACGGCTATAGAGCACCACAATCGCCAGGATCGCCACGGCCTGGGCGCCCAACGAATAAGCGTCAGCGTGGATCCCCAGCCAGTCAAAGTCGAAGAATGGCACCGGGCGAGTGCCGAAGATACCGGCTTCCTGCAATGCCTTGACCCCGTGCCCGGCGAACACCACCGACAAGGCGCACAGCAGCGCCGCGTTGATGCCGAAGAACAGTGCCAGCGGCAGCTTGGCCGAGCCCCGCAGGATCACCCAGGCCAGGCCCACCAGCAGCACCAGCGCGGTGGCGCCACCGGCCAGCACCGCGTTATGCCCGGCAGGACCTGCCTGCAGCCACAAGGTCTCGTAGAACAGGATCACCTCGAACAGCTCGCGGTACACCGAGAAAAACGCCAGCACTGCGAAACCGAAACGTCCGCCGCCGCCCACCAGGCTGCTCTTGATGTAGTCCTGCCAGGCCGCCGCATGCCGGCGGTCGTGCATCCATACGCCGAGCCACAGCACCATGACACTGGCGAACAGTGCCGTTGCCCCTTCCAGCAGCTCCCGCTGAGAACCGCTGACATCGATCACATAAGCCGCCAAGGCCCAGGTGGCCAGGCCCGCCAACAGTGCCAGCCCCCAGCCGACGTTGACGCTGCGCACCGCCGATTGCTGGCCGGTGTTACGCAGAAATGCCAGGATCGCCGCCAGCACCAGAATCGCTTCCAGGCCTTCTCGCAACAGGATCAGCAAGCCAGAGATAAAGCTCAGGGACCAACTCAGGCTATCCCCGCCCAAGAGTTCGGCAGACGCCTTGAGCTTGGCCTTGGCCGCGTCCAGGCGCTGCTCGGCCTGAGCCACCGGCAAACCGTCCTGCAACGACTGCCGGTAGGCCATCAGGGCCTTTTCCGTGTCCTTGCGCACCGTGGCATCGACGTTATCCAGGGAGCTTTCCACCAGCTCGAAGCCTTCCAGGTAGGCCGCTACCGACAGGTCGTAGGCCTGCTCATGGTCGCCATTGCGATAGGCCGCCAGGCTCTTGTCCAGGGTCGATGCGGTGTAGTCCAGCAGTTGCCCCGGCCCGCGCTTGACCTGAGGAGGCTGGGCGCGCTGGGCACGGAAGGTGGCTGCGGCCTGCGGACCCTGGGCCACCAGTACCTCGCCTGGGGTCTGTCGGGCCAGGTCGGCCAGGTTGAACTCCTGCTCGCCTTTGGCCGCTGCCGGATCGGCGCTGAAACCGGCGATATAGGTGGCCAGGTCCCAACGCTGACGGTCATCCAGCTGATCGGCGAAGGCCGGCATATCAGTGCCTTCGACACCCAGCCCCAGGGTGTTGTAGACCGCATACAAGCTCAGGCGGTCGAGGCGCCCGGCATCCCGCAGATTGGCCGGTGGCGGAGTCATGCCGACACCCGCCGGACCGTCGCCAGCACCGTTTGCACCGTGGCAAACCGAGCAATGCTGGGCGTACAGCGGCGCACCACGAGTCGGGTCCGGGGTGATGACCGGCGCCTGGCTGACCTCATAGGCTACTGCCAGCCTGGCGCCCATCTGCCGTGCCAGACGTGCTACCTGGCCGCCCTCGACACGTTCGTCGACAGCTTTGCGCAGGCTGACAATACCTTGCTCCAGCTCTGCCTTCTCCGGCTTGGCCGGCAGATCGGCGATCAGCCCCTGCAAGACCCCAAGAAACTCCACCTGCTCCTGGTATTCAGATTCATCGATAACCTTGCCCGCCTCCACCGTAGCGGGGTAGTCCGCGCCGATGTAGTCCAGAAGGTGCAAAGCCTTGGGGGCGCCATCGACGCTATCGGCCAGAAGGTTGAAGCTGCAAAACACCAGTACCGGCAGCACCAGCAACGCCAGCAAACGGGAGGGGGCGGTCATGAATGAATCTCAAAGGTAAATACGAAGTAATATATTGTTCACTCCCGATGCGTTTCACTCAAGGCTTATCGGCCCGCAGGAACATCTCGCGAGCATCAAGCAATCCGAACATGGATTGGCATACCGACCCTGGCTTGCGCATTCGGCCGCAGGCAGTACCGAAGATCGCAGCCATGAACCCGGGCTATCAGGAGCCTGCGCAGGAACATGTTCACGCACCCTCGGCAAGGCTAGGACACGGCACAGGTGATCAGGCGCCGAACCGTCCGCGAACGAAAAAGGCGACCCATCGGGTCGCCTTTTTTATCGTTGGAAAACCTAGACCGCCGCTTTGCGAATAGTCGCTAGCAGGCCCGCCGCACCGATGAACAACCCGGCGAAGGTACGGTTCACCCGTCGCTGCTGGACCGGGGTGCGCAACAGGCGCAAGACCTTGGAGGCCAGCCCGGTGTAGCCGGCCATGACGATCAGGTCGACAACGATCATAGTGCCGCCAAGAATCAGGTACTGCTTGAGCAATGGCGCATGTGGATCAATGAATTGCGGCAGCACTGCGAGCATGAACACCAGGGCCTTGGGGTTGCTGATGTTCACCAGGAAGCCGCGGAATACCAGGGCCAGGGGCTTACCGATAGGGCGAATGGCAGCATCGTCGCTAAGGTTGCTGGGCTGCGCCCGCCACTGCTTGACCGCCAGATACACCAGATAGGCCACACCGAACCATTTGATCGCATAGAACGCCGTGGAAGACGTGGCAAGAATGGCACCAACGCCAGCAGCAACAATCGCGATCTGCATGGCCAGGCCTAGTTGCAGGCCTAGGGCGTTCCAGTAGCCGCGCCAGAAACCGTATTGCAAGCCGCAGGACATCGACGCAATGGCGCCGGCTCCTGGAGAAAGACTGATCACCCAACTGGCGGCAAAGAACGCCAGCCATGTCTCAAGCACCATCGTACACCTCGGATCGAATTGGTCGTGACTACCTAAACTAATCCTCCGACTTGCGGCTGACCATGTTTTTTTCTCGGATGGGCGCTACACGGCCCTGTAGCCGCGGCCACAGACAGCGATCAGTCGGACGCCCATCAAACCAGGTGCAGGCGGCTATAAGACTGCCAGAAGGCTTCGGACCTGGTGCTCCACACGCGACCTGAGCCTTCGGCAGTGGCCACAGGAGCAGCTAGACGGATTACTTTTCGCCTGTGCCCGGCAGCACGTCGCTACCGCGCCAGCGGCGTACGGAGCGCTGGAAGAACAAGCTGTTGGGCACCTGTACCATGGCACTGCCGGTGCCGGCTTCCTCGGACTCGATCAGGGTGGTGTACAGCAGGTTGATCGCCACGACCCGGCCCTTGACCCCAGGCTTGTCGACGGTGTCCACCAGCTCCACCACGTCACCCAGGCGGAACGGGCCGACGGTGAAGATCAGGATCGCGCACAGCAGGTTGGAGAGCACGCTCCACATGGCGAAAAATGCTACTGCTGCCACCGCGACGAACCCGGACAAGGCAGTCCACAACACGGTGGCAGACACCCCCAGGCGCTCCAGCACGAAGATCACCGCACTGCCCATGATCAGCCAGCGCAGGCCGCCACGCAGTGGCATCAACAACTGCGGCGGAAACGGATAGCGCTCGCCAAGGCGGGTCAGGCCACGGGCGATGAAGCGCTGGGCCAGATAGCCCGCCAGCAGGATCAGCAGGATCTGCGCGCCAATCCACAACGGGCCTATCCACTGCGCCGGCAATGGCAGTTGCAGCGCCTCCATCAGGACAGCGCCTCAAGTTCAGCCTGTAGGCTTTCCAGCAACTCCAGGGCTTCCATCCAGGACTCTTCCAGCTCGGACTCACGGCTCTTGAGCTTGGCCTGTTCGGCCAGTAGGTCCCGCAGTTGATCCTTGCGTGCAGCTTCATAGAGGTCGCTGTCGCCCAGGCTGGTCTCGATCTGCGCCAGGCGTCCATGCACCTTGCCCAGTTCGGCCTCCAGCTTGTCGGCCTCGCGCTTATGCGGTGCCAGTTGCTGACGCAGGGCAGCAGCGGCCTGGCGCTGAGCCTTCTTGTCGGTCTTGTCCGGGTTGACCGGGGTGTTGCTGACCGGGGCATTGCGCTGACGGTAATCCACCAGCCAGCGGGTGTAGTCGTCCAGGTCGCCATCAAACTCCTCGACCTTGCCGTCTGCCACCAGGTAGAAATTGTCCGTAGTGCTTTTGAGCAAATGGCGATCGTGGGAGACCACCAATACCGCACCGCTGAACTCCTGCAGAGCCATGGTCAGGGCCAGGCGCATCTCCAGGTCCAAATGGTTGGTCGGTTCATCGAGCAGCAACAGGTTCGGCCGTTCCCAAGCGATCAGCGCCAGGGCCAGACGGGCCTTTTCACCGCCGGAGAAATTCAGCACCGGCTCGTCGATACGCGCGCCACGGAAGTCGAAGCCGCCGAGGAAGTCGCGCAGGGTCTGCTCACGCTCGGTGGGCGCCAAACGCTGCAGGTGCAACAAGGGGCTGGCCTTGGAGTCCAGAGAGTCGAGCTGATGCTGGGCGAAATAACCAACCACGGTGTTCTCGCCACGGGTCAAACGACCGGACAAGGGTTGGAGCTCACCGGAAAGGTTCTTGATCAGGGTCGACTTGCCCGCACCGTTGGGGCCGAGCAGACCGATTCGCGCCCCCGGAGTCAGCTGCAACTTGACCTTCTCCAGTACGGTGCGCTCGCCATAACCCAGGCGAGCATCGGAGAGGTCGATCAGCGGGCTGGAGATCTTCGTCGACTCACGGAAAGTGAAATCGAACGGCGAATCGACATGGGCCGCCGACAGCTCCTCCATCCGTTCCAGGGCCTTGATCCGGCTCTGCGCCTGACGGGCCTTGGTGGCCTGGGCCTTGAAGCGGGCGATGTAGCTTTCCATGTGCGCACGTTGCGCCTGCTGCTTCTCGTAAGCTTGCTGTTGCTGGGCCAGGCGTTCGGCACGGGCTCGCTCGAAGGCGCTGTAGCCACCACGATAGAGGGTGATCTTGCGCTGATCGACATGGGCCACGTGGTCCACTACGGCATCAAGAAAATCCCGGTCGTGGGAGATCAGCAACAAGGTGCCCGGATAGCTCTTGAGCCACTCTTCGAGCCAAATGATGGCGTCGAGGTCCAAGTGGTTGGTCGGTTCGTCGAGCAGCAGCAGGTCGGACGGGCACATCAGTGCCTGCGCCAGGTTAAGGCGCATCCGCCAGCCCCCGGAGAAGTCACCGACCTGTCGGTCCATCTGGTCGTTGGTGAAGCCAAGGCCAGCCAGCAGCTTGCGTGCTCGGGCGTCGGCGGTATAACCGTCGGCACTGTCCAGCTCGGCATGCAGGCGCGCCTGGGCAGCGCCATCATGGGCGGCCTCGGCGGCAGCCAGGTCACGCTGCACCTGGCGCAGGCGCAGGTCGCCGTCGAGCACATAGTCCACCGCCAGGCGTTCGAGGGTATCGACCTCCTGGCGCATGTGAGCAATGCGCCAATCGGCAGGCAGGAAGCAGTCACCCGAATCCGGATGCAGCTCTCCGCGCAGCAGGGCGAACAGGCTGGATTTGCCGGCGCCGTTGGCACCGATCAGGCCGGCTTTATGGCCGGCGTGCAGGGTCAGCTCGGCGTCTTCTAGCAGACGTTGCGGGCCACGCTGTAAAGTCAGGTTCTGAAGTCGAATCATAATGGCGGCGGAGTCTACCAGCTTCGTTCGCAACTGGCGCGAGTAGCAATATGTCCTCTGACCTGTGGAGCTTTGCCCTGAAGACCTATGCCCTTCCCGGCGTACAAGAGGCCTGCCTGCAATTGCAGGACGGCGGGGCCGATGTCTGCCTGCTGCTCTGCGCTGCCTGGCTTGGCCAGCGGGGGGTCGGTTGCGATGAGCAACGCCTGAAGCAGCTTGAAGAGCTCGCGGCGCCTTGGCAGCGGGACGTGGTTCAACCCCTGCGGACCTTGCGTATCGAGTGGCGTGCAGCAGCAACCGAAGATGCCGACTTAGGCGCCTTGCGCGAACAGCTCAAGACCCTGGAGCTACAAGCCGAACGGCAACTGTTGATGCGCCTGCAGAAACAGGCTCGGGACTGGCCCGGCGCTCAAGCAAACAGTTTGGAAGATTGGCTGGAAGGACTGGCGGCCGAAGCCGCCGACCTCAACCGCGACGCACTGCAGGTGCTGTGTGTCGCGGTGACCGGCGCTTAGGAAGCGCTGGAAGGGGTGCCGACAGTAGCCGAAGCAGGTGCAGCAGCTGCGCCTGTGGCCGAGGCTGGCGAAGCAGCCGGTGCAGCCGGTTTGGCCGCAGCTGGCGCTGGCGCTGCTGGCTTGGCCGCTGGAGTAGTAGCGGGCTTGGCCACAGCAGGCTTTTTCGCGGCAGGTTTTGCGGCAGGCTTCGCCGCTGTCGATGCAGCTGGCTTGGCGGCTGCGGGTTTTGCGACAGGTTTTGCGGCAGCTTTTACCGGAGTTTTTGCGGCAACAGGTTTGGCTGCTGGCTTGGCGGCAGGTTTGGTCGCAGCAGCCGTTTTGGCAGCAGCTGGCTTGGCTGCAGGTTTAGCTGCTGGCTTCGCAGCTGCAGTTTTGGCGACTGGTTTAGCCACTGGCTTGGCTGCAGCGGCTTTAGCGGCTGGTTTGGCAGCGACAGGTTTCGCGGCCGCAGGCTTGGCTGCTGCAGTTTTGGCGGCCGGTTTAACGGCTGCAGACTTAGCCACCGCCGGCTTGGCAGCAGGCTTCGCTGCGCTGGCAGCAACTGGCTTTTTCGCAGCAGGTTTAGCCGCTGGCTTGGCGGGTGCTTTAGCAGCAGGCTTGGCTGCTGGTTTCTTCGCCGCAACAACTGCCGGCTTGGCATCGCGAGTGCTCAGTGCCTTGGCTACCGCTTCTTTCACGCGACCAACGCCTTGAGCCAATTTCAGGCTTTCCTGGGCATCACGCTTGAGTTGCAGGATGTAGCTGCGGGTTTGTGCCTGACGTGCCTTCAACGCATCCAGCAAGTCTTCGAGTTCTTTCACTGCAGTCTTGGCCTTGGCTTGTGCCTTGGCTTTTCCAGCCGTGGCAGCGTCCTGCAGCTTGGTGCGCGATTTGTGCAGTTTCTCTTGCGCTTTACCTCGTTGTTTTTCCAGCTTTGCGAGCAATTTCTCAGCGTCAGCCAAGGCTTGGGAACAAGCGTTTTCCAAATGTTCGAGCAAGCTGCCCGACAGCTGTTGGAGCAGGTGCAACGGAGTATTTACAGGCTTCTTATTGGCCGACATGGTTTACCTCCTGGCTGATGTGAGTTGCGGCTCATACTAGACCTCTGCTGCTACCGCCGCTAGGTCATGTTGACAGTATCGAAAGCCTGGCGTTGCAGCCGATTGAAAATGTTCTTCTCACCCACCCAAGTTGCTCACCAACGAGCGCGTTGTCGCTGGCATAATCCACCGCTACTCAGGCCGGAGAGTGCCCATGTCGCGTTACCTGTTTTTGTCCTTGAGCCTGTTCTTGCCTCTGGCTCAAGCCGCGGCCGAACCTCAGCCCAAGGACGCTCACGATCTTGCCTACAGCCTTGGCGCGAGTCTCGGCGAACGACTGCGCGATGAAGTGCCCGACCTGCAGATCCAGGCCCTGGTAGAGGGATTGAAAGCCGCGTATCAAGGCAAACCGCTGGCACTCAAGAACGAGCGCATCGAGCAGATTCTCGCCCAGCACGACGCACAGATCAGCGAGCAGTCAGCCAAGTCACAGACCGAGACCGCACTGGAAAACGAGCGACGTTTTCTCGATCAGGAAAAAGCCAAGCCCGGGGTTCGCCAACTGGCGGACGGCATTCTGCTGACCGAATTGGCTGCGGGTACCGGCAACAAGGCCAGCCCCAATGGCTCGGTCCAGGTGCGCTACACCGGGCACCTGCCCGACGGCACCGTGTTCGATCAGACCCAGCAGCCGCAATGGTTTCGTCTGGACAGCGTGATCGCCGGCTGGCGCAGTGCGCTGTCGCAGATGCCCACCGGAGCCAGATGGCGCCTGGTGATTCCTTCGAGCCAGGCCTACGGCACCGAAGGCGCCGGCGACCTGATCGCGCCTTATACGCCGCTAGTGTTCGATATCGAATTGCTCGGCGTCGCCGGCTGAAGTGTAGAAACGAAAAACGGCACGCCGAGGCGTGCCGTTTTTGTGTCGCTCAATCCCGTTCTCAGGCCTGAGCAACCGCTTCCTGCTTGTGCGCGTTGTGCAGCACTTCAATCAGGCAGTCTTCCAGCTCAAAGCGCTCGTGCAACAGGCCGCCCAGTTCCTTGAACTTCTGCGCCACACACTGCCCTGCATCACACAGGTCATTGAACGCCAGGAGCTTCTCGGTGATCACGTCGATACGTGGATAAAGGGTCTCGGCCAACTCGAGCCCGCGCTTGTCGCCAAAGGCCTTGGCTTCGCTGGTCAGCTGTTCGTAGATTTCAAAATGGCCGGCGGAAACGTAATCCACCAAGACCCCACAGAACTCCTGCAAGGGCTTCTTGCTCTCACTCAGAGCCTCGGGCTCGGCGCCCAGCGCATCATAGGCTCGAACCAGTTCGTGACGCTCCTGCAACCAGCGGTCGATCAGCAGATGCACTCCACCCCAACGTTCCTGAGCATTCTGACAACTATCGAGCATGGTGATCTCTCTTCCCTTATGGGTCATGCCGCTTGCCCGCCGTCCCCCTTGAAGACTCTGGATCCGGTCAGGCGCAACAGCATCGAGCAACATAATTCCAGTGACACGTGCGGGCCAGATTATGCCCGCTCGACAACAGCTTCAAGGTACGCAGGAGATAAAGTTCATACAAGCGTTTAATCCGCCACCCTTCGCCAAATACTGACTCAGGGCAACGCCGTAGCCTGCCGAACGCTGCGCAACAGCCGCAGCAAACGGTAGCCACTGAAGATCAGCATGATCACGAAAAACAGCAGGCTCCATTCCGGGAGGCTCATGTCGAGCAGGGTCCAGGTGACCTCGGCGCAGTCCGACGTCCCCATGAAGGTCAATTTCAGCGCTTGCCACCACGACAGGTTGCGCAACATGAAGGGCATGTCCGGCAGACAGGCCAAGAGTTGTTCGGAGGGGATATTCTGCAGCAGCACATGGCGCCCGGCAGTAATCACTCCAAGCATGCCCAGCAACAGGTTGAGCGCCCAATAGACCGCTCGCCCCAAGCGACCCGGCCCCTGCACCAAGGCCAGCAGATTTACGCCGCCGAACAACAACAGCAGCAAGCGCTGCATCCCCCACAGCGGGCAGGACTCCAGGCCACCACCGGATTGCAGGTTGAACGCCGCCCACGAGGCCAAGGCCCCCACCAGGAACACCAGGGAGAACAGCAAGCGGGAGCCGGCCAGCGACATGAGATATCCGTAACGGAAGAAACAGGCAGCCACGGTAGAGAAAGCGCTCGCTCCTTTCAAGGAGCGCTATGCCGCAGATGATCGGCGACCGGCAACGGATGAGCCACGATTCCCGGACAAAAAAGGCCGGAGCCTGAAACAGGCAACCGGCCCTGATGAAACATCAGACCCGCGCCGGAACCGGCAACGGCGAAGCCAGCAGACGCTCGTCCAACAGCCCAAGACCTTCTTGGAACAGTTGGTTGCTGCGTTCGGTATCTCCCAACTGTGCCAGCAGGCGGGCCAGTTCGGCACAGGCTTCGGGATTGCGCTGCAAGCGCAGGCTGCTTTCCAGATAGTCCCGGGCCTTGCCCCACAAACTGTTCTGCAAGCACAAACGCCCCAAAGTCAGCAGCAGGCTCGGGTCGTCTGCATGTTCCTTCAGCCAGTGCTCGGCAGTTTGCAACTGGCGCGATGGATCGCTGCCACGCACCAGGCCGTAAAGCCGCGCCAGGTGACTCTCATACTTGCGCTTGAGGGCGGTGCGCAAGGCTTCTTCAGCCTCGGCCGAAGCCCCCAGTTGGCGCAGTTGCTCGGCATAGGCCAGCACCAGTTGCGGCTCTTGACGTTGCGCCGACGTCAGTTGCTGCCAGGCGCGATTGAGCGACTGCAAACCGGCGGCCTGATCCTCTTCGCGCCTCGCCGCCAGGATCAGGTTCTCACCCCAGGCCCTACGTTCCAGCTCCTGCAACTCACTGGCGGGCAGGGCCTTGTCCTTGCGCAGATCAGGCAGCAGGCGGATCAGGGCCGACCAGTCACCACGCTGCTGGTGCAGACGCTGCAGCTGGCGCAGTACCTGGACACTGTGAGGATGACGCTCATGCATCGCTTGCAGGGTGCTCAGCGCGCCGTCGGTATCGCCACGATCGGTCTGCAATTGGGCATGACTCAGGGCCACTGCCAACTCGGCCTGCGGCTGGCGGGTCAGCGCTCGCTCCAACAGACGATCACACTCTTCATAGTGGCCCTGCTCATTGGCTGCCCGAGCCGCGCCTAGGTAGTACAGCAGTGGCTGGCGCTCAGCCTCGGCGGCGCGATGCAGGTGCTTTTGCGCGCTGGCCCATCGCCCTTCGGCGAGGTCCATCTGGCCTTGTTCAATGGCGATCTGAACCCGACGGCTGCGATTGCGTCGCGACCAGGGATTGACCACTCCACCGGAAACCATCACCAGTTCGATCAGCAGCTTGATGCCCCAGATCACCAGCCAGATCAGTGCCACCAAGGCCAGGGTTGCCCACAGACTCGATTCGTAGCGGAAGTTGCTATAGGCGATCAGCACGTACCCGGGATGCTCGGCGATGGCCAGTCCCAGCAGGCCGATGGCTGCAATGACCAGTAGAACAATCACATAGGCGCGCTTCATGGGCTCGTCTCCTGGGCGCTGTTCGCCGCAGGCTTGGCCAGTGGTTTAACGGACTCTTCAGCGTTCAAGTTGCGCCGCTCAAGATAGGCCTGGACGGTGTTCAGGGTCTTCGCCAGGTCCGGAGTCACCACGGTCACTGGCTGCTTGCTCAACTCCGCCAGGCGCTCAAGCATGATCTTGCTTTGCGGATTGTCCTGATTGAAGTTGCCGACCAGCACATCGCGGGCTTCCGTCAGCGCCTGGGTATAGACCGCCGCCTGGCCGTTCAGCGCCGCCCACTGCGCCTGCTCCAGAGCCAGGCTCAAGGCCAGGCGCACCTGGGTCAGGCCCTGGCCGGCCAGCAGCGGACGAATGTTCTTGTCGGCATTGAAGTCGATACGGAAGTAGCGGGAGATCTGATCCCACCATTGCGCCCAGCGGCTGGCGCCGTCGCCATCGGCGGTCAACCCCAGTAATGACTCGCCGCGATCCTTGTACTCCGGAGCCACGGCACTGAGTTCGAGCACCTGATCACGCAAGGCGCCCAATTGCAGGAACAGGCCGGTGCGATCCGGCTGCTCAGTACTGCGCAGGGCTGCAAGGCTCTTGGCCAACTGCTCGCGGGCAGCGAATGAGCCCGGATCGTTCTGCTCTCGCAGTATATCGTCGGCCCCCTGGACCAGAGCCTGGGCACTGCTGATGTCCTGCAACGCGGACAACCGCAGGCTGGCCAGGCGCAGCAGGTGCTCGGCCTCGGCCAGGCGCCAGTCCTTGCGGCTAGCACCAAGCACGGTTTCCAGACGCTGGTTCAGGCGCTGCTGATCACTTTGCAACTGGGCTACCAGGCGCCGCCGGTCTTCCAGCTCATCGGCCGCTGGCAGTAGCTGAAGACGCTCGCTCAGGCGTTGTTCACTGAGCTTGAAACTCTGCGCCTGGTCTCCCAACGCCTGCAACTGACTCAGTTGCTGCTGGTGATTGGCTTGCAGGTTACGCACCTGCCAGATTCCCCAGCCGCCGGCAGCGACGCCCGCTGCTCCGAGCATCAGGGCCAGAATCGCCAAACCGTTGCCACGACGTTCAACGGTTGGGGTCGTGGGTTCAGTCGGTGTTTTGGGCTCCGGCTGAACTTCATCTTTAGGCAAGGCTGTTTCGCTCACGTATCCATCCTTTGCGTTAGAGAACGGGCACGGGGTGCTCCCGTAACGCCGTTAGCAAAGCCGCGGCACTGGCGCCACGACAATCCACAACTTTTTCCGCCCCGGCGGCACGTGCCATATCGGCGACCCGGGGGCTTGGAACAAACAACGGTATCTTCGCCAGGTGCGACCAGGCCGGGCCGGCCAACTGCCGCAAGTGGCTGAAACCCTGCCCACTGCTGACCACCAGCCCGTTCAAGCGTTCCACTTGAATCCGCTGTTGCAGCGCATCCTCGGCGTAGTGCGGCAAGCAACGGCGATAGAGTTCCAGATAATCGACACTAGCACCTTGGTCGCGCAAACGCTCAGAGAGCAGTTCGCGACCGCCCTCCCCGCGCACGATCAGCACCCGCGGATCAGGCCGGCGGATAGCCTCGCGCAACTGGGCAAGTGCAAGCAAGGCTTCACTATCATCACCCAGCTGTGGGTAGAACACTCGCAGACCGGCATCCGCAAGAATCTGTCCGGTGGCAGCGCCCACGGCGAACCAACTCTGGCTCGGCGGCTGTGGCCAGAACTGTCGCAGCAGTTTCAGGCCCAGGTGCGCCGCAGGCTTGCTGACCACTATTACCGCGCAATAACGATCCAGCTCGAGCAAGGTCGCCCGCTGCGAATCGGTAACGGGCAAGGCTTGAATATCCAGCAATGGCAGGCTGCTGCTGAAGATCCCGGACTCGGCCAGAGTCGCTGCCAGTGCAGCGCAATCCTCGGCCGGCCGGGTCAGCAGCAAGCGCCAGCCAGTCACTCTCCGTCCGCCTCACCGTAGACCGCACGCAGAATGTCATTGGCACCCTGCGCCAGCAGATCATCCGCTACTTGCACCCCCAACTCCGCGGCGGATGCTCGCGGGCCTCGAGCCTCGGCGCAGAGCAGCAGGCCGCCACTCGGCTCGCCCACCAGGCCACGCAGCCAGATCTGCTCGCCTTCCAACACTGCGTAGCAGGCAATCGGCACCTGGCAGCCACCATTCAAATGCTTGTTCAACGCGCGCTCGGCGGTTACCCGGCTGGCGGTGTCAGCATGGTGCAAAGGTGCCAGCAGCGCGTGAATTTCGCTGTCGACGCTGCGGCATTCGATGCCAACCGCACCCTGGCCACCAGCCGGCAGGCTGTCGTCGACACTGATGGAGGAACTGATGCGTTCTTCGAAACCCAGGCGGATCAGGCCGGCGGCCGCCAGGATGATCGCGTCGTACTCGCCAGCGTCCAGCTTGGCCAGGCGGGTATTGACGTTACCTCGCAGAAAACGGATCTGCAGGTCAGGACGGCGAGTCAGCAACTGAGCCTGACGGCGCAGGCTGGATGTACCTACCACGCTGCCCTCCGGCAATTGCTCAAGGCTGGCGTAGGTATTGGAGACAAAGGCGTCACGCGGATCTTCGCGTTCACAGATGCAGAACAACCCCAAGCCTTCGGGGAAGTCCATAGGCACATCCTTCATCGAGTGCACGGCGATATCGGCCTGATTTTCCAGCAACGCGGTTTCCAGCTCTTTGACGAACAGGCCCTTGCCGCCGATTTTCGACAAAGGCGAGTCGAGCAATTTGTCGCCGCGGCTGACCATGGGCACCAGGGTCACGATAAGGCCCGGGTGGGCCTCTTGCAGACGGGCTTTGACGTATTCGGCCTGCCACAAGGCCAGAGCACTTTTGCGGGTAGCGATGCGGATTTCGCGAGAGGACATGGATCAATCCGTACTGAATAGATACGGCAGATAATAACAGCTCAGCCAAAGCAGCTTTGACTTGTATCAGAAACGCGGCAGCCTCCCGACACCAGGCTGCATGTTTTGCGCGCCTGAAATCCCGACTTAAAGCTGTTGCATCATCTTGCGCACGCCCGCTACATGCCGCCGGCTGACAATCAGCGCATCGCCATTGAGCCCCTTGAGGTACAACTGGAAATGCCCCAGCGGCGTACGCTGCAAGCGCTCGATACGCTCGCGAGCCACCAGCGCATTGCGATGGATACGCACAAAGCGCTCGCCAAACTCATCCTCCAAGGCCTTCAAGGGTTCATCCAGAAGCACTTCACCACCCTCGTGACGCAAGGTCACGTACTTGTGGTCGGCAATGAAATACACCACCTGAGCCAGGGGAATCAGCTCGATGCCTTTGCGGGTACGGGCACTGATGTGGCTACGTGGGCCGTTGCCACTCTCCGCAGCTGGCCGGGTCAGGGCCGCCAGTTGCACCCGATTGGGCCTCTCGGCCTTTTTCAGCGCTTCCAGCAGCAGTTCGGGGCGCACAGGCTTGACCAGATGGCCAACGCCACTGTCATTGAAAGCCTCAAGGGGGAATTCGTCCGGAGCCGCGCAAAACACCAGCGCCGGAGGCGTCTCGCGCTCGCACAGCTTGCCGGCGACTTGCAGGCCGTCCAGCCCGGGCATGCGGACATCGAGCAAGACGATATCCGGCTTCAGGCTGTCGATCAGGCTCAGTGCCTCTTCGCCATTGGTGGCGCTGGGCTCCAGGACACTGTATCCCTCAAGCTCACTGACCATTCGGCTCAGGCGCTCGCGGGCTAGGGGTTCGTCATCAACGATCAGGACATTCATATTGCGCTGGATTCCTGCGTGAGTCTCGCACAAGGATAGCGTAGACAGGTGGAGTGACGTCCGTCACGGCGATCCACGCTAAGACTAGTGCGAAGGCCAAAAAGTGCCGCAAGTCGGGCACCAATATTTACCCGTACCTGCCCGATACCGCCCAGGGTCAGTGGATGCGCGACGACGTCGCAGGGAATGCTGATCTTCAACACAAAGCCCCCCTCGTTACTGTGGTCGGCGTCCACCCTGCCTGCACCCGCCTCGTTTGGTGGACGGATTACCTGGACCTGCGCGGTGTGAACTCGGTGGACGGCCCACTGCGAACACGCGAGGGGTGTTACGCAATTGTGCCCGTCCTCCTGTCCAACTGTAGACGGTTGCCAAGACGATATTGCTCAATCGATAAATATCGTTTGATCGATATCACCTTCAGCACTCACGGCGCTCCCTCCCCTGGTGCGCTTTCGAAAGTACTGGCTGCAGTCTCTGCGCCCCCGAGGCTGGCGACAAGCCATACAGAGGCCGCCCGGAGAAAAAAAGCTGCCGACCAGTGCCAGCGACAGCCCGGGCAACCCTGTTATTATCGGCGCCTGTTTTTCACGCCATCTTCCTTCAGCAGATCACGAGCGAATTCATGAGCACTGACAAGACCAATCAGTCCTGGGGCGGCCGCTTCAGTGAACCCGTCGACGCCTTCGTCGCCCGCTTCACCGCCTCTGTCACTTTCGACCAGCGCCTGTATCGCCACGACATCATGGGCTCCATTGCCCACGCCACAATGTTGGCCAAGGTCGGGGTGCTCACCGACGCCGAGCGCGACAGCATCGTCGATGGCCTGAAGACCATCCAGGGCGAGATCGAGGCCGGCAGCTTCGACTGGCGCGTGGACCTCGAAGACGTGCACATGAACATCGAAGCGCGCCTGACCGACCGCATCGGCGTCACCGGCAAGAAACTGCACACCGGCCGTAGCCGGAACGACCAGGTGGCCACCGACATCCGCCTGTGGCTGCGCGACGAGATCGACCTGATCCTCGGGGAAATCACCCGCCTGCAGAAAGGCCTGCTGGAATTGGCCGAACGCGAAGCCGAAAGCATCATGCCAGGCTTCACCCACCTGCAGACTGCACAACCCGTGACTTTCGGGCATCACATGCTGGCCTGGTTCGAAATGCTCAGCCGTGACTACGAACGCCTGGTGGACTGCCGTAAGCGTACCAATCGCATGCCTCTGGGCAGTGCTGCACTGGCCGGTACCACCTACCCGATCGACCGCGAACTGACCTGCCAGCTGCTGGGCTTCGAAGCCGTCGGTGGCAACTCCCTTGACAGCGTTTCCGACCGTGACTTCGCCATCGAATTCTGCGCTGCCGCCAGCGTAGCGATGATGCACCTGTCGCGCTTCTCCGAAGAGCTGGTGCTATGGACCAGCGCGCAATTCCAGTTCATCGACCTCCCGGACCGCTTCTGCACCGGCAGCTCGATCATGCCGCAAAAGAAAAACCCCGACGTACCTGAACTGGTGCGGGGCAAGAGCGGCCGGGTATTTGGCGCACTGATGGGCCTGCTGACCCTGATGAAAGGCCAGCCCCTGGCCTACAACAAGGACAACCAGGAGGACAAGGAACCGCTGTTCGACGCCGCCGACACCCTGCGCGACTCACTGCGGGCCTTCGCCGACATGATCCCGGCCATCAAGCCCAAGCACGCCATCATGCGTGAAGCGGCCCTGCGCGGCTTCTCCACCGCCACGGACCTGGCGGACTATCTGGTGCGCCGCGGCTTGCCGTTCCGTGATTGCCACGAAATCGTCGGTCACGCGGTGAAGTACGGCGTCGAGACCGGCAAGGATCTGGCGGAAATGAGCCTGGAAGAACTGCGCAAGTTCAGCGACCAGATCGAGCAGGACGTGTTTGCCGTGCTGACCCTGGAAGGCTCGGTGAATGCCCGTAACCACATCGGCGGTACCGCGCCGGTCCAAGTCCGAGCCGCCGTAGCTCGCGGCCAGGCACTGCTGGCCAACCGCTAAGCCCCTGTCGAGCCCGTCCGTTCCGGCAACCCTCAGCCGGCGCGAACGGGCTCTTGGCCAAGCGCTATCGCCCTGACCTTCTGGCTGCAATCAACGTCGCCTTGTCAGCGGCAATGCGCCTCGCGCTGGGCGTCTGCTCCAGGCGTTCCAACAAGGCTTTCGCCTCCGGCATTTCGGCCAGGAAATCGATCCCGAACAACTTGTTCCCGACCACCAGGGCCAGGCTCACGCTGTATTGGAAATACAGATCCGCCACACTCAGACTGCTGCCCGCCACATAAGGCTCGAACCTGGCATGCCGGCGCAACGCGGCAAAGCCTTGCAGCAACTCGATCCCGGCCTTTTCCTTGATCGCCTCGGGCACCGTCACCCCGAAAAACACCTCGGGAAAACAGGCCCGGGCCGGCAGTTCGATGTACAGCTCGATCTCCTTGGCCAGCGCCAGTACCTGGGCACGCTCGAAGGCGTTCGCTGGCAGCAGCGCCGGCTCAGGCTGGACCTGTTCCAGGTAGTCAAGAATCACACTGGTTTCACTGATGAAGCCCTGCTCCACCTCAAGCACCGGTACCTTGCCCCGCGGGCTGATGGCCAATGCCTCAGGGCTTTGACCGGCATAAAACAGTACCTCTTCGAAGGGCAACCCCTTCTCCAGCAAGGCCAGCTTGACCATGTTGTAGTAGTTGCTGATGGAGAACCCATAAAGCTTGAACATCCCATAGCCTCCAGGCCGTGCAAGGGGTTGGCAGGACTTTTTATAGAGGGTTAATCCCACTCTGGCCAGCAGCATCCCGTCGTTGAATACGAGTAAACTGGCGACCTTTCCTTGAGGAGCCTGCCATGAGCGAGCCAACCGATATCGACACCGACGAAGAAGAGTTCGCCGAAACAACCCTGGTCGAAGCCATCGAAAACCAGATCGAAAGCGACAACCCGCCGGCGGCCAAGGCCACGTTCAACAAGTTGACCCTTGTAGGCTACGAGCGGGAGGAAATTCTCAATCTGATGGCCCATGTCCTGGCGATCGAGATTGATGCGATTCTCGAGCAAGACCGCGCCTTCGATACTCAATGGTACGAAGCCGCACTGCGCGCCCTGCCGGAACTGCCTCCCGAGAAGCCGTGAGCCAGCACTGCCGGAGCGCTGCGCACAGCAACGTTCCGGCACTCGGTACAGCCTAGCGCTTGTGCCGTGACTACACTGCAACCACCCTGCGGCCAAACACCGCTGGCCCAGGGTGTAAAAGTACTCAGCGAACGCTGGACACGCCGCCTTTCTGCGGTCACCTTAAGAACGCTGACCTCTAATTCCTAGAAAGTCTGGAGTCCTTATGTCGTATACCCCTGAGTTGGTTGCCGAACTGGAAATCCTTGCGCTCTTCAACCTGGACAACTCCCAGGAAGGCCTGAAAATCCATCAGACCGCTGCCCCTTCTGCCATCGCCGCCGCCCAACGCCTGTTTGCCAAAGAGCTCATTACCCTGCCCGATGGGGGCTACCTGACCAGCCTTGGCCGGGATGCCGCCGAGCATGCACAAGGTTTGCTGACCATCCTGAGTGTCAAAGAAACCGCCTGAATACTGTTCCTCGGCCTGCGGGGTTCCCGTCTGTCGGATTCCGTAGGCACTCTTCCGCCAATACGCTAAAAATCTGGCGTCAAAAATAAAATCAGTTCAAGGCTTGGCCTTGTCTGGCGGTAAACTGCTGCCGTCCTCAAAACCGCCACGTTCGAGCTCAGCTTGAGATGCCCCATACCCATGAAATCCGTCCCGACCTGGATGAAGGAATCGATCGCAAGGTTCTGAGCCGACTGCGCGCACGTTTTCTCACCCTCAATGAGGGACGCATGGCACGCGCAATGGAGGGGTTGTCGACGCGCCAGCAATTGGTCCTCAACCTGTTGCCCCTGTTCTTTCATGTCAATCACCCATTGCTGCCCGGTTATGTATCCGGCGCGACTCCAGCGGGGCTATCCAACTACGAACCCGACCCACAGGCCCTGGCCGAAGCTCAGCGCCTGACCCGGTCTTTTTCCTACAAGCCCCGCCATGGCAACCCGCCACGGCCGATTCACGGGTTATTCCTCATGGGCAGCCTGGGCACCCTGGCCCAGGCCGACCAAAGCGATATGGATGTCTGGGTGTGTCACGCCGCGGATCTGAGCGAAACCGAATTGGCCGAGCTACAGAAGAAATGCCAGTTGCTGGAAACCTGGGCCGCCGGCCAGGGCGCCGAAGCCCACTTCTTCCTGATCGACCCGAGCCGCTTTGTCCGCGGAGAACGGGATACTCAACTGAGCTCGGACGATTGCGGCACTACCCAGCATTATCTGCTGCTGGACGAGTTCTACCGTACGGCCATCTGGCTGGCCGGCCGCACCCCTCTGTGGTGGCTGGTACCGGTATACGAAGAGAACCGCTACGAGCAGTACATTCACACACTGCTGTCCAAGCGCTTCGTGCCTGCCGAAGAGAACCTCGACCTTGGCCACATGGCACGCATTCCTCCCGGCGAGTTCATCGGTGCAGGGCTCTGGCAGTTGTTCAAAGGCATCGAGTCACCCTACAAATCAGTGCTCAAGCTGCTGCTGATCGAGGTCTATGCCAGCGAACATCCCAAGGTCCAGTGCCTGAGCCTGCGCTTCAAGCAAGCGGTATTCGCCAACCGCCTGGACCTCGACGAGCTAGACCCATATATCGTGGTCTACCGGCGCATCGAGGAATACCTCAAGGCCCGAGGCGAGCCGGAGCGCCTGGAACTGGTGAGGCGCAGCCTGTACCTCAAGGTCAACCGCAAGCTCACCACCGGCAACGCAGCTCGCAACCCAAGCTGGCAACGAGCACTGCTGGAGCGCCTGGCCAGCGAATGGGGTTGGGATCAGCGCCAACTGGCACTGCTGGACAGCCGCAGCCAATGGAAGGTGCGCCAGGTCAGCGCCGAACGCCGAGCGCTGGTCAACGAACTCAACTACAGCTATCGCTTCCTGACCCAGTTCGCCCGCACCGAACAGGCCGCTAGCCTGATCAACAAACGCGATTTGAATGTATTGGGCCGACGGCTGTACGCAGCCTTCGAACGCAAGGCAGGCAAGATCGAGTTCATCAATCCAGGCATCGCCCCGGACCTGGCGGAAGACACTCTGACCCTGGTGCAGTCGCCAAACAAGAAGGAGCCGGGGCATGACTACTGGGGCCTGTACAACGGCAGCCTAACCGCCCTGGAGTGGGAACACTTTGCCCCGATCAAACGCAGCCGCGAACTGCTGGAGCTGCTCACCTGGTGCCATCGCAACGGCGTGATCGACAGCAGTACGCGCTTGGCCCTGCACCCCGGCAACAGCGACCTGAGCGAATTCGAACTGTTCAATTTGCTGGGCAGCCTGCAACAGACCGTCGCCCTGCCGTTGACCAGCGTCAGCGAAGAGCAGCTGTTGCACGCCAGCGTGCCCAGCGAGGTGCTGATCCTGGTGAACGTCGGGGTCGATCCCCTCAAGCATCACCGCGACCTGAACGTTCACATGACCACCGAACGCACCGACTCTCTGAGCTACGCGGGAGTGCGGGAGAACTTGGTACTGACCCTGGATCAGGTGACTCTCAATAGCTGGAATGAGGTCATGGTCAGCCGTTACGACGGCGAACATGCGTTGCTCGATTGCCTGCGGGACTACCTGAATAATCTGCCGTCGCGCAGCCAACCGCGCCTGCAGGTACGCTGTTTCTGCCACAACCGCGCGCAATTCATCGCCCGGCGGGTGGAGGAATTGTTCGAAACCGCGCACAACCTGATGCTCAGCCAGCTCAACTATCGCTACCTGATTCAAGTGCAGCAGCATTATCACGTCCTCGAACTGCTGCCCGGGAAGGTCCGCCACCGGGCCATGGCAACCCCTGCAGCGCTGCTCGAGTACCTGGGACAGGAGCAGGTCCGCTACAGCCCCCTGCATCTGGACCCGATGGCCCTGGAGGACCATGACCTGGCACTGGTCCTGCCCATGGGCCAGTCGGACTGCGTCCAGGTGTTCTATCGGATCATCGAACGCCACGCCGAACTCTATATCCTCGATGAGCACAACGCGCTGTGGCAGCAGACCTTGCCCTACCACGACGAACAAAGCCTATTGGTACCCCTGCAGCGTTTCCTGCAGTCGATCCTCTACCGCCGTGAAGCGCTGCTGCCGATGGAAAGCAGTCAGGACGAGAAACCCTTGGAAACAATCTACTTGCAGGTTCTGCCCTCAGGCAGCGGCCGAGCACGTCGGGTGGAGGCCCGGCCAGCACCGCTGACGCCCGTCGACAAGGCTTTTTATGACGTGCAAGCAATCATCGGCAAGGCGGCACCGGGGCAGGTGCACGTCTCGCTGTACTGCAACCAACGGGAGTTTTCCGAACTGGAATATGGCGATCAGCTGTTCAGCGCAGTGGCCCAGGAGATCGTCGGACAGCGCCACGAACCTGAGCGTTATCGCTGCTACATCACCGACCTTGACCTGTCCGGGCTACTCGGTGATGTGCAAAGTTCGAGCATCGTATATCTGCGTTACAAGGCCAGCCTGGAGCGCGCACTGAACGACGCGCTCGAGCAGGTCTAGGGCGAAATCAGAGGTGGTAGTCGCCCGCTGCTTCCGGCTGGTATTCCACTTCCAGCAGAGTCAGCTTCAAAGTCTTGCCACCTGGCGCCGGCCAGTCGATGTATTGACCCACCTGCAGGCCCAGCAAGGCGCTGCCTACCGGGGCTAGAATCGAGATCTTGCCTTCGTCGGCGTTGGCGTCCTGTGGATAAACCAGGGTCAGGTGATAGTCCTTGCCGCTACTTTCTTCACGGCAATGCACACGCGAGTTCATGGTTACGACACCGGCCGGAACTTCATCGTGGCCCACCAGCGTTTCGGCACGATCCAACTCGGTTTGCAGTGCAATGACGCCTGGCAGCGAGTCGTCCAGGCTGTCGATCAGGCGCTCCAGACGTTGCACGTCAAGGCGGGTAAGGATGATGGATGGTGCAGTACTCATGATCCTGGCTGACTCCTATTTTTTCTGCACAAAAAAGCAAAACCCCGCCAAATAAGACGGGGTTCTCACCGGCCTCGATGTAGTGAGGCGAAGCCGGACACTATCACAGCACACTGAATAAACAAACCGTATGAGTACGAACCTAAAGCCCCTCTGCCACCACGGTCTGTTTACGCTGCAGCGCCTGGACACAGATCACGCGCCGACGTTCGTCATCGGCCGAGCGCCACTCGCGAATGTCCTCCACATGACGGAAACAGCCACGGCAGACCTTCTCCTCATCGAGACGGCACAGGCTGATGCACGGTGAGCTCACCGCCGGGCTGACGTTACTGTAGAGCGGCTTGGGCGGGCGGACTGCGGCAGGCTGCGTCACGGTATCAAAGCCCTTCGAACTCAAGCTTGATGCCCGCCTGCTCGAAGACGATACGCTCCAGCATCTCCCCCAGCTGCTCTTCGCTCTTGTCGCACATCCAGCGCTCGCTTTCTGCGTCGTAATCGAAGTGGAAACCGCCGGAACGCGCGGCCAGCCACAGCTGGCGCAAAGGTTCCTGGCGGCTGAAGATCACCTGGCTGCCGTTGTCGAACTTGACGGTGAGTACCCCAGCCGAGCTTTCCAGGTCGATATCCAGGTCACTCTCATCGAAAATATCCTCCAGCGTCTGCTGGGTGGCGTCCACCAGGTCGTGAAAACGGGCTTCAGTCAAACTCATTACGGGAACCTCGAAAAGTGTCTACTCACGCTCAAGCGCCGCAAGATACGGGCGCTTCCCGGCGAATGCAAAGGATACCGAACAGGCGAACAAATGCGCGGCCCATTGCGCCGGGGGCCGCCCAAACCCGCTAACGGGCATTGGGCAAAGGCCCGCTGGACGGGAGTTACGCTGCATAGGCAAGCTGCCGGGTGGCCGGTATACTCGGGCGCAATTTACGCATTCTCAAGGATTTCGCCATGAAGCGCCTGATCTCTTCCCTTGCTGCGCTCGTCGCGGTTGCCTGCCTTGTTACCGCCTGCGGCCAGAAAGGCCCGCTGTATCTGCCCGATGACAGCAAATCCCCCGAAGAACAGGCGAAGTCGCAATCGCAGTCGCACAAGCACGACACCTACTAAGGGCAAACCATGGACGCTTTTAACTACCGCGACGGTGAGCTGTTCGCGGAAAGCGTAGCCCTGTCCGCGATTGCCGATCGTTTCGGCACGCCCACCTACGTCTATTCCCGTGCACACATCGAAGCCCAGTACCTGGCTTATGCACAGGCACTTGCCGGCATGCCGCACCTGGTCTGCTTCGCGGTAAAAGCCAACTCCAACCTGGGCGTGCTGAATGTCCTGGCCCGCCTCGGCGCCGGTTTCGACATCGTCTCCCGGGGCGAGTTGGAGCGGGTATTGGCCGCAGGCGGTCAGGCCGACAAGATTGTCTTCTCCGGCGTCGGCAAAACCCGTGACGACATGCGTCGTGCCCTGGAAGTGGGCGTCCATTGTTTCAACGTCGAATCCGCTGAAGAACTGGAGCGCCTGCAGGTCGTGGCCGCCGAGCTGGGTGTACGCGCGCCAATCTCGCTGCGGGTCAATCCCGACGTCGATGCCGGTACCCACCCGTACATTTCCACCGGGCTCAAGGAAAACAAGTTCGGTATCGCAATTGCTGCCGCCGAGGATGTGTACATCCGCGCAGCGCAGTTGCCCAACCTGGAAATCATCGGTGTCGACTGCCATATCGGCTCGCAACTGACCACCCTGGAACCCTTCATCGACGCCCTCGACCGGCTGCTGGATCTAGTGGACCGCCTCGGCGAATGCGGTATCTACCTGCGCCACATCGATCTGGGTGGTGGCTTGGGTGTGCGCTATCGCGACGAAGAGCCGCCGCTGGCTGCCGACTACATCAAGGCAGTGCGCGAGCGCCTGGATGGCCGCGACCTGGCCCTGGTGTTCGAACCGGGCCGCTTCATCGTCGCCAACGCCGGCGTGCTGCTGACTCGGGTCGAGTACCTCAAGCACACCGAACACAAGGATTTCGCCATCGTCGACGGCGCCATGAACGACCTGATCCGCCCGGCGCTGTACCAGGCCTGGATGGACGTCAGCGCCGTACGCCCGCGCGATGCCGAACCCCGCACCTACGACATCGTCGGACCGATCTGCGAAACCGGCGACTTCCTCGCCAAGGAGCGCGCCCTGGCCCTGGCAGAGGGCGACCTGCTGGCGGTGCATTCCGCTGGTGCCTATGGTTTCGTCATGAGCTCGAACTACAACACCCGCGGTCGTGCCGCTGAAGTACTGGTCGATGGCGACCAGGCCGTTGAAGTGCGTCGCCGCGAGACGGTAGCCGAGTTATTCGCTGGCGAAAGCCTGCTGCCGGAGTAAAGCCATGCTGCTGCGTTTTACCAAGATGCATGGCCTGGGCAATGATTTCATGGTTCTCGACCTGGTCAGCCAGCACGCGCATATTCTGCCCAAGCACGCCAAACAATGGGGTGACCGTCATACCGGGATCGGCTTCGATCAGTTGCTGATCGTCGAGGCCCCGAGCAATCCGGATGTGGATTTCCGCTACCGGATCTTCAACTCCGACGGCTCCGAAGTAGAACAATGTGGCAACGGTGCCCGCTGCTTCGCCCGCTTCGTACTGGACAAGCGCCTGACCACCAAGCGTCAGATCCGCGTGGAAACCAAGAGCGGCGTGATCGAACTGGATGTGCGCAACGACGGTCAGATCAGCGTCAATATGGGCGCTCCACGCCTGGTGCCGGCGGATATTCCGTTCCAGGCACCGGCTCAGGCCAACAGCTACTTGCTGGACGTCGAGGGTCGCGAGGTCGAATTGGCCGCCGTATCCATGGGCAACCCCCACGCGGTATTGCGGGTAGATGACATCAACAGTGCGCCGGTTCACCAACTGGGCCCGAAGATCGAGCACCATCCGCGCTTCCCGGCGCGGGTCAATGTCGGTTTTCTCCAGGTGCTGGACCGTCAGCGCGCACAATTGCGGGTCTGGGAACGCGGCGCTGGGGAAACCCAGGCCTGTGGTACCGGCGCCTGCGCCGCCGCAGTGGCCGCGATCAGCCAGGGGTGGATGGATTCACCACTATTGATCGACCTGCCGGGCGGGCGCTTGTCCATTGAATGGGCCGGCCCTGGCCAACCGGTGATGATGACCGGCCCGGCAGTGCGCGTATACGAAGGACAGGTGCGTCTATGAGTGAGCGAAATCCATGACTGATCAGCCGCAGGTTCCCGCCAAAAAGCCCGACGATTCACCTTCCGAAAGCCTGGAGGCCGCGGCTGTAGCCGCCTACCTGGAGGCACACCCGGACTTCTTCGTCGACCACGAAGAACTGCTCCCGGCCTTGCGTATTCCCCACCAGCGCGGCGATACCGTTTCGCTGGTGGAGCGGCAGATGAAGATCCTCCGCGAACGCAATATCGAGATGCGCCATCGCCTGTCGCAATTGATGGACGTGGCACGGGACAATGACCGGCTGTTCGACAAGACCCGCCGCCTGATCCTTGCGCTGATGGACGCCACCAGCCTGGAAGAAGTGGTGATGAGCGTCGAAGACAGCCTGCGCCAGGACTTCCAGGTGCCCTTTGTCAGCCTGATCCTGTTCAGCGACATCGCCATGCCGGTAGGTCGCTGGGTTTCCGCCGCCGAAGCCCAGGGCGCCATTGGCGGCCTGTTGGCGGAAGGCAAGAGTGTCAGCGGCAGCCTGCGCGAACACGAGCTGGACTTTCTCTTCGGCGAAGAACAGCGCAAGCAGATCGGCTCCACCGCGGTGGTCGCCCTGGCACACCAGGGCATGCACGGTGTCCTGGCTATCGCCAGCCGTGATCCACAGCATTACAAGAGCTCGGTGGGCACCCTGTTCCTCAGTTACATCGCCGAGGTCACTGGCCGCGTGCTGCCGCGCTTCACCCACTCGCTGCGCTCGGTACGCTGACCGTGCAAGAACAACTGGACGCCTACTGCGCGCATCTGCGCAGTGAGCGCCAGGTGTCGCCTCACACCCTGCAGGCCTACCGGCGCGACCTCGACAAGGTGCTGGGGTTCTGCGAGAAACAACAGGTCCGCAACTGGACCGACCTGGACATCCAGGGCCTGCGCAGCATGATTGCCCGCCTGCATCAGCAGGGTCAGTCATCGCGCAGCCTGGCGCGCCTGCTGTCCGCGGTACGCGGGCTCTACCACTACCTGAACCGCGAAGGATTGTGCGATCACGATCCGGCCAACGGCCTGGCTCCGCCCAAGGGTGAACGACGCCTGCCCAAGACCCTGGACGCCGATCGCACCCTGCAACTGCTGGAAGGCGCAGTGGAAGACGACTTCCTGGCCCATCGTGACCAGGCGATCCTGGAACTGTTCTACTCCTGCGGATTGCGCCTTTCCGAGCTGACCAGCCTGAACCTCGAACAACTGGACCTGCCGGACGGCCTGGTACAAGTCCAGGGCAAGGGCAGCAAGACTCGAGTCCTGCCGGTGGGCAGGAAAGCCCGGGAGGCGCTGTCGCAGTGGCTGCCACTGCGAGCCCTGAGCAACCCGCCGGACGGCGCCCTGTTCGTCAGCCAAAAGGGCCGACGCCTGGGGCCGCGAGCCATTCAACTGCGGGTCAAGGCCGCCGGCGAACGGGAGCTGGGGCAGAACCTGCACCCGCACATGCTGCGCCACTCCTTCGCCAGCCATTTGCTGGAGTCCTCCCAGGACCTGCGCGCCGTGCAGGAACTGCTCGGGCACTCGGACATCAAGACCACCCAGATCTACACCCACCTGGACTTCCAGCACCTGGCAGCGGTCTACGACAGCGCCCATCCACGGGCCAAACGCAACAAAGGCGGTGAGTAATGACCATCAAGCTGATCACCTTCGACCTCGATGACACCCTGTGGGACACCGCTCCGGTAATCGTCAGCGCCGAAGCCACCCTGCGCCAGTGGCTGACGGAACACGCGCCGAATCTTGGCGGCGTGCCGGTGGAGCATCTGTGGGCCATTCGCGAGCGGGTACTGAACAACGAGCCGAACCTCAAGCACCGGATCAGCGCCCTGCGCCGCCGGGTGCTGTTCCACGCCCTGGAAGAGGCCGGGTATGACCACGTACAGGCTAACCAGCTAGCGGATCAGAGCTTCGAAGTGTTCCTGCATGCCCGGCACCAACTGAATATCTTCCCCGAGGTCCAACCGACCCTGGAGGCCCTGGCCAACCATTTCGCCCTGGGAGTGGTCACCAACGGCAACGCCGACGTACGTCGCCTGGGCCTGGCGGACTACTTCAAGTTCGCCCTGTGTGCCGAAGATATCGGCATCGCCAAACCCGATGCCCGGCTGTTCCATGAAGCCTTGCAGCGCGGCGGAGCGAGCGCCGACAGCGCCGTGCATATCGGCGATCACCCGGGTGATGACATTGCCGGTGCCCAGCAGGCAGGATTGCGCGCCATCTGGTTCAACCCCACCGGCAAGGCCTGGGAAGCCGAGCATGCGCCCGATGCGGAAATCCGCAGCCTGACCGAACTCCCCGCGCTGCTAGGCCGCTGGAAGTCGCTGTAGACGCCCCGCAGAACGGCTCCAGGCGATCTCTTGGATAGGCCGTTTCGCCAGCTCTGGCGGGGCCTCACCCTTGATCGCAGCCTGCGACGATTGCAATTGCTTTGGGTATGAAAAAGCCCGCAGCGACGGCGGGCTTTTTCAGCAAGCAAGTAGCAAGGCTCAGATAGGCCGGCTGCCGTACTTGTTATCAGGCTTCTTGGGCGGATCGGCGACCACATTGGCCTCGACTTCCTGCACTCTACCGCCACGGGCCAGGAACTCTTCCATGGCACGCGCCAGTGCATCACGCTCCTTATTCTTGGCTTCGACACTCGGCAGCTCGTCTACCGAGACGGCAGCCTTGGCTTTGCCTTTGGCGGTCGGAGCAGGTGCATCACCGCCATCGTCTTCCGCCACATCGTCGGCGGCCGCTTCAAGACCTTCTTCGGTATCGTCTTCTTCACCTACTTCGAGGTCGTCGTTTTCCAGATCATCGTCGCTCATGTTCTACCTCATGACTTGCGAAAAGCAGATTAGTTATAGCCCAGCTCAGCCAACTGTCGAAGGCTGCCGGAAAAAAATCAACGTCCACTGATACTCAGCGGCTTATGCCTCATCACCGTGCAAGGTGGCAAGGACTTTACGAGCACCGCCATGGTCGCGGTGCTCGCCCAGATAAACACCTTGCCAAGTGCCTAGGGCCAGGCGCCCCGCCGATACCGGCAAAGTCAGCTGACAGCCTAGCAAACTGGCCTTGAAGTGCGCGGGGAGGTCGTCTGCGCCTTCGTCGTTATGTTCGTACCCGGCCATGCCTTGAGGCACCAGGGTGTTGAAGAAACGCTCGAAGTCACGCCGGACCGCCGGATCGGCGTTCTCGTTGATAGTCAACGAGGCCGAGGTATGTTGCAGCCACACATGCAGCAGACCAATCCGACATGCCTTCAACTCAGGCAGGCCGGCGAGCAACTCGTCCGTCACCAGATGAAAGCCCCGGGGCCTGGCCCGCAGGGTAATCAGGGTCTGTTGCCACATACCGATCTCCACACTTCGGCGCGCATTCTAGCGCGCTCAGGGAAAAAACAAAGCGCCGAATAATCCTGCTTTAGTGTAAGCATTTGCCCTACCGAAAATCGTCAGGGCAAACACGCCAAGACTCACCAGAAAAACCTTTCAGCCTTTCTCAATGAGAAATACCAGGCAAAAAAATGCCCGGCAGGAGCCGGGCTTTTTTTCTGCAGCGATTACAGGTTGTAACCACGCTCGTTGTGTTGCGCCAGATCGAGACCGACCGCTTCCTCTTCTTCGGAAACCCGCAGACCCATGACCGCATCCAGGACTTTGAGGATGATGAAGGTGACAATGGCGGTGTAAATCACCGTGAAACCCACGCCCTTGGCCTGAATCCAGACTTGCGCCGCCACGTCGGTCACGGTGCCGAAGCCACCCATGGACGGAGCGGCAAACACGCCAGTGAGCATCGCACCGAGAATACCGCCGATACCGTGTACGCCAAAGGCATCCAGGGAGTCGTCATAACCCAGTTTGCGCTTGAGGCTGGTGGCGCAGAAGAAGCACACCACGCCCGCAGCCAGGCCGATGATCAGAGCCCCCATCGGGCCGACGGTACCGGCGGCCGGAGTAATAGCCACCAGGCCAGCCACCACGCCCGAAGCGATACCCAGCGCACTTGGCTTGCCGTGGGTGATCCACTCGGCAAACATCCAGCCCAGAGCGGCGGCGGCGGTGGCGATCTGAGTCACCAGCATGGCCATGCCAGCAGTGCCATTGGCGGCAGCGGCGGAACCGGCGTTGAAACCAAACCAACCGACCCAGAGCATGGCCGCCCCCATCAAGGTGTAACCCAGATTGTGAGGAGCCATTGGGGTGGTCGGAAAACCCTTGCGCTTGCCCAGCACCAGACAAGCCACCAGGCCCGCGATACCAGCATTGATGTGCACCACAGTGCCGCCGGCAAAGTCCAGCACGCCCCAGTCGCCCAGCAAAGAACCCGGGCCGCTCCAGACCATGTGCGCAATCGGTGCGTAAACCAGGGTGAACCAGACGCCCATGAAGATCAGCATCGCGGAGAACTTCATCCGCTCGGCGAAGGCACCGACGATCAGCGCCGGGGTAATGATGGCGAAGGTCATCTGGAAGGTGACGAACACCGCTTCAGGGAAGAGCGCCGCAGGACCGGTCAGGCTGTTGGGGGTGACCCCGGCCAGGAAGGCCTTGGAGAAGCCGCCCACGAAAGAGTTGAGGTTGACGACGCCGGCTTCCATCCCGGTGGTGTCGAACGCCATGCTGTAGCCATAGATGAACCACAGGACAGTGATCAGGCCAGTAATGGCGAAACACTGCATCATCACCGAAAGAATGTTCTTCGAACGCACCATGCCGCCGTAGAACAACGCCAGCCCAGGAATGGTCATGAACAGCACCAGGGCGGTGGAGGTCAGCATCCAGGCGGTATCGCCGGAATTGAGGACTGGAGGGGGCACTGGATCTGCCGCCAAGGCCAGGCCAGGCATTACGAGGGACAACAGGGCTCCTAGCCCTGCGATTTTGCGCAGAGTCATATTGTTTTCTCCTGGGGCGTTGGGTTTGGCGGCTTAGATTGCGTCGGTATCGGTTTCGCCGGTACGGATGCGAATAGCCTGTTCCAGATTGACCACGAAGATCTTGCCGTCACCGATCTTGCCGGTGTTGGCGGCCTTGGTTATCGCCTCGATAACCCGGTCAAGATCCTTGTCGTCAATGGCGACATCGATCTTCACCTTGGGCAGGAAATCGACCACGTACTCCGCACCGCGATACAGCTCGGTGTGCCCCTTCTGCCGGCCGAAGCCCTTGACCTCAGTAACGGTAATGCCCTGCACGCCGATTTCGGACAGCGACTCGCGCACGTCGTCCAACTTGAACGGCTTGATGATGGCAGTGACTAGCTTCATGAAACTTTCTCCCGAATTGGTGGACTTGCCCCAGGAAAACAAACCCGGCTCAAGTCTAAGCGCAGTGCCTGGCTTTGTAACGCATCGTCGGCCCTACTCAGCCAGACCGACGCCAGCTAACCACTCCTGACGAAACACTCCCCGCTCCGCCTGCCGCACTGCATTTGTCATGGCGACTGCATCAGTGCATGGGTCACCAGGGTCTAAGCAGAAAGCTTGCCAGCTCGGGAAAAATCAGTGATTTCAGTCTCTTGCCTGCAACCGACCAGGGATGAGGCAGAACAGCACCGTGGATACGCACAATAACGGTGCGTCGATGCTTGGATAGATGCGCGAAAAACGTGCAGGACATGCACCACCAAGCCCTTGGGGCGTGCGTGATACACTTCGGCCCATCTGCTATTCAGGACACTCCCATGCTTGCGCCCAAAGACCTTCTCGATGCCCTGAGCGGCCACGCCTCTCGCTTGCTCAGCGGTGAAACACCCCTGCCTCGCAATGAAATCGAAAGCCAGTTCAAAGCCCTGCTGCAAAGCGGCTTCAGCAAACTGGACCTGGTCAGCCGAGAAGAATTCGACAGCCAGATGGTGGTCCTGGCCCGCACCCGGGCACGCCTGGAAAGCCTCGAAGCCAAAGTGGCAGAGCTGGAAACCAGGCTCAATCCGACGGCTCAATGATCTGAATCCATTATTCGCCGGCAAGCCAGCGCCTACAGGCATGTAGAAACCGGCTTGCCGGTGAAGGCTGTGCCGACGACATATCCTGTCTGCATTCAAACGCTACCCCGCCAAAGCCCTCGACTATCCTTGCAGCACCGCAGGATGCGGTTCCCGCTGTCTCAAGGAACGACTTCCCCATGTCCCTGGCAATCATCCACAGCCGCGCCCAGGTGGGCGTGCAGGCTCCGGCTGTCAGCGTTGAAGTGCACTTGGCCAACGGCCTGCCGAGCCTGACCCTGGTAGGGCTGCCGGAAGCTGCGGTCAAGGAAAGCAAGGACCGGGTGCGCAGTGCCATCCTCAATGCCGGATTCAATTTCCCCCCTCGGCGCATCACCCTCAACCTGGCTCCGGCAGACCTGCCCAAGGACGGCGGACGCTTCGATCTGGCGATCGCCCTGGGCATCCTCGCCGCCAGCGTGCAAGTGCCGGCGCTGGCCCTGGATAACGTCGAATGCCTGGGAGAGCTGGCCTTATCCGGCGCGGTACGCCCGGTACGCGGCGTGCTGCCGGCCGCGCTGGCAGCACGCAAGGCTGGACGCACCCTGCTGGTTCCCCGGACCAATGCCGAAGAAGCCTGCCTCGCTTCGGGCCTGGAGGTGATCGCCGTGGACCATCTGCTGGAGGCCGTCGCCCACCTCAATGGCCATGCACCGATCCCGCCTTATGCCAGCGACGGCCTGCAAGAGTGCCACTCACCCTACCCCGACCTGAGCGAAGTCCAGGGCCAGCTCGCGGCCAAACGCGCGCTGCTGATCGCCGCCGCCGGCGCTCACAATCTGTTGTTCAGTGGCCCGCCCGGCACTGGCAAGACCTTGCTGGCCAGCCGCCTGCCAGGCCTGCTGCCACCGCTGCAGGAAGATGAGGCCCTGGAAGTCGCAGCGATTCAATCGGTGAGCAGCCACACGCCCCTGCGCCATTGGCCACAACGACCGTTTCGCCAACCCCACCATTCGGCATCAAGCGCGGCGCTGGTCGGTGGCGGCTCGAAACCACAGCCCGGGGAAATAACCCTGGCCCATCACGGCGTCCTGTTTCTCGATGAGCTGCCGGAATTCGACCGCAAGGTCCTTGAAGTCCTGCGCGAACCCATGGAATCCGGGCAGATCGTCATCGCCCGGGCTCGTGACCGGGTGCAATTCCCCGCGCGCTTTCAGTTGGTGGCGGCCATGAACCCTTGCCCCTGTGGATACCTTGGCGAACCCAGCGGACGTTGCCGCTGCACGCCGGAACAGATCCAGCGTTATCGCAACAAGCTCTCCGGCCCCTTGCTCGACCGGATCGACCTGCACCTGACCGTGGCCCGCGAAGCTACCGCCCTGAATCCCGCAGCCCAGCCAGGGGATGACAGCGCCAGCGCAGCCGCCCGAGTAGCCCAGGCCCGGGAACGACAGTTGCAACGCCAGGGCTGCGCCAACGCCCTGCTCGACTTGCCCAGCCTGCGTCGCCACTGCCAGTTATCCACAGTCGACGAACGCTGGCTGGAAGCGGCCTGCGAACGCCTGAGCCTTTCGCTACGGGCCGCCCACCGACTGCTCAAGGTGGCACGGACCCTGGCTGACCTGGAACAGGTGGCCGCCATCAGCCGCGAACATCTGGCGGAAGCGCTGCAGTACCGACCCAGCGCCGGCTGAAGGCTCACCCTCTGGGCAAATCCACCAAAGGCGTTGGCCGCACTTCAGTCTCACAACCGCCCCAAATCCGACTGACACAAACTAGAGTGTTATCCACAGCGAACTTATCCAGCAGGCTATGGCGGATATTGAGCGGCTATTGGGCGCCAATGGTTTGCGCCAGGTTCAGCGAGTGCGGGAAAGTGTCATTGAGGGTAAAACTGACACCGCCCTATTTAGTCACCCACTCAGTGGGTTCATAGCGGATGTCTGTCATTGGAGTTATGCAGTTTTTATAGCGCTGATGAAACCATTCAGGACGCGTAAAACTGCTCCGTCCAATTGCCTCCGTATCACTGACTCCGAGGTTCTCCATCAAAGCAGTGCACACTACCTACCCGCCCGTGACACACTTACCGGTGGGGCGACCAATGTCACGTTGACGACAACATCATTATGCCATTAAGGTCGCGAGCTAATTCAGGGAGCAGGGCACAGGCACTACGCCTGTGTTTTTTTTGCACGAAGAAGCATATGGAGTTTGGATGCGCGGGGCACTATTACGCAGCGGTAAAAGCGGGTCTTTCACGGCTCTTGGCGAAACAGGCCAACCGGTCTACCGGGCAGCCCTGCAATTGCGCGAAGCCATTCGTCGCAAGAACCCCGACATGGTCGATCACCTGGCCATCCCGCAGAGCGATGAGCTCGGTAACCAGATCGACTGGTATAGCGGCATTGCCGGAGACGTCATCCCCTGGAGCAGCGCTACTGAAGAAGAGCGCGCTCCGGCACGTAAACAACTTGCCGACCTCAAGCTCGCCCTTGAAGAACTGAGCCAACGCTTCCTCGGTACCGATCCGGCCGAACAGCAGGGTGACAAGGCTGTATTCGGCAAGCTGCTCAAGCGGGTAATCCATTTCCCCGATGAGAACTTCGTCTATCTGGTAAACGGCAAGCCGGTGCTGACCTTCTGGGGCTTCGAGCATGCCGACAGCGACCGTAATCGCGACCCCCTGCACTGCCTGAACGCCCCTGTCCAAGCAGCCCCGCCGCCCCCGGTCATAGCCCCAGCGGTACCGCCAGTGATACCTGCAACCGTTGTACGTCCCTGGTGGCGACGCTGGTGGTGGCTGTGGCTGTTGCCACTACTCCTGTTGCTACTGCTGCTTCTAGGGCTGCGCGGCTGCATCCCACTTCCTCCGGTACTCGTCCACAGCCTTCCAGTGGACATGCGGCCTGTCGACCCCTTGGTCGAAGTACCGCTGGAGACCGGTGCACTGTCGACCGTCGACGGGGTTGTTACCCATGGCGCGGCGGTAGTCGGCAATGGCACGGCAGCTGGAGTGGAAACACCAACAGCCGTAGCAGCTGATCCTGCTTCTGCTAATGGAGTAAGCGTCGACCCGGATACCAAGCCAGATCCCAAGGACCCGAGCGCCGCTGACGAAAGTCCGAGCGCCGCAGAGCCGGCAACGCCACCGGCAACCCCGGAAGCACCCAAGGCTACTACTCCCCCAGGCCCGGCACTGAGTATCCCAGCCAACTCCGCTGACGGTGTGGCCGACTTCCTCAATGGCCAATACCGCGCAGGCGCTGGCATTCAGGATCGGCGTACCGGCAAACCGTTGCGCCTGGAGTACACCTTCAAGGATGGCAAGGGCGAGGTCACGGTGAAACGCGCCAACGGCGTCAACTGCACCGGGCCGGTTACCGCAGCCATGAACAAGGGCAGCCTGTCGATCGACAGCCAGGGCCAGGCCGTCTGTGGTGACGGCAGCACCTACGACATGCCAAAGGTTGATTGTCGGCAGGGCGCGACCAGCATCGCGGACTGCACCGGCGGCTATGGAAACGAGAAATTCCCCTTGTCCATGCGACAGACGGGCGAATAACACTGGAAACCCCTGACATGTTGCCTGAAGTCACTCAATTCGAAGATACCGTCACTCTGGTCAGTGACACCGGCATCCAGTTCATGGACTTTGCCCTGCGCCTGGACGCACGCAAAGAGCCGGCCGGCGAGTTCGCGCCGATGATCAGCGGGTTGATCTGCCGCCTGCTGTACAACGAAGAGAAGGATTTCTACTTCTACGAACCCGAACCGGAAAAAATCGAAAAGACCAAGCCGGTATTCAGCGTCGACATGAAAAGTAGCCTTGACCTGCTGGACGGTGTCTGGCTACCGATTCCATTCTTTCGCTTCATGCCGCCGCACCGCTTTGACGAAGGCCCAAGCAATTGGTCGCGCATGCGCCTGGTCAAGTTGGCAACACCAGACATCGACGGCAACACCCATCGCCTGACCATGGCTTTCGACAGCCGCGTGATGCCCAAGC
The DNA here is from genome assembly GCF_009908285.1 of Pseudomonas sp. Fl4BN1. Classification (GTDB taxonomy): domain Bacteria; phylum Pseudomonadota; class Gammaproteobacteria; order Pseudomonadales; family Pseudomonadaceae; genus Aquipseudomonas. Next base: position 274,163 of record NZ_JAAARM010000002.1, read on the forward strand.
GTGAAGGCACCGCCTACCTGGCGCCGAACGAAGAGGACATCAGTTCCGGGGTCTCTTTCAAGCTCGCCAGCCAGGCCCGGGAAATCCGCTGGTTCCTGGCCCAGTCGTGGGTCAACGAATGGCTGCTGGAAGTGTTCAACGAGGGCAACCCCCATCGTTCCCGCGAAGAGCTGGACATCGAGATCCGCGCCAATCACCACCTGGCCCACTACCTGAACGTGCTCAGCCTGCTGAGCAAACCTACGGCAGCGCAACAGTCTGACAAGCCGCCCAAGGTCGACATCCCTGAACTCAAGGTGGTTGCCAACGACAGCAATGGCCTGGTCAAACCGATTCCGGTGGACCTGGTACTCGACGTCGGCAACTCGCGCACCTGCGGCATTCTGATCGAGAACCACGGCCAGGCCGGCTCCGGGCTCAAGCAGAACTACGTACTGGAACTGCGCGACCTGATCACCCCCGAGCACACGTACAACCAACCGTTTGAAAGCCGCGTGGAGTTCTCCCAGGCCTACTTCGGCAAGGACCATTGCTCGGTCAAGAGCGGACGCCACGATGCCTTCCAGTGGGCGACCATCGCCCGGGTCGGCAGCGAGGCCGGGCGCTTGGCCAGTCGACGTCGTGGCACCGAAGGCTCCACCGGGCTGTCCAGCCCGAAACGTTATCTGTGGGACGAGAACGCCTACGGCCATGGCTGGCGCTTCAACTGCGCCTACGTCAAGACCGACAACGAGCCCTACGCTACTGCTGCGCCGTTCTCGCACCTGATCAACGAAACCGGCGAGGCGCTCTATACCCTCGACGAAGACGACCGTCTGCCGGTGTTCATGCCACGTTATTCGCGCAGTTCGCTGATGACCTTCATGCTCGCCGAGGTACTGGCCCAGGCGCTGTCGCAGATCAACAGCCCGGCCCAACGCTCGCGCCAAGGGCACACCCGCGTACCGCGCATGCTCAACAGCGTGACCCTGACCGTGCCACCGGGCATGCCACAGGCTGAACGCAGCATCCTCAACGAGCGCATGCTGCAAGCCATTGGCCTGGTGTGGAAGAGCCTTGGCTGGCACGTCGGCGAAGAAGACCCGCATCAGGATGAAAGCCACAAGGCCCGCACACCGATCCCGAGCATTCGGGTCGAATGGGATGAAGCCTCCTGCGGCCAGCTGGTTTACCTGTACACCGAGGTCAACGAGAACTTTGCCGGGCACCCGGAGGAGTTCTTCGACACCATCGCTCGCCCGGACAAGACCGACCGTGAGCGCATCACCCTGGCCACCATCGACATCGGCGGTGGTACCACCGACCTGGTCATCACCGACTATCGCCTCGACCGCGCCGGCAACATGGGCAGCGGCAGCAACGTGCACATCGTGCCCGAGCAGCGTTTTCGCGATGGTTTCAAGGTCGCAGGTGACGACATCCTGCTCGACGTGATCCAGGACTTTGTCCTGCCGAGCTTTGAAAAGGCCTTGCAGAACGCCGGTGTCAAAACCCCGGATTCGCTGATGTCGCGCCTGTGTGGCGGAGAAACAGTCAGTGTTCAAGACGAAATCCTGCGCCAGCAATTGAATCTGCAGGTGTTTGTTCCCCTGGGCCTGGCCCTGCTCAAAGCCTACGAACATTATGATCCACAGGACCAGCTGGAAGTGGCCAACCACCACTACCGCGACCTTCTGGGTGACAACGCCATCAGTCAGACCGTGCTCGACTACGTCAACAGCGCGGTGCGTCGTGAAGTCGGCGGGCAGAGTGGCTTCGACTTGTATGAGTCGTCGATCGGCTTTGACCTGCAGCGCTTGCACGCAGCCTTCCTCAACGGCCAGATCAACATCACCAAGATCCTCGGTGCGCTCTGCGAAGTTGTAGCCCACTACCCGTGCGACGTGCTGTTGCTGACCGGCCGGCCATCACGCTTGCCCGGCGTCCAGGCATTTATCCGCAAGGTCCTGCCGTTGCCGCCAGGACGCATCCTGGCGCTGCAGAACTATCGCACCGGTGGCTGGTACCCATTCCACAAGAACGGTCGGATCGACGACCCGAAAAGCACCGCCTCGGTCGGCGCCATGCTGTGCCTGCTGTGTGCCAACCACAGCATGCCGAACTTCTACTTCCGCTCTTCGGCGCTCAAACCGTACTCGACGGTCAAACACATTGGCATCATCGATCAGAACAACGTGATCAAGGATGCTGATGTCCTGTACCGCGACATCGAGTCCGAAGACAACAAGATCAAGTTGCCGGTAATTGGCACAGGTGACGAGGCCGACACACCCCAGCTGGAAATGCGCGGCGATCTGCGCCTGGGCTTCCGTCAACTGGCCGCCGAGCGCTGGGCTGCTTCGCCGCTCTACACCTTGAGCTTCACCCCGGCCGGACGCGACAAGTTTTCCCGGGCAATCGGCGAAAATGGCGACGCACCACTGCTCAAGGTGCGCTTTGAAGTCAAGGCACCGGACAAGCACACGCGCAAACACGGGCTGGTCAGCGACCGGCTCTCGGTGAGCCGCATCGAATCCAACAGCAACAATGTCAGCTTCAACCCGCGCAGCGACCTCAAGCTCGAACTCAATACCTTGCTTGATGCCAGCCTGAGCGAGACCAAGTACTGGCTCGACAGTGGAAGTGTGAAACGCAAATGAACGACCTGCCCCCCGAACAAACTCAGCTCTCGAACAGTTGGGCTGCGGTGTATGAAGGTGCCGGCCAGGCGCTGGAGTGGATCGCCCAGACCCGTGGCAACGCCCCGCGCCTGGACGGTGAGGCCGACAACCTGAACCTGCGTTTGCACCGCGCCCGCAACCTGGCTAACAGCCTGGGGCGCGTCGCCTGTACGCCGATGACCATCGGCTTTTTCGGCCTGTCCCAGGCCGGCAAGTCGTACCTGATCTCGGCGCTGGCAGCAGGACAGAACGGCAAGCTGGAAACCGACTTCGGCGGTCAGCGCCTGGACTTCATCGAGCACATCAACCCGGTGGGTGGCGGCAAAGAAGCCACCGGCCTGGTCACACGTTTCAGCCGTCGGGCCAAACCCGGTGACGATCCGAGCTTTCCGGTCGAGCTCAAGCTGTTCAACGAAATCGAACTGGCGAAAATCCTCGCCAACTCCTGGTTCAAGGATTTCGACCTGGAACGGATCTCCTACGAGATCGACGAAGAACGCATCCAGCGCGTGCTCAAGCCCTTCGAAGGTCGTGAAACCGGGCCGCTGCAACCCGGCGTCAGTGCCGACGACCTGGTGTCGCTGTGGGATTACCTGCGGGACAACTTCCGCAACTCGGTAAAAAAACTCGAACACCTGTACTGGCCCAAAGCATTGCAACTGGCGCCACGGCTGAACTTCCAGGAACGCGCCGAGCTGTTTTCCATCCTCTGGGGTGAGCAACGCGAACTGGTGCGCGCCTACCAACAACTGGCCGGCGCCCTGCACAAGCTCGGCCTGCCCGAGACCGTGTTTGCCCCCCTGCACGCCTTGGTGCGCTTCGAGAACGATGCCTACAGCCAGCGCGACAGCATCATGAACGTCGACATCCTCGAACGTTTCGGCAGCCCGCGGGACTTGCCGATCGAGGTTCGTCCGTACATTGACGCACGCCTGCACAACAGCCAGGGCATCCCCGTGGCACAGTTGGCTGCACTGACCGCAGAGATGACCTTTCGCCTGAGCGAGCCACCGAGTGACGAAATCGTCAACCAGGTAGACCTGCTGGACTTCCCCGGCTATCGCGGGCGCAAGAAACTCCACGACATCGCCAACTCCAGCGATCCCGATTCCAGCACCAAGGACAACTCCATCTCGCAGCTGATCCTGCGGGGTAAAGTGGCGTACCTGTTCGAGCGGTATACCGACAACCAGGAAATGAACGCCCTGGTGGTGTGCACCGGCTCGACCAAGCAGAGTGACGTCAACGATGTAGGGCCGGTATTGAGCCGCTGGATCGAAAAGACTCAGGGCGGCGATGCCGCGACCCGCGCCAAGCGTGAAACCGGCTTGATCTGGGCGCTGACCATGCTCGACCTGCGGGTCAGCACTTCGTTGAAGCTCACCCCGGCGCAATACGGCGAAAGCTGGGACGGCATGATCAAGCTGACCATGCTCGAACGCTTCGGCAGCCTGCCCTGGATGAACGACTGGGCCGGTGCGCCGTTCCAGAATACCTTCCTGGTGCGCAAGCCGCGCATGGATGCCGCGTTCATCAAGCAAGACAGCTCCGGCGCGGAAACCGGGATCAACCCGGATTATCAGGACCGCCTCAACGACCTGGGCCAAAGCTTTGCCAGCAACGAGCTGGTGTGCAAACACATCAAGGACCCGGCCAAGGCCTGGCAGGCCATGCTGAGCAAGGACGATGGCGGTATCAGCCATTTCAGCAGCAGCTTCACCGGCGTGGCCAACACCGAGTTCAAGCTGCAACGAATCCGCGAACAACTCGGTGAGTGCATCGATGGCCTGACCGTTCATGGCCTGAGCACCTGGTACCACGCTGACGGCGATGGTGCTGCAGCGGCCAAGAAAGCCCAAGCACAGTTGATCCTGACCCAACTAGGGCGACGCCCGGCGGTACTGGGCGAGTTGATCAACCACCTCGACGTACCCAGCGAAGAGATTCGCGACCTGTACCTCAGCGGTGTCTACGAGAATGACCAAGCCGAGCCTCTCAGTGACGAGCCCCAGCCAAAAGCTCCGAACCAAAGCCTGTATGGCGACGGCGACGGCTTTGATTTCGCCGACTTCGGCGATGACCTGAGCCTGGACAACAGCCCGCCAACTAGCAGCTCCGCCGCCATCAAGGCACCGGAACTGCAAAGCAACGAGCACCGTTTTGCCAAAGCCGCGTTCACGGCCTGGATCGCCCACCTGCGTGAACTGCCGACCCGCCAGAACCTGCTCAACCTGCTTGGCCTGGAGAAGCCGCTGATCGAAGCGGTGGTCGATGAACTGATCACCGCCGGTTATCGCCAGGATCTGCCAGGGCAGTTGAGCCGGGCAGTGCTCAAGCGCGCCCAGAGCGGTGCGCGACGTGACCAATTGGTGGAGCGCCAGGTGCTGGAAGTGCAACGCGTACTGCGCGACTTCATCTCCTGGTTCGGCTACATCCAGAAGCCACTGACCGAGCGGCCTAACAGCCGGGCAGGCAGCCGTGCGCCGCTGTTTTCCTTCTACACCGACGTAGGGCCGGGGCAAGTACCAGTACTGCCACCGCAGCCGGCAAACCAGGCGCAGTTGTTCCTCGGTGACTGGCTCTCGGGCTTGGCCTACATCACTTTGGACAATGCCGGACATGGCGCCGGCCGTGAAATAACCCCTGAACAGAACGAAAGGCTGGGCCGCGTGCTAACAGCCTTCACAGCGAGATAAGCAATGCCCATTCGAGTCGACTTGCTCGCGTTAGAGCCCAATGCACCTGGCCAGTCCCGCCTGACAGTGAAGAAATGGCAAGGCGCCCAAGAGCACCTTGAGTTCTCCATCCAGCGCAATCAGGACGCGTTCTACCTGCAGGACGGAAAAACCTGGAGCAACAGCCCTTACTGGTTCAAGGTCGCCCGCTTCGATGTGGACGCCAGCGGTGAAGTACTGGAAACCCTGATCGGCCCGGACGTGGTTGATCCGCTGCTCGAAGGCAGCGCCAACTCCAATTTCCAGATCGAACTGCGCGAGCAGGGTCCGGGGTTCAGCGACAAAGGTGTAGTCCGCCCGGGTTCCGGCCTGCTGCCATCGACCGCCGGTGGCCAGACCCGCTCGACCTACGATGGCGGCAACCTGGCAGCGCCGAGCAACGCCCCGGAAATTCCACAGTTGCCTGAACTGGCTCTTGCGCAACCCTCGCGTCCGGCAGAGCCGGAACTGCCGCAGGCCGAATTGACCTTTGCCATCAGCGAAACCCAGGCCCAGGCGCCCGTGGTGAAACAGTACAAATGGATCTGGGCACTGCTGCTGGTCCTGGTGCTGATAGTCGCCGCCGCACTCTGGTTCTGGCTGAAAAAGCCCGAGGTACAGGCCCCACAAGCCAAGCCTGAAATCCCTGCCGTCGCCAGCCAGGCCGGCGCCTGTACCCTGGAAAGCATGAGCAGCCAGCCTGAACTGGCCTTCGTCCAGGCCTGCATCAAGGCCGCGCCAGCCAGCGCCGAGTTGCTGGAAATCATCAAAGTGGCCAAGGCCAATAACCACTGCGGCGTTGCCCAACGCCTGTACGCCAACCGGGCTCAGGGCGGCGACCTGCAGATTGCCAGCGCCTACGCCCACGAATATGACCCCAAGTACCACCAGGCCAGTAGTTGCTTCGCCGAACCGGATAAAGCCACTGCCGCCTACTGGTACGAAACCATCCTCAGCCATGAGCCGGACAACGCCGAAGCCAAGCAGCGCTTCGAGGAGTTGCAACAGTGAGTCGTGCATCCCTGAGCCGTTTCCTGCTGAGCAGCGCTACGCTGCTGGCGCTGTGCATCAGCCCGCTTTCCCAGGCGGATGACAAGCCGTTGATCCAGGCCGGCAAGAAAACCCTGTTCCAGCGCGTATTGACCACCCCTGGCTGCCATCTCAGCCCGTCGGCTGGCGGTGCCGCCGGTGAGGCACAACCGACCTTTTCGCGCTTTTATGTGTATGAACGGGCTCAGGCCGGCAATGCCGAATGGCTGAAAGTCGGCCCTGACAGCTACGGCAAGACCGTCGGCTGGCTGCCGGCCAACTGCACCACCGACTGGAAAATGCAGTTGACCCTGGCCTTCACCAATCCGGCCAACCGCGATCGCCTTCTGTTCTTCAAGGACCGCGCCACCGTCGAGGGCATCCTGGATGCACCGGACCCGGTGAGCAAGGTCGCGCCCCTGCGCGCCAAACTTAAACAAGGTGCCCAGGCACCCGGCGTGCTGGCTCAAGAGCCCGAGTACTTTATCGATCTGCAGAAGCAGTTCTACCTGCTACCCATCCTCAGTGGCGAAGAGGTGATGACCGAAAGCGGTTTTCGCACTCGCCTGCTGAACGTTGCATCGGTCAGCAAGGACGATGACAAGAATGCCCAGGGCGCGGCCGGAGCCAATGGCGGCGCCGCAGGCAATGCCAACGCCAGCAGCCAGCTGAAAGAGTTCAGTGCGGCCGTGGTGTTCGTCATCGACTCGACCATTTCCATGGACCCTTACATCGACCGCACCCGTGAGGCGATCCGCAAGGTCTACCAGCAGATCGAGGCGCAGAACCTGGGCAAACAGGTCAAGTTCGGCCTGGTCGCCTTCCGCTCCAGCACCAAGGCGGTGCCAGGGCTTGAGTACGTCAGCAAGATGTACGCCGACCCTAACAAGGTCAAAGACAGCACCGACTTCCTGAGCAAGGTCGCCGACCTGAAACAAGCCAAGGTCTCCAGCAGCAGTTTCGACGAAGACGCCTATGCCGGTGTCATGCACAGCATCGACAAGGTCGACTGGAGCCAGTTCGGTGCGCGGTACGTGGTACTGATCACCGACGCCGGCGCCATCGAGGGCGACGATAAGCTTTCCAACACCGGGCTCAGCGCCACCCAGGTGCGCCTCGAAGCCGCCAAGCCAGGCGTGGCCATCTACACCCTGCACTTGAAGACCCCCGCCGGGATCAAGGACCACAGCAAGGCCGAGGCGCAATACCAGAACCTCTCGACCTACCCGGGCACCAACACTTCGCTGTACTACCCGGTGAATGCTGGCGATGTGCAAGAGTTCGGCCGCAAGGTCGACGCCCTGGCCAGCGCCATTACTTCCCAGGTCAAAGCCGCGTACATGGGTGAAGACGCCATTGGCAGTGCGCTCAATGCCAAACAGGATCCAGCCGAGAAGAAAATGCTCGAAGACGCTGCCCTGATCGGTCACGCCATGCAGTTGGCCTACCTCGGCGAGAAAACCAACAGCAAGGCCCCTCCGGTGTTCAAGGCGTGGATTACCGACCGAGACCTGATCAAGCAGAACATCCCCACTACCGATGTCCGGGTGCTGCTGACCAAGGCCCAGCTCAGCGATCTCAGCGATGTCATGAAGAAGATCCTCGATGCTGCCAACGAAGGCCTGATCTCTCCGACGGAAATGTTCGAACGCCTGCGCTCGGTAGCCGCCACCATGGGCGCCGACCCCAACCAGCTGAAGCAGAACGGCAACGCCAAGCTCGCCGAACTGGGCGTACTCGGTGAGTACCTGGAAGACCTGCCGTATCAAAGCGAAGTGCTGAACCTGGATGAAGAGACCTGGAAGAGTTGGGATGGCCTGGCACAGGAAAAATTCATCCGCACGCTGAACACCAAGCTGCGTCACTACCAGCGTTACAACGCTGACGTCGACCGTTGGGTGGCTCTGGCCAAGGATAGCGATGCCCGGGACAACGTGTACCCGGTGCCACTGGAAATGATGCCTTAACGAGACGCCCATGCTCGCGATCAACAACCTGCTGGTGCGCCGAGGCGAAGGCGCCCAGGCTCATCAGGTACGCCTGCCGAAACTGCAGATTGGGGCCGGGCAGATCCTGGCGATCACCGGCGAAAGCGGCTGCGGTAAAAGCACCCTGCTGGAGGCCATCGGTCTACTGCTACGGCCGGTGGAGCTGCAGCGTTTCAGCCTGAGCCCGCCAGGGTCTGTGCTGGACATCGGCCAACTGCTCGCAGCAGACGACCAGCCTGCCCTGGCGGCCGTACGTTCGCGGCACCTGGGGTTCATTCTGCAAAGCGGCGGCCTGCTGCCGTTTCTCAATGTGCGCGACAACATCAACCTGCCGCGTCAACTGCTCGGCATGCCGACGCACAGTGAACACGTTGCTCAGGCAATTAGCGCGCTGCGCCTCGAAGGCTTGCTCGACAAACGCCCCCAGGCCCTGTCCATCGGTGAGCGCCAGCGCGTCGCCTGTGTGCGGGCCATTGCCCATGAGCCGCTGCTGTTACTGGCCGACGAGCCCACTGCGGCACTGGACCCTCATAGCGCCACGCGCCTGTTCGAATTGCTGCTGAGCCTGGTATCGAACCTGGGCCTGAGCGCCCTGGTGGTATCGCACGACTGGGCACTGCTCAAGGATTTTGGCTTGCCGCGCCTGGGCGCGATCAGTCGACAGGGAGAAACGCTGTTTGAACCTATGGATTAATCGCCTATGGCTGCTTGGCAAGCTAGCCCTGGAAGACCTCTGGCACGACCGCAAGGTGTCACTGTGCATCGCGGCATCACTGGTAGCGGTAATCGCGCCGCTGTTGCTGCTATTCGGCCTCAAGCACGGCGTGGTCAGCCAGTTGCAAAACGAACTGCTGCGTGACCCGCGCAACCTTGAAATCAAGATGCTCAGCAGTGGCAACTACGACAATGCCTGGATCGAACGCCTGCGCCAGCAACCGGAAACCGGGTTCGCCTTGGGCCAGACCCGCTCACTCAACAGCCAGGCCGATCTGTTCATCGGCATGCAGCGCTTCGTTGAAAGCGCGGAAATCATTCCCACCGAGGCCGGTGACCCGCAGCTGAACCTGCCCGGTATCAGCCCCGGCGGCCAGCAAGTGATCCTCAGTGCCCGGGCCGCGCAACGTCTTCAGGCCAAGGTTGGCGACAGCGTGCGCCTGCGTGCCGAACGCCGCCTGGACGGCAGCAAGGAGCGCGGTGAAGTCGGCCTGACGGTCATTGCCATTCTCGATGGCGCGCGCTTTGGCCGCGCTGCCGGCTTCGTCGCACCGTCGCTGCTGCTGAGCCTGGAGCGCTTTCGCGATGGTTATCAGGTCCGCGAATTCGGCGTCGAGACCGGCAAGGCCTTGGGTAACCTGCAACCTATGTATGCCCGGGCCCGGCTCTACGCCCGTGACATTGATCAGGTCGCGCCGCTGGAGCGTTGGCTCAACCAGCAACACATCGAGACCTCCAGTCGCCTGGCCGACATCGATAACGTCAAGGCGATCAATCATGTGCTGGGGCTGATCTTCGGTGTGATCGCCCTGGCAGCACTGATCGGCTGCGTCGCCTCGATGGTCGGCGCCTTCCTGGCCAATATCGACCGCAAGCGTAAAAGCCTCGCGGTCCTGCGCTTGCTGGGATTCAATCGGGCCGCCGTGGCTGGCTTCGTGGTGTTGCAAGCCCTGCTGTTGAGCCTGGCTGGTTATCTGGGTGGGCTGGGTTTCTACTTCGTCGGCAGCCATTTGTTCGACGCCCTGCTCGGCAGTAGCCAGGCCACCGGCACGTTCATTTGCCACATCACTGCCTGGCATGGCCTTGCAGCCTTGCTCATTACCTTCATGGTCGCAGCCCTGGTTGCCCTCATCGGCGCTGCGCGAGCCATCAGCATCCAACCTGCGGAGAGTCTACGTGAGCTATAAACGTTTCGGCTGGCTATTCAGCCTGGGCTATCTGCTGGACGCCTCGGCCGCGGGCTGGGAAGAGAAGTTCTACAACCCGATGCCGCAGGACAATGACGTAGTCCTGCCGATGCCTTGCGAAGGCGCAATGGTGTTTCGCAAGGTATTCATTCCAGTGGCCGGACCGCTGGACGACTATCCGACCAGCATCGGCCAGGACGGCTCGGAGTTTGGCTACGTCGAACAGACTCGTCCCACCTTCATCGCTGGCAGCTTCACTGGCGCCAAGAGCGACAAGTCGCGTTACTACCTGTTGGCCAAGTACGAAATGAGCCAGTTGCAGTACGCCGCCCTGACTGAAGAAACCTGCCCGAGCGCTTCGACCAAGATGCGTCTGCCGCAGGTATCGATCAGTTGGGTCCAGGCGGTTGAAGCCGCAGACAAGTACAACCTGTGGCTGCGCAAGAATGCTGCCGACAAACTGCCCAAGGAAGACGGCGCACTGGGCTTCCTGCGGCTGCCAACCGAGGTGGAATGGGAGTTTGCCGCACGGGGCGGGATTGAAGTCGGGGCCGCCGAGTTCCGCGATACCCGCTACCCGATGCCGGAAGGCTTGAACGCCTACGAATGGTTTGCCGGAGCGCAGTCGTCCAACGGCAAGCTGCAACTGTCCGGTCTGCAAAAGCCAAACCCGCTGGGGCTGCACGACATGCTCGGCAACGCTGACGAAATGATGTTCGAGCCTTTTCGCCTGAACAAACTCGACCGTCAACACGGCCAGGCCGGTGGTTATGTGGTGCGCGGGGGTAATTACCTGACGGCCCAGGGCGACATGCATACCTCTCAACGCAAGGAAGAGCCTTACTACAACAGCGAAGGCCAGGTGAAGAACAAAACCACCGGCCTGCGCCTGGCGCTGGTATCACCGACCCTGACTTCCCGCGAGCGTGTGGCCAGCATCGAAGGTAGCTGGAAGAAACTCGGCAGCGGTGCCACGCCCAACGCCGGCAATGCACCTGCCACTGCCCAGGCACTGGGCACACTGGCATCGGGGATCGAGGACAAGGCGCTCAAGGAGAAGCTCCAGGCTCTGGAAAACCAGCTGCGCGCCAGCAACCAGCAGCAAGAAGAAACCCGCGACCAAGCGATTCGCGCCAGCCTCAACCTCGGGGCATTCCTCTGCACCAAGATGCTCGATGACGGCCAATACGTGGACTTCCTGCAAAAGAACTACGCCCTCAACTGCGAGTCGGCAGAAAAGGACGCCACCTGCGACATGCGCAAAAGCAAGCTCGACGAGCAAAAGGACCGGTTGCACAAACTCAGCCGTTACTACGCCAGCAGCCTGGTCGAGTCGGCCACGCTGTACGGCAAGCCGCTGATCGAGCCGCAAGTGCCGGTCATGGAGGAAATCATCTCCCGCAACAAGCAACTGCAAGACCTCAAGCCCTATTTGCGCACCCACTGGGCCAACCAGAAGACCTTCCTGCAGAAGCAGAAGATCGATACCGAGGCCTGGCTGAAAAGCTGCAAAACCGTTACTCAGTAAAAAACACCAACACCGTTAACCAGGAGCAACACCATGTCGCGCAACCTATGGACTCGCTTCAAGCTACAGATCGCGTTCATCCTCACCGGCAGCCTTCTACTGACCGGCTGTGCCAGCACTGGTAGTTCCATGCTCGGCGACGGTGCCGACCCGCGTCTGACTCAGGGCAATGACGCCCAGTTCTTCAGCAAGTCCGGCTACCAGGCCTGCGCCGTCGGGGCCGGTATCGGCATCCTCGCTTGCGCGTTGTCGAAAAGCGACAACAAGGCAGTCTGCGCGATTGCGGCCGGTATCACCGCCTGTGGCGTGGCCATGGGTGCCAACTATTACCTGGACCAACGCCGCAGCGAATACGCCGACACCACGACGCGCTTGCAGAAGATGAACGCCGACGTCGAGCAGGACACGCAAAATGTCATGACCCGTAGCGCGACCGCTCAACAAGTGATCAAGGACGACCAGGCACGTATCGCCCAGATCAAGCGGGACATGGCCAATAAAAAGCTCGACAAGGCCAAGGCACAGGCCCAGATCGCCGAGATCGACCATAACATTGCACGCCTGCGCAAGGACCTGGGCAACATGCGCACCAAGGTCACCGAATACACCAAGGTGGCTGATCAGGAACGCGCGCAAGGTGCCGGTGCCCAGATCAAGCAAGTGGACGTAAGTATTCTGAAAATGAACGAGAAAGTTGCATCCCTGCAAAAAGAAGTGGACGCCTTGTACAGCCAGCGTTCGGCAATCACCCTGGGTTGAGGCCATGACCATGACGACTGCAAAACACTGGGCGGCATTCGCTGCCGTACTCGCCTTGGCCGGTTGTGCCAGCAAACCGGGGGACTGCGACGCGACCAACCGTGACGCCAGCATGCTGACCAAGATGAACTGTGACTACTCCGGTGGCTACAACGACCAAGTCAAGCAGAAGGAACTGGCCCTGACTGCGTCCCGCCAGGAAAACGCCCTGTTCCATCAGGTGTACGAGAACATCGCTGCCCAGCAGGCCGATACCCGCAAGGATCTGCTCAGCCAGCAGCAATCCCAGGCGGCCTTGAACCAGTCCCTGGGCCAATTGCTGACATCGCTCAAGGCCCGGCAGGGCAATGAGACCCAGGTACAGAAACAGATCGCCAGTCTCGAACAACAGCTCAAGGCCAGCCAGGCTGCGACCGCCAGCAATACGCCCGCGGCGCTGGCAGCCAAGCAGGAACAGCTCAAGGCGTTGCAGAAGAAGGTCAACCAGCTGCAATTCAGCCTGGGTTACGAGTAAGGGTTACGCCCTCCACCTACGCAGGCATCGTTCGGGATGCCTGGGTCATTTTCAGGAAACGTCTGCATGCAACGGGTCATCAGGGATGGTCAGTTCACAGTCGACAAGGCCGATGCGTTATCGGCCAAGGTCGCACTGATTCAAAAACACTTCCCGCCCACGGTCGCCAGCCTCTATGCCATTCCCCGCAAGGGCAGCGGCGACGTACTGGAATGGTGGACCGAGCTGGGAGGCCAGCCCACGCCTTACGCTGAACTGAACGAGGATCAACAGCGTCGCCTGCTGGACCTCTATCAGCAGCGCCAGGAGTCCCTGGGGCAGCTTGCGGACGAGCTGCAAAAACGCAACCAGGCGGACCTTGCCAACGATTTGCGAACCTTGATCGGCCCACCCGAACTGGGCGACCTCTATAGCCTCAACGGTGAGCCGTTGGTGGTGCGATGGGGGCTGCGGCCACCCAAGCCACTGGCCCCTCCCGTGATTGTGCCGCCAGTGGTCACGCCACCAAGCCGCAACGGGTGGAAGATCGCCGCCGCGCTCCTGGCGTTGCTGCTGTTGCTGCTCCTACTGTGGGCGGCCTACTGGTTCTGGTACCTGAAGCGTGAGCCGGTGGCTGTGGAGCCGGTGATCCCCCCTGTCGTCGAGACACCCGTGAATACGCCGGAGCCGGTGGCATCAGAGCCGGAACCGGTGCCGGAACCTGCTCCAGAGCCGGTCCCGGAACCTGCACCACCTCCACCACCGCCGCCACCTGTGGCCAAGCCGGCCCCTGCGCCAACCCTGGATAACTACGCCTGTCGCAAGTCGATCCCGGGCGCAATACCACCGCAGTTTGTCGTGGTGCTGGACACCTCGGGCTCGATGAACTTGAACATCAAGGCCGAACGGGCCGATGAAGAATGGTTCTACGGCAACAGATTCAACCAGTACCTTGACCCAGTCCGGGTGGAACGCATCTTCACCCCGCCTAGCCGCATGATGGTGGCCACAGAATCGCTGACAGGAATGATCAAGGGGCTTGATCCGAAGATCGATACTCGCCTGATCACCTTCAACGGCTGTGCCAGTCAGATTGATCACGGAGTCTTCCGCAATGCGGACCGGCCCCGTCTGATCAACGGCATTCGTGGTCTCAGCGCCGACGACGGCACACCATTGGCGGCCAGCCTAGCCAAAGCGGCCAGCACCGTTGACGGACGCAACAACGATGCAGTGATCGTGATGTTCATCGACGGCGAGGACGGCTGCCAGCAGGATGTTTGCGCCGTGTCGCGGAAAATCGCCGCCCAGCAGCCACGCCTGCGGGTCAACGTGGTGAGCATCGGGGTCGGTGGCGCCTCGCGTTGCATTGCTGAAAACACCGGTGGCCGGGTCTACAGCAGCAACAACGCCGCCGAACTGGGCAAGGCGTTGAAACTAGCGAGCAAGGAGGTGTCGAGCAGCACCCAGTGCAACTAGAACGGCCGGATGCGGTAGCCATCAACGTTTGGCTCGGCGAACTTGTAGTCGCATGAACCGCTGCCGGGGCGATACACGCCGGGCTTTCCTGGCTGAGCAACAGCGCCGAGACGGAGAACAGGCAATGGGCGAAACGGCTGAGATGAGTCATGCCAGCCCCTGCTGGAAGAGACGTCCTTGAAGGGCAAATCACTGCCGGGCTGTTTTAGCTGAAACAAACGTCCTTGCACCATTCGCCCCCGGCCTCACCTGGTGCCGGGGGCGAAGCTGACAGCCTCAGCGGAAGCGGTCGACTTCCTGGCGCAGGTCCGCGGCCAGGCTCTCCAGTTCACGGGCGGTAACGGCCAGGTTCGACACCACTTCGCGTTGCTCGCTGTTGGCCTGGGCAATGCTCTGCAGGTTGCTGCTCAACACCGTGGCGGTGCTGCTCTGCTCCTGGCTCGCGGTGGTGATGGCGGCAAATTGCTCGCCAGCGCTACGGCTCTGCTCATCGATCAGGGCCAGGGCCGAGGCCACATCGGCGTTGCGCGACAGGCCCTCCTGCATCAGGCGATTACCCTGCTCCATGGTCTCGATGGCGTGGCCAGTTTCCTGCTGGATGCTGGTGATCATCTGCGAGATCTCGGTGGTGGCCTCACGGGTCCGCGACGCCAGGTTGCGCACCTCGTCGGCCACCACGGCAAAACCACGCCCCTGCTCGCCGGCACGGGCCGCCTCGATGGCGGCGTTGAGAGCCAACAGGTTGGTTTGATCGGCAATTGCGGTGATCACTCCGACAATCCCGCCGATTTCCTGGGAGCGCTGGCCCAGGGTATTGATCACCGCAGCCGTGCTGTCGAGTGCTCCGGCAATCTGCTCCAGGGACGACGACGCCTGCTCCATGGACTCGCGGCCGATGTGGGTCTGCTGAGCATTTTCCTGGGCCAGGCGCTGGGTGCTGCCCATGTTGTCGGCAATATTCAGCGAGGTGGCGCTGAACTCCTCCACCGCCCCCGCCATGCTGGTGATCTCACCGGATTGTTGCTCCATGCCCTCATAGGCACCGCTGGACAGGCCGGACAGCGCCTGGGCCCGGCCATTGACCTCGGCGGCCGAGCGGCGAATGTGCTCGACCATGTTCGACAGGGCTTCGCCCATCTGATTGAAACTGCGCGCCAACTGACCGATTTCATCGTGACTGGACACATTCAGCCGCGCACTCAGATCGCCGCCGCCCAGGGCCTGGGCCTGACGCACCAGATCACTCAGGGGGGCCAGCTTGCTGCGCAACAGCCAGACCGTCGCACCCACTGCCAGCAACATCGCCAACAGGCTGCCAATCACCAGGCGAATGCCGACGCTCCAGGTCACCGCACGGATCTCGGCCTTGGGCATGCTCGCCACCACCGACCAGGGGCCGCCGGCAAAAGGCACTGCCAGGCTGTAGAAGTCTTCGTCCTGATCACTCCAGAAACGCCCTTTGCCCGGCTCCCTGGCTGCGGCCACCATGAACTGCGCCGCCTGATCCAGCGCCTGTACGCCCGCCGGTGGTACCAGCCACTTGCTTTGCTCATCCAGCAAGGCCAGGGACCCGCTCTGCCCGATGCGGAAGCGCTTGAGGTTATCGAACTGGGCATTTTGCGCATCGGTGTAGTCGAAACCGACAAACAACACCGCAATCACCTTGCCTTCACGATCCAGCACCGGGGTGTACTGGGTCATGTAGAACCGCTCGAACAACAGGGCACGACCGACATATCCCTGCCCCGCCATGAGCTTCTGATAGGCCGGGTGGGTATGGTCGAGCAAGGTGCCGATGGCGCGGCTGCCGTCCTGTTTTCTCAAGGAGGTGCTGACGCGAACGAAGTCGTCGCCACTGCGCACGAACAGAGTCGCGACACCAGCGGTCATCTGCTTGAATCCGTCCACCTCATCGAAGTTGTTGTTCAGCACCACAGCCCCCAGGTGCAGCCCGGGAGTCTGGACTCCAGCCACTGTCACCGGTTGTTCGGGATGCAGGCTCAGGCCGCTGCTGAAGCGATTTTCGAACAGGCCGCTGAGGCGCTGGGTGCTCTCGCGCAGGCTGCCGTGAAAGGTATCGAGTTGGTCCGCCAACAGGCGCGCTTCGCTGGCCAGATGCTCTTCTCGAGTGTCGAGATTCGCCGAATCCAGTGAACGCAGGGCAAACAGAGTACTGCCGCTGATCACCAGGGCGAGTATCAGGGCAAGGGCAAGCCCTAGCTGGGAGGCTATCCGGGCACGGGGTTGGGACATGATGGCTCCTGGCCGAGAAGGCGGATCATCCTGATCAAGTGGCACGCTCGGCAACAATATTTCTAGGTGTTTTTAGTAATCCAGGACCTTCCTGCACGCTGGTTCCATGACCTAGGATTCGGCGGCGCTCGATAATACTTGAGCGCTTTGCAGGGATATCTGCCGAGCGCCGCCGGCCGGGTGCTTCAACGTTTCAGCCGAGGCGCTCGACCTCGGGCAACTGCATGACCTGGACCTCGCCTTGCAGGAAGTCGCTGAGACGACGCAAACGTTCACCTCCGGGCCGGGTCTTGGGCCAGACCAGATAGTAGTTCAAGCCACTGGCCACCGCGGTCGGCCAGGGCAGGCTCAGCCGGCCCTGGGCCACATCCTCGGCGACCATGAGCAGATCCCCCATGGACACGCCGTAACCCCGCGCCGCCGCGATCATCCCCAGCTCCAGGGTGTCGAACACCTGGCCGCCCTTGAGCGAGACCTGCCCCGTCAGCCCCATATGCCCGAGCCAACTGCGCCAGTCCCGCCGGTCCGGGGTCGGATGCAGCAGCTCGGTAGCCGCCAGCCGCGCCACATCCCAAGGCTGGTCATTGAGCAGGTTCGGCGCACCCACCGGGATCAGTAGCTCGGGGAACAGGTAGCTGGCCTCCCAATCCGCAGGAAAGTGCCCATTGCTCAACAACACCGCGCAATCGAAGGGTTCCTGGTTGAAGTCCACGGAATCGACGTCCATCCAGGCACTGGTCAGCTGCACCTCGTTGCCCGGCTGCAGGTGGCGGAAACGGCTGAGACGTGCCAGTAGCCAGCGCATGGTCAGGGTCGAGGGTGCCTTCATACGCAAAATGTCATCCTCGGCACGCAGAGTGTTGCAGGCCCGCTCCAGGGCACCGAAGCCCTCGCGAACACCCGGCAGCAACAGCCGGGCTGCTTCGGTCAGTTGCAGATTGCGTCCGCTGCGCTGGAACAGCCGACAGGCGAAGTGATCTTCCAGGGTACGGATATGCCGGCTGACGGCGCTCTGGGTAATGGATAGTTCCTCGGCCGCCCGGGTAAACGAGCTGTGCCGGGCCGCAGCTTCAAAGGCACGCAGGGCATAGAGAGGAGGAAGACGGCGGGACATGGATAGGCTCCGGCAGCACAATGACGCCACGCTACCAGAAAGTCCTTCGCATGAGTTTTAATCATGCCAGCAAGTATTTTTATCCCTTTGTGCTATGGCCCGGAAGCGCCGAGAATCAGCGCTCTTCCCGATTCCCAGCTTATCGAGCCCGATGACCATGCAGCATCCAGCACGCACCGAACTCTGGGCCATCCTGCGGCTGGCGGGGCCGCTGATCGCCTCGCAGTTGGCGCACATGTTGATGGTCCTCACCGACACCCTGATGATGGCTCGCCTCAGCCCCGAAGCCCTGGCCGGTGGCGGTCTCGGTGCAGCCAGCTACTCCTTCGTCTCGATCTTCTGCATCGGCGTGATCGCCGCCGTGGGCACCCTAGTGGCGATTCGTCAGGGCGCCGGGGACATCGAGGGTGCCACGCGCCTGACCCAAGCCGGCCTGTGGCTGGCTTGGCTGATGGCCCTGGTGGCCGGCCTGCTGCTGTGGAATCTCAAGCCGCTGCTGTTGCTGTTCGGCCAGACCGAAAGCAACGTCCACGCTGCCGGCCAGTTCCTGTTGGTCCTGCCGTTTGCCCTGCCCGGCTACCTGAGCTTCATGGCCTTGCGCGGTTTCACCAGCGCGATTGGCCGGGCAACGCCAGTGATGGTCATCAGCCTGGCGGGTACGGTGGCCAACTTCCTGCTCAACTACGCACTGATCACCGGCATGTTCGGCTTGCCAAAACTCGGCCTGGCGGGGATTGGCCTGGTCACCGCGATTGTCGCCAACTGCATGGCGCTGGCACTGGCCTGGCACATCAAGCGCCATCCGGCCTACACGGCTTATCCACTGCGCCAGGGCCTGTCCCGGCTGAACACCCAGTACCTGCGGGAACTGTGGCGCCTGGGCTTGCCCATCGGCGGCACCTACGCAGTGGAAGTCGGGCTGTTCGCCTTCGCCGCGCTGTGCATGGGCACCATGGGCAGCACCCAGTTGGCGGCGCACCAGATTGCCCTGCAGATCGTTTCGGTGGCGTTCATGGTACCGGCGGGGATTTCCTACGCCATCACCATGCGCATCGGCCAGCATTACGGCGCCGGGCAGTTGCTCGATGCGCGCCTGGCCGGGCGGGTCGGCATTGCCTTCGGCGCGGTAGCGATGCTGGGGTTTGCCATGGTTTTCTGGCTGTTGCCAAACCAGTTGATCGGCTTGTTCCTCGACCATAACGATCCGGCCTTTGCCGAGGTGATCCAGTTGGCGGTGAGCCTGTTGGCAGTAGCTGCCTGGTTCGAGCTGTTCGACGGCACCCAGACCATTGCGATGGGTGCAATTCGCGGCCTGAAGGATGCCAAGACCACCTTCCTGGTAGGCCTGGGCTGTTACTGGCTGATCGGTGCACCTGCGGCCTGGCTGATGGCCTTTACCCTGGGCTGGGGCCCGACCGGTGTCTGGTGGGGATTGGCCCTGGGCCTGGCCTGCGCAGCCATCAGCCTGACCCTGGCATTCGAATGGCGGATGCGGCGCATGATCAAGCATGAGCCAACAGTGCCGCGAATGAACCTACAGGCCAGCCAGGCGGACTGAACCCCGCGTTGACCATCGAAGCCTGAGGCTGCGACAGTCAACGCGGCGCGAGTCGACGGCTTAGACCATTCCTTCCTGCAGCGGCTGCTGGCTGCTGCCGAAGGTCAGGTACTCCACCAGCTCCGCCAGGGGCAACGGCTTGCTGATCAGGTAGCCCTGGACCTGGTCGCAACCAAAGCCCCGCAGCAATGCCAACTGCGCCGCGGTCTCGACCCCTTCAGCGACCACATGCAGATTGAGGTTGTGAGCCAGGTTGATCATGGCGTGGACCAGCTTGCGGTTCTCTTCGCGCTGTTCCATGCCGCCCACAAAGCTCTTGTCGACCTTGAGCAAAGTGATCGGCAGGCTGTTGAGATGCACGAAGGATGAGAAACCAGTGCCGAAGTCGTCCAGGGAAAAACGCACCCCCAGGCGCCCAAGGGCATCCATGGTCTGCTTCACCAGATCGCTGCGACGCATCACTGCAGTTTCGGTCAGCTCGAACTCCAGCCATTGTGCCTCGACCCCACGCTCGGCAATCAGCCGGCTCAAGGTCGAGAGCAACTGGCTGTCCTGGAACTGTCGGAACGACAGGTTGACCGCCATGTGCAACGGCGGCAGCCCACGTTCACGCAGCGCCTGCATGTCCCGCAGGGCACGGGAGATTACCCAGTAGCCCAGGGGCACGATCAGCCCGCTCTGCTCGGCCAGGGGCACGAACTCACTGGGAGGCAGTAACCCGCGCTCGCCGTGGCGCCAACGCACCAGGGCTTCAAGGCCGACGATCTTGCCATCATGCAGGTCCAGCCGAGGCTGGTAATGCAGCTCCAGTTCGTCACGGCGCAAGGCCCGGCGCAATTCGCTTTCCAGGTCGGCGAGGCTGCGGGCATTGCGATTGATGCGTTCGTTGAAAATATGAAAGGTGCAGCCCTGGGTGCTCTTGGCCTGCTGCATGGCGATGTGCGCATGCCACATCAATGGGTCGGCGCCAGCATTGGCCCGGGCGTGGGCAATTCCCAGGCTGCAGCCGATCAGCAGGCTTTCGCCGTCGACCCAGTAGGGTTCGGCCATGGCCTCAGTAATGCGCTCGGCCATCCACTCGGCCCGCTGCGGCGCGCGGCGGGTATCGATCAGCAAGGCAAACTCGTCGCTGCCCAGGCGGGCCAGTTGATCACCGGCCTCCAGCTGGCTTTTGAGCCGCGAGACCACTTGCAGGATCAGCCGGTCACCGGCCTGGTGGCCAAGGGCGTCGTTGGCGTGACGGAAGTTATCCAGGTCCAGGTGCCCGAGGGCCAGGCCACGACCTTCATTTTCCGCCAGGCGCGCCGCCAGCAGGGTCTGAAAACCCTGGCGGTTGGCAATGCCGGTCAACGGGTCCTGCTCGGCCAGGCGCTGCAAGGTATTTTCCAGCACACCGCGCTCACGCACATGGCGCAGGCAGCGGCGCAGGGCATCGGTACTGAGGCAGGAACCTACCAGCCAGTCGCTGACACCCACCGGGGCTACCGGCGGTTCCTGGTCCAGCAAAAGCACCGTGGGCAGGCTGCAACGCCCGGGGCCGGGCTGCAATTGCGCAATGGTCAACAGGACCGCATTGCGGTCGTCTTCGAACAAACGACTGACCGACTCCCAGTTCGGAGCACTGATCAATACCACCGAGTCTCCTAACGGAGCGACACACTCGCGCAACAACGCTGTCCACACCGGCTCTTCGGCCAGTAGCAGCAAACGCAAGGGTTCGACAGGCTTAGACAAGCTAGCTCCCTAGACTCTGCAAAAAAGTTGGCGGCGGGCATTATGGCGCGCAAATAAACAATAACAAATGGTATTGATTATCATACGCAATTTCTTGTACCGCTCTAACTCGAACATTAGACACATATTCAGCGCGCATCCTGAGGGAAAGTATCAAAACCGGCAAATTTAGATAGCGTTGTGCGTCACAAGTCGGAGAGAGGCAGCAGAATCTGTCCAGCCTGTTAAAATGCCCGCCCTTTTCGTAACCGATCCCTTTTTACTGTCATGTCCCGACTCAATCCCCGGCAGCAAGAAGCCGTGAACTATGTCGGCGGCCCTCTTTTGGTGCTCGCCGGCGCAGGCTCCGGCAAGACCAGCGTGATCACCCGCAAGATCGCGCACCTGATCCAGAACTGCGGCATCCGCGCCCAGTACATTGTCGCCATGACCTTTACCAACAAGGCCGCGCGGGAAATGAAGGAACGGGTCGGCACGTTGTTGCGTGGCGGCGAAGGGCGCG
This sequence comes from Pseudomonas sp. Fl4BN1, assembly GCF_009908285.1. GTDB lineage: Bacteria > Pseudomonadota > Gammaproteobacteria > Pseudomonadales > Pseudomonadaceae > Aquipseudomonas. Next base: position 295,875 of record NZ_JAAARM010000002.1, read on the forward strand.
GCCTGACCGTGTCGACCTTCCACAACCTGGGGCTGAACATCATCCGCAAGGAGCATGCGCGGCTGGGCTACAAGCCAGGCTTCTCGATCTTTGACGAGACCGACGTCAAGTCGCTGATGACCGACATCATGCAGAAGGAGTACTCCGGGGAAGACGGCGTCGACGAGATCAAGAACATGATCGGCTCGTGGAAGAACGACCTGATCCTGCCCCCCGAGGCCCTGGAGAATGCTCGCAACCCCAAGGAGCAGACCGCTGCCATCGTCTACACCCACTACCAGCGCACGCTCAAGGCGTTCAACGCGGTGGACTTCGACGACCTGATCCTGCTGCCGGTGAAGCTGTTCGAAGAGCACGCCGACATCCTGGAAAAATGGCAGAACAAGGTCCGCTACCTGCTGGTGGATGAATACCAGGACACCAACGCCAGCCAGTACCTGCTGGTGAAGATGCTGATTGGCAAGCGCAACCAGTTCACCGTGGTGGGCGACGACGATCAGTCGATCTATGCCTGGCGCGGCGCGCGCCCGGAAAACCTGATGTTGCTCAAGGATGATTATCCGTCCCTGAAAGTGGTGATGCTGGAGCAGAACTACCGCTCTACCAGCCGCATCCTGCGCTGCGCCAACGTGCTGATCTCCAACAACCCCCACGAGTTCGAAAAGCAGCTGTGGAGCGAGATGGGCCACGGTGACGAGATCCGCGTGATCCGCTGCCGCAACGAAGACGCCGAAGCCGAGCGGGTGGCCATGGAGATCCTCAGCCTGCACCTGCGCACTGACCGGCCCTACAGCGACTTCGCCATTCTTTACCGGGGCAACTACCAGGCCAAGCTGATCGAACTGAAGCTGCAACACCACCAGGTGCCCTATCGCCTGTCCGGCGGCAACAGCTTCTTCGGACGCCAGGAAGTGAAGGACCTGATGGCCTACTTCCGCCTGATCGTGAACCCGGACGACGACAACGCCTTCCTCCGGGTAATCAACGTGCCACGCCGGGAAATCGGCTCCACGACCCTGGAAAAGCTCGGCAACTACGCCACCGAACGCAAGATCTCGATGTACGCCGCCACCGATGAAATCGGCCTGGGAGAGCATCTGGACAGCCGTTTCACCGATCGTCTGGCCCGCTTCAAGCGCTTCATGGACCGGGTTCGTGAGCAGTGCGCCGGTGAAGACCCGATCTCGGCGCTGCGCAGCATGGTCATGGACATCGACTACGAGAACTGGCTGCGCACCAACAGCTCCAGCGACAAGGCCGCGGACTACCGGATGGGCAACGTCTGGTTCCTGATCGAGGCCTTGAAGAACACTCTGGAAAAAGACGAAGACGGCGAAATGACCGTCGAGGACGCCATCGGCAAGCTGGTCCTGCGCGACATGCTGGAACGTCAGCAGGAAGAGGAAGACGGCGCCGAGGGCGTGCAGATGATGACCTTGCATGCCTCAAAGGGGCTGGAGTTTCCCTACGTGTTCATCATGGGCATGGAAGAGGAAATCCTCCCGCACCGCTCCAGTATCGAAGCCGATACCATCGAGGAAGAACGGCGCCTGGCCTACGTGGGCATTACCCGCGCGCGTCAGACCCTGGCCTTTACTTTCGCGGCCAAACGCAAGCAGTACGGTGAGATCATCGACTGCGCGCCGAGCCGCTTCCTCGATGAGTTGCCCCCGGACGATCTGGCCTGGGAAGGCAATGACGACACCCCGACCGAAGTCAAAGCCGTTCGCGGCAATAGCGCTCTGGCGGATATACGCGCGATGTTAAAGCGCTAAAATCGACTATTTTTAAACGACCTTTGGCGCAACAGACGCCAGTTAGAGGAAGCTCCGTGGAAGCACTGCACAAGAAGATTCGCGAAGAAGGCATCGTGCTTTCCGATCAAGTACTGAAAGTCGACGCTTTTCTGAACCATCAGATCGACCCGCAGTTGATGAAACTGATCGGCGACGAATTCGCCACGCTGTTCAAGGATTCGGGCATCACCAAGATCGTCACCATCGAAGCCTCGGGCATCGCCCCGGCGATCATGACCGGCCTGAACCTGGGCGTACCGGTGATCTTCGCCCGCAAGCACCAGTCCCTGACCCTGACCGAGAACCTGCTGTCGGCCACCGTGTACTCCTTCACCAAACAAGTGGAAAGCACCGTCGCCATCTCCCCTCGGCACCTGACCAGCAGCGATCGCGTGCTGATCATCGATGACTTCCTGGCCAACGGTAAGGCGTCCCAAGCGCTGATCTCGATCATCAAGCAGGCCGGTGCCACCGTGGCCGGCCTGGGCATCGTGATCGAGAAGTCCTTCCAGGGCGGCCGTGCCGAGCTGGACTCCCAGGGCTACCGCGTGGAATCCCTGGCCCGGGTCAAATCCCTGGCCGGTGGCGTGGTTACCTTCATCGAGTAACCGCGTCCGCCTGTGTAGGAGCTGGCTTGTGTAGGAGCTGGCTTGCCAGCGAACGCGTCCTCAAGGGCAATGCAATACTTGATGGCCTGTTCGCCGGCAAGCCGGCTCCTACGACGAGCCGGGTGCAGTGGCCTGCAGACCCGCCAGCAGAAAGCGCTGGTACAGGTCCTCACGCAGGCCTTCGGGCTGCTCCAGCCCCATGCGCTCGAGGTGTGCCGGGAATGCCTCAGGCTCCGGCGCATCAAGCGCTGCCTTGCCCAACTCCAGGATCTCGCTGAGCTTGAACTTGCTCTTCAGCCAGTTCAGCGCCCGCAGCAGATCACGCTCTTGCGCACTGAAGTCACTGCCTAGCGGATACTCCGGAAACAGGTGGCGATGGCGTGCTTGAATGTTCTGCAGACGCTGTGGGCTGTTGTCGGCAAAACGCGGATCCAGACGAAAATCCTTCGCCAGCTTGCCGGCCTTCTGTGCTTGCTCCATCAACCCTGGCTGAAAGCGTGAGTCGCTGATATTGAGCAGCGCCTCGATTACCTTTGTATCCGACTTGCCCCGCAGATCGGCAATACCGTACTCGGTGATGACAATGTCCCGCAGATGACGCGGGATAGTGCAGTGGCCGTATTCCCAGACAATATTGGAACTGACCTCCCCCGCCGCCTCACGCCAGCTGCGCAGGATCAGCACCGAGCGGGCATCCGCCAGGGCATGGCCCTGGGCCACGAAGTTGTACTGTCCGCCAACGCCACTCAACACCCGACCATCCTGCAATTGATCGGATACGGCTGCGCCCATCAAGGTCATGGTGAAGGCGCTGTTGATAAAACGCGCGTCGCGCCGTTGCAGGCGCTTGAGCGCTTCGTCCCCATACAGCTCGTTGATGTAACTGATGGCGGTCATGTTGAATTCCGCCAGTTTGTCCTTGGGCAGTTCCCGCAGACGCTGATAGAAGCTGCGCGGTCCGAGGAAGAAACCGCCGTGGATCAACACCCCACCAACGGCTGCAGCCGCATCCAGAACTCCGTCATTGGCCTGCTGTTGCTGTTCCGGGGTTGGGTAGACCTTGCGCCGCACGATTCCGGCATCAACCAGGGCCAGCAAGCCGTTGACGAACATTTCGCTGCAACCGTAGAGGCCTTGGGCAAAGGGTTCGACACCGCCCTCACGGTCGATCAACGGCTGCCAGCAATCCACCTGCAAGTCTGCCAGCAGGGCACGATAACCTTCGTTGTCCGCCTGCCGCGCCAACAGCGCGGCGGTCAGCGCGTCGCCCATGGAGCCGATGCCTATCTGCAAGGTGCCGCCGTCACGCACCAGGGTGCTGGCGTGCAAGCCGATGCAATGGTCCTGCACCCCGACCGGCATGTTCGGTGTGGAGAACAGCGTGCTGCGCTCGTCTTCGTCGATCAGCAGGTCGAAGGCTGCGGCGTCGATCTCGGAATCTCCCGGCATGTAGGGCAGGTCACTGTGGACCTGGCCGAGGAGCAAGATCGTCTCGCCCGCCGCTCGGCGCTTGGCGATCATCGGCAACATGTCGAGGGTGATGTCCGGATTGCAGCTCAGGCTCAGGCGTCCAGGCTGTTGCGGATCACGCGCCACCAGTTGTGCTACCAGGTTCAGGCCGGCGGCATTGATATCCCGGGCCGCATGGCTGTAGTTGCTGCTGACGTAGTCCTGCTGCGCCGAGGTGCTGTGCAAAAGACTGCCAGGCTGCATGAAGAACTGCTCGACGCGGATGTTCGCCGGCAGGCTGTCGCGGCGCAGGTCGGCAAGAAAATCGAGTTCGGGATAGTCGCCGAACACTCGCTCGACGAAGGGCTCGAGAAAGCGCCGCTGCAAACCATCCCCCAGGGAGGGCCGACCCAGGCTCAGAGCGGTGTAGATCGTCAGTTGGCGCTCAGGTAACTGGGCGACCCGGCGATACAAGGCATTGGCAAAACGGTTGGGTTTGCCCAGCCCCAGGGGCATGCCCATGTGAATGTGTAGCGGCAAACGCGCAAGCACTTCATCCACCGCATGCTCGATAGAACAGGATTGCAGCATCTGATCCTCCGGGGAACGTCCATGAAATGAGGTTGGACCGAGCTTGCCGAGAGTTTGCTGCAAAGAACAGTCTTGAGGTCAATTTACGGGCACAAAAAAGCCGCTCGTAAGCGGCTTTTTCGCTGAAGATGGCGGCTTATTTCAGACCGGACATCTTCTGGATAGCGCCTTTGAGCTCGTCATCGGTGCAATCCATGCAAGTGCCCTTAGGCGGCATGGCATTCAGACCGGTAATCGCCTTGGCCAGAATGCCGTCGAGGCCGCCCTGGTGATCGGCGCGCTCTTTCCAGGCTGCAGTGTCACCGACTTTCGGTGCACCCAACAGACCGGTGCCATGGCAAGCGTTGCAGTGTTTGGCAATCACGTCATCCGGAGATTTTGCCCCGCCGCCACCGCCCACAGAGGCAGCGACTTCCATACCCTTGCACTCCTGCCCCTGGACGCAGACCTGGCCGACAGGCGCAAGGCGCTTGGCAATGTCATCATTAGTCGCAGCTTGAGCGCTGACTGCCCAAAGGGCCAATACGGTTGCTGGTGCGGCCAGCATTTTCATAATTAGGTTCACGCGTACACCCTCAATGGTGGCTAGTCACGCCTGCGGCCACGGTTTCGCAGGCGGGCGAAAGTATAACGGTTAGCCCGCCACACTGAAACAACCCCAAAGTCGAAGGGGTCTTATATCGTGGCGAATTGTCACTTGGGCTTCTCTGCAAACCTTGCAGGACGCCTCTTGGTCTAGAAGTTCGCCGGAGTGGCTGCGCTGATTAGTCGCGCCGGTGCATCGAACGGATTACGGAAACGGTGCGGCTTCGTACTCTCAAAGTAGTAGCTGTCACCGGCTTCGAGGACAAATGTTTCAAGTCCTACCACCAGTTCCAAGCGACCTTCGAGCAGGATTCCGGTTTCCTCGCCGTCATGGGTGAGCATTTCCTCGCCGGTATCGGCACCCGGCGGATAGATCTCATTGAGGAAGGCAATCGCGCGGCTTGGATGGGCCCGCCCCACCAGTTTCATGGTCACTGCGCCATCAGAGATATCGATCAGTTCGTGGGCTTTGTAGACGATCTGAGAAGGCGTTTCCTGGAGGACTTCCTCGGAAAAGAACTCGACCATGGACATGGGGATACCGCCCAGCACCTTTCGCAGTGAGCTGATCGAGGGGCTGACACTGTTCTTTTCGATCATTGAAATGGTGCTATTGGTGACGCCCGCACGCTTGGCAAGCTCACGCTGGGAAAGACCTTTCAGTTTACGGATGGATTGCAGTCGTTCACCGACGTCCAATACGGCAGCCTCCTAGGCGGGGATCAGGCGTTGTTGTAATTGAGCGTCATCATGGCGACAGCGTTCAGTATTTACAACACTTGCTCCCGATTCCCCCGGGGACAGCGACTTTCGGTACAGCCCGCGCAATCTCAGCCTTCGGAGTACACCAGCGGCACCCGGCGCAGGTTGCAGAAGAGTTGGTAAGGGATAGTGTCGGCGGCCAGCGCCACGTCGCTGGCGAGGATGTTCTTGCCCCACAACTCCACGGTCGAGCCCAGGCCGGCCTGAGGGACATCCGTCAGGTCGACGCACAGCATGTCCATGGAAACCCGGCCCAGCAAACGACTGCGCTGGCCCGCCACCAGCACCGGGGTGCCGGTAGGCGCATGACGTGGATAACCGTCGGCATAGCCCATGGCGACCACGCCAATGCGCATCGGCTTGTCGGTGATGAACTTGGCACCATAGCCAACCGGCTCGCCGGCGGGCAGTTCACGCACACAGATCACCTTGGACTCCAGGGTCATCACCTGTTGCAAACGTGCCGCTACCGGGTTGTTTTCTTCGAACGGCGTCGAGCCGTAGAGCATGATGCCCGGGCGTACCCAATCACTGGGAATGCTTGGCCAGCCCATGACCGCAGGCGAATTGCGCAGACTGATCTGCGCCCCCAGCCCCTGGCGAGCGGCCTCAAACACCGCGACCTGTTCACTGCTACGCGGACAGTCCAGCTCATCGGCGCGAGCGAAGTGGCTCATCAGCACGATCGTCTCGACCTTGCCGCTGGCCTGCAGCCGCTGATAGGCCACCTGGTAATCCTTGGGATGCAGGCCCACCCGGTGCATGCCCGAATCCAGCTTGAGCCAGACCGTCAGCGGCTTGGCCACAGCAGTCTGTTCGATGGCTTCGAGTTGCCACAGCGAATGCACCACGCACCAGAAGTCATGCTCGACAATCAGCGCCAGTTCCGCAGCTTCGAAGAAACCTTCCAGCAACAGCACCGGTGCACGAATGCCTGCGGCGCGCAGCTCCAGGGCCTCTTCGATACAGGCCACGGCAAAACCGTCGGCGCAGGCTTCCAGGGCCTGGGCACAACGCACTGCGCCATGGCCGTAGGCATCGGCCTTGATGACCGCGAGCGCGCGAACGCCCGAGACTTCACGGGCCAGTTGATAGTTGTGACGCAGGGCTTGGAGATCGATCAGGGCACGGGCAGGACGCATGGCGGCAGACTTCTAGGCGGTCATGGGGAATAAAAAACCGGTGCTGGATGGCGGCGGACCACCACCGGCACCGGGAGAGGGATCTTGTCGCTTAAGGCAGAGCAGCCACTACCGAAAGCTCGACGAGGATTTCCGGCTCGCAGAGCTTGGATTGTACGGTCGCCCGGGCCGGCGCGACGCCTTTGGGCAGCCACTGGTCCCAGACACTGTTCATGCCTTGGAAGTCGGCATCGATGTCCTTCAGGTAGATGGTCACCGACAGCAACCTAGTCTTATCGGTACCGGCCAGATCCAGCAGGCGCTCGATGCTGGCCAGGGTTTCCCGGGTCTGTTGCTCAATCCCGGCCTGCATGTCATCGCCCACCTGGCCGGACAGATACACCGTACCGCCGTGAACAACGATCTGACTCATACGCTCATTGGTGAGCTGGCGCTGGATTGACATGTTTTGCTGACTCCTGAGGGTTGCCATAACGGGAAATATCGAGGCCTTCGGCACTGATCTGCGGCTTTCTCTTGGCCATCAGATCCGCCAGCAAGCGACCGGAGCCGCAGGCCATGGTCCAACCGAGGGTGCCGTGTCCAGTGTTCAAGAACAGGTTGCGGAACGTGGTGGCACCGACAATCGGCGTGCCATCCGGAGTGGTGGGACGCAGCCCGGTCCAGAAGCTGGCCTGGGACAGATCGCCGCCCTGAGGATAGAGATCGTTGACGATCATCTCCAGCGTTTCACGCCGACGCGGGTTCAACGAGAGGTCAAAACCGGCGATTTCAGCCATGCCGCCAACCCGGATGCGATTGTCGAAACGAGTGATCGCGACCTTGTAGGTTTCGTCCAGGATGGTCGAAGTCGGGGCCATTGCCGGGTTGGTGATCGGCACGGTCAGGGAGTAACCCTTGAGCGGGTACACCGGTGCCTTGATCCCCAACGGCTTGAGCAATTGCGGCGAGTAGCTGCCCAGGGCCAACACGTAGCGGTCGGCGGTTTCCAGCTTGCCGTCAATCCACACGCCATTGATCCGGTCACCGGCGAAGTCGAGGCGCTGGATGTCCTGACCGAAACGGAATTCAACACCCAGCTTGGTGGCCATTTCCGCCAGGCGAGAAGTGAATATCTGACAGTCGCCGGTCTGGTCGTTGGGCAGACGCAGGGCACCGGCGAGGATGTCGGTGACGTTGGCCAGGGCCGGTTCGACCCGGGCGATGCCTTCACGGTCCAGCAGCTCGAACGGAACGCCAGACTCCTTGAGCACGGCAATGTCTTTTGCCGCACCGTCCAATTGCGCCTGGGTGCGGAACAGCTGGGTGGTACCCAGGCTGCGGCCTTCGTAGGCAATACCGGTTTCCGCGCGCAGTTCGTCGAGGCAATCGCGGCTGTACTCGGACAGACGCACCATGCGCTCTTTGTTCACCGCATAGCGGTTGGCGGTGCAGTTACGCAGCATCTGCGCCATCCACAGGTATTGATCGATGTCGGCGGTGGCCTTGATCGCCAGCGGGGCGTGACGTTGCAGCAGCCACTTGATGGCCTTGAGCGGCACACCCGGAGCGGCCCAGGGCGAAGCATAACCCGGCGATACCTGGCCTGCGTTGGCGAAGCTGGTTTCCATGGCAGCAGCCGGCTGGCGGTCCACTACGGTCACATCAAACCCGGCTCGAGCCAGGTAATAGGCACTGGTGGTTCCGATAACGCCACTGCCCAAGACCAGAACGCGCATTTTTATATCCCTCATCGCGGCTTGACCGCTGACGTTTGTTATTCAGAGCAAAGATGGGCGCAGTGTAAGAAACATTCGGCAGTGATTTTCACTATATAACCGCCTATATTTGGCGAGAATTCTCGGCAAAATAGCTTTTCACGGAGGGGCATCCCCTATGCGAACCAATCATCAGACCCGTCGTGCCCTGGACAAGATCGATCGCAATATCCTGCGTATCTTGCAGGCTGACGGGCGCATCTCCTTCACCGAACTGGGGGAACGGGTCGGGCTCTCCACCACACCCTGCACCGAGCGGGTGCGCCGCCTGGAGCGTGAAGGCATCATCATGGGCTACAACGCCCGACTCAATCCGCAGCACTTGAAGGGCAGCCTGCTGGTGTTCGTCGAGATCAGCCTGGACTACAAGTCCGGCGACACCTTCGAGGAGTTTCGGCGCGCGGTGCTGAAGCTGCCTCACGTGCTGGAGTGCCACCTGGTGTCCGGCGACTTCGACTATCTGGTCAAGGCGCGGATCTCGGAAATGGCTTCCTATCGCAAGCTGCTGGGCGACATTCTGCTCAAGCTGCCCCATGTCCGGGAATCCAAGAGCTATATCGTGATGGAAGAGGTGAAGGAAAGCCTGAGCCTGCCGATTCCGGATTGAGCCGGGGCGCAGTGCCTACGAGGGTGCTTATGCCAATCGCTGCCTCTAGACCAGCACCTGACGAGTACTGGCCATGTATTCATGGATCTGCTTTTCAACCCGGGGATGAATCATCTCCACCGGGCGCCGATCATTGGGGCACGGCAAGCTCGGCGTGGTGCCGAACAGACGGCAGATCAGCGGCCGCTCGTCATACACGGTGCAGCCGTTGGGCCCCAGGTGCACGCAGTTGAGCTCTTCCATGGCCGCGTCCTGCTCGGCGGCGGTCTTGCGCGGCAGGCGCGACATTTCCTCCGGCGAGGTAGTGACCGGACCGCAGCAGTCGTGGCAACCAGGGACGCACTCGAAGGAGGGAATCTGCTGGCGCAGGCTACGGACTTTCTGGCGGTTGCAGCTCATGACAAAACTTACCGGGATCATGGATAGCCGTGGATTCTGCCTCAAATGCCCTGCAGCAGACAGGGCCGACCGTCCTGCGGTTGCCCCACCGGAAAGCCCCGGCTTATGCTCCGCCTATTTTTCCAGATGCCATGATCAGGACGCCTTCCATGCCCGCCAGTCTTCAGCAACCCATCTCCAGCGACCGGCACGCCGCATCTTACTACGCGGCCAGTAGCCTGCCGCAGCCTGACTATCCAGTGCTGGCTGGAGACCTGACAGCGGATGTCTGCGTGGTTGGCGGCGGTTTCTCCGGGCTCAACACCGCACTGGAACTGGCCGAGCGCGGGCTCAGCGTGGTTCTGCTGGAAGCCCGCAAGATTGGCTGGGGCGCTAGCGGGCGCAACGGCGGGCAGTTGATTCGCGGGGTTGGTCACGGCCTCGATCAGTTCGCCAAGGTGATCGGCACCGATGGCGTGCGGCAGATGAAACTCATGGGATTGGAGGCGGTAGAGATCGTTCGCCAGCGCATCGAGCGTTTCCAGATCCCCTGTGACCTGACCTGGGGTTACTGCGACCTGGCCAACAAACCCGCTGACCTGGCAGGCTTTGCCGAAGACGCCGAGGAGTTGCGCGGCCTGGGCTACCGTCACCAGACCCGCTTGCTGCAAGCCGATGAGATGCACACCGTGGTGGGTTCAAAACGCTACGTTGGCGGCCTGATCGACATGGGCTCCGGCCATTTGCACCCTCTGAACCTGGCGTTGGGCGAAGCCCAGGCGGCGCAACAGCTGGGTGTGCGCCTGTTCGAGCACTCGGCGGTGACGCGCATCGACTACGGGCCCGAGATCAAGGTCCACAGCGCCCGGGGCACGGTCCGGGCCAAGAGCCTGGTACTGGGTTGCAACGCCTACCTCAACGACCTCAACCCGCAACTGGGAGGCAAGGTTCTGCCGGCCGGCAGCTACATCATCGCCACCGAACCGTTGAGCGCAGCCCAGGCCCATGACCTGCTGCCACAGAACATGGCGGTTTGTGACCAGCGCGTGGCCCTGGACTACTACCGACTCTCCGCCGACCGACGCCTGCTGTTCGGCGGCGCGTGTCACTACTCAGGGCGTGATCCCAAGGACATTGCCGCCTATATGCGGCCGAAGATGCTGGAAGTGTTCCCGCAGTTGGCCGGGGTAAAGGTCGACTACCAATGGGGCGGCATGATCGGCATCGGCGCCAACCGCCTGCCGCAGATCGGCCGCCTCAAGGACCAACCCAATGTGTATTACGCCCAGGCCTACTCCGGCCATGGATTGAATGCCACACACCTGGCCGGCAAGTTGCTGGGCGAGGCCATCAGCGGCCAACAAGGTGGCGGCTTCGACCTGTTCGCCAAAGTGCCGCACATCACCTTCCCTGGCGGCAAGCACCTGCGTTCCCCATTGCTGGCCCTGGGCATGCTCTGGCATCGCCTGAAAGAGCTGACCTGATCCCTCGCTTGTAGCCACTGCCGCAGACGGTGATCGGCTCCGCAGGACCTTGCCTCAAGGGCTTGCCACCTTCGGAGCGGAGTAGCGCCCAAACGAAGCCCGAGCCTTCGCGGCAGCGATAGGTGCCCAGCACAGACGAGGCTGAAACAGGTCACAGCCGCCAGAAAGGCTTGAGGCCTTCGGCCCGTGCATCCTCACGATTCAGGCCGACATCCCGCAGTTGCTCGGCGGTCAGGTCCAGCAACGCCTTGCGGGTACTCAGCCGATGCCAGTACAAGCCCCAGCGGCTCAGTCCGCACGGCGCAGAACGCGGCAAGGCCGCCGCCCCTATCCGCTCCTGCCCCGCCTCCAGCTCCTGGCTGCGTAACGACAGACGTACATCGCTCAAGCCGTTCATCTCCACTGCTCCTGTTTGCCAAGGTTGCCATGAGCAAACATGATGCGTGGCCGGCAAAAACCATTACAGACTCAATACACCTGTATTACCTCCATACAGATTTGCCAAAAATGCCGCTGAATCCTGTATTTTGGCCCCATCTGTACCGGTCCTGATGAACACCACCTCGAGTCAATACCATGACCCTCTATGTGAACCTCGCCGAACTCCTGGGCACCCGTATCGAACAAGGCTTCTACCGCCCGGGCGATCGATTGCCCTCGGTGCGCGCCCTGAGTGTCGAGCATGGGGTCAGCTTGAGCACTGTCCAGCAGGCTTATCGGCTGCTGGAAGACAACGGGCTGGCGATGCCCAAACCCAAGTCCGGATATTTCGTACCCGCCAACCGCGAGCTGCCTGCACTGCCGGCGGTCGGTCGCCCGGCCCAGCGGCCGGTGGAGATCTCGCAGTGGGAGCAGGTGCTTGAGCTGATTCGCGCGATACCACGCAAGGACGTGGTACAGCTGGGTCGCGGCATGCCGGACATCACCACGCCGACCATGAAGCCACTGTTGCGGGCCATGGCCCGACTCAGTCGACGCCAAGACATGCCCGGCCTGCATTACGACAACATCTACGGCGTGCTGGAACTGCGCGAACAAGTGGCGCGGCTGATGCTGGATTCCGGCTGCCAGCTGGGAGCCAATGACCTGGTGATTACCACCGGCTGCCACGAAGCCCTGTCCGCCAGCATTCGCGCCATCTGCGAGCCCGGGGACATCGTCGCCGTGGACTCGCCGAGCTTTCACGGCGCCATGCAGACACTCAAGGGCCTGGGCATGAAAGCCCTGGAGATTCCCACCGACCCGGTCACCGGGATCAGCCTGGAAGCCCTGGAACTGGCCCTGGAACAATGGCCGATCAAGGCCATACAGTTGACTCCCAACTGCAACAACCCCCTGGGCTACATCATGCCGGAGTCGCGCAAGCGGGCACTGCTGACCCTGGCCCAGCGCTTCGACGTGGCGATCATCGAAGACGATGTGTATGGCGAGTTGGCCTATACCTACCCACGCCCACGGACCATCAAGTCCTTCGACGATGACGGCCGCGTGTTGCTGTGCAGCTCCTTCTCGAAAACCCTGGCCCCCGGCCTGCGTATCGGCTGGGTCGCTCCGGGCCGCTACCTGGAGCGGGTGCTGCACATGAAGTACATCAGCACCGGCTCCACCGCCCCACAACCCCAGGTGGCCATCGCCGAGTTTCTGAAAGGCGGACACTTCGAGCCCCACCTGCGCAAGATGCGTACTCAATACCAGCGCAATCGCGACCTGATGCTCGACTGGGTCAGCCGCTACTTCCCCGCCGGCACCCGGGCCAGCCGCCCGCAAGGCAGTTTTATGCTGTGGATCGAACTCCCCGAGGAGTTTGACGCTCTGAAGCTCAACCGAGTGCTGCTGGAGCAAGGAGTGCAAATCGCCGTGGGCAGTATCTTTTCCGCCTCGGGCAAGTACCGTAATTGCCTGCGGATGAACTACGCTGCCAAACCAACCGCGCACATCGAAGACGCGGTACGCAAGGTCGGCGCTGCGGCTATCAGGCAGCTCAGCGAAACCCAGGACTGACACCCCGACCCGCCCCAGGAAGCCAGCCATCCCATGCCAACCCGTGCCCTGATGCGAGATGACCTGACTTGAGGCGCATACAGGTGTTGACCTGGCTGGCACTCGTGAACCTCGGGCTCGGCGGCTGCGCCACCCTGGAGGTGCCGTACCAACCGAGCCAGGCATTGCCTGCCACCGAGTCCAGCTTCGCCCAGTCGATCAGAGCCCAGGCCGCGCACTACCACGGACGCTCCGGATTTCGCCTGCTGCCCAACAGCACCGAGGCCTTCATGGCCCGCGCCGAGCTGATCCGCAACGCCCAGAGCAGCCTCGACCTGCAGTACTACATCGTCCACGACGGCATCAGCACCCGGATGCTGGTGGACGAGCTGCTCAAGGCCGCCGACCGTGGCGTGCGGGTGCGCATCCTGCTGGACGACACCACCAGCGATGGCCTGGACCAGATCATCGCCACCCTGGCCGCCCATCCGCAGATCCAGATCCGTCTGTTCAACCCCCTGCATCTGGGCCGCAGCACCGGCCTCACTCGAACCATGGGCCGCCTGTTCAACCTGTCGCAACAGCACCGGCGGATGCACAACAAACTGTGGCTGGCGGACAACAGCGTGGCCATTGTCGGCGGGCGCAACCTCGGGGACGAATACTTCGACGCCCAGCCCGACTTGAACTTCACCGACATCGATATGTTCAGCGCAGGCCCGGTGGCCGAACAGCTGGGACACAGTTTCGACCAGTACTGGAACAGCGCCCTGAGCCGACCTGTCGCCGAGCTCCTGCCCCACGCCCCGTCAGTCAAGGACCTCAACAACACCCGCCAGCGCCTGGAAGAATCGCTGCAAGACAGCCGCCAGCAAAACCAGAACCTGTACCGCCAACTGATGACCTACCAGACCCAGCCACGCATGGACATCTGGCGCAAGGAGCTGATCTGGGCCTGGAATCAGGCCCTGTGGGACGCGCCAACCAAAGTCCTGGCCAAGGGCGACCCCGACCCGCACCTGCTGCTGACCACTCAACTGGCACCGGAACTCGAAGGGGTCGGCAAGGAGCTGATCATGATCTCGGCCTACTTCGTCCCCGGCCAGCCAGGGCTGGTATACCTCACCGGCCGCGCTGATGCCGGGGTCTCGGTCAGTCTCTTGACCAACTCCCTGGAAGCCACCGACGTGCCGGTGGTGCACGGCGGGTATGCGCCCTACCGCAGGGCACTGCTGGAGCACGGCGTAAAGCTCTACGAACTGCGCCGACAACCCGGCGAACATGCAGGCAGTGGTTTCCGGCTATTCCACAGTGGATCCATGCCGGGCTCCGACTCCAGCCTGCACAGCAAGGCAATGATCTTCGACCGACAGAAAAGCTTTATCGGCTCGTTCAATTTCGATCCACGTTCGGTGCTGTGGAACACCGAAGTCGGCGTGCTGGTGGACAGCCCCGAGCTGGCGGAGCACGTTCGCGCGCTGGCCCTGCAGGGGATGGCGCCGTCCCTGAGCTACCAGGTTCAGCTGGAGCACGACAAGCTGGTCTGGGTCACCGAAGACCATGGCCAACTGCACACCCTGAGCCACGAGCCCGGAAGCTGGTGGCGGCGGGTCAATGCCTGGCTGAGTACCCGCATCGGCCTCGAACGCCTGCTCTGATGGCTACAGGGGTTGTGCCTGGACGTTGCCGAAAGCGCCTTGACGCAGCAGCAGGATGAGCAAGCCAAAGGCCCCCGCTGCCACCAGCAGCAACATGGCGTGACCGCTGACCCATTGGCTGCCCGCTCCTGCCACCAGCGGCCCGATCAGGCAACCGATGCCCCAGAGTTGCGCCACATGGGCGTTGGCCCGCACCAGTGCATCGTCGCGATAACGTTCGCCGATCAGGATCAACGACAAGGTGAACAAACCGCCCGCGCTGGCGCCGAACAACACCCATAACGGCCATATCAGCTGGCTATCCAGCAGTAATGGAATGGCCAGGCTGGAGCACAACAGGATCACCGCACAGCCAGTAAACAAACCGCGCCGGGACACTCGATCCGCCAAGGCGCCTATCGGCAATTGCAATAGGGCGTCGCCCACCACCACGGTGCTGACCATCGCCAGGGCAACGTCTTCAGTGAACCCTTGGCTCAGGCAATAGACCGGCAACAGTGTCAGGATCAGCGCCTCGAAGGTGGCGAACAGTGCCACCGCCCAGCCAATCGCCGGCAGTTCCTGGCAGAAACGCCAGAGGTCCATCAGGGTGACATTGCAGGACTCGGAGGTCGGTGCTCCGCTGCGGCCCAGCAGAAGCAGGGGCGACACCATCAACAACGCCACCGACACCCAGAAACCATAATCCTGCTGGGTGCCCAGAACCCCCAGCAGCAACGGCCCGGCCAGCTGGCTCAAGGCATAACCACTGCCATACAGCGCCACCAACCGCCCTCGCCACTGCTCCACCACCAGCTGGTTGATCCAGCTTTCCCCCAGAATGAAGATGATGGTCAAGACCATACCCAACAGCAGGCGCAGCAGCAGCCACACCGGATAACTGGGCAACAGCGCCAGCAAACCGATGGAAATCGCACCCGCCCACAGGCCCAGGCGCATCAGGTTGGCCGTGCCGAAGCGCGCCGCCAGACGACTGGAGATCTTCGCCCCAAGCAATACGCCAATGGCCGGCATCGCCGCCACCACGCCAATCGCAAATGGCCCGTAACCCCAACTTTCCAGGCGAAAGGACACCAGGGGCATGGTCATGCCCAGGGCCAGGCCGACACTCAAGACCGCGGCCAAAACGGCGAAATAGGTCGCCCAACGCATTCCCACACTCCTGCGGATCATTGTTTTGCAAGGCTCAGACAACACAGCCGGACTCCCCTTGCGGAAAGTCCGGCTGCGCTGTGGATCAGTTGCCCACTGTAGATGCTGGCGTGCTGGCGAAGGCGCCCTTAGCGGCGCCACTCACCTCAAGCCCGAAGACTCAGAGCTTGATCCAGGTCGCCTTCAACTCGGTGTACTTGTCGAACGCATGCAGCGACTTGTCACGACCATTGCCCGACTGCTTGAAGCCGCCGAACGGCGCGGTCATGTCACCACCGTCGTACTGGTTGACCCAGACGCTGCCGGCACGCAGGGCCTTGGCGGTCTTGTGGGCCTTGGAGATGTTCGAAGTCCACACTGCCGCGGCCAGACCATAGGGCGTGTCGTTGGCAATCTGGATCGCCTCTTCCACGCTGTCGAAGGCGATAACCGCGAGCACCGGGCCGAAAATCTCTTCCTGGGCGATCTTCATCGCATTGCTGACGCCGTCGAAAATCGTCGGCTCGACGTAGGTACCGCCGGTTTCCTGCAGAGTACGCTTACCGCCGGCCACCAGCTTGGCGCCATCGGCATGCCCGGCTTCGATGTAGGACAGCACGGTGTTCATCTGCTGAGTGTCCACCAGGGCACCGACATTGGTGGCCGGATCCAGCGGATTGCCCGGCTTCCAGCCTTTCAGGGCCTCGATCACCAGCGGCAGGAATTTATCCTTGATCGAACGCTCCACCAGCAGGCGGGAGCCAGCGGTACAGACTTCGCCCTGGTTGAAGGCGATGGCGCCGGCAGCGGATTCCGCGGCAGCCTGCAGGTCCGGGGCATCGGCGAACACAATGTTCGGGCTCTTGCCGCCGGCTTCCAGCCAGACGCGCTTCATGTTGGACTCACCGGAGTACACCAGCAGTTGCTTGGCGATCTTGGTCGAGCCGGTGAACACCAGGGTGTCCACGTCCATGTGCAGGGCCAGGGCCTTGCCCACGGTGTGGCCGTAGCCTGGCAGCACGTTGAATACGCCGGCCGGGATCCCGGCCTCGACTGCCAGGGCTGCGATGCGGATCGCGGTCAGCGGGGATTTTTCCGACGGCTTGAGGATCACCGAGTTACCGGTAGACAGCGCCGGGCCCAGCTTCCAGCAGGCCATCATCAGCGGGAAGTTCCACGGCACGATGGCGGCGACCACACCTACGGGTTCACGAGTCACCAGGCCCAGCTGATCATGGGGGGTGGCCGCGACTTCGTCGTAGATCTTGTCGATGGCCTCGCCGCTCCAGCTCAGGGCTTGCGCCGCGCCGGGAACGTCGATGTCCAGGGAATCACTGATGGGCTTGCCCATGTCCAGGGTTTCCAGGAGCGCAAGCTCCTGGGCGTGCTGTTTCAGCAGGCCGGCAAAACGAATCATGACGGACTTGCGCTTGGCTGGCGCCAGGCGCGACCAGACGCCGGAGTTGAAGGTGGCGCGAGCGATCTCCACAGCACGCTGGGCATCGGCGGCGTCACAGCTGGCGATAGTCGCCAGTACGCGGCCGTCTACCGGACTGATGCACTCAAAGGTGTCGTTGGAAACGGATGCGGTGTATTCACCGTTGATGTAGGCGCGGCCTTCGATTTTCAGGTCGCGGGCACGCTGTTCCCAGTCGGCACGAGTCAGGGTGGTCATACGAGTGTCCTCCTCTTATTTGAATACAAGCGCCATGCGAACGATGCTGGCACTCCTGAAGAATTCTGCCCGGCCAGCCTGTTATCGGCCAAAGGCACCCGCCACCCTAAACCAGCGACACCTGTACTTTCAATATATTTGACAAAGCAGGGGCAAACACCGTTGCTATGTGCATTTTAATAAACATAGACTTTGGCCTTCACAGCCACTCGCGCCGCAATCACGGGGGAATACAAGAATGAGCATCCACAACGTCGTCGACTTCAGCCAGGCCAAAACCGAGGGCGAACGCTACCGCCCCGCCCCGGAAAAAATCCTCCAGGGCGATCCCGAGCAAGCAGTGTTCAACCACTTCGCCAGCCCCTGCGGCCAGCTGAACGCCGGCATTTGGGAAGGTGCCGTGGGCCAATGGACAGTGAATTTCACCGAACACGAATACTGCGAGATCCTGCAGGGCGTATCGGTGCTGCGAGACCACGAGGGCAACGCCAAAACCTTGCGCATCGGTGATCGCTTCGTGATCCCGGCCGGCTTCAAGGGTACCTGGGAAGTGCTGGAGCCCTGCCGCAAGGTCTACGTGGCCTTCGAACAGAAAGCCTGAATCACAGGCACAAAAAAACCCGCTTGAAGGCGGGTTTTTTTGTCAGAAGAAAAATCAATTACTTGATTTTGCCTTCTTTGTAGATCACGTGCTTGCGAACAACCGGATCATATTTCTTGATCTCGATTTTGTCCGGAGTAGTACGCTTGTTCTTGTCGGTAGTGTAGAAGTGACCAGTACCGGCGCTCGAAATCAAACGAATCAATTCACGCATGATTAGCTCCCTTAGATCTTGCCAGCGCGGCGGATTTCGGCCAGCACGACAGTGATGCCACGCTTGTCGATGATGCGCATGCCTTTGGCAGATACGCGCAGACGCACAAAACGTTTCTCTTCTTCAACCCAGAAGCGGTGATGCTGCAGGTTCGGCAGGAAACGACGACGGGTTTTGTTGTTTGCGTGGGAAATGTTATTCCCAGTCACCGGACCCTTACCGGTAACTTGACAGACTCTAGACATGCCTCAGCCCTCTAAAACCACATGCCCAACCCGGCATGGGTTGGCCGCTTAATCTCTCAGTCATTTGGCGCCAGGCGCCGCGTTTCTTTAAGGGTCTTACCGGCTACACCTACAAGTGAAGGAACCGGGCCCCTAGAAAAGAGCGCTGCTTTATACCAGAAAGACCCAATAGCAACAACAACCGCAGTGCACAGGACAATCAAAAGTACTGATTTTTTTGCGCCGAACGCCTGCGGCAAAGGCTACCGTAGTAAACGACCGCTCGTCGCAGAATATATTTTGCCGCCTGCCAGCCCGCCACGCAGCCCAGACAACAGGCGCGCAAGCGACCTTTGAAGATGGGTTCCCGGAGCGAATCGGCGAACAACCTGCCTCTGACAACGGCTCATGGCTGCAAAGACCGGATCGAGTCATGAACCACGCCTCGGGCTCCGACAGCAAATGCAAAAGGGGATAGTCATTTTCCAGCGAGATCACTAGGGTAAGGCATTTCCAGACTGCACTCGCAGATGGGCTTTCGATCTGCACAAGGAACCCGACCATGCGTCTCGCCGCCCTCCCGCTCCTGCTCGCACCTTTTCTGAGCCCCCTGGCTCAGGCTGCCACGCTGAGCGTCTGCACCGAAGCCAGCCCGGAAGGCTTCGACGTGGTGCAGTACAACTCGCTGACTACCACCAACGCTTCCGCCGATGTGCTGATGAACCGCCTGGTGGAGTTCGACGCCAACAGCGGCAAGGTGGTCCCCAGCCTCGCCGATAGCTGGGAAGTCTCGGCCGACGGTCTGACCTACGTGTTCAAGCTGCATCCCAAGGTCAAGTTTCATCGTACCGACTACTTCAATCCCAGCCGCGAACTGAGCGCCGAAGACGTCAAGTTCAGCTTCGATCGCATGCTCGATCCGGCCCATCCATGGCACAAGGTCGCCCAGAGCGGCTTCCCTCACGCCCAGTCCCTGCAGCTGCCCAGCCTGATCAAGAAGATCGATGCCCTGGACCCGCTGACCGTGCGCTTTACCCTTGATCACGCCGACTCGACCTTCCTCGCCACGCTGAGCATGGGTTTTGCTTCGATCTACTCCGCGGAATACGCCGACCAGCTACTCAAGGCCGGCACGCCGGAGAAGCTCAACAGCCAGCCGATTGGCAGTGGCCCGTTCATCTTTGGGCGTTTCCAGAAAGACGCATCGATCCGCTACAAGGCCAACCGCGACTACTTTGCCGGCAAACCGGCGGTGGACTCACTGATCTTCGCCATCACCCCGGATGCCAACGTGCGACTGCAGAAACTGCGGCGCAACGAGTGCCAGATCGCCCTGTCGCCCAAGCCTCTGGATGTCCACGCCGCGGCTGAGGATCCAGCACTGAAGATTGAGAAAACTGCAGCCTTCATGACCGCTTTTGTCGCCATCAACAGCCAGCACCCACCTCTGGACAAACCCGAAGTACGCCAGGCGATCAACCTTGCCTTCGACAAGGACAGCTATCTCAAGGCAGTGTTCGAAGGCACCGCCGAAGCCGCCAACGGCCCCTACCCGCCCAACACCTGGAGCTACGCCAAGGATCTGCCCGGCTACGCCCACGACCCGCAAAAGGCCCGCCAACTGCTGGCCCAGGCCGGCCTGAAGAACGGCTTCGAAACCACCATCTGGACCCGCCCTTCCGGCAGCCTGCTGAACCCCAACCCCAGCCTGGGTGCGCAACTGCTGCAAGCGGACCTGGCGCAGGTGGGGATCCAGGCGGAAATCCGCGTGATCGAATGGGGCGAGCTGATCCGGCGAGCCAAAGCCGGGGAGCATGACCTGCTGTTCATGGGCTGGGCTGGCGACAACGGCGACCCGGATAACTTCCTTTCGCCACAGTTCACCTGTGCGGCGGTCAAGTCCGGCACCAACTTCGCCCGCTACTGCGACCAGAACCTCGACAAACTGATCACCGCCGGCAAGACCACCAGCGAGCAGGGGGTACGCAGCAAGCTGTACCAGCAGGCCCAGGCACAGATCCAGCAACAGGCCCTATGGCTGCCCTTGGCGCACCCGACTGCATTTGCCCTGACCCGCAAACAGATCGAGGGTTACCAAGTGAGCCCCTTCGGACGCCAGGACTACTCGAAGGTCAGCGTCAAATAACGCGATGCACGCCTTGAGCAGCAAGCTTCACGGTCAGAAACGCCCTGACCTTGAAGCTTGCTGCTCAGATCCAGCCATACTCGGCCATCGACAATGGATCGCCCTCACCCACGATGAAATGATCCAGCACCCGCACATCGATCAGTTCCAGCGCCTCCTGCAAACGCCGAGTCACCACCCGGTCGGCAGGACTAGGCTCAGAGATGCCCGACGGGTGGTTGTGACAGAGGATCACCGCCGCCGCGTTATGCGCCAGGGTGCGCTTGATCACCTGCCGCGGATAAACCGCAGTGCTGTCGATCGACCCTTGAAACAGCACCTCGAAGGCCAGAACGCGATGCTTGGTGTCCAGAAACAGGCAGCCGAATACCTCATGGGGCTCGTGCCGCAGCATCGACTTCAGGTAATCGCGCACTACCAGTGGATTCTCCAGCGCCGACTGCCGATGAAGCTTTTCCGCCAAGTGCCGACGCGCCATTTCCAGCACCGCCTGCAACAAGGCGTACTTGGCCGGCCCCAACCCCAACTGGCGAGTGAAGGTCAGTTGATCGGCTTCCAGCAGACTGCGCAGGCTGCCAAAACGCTGCAACAGGTGCCGCGCCAGGTCCACCGCGCTTTTTCCGGCCACTCCGGTACGCAAGAAAATAGCCAGCAACTCGGCATCGGAAAGGCTGATGGCGCCCTGCTCCAGAAGCCGTTCCCGCGGACGCTCCGCCGCAGGCCAATCACGAATGCTCATCACACCTCCCTGTGCATGGCGCCGCTGTTCCACAGCGGGCGCTGTGCTATCTTAGCCCCCCTCTTTTTTGCGTGGTATTTCACCTGGGGAGGGGGCATGCCACGCAGTAATCATTGAACGGAAAGACAGGCCTATGCAGCGGCTGTATCGGAAACGCATCGTGCTCGGCGTCGGCGGCGGCATTGCCGCCTATAAGAGCGCGGAGCTGGTTCGCCGACTCCTCGACCAGGGCGCCGAAGTGCGTGTGGTCATGACTCGGGGCGGCAGTGAGTTCATCACCCCTCTGACCATGCAGGCGCTCTCCGGGCACCCGGTCCACCTCGACTTGCTGGACCCGGCGGCCGAAGCTGCCATGGGCCACATCGAGCTGGCCAAATGGGCCGACCTGGTCCTGATCGCCCCGGCCACAGCCGACTTGATCGCCCGCCTGGCCCAAGGCATTGCCGACGACCTGCTGACCACCCTGGTCCTGGCCACCGACGCCACTGTCGCCATCGCGCCCGCCATGAACCAGGCCATGTGGCGCGACCCCGCCACCCAGGCCAACACCCAACTCTTGCAAAGCCGTGGCCTGCAGGTCTTTGGCCCCGCGTCCGGCAGCCAAGCCTGTGGCGACGTTGGCCTGGGCCGCATGCTGGAGGCTACGGACCTGGCGCAGTGCGCAGCCGACTGCTTCCAGCACCAGGCACTGACCGGCAAACATGTTCTGATCACCGCAGGGCCGACCCAGGAAAATATCGATCCGGTGCGCTACATCACCAACCATAGCTCAGGAAAAATGGGCTTCGCCCTGGCCGAGGCTGCCGTTGAAGCGGGCGCTCGGGTGACCCTGATCACCGGCCCGGTGCACCTGCCAACTCCCGACAGAGTCACGCGGATCGACGTTGTCAGCGCCCGCGACATGCTCGCGGCCTGCGAAGCGGCCATCCCCTGCGACATTTTCATCGCCTCGGCGGCGGTCGCGGACTACCGCCCTGAAGTCGTTGCCCCTCAGAAATTAAAGAAAGACCCTACGAAAGGTGACGGCCTGCTGCTACAGATGGTGCGCAACCCAGACATACTGGCCACCATCGCCACCCGCCCGGATCGTCCTTTCAGTGTCGGTTTCGCCGCCGAAACCGAACACCTGCTCGACTACGCTGCACGCAAATTGAAGGACAAGAACCTCGACCTGATCGTCGCCAACGACGTGGCCAACCCGAGCATTGGCTTCAACAGCGAGGAAAACGCCTGCAGCGTGATTGACCGGGAGTTGCACGCAACTCTCTTCGCCCAGACCAGCAAGGGCAAGATTGCCCGCCAACTGATCTCTTTTATCGCCGAACGGCTGAACCAGGTTTAACTCGCATGCACGCTTTACAAGCCAAGATCCTCGACCCACGCATCGGCAATGAATTCCCCATGCCGCAGTACGCCACGCCAGGCTCCGCCGGGCTCGACCTGCGGGCAATGCTCAAGGAAGACACCATTCTGGAGCCGGGCCAGACCCTGCTGATTCCGACCGGGCTGTCGGTCTACATCGGTGATCCAGGCCTGGCGGCGTTGATCCTGCCACGCTCCGGCCTGGGCCATAAGCACGGCATCGTGCTGGGCAACCTGGTGGGCCTGATCGACTCGGACTATCAGGGCGAGTTGATGGTGTCCTGCTGGAACCGTGGCCAGACGGCCTTCAACATTGCCGTTGGCGAGCGCATCGCCCAACTGGTGCTGGTCCCTGTGGTCCAGGCACACTTCGAAGTGGTCGAGGCTTTTGACGAAAGCCAGCGCGGCGCGGGCGGCTTCGGCCATTCCGGCAGCCACTGATTGCACCTCCTCGGCCCGGGCGTCAGCCCGGTCCGAGCGTTTGCGTCGATATTCAGGATGAATGACCACTGATCGCGGCGTGACGCTCCGGCCCCGCCAAACCGGGCCCTTGAACGATCAGAGACTGGCCAGCACTCCTCAGATGGCACTTTCGCAGTACGAACTCTATGCTGAAAACGCCGTCATACCCTTCAGTTTGAGCTTGCCGGCCTGTCCTTCCTCGGCCGTACTGCACCCCTTCAGATGGAGCACCCTCAGTGATGAGCAACGCAGCCAAAGTCGCCCCGAAATTCCCTGACAGCATCTTTCGCGCCTATGACATTCGTGGCGTGGTCCCGGAAACCCTGACCGCTGAAACCGCCTACTGGATCGGTCGCGCCATCGGCTCCCAGAGCCTGGCTCAAGGCGAACCCAACGTATCAGTGGGCCGCGACGGTCGCCTGTCCGGACCAGAACTGGTGGCACAGCTGATTCAGGGACTGTACGACAGCGGCTGCCACGTCAGCGATGTAGGCCTGGTGCCGACTCCGGCCCTGTACTACGCCGCCAACGTCCTGGCCGGCAAGTCCGGGGTGATGCTCACCGGCAGCCACAACCCGTCGAACTACAACGGTTTCAAGATCGTCATTGCCGGCGACACCCTGGCCAACGAACAGATCCAGGCCCTGCACGAGCGCCTCAAGACCAACCATCTGACCAGCGCCAAGGGCAGCATCACTCAGGTAGATATCCTGCCGCGCTACGCCGACGAGATCACCCGGGATGTGAAGCTGGCCCGACGCCTGAAAGTCGTGGTGGATTGCGGAAACGGTGCCGCCGGGGTCATTGCTCCACAGCTGATCGAAGCCCTGAACTGCGAAGTCATTCCGCTGTTCTGCGAAGTCGATGGCAACTTCCCCAATCACCACCCGGATCCCGGCAAACCCGAGAACCTCGAGGACCTGATCGCCAAGGTCAAGGAAACCGGAGCCGACCTGGGCCTGGCCTTCGACGGTGACGGCGACCGCGTTGGCGTCGTGACCAACACCGGCAGCATCGTCTTCCCGGATCGCCTGCTGATGCTGTTCGCCAAGGATGTGGTGGCGCGCAACCCGGACGCGGAGATCATCTTCGACGTTAAGTGCACCCGCCGCCTGATTCCGCTGATCAAGGAATATGGCGGTCGCCCGCTAATGTGGAAGACCGGTCACTCGTTGATCAAGAAGAAAATGAAACAGACCGGCGCCCTGCTAGCCGGCGAGATGAGCGGCCATGTGTTCTTCAAAGAGCGCTGGTTCGGTTTCGACGACGGCATTTATAGCGCCGCGCGGTTGCTGGAGATCCTCAGCAAGGAAAAATCCACTGCGGAAGAGCTGTTCGCGACCTTCCCGAATGATATTTCTACGCCAGAAATCAATATCCATGTGACCGAAGAGAGCAAATTCAGCATCATTGATGCCCTGCACGACGCGCAGTGGGGCGCAGGCGCCGACCTGACCACCATTGACGGAGTGCGAGTCGACTATGCCAAGGGCTGGGGCCTGGTTCGCGCCTCCAACACCACCCCTGTGCTGGTGCTGCGCTTCGAGGCTGATGACGAAGCCGAGCTGCAGCGGATCAAGGACGTGTTCCACGTCCAGCTGAAACGTGTTGCACCTGATCTCCAACTACCGTTTTGACTGTTTGAAGCACCGGAGCCCTGAATGACCATCGAACGCGATGCCGCCGCCAATACCGCCAAGGTCCTATCCGAAGCGCTGCCTTATATTCGCCGCTATGTCGGCAAGACCCTGGTGATCAAGTACGGCGGCAACGCTATGGAGAGCGAGGAGCTGAAAACCGGCTTCGCTCGCGACATCGTGCTGATGAAGGCCGTGGGGATCAACCCGGTGGTGGTGCACGGCGGCGGCCCGCAAATCGGTGACCTGCTCAAGCGCCTGTCTATCGAGAGCCATTTCGTCGACGGCATGCGCGTCACTGACGCGCAGACCATGGATGTGGTGGAGATGGTCCTCGGCGGCCAGGTCAACAAGGACATCGTCAACCTGATCAATCGCCATGGCGGCAGCGCCATCGGCCTGACGGGTAAAGATGCCGAGCTGATCCGTGCGAAGAAGCTCACCGTGACCCGCCAGACACCGGAAATGACCACTCCGGAAATCATTGATATCGGCCATGTCGGCGAAGTGGTCGGGATCAACACCGACCTGCTGAACCTGCTGGTCAAGGGCGACTTCATTCCGGTGATCGCTCCGATCGGCGTAGGGGCCAATGGCGAGTCCTACAACATCAACGCCGATCTGGTGGCCGGCAAGGTGGCCGAGGCGCTGAAAGCCGAGAAGCTGATGCTGCTGACCAACATTGCCGGGCTGATGGACAAGTCGGGCAAGGTCCTGACTGGCCTGAGCACCCAGCAGGTGGACGAGCTGATCGCCGACGGCACCATTTACGGCGGCATGCTGCCGAAGATCCGTTGCGCCTTGGAAGCCGTGCAAGGCGGTGTCGGCAGCTCGCTGATCATCGATGGTCGCGTGCCCAACGCGATTCTGTTGGAAATCTTCACCGACACCGGTGTTGGTACCCTGATCAGCAACCGCAAGCGGCCTTAAGCGACACCCACAAAAAAGCCCCCGCTCGGCCATGCCGGGCGGGGGCTTTTTATATTGGCTAATCCTTGCGGATCAGATCCCGTACTGCGCGCGGTAGGCTTCCACCGCTGGCAGATGCTGCTTGAGCGCCGGATCGTCTGCCAGGAACTGCAGTACCTGGGTCAGGGAGACAATACTCACCACGGGAATGCCGAAGTCGCGTTCGACTTCCTGGATCGCCGACAGCTCGCCGTTGCCACGCTCCTGACGGTTCAGGGCAATCAATACGCCCGCCGCCTTGGCGCCGTCCTGGGACGCGATGATCTGCATCACCTCACGGATCGCAGTGCCGGCAGTAATCACATCATCAATGATCAACACATCGCCAGTCAGTGGTGCGCCTACCAGGCTGCCGCCCTCGCCATGGGCCTTGGCCTCTTTGCGATTGAAGCACCAAGGCAGATCACGCTGATGGTGTTCGGCCAGAGCGACCGCAGTGGTTGCAGCCAAAGGGATGCCCTTGTAGGCCGGGCCAAACAGCACATCGAATGGAATGCCGCTTTCGACGATCGCCGCAGCGTAGAAACGCCCCAGCTGGGCCAGGGCCGAACCGCTATTGAACAGGCCGGCATTGAAGAAGTAAGGACTGGTACGCCCGGACTTCAGGGTGAACTCGCCGAAGCGCAAAACGCCGCGATCGATGGCAAAACGAATGAAATCGCGCTGATACGCTTGCATGAAAAAACCCCAAATACCACGGATTTAGCTAATTAGGTAGACGCCGTGTATCATACACGCACGTGATTTTTGGGGCCATTTATGCGGATCATCAGTGTGAACGTCAATGGTATTCAGGCGGCAGTCGAGCGTGGTTTGCTCAGTTGGCTGCAAGCACAGAATGCCGACGTCATCTGCCTGCAGGACACCCGCGCCTCTGCCTTTGAACTGGATGATCCAGCCTTCCAACTGGATGGCTACTTCCTTTATGCCTGCGATGCCGAAGTGCCTGCCCAAGGCGGTGTGGCTTTGTATTCGCGGTTGCAGCCGAAGGCGGTCATCAGCGGCCTCGGCTTCGAGACAGCCGATCGTTACGGGCGCTACCTGCAAGCCGATTTCGACAAGGTCAGCATCGCGACCTTGCTGCTTCCATCAGGGCAGAACGGCGATGAAGACTTGAACCAGAAGTTCAAGCTAATGGACGACTTCGCCCGTTATCTGGATAAGCAGCGGCGCAAACGTCGCGAGTACATCTATTGCGGCTCGTTGTATGTGGCGCAGCAGAAGCTGGACATCAAGAACTGGCGTGACAGCCAGCAATCTCCGGGCTTCCTGGCACCTGAGCGTGCCTGGATGGACGAGATTGTCGGCAACATGGGTTATGTCGATGCTTTGCGCGAAGTCAGTCGCGAAGGCGACCAGTACAGCTGGTGGCCAGATAACGAACAGGCCGAGATGCTCAACCTGGGCTGGCGCTTCGACTATCAGTTGCTGACTCCTGGCCTGCGCCGCTTCGTTCGCAGTGCACGACTGCCACGTCAGCCGCGCTTCTCGCAGCACGCGCCATTGATCGTGGACTATGACTGGACGCTGACTATCTAAACGTCTTTTCACAGCCACAAAAAAGCCGACAGCGATGTCGGCTTTTTTGTGCGCGTCCGGTTTACTTGATCAGGCGCCAAGTGAAGGGGTAGCGATAAGCCACGCCTTCTCCCGCCTTGACGCCGCCAATGATGGTCAGCACCAGGGCCCCGATGACCAGCAAGCCGAACAGAATGAACCCGATGAACACAAACATCAGCAGGAAACACACCGCCGAGGCGATCGCCACGGTCAGCTGGAAGTTCAGCGCTTCCTTGCCTTGAGCATCGATGAAAGGGTCGGTCTCTCGCTTGAGCTGCCAGAGAATCAACGGCCCGATCAACGCGCCAAACGGCACCCAGATCCCCAGCAAGGCAGATAAATGACAAAACATCGCCCACTGCCGAACCTCATGGCTCGGCGTAGGCAGCGGCAGTTGTTCGTCGCTCATGGCGCTCTCCTTGCTGAAGACCCGCACTCGTCAGTCGGCGAGCGCTGCCTGTTGCAATTGAAAAATCTCGGTCATGCCTTTCTGTGCCAGCGCCAACATCGCATTCAATTCGGCAGGCTGGAACGGCGCGCCTTCGGCAGTACCTTGCACTTCGATGAAACCACCGGTGCTGGTCATCACCACGTTGAGATCGGTTTCTGCCGCCGAGTCTTCCAGGTAATCCAGGTCCAGGACCGGCTCGCCCTGGTACATGCCCACGGACACTGCAGCGATCATCTGCTTGAGTGGATCGCCGCCTTTCAGGCCGCCACGCTTCTTGATCACTTTCAAGGCGTCGACCAGGGCTACCATGGCGCCGGTGATCGATGCGGTACGCGTGCCGCCATCCGCCTGGATCACATCGCAATCGACATACAAGGTGACGTCGCCCAGCTTGGACATGTCCAGCGCGGCGCGCAGGGAACGACCGATCAGGCGCTGGATCTCCAGGGTCCGACCGCCTTGCTTGCCACGACTGGCTTCACGCTGGTTACGCTCGCCGGTAGCCCGCGGCAGCATGCCGTATTCAGCAGTCAGCCAGCCTTGGCCCTGACCTTTAAGGAAGCGCGGCACGCCATTCTCGACGCTGACCGTGCAGATCACCTTGGTATCACCGAACTCGACCAGTACAGATCCCTCGGCGTGTTTGGTGTAGTTGCGGGTGATGCGGATCGAGCGGAGCTGATCGGCAGCGCGACCACTTGGACGTTTCATAGGGGAACACCTGTACGAGGACGGAAAACTGCTGGACATTATAAAGCCCGCAACCGCGACAGGGCACGCCTAAAACGGCCAAAGACGCGTTTACTCCCCAGATCGGTCCTGTTACGACGACCTGCAGCCCATTCTCGGCACCAGGGTTTGGGGCCTCCGACTGCACTGCGCTACAATCCTGCGCCTTCGTCGCCTGTCGGCTTTAATTCATCACTATCAGGCCCGCTCAACCCGCTTGCGGTTGGCGCCGGCGCTGAATCGGAGGTACCTCCATGGTGCACAGCATGACCGCCTTCGCCCGGGTCGAACGGGCCGGCACTCAGGGCACGCTGAGCTGGGAACTGCGCTCGGTCAACAGTCGCTACCTGGAGCCGCACCTGCGTTTGCCGGAGGCCTTTCGCGACCTCGAAGGCGCGGTCCGCGAAGCCTTGCGCCAGGGCCTGTCCCGCGGCAAGGTCGAATGCACCCTGCGCTTCACCGAAGAAACCGCCGGCAAGCCGCTGCAGGTAGACCGTGAGCGCGCAGCACAGCTGATTGCCGCCGCCGAATCCATCGCCAGCCTGATCAAACAGCCTGCGGCATTGAATCCCCTGGAAGTCCTGGCTTGGCCAGGAGTGCTGGTGGCCGATGCCACTGACCCGCAAGCCTTGAACAGCAACGCTCTGGCCTTGTTCAACCAGGCTCTGAAAGAGTTGAAGAGCGGCCGCGAACGTGAAGGCGCCGAACTGGCCAGACTGATCAACGAGCGCCTGTCTTCCATAGAAGAAGACGTGGTGACAGTACGCGAACTAGTGCCGCAGATGCTCGCGACCCAGCGCCAGAAGGTTCTTGATCGCTTCACCGACATGCAAGCCGAACTGGACCCGACCCGCCTCGAACAGGAGATGGTCCTGCTGGCGCAAAAGAGCGATGTCGCCGAAGAACTGGACCGCCTGAGCACCCACATCATCGAAGTACGCCGCGTGCTCAAATCCGGCGGCGCTGCTGGCCGGCGCCTGGACTTCTTGATGCAGGAACTCAACCGCGAAGCCAACACACTGGGCTCCAAGGCCTTCGATACACGCAGCACCCAGGCAGCGGTCAACCTCAAGGTGTTGATCGAGCAGATGCGCGAACAAGTGCAGAACATTGAGTAAGGCAACTGACATGACCCACAGCACCGGCACCCTGTACATCATTTCTGCCCCCTCGGGCGCGGGCAAGAGCAGCCTGGTCAAGGCCCTGACCGATGCCGACCAGGAGATCCGTGTCTCGGTCTCCCACACCACCCGTGCCATGCGCCCCGGTGAAGTAAATGGCGTGAACTATCACTTTGTCGAACGCAACGAGTTCGTGAAGATGATTGAGCACGGCGACTTCCTCGAGCGCGCCGAAGTGTTCGGCAACCTCTACGGCACCTCGCAAAGCCACCTGCAGCAGACCCTCGACGAAGGCCACGACCTGATTCTGGAGATCGACTGGCAGGGCGCCGAGCAAGTGCGCAAGCTGATGCCTCAGGCGCGCTCGATCTTCATCCTGCCGCCATCATTGCAAGCCTTGCACCAGCGCCTGACCAATCGCGGCCAGGACAGCGACGAGATCATTGAAGGCCGGATGCGCGAAGCGGTCAGCGAGATGAGCCACTACGTCGACTATGACTACCTGATCATCAATGACGATTTCGCCCACGCTCTACATGACCTGAAAGCAATATTCCGCGCCAATCAGCTGCATCAGAAACGCCAGCAACAGCGTTTTGGCAAATTGCTGGCTGAACTGCTGGACTAAAACAGCACTTCCCAAAACCGCTGCAAGCGCTTTACATTGGCACTCGCAGCGCGTTGAAGAGCTTGGTCAAAAAATCAGCGCTTCCCTAAACGCTGGTGATTTTTTAAACTGTTGAGTCCGCTCGCCCATCCGGGCAGCGCGCATATTGCATTTGCTACGAGGAAGACCATGGCCCGCGTAACCGTTGAAGACTGTCTAGAACACGTGGATAACCGCTTTGAGCTGGTCATGCTCTCTACCAAGCGTGCCCGTCAACTGGCCACCGGCGGCAAAGAGCCGAAAGTAGCGTGGGAAAACGACAAGCCTACCGTTGTCGCCCTGCGCGAAATCGCTGAAGGCCTGATCAACTACGCAGTTATCGCCGAAGCCGAAATCGTTGAAGATGAGCCGCTTTTTGCTGCTTTCGAGGACGAGTCCAACGAGACCGTCTGAGTCCATGCCAGGTCGACGTAGCACGGCGCGGGATCACAGCTTACGGCAGGAGACATGATGCCGAGCATAGACGCCCTCGCCGATCGCTTATCGACCTATCTCGGCACGGACCAGGTCAATCTGGTCCGCCGAGCGTATTTCTACGCCGAACAAGCCCATGACGGTCAGCGCCGTCGCAGCGGCGAGGCGTACGTCACGCACCCACTTGCGGTAGCGAACATTCTTGCCGACATGCACATGGACCATCAGAGTTTGATGGCCGCAATGCTGCATGACGTGATCGAAGACACCGGCATCGCCAAAGAAGCACTCAGTGCGCAATTTGGCGAAACCGTGGCCGAACTGGTCGACGGGGTCAGCAAACTGACCCAGATGAACTTCGAGACCAAGGCCGAAGCCCAAGCGGAAAACTTCCAGAAAATGGCCATGGCCATGGCACGCGACATTCGCGTGATCCTGGTCAAGCTGGCCGACCGCCTGCACAACATGCGCACTCTTGAAGTGCTGTCCGGCGAAAAACGTCGGCGGATCGCCAAGGAAACCCTGGAGATCTACGCCCCCATCGCCAATCGCCTGGGCATGCACAGCATCCGCATCGAGTTCGAGGACCTGGGCTTCAAGGCAATGCACCCGATGCGTTCCGCGCGGATCTACCAGGCGGTCAAGCGCGCCAGGGGCAACCGCAAGGAAATCGTCAACAAGATCGAAGAGTCCCTCAGCCACTGCCTGGCCATCGATGGCATCCAGGGTGAGGTCAGCGGTCGCCAGAAGCACCTGTACGGCATCTACAAGAAGATGCGCGGCAAGCGCCGGGCCTTCAACGAGATCATGGACGTCTACGCGTTCCGCATCATCGTCGACAAAGTAGACACCTGCTATCGCGTGCTTGGCGCTGTACATAATTTGTACAAGCCACTGCCGGGACGCTTCAAAGACTACATCGCCATTCCCAAGGCCAACGGCTATCAGTCGCTGCATACCACGCTGTTCGGCATGCACGGAGTACCGATCGAGATCCAGATTCGTACTCGGGAAATGGAAGAAATGGCCAACAATGGCATCGCCGCTCACTGGCTGTACAAATCCAGTGGCGACGAACAGCCGAAAAGCACTCACGCCCGGGCCCGTCAGTGGGTCAAGGGCGTACTGGAGATGCAGCAGCGCGCCGGCAACTCCCTGGAGTTCATCGAGAGCGTGAAGATCGACCTGTTCCCGGACGAGGTCTATGTGTTCACGCCCAAAGGCCGAATCATGGAGCTGCCCAAAGGCTCCACCGCGGTGGACTTCGCCTATGCGGTGCACACCGACGTCGGCAACAGCTGCATCGCCTGCCGGATCAACCGTCGCCTGGCCCCCCTGTCGGAACCCCTGCAAAGCGGCTCGACCGTGGAGATCGTCAGCGCCCCGGGCGCACGGCCAAATCCGGCATGGCTCAATTTCGTGGTTACCGGCAAGGCCCGCACCCATATTCGTCACGCCCTGAAGCTGCAACGCCGCTCCGAATCCATCAGCCTCGGCGAGCGCCTGCTGAACAAGGTACTCAACGGCTTCGACAGCGCCCTGGAAAAAGTACCGGCGGAACGCATCCAGGCCATCCTCCAGGAATACCGCCTGGAGCTGATCGAAGATCTGCTGGAAGACATCGGCCTGGGCAACCGCATGGCCTACGTCGTTGCCCGCCGCCTGCTGGGTGAGGGCGAACAGCTGCCAAGCCCGGAAGGCCCGTTGGCAATCCGCGGCACCGAAGGCCTGGTGCTGAGCTACGCCAAGTGCTGTACACCGATCCCGGGCGACCCGATCGTCGGCCACCTGTCGGCCGGCAAGGGCATGGTTGTGCACCTGGACAACTGCCGCAATATCAGTGAAATCCGCCACAACCCGGAAAAATGCATCCAGCTCTCCTGGGCCAAGGATGTCACCGGCGAATTCAACGTCGAACTGCGGGTCGAGCTGGAACACCAGCGTGGCCTGATCGCGTTGCTGGCCAGCAGCGTCAACGCCGCCGACGGCAACATCGAGAAAATCAGCATGGACGAACGCGATGGTCGCATCAGCGTGGTCCAACTGGTGGTCAGCGTGCACGACCGCGTGCACCTGGCCCGCGTGATCAAGAAACTGCGCGCACTGACCGGGGTCATCCGCATCACCCGCATGCGTGCGTAGCCCGTCCAATACAAGGAGTCATTCATGACCAAGACTGTTATCACCAGCGACAAGGCCCCTGCCGCCATCGGCACTTACTCCCAGGCGATCAAGGCTGGCAACACCGTCTACATGTCGGGTCAAATCCCTCTCGACCCAAAAACCATGGAACTGGTAGAGGGCTTCGAAGCCCAGACCGTCCAGGTGTTCGAGAACCTCAAGTCGGTGGCCGAAGCGGCTGGTGGTTCGTTCAAGGACATCGTCAAATTGAACATCTTCCTCACCGACCTGAGCCACTTCGCCAAGGTCAACGAGATCATGGGCAAGTACTTCGAACAGCCTTACCCAGCCCGTGCCGCCATTGGCGTGGCCGCCCTGCCCAAGGGTTCGCAGGTTGAAATGGATGCCATTCTGGTCATCGAGTAATACCCGCGGCGCAGCTGTCCAGGCTGCGCCGTTTTCGTTCTGAAAGGATTTCGTCATGCGCAAAGCGCTAGCTGTTTCGCTGCTCGCCGTATTACTCGGCGGTTGTGCCAGCGACCCCGCCAAACACGATGTCGGCGGCATCTGGATCAATCAGGTAGCGATCGACGCAGCCGCCAAGGGCGGCCCTTTGCGTGAAGCCCTCCAGGCTTACGGCCCGAACCTGGAATGGGAACTCAATACCAAGGCTGGCCAGGCCCGCTACACCAACGGCTTCGAAACTGTCGAAGGCAAGGTGCTCAGCGATGGCTCCAGCACTGCAAAAGTCGAGATTTACGGCAGTGCCGCCACCGAACTGAAACGCAACGGTAAACGACTGCTCCAAGTGGCCAACGACAACGAACCTGAGCAGGTGTTTGACCGCCCCAAAGAGCCAGCACCTGAAGGTGCACCACTAGGTGCCAACTTCGAACGTGCCTTGTATTCGGCCTACCTGGGAGGCCAATGGAAAATCGTCAGCGGCCCGGGACTCGGCGCCGTAGTGCAGTTCCAGCCTGATGGCGCTGTACAGGGCCTGCCTGGTGCCGACCGCTATGCCTTGTGCCTGGCCGGCGACTGCGCCTCCATGAGCGGCGGCAATGACAGCATCTGGCTGCAACTCAATGGCCAGGGCAACTCCTGGATCTTCGTGCGCAAGGATCAACAGCTGGAGATCTTCCAGGCGGTCAACACGGCCCTCGCGGATGAAGTGCCCTCGCTGATGCCGGGCAACCAGCAGTGGCTGCTGGAAAAGCAATAAAGCCCCTGCAGCCGCCGAAGGCCATCGGTTGGGTGATGTAGCGTTCGACACGAGACGGGCTCTTACGGGCCCTCATCGTCAGAACCCAACCCGAGCCTTCGACGCAGCGACAGTCCGGTCAGCCCTGCCCCTCAAGAATCGCTGAATACCCCTCGCGATAACTCAGGTAGCGCGGCACCCAGCCCAGCGCCCTGGCCCGAGCATTGCTGCAACGCTTGCTACCGGTACGGCGCACGCTGGCATCATCTGCCCACTCGGTCACACCCAGGTATTCACGCAGCCAGTCGACCACCTCCGCCAACGGCGCAGGTGCGTCGTCCACACCGATATAGCAATCATCAAGCGCAACACCGCGATGGTCCGCCTTGAGCAGGAACGCCAACAACCCCGCTGCATCGTCCGCGTGGATACGGTTGCCGTACAGCGGCGGATCGATTGCCACGCGATAGCCGCGGCGCACCTGGGTCAGCAGCCATTCACGACCGGGCCCGTAGATGCCGGTAAGGCGCACCCGGCTGGCAGGAATCCCGCTGTTCAAGGCCACCTGCTCCGCCTCCAGCATCAAACGCCCGGAGTAGGCAGCAGCCTCGGCCACAGAAGTCTCGTCGACCCACTCACCGTCTTTTTGCTCGTAAACACTGCTACTGGAAACGAACAATAGGCGCTTGGGCTGCTGGCCATGTTGCTTGAGCCAGGCCAGCACATGCTGCAACCCTTCGATGTAGGCTGCGCGATACCCAGCCTCGTCGTGCTCGGTGGCTGCCGCGCAGTACACCAGGTAATCCGGGGCCACCTGGGGCCAATCCGCCGGGCACTGCGCGGAGAACAAATCACCGGCAACGCCAATCACTCCCTGTGGCAGGCGCGACACCGTGCGGCGCAGGCCATGAACCTGCCATTGTTCAGCCAGCAGTTGAGTCGCCAAGCGACTCCCGACATCACCGCAGCCGGCGATCAAAACAGAGGGGGAGGACATCAAAAAACTCCTTTCAGAAAGGTCAAGACTAGCCCTCGCACTGGACGAACGGCTAGCAATCAAGGAAAAAAAGATACTCTATTACTTTTGTTAACAAGAATTACTTGCAATAATAACCACCCATTTTGTTCTCGGCCCTGCGAGGCCTAGAAGGACATCCCACCCTTTTCTCCTCTCAGGTCCGGCCAGCATGACAAGCAATCAACTCTTCGCCTCGCCAACCAAACGCCCAAGCCCGCTGCGCGCCATGAGCGCGGTTGCAGCGCTGCTGTGCAGCCTGCTGCTGGCACCGACCGCAGCCTTTGCCGACCAGCACGCACCGGCCACCACGCCAGCTGCGACCGCACCGGCTGCCGAGCACTCAGCGACCGACCCAACAGCTCCCGTAGCGACCCCAGTGGCTACTGACCCGGCTCAGGTCGAAGGTCAGCCAGTCGTAGGTGAAGATGCTCCTGAAGTCCTCGAAGCGGACAACACCCTGGGCATGGCCCACGACCTGTCGCCTTGGGGCATGTACCAGAACGCCGACATCATCGTGAAACTGGTGATGATCGGCCTGGCCATTGCCTCGATCATCACCTGGACCATCTGGATCGCCAAAGGCTTCGAGCTGATGGGTGCCAAGCGCCGCCTGCGCGGCGAAATTGCCGCCCTGAAAAAGGCCACCACCCTCAAAGAAGCCAGCGCCGGTGCCGCCAAGGAGGGCACCCTCGCCCACCTGCTGGTACATGACGCCCTGGAAGAAATGCGCCTCTCGAGCAACAGCCGTGAGAAAGAAGGCATCAAGGAACGTGTCAGCTTCCGCCTGGAACGCCTGGTAGCCGCCTGCGGCCGCAACATGAGCAATGGCACCGGGGTGCTGGCTACCATCGGTTCCACTGCACCTTTCGTCGGCCTGTTCGGCACCGTGTGGGGCATCATGAACAGCTTCATCGGCATCGCCAAAACCCAGACCACCAACCTCGCGGTGGTTGCCCCGGGTATCGCAGAAGCCTTGCTGGCCACCGCCCTGGGCCTGGTTGCAGCGATCCCCGCAGTAGTGATCTACAACGTCTTCGCCCGCTCCATTGCCGGCTACAAGGCTCAGGTCTCCGACGCCTCGGCAGAAGTTCTGCTGCTGGTCAGCCGCGATCTCGACCATCAGCCGTCCGAGCGCTCCGCACAACCGCACATGGTGAAAGTGGGGTAATCAGCCATGGGCTTGCATTTGAAAGAAGGCGCAGACGACGATCTGGTCGAAAACCACGAAATCAACGTCACTCCGTTCATCGACGTGATGCTGGTGCTGTTGATCATCTTCATGGTGGCCGCCCCTCTGGCCACTGTGGACATCAAGGTCGACCTGCCCGCCTCCAGCGCCAAGCCGGCGCCGCGACCGGAGAAGCCGGTATTCCTCAGCGTCAAGGCCGATCAGCGCCTGTTCCTCGGCGAAGATGAAGTCAAGGCCGAAGCCCTTGGCGCGACCCTCGACGCCAAGACCCAGGGCAAGAAGGACACGACGATCTTCTTCCAGGCTGACAAAGGCGTGAACTACGGCGACCTGATGGGTGTGATGGATGCCCTGCGGGCTGCCGGATACCTGAAAGTCGGCCTGGTCGGACTTGAGACGGCAGCCAAGAAATGATCACGACGCGCCAACGATTGACGCGTTACAGCGGTAGCCTGGCAGTGGTGCTGGGCGTCCATGCGATGGCGATCCTGCTCGCCCTCAACTGGTCCAAACCACAGCCGATGGCCATTCCACCCCAAGCCATGGTGGTGGAACTGGCGCCTGCCCCTGTGCCGCCGCCTCCGGCACCGCCCAAAGTGGTGACACCGCCGCAACCTCCGGCACCGGTTGAAGAGTTGCCACTGCCGAAACTGGCGGAGGCACCGAAGCCGACCATTTCAGTCCCCAAGCCGGCCAAGCAGAAGCCCAAGCCCCAGCCGCCCAAGCCGGAGGTCAAACCTGAGCTGCCCAAGGAAAAACCTTCCGAGGAAAAGCCCAGCGACGCACCACGGGTCAACGCACCTTCCGACAAGACGGCACCGTCCACTGCCGGCCCGTCTCCGGCGCAAGCAGCAGCCAAGGCCACCTGGCAAGGCGAACTGCAGGCACACCTGGCAAAGTACAAACGCTACCCGGGTGAAGCCCAGCGTCGCGGCAAGGAAGGCACCAACAGCCTGCGCTTTGTAGTCGATTCAGAGGGCAAGGTACTGTCCTACGAACTGGTTGGACGCTCGGGCAATGCCGATCTGGACCGGGCTACTCTGGACATGATCCGTCGTGCCCAGCCACTGCCCAAACCTCCTGCCGACATGCTGAGCAATGGCAGCGTGGAAATCACAGCCCCCTTCAACTACGAGATCGACAAGACTCGGGGTCGTCGCTGATCAGCGCAAGGGCACCTTTGAAGGTGCCCTTCGCGTATCTGGAACCTGCTCGGGACATTGGCAGGTGTCACACTCCGCCCTCAGTCTGATAACGTGCGCCTATCGATTGCAGCCGGTATGCTTGGCCGCAACCTCATGGACGCCCGCTATGACTCTTACAGAATTACGCTACATCGTTACCCTCGCTCAAGAGCAGCACTTCGGCCACGCCGCCGAGCGTTGCCATGTCAGCCAACCCACCCTTTCGGTCGGCGTGAAGAAGCTTGAAGACGAACTCGGTGTGCTGATTTTCGAGCGCAGCAAAAGCGCGGTACGCCTGACCCCGGTGGGTGAAACCATCGTCGCCCAGGCACAGAAGGTCCTGGAGCAGGCGCAGGGCATCCGCGAACTGGCCCAGGCCGGCAAGAACCAACTGACCGCACCCCTCAAGGTCGGTGCGATCTATACCGTTGGTCCATACCTGTTCCCGCACCTGATTCCACAGCTGCACCGGGTCGCTCCGCAGATGCCGCTGTACATCGAGGAAAACTTCACCCACGTGCTGCGGGACAAACTGCGCAACGGCGAGCTGGATGCAATCATCATCGCCCTGCCGTTCAATGAGGCCGACGTCCTCACCCTGCCGCTGTACGACGAACCCTTCTATGTACTGATGCCCAGCGACCACCCCTGGACCAAGAAGGACACCATCGACGCCAACCTGCTCAACGACAAGAGCCTGTTGCTGCTGGGTGAGGGCCACTGTTTCCGCGACCAGGTCCTGGAAGCCTGCCCGACCCAGGCCAAGGGCAACGACGGCGCCAAGCACACCACCGTGGAATCCAGCTCCCTGGAAACCATCCGCCACATGGTCGCGTCCGGCCTGGGCATCTCGATCCTGCCGCTGTCGGCGGTGGACAGCCATCACTACGCCCCCGGGATAATCGAAGTACGCCCGCTGACCCCTCCGGTGCCCTTCCGTACCGTAGCCATCGCCTGGCGTGCGAGCTTTCCGCGGCCCAAGGCCATCGAGATCCTCGCCGACTCGATCCGCCTGTGCTCGGTGGCCAAGCCGCCCGCTGTGAGTTAAACGAGCGCGATGACTGAGCTGTCGAAAGTGCCGGTCACGGCACTCAAGGGCGTGGGTGAAGCCATGGCCGAGAAACTGGCCAAGGTCGGCCTGGAGAATCTCCAGGACGTGCTGTTTCACCTGCCCCTGCGTTATCAGGATCGCACCCGCGTGGTACCGATCGGCGCCCTGCGCCCCGGCCAGGATGCAGTGATCGAAGGCACCGTCAGCGGCGCCGATGTGGTCATGGGCAAGCGCCGCAGCCTGTTGGTTCGCCTGCAGGATGGCACCGGCGGCCTGAGCCTGCGCTTCTACCATTTCAGCAACGCGCAGAAGGATGGCCTGAAACGTGGCACCCGGGTGCGTTGCTACGGTGAAGCCCGGCCCGGTGCTTCGGGCCTGGAAATCTACCACCCCGAATACCGCGCCATCAGCGGCGATGAACCCCCGCCAGTGGATCAGACCCTGACGCCGATCTATCCCCTCACCGAAGGCCTTACCCAACAGCGCCTGCGTATGCTCTGCCAGCAGAGCCTGGCGCTGCTCGGCCCTCGCAGCCTGCCCGACTGGCTGCCGGAGGAACTGGCCCGGGACTATCAGCTGGCCCCCCTGGACGACGCAATCCGCTATCTGCATCACCCACCGGCGGACGCCGATGTCGACGAACTGGCCCTGGGTCACCACTGGGCTCAGCACCGCCTGGCCTTCGAGGAGTTGCTGACCCACCAACTGTCGCAGCAACGTCTGCGGGACAGCCTGCGCTCCCAGCGCGCCCCGGCATTGCCACTGGCGAAAAAACTGCCGGCCGGGTACCTGAAGAACCTGGGCTTCACCCCCACCGGTGCGCAACAGCGTGTCGGCAATGAAATCGCCTACGACCTGAGCCAGCCGGAGCCCATGCTGCGGCTGATCCAGGGCGACGTTGGCGCCGGCAAGACCGTAGTCGCCGCCCTCGCCGCCCTGCAGGCACTGGAAGCCGGCTACCAAGTGGCGCTGATGGCGCCCACGGAAATCCTCGCCGAGCAGCACTTCATCACCTTCAAGCGCTGGTTGGAGCCCCTGGGCCTGGAAGTTGCCTGGCTGGCGGGCAAGCTCAAGGGCAAGAACCGCGCCGCGGCGCTGGAACAGATAGCCGCCGGCGCACCGATGGTGGTGGGCACCCACGCCCTGTTCCAGGACGAAGTGCAGTTCAAGAACCTGGCCCTGGCGATCATCGACGAACAGCACCGCTTCGGCGTGCAGCAGCGCCTGGCCCTGCGCCAGAAAGGCGTGGGCGGCCGTCTGTGCCCGCACCAGTTGATCATGACCGCCACGCCGATTCCGCGCACCCTGGCCATGAGCGCCTACGCCGACCTGGATACCTCGGTCCTCGACGAACTGCCCCCCGGCCGAACGCCGGTGAACACTGTGTTGGTGACCGACAGCCGCCGCGTCGAGGTGATCGAGCGAGTGCGCGCCGCCTGCGCCGAAGGGCGCCAGGCCTATTGGGTCTGCACCCTGATCGAAGAATCCGAGGAGCTCACCTGCCAGGCCGCCGAAACCACCTACGAAGACCTCTCCAGCGCCCTCGGTGAACTGCGAGTGGGGCTGATCCACGGCCGCATGAAACCGGCGGAAAAAGCCGCGGTAATGGCCGAGTTCAAGGCCGGCAACCTGCAACTGCTGATAGCCACCACGGTGATCGAAGTCGGGGTCGACGTGCCCAACGCCAGCCTGATGATCATCGAGAACCCGGAACGCCTGGGCCTGGCGCAGTTGCACCAACTCCGCGGGCGCGTCGGGCGCGGCAGCGCTGCCAGCCACTGCGTGCTGCTCTACCATCCGCCGCTTTCACAAATCGGTCGCCAACGCCTGGGCATCATGCGCGAAACCAACGACGGCTTCGTCATCGCCGAAAAGGACCTGGAACTGCGCGGCCCTGGTGAAATGCTCGGCACCCGCCAGACCGGCCTGCTGCAATTCAAGGTCGCCGATCTGATGCGTGACGCCGACCTGCTGCCGGCGGTACGTGATGCCGCCCAGGCCCTCCTGGAGCGCTGGCCCGACCACGTGAGCCCGTTGCTGGAACGCTGGCTGCGCCATGGCCAGCAATACGGCCAAGTGTGAACCAACGCTCAGTTAATGGACCAACGGCATAACCAAGCTGGTTATACTCGTCAAATTGTAGAAAAAACGGATACCAGACCATGACAGAAGTTGCCCTCGCCACTGCAACCCCGCACGCTCCGTCTGTTATCCGGTTGCTGCTCGGCAAGCTGGCCATCAGCTACAGCGAAGTCACCGACCAGCCGGGCCTGCCGGCTGCGCGCAAGGTTCAGGCAGTGCTGCTGGACGACGCCATCGGTGCACTGATGGTGCTGTTCCCGCAGAGCCAGTTGCTGGACCTCAATCGCCTTGCCGAGCTCACCGGCCGACGCCTGACGGCGGTCTCCACCGAACGCCTGGAGCGCATGCTCGGCAAGCACAGCCTGAGCCTGCTGCCCGGACTCCCGGCATTGACCAGCTCCCCCTGCCTGTACGAAGAAAGCCTGCTGCGCGAGCCCAACCTGCTGATCAATTCGGGCGAGCCGGGATTGCTGCTGGAAATCACCCGCGAAGACTTCAAG
Organism: Pseudomonas sp. Fl4BN1; assembly: GCF_009908285.1. Classification (GTDB taxonomy): domain Bacteria; phylum Pseudomonadota; class Gammaproteobacteria; order Pseudomonadales; family Pseudomonadaceae; genus Aquipseudomonas. The sequence continues at coordinate 337,120 of NZ_JAAARM010000002.1, forward strand.
AGCATGCTCAGCAAGGCCAGCGCCGGTAACTTCGGCGAACCCCTGAGCAGCATCCGCCCCAACCTCGATCGCCCGGATGACGACCGCGAGGAAATCACCCAGGCGATGCAGGCCTTCACCGCGCGACGCATCCAGCAGCGCCTGGAAGCCACCATCGAGATCCCGCCGCTGGCGGAAACCGCGCAGAAGATCATCAAGCTGCGAGTCGACCCCAACGCCACCATCGACGACATCACCGGCGTGGTGGAAACCGACCCGGCCCTGGCCGCGCAAGTGGTCAGCTGGGCAGCCTCGCCGTACTACGCATCGCCGGGCAAGATCCGTTCGGTGGAGGACGCTATCGTCCGCGTGCTGGGTTTCGACCTGGTCATCAACCTGGCGCTGGGCCTGGCGCTGGGCAAGACCCTGAGCCTGCCCAAGGACCAGCCGCAACACGCCACACCGTACTGGCAGCAATCGATCTACACCGCCGCCGTGATTGAAGGCCTGACCCGCGCCATGCCCCGTGCCCAGCGCCCGGAATCCGGCCTGACCTACCTTGCCGGCCTGCTGCACAACTTCGGCTACCTGCTGCTGGCCCACGTGTTCCCGCCGCACTTCTCGCTGATCTGCCGGCACCTGGAGGTCAACCCGCACCTGTGCCACAGCTATGTCGAGCAGCACCTGCTGGGCATCAGCCGCGAGCAGATCGGCGCCTGGCTGATGCGTTACTGGGACATGCCGGACGAACTCTCCACGGCGCTGCGCTTCCAGCACGATCCAAGCTACGACGGGGCCTACGCCGAGTACCCGAACCTGGTGTGCCTGGCAGTGCGCCTGCTGCGCAGCCGCGGCATCGGCTCAGGGCCTCACGAAGAAATTCCCGACGCCCTGCTCGAACGCCTGGGACTGGGCCGCGACAAGGCCGACGACGTAGTGAGCAAGGTACTGGAGGCTGAAGTACTGCTGCGAGAACTGGCTTCGCAATTCAGCCAGGCCTGACGCCTGCGCTGGCAAGCCAGCTCAGCGCCTACAGATACGTGTATAGGCACTGGCTTGCCGGCGCAGTGCTTGCCCGTTCCCTCAAGCCTTGGGCTTGGTCTTCCTGGGTTTCAAATACTTGGTCAGGCCCTGGAACCACATCACCAGCGCCGGGTTGCCCTTGATCTGGATCGACTTGTCCTGGATGCCGGTCATGAACGCCAGCTGCTTGTTCTTCGCCTGCATGGTCGCGAAGCCGTAGGCGGCATCCTTGAAGGCAATGGCGAACGCCGGCTCGGGGTAGACACCCGAACGGCTGGTGATGCGCTGGTCTTTGACGAAGAAGTGACGCGCAACCTTGCCGTCGAGAGTCTGCAGCTGGAACACCAGCTCCTTGTCACCCAACTGTTGCTGAAAAGCAGGATTGTTGCGGCTGGCTTTGCCCATCAACAGGCCAAGCACCCAGAGAAGAAAACGAAATTTCATGCACGGCGCCTCAGTGGAATTATTGGGTGGCCGGCGCAGTTTAACCTGTCACGGGAAGAGCGCCAGCCGATCTGTTCGATGACTCGAAGATCGACTGGCGTTCAGCACTTATCGCGACATCTTGTCAGACAATCAATGACTCAGACGTTCGGGCAGGGTACCGGTGCCCAGTCACCCAGGTCCGGGTTCTTGCACATGCTGTTGACCTGAGTCTGGCCGGTGGTAGCGACCTGAGAGCTCTCGGCTTGCTTGGTCTTGGCCTCCTGCATCGACTTCTCGGTGCTCACCGCTTCCGTAGGCACTGTGGGCAGCTTGGGCTGCTTGACCGGCGGCTTCTTGATCTTGCCGCTGCCGGTGGTCACCGGGGTGATATCGGCAGTCGCCACCTTCACCACGTCGGTCCGCTGCACGCCCACTTGCTGCAGGTCCTGCTCGTAGGCCTGGTTGTACTTGCTCAGGTCTTCGCTGGCACGGCCGTTCACCGCAGTGATCAGGTCGTTGGACTCTTTCAGGCCACTGACAATTTCCGCCAGGCGCTTGCGCCCCTCGACGTCGTTGATCGAGTTGGCCTTGCGGGCACTGATCAGGCTGTCGAAGGCACGCTGGTAGCACGTCTGCGAAGCACGGGCATATGCAGTGCTGCGATCGATGTCGGCGGCGCTCTTGTTGACGTCAGTGGCGTAGGAAGCGATGCGCTGATTGTCATCGGTGATCTGCTTCTGGCGCTCGGTGTAGTAACCGGCGGCACCACCGGCCAGGGCGCCACCCGCAGCACCGATGGCGACGTTACGACCGCGCTTGTCGGAGTCACCGGCCAGGGCGCCGAGCAAGGCACCACCAGCAGCGCCCAGGGCGGCACCGGTGACCACAGACTTGGTCATGTTCGAATCAGTGGCGCGCAGGTGCTGCACCGGCTCATAACAGCTCGGGTAGTACTCGACCTTGGTGGTGGAGGCAACTTTGGACACCGCAGAGGTCGCGCAACCGGTCAATACGGTGCTGAACCCGGCGGCAACCAACAGCAGGTGACGCTTGGAAGTGGAAGCAAATGGATTGCGGGAAAAAAGCATGTGCGTGATCTCGATTAAGTTTGACCAACTCGGCACGACGTAACGTCGCCCGAGCTCCTCCAGGCTCGACAAACAACAGCCAGTCATTACTTCTGACCGGTCGATGCGAGCAGTTCCTTCAAAATCGCCGCTGGGTCAGCTCGCCGTTGCTGGCGATAATTCCCGACATGGCGAACGAATAGCGTGGCACGCGTCACCAGGCTCTTGCCGAGCACTGGCTTGCGATTGAGTTCTTCCTTGATTCGTTGAAATTGCGCCTGGATCACCGCATCGGTGTAGCGGGTGCCCGTGGCCAGGTTGTCGATGTAGATCGCCACCGCACCGTCCAGCGCACTGCGGCCGTTATCGATGGCTTCGGCGAACAGCTTGGCGCTGGGCTCGTCCTTGGCATCGATGGCCTGCTGCTGGCTCTTCTTCAGGTTGGTCAGGCGAATGTTGTAGTTATTGACGGTCTCGGCCACTAGCGCGGCGGACTGGATCAGGTTGCCGGCCGCCTCCTCACGCTGCTGGGCGATCAACGAGACGTTGCGCTTGAGCTCTTCGTTGACCAGTCCCAGTTCCGCTTGCAGGCGCGGATCGACACTGGCGGCGATGATGCTGTCCAGGCGTTTGGTAGGGTCCTGGACATCGTCGATGGCGTCGGTCAGGGCCGCCAGGCGCCCCTCTTTCTGCCACTGGGCGAACAGTTCCTTGTAGCGCGAGCGCGGCGCCGACAAGGCACCGATGGCCACGCGAAACCCCGTGGTTTCATTGCTCTGTTCGGTGCCATCGGCACCAAACAACGGGTACTCGCGACGCATGCCGGTAAACAGCGTGCCCTCGCCTTCCAGGTAGTTGCCGCCCTTGACCACAAAGCCGCCATAAGTGCCCTGGCGCCGACCGGCGTGTACCAGCTGGAAGGACTCCTGGACCATCTCGGCAGCGTTGCCGATCACGTCGAACATACCGATGGGGTTGGGCAGCTTGGTGCCGATGGGCATCAACCGCGTGGCCTGGCCGGTGCCGCCGGCCACCTGGTTGAACACCGCCCAGTCCGCCAGCGGGCCATCGCTTTCGCTGCCTTCCACGCGCCGCGGGAACAAGCGGCCTTCAAGCTCCTGGCGACTGACTGCCTGACCGCCGCGGGCGGCGTATTCCCACTCCACTTCGGTGGGCAGGCGCACGAACCCCAGGCCGCCGTCTTCCGCGGAGCTACCGCGACCGCTGACTGGCAGCAGGTCACGGTGATTCTTCATCAACCAGGCGCTGTACACCGCAGCGAAACGCTCAGCCTCAAAGCGTGACAGCTTGACCTTGGGCAGGCGCCCTTGCATGCCTTGCGGCACCTCACAGGCCGGGGCCGGCTCGCCACTGGCCAGGGACTGGGCTTGCGCCATCACCTGGGCGTACTGGCGCGCGGTGACTTCATATTTGCCGATGAAATACAGCATCGGCTTGAGGGGCACTCCGGCACCGGTCTTCGGCAAGGCCGGGCCAATGGTCTTGCCCCAGGCTCCGGGCAGATCCTTGAGGGTGAACTGACCATTGATGTAGTCCCGGCGATAGCCGGAAATGAACGACTGCTGATAACCGCTCTCGCCTTCGCTGAAGGGATAGCCAAGATTGACCTCACGGTCGTCCAGGGTGCCCTGGGCCAATACATAGACGTAGCGGAACACCATTTCGCCCTCGCAGGGCAGCGGCAGGCTGACGTCGTCCGGCAACGGCTTGGGGTTGTCCATCTTGTTACTGGCATCTTCGGCGCACACGGCACCGGCCAGACTCAGGGCCAGCACAGCGCTGATCAACTTATACATCGCGAATTCCTTCACAGGCTTCAATCCGCGACACTCGCCAGCCACCCAGCGCGGCGGCCAGGGTACTGACGCCGAGCGTCGCCAACAGGGCCAGCCCGTAATGGACCGGCAGCAGATGACTGGCGTACTCGCCCGGCGCCTGCATGAACAGATGATTCAGCCCGGCCTGGGCCAGGCCATACAGAACGCCGCTCAACACGGCGGCGAGAGCGGCGCTGTACAGCGCCTGGGTCACCACGAACAACAACAGCGCAGCCGTGGAGAACCCCAGCAGGCGCAGGACCGACAACTCCCGGCGCTTGCGCTCGACCGCTGCCAGGGCGCCAGCAAATATCGCTGCAAAGGCCCCCACCAAGGCCAACCCGGTGATCACCCAGAAGACAATCGACAGGTTGCGGCTCAAGGACTGCACCTGAGCGATGGTCTGCGCCTGGGTCGACACCAGCAGGCCGCGCTCGGCGAAGTAGAGCCGCAGCGGCTCGACATCATCCAGACCGCGGGCATACAGGCGAAACGCCGGGTAGACCCGCTGTCCGGCCAGCGCCGGGGCTTCGCCGAGCCAGCCCAGGGCTGCCACAGCGCGACCGTCGCGATAATCCTCGGCGGCCTCCAGCAGTGCCAGGGGGGCGAACAAGGCATCACGGGCGAAGGCCTCCAGGGGCAACACGCCCTCGACCTGGACGCGGGTCCGCTGCACCTCGCTGCGCCCTGCCACCTGCCGGCCGAAGGTTGCCTGCAACCAGTCTCCCGGCTGCACCCCCAGCTTCTCGGCGGCTGTGCGGCTGAGCAACACGCCACTCATGCTGCGGGGCGCCGGCAAAAGCCCAAGCAAAGGATCCGAGACGGCGGTAGGGAGCATTTCCACGGTCACGCCGATATCCCCCGTGCCCCGGGACAGATCCGCCGTAGCCGCGATCTGCCGGGTTCTCGGCACGGCGAACGCCACCTCCGGCCGCCGCCCCAGCTCGGCAATGAACTCGGTACTGAAACGCCCGCCACCCAGGGGAATGATCTCGCGCACTGCCGGGTCCTTTTCCAGGCGCTCGGTCAGGCTGCTGACCAGGCCAAACTTGAGCCCGAACAGCACCAGCAACGGTGCAATCACCGCCACCAGCGCCAGCACCGAACAAGCCGCAAGCCAGGTATCGGCCCGGTAGTCCTCCCAGGCCAGCGCTGCAGTCAGGGCCGCACGCATCAGCACGCCTCCCCGAGGGTCGCGGTGACCCCACCATCGGCATCGCGCTGACAGGCGATACGGCGGACCTGCAAGCCATTGGCCCGGGCCAGTGGCTCATCGTGGGTGGCAATCACACAGCACAGTTGCTGCTCCCGGGCCTGCTGCACCAACAACTGCATGACCCGCTGGGCATTCAAGGGATCCAGGGCCGCGGTCGGCTCATCGGCCAGCAACACTTGCGGCCCGTGGGCCAAGGCCCGAGCGCAACTGACCCGTTGGCGCTGGCCCACCGACAAGGTGGTGGGTTTCTTGTGCAATTGATCGGCGATTTCCAGGCGCTCGGCCAGACGCCGGGGAATGCCCTCGTCGGCCAGCCCAAGCAACTGCCGAGGCAGGCTGATATTGCCACGCACATCGAGGAACCCCAGCAGGCCGCCAGTCTGCAGTACATAACCCATGTGCCGACTGCGCAGCTCGGCCAGGGCACTGTGCCCCGTCGCTCGCCAGATGCCCGCGATGTCGATAGCGTCATGGGCCGGAGTGAACTCGAAACGTGCCGCCGAATCCGGAGCCAGCACCAGCGCCAGCAGATCGAGCAAAGTGCTCTTGCCACAACCGCTGGGACCGACCACTGCCAGTTGATCGCCCGCACGCAGCTGCAGCCTGGGGATCACCAGGCTGTAGCGTTGGCGACCCTCGCCACGACTTTTGCGCACCGCCAATAAATCCAGGATCACGGCAGTGTCGACAAAGGCACGCGGTACAGCGCGTCACCCGGCTCGGCATCGCCGAAGCGCACCCAGTTGGCCAGGTCGTTGTGGAAGGTTTCATAGAGACGGATCTTCGAATCCAGCTCGTCGATGAAATCCTCCTGCTCGGCCACGCTCAAGGACAGCCACAGATCCTGGGTCATGTTCAGCGACTTGCTGCGGTACGGCAGCCCTTCCAGGTATTCCCCCAGCACGCCGCCGCCAGCCAGGTTGCCGCCCTTGCGCAGGGCCGATGGATCACGGCTCATGTAGGCACTGGCGCTGGCGATTTCCTGGAAGAAATCCTTGGGCGAGGTCTGGGTCTTGCGCGCCGCATCGACGATCAGCTTCAACGACTGCTGCAAGTCGTTGAGCTGCAGCTTGGTGAGCATCACGCAGACCTGGAACGCCGGCAGCGCCGGGTTGGTCAGGTCGCGGTCGGCGGTCCAGGCGCTGACCAGCTGCGGCGCCTGGCTGGCCGCTTTGCGGCCGAGGAAATCCATGTGCATGGCATAGCCGATGGCCGCGGATTTCTGCGCAATGCTCGGCGCTGCCGCCAGCAGCGGGACTTCCTGGTTCTGGTTGCTGCGCACCTGATGCACCAGGTCGGCGAACACTGTGCCGATCTCGTCGACCCGTTCACCGAACTTGCGCACATCGCCACCGGGCACCGGGATGTACAAATCGCCGATCTTCGGGTTGGCGTCGGCAGTCAGCACCCGGTACTGGGTTTCGGCCTGGGCGTGGTTCTTCTTGCCGGCGTCGGTGCGCAGGTGCAGGGCGTAGATCTTGATCTGCTTGCCCAGGGCCGCCTGCCGCACCTCCGCCTCATTCATCTGAGTGCGGCTGTAAGGGTCATTCTTGCGCAGCGCCCCGGCATCGCTGACCAGCAGGATCAGGCGCCCGCCGTAACCCTTCCAGTCCATGCCTTCCACGGCCTGCATGACCCCGGCAAAGGCATCTTCGTTGAACGAGTGGCTGGACACGTTGGTGGCCTTGACCTGGCTCATCAGCTCCTGGAAACGCTGGGGATCGCGCCCCTGGTCCAGAGTTACCAGGGTCTTGGTCACGTACTCCAGGCCCGGGGTCTTGCTGGTGTTGTTGCGAAAGCCAACCAGGCCAAAGCTGACGCTGTCCAGCTCACCACGCGCGGCGAGCTTGCTTTGCAGTTCGTGCACCACATCGCGTACCTGATCGATGTAGGGCTGCATCGACACCGAGGTGTCCACCACCAGCACCACCGCCGTACGGAAGGCATCGGCGGTCGCCGGGGCATTCGCCGGCAGGCTCTTGCCACTTTTGTCGCTGATACTCTGCGGGCTGCTGCCCGGGTCGATGGAAGCGACATTCAGCAACTGCACCGGCTGGCCGTTCTCGTCGAAGCTCTCCTTGGAGTCGAAGATCGGCAGCAAGTAGAACTGGTCCTGGGGCACCGCGCTGGCGCTAGGCTCCAGGGCCAGTACCTGCTGTTCATCCTGGGGATTCTTCTGCGCCTTGAGCAGCAGATTCTTCGCCGCTGCCGGGTCCGCCAGCAGGCGCTCCAGCTCACTGGCCTGACGCACGAACATCACCGGTGCACGACCGGAACGTTCGGTGAATTTCAGTACCATGCTCTGCTTCCAGTCACTGACCTGCTCGGCCGGCAACCAGCCGGCGCTGCGGCCGTCACTGGCGGCCCCCAGGCGCAGCCAGGAGCGGCCGTCGAGGTTCTTGCGCTGATACACGTAGAGCACTGAGAACGCGGGCACTGCCTGGCCCGGCGTGGCTCCGGGGGCGCTGGAAAAACTCGCCCCCGGCTGGCTCAGCACCCGCTGGAACAGGGTCTTCTTGCCCGGCATCAGTAGCGGGCGCTGACCACCATCGACATCGGCCGCCACGGGCTGATTCACCGACGGCGCCACCACCGGAGGAACAGCAGCGGCCGTCGAGGCAGTCTGGGGCGCAACCTGCGAGCGATCCCCCGACAACCACCAATACCCGGCACCGGCCGCTGCCAGGGCCACCGCCACTGCAACGCCAGCCAGGGCCAGCACCGGCCCGCGCCGCTGCCCGGAAGCTACAGAGGAATCTACAGGCGGCAGGCTCGATGAATGTTGTGGCTGCGCCAACGGCTCCGGGCGAGGCTCCTGAGGCGGCGCTGATGGCGGTGGCGCCTGCTGCACAATCTCGGTCATCCCGGCCAGGTCGTCGCCCAAGGGCGCCTCCTGGGGCGGCAGGGACAAAGGCTGGATCAGCGTCGCCTCGACCTCCGGGGCCGCCTGCGGCAGGTGGTCCAGGGCCGCCAGCAAAGCCGCGGCGTCCGGGTAGCGTTGCCCCGGATCCTTGGCCAGCAGCTTGCCCAGGATGTGCTGGTAGCGCCCATGGTGCAGCGGCAGTTCCGGCAGCGGCTCGGTCAGGTGCGCCAGAGCCGTGGACAACGCATCGGTGCCGCTGTAAGGCAGCTCACCAACGAGGATTTCATAGAGCACCACGCCCAGGGCGTAGAGGTCGGCGCGACCGTCAATTTCCTGGCCACGGGCCTGCTCGGGGCTCATGTAACTGGGCGTACCCACGGCGAAACCGGCCTGGGTGAACTGGGTGCGGTCGTCCAGGGACTTGGCGATACCGAAGTCCGAGAGCACCGCCGTGCCATCGGCGCGAAACAGGATGTTGGCCGGTTTGACGTCGCGGTGCACCAGTCCCTGGGCATGGGCATAACCCAGGGCCGAGGTGATCTGGCGGATGTAGATCAAGCCCTGCTCCGGGGTCAGCCCGGCGGCGATGCGTTCTTTCAGCGTGCCGTTGGGCAGGTACTCCATGGCCATGTAGTACAACGGCCCGACATTGCCGATGTCATGGATGGTCACGGTGTGCGGGTGCAGCAGCCGCGCCAGGGTCTTGCCTTCACGCAGGAAGCGCTCGCAGAAGCTCGGGTCGGCGGCCAGCGCCGCGGCCATGACCTTGAGCGCTACTTTGCGTTCCAGGGAGCGCTGGGTCGCCAGGTACACGGTGGCCATGGCGCCTTCGCCAATCTCGCCCTGAATGTCAAAGCCGGGAATCAGAATGTCCATGGTCAATGTCCTGTGGCCTTGATCACGATGGCCGTGATGTTGTCCGGCGCGCCCCGGGTCAGGCCCAGGTGAATCAGGCTGCGGACCACGTCGTTGGGTTCGCTGTGGCTGAGCACTTCACGCAGCTCAAAGTCTTCAGCGGTCTTGTTCAGGCCGTCGCTGCACAGCAGGAAGGTGTCGCCGTCCTGCACCTGCAGGTCGACCTGGGACAGCTCCAGTTGGGCTTCGACACCAATCGCCCGGGTGACGATATTGGCCCGGGGATGGACCCGCGCCTCGGCTTCACTGAGCAGGCCACTGTCCTGCAGGTCCTGGACGTAGCTATGGTCGCGGGAAATGCTTTCCAATTGCTCGTCCCGCAGCCGGTACAGGCGGCTGTCACCGGCCCACAGGCAGACTGCCCGAGCACCGCGCACCGCCAGCAGAACCACCGTGCTGCCCATCATGGTCACCCCGCGATTGGCGGTTTCCTCGTGTACCGCAGCATTCACCAGCGCCAGGCCATTGCGCAGCGCAGCGACGTATTGGTCCAGGCTGTCGGCCGCCGGAACCGCCCGCAGGCTGTCGACGATCAAGTTGCTGACATAGTCCCCGGCAGCGTGCCCGCCCATGCCGTCGGCCACCAGCCAGAGGCCGGCCTCCGGAGCTTCGAGCCAGGCGTCTTCATTGATTTTCCGCACCATGCCGACATGGCTGTAACTGGCGGATGGGTAGGACAGTTGTGGCGCTGAACGCATTTAGACGGCACCTTCTTGTCCGAGCAGAAATTGCGCAAATTCACTGGCGGGCGGCAACCCCTGGCAGCGCAGCAACATCGGGCTGATGTGCTGCGATCCCCGGCCCCACCAGACACTCGATCCGGCACAGGCCTGGGCGGCCAGTACCGCGCCGCGAGCCTGCGGATCACTGACATAAAACCGCTGCAGGCCGGCAAAGCGGCTGCCTTCGGTGCGCGCTGCCGGGCGCGGTGCCCCCAGGGCCTGCAAGCCCTCTTCCAGGACTTCGAAACGGGCTCCCTCATCCAGGGTCGCCAGCAACAGTTCCTCTACGTGTTCAAACCACTGCTCCGGGCCGCTGACCAGGGAGGCGAGATCACCTTCGGGGTCCAGCAGCGCCGCCACGGTCAGGGGAAAATAACGCCCGACCCGGTCGATACTCGGCATCACCACGCCCACCGCCGCCTGAGGTCCGCAGACTCCCGGCGCCACAGCGAAACGCCACAGTGGACTGACCAGATAGGCGTTCAACCAGCGCTCCCCCAAGGCGTTCTGGCTGGCCAACAGACCTGCCGCCAGCCAGCTGTCCCAGGGGCCGATAAAACTCTGCGGCAGACCGCGGCTGACAAAGTCGCCACGGCAGGCCAATTTGCCGTACAGGCCAGGCGTCGTCATAACCGCTCCGGCAGGCTGAAGCCGCTGAGCACCCGGCTCTTGAATGGGTTGAAGGCACTGTTGGCCCGCAACTCGTAGGAGATGCTCGCGCCGTCCACCTGCAGCCGCAGGTTGAAACGGTCCGGCGAGTTGCCGGCGCTCAGGTCCGATTGCTCCAGCAGGCGGAACCAGGCCCACGGGCCCTCCAGGGTCACCCCGGAACGCCCAGTGGCCGAGGGTGGCATGATCGACAAGCGAACCACGCCAATGCTCCCCGGATTCGGCCATTGCATTGCCACCGGCCGGCTTGGGCCGTGGTCGTAGCTCAACTGCTGGCCGTCCAGGTCGAGGAGGAACTGGCTGATGCTGGCGTCCATGGCCACCGGTTTGAGTTCGAAACGCACGGTCGGCTGGGTGCCACCGGTGCGGAAGAAAGCATCGCGGATACTCGCCGCCCGCTGGAAGGTTTGCAGCACGCCGGGGGCGATCCCCAGCTTCTGCGCCGCACCCGGCTGCCAACTCCAGGTCGTCGTCGACGTGTTGACGTAAGGCTGCAGGTACTTGCGGAAGTAGTTGTCCATCACCCCGCCGACGCCGAAGAACTGGCCGAAGTCATCCAGGGTCGCGTCCCGGGCGCTGCCCGGCGACATCGGATAACGCCCGCCCAGGGACTGGCGATAAACGTTGACCACCTCGCTGACCCAAGCCGCGTTCAGTTGATTGCGCACTCCGCCCATCATGGTGTTGGTGGTCGAACCGACCACCGACTTGACCAGCCCCTGGACCAGCGGCGGCTGGCGCGCAGCCGTCAGGCTGACCCGCGCGGCAGCGGCGCTGGCCTGGTTCTTGGCTTCACCGAGCAAGGCATCGCCGCTGGCTCCGACCATGGCGCTGACCTGCACGTACAAGGCGTTCATGTCCGACAGCAGGCCATCGATGGCCGCCGGCTCGCCTTCGTTCTTGCTTACCAGGCTATTGAGATCGGCAAAGTGCCCGCTGAGCGGATCATCCGCCGCCACCGCGGCGTTCGGATTGGCCGCCTGCTCCTGGCCCAGCAGCGAGCCTAGGCGCTGCTTGAGCTGATCGACGCCGCCCTCGACCTTCTGGCCCTGAGCCGCCAACAGGCGCTCTTCCTGTTGCAGGTCGGTTTCCTTGGCCACCGCCACCAACAGTTTCTTCAGGGGCGAACTGGGCCCGGAGAGAATTCGCAGCACATCCGCGGCCTGGGCCACGCTGGTGATCGGCACGAAGTCGAGGTCCGCCAGCAAGGCGTCCCACTGGCGCAGGTAGTCCTGGAAGTACAGGCGGCGCACATCGGCGGCCAGGCTGGCGACGTTCTGCCGGTCGGCCTGCTCGCGCCCCAGTACCCATTGTTCTTCCGCCAGGGTGCCGGCCTGGTTGAGGCTGGCCAGCAGGAAGCCTTCGCGGTAGCCCTTGGCGGTGAACAGCCCGCTCAGCGGTTCGCTCAATGGCTTGCCGCTCTTGCGGGTGAACACCAGCGCCGCGTCACGGCCACCGGCCTCGCTGAGACGGAAATCCGGCACCCCGGCCGGCAGCTTGGCGCGCTTGACCCGGTCGTAAATTCGCTGGGCCACCGGCAGCTGTTGCAGTTGGCGACGCAGATCGTCGATCAGGTGCTGGTCCAGGCGCGCATTGGGTGGATGTTTTTCGAACAGCGCCTGCAAGTGAGTGGTCAAGGCCTGGCGCTGTTCGGGCGGCAGGTCGCGGGACAGGGTCTGGTCCCAGTCCAGGGTGATCCAGGCCTTGATGAAGTCCGGATCGTAGTGTTCGTTGTCCGCCAGCATCAGGTAGGCCTTGAGTCCCTCGTAGAGGAAATCCGAGCTGCCGCCGCTGTGCAGTTGCTCCTCGATGCGCGTCATCAGCCGTGGGGCGAACACCGCCACCAGCAGCTTGCGATAGACGCTGGCCGACTCAGCTTCGAGCATGTCGCCCTGATACAGGCCCAGGCCTTCGGCCCAGCCCGGTGCATCGCCGGCCAGGTGCCGGGTGGCATTGAGCAGCGGCAGCACCGCCAGCACATCGCGCTGGGCCGGGCTGAGGTTCTGCACGCTCTCGCGCACCGGCACCACGCGCTGGTCGACCTGGGCGATATAGGCCTGGTTGGCCCGGTAGCTGACAATCCACAGGGTGCCGACCACCAGCACCAGGGCCACGCTGGCCGCGAGGGCGCTACGGGCGATCCATTTGCGCCGGCGCTCGACCTTGGGGTTGACCCCCACCAGCCCACGCTCGGCAAAGGCCACGGCGCTGAACAGCTTCTCGATGAAGTAACTGCGCCCGGTGCCGGTCTGCCGCGCCAGATGCTGGCGGTCCAGGTTCATGCTCTGGGCCATGGCGCCGATCAGGCGGTCGATCGGGCTGCCTTCCTGGGTGCCGCTGGTGAAATACACCCCGCGCAGCAACACCCGCTCTTCAAAGGCGTTGGGCTTGAACACACCGTCAAGGAAACTCTGCAGGGATTCCTTGAGCGCCGCGAACTGCTGCGCGAAGCCATAGATCAGGTCACGCCGCGCCGGGTCGCGCTCCTGCTGCAGGCGCTCCACCAGCCGCTCGTTGAGCCGCTGCTCCAGGGCGGCCAACTCTGCCGGCAGTTGGGCCAATGGACTGTCGCTGCCCTTGCCGTCATCCAGGGCGAAGGTCATGCCCCAGACCTGGCTTCGCTCTTCCTTGCTCAGGGAGTCGAAGAACTCCATGAAGCCCGGCACCAGATCAAGCTTGGTGAGCATCAGGTAGATCGGGAAACGCACCCCCAGTTGGGTGTACAACTCCTGGATGCGCTGGCGGATCGCCGCCGCGTGGGCGGCACGCTCCGCTTCGCTGCCCAGCAGCAGGTCGGACAGGCTGATGGCGACGAAAGCACCGTCGATGGGCCGCCGCGAACGTTGGGTTTTCAGCAGATCGAGGAAGCCCAGCCAAGCGGCCTTGTCCACCGTCGCATGGCTGTCCTGGGTGGTGTAGCGGCCAGCGGTGTCCAGCAGTACCGCTTGGTCGGTGAACCACCAGTCGCAATTGCGCGTACCACCGACGCCGCGCACGGCACCGGCGCCCAGCTGCGCCGCCAGGGGAAAATGCAGGCCGGAATTGACCAACGCCGTGGTCTTGCCAGACCCCGGCGGACCAATGATCACGTACCACGGCAGCTCGTAGAGATTGCGTCGCTCATCACCACCAAGCTTGGCTTTCTTCAGCAGCACCAGGGCTTCGGCCATGCGTTGGCGCAAGGCCGCCAGCTCCTCGGCGGTGGCCACGCTGTCCGGGTCCGGCGGGGTATCGGCGGCCAGGCTCTGCAGGACCTTGGCCGCATTGCGCCGGGCCTGGATGATGCGAAATACCCGGTAGGCGATCCACACCGCGAAGATCAAAATGATCAGCGCCCAGCGCCGGCCTTCCGGCACCAGCGACTCCAGCAGCGGGCCAATGAACCAGATGATCAGGCTCAGGGCGATCAGGCCCAGCAACGGGATCACCCAGCGAATCACCAAACTGAAAAACGCCTTCACTCGACCCCCTCCGCCAATACGCTGATTTCGACCCGACGATTACGCGCCCGCCCTTCGGCGGTGGCATTGCTTGCCAGTGGCTCGGTGTCGCTGCGGCCTTCGGCGCTGAAGCGCTCCGGCTGGCCGGTCTTCGCCGCGAGGATCTGCAGCACCGATTCGGCGCGGGCCTGGGACAGCTTCCAGTTGGACGGGAAGCGCAAGGTGGCGATCGGCCGGTTGTCGCTGTGGCCGGTGATCCGCACCTGGCCCTTGACCTTGCGGATGGCGTCGGCAATGCGCAGCATCAGCGGCTGATAGTCATCGACAATGCTGGCGCTGGCCGAGGTGAACAGTTCATCGCCACGGATGGTCACCACCGAGCGGTCGACCGCGTCTTCCACCGCCACTCGCCCGGCCTTGATGTCCTCGGCGAGGAAACCCGCCAGACGCGGGCGCTCCACCAGCTTGGGCTGGATTACCGGACGATCCAGGGTCTGCACCGGGATCTCGCCCAGGGCATGAATATTCTTGAACACTGGCTCGGCGTCCGCCGCCAGCTTCAGGCGCAAGCCGAACAACAGCGCCAGGAGCAACGCCACGGCGATGGCGATGCCAACCCAGGGCGGCATGAACTGCGCCAGGCGATCCCGGGCCACGCTGACCCCGCGCCAATGCGGTGACAGTTCGCGTTCGTGTTCGCCACGGGCGCTGCGGATGGTTGCCGCCGTACGCTCACGCAGGGCTTCAAGCTGGCTGCGACCGTCGATCATTACCCGGTAACGGCCTTCGAACCCCAGGCACATGCACAGGTAAAGCAGCTCCAACAGGTACAGGCGTTCACGCGGGCTTTGCAAGCAGTGCTCCAACAGCTGGAAGACCTTCTCGCCGCCCCAGGACTCGTTGTGCACGGTGATCAACAGGCTCTGTTTGCCCCAGTCGCTGGTACTGCCCCATGGGGTACTCAACACCGCTTCATCCAGCGCCGTGCACAGTGCATAACGGGCCAGCAGCACGTCGTTGCGTGGCACCCCGGCCGCTTCGGCACGTTCCTCGAACTGACGCAGGTAGGCCAGCAGTTGCGCCCGCAGGCTGGCCGGCGCCGGGTGCGCCAGGGTGCTGCGCAGCCGCGTGAGCAAGGCCAGCAAAGGCCCGGCAGCGCTTTCCAGCGGGTTCAGCCCGCGGGCCTGGCCGGCGGCCAGCGGTGCCGCCGGCATCGCCCACGACGCTGCGGGTGCAGCAGCCGGGCGCCCGGATTCAGGCGCGCGGCCACCCGGGCGCGGCATGAATTGGGTACGGTCATTGGCCGGGGAAGGCTGCCCTGGCGAATCGTCGAAAGGATGCATCGCGACTTATCCTCGAATGGCCCAAAAGGCCAGGTTCAAGCCCGGGAATTCCCCGGCGACGTGGAATGCGAAGCCACCGGAATGGAGCAGTTGTTTCCAGTGCTCGCTGCCACGGTCGAGCTCGTAGTAGGTCGAGCCGGCGTGATACGGCAACTGCCGTGGCGCCACCGGCAGCGGCAGCAGGCCAATGCCTGGCAGTTGCAGGTTGACCAGGTCGCGGATGTGCTCCACCGAGCCGACCTTGCTCTGCTGGGCGAAACGCCCGCGCAGGGTTTCCCCGGGCACGTCGGCGCGGACCACCAGGATGAAGCTGGCGCTTTCCAGCAGGGTGCGGTCCGCCAGCATTGCCACATGCACGCCGTAGGCTTTCTCGACGATGGGGATCGGCGTCGCCTTGCTGTCGATCAGCATCGACAAGGCCTCGCGCAGGGCCTGCATCACTGGCGTGAAACTCAGGGCCAATTCGTCGTGCTGGTACTGCGGATACTCCGCCGGACGCCGGGCAGCAGTATTGGAGAAGGTCGAGAATTCACCGGCCAGGCTCACCAGCTCGCTGTACAACCGCTCAGGGTGCAACGGGCTGAGCTGGTTCAAATGGCTGATCAGAGGCTGTGCGCGATTCACCAGTTGCAGCAGCATGAAGTCGGCGATTTCCGAAGCGCCACCGGCCCCCGAAGCGACCACCCGACCAGCCAGGGCTTCGCCACGCTGATGCAGCAGGCCCAGCAATTCGCTGCGAAAGGCGCTCAACGGCTTGGACGCGGCCACATCCAGCAGGGGCGGGATGTAGCTGTCATCCAGCACCAGGGCGCGGTCGGCGCGCTTTTCCTTGACCCGTACCACCCCAATCGCGGCGTAGTCGCTCAGGCCGTCCTGAGCCGTCAGCAAGCGCAAGGCACGGGAGCCCACCGCCACCGGCGCACGGTTTTCAAAGGCGGCGTTATCGTCACGCACTTCCCGCACCTGGCTCAGGTAGCGCGCACCGCCCAACTCCTCGCCTTCGTCCACGGTGTCGCGGGCGCCGGCACGCTTGAGGGGCAGCGCCAGGTACACCAGGCCGTCCCGCAGGTTGTCGTCGATGCTCAGCGGGCTCGGTGCCAGGTCGTCATGGGGAATGTTGAACGGCGTCCCGTCGGGCAACAGGCCCCGGGCACTGACAATGGCCAGCTTGCCCTGGGCCAGCAGGCCCTGATCGATGCGCAGCTCGGAGAAACCCCAGGCCCCCGCCGACAGCGGACGGCTGCGGGCGTCGATGAGGTTTTCCAGGTAACGGTCATGCTGCTGGAAGTGCTGGGTTCCAATGAACATGCCTTCCGACCAGACCACGCGATTGTTCCAGGACATGGTTGCTCCGATTGCCTATTGGGCAGGGCTGGATGGGGATTCCACGAGTTCGGCGCTGACCGCACGGACATCGAGGACGATCTGCGATCGGTTGAGTTTGTGCGGCACGGCGTAAACCCCGACCCGCCACAGCGCCTGGTCCACCTCGCGATAGCCCACCAGCAGGCCGATGTTGCGGGTGGCCGGGTCGAGGGTGCGCTTGAGGGTGAAGCGATCGCCGGGCCGCACCAGGACTTCGTCCTGGTCGACCAGGTCGGGGCCCAAGGTCGCCGGCGCACGTTCGGCCAAGGCGAAGTAATCCGAACGCATGAAGGTCGCCGGGTTCTTCAGCTCGAAGATCCGTACCCGTACCGGCGTGCCCTGGCCATCAGGACCGGGGTTGAGCCCGGCCACGGCGAGGAAATCCAGCTCCACCGCGGTGGCCACAGGCTCTTCCTTGACCGCCTCGGCTGGCGGTGGTGCCTCCTTGGCACAAGCCGCCAGTACCAGCATGGCGACCAATGTCAGCAATCGTTGAATCATCCTGCGTCCTCAATGACGTATCAGCTGTCCGTGTATCCGTGTGTTGGGGTGTTCCAGGCTCGCTCAGGAACGGCGTAGCCGGTGGGTATGTTCTTCGTAGGCACGACTGAATTCACGACCGAACAGGTCCTGGAAGTCGTCCTGGGCCTCGCGGGAAATCTGGCTGTAGAGCGCCGTGAATTGCTGCCAGTTCTGTGCCTGGCGCGAACCGTTGAACAGGTTGCCGAGGCCGCCGGGCTTGCCCATGCGCGCTTCCAGTTCACTGGGTTCGAAACGCCCCAGCAGATGCTTGATGGCAGCCTCCACACCGGCCATGACCGCCAGTTGGTGGGCTCGCAGATCATCGAAACTGTCCTGCACCGCCTGGTCCGGGGCCATGAACGCCTGGCTGCTGTGGCGCAGCAGCAGGAGCATGGCTTCGTCAGCATTCGGGGCGAACTTCAGCGGATTGTTTTCCACCGGGCGAATCATCGTCTGCTGCATGCGGAACTCGCCCTTGAGGCTGCTGCGGGCACGCAATACATCGATCAGGCCCTCGACCATCAGCCGATAGCTGCGGCCCAGGCTTTCCATCTGCGCCTGGGCCTGCTGCGGGTCGATGCGCAAATGGTCCAGCCCAGCGCCCCGCAGGAAAGCCTGCAGCAGGTCCACCTGAGGAGCCGCCACCGGCGCGGGTGCCGGAGCAGTCGGAGCCTTTGGAACTACGGGCGCGATGGCTGGCGGCTGTGGCGGTTCGGCAGCGAAAGGGGCAGTGCTGGCAAACGGGGCCGGGGCAACGGCGGGTGACGCCATCACCGGCGGCACGTCAGGCCGCGGCGCAGGCCGGGCCGGCGCTTCGGCGAACAGGTCCCAGTCTTCCGGAATGACCGCGGCCCCGTGAAGAGGCGACGGTGCCGGTGGAGATACGGACTGAGGCATCGAGGTGTGAGTCGGCGGACGAAAATCGTGCTGCTCGGCCGGCACATGATCGGGCTGGGTGGCCGGCGGGGTCGTGCTCGGGGTCAGAAAATCGAACAGGTCAGGAAAGGTGTCCTGTGCCGAAGCCCCCTGGAAATGCGCCACCGGCGCCATGGCAATCGACTCGATGGGGGTTGCTGGCGCCGGCTGGCGCCCCATCAGCGCCTCAAAACTGTTGGAGCGGTCCCCGGAAAAGGCTTCAGCCTGAGCACGACTCAGATTGAAATCGATCCGCGCACTGATTTCATAATCACCAATGCGAATGACCTCACCGTCTTCAAGAAGCTCGCTGTTACCCCGACGCATGCGAATACCGGCGCGGACTAACTCAACACCATTAGTGCTGTTATCGGTCAAGTAATAACGGCCATCCTTGTATTGGATGACACAGTGCTTCGCGGAAACTAAGCGCTCGGGGTCAGGAAGTACCCAGTCATTATCGGAACTACGGCCAATTGCCATCATACCCTGATCCATTAGTTTCTCAGGGCATTGACCAGGGGTAATCTTGTGATAACTAGTGATAGTCAAACACAGCGACATCGCGCCTCCTTGCTGTACTTCCGCGTGCGAACCGAGCTTGGGGAAAAAGTTCCGCAAAAATATGAAAAGCCCGCAAATAATCCTTTAAACAGCGCCATTCACAGCATGATTACTCAACTTGAACCACGCAGATGACAAAAGCTTTTCACCCCGCCCTAATCTGACTCGCTGGTCAAAGAACTAATAAGACGACATAACACTGTCATGCGGGGCGAATAGCTTACCTTGACAAGGCACAACTACTACACCAAAAATGCACAACTTCTTGAACACGGATGATGGCCCACTAATATCAGTGAGTCCATGTTAACCAAGAAATGTGCACTCGTTCACAAACAACTAGTGCATTAATTGCCTGACTGTCTTGCAGGCTGATAGGGAGATCAAAGCCGGTGGATGTACCGATGTTGCTCGCCGCAATTTCAGCAACTTCGCCTTGTGGCGAAGACCTGGAATATCACGCGGATTTCTTGCACCTGGAGCGGGCCGCGCAAGGCCAGCCCGAGCGCAGCATGGGCGACTCGACCCTTCCCGCCGAGCCACCGGACTGGCGCAGCATCCAGCAGCAGAGCCTGGACTTGCTGGCGCGCAGCAAAGACCTGCGCATCACCCATTTTCTGCTGCAAAGCACCCTGGCCCTTGAAGGCCTGCCGGGCCTGGCCACCAGCCTCGAACTGATCAACGGTCTGCTCCGGGACTACTGGGCAGAGCTGCATCCGCACCTGGATGCCGACGACGACAACGATCCCACCGTGCGTATCAACGCCCTGGCCGGCCTGGCCGCCGACGCCACTATCGGGTTGCTGCGCGAAGCCATCCTGACCCGTTCCCGGACCTTCGGCCCGGTGAGTGTGCGGGCGGCGCTGAACGCTGCCGGCTTGCAACACTTTTCCGGCGAGAGCCTGGCGTCCGATCACTTGGCCGGCGCTCTGCAAGACAGCGATCCCCAGCACCTGGAAACCATTCGCCATGCCTTGAGCAGCGCCCGCTCGGCAGCCGAATCCATCGAGCAGCAAGTCAGCGAACAGGTGGGCTCCGCCAGCGGTGTGGACCTTACGGCCCTCAAGCAGCCCCTGCGCCAGGCGCTGCAGGTGCTTGGCCAGCACGCCCCCCAGGCCGCCGGCCACAGTGCCGACGAGAGCACCGAGAACCCTGCGCCGGAGCACTCCGGCACGCCCGTGGCACCGGCCCAGGTACGCGTCTGCGGCGAGATCAACAGCCGCGAAGACGTGCTGCGCAGTCTCGACCGGCTGTTGGCCTACTACAGCCGCTGTGAGCCCTCGAGCCCGCTGCCGGTGTTGCTCACTCGGGCCAAGCACTTGGTCAACGCCGACTTCGCGAGCATCGTGCGCAATCTGATCCCCGACGGCATGTCCCAATTTGAAAACCTGCGCGGCCCAGAATCCGACTAACCCCGGACAGGCCGAACAGTATCGTCAGCGGCAATCACCGACCGACGCCAACACCGTCGCAGCAGCGACCAGGAGCACAACGTGGCGAAGCAAAGTTCTCAGAAGTTCATCGCGCGCAACCGCGCGCCTCGGGTGCAGATCGAGTACGACGTGGAACTCTACGGCGCCGAGAAAAAGGTCCAGCTGCCCTTCGTCATGGGGGTGATGGCCGACCTCGCGGGCAAACCCGTGGAGCCCCTGGCAGCGGTGGCCGACCGCAAGTTCCTGGAAATCGATGTCGACAACTTCGACTCGCGCCTCAAGGCCATGCAGCCCCGCGTGGCGTTCCACGTGCCCAACGAGCTGACCGGCGAAGGCAACCTGAGCCTGGACATCACCTTCGAGAGCATGGACGACTTCAGCCCCGCGGCCGTGGCGCGCAAGGTCGACTCACTGAACCAGCTGCTGGAAGCCCGCACCCAACTGGCCAACCTGCTGACCTACATGGACGGCAAGACCGGCGCTGAAGAAATCATCATGAAAGCCATCAAGGATCCGGCGTTGCTCCAGGCCCTGGCGAGTGCGCCAAAACCTGTGGACTCCGAGCCGAACGCGTAAATCAGGACCAACGACCATGACCGAATTGATGCGTGACAATCAGGCCCAACCCGGTGCCACCGAGCAAGCCAGCGAGTTCGCCTCGCTGCTGCTGCAGGAATTCAAGCCCAAGACCGAGCGTGCGCGCGAAGCCGTGGAAACCGCGGTGCGGACCCTGGCCGAGCAGGCCCTGGCGCAAACCGACCTGGTGTCCAACGACGCGATCAAGTCGATCGAATCGATCATCGCCGCCATCGACGCCAAGCTCACCGCCCAGGTCAACCAGGTGATCCACCACCCGGAATTCCAGAAGCTGGAAAGTGCCTGGCGTGGCCTGCACTACCTGGTCAACAACACCGAAAGCGACGAGCAGCTGAAGATCCGCGTGCTCAACATCTCCAAGCCGGAGCTGCACAAGACCCTGAAGAAATTCAAGGGCACGGCCTGGGACCAGAGCCCGATCTTCAAGAAGATGTACGAAGAGGAATACGGCCAGTTCGGTGGCGAACCCTACGGCTGCCTGGTAGGCGATTACTACTTCGACCAGTCGCCGCCGGATGTCGAGCTGCTGGGCGAGCTGTCCAAGGTCTGTGCGGCCATGCACTCGCCGTTCATCGCTGCGGCCTCGCCGACCGTGATGGGCATGGGTTCGTGGCAGGAACTGTCCAACCCGCGTGACCTGACCAAGATCTTCACCACCCCGGAATACGCCGGCTGGCGTTCGCTGCGTGAATCGGAAGACTCGCGCTACATCGGCCTGACCATGCCGCGCTTCCTAGCGCGCCTGCCGTACGGCGCCAAGACTGACCCGGTAGAAGCCTTCGCCTTCGAAGAAAACACCGACGGCGCCGACAGCTCCAAGTACACCTGGGCTAACGCCGCCTACGCCATGGCGGTGAACATCAACCGTTCGTTCAAGCACTTCGGCTGGTGCTCGCGGATCCGTGGCGTGGAATCCGGTGGCGAGGTCGAGAACCTCCCGGCCCACACCTTCCCCACCGACGACGGTGGCGTGGACATGAAATGCCCGACCGAGATCGCCATCTCCGACCGCCGTGAAGCGGAACTGGCGAAGAACGGCTTCATGCCGCTGCTGCACAAGAAAAACACCGACTTCGCCGCCTTCATCGGCGCCCAGTCGCTGCAGAAGCCGGCCGAGTACGACGATCCGGACGCCACTGCCAACGCCAACCTGGCCGCACGCCTGCCGTACCTGTTCGCCACCTGCCGCTTCGCTCATTACCTGAAGTGCATCGTGCGCGACAAGATCGGCTCGTTCAAAGAGAAAGACGAAATGCAGCGCTGGCTGCAGGACTGGATCCTCAACTACGTCGACGGCGACCCGGCACACTCCACCGAAACCACCAAGGCCCAGCACCCGCTGGCTGCGGCGGAGGTGGTGGTCGAGGAAGTCGAAGGCAACCCAGGCTACTACAACTCGAAGTTCTTCCTGCGCCCGCACTACCAGCTCGAAGGGCTGACCGTGTCGCTGCGCCTGGTCTCCAAACTGCCGTCCGCCAAGGGCGCCTAACCCGCGTAGGAGCCGGCTTGCCGGCGATGCACTCAAGGGCGCCTCGTTTCCCGAAAACCGGCGCCATCGTTGACGACCATCGCCGGCAAGCCGGCTCCTACAGGTTCATATACGAAACATCGTGGCAAGTGCCACACAGGGAGAAAACATGGCTGTTGATATTTTCATCAAGATCGGTGACATCAAGGGCGAGTCCATGGACAAAGCCCACAAGGACGAAGTCGACGTGCTGAACTGGAGCTGGGGCATGTCCCAGTCCGGCAACATGCACGTTGGCGGCGGCGGCGGCGCGGGCAAGGTGAACATCCAGGACCTGTCGCTGACCAAGTACGTCGACAAGGCCTCGCCGAACCTGATGATGCATTGCTCCAGCGGCAAGCACATCGACAAGGTGCGCCTGACCGTGCGCAAGGCCGGCGGCGAAAGCCAGATCGAGTACATGATCATCGACCTGGAAGAAGTGCTGGTTACCTCGCTGAGCACCGGCGGTTCGGGCAGCGATGATCGCCTGACCGAGAACGTCACCCTGAACTTCGCTCAGGTGATGGTCGAGTACCAGCCGCAGAAAGCCGACGGCACCAAGGACGGCGGCCCAATCAAGTACGGCTGGAACATCCGCTCGAACACCAAGCGCTGACCCGCTGCGATCGCCGCCCTGGGCGGCGATCGACCCGCTCCCGCGGCATACGCGGGGACGGCTGGCGAGGAGCGCTTCCTCGTGAGCCCTGGGTCATGCCCCTTTTCGTGACGTCATGCCTGCGCAATCCGATCCTGGAGCGAACCCTTTGGTCACCGACATCGCCGCCCGCGATCGCTTGCAGCCCTCTTTGCTGGATCGTCTGACCGACGATGAACCCGGCAACCTGAAAGAAAGCCCGGACAAGCGCGTGCTGTCCCTGAGCCAGCTCAAGGCCTCGGTGCTACGGGACCTGGCCTGGCTGCTCAACACCACCTCCCTGCTCGAAACCGATGCCACCCTGCATACCCCTGCCGGCACTTCGGTGATCAACTACGGCCTGCCGGCCCTGGCCGGCTACAGCGCGTCGAGCATCGATATCCCGGCCCTGGAAAACCTGATTCACCAGGCCATCGCCACCTTTGAACCGCGCATTCTGCGCAGCACCCTGCGGGTCCGCGCGCGCACCGCACCTGGCGAGATGAACCACAACGCCCTGAGTTTCGAGATCGAGGGCGACTTATGGGCCCAGCCGATGCCCCTGCGCCTGCTGCTGCAAACCGACATGGACCTGGAGTCCGGTCACGTCCGCGTGGTCCACGCCGATTCCCGGAGGCGCTCATGAATCCGCGCCTGCTGGAGCTGTACAACCAGGAACTGCACCACGTGCGCGAAAGCGCCGCGGAGTTCGCCAAGGAATACCCGAAGATCGCCAGCCGCCTGACCCTGTCGGGCATGGACTGCGCCGACCCCTATGTCGAGCGCCTGCTGGAAGGCTTCGCCTATCTGACTGCTCGGGTGCAGCTGAAACTCGACGCCGAGTACCCGACCTTCACCCACAACCTGCTGGAGATCGCCTACCCGCACTACCTGGCTCCGACTCCGTCGATGACCGTGGTGCAGTTGCAGGCCGATCCCGATGAAGGTTCCCTGAGCAGCGGCTTCACCCTGGCACGCGACACCAGCCTGCGCGCCGCCCTGGGCCGCGACACCCAGACCTGCTGCGAATACCGCACCGCGCACGCGGTGACCCTGTGGCCGCTGCAAGTCAGCCAGGCCGAATATTTCGGCAACCCCGCGGCGGTGCTCGGGCGCCTGGCCGCCAGTGAACCCAAGGCCAAGGCCGGGTTGCGCCTGACCCTGCGCACCGGCGCCGAGCTGGCGTTCAGCAGCCTGGCCCTGGACCAGTTGCCGCTGTACCTCAACGGCAACGATGAGCAGCCGTTTCGCCTCTACGAACAACTGCTGGGCAATGCCTGCGCAGTGTTTGCCCGGGCCCCGGGCGGTGATTGGGTCGAGCGCCTGCCGCTGGATGCCTTGCGCTCCCGGGGCTTCGACGACCGCGATGCGGCCCTGCCGGTGGTGCCCCAGGCCTTCCAGGGCTACCGTTTGTTGCAGGAATACTTCGCCCTGCCCAACCGTTTCCTGTTCGTCGAGTTCGCCCAACTGGGCCGCGCGGTACAGCGCTGCGCCGGCCAGGAACTGGAGCTGATCGTGCTTTTCGAGCGCTTCGACCAGAGCCTGGAAGGCAGTGTCGGCGCCGCGCAATTCGTGCCCTTCTGCACCCCGGCGATCAACCTGTTTCCCAAGCGCCTGGACCGTATCCATCTGTCCAATCGGGTCAACGAACATCATGTGATCGCCGACCGCACCCGGCCAATGGATTTCGAGGTGCACTCGCTGACCGCCATCAGCGGCCACGGCACCGGCCCGGAGCAGCCCTTTTTGCCGTTCTACGCGGTGCGCGATCCGTCCCGCTATGGCCGCGACCAGGCCTATCACATCGTCCGCCGCGAGCCCCGGGTGCTGTCCAGCGACCAGCGTCGCAACGGCCCGCGCTCGACCTACATCGGCAGCGAATCCTTCGTCAGCCTGGTGGACAGCCAGCAGGCGCCCTATCGCCACGACCTGCGCCAGCTCGGGGTCAGCGCCCTGTGCACCAACCGCGACCTGCCGCTGTTCATGAACGTGGGCAACGGCAAGACCGACTTCACCCTGGCCGACAGCGCCCCGGTGCAAGCCATCCGCTGCCTGGCCGGTCCGAGCCGGCCGCGCCCCAGCCATGCCCATGACGGCAAGGCCTGGCGCCTGATCAGCCAGCTGTCGCTGAACTACCTGTCCCTGAGCGAACAGGGCCAGGGCGCGGCAGCCCTGCGTGAACTGCTGCGGCTGTACGGCGACAGCAACGACGCGGCCCTGCAACTGCAGATCGAAGGCCTGCGCGAAGTCAGCAGCAAGGCGGTAACCCGGCGCCTGCCGATGCCCGGGCCGATCGTCTTCGGCCGGGGCCTGGAGATCACCCTGGAATTCGATGAAAACGCGTTTCGCGGCACCGGGGTGTTCCTGCTCGGCGCGGTCTTCGAGCGCTTCCTGGCACGTTACGTGTCGATCAACAGTTTTACCGAGACGGTGATCCGTACCACCGAACGCGGCGAGATCATGCGATGGAAAGCCAAGCCCGGACGGCGTCCGACTCTTTGAATACGCTGACGGCGATGCACGCCGAGCCCTGGGAGTACGACTTCTTCCAGGCCCTGCGGCGGATCGAATGCCTGTCACCGCAACTGCCGCGCTTCGGTCACTCCCTGCGCCTGGCGGACGATCCGCTGCGCCTGGGGCAACAGGCCGACTGCAGCTTCGCCCCCTCGACCCTGGCTTCGGTGACCCCCGGCAGCGAGGGCACGGCCACGCGCCTGGAGCAGTTCTTCTTCGGCCTCGGCGGCCCCAACGGGCCGTTGCCGCTGCACATCACCGAATACGTGCGCGAGCGCCAGCGCAACAATGCCGACAGCACCAGCAAGCGCTTTCTCGATGTGTTCCACCATCGCCTGCTGAGCCTGTTCTACCGGGCCTGGGCCGAAGCCCGGCCAACCGTGAGCCACGACCGCCCGGACGACGACTACTGGTCCGCGCGGCTGGCGGCCCTGAGTGGCCGGGGCATGCCCAGCCTGCTCAAGCAGGGGCTGATTGCCGACACCGCCAAGCTGCACTACAGCGGCCACCTGGCGGCCCAGACCCGCTATCCGGATGGCCTGCGAGCGATCATCAACCAGTACTTCGGCCTGCCGGTAGAGATCGAGGAATACGTCGGCCAGTGGCTGCAATTGCCGGAGCGCAGCCGGGTCGGGGTCCAGGCTCACCAGCTGGGCGTGGATTTCTGCCTGGGCAGCCACGTCTGGGACCGCCAGCACAAATTCCGTATCCGCCTCGGCCCGCTGAAGCTCGATGCCTACCTGGGGATGCTGCCCGACGGCCAGCAGTTCCAGGAGCTGGTGGCCTGGGTCGCCGAATACCTGGGCTTCGAGCTGGACTGGGACCTGAACCTGGTCCTGCTCCAGGAAGAAGTGCCCAAGCTGCAACTCAACGGCCGCCAGCGCCTGGGTTTCAACACCTGGCTCGGCCAACCCGGCAGCGATGCCAAGGATCTAATACTGGCCCGGCACTACGCCGATCAGGCCACTACCTCACGCACACCAAGGAGCACAGAGCATGGGTGAAATCAGTCGCGCGGCGCTGTTCGGCAAGCTCAACAGCGTTGCCTACAAAGCCATCGAAGCCGCCACGGTCTTCTGCAAACTGCGGGGCAATCCCTATGTGGAGCTGGCTCACTGGTTTCACCAACTGCTGCAACTGCAGGACTCGGACCTGCACCGGATCATCCGCCAGTTCAACCTGGAGCCGGCACGCCTGGCCAAGGACCTGACCGAGGCGCTGGACCGCCTGCCCCGGGGTTCGACCTCGATCACCGACCTGTCGTCCCACGTCGAGGAAGCGGTCGAGCGCGGCTGGGTCTACGGCAGCCTGATGTTCGGCGAAAGCCAGGTGCGCACCGGCTACCTGGTGATCGGCATCCTCAAGACCCCGAGCCTGCGCCATGCGCTGCTGGGGCTGTCGCGGGAATTCGAGAAGATCAAGGTCGAAGCCCTGAGCGAGCGTTTTGACGAATACGTCGGTGACTCGCCGGAAAACGCCCTCAGCGCCAGCGACGGTTTCAATGCCGGCGCGGTACCCGGCGAAGCCAGCGGCGCCATGGCCCCCAGCGCCCTGGGCAAGCAGGAAGCCCTGAAGCGCTTCACCGTCGACCTCACCGAGCAGGCCCGCAGCGGCAAGCTCGACCCCATCGTCGGCCGTGACGAAGAGATCCGCCAGCTGGTGGACATCCTCATGCGTCGCCGGCAGAACAACCCGATCCTCACCGGCGAAGCCGGGGTGGGCAAGACTGCGGTGGTGGAAGGTTTCGCCCTGCGCATCGTCGCCGGCGACGTACCGCCAGCGCTCAAGGACGTTGAACTGCGCAGCCTCGACGTCGGTCTGCTGCAGGCTGGCGCCAGCATGAAGGGCGAGTTCGAACAGCGCCTGCGCCAGGTCATCGAGGACGTCCAGGCCTCGCCCAAACCGATCATCCTGTTCATCGACGAAGCCCACACCCTGGTGGGTGCCGGTGGCGCCGCCGGCACCGGCGACGCGGCCAACCTGCTCAAACCGGCCCTGGCCCGCGGCACCCTGCGTACCGTGGCTGCCACCACCTGGGCCGAGTACAAGAAGCACATCGAGAAAGACCCGGCCCTGACCCGGCGTTTCCAGGTGGTGCAAGTGGCCGAACCTTCGGAAGACAAGGCGCTGCTGATGATGCGCGGCGTAGCTTCGACCATGGAACAGCACCACCAGGTACAGATCCTCGACGAAGCCCTGGAAGCCTCGGTCAAGCTGTCCCACCGCTACATTCCAGCGCGCCAGTTGCCAGACAAATCCGTGAGCCTGCTGGACACCGCCTGTGCCCGGGTTGCCATCAGCCTGCACGCGGTGCCGGCCGAAGTGGACGACAGCCGTCGGCGCATCGAGGCCCTGGAAACCGAGCTACAGATCATCGCCCGGGAACAGGCAATCGGCGTGGCCATCGGCAACCGCCAGGTCAACAGCGAAAGCCTGCTGGCCGCCGAGCGCGAGCGCCTGGCCGCGCTGGAAAGCCGCTGGGCCGAAGAGAAGACCCTGGTCGACGAATTGCTGGCGACCCGCGCCCAACTGCGCGAGAACGTCGGCCTGGTGGACAGCGACGTCGGCGACGCAAGCCACGGCCTGCGAGAGCGGCTGGTGGACCTGCAACAGCGCCTCAGCGCCCTGCAAGGCGAGACCCCGTTGATTCTGCCGACCGTCGACTACCAGGCGGTGGCCTCGGTGGTCGCCGACTGGACCGGCATTCCGGTGGGGCGCATGGCCCGCAATGAGCTGGAAACCGTGCTCAACCTCGACCAGCACCTGAAGAAACGCATCATCGGCCAGGACCACGCCCTGCAGATGATCGCCAAGCGCATCCAGACTTCCCGCGCCGGCCTCGACAACCCGAACAAGCCGATTGGCGTGTTCATGCTCGCCGGCACCTCCGGGGTCGGCAAGACCGAAACCGCCCTGGCCCTGGCCGAAGCCCTGTACGGCGGCGAGCAGAACGTCATCACCATCAACATGAGCGAGTTCCAGGAAGCCCACACCGTGTCCACCCTCAAGGGTGCGCCGCCGGGCTACATCGGTTACGGCGAAGGCGGCGTGCTCACCGAGGCGGTGCGACGCAAACCCTACAGCGTGGTGCTGCTGGACGAAGTGGAAAAAGCCCACCCGGACGTGCATGAAATCTTCTTCCAGGTGTTCGACAAAGGCGTGATGGAAGACGGCGAAGGTCGCGTGATCGACTTCAAGAACACCCTGATCCTGCTCACCACCAATGCCGGTACCGAGCTGATCGCCAACGTCTGCAAGAACCCGCAGGCCGTGCCCGAGCCGGAGGAAATCGCCAAGGCCCTGCGCCAACCGCTGCTGGAGATCTTCCCGCCGGCGCTGCTGGGGCGCCTGGTGACCATCCCCTACTACCCGCTGAGCGACGACATGCTCAAGGCGATCACCCGCCTGCAACTGGGGCGGATCAAGAAGCGCGTGGAAAGCACTCACAAGGTGGATTTCGACTTCGACGACGAGGTCATCGACCTGATCGTCTCGCGCTGCACCGAGACCGAAAGCGGCGGCCGGATGATCGACGCCATCCTGACCAACAGCCTGTTGCCGGACATGAGCCGCGAGTTCCTCACCCGGATGCTCGAAGGCAAGGCTCTGGCCGGGGTGCGCATCAGCCAGCGTGACAACGAACTGCACTACGACTTCAGCGAGCCGGCCTGACCCCACGCTCTCCGTAGGAGCTGGCTTGCCAGCGAAGCGCCCGCCACGGTGATGGACCTGGCGCCTTCGCGAGCAAGCTCGCTCCTACAGAGGGCCGGCCAGGCACACCACGCATTCAACGAGACTGACGATGCTATTTCAGCAATCCACACGACTGGCACAGGTCAACTGCCCCCTGGGACCGGACGTCCTGCTGCTCAAGAGCATGGGCGGCGGCGAGGAGCTGGGGCGGCTGTTCGACTATCAGCTGCAACTGACCTCCAGCGACGCCAACATCGACCTCAACCAGTTGCTGGGCAAGCCCATGGGCCTCAGCGTGCAACTGGACGGTGGCGGCCAGCGGCACTTCCACGGCATCGTCGCGCGCTGCAGCCAGAACATCGACACGGGCCAGTTCGCCAGTTACCAGGTAACGCTGCGGCCCTGGCTGTGGCTGCTGAGCCGTACCTCCGATTGCCGGATTTTCCAGAACCTGAGCATCCCGCAGATCATCAAGCAGGTGTTCCGCGACCTGGGTTTTTCCGATTTCGAAGACGCCCTGAGCCGACCCTACCGGGAGTGGGAATACTGCGTGCAGTACCGCGAGACCAGCTTCGATTTCGTCAGCAGGCTGATGGAACAGGAAGGCATCTACTACTTCTTCCGCCACGAGAAGGACCGCCACGTGGTGGTGCTGGCCGACGCCTATGGCGCCCACAGCAGCGTGCCCGGCTACGCCTCGGTGCCCTACTACCCGCGGGACGAGCAGCAGCGCGAGCGCGACCACCTGTTCGACTGGCACCTGGCCCAGGAAGTACAGCCCGGTTCGCTGGAGCTCAACGACTACGATTTCCAGCGCCCTAGCGCACGGATCGATGTGCGTTCGGCCATGCCGCGCCCCCACAGCGCCGGTGACTACCCGCTCTACGACTACCCCGGCACCTACGTGCAGAGCGGCGACGGCGAGCACTATGCGCAAACCCGCATCGAAGCCCTGCAGAGCCTGCATGAGCGCATCGAGCTCAGCGGCAACGCCCGGGGCCTGGGCGCCGGCCACCTGTTCACTCTCAGCGGCTTCAGCCGTCAGGACCAGAACCGTGAATACCTGATCGTCGGCATCCGCTACTACGTGGTCCAGGAAAGTCTGGAAACCGGCGGTGGCGGCGGCTCGGCGCAGTTCGAAAGCCACCTGACCTGCATCGATGCGCAGCAGAGCTTCCGGCCCCTGGCCAGCACCCACAAGCCGATGGTCCAGGGCCCGCAGACCGCACGGGTGGTGGGCCCTGCCGGCGAGGAGATCTGGACCGACCAATACGGCCGGGTCAAGGTGCACTTCCATTGGGACCGCCATGACCAGTCCAACGAAAACAGCTCCTGCTGGATTCGCGTATCCCAGGCCTGGGCCGGGAAGAACTGGGGCTCGATGCAGATTCCGCGCATCGGCCAGGAAGTCATCGTCAGCTTCCTCGAAGGCGACCCCGACCGCCCGATCATTACCGGCCGGGTGTACAACGCCGAGCAGACCGTGCCCTACGACCTGCCGGCCAACGCCACCCAGAGCGGCATGAAAAGCCGGTCGAGCAAGGGCGGCAGCCCGGCCAACTTCAACGAAATCCGCATGGAAGACAAAAAGGGCGCGGAGCAGCTGTACATCCACGCCGAGCGCAACCAGGACATCGTGGTCGAGGTCAACGAAAGCCATTCGGTGGGCAATGACCGGGTCAAGAGTATTGGCCGCGACGAGACCGTGACCATCGGCTCCGCCCGCCTGCGCGCGGTCAAGGAACTCGACGTGCTGGTGGTCGGCGGCAAAAAGACCGACAGCATCAGCCAG
Source organism: Pseudomonas sp. Fl4BN1 (assembly GCF_009908285.1). Classification (GTDB taxonomy): domain Bacteria; phylum Pseudomonadota; class Gammaproteobacteria; order Pseudomonadales; family Pseudomonadaceae; genus Aquipseudomonas. The sequence continues at coordinate 368,160 of NZ_JAAARM010000002.1, forward strand.
AGCTACATCATCGAGGTTGGCGAGAACCTGCGCCTGGTCTGCGGCGAAAGCGTGCTGGAGTTGAACGCCAGTGGCCAGATCAACCTCAGCGGCAAGCAGATCAGCTTCTATGCCTCGGGCGATGCCGAATTCAATACCGGCGGCGTACTGCACCTGAACAACGGCGGTAGCGCCGGCGCGACCCCTGAGGGCCAGGGCGTCAAAGACAGCATCGATGCCAGCGTCGACGCCATGTTTCCCAAGCCCCAGGGCAACCCTTAACGAGAGCCCAGCGCCATGACCTATCGCATCAACGAATTTCAGTTCGCCTTGCCGCCCAGCGAGCTGCTGGACGCGTCGATCAACATCCTCAAGTTCCCGCAGCTGGGCACTTCGCTGATCGTCAGCCGCAGCCAGCTGGCCAAGGGTGAAACCCTGCAGAGCAGCTTCGACAGCCAGCTCAAGAAACTCGAACAACAGGTTCAGGAGCTGCGCTACCAGCCCGGCGTGGCCGTGCGCGTGGGCAGCGCTCAGGAGGTCGACGCTCTCGAACTGCGCAGCCAGTTCAACAAGGGCAGTGAGCAGGTCTTTCAGTACCAACTGGCCCTGGTCCTGCCCGGCACCCACAAGATGCTTGCCCTCAGCTACGTCAAGGCACAACCGCTGAACGACAGTGACGCCGCGCACTGGGCCACCATCAAGCAGTCCCTGAACTTCAACACACCTTGATGATGAGCCTCCGGCATGTCTGACGCGCTTCTGTGGGCCGCACGCCTGGGCGACGGGCTCGAACACAGCTCGGTGATGGCGGACATCCTCAGCGGTGTGCTGGAGGTCGCCGCCAACATCGCGATTACCGCCCTGGCCACTGCCGCAGTGGTGGCCGCCACCGGCATCACCGTGGCCACTGGCGGGCTCGGAGCCTGCCTGCTGGGCGCCGTGGTGGGGGTGATCGTCGGGCTGGCCATGAGCAAGAGTGGGGCCGACAAAGGCCTGACGAAGATGTGCGACTGGATAGGCGACGCGCTGTTTCCGCCCTCCGTGCAGGCCACCATCCTCAGCGGCTCCACCAACACCCTGACCAATAACATTC